>NZ_LLZN01000055.1 GCF_001509795.1 Streptomyces sp. NRRL WC-3605 | reverse complement strand
CCCCCCCGCCACGGACGAGGCCGACCGGGTGCGCTCCCACGCCCACGACCACGGCCTGCTCCCCGCCGGACGGACCCGCTTCACCGGCCACGGCCAGGGCCGCAGCCCCCGCCGCACGGTGGCCGACCTGCGCCGCGGCTGGTTCGGCACCCTCCCACCCGGCGACCCCCTCTCCGAGACCTTCGCCACCCGCCTGTCCGCTCTCCCCGACCAGGACCGCCCCCGCCCGGACCCGGTCTTCACGCTGGCGGCGTTCCGCAAACCGCAGTGAGCCCTCGGTACCGTCCTCGCGCGCTCGTGGCGGTGGACAGGGGAGGCTGAGGGCATGGCGCATCATCACGAGCACAGCGATATCGACTGGGGCGAGATGGGTCCGCGGCTGGAGGCGCAGGCCGAGTTGTTCACGCCTCTGTACGAGCACGCCATGGCGTGGCTCGCGAAACGGCAGACCGAGCCGGGGCTGGTCGTCGACGCGGGCAGCGGGCCGGGGGTCGTGTCCTGTCTGCTGGCCGACACCTTCCCGGGGGCCCGGATCGTCGCGGTCGACGCCTCGCAGCCTCTGCTGGACCGGGCACGGGAGAGGGCCGGGCGCTTCGGGGTCGCCGATCGCTTCGACACGCTGACCGGTGAACTCCCCGGTGTGCTGGGGGACTTGGACTATCCGGCCGACCTGTTGTGGGCGGGGCGGAGTCTGCATCATCTGGGCGATCAGCGGGCGGCGCTGGCCGCGTTCGCCGAGCGGCTCTCCTTCGGCGGCACCCTGGCCCTGCAGGAGGGCGGTCTGCCGGCGCGGTTCCTGCCGCGTGACATCGGCTTCGGGCGCCCCGGGCTCCAGTCGCGCCTGGACGTGGTGGAGGCGGAGTGGTTCGCGCGGATGCGGGCCGAGCTGCCCGGTTCCGTCGCCGAGGCGGAGGACTGGCCCGCCCTGCTGGCCGCCGCCGGACTGCGCCCCAGCGGCACCCGGACCTTCCTCCTGGACCTGCCGGCCCCGACCACGGGCCGCGCCCGCGCGTACGCCGTCGCCACCCTCACCCGCACCCGTGAGGTCCTGGGCGACCGGCTGGACGCCGACGACCGCGCCGCTCTCGACCGGCTCCTCGACCCCGGCGACGAGGCGAGCGTCCACCACCGCCCGGACGTCTTCGTCCTGGCGGCACAGACCGTGTTCACGGCCGTCCGCGCCCGATGAAGTCCCCGCGGGCGAAAGGGCCTTGACTTCGAGAGCACTTCAAGTGATGGACTCCCGCTCGTCCAGGCACCGATACACAGGGGGACCCACCATGACCGACTCTCCGGCCGCACTGATCACCGGCGGCGGCAGCGGCATCGGCGCCGCCGTCGCACGCCGCCTGCTGGACGCCGGCCACCGGGTCGCCGTCACCGGACGCGGCGAGGAGCGCCTGCGCCGGTTCGCCGACGAGGTCGGGCAGCCCGAGCGGCTGCTGACCTTCGTGGGCGACTCCGCCCGCTACGAGGACGTCCAGGCCGCGGTGGACGCCACGCTCAAGGCGTTCGGCCGGCTCGACACGGTCGTCGCCAACGCCGGTTTCGCCACGCACGACTCGGTCGCCCAGGGCGACCCGGCCGGCTGGCCGGAGATGGTGCTGACCAACGTCCTCGGCCCGGCCCTGCTGATCCGCGCCTCCATCGACGCCCTCAAGGCGAGCCGCGGCCGGATCGTGCTGGTCGGCAGCGTCGCCGGGTTCGTGCCGACGGCCGGCAACCTCTACGGCGCGACGAAGTGGGCGGTGACCGGGCTCGCCGAGAACACCCGGCGCGAGGTCACCGAATGGGGGGTCGGCGTCACGCTCGTCGCGCCGGGCCGCGTCGAGACGCCGTTCTGGGACGGCCTCGGCAGCCTGCCCCCGGGGAACCTGCTGACCGCCGACCAGATCGCGGACTCGGTCGTGTGGGCCGTCCGGCAGCCGGAGGGCGTGGACGTCAACACCGTCGTCGTACGGCCGCTGGGACAGCCCAACTGACCCGGCGGGAACGCGGAACGGCACGGCCGCCGCTCGCGACAGGCGAGCGGCGGCCGTGCCGTGTGCGCGGCGGACGCCTCAGGCGGCGTTGAACTCGGCCGGGTCCGGGCCGAGGCGCCGGTCCTCGTTCAGCGCGCTGATCGCGGCGAGGTCCTCGTCGTCGAGGCTGAAGTCGAACACCTCGATGTTCTCCTTGATCCGCGCCGGCGTCACGGACTTCGGGATGACCACGTTGCCGAGCTGGAGGTGCCAGCGCAGCACGACCTGGGCCGGGGTGCGGCCGTGCTTCTGCGCGATCGCGACGATGGCCGGGACCTCCAGCAGCCCCTTGCCCGAGCCGAGCGGCGACCACGCCTCCGTGGCGATGCCGTGCTCGGCGTGGAACTCACGCGAGGCGTGCTGCTGCAGATGCGGGTGCAGTTCGATCTGGTTGACCGCCGGGACGACCGAGGTCTCCTCGATCAGCCGCTCCAAGTGCTCCGGGAGGAAGTTGGACACGCCGATCGCGCGGACCCGCTCGTCGGCGAGCAGCTTCTCGAACGCCTTGTAGGTGTCCACGTACGTCCCGCGCGCCGGCGTGGGCCAGTGGATGAGGTAGAGGTCGACGTACTCCAGGCCCAGCCTCTCCAGCGAGGTGTCGAAGGCTCGGAGCGTGGAGTCGTAGCCGTGGTCGCTGTTCCAGACCTTGGTGGTGACGAAGACGTCCTCGCGGGGGACGCCGGAGGCGGCGACGGCCTTGCCGGTGCCCGTTTCGTTGCCGTAGATCGCCGCTGTGTCGATGCTGCGGTACCCGGCCTCCAGCGCGGCCGCGACCGCCTGCTCGGCCTCGTCGTCCGGCACCTGCCAGACGCCGAAGCCCAGCTGGGGCATCTCGACGCCGTTGTTGAGGATGATCGGGGGGACCTTGCTGCTCACGAGCTCTTGATCCTTACGGTTGCCGACAGGTTGGACTCCCATCGTCAACGATCACGGCCCGTCACGCATTCCTGACCGGAGAAAAACCCGGCGCTCACGCCTGGTACAGCGCCTCCACCTCGTTGGCGTACGCGCCCTCGATCGCCTTGCGCTTCAGCTTCAGCGACGGGGTGAGCAGCCCGTGCTCCTCGGTGAACGGCTGGGCGAGTATCCGGAAGGTGCGGATCGACTCGGCCTGCGACACCAGCGTGTTCGCGGCGACGACCGCGCGCCGCACCTCGGTCTCCAGATCCGGGTCGCGGACCAGCTCCGCCGGTGACATCGGGCGTTTGCCGCGCATCGCCAGCCAGTGCTCGACGGCCTCCTGGTCGAGGGTGACCAGGGCGGCGACGTACGGGCGGTCGTTGCCGACGACGATGCACTGCGCCACCAGCGGATGGTCGCGCACCCGCTCCTCCAGGACGCCCGGCGAGACGCTCTTGCCGCCGGAGGTCACCAGGATCTCCTTCTTGCGGCCGGTGATGGTGAGATAGCCGTCCTCGTCGAGGGTGCCCAGGTCGCCGGTGGCGAGCCAGCCGTCGTGCAGCGTCTGGTCGGTGGCCTTCTGGTTGTTGAGATAGCCGAGGAAGACGTTGCCGCCGTTCAGCCAGATCTCGCCGTCGTCGGCGATGTGGACGGTGACGCCCGGGATGGGCCGGCCGACCGTGCCGTACCGGGTGCGTCCGGGCGGGTTGGCGGTGGCGGCCGCCGTGGACTCGGTGAGGCCGTAGCCCTCGTAGATCTGGACGCCCGCGCCGGCGAAGAACAGGCCGAGCCGCCGGTCCATCGCCGAGCCGCCGGACATGGCGTGCCGGATGCGTCCGCCCATCGCCGCGCGCATCTTGGAGTACACGAGCTTGTCGAAGAGCTGATGCTGCACGCGCAGGCCCGCCGAGGGGCCCGGCCCGATGCCCCACGCCTTCGCCTCGACGGCGTCGGCGTACTTCACGGCCACGTCGACGGCCTTCTCGAAGGCGCCGGCCCTGCCCTCCTTCTCGGCCTTGCGCCGGGCGGCGTTGAAGACCTTCTCGAAGATGTACGGCACGGCGAGGAAGAACGTGGGCCGGAACGCGGCGAGGTCGGGCAGCAGCGCCGCCGCGTGCATCTGAGGCTGGTGCCCGAACCGCACCCGGCCGCGGATCGCGGCGACCTCCACCATCCGCCCGAAGACGTGCGCGAGCGGCAGGAACAGCAGGGTCGCCGCCTCGTCGCCCTTCTTCGAGTGGAACACCGGCTCCCAGCGCTCGATGACCGTGTCGGCCTCGTACATCAGGTTGCCGTGCGAGATGACGCAGCCCTTGGGGCGGCCCGTCGTGCCGGACGTGTAGATCACCGTGGCGATCGACTCGGGGGTGACCGCCTGCCGGTGCCGGTGGACTACCTCGTCGTCGAGATGGGCGCCCGCGTCGTACAGCTCCTGTACGGCTCCCGCGTCCAGCTGCCACATCTCGTGCAGCCGGGGGAGGCGGTCGATGACGGTGGCGATCGTCATCGCGTGGTCCTCGTGCTCCACGATCGCCGCCGAGCACTCCGCGTCGTACAGCATCCAGAAGCACTGCTCGGCCGAGGAGGTCGGGTAGATCGGGACGACCTGGGCGCCGATGGTCCACAGCGCGAAGTCGAACAGGGTCCACTCGTAGCGGGTGCGGGACATGATCGCGACCCGGTCGCCGAAGCGGATGCCGCGGGCGAGCAGCCCCTTGGCGAGGGCGAGCACCTCGTCGCGGAACTCGGCGGCGGTGACGTCCTGCCACAGGCCGTCCTCGTCCTTGCGGCCGAGGACCACGTACGAGGGATCCTCCTGGGCATGCTCGAAGACGACGTCGGCCAGGCCGCCCACCGGCGGTGCCAACGCCAACGGAGGGTTGGTGAACTCGCGCAAACCCCGCTCCCCGCTCCGAATGCATCGGCTGACGCTCAGCACAGGGCGTGAAAGCTACCCCACCCGTCATGCGGGCGGGAGGGGGCCGAAAACCGACGGGTGCTCAAGTTTGCACAGGTCAGCGAAGGAAAATGCCCCCACATCGGACAGCGGCGGACACAAAACTGACCGTTGAGTAAGTTCCGGGCCCGTAATCTCCACCAAATCCGACCGACTCACTTACCGGGCGAAGGTCCGGTCGATCTTGGGGCGGCGCCCGGCCGGACCGTCCTCTCCTCCCTCAGCGCACACGGCTGCGAAGCCGTCACCCCCACGCGGGGCTCAGCGCCGGTGCAGCCGGTCGCCGCCCGCGAGGATCGCGCCCGCCAGCGCGTCGGCCGCCGACTGGGCCGCCGTCCGCCGGGGCCCGTGCATCAGGACGAAGTCGACCCGGCCCAGCTCGGGCAGACCGGCCCGCTCGGGCACCCGCACCAGACCCGGCGGGATCAGGCCCCGGGAGTGCGCCATCACGCCGAGCCCGGCCCGGGCCGCCGCGATCAGGCCGTTGAGGCTGCCGCTCGTGCAGACGATCCGCCACTGCCGGCCCTGCCGCTCCAGGGCCTCCAGCGCCATCGCCCGGCTGATCCCGGGCGGGGGGTACACGATCAGCGGCACCGGACGGTCCGGCTCCAGCCGCAGCCGCTCCGCGCCGATCCACACCAGCCGGTCGTGCCAGACGGGCTCCCCGCGCGGGCCCTCAGGCCGCCGCTTGGCCAGCACCAGGTCCAGCTTCCCCGCGGCCAGCTGCTCGTGCAGCGTCCCGGACAGCTCGACCGTCAGCTCCAGATCGACCTCGGGGTGCTCGTAGCGGAAGCCCTCCAAAATCTCCGGCAGCCGGGTCAGGACGAAGTCCTCGGACGCCCCGAAGCGCAGCCGCCCCCGCAGCCGCGTCCCGGTGAAGAACGCCGTGGCCTGCTCGTGCACCGCCAGGATGCGCCGCGCGAAGCCGAGCATCGCCTCGCCGTCCTCGGTCAGCTCCACCGAGTGCGTGTCCCGGACGAACAACGGCCGCCCCGTCGCGTCCTCCAGCCGCCGCACGTGCTGGCTGACGGTCGACTGGCGCAGCCCGAGCCGGCGGGCCGCCCGCGTGAAACTCAGCGTCTGGGCCACCGCGAGGAAGGTGCGCAGCTGGGAGGGGTCGTACACGGCCCCCAGCCTAGCCCGGTCATCGTGAATCGTGATGACAGTCAGAGCGGTATACCGGATTCCCGATCGCAGAGAGCCGGAGGACGATGGAGAGGGCACGTCCGTGCCGGGAACACGACGTACACGACGTACAGCGAAGCGACGAGCGAAGTAGTGGAGCACAGTGAAACGCCTGCACTGGCCGCGGTGGATGCCGATCGACCCGTACATCCTGCTGCTGCTCGGGACAGTCGGCATCGCCGCCCTGCTCCCGGCGCGCGGGACGGCCGCGGACGTGGCCTCGGGCGCCTCCACGGCCGCCATCGCCTTCCTGTTCTTCCTCTACGGCGCCCGGCTGTCCACCCGTGAGGCCCTCGACGGACTCAAGCACTGGCGGCTCCACGTCACCGTCCTCGTCTGCACCTTCGCGGTCTTCCCGCTGCTGGGTCTCGCGGCCCGCGGACTCGTCCCGGTGATCCTCACCGACCCGCTCTACCAGGGACTGCTCTTCCTCACCCTGGTCCCGTCCACCATCCAGTCCTCCATCGCCTTCACCTCGATGGCCCGCGGCAACGTCCCGGCCGCGATCTGCGCGGGCTCCTTCTCCTCGCTGGTGGGCATCGTCGTCACCCCGCTGCTCGCGGCGGCCGTGCTCGGCGGCAACGGCGGCGGCCTCTCCGCCGACTCGGTGGTGAAGATCGTGCTCCAGCTGCTCGTGCCGTTCGTCGCCGGGCAGCTGCTGCGCCGCTGGATCGGCGGTTTCGTGGCCCGGCACCGCAAGGTCCTCGGGCTCGTCGACCGCGGCTCGATCCTGCTCGTCGTCTACACCGCGTTCAGCGAGGGCATGGTCCAGGGCATCTGGCACCAGGTCAGCCCCGGCCGGCTGGCCGGCCTCCTCGCCGTCGAGGCCGTACTGCTCGCCGTGATGCTAGCCCTGACCTGGTACGGCGCGAGGGCGCTCGGGTTCGGCCGCGCGGACCGCATCGCCATCCAGTTCGCCGGCTCCAAGAAGTCCCTGGCCTCCGGGCTGCCGATGGCCAGCGTCCTGTTCGGCGCGCACGCCTCCCTGGCCGTGCTGCCGCTGATGCTCTTCCACCAGATGCAGCTGATGGTGTGCGCGGTCATCGCCAAACGCCGCTCCCACGACCCGGAGGCCGCCGACGACGCCGACGACACCGGCCCGGTCAGCGGGCGGGGGTCAGCCGCAGCGTCACGAACCGCGGTCGGTACCGGGACACGTCGCGGCTGAGCTGGGCCGCCGCGTCGGCCGGCTCCAGCCAGTTGACGTCGTAGCTGAGCACGAGGCGTCCGCCGCCGCCCAGTTCGGGGTGGACCTGCGGGTTGTACGCGGCGAGGCCGCCGCCGGGCGGCAGCCCCGGGGTGAAGGGCCGGCCGGGCCCGTGCCAGGGACCGGCCGGTGAGCACGCCCAGTACGACGTCACCGCCCGCAGCCCCGCCGTGCCCGCCGCCATCGTGAACAGCACGTACGTCCCGTCCACCCGGGCCACCGAGAACGCGCTGCCCACCCCGGCGCGCCGCCCGTCCCCGAGCACCGGCCGGGACCGCGCGGCCGGCCCGCCCCACCCCGAGCCGTCCCAGTACCGCCAGGCGTCCGGCTCGCCCAGCCGGCCGCGCGGCACCCGCGCGAGATGGGCGCGGCCGGCCGGGCGGGCGGCGGCCCGGCCGTCGTCGCCCCCGAACACGTACGTCCAGCCGCCCTCCTCGACCAGCGTGGTCCCGTACAGCACCCGCCGGGACGGGTCCGGCACCGCCTGCTGGTCGGCGATCCGCACGGCCGACTCCACCCGCAGGTCCGGCAGGGAGAGCGTGGCGACCTCCGTGGCGAGCGGCACCCCGTAGATCCACGGCGACGGCCCGGCCGCGCGGACCCACAGCAGCACCCGCAGGACCCGCTCAGGCGCCCCGGGGGAGCGGGGTTCGACGCGGGCCGCGACCGGCCAGCGCCACTGGCCCGGCGCCGGGTCGGGGAAGAGCGGCGCGGGCAGCGTGCGCTCCAGCCGTCCGTCGCGCATGACGACCGCGGAGTTGCGGACCAGGGGAGCGGAGCCCTCCCGCCAGGCGGCGGACTCGCCGAACGGGTTGGGCGGCGGGTGGACACGGCCGAGGTAGGTGTCCGAGAACAGCCACATCAGGCGGCCGTCCGGCAGCCTCACCGAATGCGTGCCGTCGCCGCCGGTCCAGTCGTCGGTGCGGGCGGGATCGTCGCCGTAGCGGGCGAACTCGGCCGTCAGACCGCGCTCGGCCGACCAGGACCCGACGCCCCGGGGGCCGCACGCGGCACCGCCCTCCCGTTCGCCGTCGTCCGGGAGGGCGGTGAGCAGCACGGCACCGAGCACCAGCGCCAGCAGGACACCGAGGCCGGTTCCCGCGCGCCGCCGTGCTCGGATGTCGTCGGGCACCCCTGGGACGGTAGTGGCCGGAGGCGCCCCGGTCCATGAGGTCGGACGAACAGTGGGGCCCCGGGGACGGCGCAGGGGGCGCTCCCCGCCGGCCGGGGCCCCGCCGCCGTGTCGCGGGGGCCGGTCAGCCTCGGGCGGCCGCGGTCCGCAGGGCGAGCCGGTGGTCCCCCGCGTACACGTTCATCGAGCTGCCCCGCAGGAAGCCCACCAGGGTCAGCCCGGTCTCCGCGGCCAGGTCGACCGCGAGGGACGACGGCGCGGAGACCGCCGCGAGGACGGGGATGCCCGCCATCACGGCCTTCTGCGCCAGCTCGAAGCTGGCCCGCCCGGACACCAGCAGGATCGCCCGGGACAGCGGCAGGTCTCCGTTCTGCAGGGCCCGGCCGACGAGTTTGTCGACCGCGTTGTGCCGGCCCACGTCCTCCCGGACGTCGAGCAGTTCGCCCTCCTCGGAGAACAGGGCGGCAGCGTGCAGGCCCCCGGTCCGGTCGAAGACCCGCTGGGCCGCGCGGAGCCGGTCGGGGAGGCCCGCGAGCAGATCGGGGTCGACGCGGACCGGGGGAGTGTCGGCGATGGGCCAGCGGGCCGTCGTACGGACCGCGTCCAGGCTCGCCTTGCCGCACAGCCCGCAGGACGAGGTGGTGTACACGTTCCGTTCGAGGGTGATGTCGGGGACGGTCACGCCGGGCGCGGTCTGCACGTCCACCACGTTGTACGTGTTGGACCCGTCGGCGGTCGCGCCCGCGCAGTACACGATGTTCCGCAGGTCCGTCTGCTCGGCGAGGACGCCCTCGCTCACCAGGAAGCCGGCGGCCAGCGCGAAGTCGTCGCCCGGGGTGCGCATGGTGATGGCGAGCGGCTTGCCGTTCAGCCGGATCTCCAGGGGCTCCTCCGCGACGAGGGTGTCCGGCCGGGTGGAGACCGCTCCGTCCCTGATCCGGATCACCTTGCGTCGTTCCGTGACTCGTCCCATGTCTCGATCAGTCCCGTCAGTCCCGGTTCTGGACGTGCTGGTAGCCGAAGCGGCCCTTGATGCACAGGTTGCCGTGGGTCACCGGGTTGTCGTGCGGCGAGGTGACCTTCACGATCTCATTGTCCTGCACATGGAGCGTGAGGTTGCAGCCCACACCGCAGTACGCGCACACGGTGGTCGTCTCGGTCTGAGCCGACTCGTCCCAGGTACCCGCCGCACGCATGTCGAACTCCGACTTGAACGACAGGGCTCCGGTCGGGCACACCTCGATGCAGTTGCCGCAGTACACGCACGCCGAGTCGGTGAGCGGGGCGTCGTGCTCGACGGCGATCCGCGCGCCGAAGCCGCGTCCGGCGACGGAGATCGCGAAGGTGTTCTGCCACTGGTCGCCGCAGGCGTCCACGCACTTGTAGCAGAGGATGCACTTGTCGTAGTCGCGGACGTAGAGCTCGTTGTCGACCTTCGGCTCCTCGTTCAGCCGGGCGGCGTCCGGGCCGAAGCGGTCCGGTTTCGCCTCGTACTCCTTGAGCCATCCGGCGACCCGCGGCGTCGTCGACAGGTCGACGGACGAGGCCAGCAGCTCCAGGACGATCTTGCGGCTGTGTCGCGCGCGTTCGGTGCCGGTGCTGACCTCCATGCCCGCCTCGGCCCTGCGGGAGCAGGCGGGCACCAGCGTCCTGGACCCCTCGACCTCGACGACGCACACCCGGCAGGCGTTCTTGGGCCGCAGTGTGTCGCCCTCGCACAGGGTCGGGATGTCCTTCCCGGCGGCCCGGCAGGCGTCGAGGATCGTGGAGCCCTCAGGCACCCGGGCCTCCTGCCCGTCGAGGGTGAACTCCACCAGCCGGCGCGGCACTCCCAGCGGTATCGCGGTCATGCGTAGGCCCCCAGTCGGTCGATCGCGGATTCCACGGCGTTCCACGCGGTCTGCCCCAGACCGCAGATGGAGGCGTCCCGCATGGCGCGGCCGACCTCTCTGAGCAGGGCGATGTCGTCGGCGGCCGCCGCGCCCGTGCGCTCGGCGATCCGGTGCAGTGCCTCCTCCTGACGGACCGTCCCGACCCGGCAGGGCACGCACTGCCCGCACGACTCGTCGCGGAAGAACTCGGCGATCCGCAGCAGCAGCCGGGGCAGCGGCACGGTGCCGTCGAAGGCGAGGACCACCCCCGAGCCGAGCGTGGTGCCGGCCTCGCGCGTCCCCTCGAAGGTGAGCGGGATGTCCATCTCGTCGGCCCGTACGAAGCCGCCCGCCGCGCCGCCCAGCAGCACGGCCCGCAGCCCGTCCCGGACGCCCGCCAGCTCCAGCAGCTCGCCGAGGGTGGCGCCGAAGGGGAGCTCGTAGACGCCGGGGCGGTCCACGCTGCCGGACACGCAGTACAGCTTCGGCCCGGTGGACCGCCCGGTGCCGATGGCCGCGTACGCCGGGGCCCCCATCGTCAGGATCGGCAGGACGTTGACCAGCGTCTCGACGTTGTTCGCCACCGTAGGCTTGCCGAACAGCCCCTTCTCCACGGGGAACGGCGGCTTGGAGCGCGGCTCGCCCCGGTAGCCCTCGATGGAGTTGAACAGCGCGGTCTCCTCGCCGCAGATGTACGCGCCCGCGCCCCGCCGGATCTCGATGTCGAAGGCGTACCCCTGGCCGAGGACGTCGTCGCCGAGGAAGCCGCGCGCCCGGGCCTGCGCGATCGCGTGCTCCAGACGGCGCAGGGCGCGCGGGTACTCGCCGCGCAGATACAGATGGCCCCGGTGGGCGCCCGTCGCGTACCCGGCGATCGTCATGGCCTCGACCAGCGCGTACGGGTCGCCCTCCATCAGCACCCGGTCCTTGAAGGTGCCGGGCTCGGACTCGTCGGCGTTGCAGACGACGTAGTGCGGATGGTCGGGCTGGGACGCCGTGGCCTGCCATTTGCGGCCGGTGGGGAAGGCGGCGCCGCCGCGCCCGACCAGGCCGGAGTCGGTGACCTCGCGGATCACCCCGGCGGGGCCGAGTTCGAAGGCCCGGCGCAGCGCGGCGTACCCGCCGTGGACCCGGTAGTCGTCCAGCGAGGCGGGGTCGACGACGCCGACGCGCCGCAGCAGTGTCAGCGAGGGGTCCCCGGCCTGTGGCACCGCCATCGCCGCGGGCGGTTCCCCGGGCGCGGAGTCCGGCGCGCTCGCGGCGAGCACGGCACCCTCCACGGTCGCCGGTGCCGACACCGCCGTACGCACCGGGTCGCCCGCCTTCACCGCCAGGGCGGCGGGGGCCCGTTCGCACAGGCCGAGGCACGGGCCGCGCTGCACGCTCACGCCGCTGCCCGGTCCCAGGCGCGACTCGATGCCGGCGCACAGCTCACCCGCGCCGGCCGCCGCGCACGCCAGGTCCGTGCACACGTGCAGCACCGTCGCGGGGCGCGGCTTGACGGAGAACAGGGCGTAGAAGGTGGCGACGCCGTACGCCTCCGCCGGCGGGACCGTCAGCCGCCGGCACAGGTAGTCGAGGGCGCCCTCGCTGATCCAGCCGATCCGGTCGTTGATGGCGTGCAGCCCCGGCAACAGCAGGTCGCGGCGGTCCCGGGCGGCACGGCCGCCGCGCGCCCACCTCAGATCGGCGGCCCCCATCTCGTCGCGGGCGGCGCCCTCCCAGGACGACTCGGGCGGCCCGAGCAGGGCGTCGACGGCCGCGCGCTCGTCGTCCGTCGGTTTGCTGTCGCCGAAGTGCAGGTCCACTGCGTCACCTCACGATGGTCGCGACGGGGAGCTTGTCGATCCGGATCGCCGACGCCTTGAACTCCGCCGTCCCCGCGATCGGGCAGTTCGCCTCGATCGTCAGCTGGTTGGTGTCCACCTCGTCGGGGAAGTGCATGGTCATGAAGGCCAGGCCGGGCCGCAGCGCGGTGTCCACCCACACCGGCGCGACGACGCTGCCGCGCCGCGAGGTCACCTGGACCTTCTCGCCGACCACGACCCCGTACCGCTCGGCGTCCTCCGGGCTGATCTCCACGAACTCGCCGCGCCGCAGCGGGGAGGCGAAACTGCCGCTCTGCACCCCGGTGTTGTAGGAGTCGAGCCGGCGTCCGGTGGTCAGCCGGATCGGGTACCGCTCGTCGGTCAGGTCGACCGGCGGATCGTGCTGGACGATGCCGAACGGCGCCGGCGTGCCGCGCCTCGCCGGGTCGTCCTCCCACAACCGGCCGTGCAGATAAGCCGGTTCGAGCCCGTCGGTGCTGGGGCAGGGCCACTGGATGCCCTGGTGCTCCTCCAGCCGCCGGTACGTCATCCCGTGGTGGTCCGGCGACACCGAGCGCAGCTCGTTCCACACGGCCTCGGCGTCGGCGTACTTCCAGTCGTGGCCGAGCCGGCCGGCGAGGTCGCAGATGATGTCGATGTCCTCGCGCGCCTCACCGGGCGGGATGAGGGCCCGGCGCACCCGCTGTACCCGCCGCTCGCTGTTGGTGGTGGTGCCCTCGGTCTCGGCCCACCCGGCGGTGGCGGGGAGGACGACGTCCGCGAGCTCGGCCGTCCTCGTCAGGAAGATGTCCTGCACGACGAGGAAGTCCAGCTGCTTCAGCCGCCGTACGGCCTGCTCGCTGTCGGCCTCGGACTGGGCTGGGTTCTCGCCGACGCAGTAGACGGCCCGCAGGTCACCGTCCTCCATCGCCTCGAACATCTCGGTGAGGTTCAGGCCGTAGTGGGGCTGGATCACGGTGTCCCAGGCGGACTCGAACTTCGCGCGGGTGCCCGGGTCGAGGAGGTCCTGGAAGCCGGGGAGCCGGTTGGGGATGGCGCCCATGTCGCCGCCGCCCTGCACGTTGTTCTGCCCGCGCAGCGGCTGGAGCCCGCTGCCGTAGCGGCCGACGTGGCCGGTCAGCAGGGACAGGTTGATCAGGGCGCGGACGTTGTCGGTGCCGTTGTGGTGCTCGGTGATGCCGAGGGTCCAGCACAGCTGGGCGCGTTCGGCGCGGGCGTAGGCGTGCGCGACCTGCCGGATGGCCGCGGCCGGTACGCCCGTCACCTTCTCGGCGAGGGACAGCGTCCACGGTTCGACGAGCGCCTTGTACTCCTCGAAGCCGGTCGTCGCCCGGGCGATGAACGCCTTGTTGGCGAGGCCCGCGTGGATGATCTCGCGGCCGATCGCGTGGGCCATCGGGATGTCGGTGCCGACGTTCAGTCCGAGCCAGCTCTCCGCCCATTCGGCGGTGGAGGTGCGGCGCGGGTCGAGCGCGTACATCCGGGCACCGTTGCGGATGCCCTTCAGCACGTGCTGGAAGAAGATCGGGTGCGCGAAGCGGGCGTTGGAGCCCCACATCACGATGACGTCGGTGTGCTCGATCTCCTCGTAGGAGGAGGTGCCGCCGCCCGACCCGAAGGCCGCCGACAGGCCCGCCACGCTGGGGGCGTGGCAGGTGCGGTTGCAGGAGTCGACGTTGTTGGTGCCCATCACGACGCGGGCGAACTTCTGCGCCACGTAGTTCATCTCGTTCGTGGCGCGGGCGCAGGAGAACATGCCGAACGCGCCACGGTTGCGCTCGATGCCCCGGGCCGCCCGGTCGAGGGCCTCGTCCCAGGTCGCCCGCCGGAACGGCTCGTCCCGGGAGTCGCGCACCAGGGGGTGGGTCAGCCGGGTGTAATTCCTGCGGCCACGGTCCTTCTTACGGCGTTCGTTCATGCGGCGCTCCTCAGCGCGAGCAGGTCCGAGATGGCGTGCACGGTGCGCAGGGTGGGCACCTGGACGCCGGTGATCTCCGCCAGTTCGACGACGGCCGCGAGGAGCACGTCGAGTTCGAGCGGTTTGCCGCGCTCCAGGTCCTGGAGCGTGGAGGTGCGGTGGTCGCCGACCTTCTCGGCGCCCGCGAGACGGCGTTCGATGGAGACGCCGACCTCGCAGCCCAGGGCCGTGGCGACGGCCAGCGTCTCGGTCATCATGGTCTCGATGACCTTGCGGGTGCCGCCGTGCAGGCACATCTGCCGCATGGTGGCGCGGGCGAGCGCGCTGATCGGGTTGAAGGAGATGTTGCCGAGCAGCTTGAGCCAGATGTCGTTGCGCAGGTCGGGTTCGACCGGGCACTTCAGGCCGCCGGCGACCATGGCCTCGCTGAAGGCGAGACAGCGCCGGGAGACACTGCGGTCGGGCTCGCCGACGGAGAACCGGGTGCCCTCCAAGTGCCGTACGACGCCCGGCCCTTCGAGTTCGGTGGCGGCGTACACGACGCAGCCGACGGCCCGTTCGGGCGCGAGCACCGCACTGACCGCTCCGGCCGGGTCCACGCTCTCGAGGCGGTGCCCGTCCCAGGGGCCGCCGTGCCGGTGGAAGTACCACCAGGGGATGCCGTTCTGGGCGGCCACGACCGCCGTGCGCTCGTGCAGCAGCGGCTCGATCAGCGGCCCGCACGCCGCGTACGTGTTGGCCTTCAGGCCCAGGAAGACGTAGTCGACCGGGCCGACGTCGGCCGGGTCGTCGGTGGCGTGGGCGCGGGCGGTGAAGTCGCCGCGCGGGCTGAGCACCCGCACCCCGTGCTGCCTCATGGCCGCGAGGTGCGGTCCACGGGCGATCAGGTGCACGTCGGCACCCGCGCGGTGCAGCGCGGCTCCGACGTAGGCGCCGATGGCACCGGCGCCGAGGACTGCAACTTTCACTTCGGAACGCTCCGTTCGGTCGAGGGAGTACCGCGGAGGTGGCTGTGCTGAAGAAGCGGGAGGGGACGAGCCGAAGCCCTGAAGCTCGTCGACTGAATATTGTCTACAGTATGGATAGGGGGTCAGCAAGAGTGCGCGCACGCCTTCGCACGCCGACGCGCGGATGACCGGCGACCGTTCGTCGCGCCCGGCATACCGTTCACCGCAGACGATCGACCCGTTGACTTCTCAACCACCTCGGCGCTGCCTACCGTGCGGGATCATGAGTCCCCCCATGGCACCCGCGGGATGGAGCCGCTGGCTGGTTCCGCCCGCCGCACTCTCGGTCCATCTGTCCATCGGCCAGGCCTACGCCTGGAGCGTGTTCAAACCCCCACTGGAGTCGGCCCTCGGCCTCAGCGGCACCCAGAGCGCGCTGCCCTTCCAGCTCGGCATCGTCATGCTCGGCCTGTCCGCCGCGTTCGGCGGCACGCTGGTGGAGCGCAACGGGCCGCGCTGGGCGATGACGGTCGCCCTGGTCTGCTTCTCCTCCGGCTTCCTGCTCGCCGCGCTCGGAGCCGCCGTCGAGCAGTACTGGCTGATCGTCCTCGGCTACGGCTTCGTCGGCGGGATCGGCCTCGGCATCGGTTACATCTCGCCGGTGTCCACCCTGATCAAGTGGTTCCCCGACCGGCCCGGCATGGCGACCGGCATCGCCATCATGGGCTTCGGCGGCGGCGCCCTCATCGCCTCCCCGTGGTCGGCGCAGATGCTGGAGTCCTTCGGCACCGACAGCTCCGGCATCGCCATGGCGTTCCTGGTCCACGGCCTGACGTACGCCGTCTTCATGCTGCTCGGCGTGCTGCTGGTGCGCGTGCCGCGCCCGGTGAAGGCGGCCGGCGACGGTCCCGCCGCCCTCGACGGACCGCAGGTGTCCGCCCGCAGTGCCGTGCGCACACCGCAGTTCTGGTGCCTGTGGATCGTGCTCTGCATGAACGTCACCGCCGGCATCGGCATCCTGGAGAAGGCCGCGCCGATGATCACGGACTTCTTCGCGGACACCTCCACGCCGGTGTCGGTGTCGGCCGCGGCCGGCTTCGTCGCCCTGCTGTCCGCCGCCAACATGGCGGGCCGCATCGGCTGGTCGTCCACCTCGGACCTGATCGGGCGGAAGAACATCTACCGCGTCTACCTCGGCGTCGGCGCCCTGATGTACGCCCTGATCGCACTCGCCGGGGACTCCTCCAAGCCGCTGTTCGTCCTGTGCGCGCTGGTCATCCTCTCCTTCTACGGCGGCGGCTTCGCCACCGTCCCCGCCTATCTCAAGGACCTGTTCGGCACCTACCAGGTCGGCGCGATCCACGGGCGGCTGCTCACCGCCTGGTCCACGGCCGGCGTCCTCGGGCCCCTCATCGTGAACTGGATCGCCGACCGGCAGGAGGAGGCGGGCAAGGACGGCTCGTCCCTCTACACCCTGTCCCTGTTCATCATGATCGGACTGCTCGCCGTCGGGTTCGTCGCCAACGAACTCGTGCGGCCCGTCCACCCCCGCCACCACGAACCGGCGCCGCGGACCGAGGAGCCCACAAAGAAGGAGGCCAGCGATGTCCAGTGACGACAGCCCGCCCGCCCGGCGCGCACTGATCACCTTCGCCTGGGTGTGGGTGGGCGCACCGCTCGCGTACGGGCTCTACGAACTCGTCCGCAAGGCGACGCAGCTGTTCACGGGGTAGCCGTCCGGCAGACTCCCGCACCCGCGGGAGTCTGCAAGAAGCCGACAACACCCGCGTCCGTTTCCTGTGGCATCACGTGCCGTCGTACCGGTGAGTCACTGATCAGACTGGTGCATCCCGCTACCCGAGGTTCGAGGGGATCACCACTGATGAACGGCTCGCGCATCGCCGCCGTCGGCCACTACCAGCCCGCCCGGGTCCTCACCAACGAGGACCTGGCGGGCATGGTCGACACCAGTGACGAGTGGATCACGTCCCGGGTCGGCATCCGCACGCGCCACATCGCCGGGCCCGACGAGCCGGTCGACGAACTCGCCGCGCACGCCGCCGCGAAGGCGCTCGCGTCGGCCGGCCTCGCGCCGGAGGACATCGACCTCGTCCTGGTCGCGACCTCCACCGCCATCGACCGGTCGCCGAACATGGCCGCGCGGGTGGCGGCCCGGCTCGGCATCCCCTCACCGGCCGCCATGGACATCAACGTCGTCTGCGCCGGCTTCACCCACGCGCTGGCCACGGCCGACCACGCGGTGCGCGCGGGCTCCTCCACGCGCGCCCTGGTCATCGGCGCCGACAAGATGTCCGACGTCACCGACTGGACCGACCGGACGACCTGTGTCCTGGTCGGGGACGGGGCGGGCGCCGCCGTCGTGGAGGCGTCCGCCGAGCCGGGGATCGGCCCGGTGCTGTGGGGCTCGGTGCCCGAGATGGGCCACGCCGTGCGCATCGAGGGGCAGCCCGCCCGCTTCGCGCAGGAGGGGCAGAGCGTCTACCGGTGGGCGACGACCCGGCTGCCGGCCATCGCGCGCGCCGCCTGCGAACGCGCGGGGTACGCCCCGCAGGACCTCGCCGGTGTCGTCCTGCATCAGGCCAACCTGCGCATCATCGAACCCCTCGCCCAGAAGCTGGGCGCCGTCGACGCGGTCGTCGCGCGCGATGTCACCGAGTCCGGCAACACCTCGGCGGCGAGCATCCCCCTCGCGTTCTCCAAGCTGGTGGAGCAAGGCCGGATCTCCAGCGGCGACCCGGTGCTGCTCTTCGGCTTCGGCGGCAACCTGTCGTACGCGGGACAGGTCGTCCGCTGCCCGTGACGGCGTCGGTCCGGCGTCCCCTCGGCGGCGGTCCGGGATCCCTCGGCGGCGGTCAGGGGTCCCCTCGGTGGCGGGATGTGGCCCACTCCCCGGTTCTCCCGCCCGGTGCGCCGTAGACTGTAGACGAAAGACAATCCATACGGGCTCGCGGTGACGGCCGGCCACGGGGGCGCAGTCGCCCGGTGTGCACCCAGGAGGGGAACCGATGTTGTTGACAGGACTGCCGCAGGGTGCGGTGCCCAAGCTCGAACGGCCCGGCCCGCTGCGCGACCGCGTCTACGAGGCGCTGCTCGAACTCATCACGACCCGCGCCCTCCAGCCCGGCCAGCACCTGGTCGAGAGCGAACTGGCCGGCCACCTCGGCGTGTCACGGCAGCCGGTGCGCGAGGCGCTCCAGCGGCTGAACACCGAGGGGTGGGTCGATCTGCGGCCCGCGCAGGGCGCGTTCGTGCACGAGCCGACCGAGGAGGAGGCCGACCAGCTCCTCACCGTCCGTACGCTCCTGGAGGCCGAGGCGGCCCGGCTCGCCGCCGCCCACGCGGACAGCGCCGGCATCGCCGCCCTGGAGGAGCTGTGCGCCCAGGGCGAGCAGGCCGTCGCCGCCGACGAGGTGGACACCGCCGTGGCGCTCAACGCCCGCTTCCACACGAAGGTCATGGAGCTGGCCGGGAACACCGTCCTCGCCGAACTCGCCGCCCAGGTCGACCGCCGTGTCCGCTGGTACTACACGCCGATCGCCCGGCAGCGCGGCCACCAGTCGTGGATCGAGCACCGTGGGCTGATCGCCGCCATCACCGACCGGGACGAGGCCCGCGCGACCCGGCTGATGCGGGAACACACCGAGCACACCCGGCGGTCGTACCACCAGCGGGCCCAGTAACCGGCCCGCCCGCCCGACGGCGGGAAACGCACGCTCACGGACCCCCGTGACGGCCCTCCAGGCGTCACGGGGGTCCGCCTTTGTCCTGTGAGTGGAGAAAGTTGGCGGCAATCTCTGCGCAAGTTCTTCCCACTCCCGGCGGCCGCTGCTACGTTCCCCTCGAAAGCAAGGCCACCGAGGTGGCCGGATTCCGGCACTCAGGCCGATCGAGGCGGGGAGGGGCACGTGAGACGTATGACGGCGCGACCCGCTAACGCCCACCAGGCCCGGCTGCTCAAGCTGTTGCGTGACGGGGGGCCCAACTCCCGGGCCCAGCTCGGCGATCAGATCGACCTCTCCCGGTCCAAGCTGGCCGTCGAGGTGGACCGCCTGCTGGAGACGGACCTCGTCGTGGCCGACGGACTCGCCGCCTCGCGCGGCGGCCGGCGCTCCCACAACATCCGGCTCAACCCGGGTCTGCGCTTCCTCGGCGTCGACATCGGCGCGACCTCGGTCGACGTCGCCGTCACCAACGCCGAACTGGAGATCCTCGGGCACCTCAACCAGCCCATGGACGTCCGCGAGGGCCCGGTCGCGGTCTTCGAGCAAGTCCTGTCCATGGCCGCGAAGTTGAAGGCGTCCGGGCTCGCCGAGGGGTTCGACGGCGCCGGCATCGGCGTCCCCGGACCCGTCCGCTTCCCCGAGGGTGTCCCCGTGGCACCGCCGATCATGCCGGGCTGGGACGGCTTCCCCGTGCGGGAGGCGCTGAGCCAGGAACTCGGCTGCCCCGTCATGGTCGACAACGACGTGAACCTCATGGCGATGGGGGAGCAGCACGCGGGCGTCGCACGCTCCGTGGGCGACTTCCTCTGCGTCAAGATCGGCACCGGCATCGGCTGCGGCATCGTCGCGGGCGGTGACGTCCACCGCGGTGTCACCGGCAGCGCGGGCGACATCGGGCACATCCAGGCCGTGCCCGACGGACGCCCGTGCGCCTGCGGCAACCGGGGCTGCCTGGAGGCGCACTTCAGCGGGGCGGCCCTCGCCCGGGACGCCGTCGAGGCGGCCGAGCAGGGGCTGTCGGAGGAACTCGCCTCACGCCTGGCGGCGAACGGCACCCTCACCGCCGTCGACGTCGCCGCGTCCGCCGCCGCCGGTGACGCCACCGCGCTCGACCTGATCCGCGAGGGCGGCAACCGGGTCGGGCAGGTCATCGCCGGACTCGTCAGCTTCTTCAACCCCGGCCTGGTGGTGATCGGCGGCGGGGTGACCGGTCTCGGCCACACCCTGCTCGCCGCCATCCGCACTCAGGTCTACCGCCAGTCGCTGCCCCTGGCGACCGGCAATCTCCCCATCGTCCTGGGCGAGTTGGGCCCCACCGCCGGAGTCATCGGCGCCGCCCGCCTCATCAGCGACCACCTGTTCTCACCCGCGTAGGCACGCGCCGGCCCCCGGGCCGGCCCCGGCACCACCCGCCCGGTCACCCGCCGGGCGGCGGCTCCACCCGCACACCCCAGCACCGCCTCGCCGCACCCGAGCCGCACCACCCGCACCTCCTCGACGCACCAGAGCCGCACCACCAAGTACCGCTCCGCCCATCCGTGTTCCGCCCTGCCTTGCCCCGCCCTGCCCTGAATCCGGCCCGCATGCCCGCCAAGGGGACCTCATGGCACCAGAACCACCGCTGCTCAGCATGAACGGCATCACCAAGTCGTTCCCCGGAGTCCGCGCCCTCGACGGCGTCGACCTCGACGTCCAGGCCGGTGAAGTGCACTGCCTGCTCGGCCAGAACGGAGCCGGCAAGTCCACGCTCATCAAGGTCCTGGCCGGCGCCCACCAGCCCGACACCGGCACGATCCGCTGGCGCGGCGAGGAGGTCACCCTCCGCTCGCCGATCGCCGCGATGCGCCTCGGCATCGCCACCATCTACCAGGAACTCGACCTGGTGGAGCACCTGTCGGTCGCCGAGAACGTCCACCTCGGGCACGAGCCGACCACCGCCGGCTTCATCGTCCGCGGCCGCACCGCACGGGCCTCGGCCGCGCAGCTCCTCAAGCGGCTCGGGCACCCCGAGATCGACCCCGGCCGGCTGGTCGGCGACCTCTCGGCCGCGCAGCAGCAGATCGTCTCCATGGCCCGCGCCCTCTCCCACGACGTCCGCCTGATCGTGATGGACGAGCCGTCCGCCGCCCTCGACCCCGACGAGGTCGACAACCTCTTCCGGATCGTCGGCGATCTCACCGCCGAGGGCGTCGCCGTCGTCTACATCTCGCACCGCCTGGAGGAGATCCGCCGCATCGGCGACCGGGTGACCGTCCTGAAGGACGGCCGGGCCGTGGCCGGCGGTCTGCCCGCGAAGTCCACCCCGACCCGTGACGTCGTGGCGATGATGACGGGACGCAACGTCGAGTACGTCTTCCCCGAGCGGCCCGTGCGGGACGCGGCCGGCGACCCGCTGCTGGAGGTCCGCGGCCTCGCCCGGGACGGCGAGTTCGAGCCCCTCGACCTGGTCGTACGGCCCGGGGAGATCGTCGGGCTCGCCGGACTCGTCGGCTCGGGACGCTCCGAGATCCTGGAGACGGTCTACGGCGCCCGGCGGCCCAGCGCGGGGCAGGTCCTCGTGGACGGGCGCCCGCTGAGGCCCGGCAGCGTCCGGGCCGCCGTACGCGCCGGTCTCGGGCTCGCCCCCGAGGAGCGCAAAGCGCAGGCCCTGCTGATGCTGGAGTCCGTCACCCGGAACGTGTCCGTGTCGTCCATGTCCCGCTTCGCACGCGTCGGCTGGATCGACCGGGCCGCCGAACGCGGCGCGGCGCGCGCCGCCACCCGCGAGCTGTCCCTGCGCCCCGACAACCCCTCGGTGCCGGTGCGCACCCTGTCCGGCGGCAACCAGCAGAAGGCCGTCCTGGCCCGCTGGCTGCTGCGCGGCTGCCGTGTCCTGCTGCTCGACGAACCCACCCGGGGCGTCGACGTCGGCGCCCGCGCCGAGCTGTACGCGGTCGTGCGGCGGCTCGCGGACGAAGGGCTCGGCGTGCTGCTGGTCTCCAGCGAAGTGCCGGAGGTGCTGGGGCTCGCCGACCGTGTCCTGGTGCTGCGCGAGGGCCGTGTCGTGCACACGGCTCCCGCGACCGAACTCGACGAACACCGCGTACTCGACCTCGTCATGGAAGGAAGTCCGGCGTCATGACGCAGCACGCCTCTCCGCCGCGGGACAGCACCGACAAGGTGCCCCCGTCCGGTGCGGCGCCCGCCTGGCGCGGCCTGATGGCCCACGCCGACGTGCGCACCCTGTCCCTGCTCGGCGTCCTCGCCGCGCTGATCGTCATCGGCGGCATCACGAAGCCGGACGAGTTCCTCGACACCCGCAATCTGCAACTCGTCCTCACCCAGGCGTCCGTGATCGGTGTCGTCACCGTCGGCATGACCTTCGTGATCATCTCCGGCGGCATCGACCTGTCCGTCGGCGCGATCGTCGCGCTGGCCTCGGTGTGGGCGACCACGGTCGCCACCCAGGAGTACGGGTTCGCCGGCATCCTCTTCACCGCGGTGATCGTCGGTGTGGGCTGCGGACTGGTCAACGGGGTGCTGATCGCCTACGGCGCGATGGTGCCGTTCATCGCGACGCTCGCCATGCTGGCCTCCGCGCGCGGCCTGTCGCTGCAGATCACCGACGGCAAGACGCAGATCGTCACCATCCCCTCGGTCCTCGACCTCGGCGAGCGCGACGCGTACGTGCTCGGCGTCCCGCCGCTGGTCATGGTGTTCGCGGTCGTGACGATCATCGGCTGGCTGGTGCTGAACCGCACCACCTTCGGCCGGCGCACGGTCGCCGTCGGCGGCAACCCGGAGGCGGCCCGGCTCGCCGGGATCGACGTCCGCCGCCAGCGGCTCTACCTCTACCTGCTGTCCGGACTGTGCTGCGGCATCGCGGCGTTCCTGCTGATCATCCTGTCCGGCTCGGGTCAGAACACCAACGGAAACCTCTACGAACTCGACGCCATCGCCGCCGCGATCATCGGCGGCACCCTGCTCACCGGCGGCCGCGGCACCATCGTCGGCTCGGTGCTCGGCGTCCTGATCTTCACCACCATCACCAACATCTTCGCCCTGAACAACCTGCAGAGCGACGTCCAGCAGATCGCCAAGGGCGCGATCATCGTCGCCGCCGTGCTGGTCCAGCGCCGTACCGCGAGCACGACCTGAGGAAAGGGTTCACCGCCATGCCAGAGTTCACCAGCCGCAGAGGGCTGCTGTTCGGAACCGCAGCCGTGGGCGCCGGAGCCCTCATCGCGGGTTGCACGAGCAACGAGTCCAAGGACGAACCGGCCGCGAACGACCAGCCGGCCGCCGACGACAAGCCGGGCAAGCAGGTCACCATCGGCTTCGCCGGACCGCAGGCCGACCACGGCTGGCTCAACGCGATCAACGACAACGCCAAGAGCCGCGCCAAGAAGTACTCCGACGTGACGCTGGAGATCACCGAGGGCTCCAACGACACCGCCCAGCAGATCGGCCAGATCGAGACCCTCATCAACAAGAAGGTCGACGTCCTGGTGATCCTGCCGGCCGACGGCAAGGCGCTCACCCAGGTCGGCCTGAAGGCGATGCGCGCAGGCATCCCGGTCATCAACCTCGACCGGATCTTCAACACCCCGCAGGCGTACCGCTGCTGGATCGGCGGCGACAACTACGGCATGGGCCTCAACGCCGGGCACTACATCGGCGAGAAGCTCAAGGGCAAGTCCGACGCCAAGGTCATCGAGCTGGCCGGGCTGGACAACCTGGAGCTGACCAAGCAGCGCACCCAGGGCTTCGACGACGCCCTGAAGAACTACCCCAACATCAAGAAGGTGGCCCGCCAGGCCGCCGAGTTCACCGTCGAGTCCGGCCAGAACAAGATGGCCCAGCTGCTGCAGGCACAGTCGAAGTTCGACGCCCTGTGGAACCACGACGACGACCAGGGCGTCGGTGCCCTGCGCGCCATCGAGCAGGCGGGCCGCGACGACTTCCTCATGGTCGGCGGGGCCGGTGCCCTCGCCGCCTTCCAGGCCATCAAGAAGGACGACGGGGTCCTCAAGGCCACGGTCCTGTACCCGCCGACGATGGCCGCGTCCGCCATCGACCTGGCCCGTGCGCTGGGCCAGAGCAAGGGCGTCGGCGGCATGGCCGAGTTCGAGATCCCCGCCTCGATCACCCTCTACTCGGCCGTCGTCGACAAGGACAACGTTGACCAGTACATGTCCACCGGCTTCAAGTGAGGCGCCCCCTGCCCGACGGGAACGGGGAGTCCGTCGGGCAGGGCCGGGGCGGCCGGGGCAGGCAGACCCGCCGGCGTCGTGGCCCGGTGTCGCCGGCGGCGCGGCCGCGCGGCGGCACCGGCCGGGCCACCGGGCCCGCGGGCGGACAGGCGACGACGCCGGCCCGGCCCTCCCGGGACGCCCCCACCCCCCACCGCGGCACGACGACGAGGAGGACTATCGCATGGGACAGCCGCAGCAGCCCGGCCAGGCCGAGGCGGAGGCAGGGGCCACCGGGTCCGGCGCACCACCCCTGCGCGTCGGCATGGTCGGGTACGCCTTCATGGGCGCGGCCCACTCACAGGGCTGGCGCACCGTCGGCCGGGTCTTCGACCTGCCCCGCACCCCGGTGCTCGCCGCGATCTGCGGCCGGGACGCCACCGCCGTCCGCGCGGCCGCCGACCGGCACGGATGGGCTACGGCGGAGACCGACTGGCGCGCCCTCATCGCCCGCGACGACATCGACCTCGTCGACATCTGCACCCCCGGCGACAGCCACGCCGAGATCGCGCTCGCGGCGCTGGCCGCCGGCAAGCACGTCCTGTGCGAGAAGCCCCTCGCGAACACCGTCGAGGAGGCCGAGGCGATGACCGCGGCGGCCCAGCGGGCGCAGGCGAACGGCCAGGTCGCGATGGTCGGCTTCAACTACCGCAGGCTGCCGGCCACCGCGCTGGCCCGCGCCATGGTCGCCGAGGGACGGCTGGGCCGGCTGCGCCACGTGCGGGTCACCTACCTGCAGGACTGGCTCGTCGACCCGCAGTTCCCGCTGACCTGGCGGCTGCGCAGGGAGTCCGCCGGCTCCGGTTCGCTGGGCGACCTCGGCGCGCACATCGTGGACCTCGCCCAGCACCTCGCGGGGGAGCGGCTGACCGGGGTGTCCGCGCTGACGGAGACCTTCGTCCGGGAGCGCCCGCTGCCCGGCGGCGCGGCGAGCGGCCTGTCCGCCGTGGAGGCCGGCGAGGCCACCGGCGCGGTCACCGTCGACGACGCCGCCCTGTTCACGGGCCGCTTCGCCTCCGGCGCGCTCGCCTCCTTCGAGGCCACCCGCTACGCCACCGGCCGCAAGAACGCCCTGCGCATCGAGCTGAACGGCGAGCACGGCTCGCTCGCGTTCGACCTGGAACGGCTGAACGAGCTCGAGTACCACGACGGCCGCGAGCCGGGCACGCACGCCGGGTTCCGCCGCATCCTCGTCACCGAACCCGACCACCCCTACCTGGACGCCTGGTGGCCGCCGGGTCACGGCCTCGGCTACGAGCACTCCTTCGTGCACCAGGCCCGCGACCTGGTCCACGCCGTGGCCGAGGGCCGCTCGCCGCAGCCCTCGTTCGCCGACGGACTCCAGGTGCAGCGGGTCCTGGCCGCGGTCGAGGAGAGCGCCGAGAAGAACTCCGTCTTCACCCCGATCGCCGTCTGAGGAGGCCAACGAGAATGCCGCGCACGTTCACGCTGTTCACCGGCCAGTGGGCCGACCTGCCCCTGGAGGAGGTCTGCCGGCTCGCCCGCGACTTCGGCTACGACGGGCTCGAACTCGCCTGCTGGGGCGACCACTTCGAGGTCGACAAGGCCCTGAGCGACCCCGGGTACGTGGAGTCCCGGCACCAGCTCCTCGACAAGTACGGCCTGAAGTGCTGGGCGATCTCCAACCACCTGGTGGGCCAGGCCGTCTGCGACGCCATCATCGACGAACGCCACCAGGCGATCCTGCCGGGTGACATCTGGGGCGACGGCGACCCGGAGGGGGTCCGTCGGCGGGCCGCGGAACGCGTCAAGGACACCGCGCGCGCCGCCGCGGCCTTCGGCGTGGACACGGTCATCGGGTTCACCGGCTCCGCCATCTGGCACCTGGTCGCCATGTTCCCGCCCGCCCCCGAGTCGATGATCGAGCGCGGCTACGAGGACTTCGCCGAGCGCTGGAACCCGATCCTGGACGTCTTCGACGCCGAGGGCGTGCGCTTCGCCCACGAGGTCCACCCGAGCGAGATCGCCTACGACTACTGGACGACCGTACGCACCCTGGAGGCGGTCGGTCACCGGCCCGCCTTCGGGCTGAACTTCGACCCGTCGCACTTCGTGTGGCAGGACCTCGACCCGGTCGGCTTCCTGTGGGACTTCCGCGACCGGATCTACCACGTCGACTGCAAGGAGGCCCGCCGCCGGCTCGACGGGCGCAACGGCCGCCTGGGCTCCCATCTGCCGTGGGGCGACCCGCGCCGCGGCTGGGACTTCGTGTCGGCCGGACACGGGGACGTGCCCTGGGAGGACGTCTTCCGGATGCTGCGGTCCATCGACTACCAGGGGCCCATCTCCGTGGAGTGGGAGGACGCCGGCATGGACCGGCTGCAGGGCGCCCCCGAGGCGCTGAAGCGGCTGAAGGCCTTCGACTTCGAGCCACCCAGCGCGTCGTTCGACGCCGCGTTCAACAGCTGAGCCAGGGGACCGGCCGCAGGTCGGGGAAGGGGATCGGTGAGCGTGCCGATCCCCCCTCCGACCTGCGCGAATCCGGCTTTGTCCTCGGATGGGAAAAAGTTCAACCGAATCCGGTGCAAGGGGTGTTCGCCCCGCACCGACCCGGTTACCGTCCTTGAGGTGTTCAGGACACACCTATCTCCGGGGTGACGGCGCACCCCGGCGCCCGCACCGCACGTCTCAAAGCACCCACCCGTACGGCCCCCACCCCGTTCCCGGAGGGACTTCGTGCACAGAACCGGTTTCAGAGACACCCGAACCCCCAGGCGTCGCAGACTGCGCACCACCGTCGCCCTCTTCACCGGCCTGCTCCTGGCCGTCGGCACCCCGGCCACCGTCGCCGCCGCCCACCCCGGCCACCCCGAGCACGACGAACCGGCCGCCGCCGAGGGCCAGTTCCAGCAGGTGCCGCTCGCCAAGGGCGAACCCGAGACGGGCGAGCCGATGTCGCTCGCCGTACTCCCGGACCGCAGCGTCCTGCACACCTCGCGCGACGGCACCCTGCGCCTGACCGACCAGGGCGGCGTCACCAAGGTCGCCGGCCGCCTCGACGTCTACAACCACGACGAGGAGGGCCTCCAGGGCGTCGGCGTCGACCCGGACTTCAAGAACAACCGCGCCATCTACCTGTACTACGCCCCGCCGCTGGAGACCCCAGCGGGCGACGCCCCGGAGACCGGCACCGCCGAGGACTTCAAGAAGTTCGACGGCGTCAACCGCCTCTCCCGCTTCACCCTCAACGCCAACGGCACCCTGAACCTCGCCAGCGAGAAGAAGGTCCTGGACGTCGCGGCCTCCCGCGGCACCTGCTGCCACGTCGGCGGCGACATCGCCTTCGACGCCGACGGCAACCTGTACCTGTCGACCGGCGACGACACCAACCCCTTCTCCTCCGACGGCTACACCCCGATCGACGAGCGGCCGAACCGCAACCCGGCCTTCGACGCGCGCCGCAGCTCCGGCAACACCAACGACCTGCGCGGCAAGATCCTGCGCATCAAGGTCGCCGAGGACGGCTCGTACACCATCCCGGAGGGCAACCTCTTCGCCCCGGGCACCGAGAAGACCCGCCCCGAGATCTACGCGATGGGCTTCCGCAACCCGTTCCGGATCAGCGTCGACAAGAAGACCGGCATCGTCTACGTCGGCGACTACGGCCCCGACGCCGGCGCCGCCAGCCCCACCCGCGGCCCCGCCGGACAGGTCGAGTTCGCCAAGGTCACCAAGGCCGCCAACTTCGGCTGGCCGTTCTGCACCGGGGCCAACGACGCCTACGTCGACTACGACTTCGGCACCGGCGTCTCCGGTGAGAAGTTCGACTGCGACGCCCCGAAGAACACCTCCCGGCACAACACGGGCCTCACCGACCTGCCGCCCGCGCAGCCCGCCTGGATCCCCTACGACGGCGGGTCCGTGCCCGAGTTCGGCAGCGGCTCCGAGTCCCCGATGGGCGGCCCGGTCTACCGTTACGACCCCGACCTCGACTCCAAGGTGAAGTTCCCCGAGGAGTACGACGGCGACTTCTTCGCCGGCGAGTTCGGCCGCCGCTGGATCAAGCGGATCGAGCAGACCGAGGACGGCTCCGTCGCGAAGATCAACGACTTCCCGTGGACCGGCACCCAGATCATGGACATGGAGTTCGGCCCCGACGGCGCGCTCTACGTCCTCGACTACGGCCTGTCCTGGTTCCAGGGCGACAAGGACTCCGCGCTCTACCGGATCGAGAACGCCGAGGACGGCTTCTCCCCGATCGCCGAGGTGAGCGCCGACAAGACGTCCGGCGCGGCCGGCCTCAAGGTGAAGTTCACCGGCTCCGCGAAGGACGCCGACTCCACGGACCTCACCTACAGCTGGGACTTCGGCGACGGCACCAAGGGCGAGGGCCTCACCCCCACGCACCAGTACAAGAAGGTGGGCACCTACAGCGCCACCTTCACCGCCAGGGACCCCGAGGGCAACACGGGCAACGCCAGCGTCCGTATCGTCGTCGGCAACACCGAACCCAAGGTGCGCATCGATCTCCCCGGCAACGGAGCGCTCTCCGAGTTCGGCAAGCCCGTCCCGTTCAAGGTGACGGTCACCGACCCCGAGGAGAGCATCGACTGCTCCAAGGTCAAGGTCGCCTACAGCCTCGGACACGACTCCCACGCCCACGAACTCACCAGTGAGACGGGCTGCGAGGGCACCCTGAACCCGCCCCCCGGTGACGGCGGACACGACCCCAACGCCAACATCTACGGCGTCGTCGGCGCCAGTTACACCGACGGCGGGGCGAACGGCCAGGAGGCCCTGACCGGCACCGCCCGCGCCGTGGTCCAGCCGCTGCACCGCCAGGCCGAGCACTTCACCGCCCAGTCCGGCGTCAACACGTTCGACAAGGCGCAGGCCAACGGCGGCAAGACCGTCGGCGACATCAACGACGGCGACTGGATCTCCTTCAGCCCCTACCGGTTCGACGGGCAGAAGAAGATGACCGTACGGGCCTCCTCCGGCGGCTCCGGCGGCTTCATCGAACTGCGCACCGGCTCGCCCGACGGCCCCCTGCACGGCTCGGCGTACATCCCGCCGACCGGAGGCTGGGAGACGTTCCAGAACGTCGACGTGCCGCTGCGCGCCCTGCCGAAGAAGACCACCGAGATCTACCTGGTCTTCAAGGGCGGCGAGGGCGCCCTGTACGACGTGGACGACTTCGAGTTCTCCACCCAGCCGTTCAAGGGCGGCAAGAAGGTCCTCGTCTTCTCCAAGACCGCCGGCTTCCGCCACGACTCCATCCCGGCCGGCGTCGCCGCGCTGAAGGAACTCGGCGCCCCGGCCGGCATCACGGTCGACGCGACCGAGGAGGCCCGGCAGTTCACCACCACCAACCTCGCCAAGTACGACGCGGTGGCGTTCCTGTCCACCACCGGTGACGTCCTGAACGCCGAGCAGCAGAAGGCGTTCGAGGACTACGTGGCCGGCGGCGGCGGATACATGGGCATCCACGCCGCCGCCGACACCGAGTACGACTGGGCGTTCTACGGCGGCCTGGTCGGCGCCTACTTCACCTCGCACCCGGCCATCCAGAAGGCCACCGTCCGCGTCGAGGACCACGACCACCCCGCCACCGCGCACCTGGACGACACCTGGGAGCGCACCGACGAGTGGTACAACTACCGCACCAACCCGCGTGAGCAGGCCAAGGTCCTCGCCACCCTGGACGAGACCAGCTACCAGGGCGGCACCATGAAGGGCGACCACCCGATCGCCTGGTGCCAGACCTACGAGGGCGGCCGCTCCTTCTACACCGGCGGCGGCCACACCAAGGAGTCCTACGCCGACGAAGCCTTCCGCGCCCACCTGCTCGGCGGCCTCCAGTACGCCACCGGCCAGGTCAAGGCGGACTGCAAGCCGGACAAGGGCTACCGGAAGATCTTCAACGGCCAGACCCTGGACGGCTGGAAGCAGGCCGGCCCGGGCAAGTTCGTCGTCAAGGACGGCGGGGTCATGGAGTCCGAGGGCGGCATGGGTCTGCTCTGGTACCAGGCCAAGGAGCTGAAGTCGTACTCGCTGAAGCTCGACTGGAAGATGCGGGGCGACGACAACTCGGGTGTCTTCGTGGGCTTCCCGGCCTCCGACGACCCCTGGTCCGCGGTCGACAAGGGCTACGAGATCCAGATCGACGCCACGGACGCGCCCGACCGCACGACCGGAGCGATCTACTCGTTCAAGTCGGCGAACATCAAGGCCCGTGACCAGGTCCTGCGGCCGCCCGGCCAGTGGAACTCCTACGAGATCAAGGTCCAGGGCGAACGCCTCCAGGTGTTCCTCAACGGAGTCAAGATCAACGACTTCACCAACACGGACCCCCAGCGGAGCCTGACCGACGGCTACATCGGCCTGCAGAACCACGGTGCCGACGACAAGGTCTCCTTCCGCAACGTCCAGCTGAAGGAACTGCCCGTCCAGGGCGACTGAACGGCGGCGGGCGGGGGACGCCGGACCCCCGCCCGCCGTCCCTCGCCCTCCCCCCCCGGTGTTCGCGCACGACCAGGAGGCTGCCCATGTCCGCGTCCCCTTCCGCGCCCCTGACCCGCCCGCGTACGGGGGTGTGGCTGATCGGAGCACGGGGCTCCGTCGCCACCACCGTCGTCACGGGGTGCGCCGCCATCGCCGCCGGACTGCACCCGCCGACCGGCATGGTCACCGAGACCCCCGCCTTCGCCGCCGGCGGCCTGCCCGCCCTGTCCGATCTCGTCTTCGGCGGCCACGACACGCTCGACTGCCCGCTGCCCAAGCGCGCCGAGACCCTGACCGCCGGGGGAGTCCTCCCGCCCGGCGTCGCCACAGCCGTCGCCTCCGAACTCGCGGCCGCCGACCGCGAGATCAGGCCCGGCGGCCCCACCCGGGGGGACACCCGCACCGAGGCCGAACTGATCGACGCGTTCGCCGCCGACATCCGCGACTTCACCCGCCGCCACGCCCTGGAGCGGACGGTCGTGGTGAACGTCGCCTCCACCGAACCCGCCTCCGAGGGCCGCGCGGACGCGCCCCTCCCCGCCAGCACCCTGTACGCCCTCGCCGCCCTGCGCGCCGGCTGCCCCTACGTCAACTTCACCCCGTCCGAGGGCCTGCACCACCCCGTCGCCGCCCGCGAGGCGGAGGAGAGCGGCCTGCCCTACGCCGGACGGGACGGCAAAACCGGGCAGACCCTGCTGCGGGCCGTGCTCGGGCCGATGTTCGCCCAGCGGGCCCTGACCGTCCGCGCGTGGTCCGGCACCAACCTGCTCGGCGGCGGCGACGGCGCCGCCCTCGCCGACCCCGCCGCGGCCGCCGCGAAGAACGCCGGCAAGGAACGCGTCCTCGCCGACACCCTCGGCACCGTCCCCGAGGGCGAGGTCCACATCGACGACGTCCCGGCCCTCGGCGACTGGAAGACCGCCTGGGACCACATCGCCTTCGACGGCTTCCTCGGCACCCGCATGGTCCTGCAGACCATCTGGCAGGGCTGCGACTCGGCGCTCGCGGCGCCCTTGGTCCTCGACCTGGCCCGCCTCACCGCCCGCGCCCACGAGGCCGGCCTGACCGGCCCGCTCGCCCCACTCGGCTTCTACTTCAAGGACCCCGTGGGCGAGGGCCCGGCCAGCCTGGGCGAACAGTACGGGGCCCTGCTGGAGCTGGGGGTGCGGCTGCGCCCGGCGGACGCCGGTCACGCGGAGGAGCGTCCGTGAGCCGTCGCCGCGCCTGGGCCGAACTGCTGCGGCTGCCCGCCCTGTTCACCGTCCCCGGTGACGCCCTCAGCGGTGCCGTCGCCGCCGGGGCCCGGCCCGGCCCCCGCACCCTGCTCGCCATCGGCTCCTCCCTCTGCCTCTACGAGGCCGGCATGGCCCTCAACGACTGGGCGGACCGCGTGGAGGACGCCGCCGAACGCCCGCACCGGCCCCTGCCGTCCGGCCGCATCCAGCCGTCCTCCGCCCTCGCGGCGGCCTGCGCCCTGACCGCCGCCGGTCTGGGCCTGGCCGCCGGCGCCGGCCGCCCGGCCCTGGCGGTGGCGACCCCGCTGGCCGCCACCGTGTGGGCGTACGACCTCGGCCTCAAGCACACCCCCGCCGGTCCCGTCGCCATGGCCGCCGCGCGCGGCCTCGACCACCTGCTCGGCGCGGCCGCCACCACCGGCCGCCCCCGGCCCGCCCTGTCCTCCGCGGCCCTGCTCGGCACCCACACCCTCGCGGTGACCGCCGTCTCCCGCCGCGAGACCCAGGGCGGCACGTCCCTCCCACCCCTGGCGGCCCTGGGGGTGACGGCGGTGCTGGCACGGGTGGTCGCGGCGGGCGGGAGGCGCGAGGAGTCCGCCGTGCGCGGTGGTCCCGCTCTGCGCGGTGGTCCCTCTCTGCAAGGTGGTCAGACCCAGCGGGGGTCGCTGCGGGGCGGCCCCACCCCCGGCCAGGCCCTGCGTACCGCCCTGGCCGCCACCTACGCCGTCACCGCCGGGCGCCCGTACACGCACGCCGCGCTCAACCCCTCACCGCCCCTCACCCAGCGGGCGGTCGGCGGTGGCATCCGGGCCACCATCCCGCTCCAGGCGGCACTCGCGGCCCGCGCCGGAGCCGGGCTCACCGCCCTGGCCATCGCCGCGCTCGCCCCGCTGGGGCGGCGGTACGCGAAGAAGGTGAGCATCACATGAGCTCCTGGCCCGATCCGTTCCCGGCCCCGTCACGGCCCGCCGGGGGAGCCGCCGGCCCGGACCCGGCACAGCCCCCTGCGCGAGCCGCCGGCCCGGACCCGGCACAGCCCCCCGCGCGGGACGCCGCCACCGCCCCTCCCGCCCCCCTCCGCTTCGGATACGGCACCAACGGGCTCGCCGATCTTCGGCTCGACGACGCACTCGGGCTGCTCGCCGACCTCGGGTACGACGGCCTCGGCCTGACGCTCGACCACATGCATCTCGACCCCTACGCCCCCGACCTGGCCGCCCGCACCGCCCGCCTCGCCCGGAGGCTGGCCGAACTCGGCCTCGGCGTCACCATCGAGACCGGCGCCCGCTATGTGCTCGACGCCCGCCGCAAGCACGGCCCCTCGCTGCTCGACGCGGCGCCCGACGACCGCGCCCGCCGCGTCGACCTGCTGTTGCGGGCCGTGCGGGTCGCCGCCGAACTCGGCGCCCACGCCGTGCACTGCTTCAGCGGCGTCCTCCCGCCCGGCACGGACGAGGACACGGCGTGGAAACGCCTGACCGACAGCCTCGCCCCGGTCCTGGACACCGCCGCTGCCGCCGGTGTGCCGCTCGCCGTCGAACCGGAACCCGGCCACCTCGTGGCCCGCCTCGACGACTTCCACCGGCTGCGCCACCGCCTGGGCGACCCCGGCCCGCTCGGGCTCACCCTCGACATCGGCCACTGCCAGTGCCTGGAGACCTCCTCTCCCGCCGACTGCGTACGCGCCGCCGCGCCCTGGCTGCGCCACGTGCAGATCGAGGACATGCGGCGCGGTGTCCACGAACACCTCCCGTTCGGGGAGGGGGAGATCGACTTCCCGCCCGTCCTCGCGGCCCTCGCCGCCTCCGGCTACCAGGGCCTGACGGTCGTCGAACTGCCCCGCCACTCCCACGCCGGGCCGCACCACGCAGAACTGTCCCTCCCGTTCCTCCGCCGCGCCGAGGCCACGGCCCTCGCCTCACCCCTCCCCGTCCCGTCGCACGGCGATCCCTCCGCCACCCCTGAAGGGAGCACCTCATGACCCGCCCCCGCACCAGCCCGGCGACCCCGGGCGCGGACACGGCCGACGATCCGCTCACGGACCCCGCCACCGGCACGGGACCAAGACCCGTGGCCGGCACCGCGGCCGACGGGACCCCCACGGGCGCCGCCACCGACCCGGACCCCGGCACCGCCACGCTCGCCACCGCCACCCCCCGCGAACTGCGCGGCCACCTCACCGCCCGGCTCGACGAACCGGCCCGCGGCTGGCTGCGACGGGCCCTGGACGAGGCCGTCGACCACCCCGGCACACACGGCCCCATCTCGGTGTGGGAGCTGCGGATCGCCGAGGCCGGCCGCCGCTGCGGTCCGGTACACGCCGACGCCGCCCGCGTCCTCATCCTGCACGCGGCCCGCGCCGACGCCGACGCCCTGTCCCGGGTCTACTACCAGGGCACCGGCGCCGAACGCCGCGCCGTCCTGTACGCGCTGCCGCACCTGGTGCCCGGGCCCGAGGGACTGCCGCTCGTCGAGGACGCCCTGCGCACCAACGACACACGGCTCGTCACGGCCGCCGTCGGCCCCTACGCCGCCCGGCACCTCGACGCCCACGCGTGGCGCCACGCCGTCCTGAAGTGCCTGTTCACCGGAGTGCCCGTCGACGCCGTGGCGGACCTGGACCACCGGGCGCACCGCGACACCGAACTCGCCCGCATGCTGACCGACTACGCGGCCGAGCGCACCGCCGCCGGCCGTGCCGTCCCCGCCGACCTGCACCGCGTACTGACTCTGACCGACCCCCCGGCCACCCCCTCCGCGCCCGCCACCGACCACGGCTGAGCGCACCCGACGGCAAGGAGTCCCGATGCGCCTCTTCGACCCCCACATCCACATGACGTCGCGCACCACCGACGACTACGAGGCCATGTACGCCGCCGGTGTCCGTGCCGTCGTCGAACCCTCCTTCTGGCTCGGCCAGCCCCGCACCTCTCCCGCCTCCTTCCTGGACTACTTCGACTCCCTCCTCGGCTGGGAGCCGTTCCGCGCCGCCCAGCACGGCATAGCCCACCACTGCACCCTCGCCCTCAACCCCAAGGAGGCGAACGACCCGCGCTGCGTCGCGGTCCTCGACGAACTTCCCCGGTATCTCGTCAAGGACCAGGTCGTCGCCGTCGGCGAGATCGGCTACGACTCGATGACCCCGGCCGAGGACACCGCCCTCGCCGCCCAGCTCGAACTCGCCGCCGCCCACGAACTCCCCGCGCTGGTCCACACGCCGCACCGCGACAAGCTCGCCGGCCTGCGCCGCACCCTCGACGTCGTCCGCGAGTCCGCCCTGCCCGTGGACCACGTCCTGATCGACCACCTGAACGAGACCACCGTCAAGGAGGCCAAGGACAGCGGCTGCTGGCTCGGCTTCTCCGTCTATCCCGACACCAAGATGGACGAGGAACGGATGGTCGCCATCCTGCGCGCCTACGGCCCCGAGCGGGTCCTGGTGAACTCGGCGGCCGACTGGGGGCGAAGCGACCCCCTGAAGACCCGCAAGGTCGCCGACCTGATGCTGGCCGAGGGCTTCGACGAGGACGACGTGGACCGGGTGCTGTGGCGCAACCCCGTCGCCTTCTACGGGCGCAGCGGCCGCCTCACCCTAGACGTGACCACCCCGGACGCCACCCACGAGGGCAACTCCATCCTGCGCGGCGCACCGAAGGGCCCCGGCGGGGGACCCGCGGAGGACCCCGGTGCGGGACCGGCCGGCGCGGTGGCGGACCGGCACGGGGCGACCGCCGTCCCGGGGGCGTGAGCCATGCGCTTCCGGCACCCCGACGGCTCCACCGTCCACCTCGCCTACTGCACCAACGTGCACCCGGCGGAGACCCTGGACGGCGTCCTCGCCCAGCTGCGCGACCACTGCGAACCGGTTCGCCGGCGCCTCGGACGCGACCGCCTCGGCATCGGCCTGTGGCTCGCCAAGGACGCCGCCCTGGCCCTCGTCTCCGACCCGTCCGCGCTGCGCCGGCTGCGCACCGAACTCGACCGGCGCGGCCTGGAGGTCGTCACCCTCAACGGCTTCCCCTACGAGGGCTTCGGCGCCGAGGAGGTCAAGTACCGCGTCTACAAGCCGGACTGGGCCGACCCCGAACGCCTGGAGCACACCACCGCCCTCGCCCGCGTCCTCGCCGGACTGCTGCCCGACGACGTCACCCGCGGCACCATCTCCACGCTGCCTCTGGCCTGGCGGACCGCCTACGACGACCGGCGCGCCGAGACCGCCCGCACCGCCCTCGTCACGCTCGGCGAACGCCTCGACGCCCTCCAGGACCTCACCGGCCGGGACATCCGCGTAGGCCTCGAACCCGAACCCGGCTGCGTCGTCGAGACCACCGGCGACGCCCTCGCGCCGCTCGCCGCCATCGGGCACCCCCGGATCGGCGTCTGCGTCGACACCTGCCACCTCGCCACCTCCTTCGAAGACCCGCACACCGCCCTGGACGCCCTCACCGCGGCCGGCGTCCCCGTCGTCAAGTCGCAGCTGTCCGCTGCGCTGCACGCCGAACATCCGCACCTCCCCGAGGTCCGTGCAGCCCTCGCCGCCTTCGACGAACCCCGCTTCCTGCACCAGACCCGCGTCGCCACCGCCGCCGGCCTGCGCGGCACCGACGACCTCGGCGAGGCACTGAGCGGTGACGCCCTGCCCGACGCCGCGCCGTGGCGCGCCCACTTCCACGTACCGCTGCACGCCGCGCCCGCGGCGCCCCTCACCTCCACGCTCCCCGTCCTGAAGTCCGTGCTGACCCGGCTGGCCGGCGGCCCCGAGCCGCTCACCCACCACCTCGAGGTCGAGACGTACACGTGGCAGGCCCTGCCGTCCGAGCTGCGGCCCCGCGCCCGCAACCAGCTCGCCGGCGGCATCGCCGCCGAACTCACCCTCGCCCGCGACCTGCTGACCGACCTCGGCCTGAAGGAGCTGCCATGACCGAGCGACCCGACCCGGCCACCCGGCCCGGCGATTCCTCCGGCGTCACCGGCCGCCCCACACCGCTCCTCGTCCTCGACGTCGTCGGCCTCACCCCCCGCCTCCTGCACCACATGCCCCACCTGAAGAGGCTCGCCCAGTCCGGCTCCCAGGCGCCGCTCGGCACCGTCCTGCCCGCCGTCACCTGCGCCGCCCAGTCCACCTTCCTCACCGGCACCCACCCGTCCGAGCACGGCATCGTCGGCAACGGCTGGTACTTCCGCGAGCTCGGCGACGTCCTGCTGTGGCGCCAGCACAACGGACTGGTCGCCGGCGACAAGCTGTGGGACGCCGCCCGCCGCGCCCACCCCGGCTACACCGTCGCCAACATCTGCTGGTGGTACGCCATGGGCGCCGACACCGACATCACCGTCACCCCCCGTCCCGTCTACTACGCCGACGGCCGCAAGGAACCCGACTGCTACACCCGGCCCCCCGCCCTGCACGACGAACTCACCGACGAACTGGGCACCTTCCCGCTGTTCCACTTCTGGGGCCCCGGCGCCGACCTCGTGTCCAGCCGCTGGATCATCGACGCCACCCGGCACGTCATGCGCACCCGCGACACCGACCTCACCCTGTGCTACCTCCCTCACCTCGACTACGACCTGCAGCGCTTCGGCCCCGACGACCCGCGCTCCCTGAAAGCCGCCGCCGACCTGGACGCGGCCCTCGCCCCGCTCCTCGACGACGCCCGGAACCAGGGCCGTACCGTCGTCGCGCTCTCCGAGTACGGCATCACCCGCGCCGACCGGCCCGTCGACATCAACCGGGCCCTGCGCCGCGCCGGGCTCCTCGAGGTGCACACCCAGGACGGCATGGAGTACCTCGACCCGATGACGTCCCGGGCCTTCGCCGTCGCCGACCACCAGATCGCGCACGTCTACGTCCGCCGGCCCGAGGACCTCGAGGCGGCCAGGGAAGCCCTCCAGGACCTGCCCGGCATCGACCAGCTCCTCGACGACGAGGGCAAGAAGGCCCATCACCTCGACCACCCGCGCTCGGGCGAACTCGTCGCCGTCGCGGAGCCCGACGCCTGGTTCACGTACTACTACTGGCTCGACGACGACCGCGCGCCCGACTTCGCGCAGCTCGTCGAGATCCACCGCAAACCCGGCTACGACCCGGTCGAACTCTTCATGGACCCCCACGACCCCTACGTCAAGGTCAAGGCCGCGACCGCGCTCGCCCGCAAGAAGCTCGGCATGCGCTACCGCATGGCGGTCGTGCCCCTGGATCCCTCACCTATTCGCGGCAGCCACGGCCGCCTCCCCGCGAGCGACGACGACGGTCCGCTCCTCATCTGCTCCACCCCCCGCGCTGTCGGTGACCGCGTCGCGGCCACCGACGTCAAGCAACTCCTGCTCCGGCTCGCCGGACTCGGCTGACCCCGCACCACGCACGGCCGCCGAAATCCGACTACCGAGAGTGAAACACACGGCACTGACAACGGCCGGTCCCGGCGCCACCGGCACCGGCCACGACCGAGAAGGCAGGGCACCCGTGACCCCGTACAACGACCCCCGCACCCCAGCCGTCCCGCTCACGAACACCCCCGACGAGGCGCTGCGCCGCAGCCTCGGCGTGGGCCGCCGCCGCTTCCTCAGCACCTGCACCGCCGTGGCCGCCGGAGCGGTCGCCGCCCCCGTGTTCGGCGCCGCACCCGCCCTGGCCCAGGACCGGGGCAGAGACCACGGCCATGGACACGACCACGGCCGTGGGCAGGTGCTCGTGCCGCCCCACAAGCGCGGCATCATCCTCTACACCGTCCGGGACGCCACGGCCCGCGACCCGCTCGTGAGTGACCTGCCGTCCGGCTTCCGCGAGGTGTTCAAGCAACTCGCCCGGCACGGCTACCGGCAGGTCGAGTTCGCCGGATACAACCAGCATGCCAACGCCCCCGGCGGCGCCAGCCTGGAGTCGGTCGAAGGCGCCCGGCTGCTGCGCCGCTGGCTCGACGAGTACGGGCTGCGCGCCCAGGGCAACCACGGCTTCATCCCGTCGTCCTGGCCGCTGACGACGGCCGACACGGACACCTTCAAGAAGCACCTGGAGATCGCCAACATCCTCGGCATGGACCACATGGGCACCGGCGGCGACCCCACCGGCAGCTCCTACCGCGCCGACTGGGACGTGGCCGCTGACAAGTGGAACGCCCTCGGCGAGATAGCCCGCCGGGCCGGCATCAAGCTGTACACCCACAACCACGACAGCGCCTACGGCTTCCTGCTCGACGGCGGCCCGCTGGACGACCAGGGCCGCCCGACCCGCAGCTCCGGCATCCGGAAGCTGGAGTACTTCCTCAAGATCACCGACCCGAAGGTGGTCTGGCTGGAGATGGACATCTTCTGGGCGCACGTCGCCCAGTACAAGTTCCACACCTACACCGCCCACGACGGCTCCACCCGCGAGAACGTCTTCGACCCGGCGGCCCTGGTCGCCCGGTACAACAAGCGCTACCCGCTGTTCCACGCCAAGGACGGTGTCGTCAGCACCACCAACGGCATGGGCTGGGACATGGTGCCGTTCGGCACCGGCGACATCGACTACACGACGTTCTTCTCCCGGGTCGGGCTGAGCAACTACCGCAACCCGATGGTGGAGGACGACAACTCCCCGAGCGCCACCGACCCCGCGCAGTCGCTGCGCGAGGCCAAGATCAGCTACGACAACATGGCGGCCCTGCGCAAGCGGCGCTGCTGACCCCGGCACACGGACCGGGCGGGCCCTCCCGCACCATGGGAGGGGCCGCCCGGTCCGTGCGCGCCGGTGGCGTCGATCGTCACCCCTCGCCGAGCGGGCGGGGGTTCGGCGTCACCTGCTTGCTCTTCGTCCGTCCCGGCGGGTGCAGGAACAGCGCGACGACACCGGCGAAGAGCGAGATGCCGCCCGCCAGGCTGAAGGCGCCGTTGTAGCCCCACGCCGCGACGACCAGGGAGCCCATGCCCGCGCCCAGGCCGGAGACGAGCTTGGAGCTGTAGACCATCCCGTAGTTGGTGGCGTTGTTGTTCTCACCGAAGTAGTCAGCCGTCAGCGCCGCGAACATCGGGAAGATCGCCCCGCCGCCGAAGCCGGAGATCGCCGAGAAGATCAGGAACAGCGGCAGGTTCTTGATCTCGGCCGACCAGATGATGCCGAACTGCGCGAGCCCCAGGATCGCGCACACGTACAGCAGGCACTGCTTGCGGCCGTAGAGGTCGGAGAGCCAGCCGATCACGCCGCGGCCGGTGCCGTTGACGATGGCCTTCAGCGACATCGCGGTCGCCACGATGCCGGCCGCGAAGCCCGCCTCCTCGCCGATGTCGACCTGGAACGCGATGCCGAAGATGTTCACGCCGGAGGTGCAGGCCAGACAGAACCACATCAGCGCCACCCGGCCCGTCCGCCACGCTTCCATGGGGGAGTACTGCTTGACGGCCGGCGGGTTCTTCTCCAGCGAGCGCCGCGCGCGGGGGTCGTCCGGCGGGTTCAGCGGGTCGATGGAGGACGGCCACCAGTTCTTCGGCGGGTCCCGGAAGAAGAACCCGGCGACGGCCACCATCGCGGCGAGGAAGAGGCCGGAGCAGACCAGCACCCAACGGAAGTTGGAGCCGTCCATGTAGCCGTGGAAGATGAAGACGAACGGCACCGAGCCGTAGGCGAAACCGCCGTTGACGAAGCCGGTCTTGCCGCCCCTGCGCTCCGGATACCACTTGCCGACCATGTTGACGCAGGTCGCGTACACCATGCCGGCGCCCATACCGCTGAAGACACCGAAGCCGAGGAAGGCCAGGGCGACATGCGGCGCGAAGGCCAGCGAAAGATAGCCGAGCAGCGTGCCGGCCGCACCCAGCATCATCGCCCACCGCGCGGGCAGCTTGCCGTTCTCCCGCAGCCGCCCCGCCGGGAAGGCCACCGCCGCCTGGCAGAACACCCAGGCGGTCATCATCCAGTAGATGCTGTTGCTGGACCACTGGTGGGCCTCGTGCAGCGTGTCCTCCGCGGACGCGAAGGCGTACTCGGCGGACGAGATGCCCATCATGCCCACCCAGGGCAGGATCACCATCCACTTGCGTTTGCGACCCATGATGTCGACGTCGGTCTCGCCGACACGGTAGACGCGTCCGTTCCTGTCGGTCACCTCCCGGTAGGTGGCGACCCGTGTAACGTCGGTAGTAGTCACGTTGTTTGCACCCCTTGCGTCGAAAGCTCTGGCCAGCGCCCCCTGTCCAATGCCTTTCGTGCGCGCGCGGGTCCCGGGGCCGGCCGACGCGCACCGTCGGCCGGCCCCCCGCCGTGTCACCTCATGAGCCGCCCCCCAGGAGTCCCGCCGCCCGCGCCCAGCGGTACTTGGCGCCCAGTACGGCCACCGGCTTCTCGGTCGTGTACGGGTACGCCACGACCCCCCGCTCGAAGAGGTACTGGCAGGCCTCCTCGACCTCCACGTCGCCCGCGAGCGACGCGACGACGGGCTTCTCGATCCCCCGCTCGCGGAACTCGGCGACCACGCGCGCGGTGAGCTCCGCGAAGACCATCGGGGGAGTGACGATGGTGTGCCAGTAGCCGAGGACCAGCGCGTGGACGCGGGGGTCCTCCAGGCCGAGCCGGATCGTCGCCTCGTACGTCGACGGCGGCTCGCCGCCCGTGATGTCCACCGGGTTGCCCGCCGCCCCGAAGGGCGGGATGAACCGGCGGAACGCCTCGTCCAGATCCGGTGGGATCTCCATCAGCGACAGGCCGTTGTCCGTCACCGCGTCCGACAGCAGCACCCCGCTGCCGCCCGCCCCCGTGATGATCACGATGTTGTCGCCCTGGGGGGTGGGCAGGACCGGCAACGCGCGCGCGTACTCCAGCATCTCGTTGAGCCCGGGAGCCCGGATGACACCGGCCTGCCGGAGGATGTCGTCGTACACGGCGTCGTCGCCCGCGAGGGCCCCGGTGTGCGACCCGGCGGCCTTCGCGCCGGCGGCCGTCCGCCCCGCCTTGAGGACCACGACGGGCTTCTTCGGCACGGTCGCCCGCGCGGCCTCGACGAACGCGCGCCCGTCCTTCAGGTCCTCCAGGTGCATCGCGATGCACTCGGTGTGCGGGTCCTCGCCGAACCAGGTCAGCAGGTCGTCCTCGTCCAGGTCCGACTTGTTGCCGAGGCCGACGATCGCCGACACACCCGTCTTCGTGGTCCGGGCGAAGCCCAGGATCGCCATGCCGATGCCGCCGGACTGCGAGGTCAGCGCCACCCCGCCCTTGACGTCGTACGGCGTGCAGAACGTGGCGCACAGGTCCTGCCACGTCGAGTAGTAGCCGTAGATGTTCGGCCCGAGCAGCCGGATGCCGTGCCGCTCGGCGATCGCGACGATCTCCTCCTGGAGCGCGTGCTCACCGGTCTCCGCGAACCCTGAGGGGATCAGCACGGCGTTCGGGATGCCCTTGCGCCCCACCTCCTCCAGCGCCGACGCCACGAACTTCGCTGGGATGGCGAAGACCGCCACATCCACCTCACCGGGTACGTCCGTGACACTCTTGTACGCCTTGCGGCCCAGAATGTCATCGGCCCGGGGATTCACCGGATGGATGTCCCCGGCGAAGCCGCCGTCGACCAGGTTGCGCATCACCGAATTGCCGATCTTGCCCTGCTCGTTGGACGCGCCGATGACGGCGACCGACGACGGCTGCATCAGCCGGCGCATCGAGGTGAGGATCTCCGCGCGCGTGTACCGCCTGCGCTCCTTGCGCGCCTCGGAGGAGAGGATCACCCGGATGTCCGCCGCCACCGCCGCCTCTGCGGTGGCGATGACCGGGTTGAGGTCCACCTCGGCGATCTCCGGGAAGTCGGCGACCAGTTGCCCGACCCGGCGGATCTGCTCGGCGACCGCCCACCGGTCCACGGCCGCCCCGCCGCGCACCCCGCGCAGGATCTCCGCGGCACGGATCGAGTCCAGCATGGACAGCGCCTCGTCGGCGGTCACCGGAGCGAGCCGGAAGGTGACGTCCTTCAGGACCTCCACCAGGACCCCGCCCAGCCCGAACGCGACCACCTTCCCGAACGTCGGGTCGGTGACCGCACCGACGATGACCTCCTGCCCCTGCGGCAGCAGCTCCTGCACCTGGACGCCCTCGATGCGGGCCTTCGCGTCGTACGCGCGCGCGTTGTCGACGATGCGGTGGAACGCCGCCCGGACGTCCACCGCCCCCTCGACCCCGACGACCACCCCGCCGGCGTCGGTCTTGTGGAGGATGTCCGGGGAGACGATCTTCATCACCACCGGCCCGCCGAAGCGCGCCGCGTACGCGACGGCCTCGTCGACGTCCCGCGCCAGTTCCTCGCCCGGTACGGCGATCCCGTACGCGTCCGCGATCACCTTGCCCTCGGGCGCGGTGAGCGCCGTACGGCCCTCGGCCCGCACCGCGTCGAGCAGCGTCCGCACCCTGATGACACGGTCCTCGGCCATCACGTCAGATCACCCCGTTCGACTTGAGCAGGCGCAGCTCCTCGTCACCGAGTCCGAGCTCGCCGATGTACACCTCTTCGTTGTGCTCGCCGAGCAGCGGTGAACTGGTCACCTCGACGGGGGAGTCGGACAGCTTCAGCGGGCTGCCGACGGTGGTGAACTCGCCGCGTTCGGGGTGCGGGACGGTGACCACCATCTCGTTCGCGACCAGCGAGGAGTCCTCGATGATCTCCTTTGTGGACAGGATCGGCCCGCACGGGATGTTGTGCGCGTTCAGCCGCTCCAGCACCTCCCACTTGGGCAGCGTCGAGGACCACTCCTCGATCAGCTGGAACATCTTGTTCAGCTTGGGCAGCCGGGCCTCCGGCGTCGCCCACTCGGGGTCGTCGGCCAGCTCCGGCCGGCCGATGAGCTCGCTGATCGGTCGCCAGCCGACCGGCTGCACGATGACGTACACGTAGTCGTTCGGACCGCCCGGCGCGCACTTGACCGCCCAGCCGGGCTGGCCCCCGCCGGACGCGTTCCCCGACCGGGGAACCTCGTCGCCGAAGTCGTCGTTGGGATATTCGGGAAGCGGGCCATGGGCGAGGCGCTGCTGATCGCGCAGCTTCACCCGGCAGAGGTTGAGCACGGCGTGCTGCATCGCCACATTGACCCGCTGACCGCGCCCGGTGGTCTCGCGCTGGAAGAGCGCCGCGAGGATCCCTGCCACGGCGTGCACCCCGGTGCCCGAGTCACCGATCTGGGCCCCCGTCGCCAGCGGCGGCCCGTCCTCGAAACCGGTGGTCGACATCGACCCGCCCATGGCCTGCGCCACGACCTCGTACGCCTTGAAACCGGTGTACGGGCCGTCGCCGAACCCCTTGATGGAGGCATAGACGATCCGAGGATTGATCTCCTGGATGCGGTCCCAGGTGAAGCCCATGCGGTCGACCGCGCCCGGCCCGAAGTTCTCGACCATGACGTCGGAGCGCCGGATCAGCTCGGTCAGGATCTCCTTGCCGCGTTCGGTCTTGGTGTTGAGGGTGATGCTCCGCTTGTTGCAGTTGAGCATCGTGAAGTAGAGGGAGTCGACGTCCGGGAGGTCGCGCAGCTGCTTGCGCGTGATGTCACCGGTCGGCGCCTCCAGCTTGACGACGTCCGCGCCGAGCCAGGCGAGCAACTGGGTCGCGGACGGCCCGGACTGCACATGCGTCATGTCCAGGACGCGGATGCCTTCGAGAGCCTTGGACGGAGTACCCGTCGTGCCGGTCATACGGGCCACCTCACTTGTACATGGTCTGGTTCATGGTTCCGGGGGCGTACGCGTCGGGATCGACCCAGACGTTGATCAGCGACGGCTTCCCGGACTCACGGGCGCGCCGCAGCGCGGGGCCGATGTCGGCGGGGTCGCGGACCTCCTCGCCGTAACCGCCCAGCATCTGCGCGAACTTGTCGTAGTGGACGTCGCCGAGGGTGTTGCCCACCCGCTCGCGCTCCAGGCCGTACTTCTGGGCCTGGCCGTAACGGATCTGGTTCATCGAGGAGTTGTTGCCGACGATGCCGACGAAGGGGAGGTCGTAACGGACGAGCGTCTCGAAGTCCCAGCCGGTCAGGGAGAACGCGCCGTCGCCGAAGAGCGCGACGACCTCCTTGTCGGGCCGCGCCTGCTTGGCCGCGAGCACGAACGGCACCCCGACGCCGAGCGTGCCGAGCGGACCCGGGTCCATCCAGTGCCCGGGCGACTTGGGCTGCACGACCTGGCCGGAGAAGGTGACGATGTCGCCGCCGTCGCCGATGTAGATGGAGTCCTCGGTGAGGAAGTCGTTGATCTCGCTGACCAGCCGGTACGGGTGGATGGGCGAGGCGTCGGACCGGAGGCTGGGCAGTCGCTTCTCCAGCGCGGTCTGCTCGGCCGCGCGCAGCTCGTCCAGCCACTCCTTGCGCTTCGACGCGCCCCCGTTGACGCGCCCGGAAGCGGCCTCGGTCACCGACTTCAGCACCAGGCCGGCGTCGCCGACGATGCCGAGGTCGATGTCGCGGTTCTTGCCGACGGTGCGGTAGTCGAGGTCGATCTGCACGACCGTCGCGTCCGGCGACAGCCGCTTGCCGTACCCCATGCGGAAGTCGAAGGGCGTGCCGACGATCACGATGACGTCGGCGTTGGAGAAGGCGTACCGGCGCGACAGCTGGAAGTGGTGCGGGTCTCCGGGCGGCAGGGTGCCACGGCCGGCGCCGTTCATGTAGGCGGGGATGTTGAGAGTGCGCACCAGCTCGACGGCGGCCTCGGTACCGCGGGTCGTCCACACCTGGCTGCCGAGCAGGATGGCCGGCTTCTCGGCGTGGACGAGCAGGTCGGCGAGCCGTTCGACGGCCTCGGGGTCGCCGGCGGAGCGGGTGGAGGCCCGGTAGGCGCCCGGCTGGGGCACGCGTGCCTTCGCCGTGGGCACCTTGGCGTCGAGGACGTCGCGGGGAATCTCGAGGAAGGAGGGCCCGGGGGCGCCGTGGTAGCACTCGCGGAACGCCATCGACACCATGTCCGCGGCACGGGCCGTATCGGGGACGGCCGCCGCGAACTTGGTGATCGGCGTCATCATGTCGACGTGCGGCAGGTCCTGCAGGGACCCCATCTTGTGCTGGGTGAGGGCGCCTTGGCCGCCGATGAGCAGCATCGGTGACTCGGCGCGGAAGGCGTTGGCGACGCCGGTGACGGCGTCGGTGGTGCCGGGCCCGGCGGTGACGACCGCGCAGCCGGGCTTTCCGGTGATGCGGGCGTAGCCGTCGGCGGCGTGGGCGGCGACCTGCTCGTGACGGACGTCGACGACCTCGATGCCCTCGTCGACGCAGCCGTCGTAGATGTCGATGATGTGGCCGCCGCAGAGGGTGTAGATGCGGTCGACCCCCTCGGCCTTCAGTGCCTTGGCTACGAGATGACCACCGGAGATGACGTCCTTGGTGTCGTCGGGCATGGCGAAGTCCTGTCCCTTCGTAGGGGGTGGGAGCGGTCTCGCGGTACATTGCATACAGTCGACGAATACTGTATGAACCTTGTTATCCCGCATCCGATGGGTGGTGTCCAGGGGGCGTGCGGCACTTTCGAGTCAGGAGCCGGAATGGACCTGTACGAGCACCAGGCAAGGGAACTCTTCGCAGAACACGGCATCGTGGTGCCACGGGCGGAGGTCACGGACTCCTCCAAGGAGGCCCGCGAGATCGCCCGGCGGCTCGGCGGCCGGGTCGTCGTCAAGGCACAGGTGAAGACCGGCGGCCGGGGCAAGGCGGGCGGCGTGAAGCTCGCCGCGGACCCCGCCGCCGCCGAGCTCACCGCCCGTCAGATCCTCGGCATGGACATCAAGGGCCACACCGTCGGCACGGTCATGCTGGCCGAACCCGTCGACATCGGGGCCGAGTTCTACGTGTCCTACGTCCTCGACCGCGCGGCGGGCCGCTTCCTCGCGATCGCGTCCGCCGAGGGCGGCATGGAGATCGAGGAGGTCGCGGCCACCCGGCCCGAGGCCGTCGCCCGCGTCCCCGTCGACCCCGCCGAGGGCGTCACCTCCGCGAAGGCCGCCGAGATCGCCGAGGCCGCCGGACTGCCGCCGCAGACCGTCGACGTCCTCGTCCGCCTGTGGGAGGTGCTGGTCCGCGAGGACGCCCTCCTCGTCGAGGTCAACCCCCTCGTCCGCACCGCACAGGGCCACATCCTCGCCCTCGACGGCAAGGTCACCCTCGACGACAACGCCCAGTTCCGGCAGGCCCGCTGGGGCGCCGACGGCACCGGGCACGACGACGCCCTGGAGGCGGCGGCCGCCGCCAAGGGCCTCAACTACGTCAAGCTCGACGGCGAGGTCGGCGTCATCGGCAACGGCGCCGGACTCGTCATGTCCACCCTCGACGTCGTCGCAGGCTGCGGCGCGCGGCCCGCCAACTTCCTCGACATCGGCGGCGGCGCCTCCGCGCAGGTCATGGCCGACGGCCTCTCCGTCATCCTGTCCGACCCGGACGTGAAGTCCGTCCTCGTCAACGTCTTCGGCGGCATCACCGCCTGCGACGCGGTCGCCGACGGCATCGTGAGGGCCCTGGACACCGTCCGGCTGACCAAGCCGCTCGTGGTCCGCCTCGACGGCAACAACGCCGCCCGCGGCCGGGCCATCCTCGACGGGCACGCCCATCCGCTGGTCCAGCAGGCCACCACCATGGACGGCGCCGCCGAACGCGCCGCCCGACTCGCCGCCGCCACCGCCTGAGGAGACATGACGACATGGCCATCTACCTCACCAAGGAGAGCAAGGTCCTCGTCCAGGGCATGACCGGCGGCGAGGGCATGAAGCACACCCGGCGGATGCTCGCCGCCGGCACCAACGTCGTCGGCGGCGTCAACCCGCGCAAGGCCGGCCGGACCGTCGACTTCGACGACCGGGCCGTGCCCGTCTTCGGCAGCGTCGCCGAGGGCATCGACGCGACCGGCGCCGACGTCACCGTGGTCTTCGTCCCGCCCGCCTTCGCCAAGGCGGCCGTCACCGAGGCCGCCGACGCCGGCATCCAGCTCGCCGTCGTCATCACCGAGGGCATCCCGGTCCACGACTCCGTCGCCTTCACGACCCACGCCAGGGCACGCGGCACCCGCGTCATCGGCCCCAACTGCCCCGGCCTCATCACGCCCGGCCAGTCCAACGCGGGCATCATCCCGCCCGACATCACCAAGCCCGGCCGCATCGGCCTGGTCTCCAAGTCCGGCACCCTCACCTACCAACTGATGTACGAGCTGCGGGACGTCGGCTTCTCCACCTGCGTCGGCATCGGCGGCGACCCCGTCGTCGGCACCACCCACATCGACTGCCTCGCCGCGTTCGAGGACGACCCCGACACCGAACTGATCGTGCTCATCGGGGAGATCGGCGGCGACGCCGAGGAACGCGCGGCCGCCTACATCCGCGACCACGTCACCAAGCCGGTCGTCGGCTACATCGCCGGTTTCACCGCGCCCGAGGGCAAGACCATGGGGCACGCGGGCGCGATCGTCTCCGGCTCCTCCGGCACGGCCGGCGCGAAGAAGGAGGCGCTGGAGGCCGTGGGCGTACGGGTCGGCCGCACCCCCACCGACACCGCCCGCCTGGTCCTGGACCGCCTCACCACCGGCGCGTGACGTCACTCATAGTCCACGCGCGGTCACTTACCGGCGTGCCCGCCCCCCGCTAGCGTCCCTCGCAGCCATCACCACCGCCCCCGACTGTGCACCGAGAGCGGAGACCCCTTGGCCACCACCCTCACCCTCAAGTCCGGCACCTCCTGGACCGACGCCTGGCAGCGCTGCCTCGCCGTCGCCCCGGAGGCGTTCCGAGACGACCGTGTCCTCAACCTCTGGGACGGCACCTGGCAGGCGGACGGCCGCGCGCTGCCCGCCACCAGCCCCGTCGACGGCAGCCCCATCGCCGGCCCGCCCCGCCTGGACGCGGCCACCGCCCACCAGGCCGTACGCGCCTCGCTCGACCAGCACCGCGCCTGGCGGCACGTCCCCCTCGACGAACGCCGGGCCCGCGTCGCCGCCACCCTCGACGCCCTCGCCCAGCACCGCGACCTGCTCGCCCTGCTCCTCGTCTGGGAGATCGGCAAGCCCTGGCGGCTCGCGACGGCGGACGTCGACCGCGCCATCGACGGCGTCCGCTGGTACGTCGACGGCATCGGACCGATGACCGCGGAGCGGGTCCCGCTCGACGGACCCGTCTCCAACATCGCGAGCTGGAACTACCCGATGAGCGTGCTCGTTCACGCAGTGCTGGTACAGGCCCTGGCGGGCAACGCGGTCATCGCCAAGACCCCGACCGACGGCGGTGTCGCCTGTCTGACCCTGGCCTGCGCGCTCGCCGCCCGCGAGGGCATCCCCGTCACCCTCGTCAGCGGCAGCGGAGGTGAGCTGTCCCAGGCGCTGGTGCGGGCGCCCGAGATCGGCTGCGTCTCCTTCGTCGGCGGCCGCGACACCGGCGCGGCGGTGGCCACGGCCGTCACCGACCTCGGCAAGCGCCACATCCTCGAACAGGAAGGACTCAACACCTGGGGCATCTGGAACTACACGGACTGGGACACCCTGACCGCCGTCGTCCCCAAGCTCTTCGACTACGGCAAACAGCGCTGCACGGCGTACCCGCGCTTCGTCGTCCAGCGCGAGCTGTTCGACGACTTCCTCGCCGCCTACCTGCCCGCCGTCCGCACCCTGCGGATCGGCCACCCCCTGGCGGTCGAACAGCCGGACGACCCGTACCCCCGCCTGGACTTCGGCCCGGTGATCAACGCCGCCAAGGCCAAGGAACTCCATGACCAGGTGGCTGAGGCCATCGACCGGGGCGCCGTCCCGCTGCACCGCGGCCGGCTCTCCGACGCCCGCTTCCTCCCCGGCCAGGACACCTCGGCGTACGTCCAGCCCGTCACCCTCCTCAACCCGCCGCGATCCTCCCCGCTGCACCACGCGGAACCCTTCGGCCCGGTCGACACGATCGTCCTGGTCGACACCGAGGCGGAGCTGCTGGCGGCCATGAACGCCTCCAACGGCGCCCTGGTCGCCACGCTCTCCACCGACGACCGCGCCACGTACGACAGGTTGGCCCCGCAGATCCGCGCGTTCAAGGTCGGCCACGGCACGCCGCGCTCACGCGGCGACCGGGACGAGCTGTTCGGCGGCTTCGGCGCGTCCTGGCGCGGCGCGTTCGTCGGCGGCGACCTGCTGGTACGCGCGGTGACGCAGGGCCCGCCGGGGGAGCGGCTGCCGGGGAACTTCCCGGAGTACCAGCTGCTGCCCTGAGCATGGGTACCGGGACGGGGTGGGGAGCGGCAGCCCGGGGTGCTTGCCGGCACCGGCTCCTCCCCTCCTCCCCCCTGTGCACGGGCACCCGGACGGGCGGAGAGCGGCAGTCGGAGAGCGCTCCGGCACCGGCTCCTCCGCGAGCACGGGCGCCCGGACCGACCGGGGCATCGGCGGCCCGGACCGACCGGGGCGTCGGCGGGCCGGTCCGCATCCGGTCAGCTGATGCCCTGCCGGTCCGGCCGCAGCGCGAACGCACGGTCGGAGGCGTTCGGGACGGTCTCCTCGACCGCCTGCCGCAGCAGCTCGCGGTGCCGCAGCAGCGGCTCCCGCCGGTCCGGGGGAGCGAGCAGCAGCAGGTCGTCCAGCCCGGCCAATAGCCGCCGGGTCACCTGCGGGCTGTCAGCACCGCACACCCGTACCTCGGCGAACCCGAGATCCACCAGCTCCGACCACCCCGGCACGGACAGCACCAGCCGCACGGCCCCGCCACGGTCCCGGAGCACCGCCTCGTCCAGCGGACGCCGGGACATCGCCGCGAGGAACTGCACGATCCGGTCGAGTGCCTGCACGGCCGTCGTCGGGTCGTTGATCGCCGAGGACAGGGCGCGCAGCGCGATGTCCGACAGCTGCCGCAGCCCGAATCCGAGGTCCTGGTGGAACGTCCGCTCCACGCCCACGGACGTGATGCGGCGCAGCGCGCCCGCGGGCGGGGCGGCCCCGCCGTGCACGGCCAGCAGCGGCGTACCCGGCACCACGAAATCCCCGATGCGGGGCACCAGCCGCAGCACCACCCCGTGCCGGCGGGCCACCCGCACCAGCCGCGCGATGTGCACGTCCCGCAGCACCCCGGCGCGCCCGTCGTGCGGCACCCAAGCCGTCGGCGCACCGAGACCGGGCGCGTCCGGACCGCCGTCGGACGGCGGCATCGACGCCACCATCCGGAAGGACTCCGAGGCGATCCGCGCGATCACATGACTGATCCGCATGAGCCGCAGCGTGCCGTTCACGTACAGCACGAAGAGCAGCAGGCTCAGCGCCACCATGCAGAGCGTGAGGACCGACTGCACGAGCGGCAGCGTCGTCGCCTTCCGCGGGTCGTCGGTGGTGTCGAACGAGGTCAGCACCAGCAGACTCAGCACGAAGGTGGCCAGGAAGACGGCGAACGTCGCCTTGGTGATCCGGCTGCGCACGAAGAGCCGGACCACCCGCGGGGTGAACTGCCCGCTCGCCATCTGCACGGCCACCAGCGAGATGCTGAAGACCACCCCGATGAACGTCATCATGGCCGACCCGACCGCGTTCACGACGGTCTTGGCGTCCTCCGCGAACCGCAGCAGCTCCTCGATGGACTCGTAGTCGCCGTCCTCGCGCAGCGCGTCCACGATCGCCGTGTCGAGCGCCTGCGCCGCCAGCCAGACGACGAACACGCCCACCATCGCGGCCGTCGGCGCGAACCAGAAGGTGTCCCGGAGATGCTCCCGGAACGGCGACAGCGCCCGCGGACGGCGCCGCCCCGCGTTCGGGCCCCGTGTAACCAGCCAGTCACTCATGGTGCGACCCTAGGCGGGCCGGGCCGCGAGGTCCGGGACCCCCGCCCGATGGAAGGAAACGCAGGTGAAAGGCACTCCGAAAGCTTGGTATTGTTGTCCATGTCGCCGACGGGACACCCCGGCACGGCGGCGCACACCTAGTCCGGGTGGCGGAATGGCAGACGCGCTAGCTTGAGGTGCTAGTGCCCTTTATCGGGCGTGGGGGTTCAAGTCCCCCCTCGGACACTCACTCCAGCGATGGAGATCGAGGACCACGGCCATCAGGTCGAGGTCCTCTTTTTGTTGCCGCGGAGATTCGGCGCCGGGTCGAGGAACAGGGGTGCGGATACCGGTGGGCCTCGTCGTCGCGGCCCCGTCGTTTCCGCTCGGTTCTCAGGGCTCCACGCCACAGCGTCGCGCGATGGCCTTGAGGCGTTCGAGTTCCCGCCACGCCGCTGTCGGGTGAGCGAGGTCGAGGGCCATGTCGGCGCGGGCCGAGACGTACAGGATGTCTCGGCAGGTGGCCGCGTCCAGGCCGGGGGCGGTCCGGAGGCGTCGACGCGTGACGCTCAGGTAGATCGCGATGCTGTCGAGTTCCTCACGCTGGTCCACGGGAAGCAACTGCCGCAGCTCGTCCTTGGTGTAGTCGCGCGCCTGCCGGTCCGCCGTGCGGGCGTCGGGCCGCACCGGAGCCCAGGGAAGACCGGCGTCTCGCGCGTCGTCGTACAACTCCGCCACCAGGGCGCGTGCGGACTCGAGATCGCCCGCGGCGGCCGCCTCGCGGGCCGATCGCAAGGTGGAACGCAGTCGTGCGCGGGCCTGGTGGTCTTCGCCGGTCCGGGCGTCCAGATAGGCGGACCACACGTCGAACGCCTGGCTCAGCTCGGCGTCCAGCATGATCCCGTACACGTCCGGCACTCTGCCACCCCTCCTTCGGGCTCGTCCTGGCGGGGACGGCGGCGGTCAGAATAGGACAGGCGTGGCCCGGCCGGCCTGCGCATTACCCGGTGGTGGCGTGCGGGCACTCGCCCCGGCCGAGATGCGATGCGTGCGGCCGAGGCGCCGACGCGGGGCCCGCTCCTGGCAACCCTGCTGCGGCCGCCGAGCACGATCGCCCCGCCCTGAGCCGCGCCCCTCTCTCCCGTCCCCGATACTGAGAAAATGGGCAAACTAGGGCGATACGCCCCAGCGCGCCGACAGGGCGACCGCGTACCCCCTGAGGGCGAGGGTGACCGTGTGCCCCCTGAGGGCGGGGGCGACCGCGTACCCCCCGAGGGTGGGCGCGATCGCGTGCCTCCCGGAGGCGGGGCGTCGGAAGCCGCCCCGAAGGCCCGGCGCGCTTCGGCCGGCCGGCGCCTGCTGTCGTGGCGGAAGCCGCGCAGCGTCGCCGGTCAGGTCTTCCTGCTCCAGTTCGTCGTGGTGCTGCTGCTGATCGCCACGGCCGTGGCGGCCCTCGTGATCCAGGACCGCAACCGCGCGCTCCAGGAGGCCAAGGACCGGTCGCTCGTCACGGCCGAGGCGTTCGCGAACGCCCGGGGCACCGCCGAGGCGATGCAGAGCGACGACCCGACGGCCGAGCTGCAGCCGCACGCCGAGGCGGTGCGCGAGAAGACCGGCGTCGACTACGTCGTGGCGCTCAGTCCCTACGGCTTCCGGTGGACCCACCCCGACGAGGACCAGATCGGCAAGCACGTCTCCACCTCCTACGGCAACGCACTCGAAGGCAAGCCCCACCAGACCACCTTCGACAGCAGCCTGGGGAAGGCGGTCGACTCGACGGTGGCCGTCTTCAATGACAAGGGCGACGCCGTCGGCCTCGTCACCGTAGGCGTCACGGTGGACAAGGTCACCGGGGTCGTGCAGGAGCAGCTGCCGGTGATCTTCGCTGCCGGCGGAGTCGCGCTGCTCCTGGCCGCGGGCGGGTCCGCGCTGGTCAGCGGTCGTCTGCGGCGGCAGACCCGGGGCCTCGGGCCCGTCGAGATGACCCGTATGTACGAGCACCACGACGCCGTGCTCCACGCGGTCCGCGAGGGCGTCCTCATCCTCGACGGCGACGGAAGGCTGCTGCTGGCCAACGACGAGGCGCGCCGCCTGCTCACCCTGCCCCCGGACGCCGAGGGCAGACCGGTCACCGAGATCGGATTGAACCCGGCCCTGGCCGAACTGCTGGGATCGGGCCGTGCCGCCACGGACCAGGTCTTCTTGGCCGGTGACACCCTGCTCGCGGTCAACGTCCGGCCCGTGGGTCCCCGCGAGGGCTGCGTGGCCACTCTGCGCGACACCACCGAGCTGCGCTCGCTCGCCGGCCGGGCCGACGTGGCGGGCGGGCGTCTGCAACTGCTCTACGAGGCCGGGACCCGGATCGGCACCACCCTCGACATCCGACGCACCGCCGAGGAGCTGACCGAGGTGACGGTCCCGCGCTTCGCCGACTTCGCCACCGTCGAACTGGTGAAGTCCGTGCTGCACGGCGACGAGCCCACGGGAGCGAGCACGGAGATGCGCCGCGTGGCGGTCGCGGGCATCCAGGACGACCCGCCCTTCCGGCCCGTCGGAACGCCGGTGCGCTACCGGCCCGGCAATCCCGTCACCACCGGTGTCACCACCGGCCGGCCGGTCCTGGTGGCGGACCTCGCCGCGGCCGACGGCTGGCGCGCCCAGGACCCGGAGCGCGCGCGGCAGGTCATCGCGTACGGGATGCACTCCATGATCTCGGTGCCGCTGCGGGCGCGGGGCCAGCTGCTGGGGGTCGTGCAGTTCTGGCGTTCGGAGCAGGATCCCTTCGAGGGCGACGACGTGTCCCCGGCCGAGGAGCTCGCCACCCGGGCGGCCGTGTGCATCGACAACGCGCGCCGCTACACCCGCGAGCACACGACGGCCGTCACCCTCCAGCGCAGCCTCCTGCCCGGCACGCTCCCCGAGCTGTCCGCCCTGGAGGTCGGGCACCGGTACCTGCCCGCGCAGGCCGGGGTCGGCGGCGACTGGTACGACGTCATCCCGCTGCCCGGGGCCCGGGTCGCCCTGGTGGTCGGCGACGTCGTCGGCCACGGGCTGCACGCCGCCGCCACCATGGGCCGTCTGAGGACGGCCGTGCACAACTTCGCCGCCCTCGACCTGCCTCCGGACGAGCTCCTCGCACACCTGGACGACCTCATCACCCGGATCGACCACGACGCGGCGGTCGAGGGCGACACCGAGGCGATCACCGGGGCCACCTGCCTGTACGCGGTCTACGACCCGGTCTCCGGGCGGTGCGTCCTCGCCCGGGCCGGCCACCCCGGACCGGCCCTCGTCGCGCCCGACGGCTCCGTGACCTTCCCCGACATCCCGGTCGCCCCGCCGCTCGGTGTGGGGGCCGGGCTGCCGGTCGAGACCGCCGAGCTCCGGCTGGCCGCCGGCAGCCGGCTCGTCCTCTACACCGACGGCCTGGTCGAGGCCCGGGACCGGGACATCGACGTCGGGCTCGGCATGCTGCGGGAGGCGCTGGCCGCCACGCACGGCGCCAGTCTCGACGACACGTGCCAGGCGGTGCTCGATGCGATGCTGCGCACCCGGCCGAGCGACGACGTCGCCCTGCTCGTCGCCCGCACCCGGCTGCTCGACCCGGACCAGGTCGCGGAGTGGGACGTGCCCGACGACCCCGCCGCCGTCCCCCGCATCCGTGCGGAGGCCGGCCGCAGGCTGGAGTCCTGGGGGCTCGGCGAGGCGGTTTTCACCACCGAGCTGATCCTCAGCGAACTGGTGACGAACGCCATCCGGTACGGCCGCAGCCCCATCGGCCTACGGCTGCTGCGTGACCACGACGGCCTGATCTGCGAGGTCGCCGACGGCACCAGCACCTCCCCGCATCTGCGCAGGGCCACTTTCACCGACGAGGGGGGCCGCGGCCTGTTCCTCGTCGCGCAGATGTCCCGCCGCTGGGGGACGCGGTACACCGACCGAGGCAAGATCATCTGGGCTGAGCTGGCGCTCGACGGCGAGGCCGCCGGGGATCTGACCGGCCTCCTCGACCTGTGACGCCGTGGGGGCGCGCGGTCACGAACTCTCGTCGACCGTGAGGAACGGGATCTTGGCCGGGTCCCGGCCGAAGGCGGCCCCGAGATAGACGGCCGACAGCTTGGCGAGTGTCCCGTCGTCGATGAGCTGCCTGATGACCCGGTCCAGTTCGGTCCGGTTGCGCGAACCCATCGGGTAGAGGGCGCCGTAGCCCTGGTCGGTCCGGTACTGGCCCACCAGGCTCACCATGCTGCCCTCCTTCTGGGCGTACGGCAGCAGGATGGTCGTGTCGTGGACGACCGCGTCGATCCGCCCGTCCTCCAGGGCCGTGATCATCTCCGGGTCGTTGGCGTAGGCCGTGACGGGCTTGACCGGCTTGATGCGGTCCTCGACGAACTGCTCGCCCGTGGTGCCCTCTGCCACCCCGATGCGCACGTCGCTGATGTTGTCCTCGTCGATCCGCTCGCCCTCCCTGATCAGCAGGCCGAGGGTCGAGGAGAGGTAGGGCGGGGAGAACTCGGCGACCTTGCTGCGTTCCGGTGTGATCGTGATCTGTGCCAGGGCCAGGTCGAAGTCCTTGGTCCGGCCGGACACGACCTCCGGGAAGGGGGCGTTCTTGACGTCGACGCGGTCGAGTCCGGAGCGGTAGGCGATGTTCGCGGCCATGCAGTACTCGTAGCCGCTCCTGACGGAGTCCGGCGTGTCACCGTTCCACCAGCCCGGCGCGGGCAGGGTCGTCTTGACCGTGAGCGCCCCGGCCGTCTCCGGGGTCAGATGGAACTCGCCGTGCCGCCCCGAGACGTCACAGTCGCCGTAGCGGACCTTCGACGCCTTCGATCCGTCCTGGTCGCAGGCCGAGGTCGCGATGACGAGCGCCCCGCTGACAGCCAGAGAGACGATCGCTGCCGCGGCGCGCATCATTGCACCTCCGGTAGGGGCAAACTGCTGGATTCACCATAAATCACCCGGGGCCTAACGGTGGCCGGAGCCGCCGCGGAGTCGCTGGCCGTGGGGTGTGCTCCGGGCACGCCGAGGCCCCCCGCGTCCGGCAACGGACTTGGGGGGCCTCAGCGGCGTTCAGGGGTGAATCGGTGGTGCTCAGTGGTACTCGACAGTGACCGGTGCGCTCAGGGGGCCACGGTGGTGGCGGCCTCGTCACGGGCGGGGGCCGGAGCCGCGGCGGACTCGCCCTCCTCCAGCCGTACGTCCTTCGTCTCCTTGCCCACCAGCAGGGCGATCAGCGTCAGCACCGCCATCGACGAGAGGTAGACGCCGACCAGCCACGGCGAGCCGTCGCCCGCCTCCCACAGGGCCACCGCGATGAACGGGGCGACGGCGGCGCCGAGGATCGAGCTGACGTTGTACGAGATGCCGGACCCGGTATACCGCATGCTCGTCGGGAACAGCTCCGGCAGCAGCGCGCCCATCGGCCCGAACGTCATACCCATCAGGGTGAAGCCCAGCACCAGCCACAGCACCACACCGAGCGTGCCCAGACCGATCAGCGGCACCCACACCAGCCCGAACACGACGATCGCCGCGGTGACCCACGCCAGGGTCGTGCGGCGGCCGTAGCGGTCGGCGAGCGGGCCGGAGACCAGGGTGAACACCGCGAAGAACAACACGCCGAAGATCATCATCAGGACGAAGGTGGTGTAGCTGTAGCCCAGTCCGGGGACGGCGGCGTCCGTCGCGGTCCGGCCGTAGCTCAGCGAGAAGGTGGTCATCAGGTAGAAGAGCACGTACGTCGCCAGCATGAAGAAGGTGCCGAGGACCAGTTGCTTCCCATGGCTGCGGACCACGGCCGCCAGCGGCAGCTTGCGCACCAGTCCGGCCTCCCGGGTCTTCGCGAACACCGGCGACTCGACCAGGCGCATCCGCACCCACAGGCCGATCGCCACCATCACGGCCGAGAACAGGAACGGCACCCGCCATCCCCAGCTCAGGAAGGCGTCCGAGGGCTGGGACGGGTCGGCGCCCGCCGCGGACGGCATCAGCGCGCCCATGATCAGGAACAGGCCGTTGCCGATGATGAAGCCGAGCGGCGCGCCCAGCTGCGGGAACGTGCCGAACAGCGCGCGTTTGCCGCTCGGGGCGTTCTCGGTGGCGACCAGCGCGGCGCCGCTCCACTCGCCGCCCAGCGCGAAGCCCTGCGCCAGCCGCATCAGCACCAGCAGCGCGGTGGCGACCCAGCCGGCCTGCGCGTAGGTGGGCAGTACGCCGATCAGGAAGGTGGCGATACCCATGGTGAGCAGCGAGGTCACCAGCGTGCCCTTGCGGCCGAGGCGGTCTCCGAGGTGCCCGAAGACAATGGCGCCGATCGGGCGGGCGACCATGGCGGCGCCGAAGACGGCGAACGACGACAGCAGGGCCGTGGTCGGGTCGCTGCTCGGGAAGAAGAGCTTCGGGAACACCAGGACGGCCGCGGTCGCGTAGATGTAGAAGTCGTAGAACTCGATCGTCGTCCCGATGAGGCTGGCGACGAGGACGCGGGACCGCGAGTTCACGGGGGTGCCGGCGGGACTGCTGGTGGGTGCAGACATCTCTCGGTCTTTCGAGGGGGAGAAGGGTCGCGGCGGCGCGTGCCGACGGACCCGCACGGCGGCACCCGTTCCCTGTCTCGAATATAGGTGCACAGTGCAGGTAGATCGAAGACTCTCAGACATCTCATGAAGCAGGAATCTCATCTCGCGATGCGAGACGGCTAGGGGCATGCCGTGGGGCCTGGGTGGTGGGCCCGCGCTTCGGCGAAAACACGTGGCACAGGTCGAGCGGCCCTCCCTAGACTCACCGCAGGACGCCGCCCACGACGGGCGGCGCCGTCACGACCGACGACGAGGGGAGACAGGCCGTGCGTGCGCACACCGCCGCCGCTGCTCCCCGTTCCCGGTCCCGCCGGACCGAGGTGATCCTGGTGTCTCCGGCCGCCCGGTGCCCGCTGCGCGCCCGGCACCGGACCCCGTGACGCACGTCTGATCCAGCGCCCCCGCCTCGCCGTGGGCCCGCGCTGCCGTGCGCCGGGGCATCGCGCCGCCCTCTTCCGGACCATCCGAAAGGCCACCGGCCGTGCGCACGCACACCCACATCAACGCCCTCGCCGCCGTACGCAACCTCGGCATCCTCGCCCACGTCGACGCCGGGAAGACCACCGTCACCGAGCGGATCCTGTACGCCACCGGCACCACCCACAAGCGGGGCGAGGTGCACGACGGCACCACCGTCACCGACTTCGATCCGCAGGAGCGCGACCGGGGCATCACCATCTTCGCCGCGGCAGTGAGCTGCGACTGGGACGGGCACCGCGTCAACCTCATCGACACCCCCGGCCACGTCGACTTCGCCGACGAGGTCGAGCGGGCGCTGCGCGTGCTCGACGGCGCGGTCGCCGTGTTCGACGCCGTTGCGGGCGTCGAGCCGCAGAGCGAGTCGGTGTGGCGGCAGGCGGACCGGCACGGCGTGCCGAGGATCGCCTTTGTCAACAAGCTGGACCGCGCGGGCGCGGACCTCGACCGGGCGGTGGCGTCGATCCGGGAACGGCTGCATCCGGTGCCGCTGGCCGTGCAGTTGCCGATCGGCACCGAGGACGGCTTCCGCGGGGTCGTCGACCTCGTACGGATGCGCGCGCTGGTCTGGGGCGACGACGGCACCTTCGCGGTCGAGGACTTACCGGAGGAACTGCGGGCCGAGGCCCGCCGGCGCCGGCGTCTGCTGGAGGAGGCCGTGGCCGAGCTGCACGCCGAGGCGCTGGAGGAGTTCTGCGCGCGGGGGACCGTGTCGCCCGGCACGCTGACCGCCGCCCTGCGCGAGGTCACCCGCACCGGGGAGGGCGTCGTCGTGCTGTGCGGCTCGGCCTACCGCAATCGCGGTGTGGAGCCGCTGCTCGACGCGGTGGTGGCGTACCTGCCGTCACCGCTCGACGTACCGCCGGTCCACGACACGCAGGACCCGCACGAGCGGCGCCCGGCCGACCCGGCGGCGCCCTTCGCGGGGCTGGCGTTCAAGGTGAGCGCCACGCCGACCGGACGGCTGACGTACGTGCGGGTGTATTCGGGAACGATCGGGAAGGGGGACACCGTGCTGGACACGAGCGCCGGACGCACCGAGCGGATCGGGCGGATCCTGCGGGTGCAGGCCGACCGGCACGCCCAGGTCGACCGGGCGGTCGCCGGGGACATCGTCGCCGTCGTCGGCCTGAAGTCGGCTCGCGCGGGCTCCACGCTGTGCGCGCCGGGCGCCCCCCTCGTCCTGGAACCGCCGGGTGTGGCCGACCCGGTGGTGTCGGTCGCCGTGGAGGCACGCAGGTCCACCGACACGGACCGGCTGGCCACCGCGCTGGCCCGGCTCGCCGAGGAGGACCCGTCGCTGGTGGTGCGCACGGACGCGGAGACCGGGCAGACGCTGCTGTCCGGGATGGGCGAACTGCACCTGGAGGTCGCGGTGGAGAGGATCAGGCGCGAGACCGGCCTGGACGTCGCCGTCGGACGGCCGAGGGTGTCGTACCGCGAGACCGTCGGCACCGGCGTGCGCGGGTTCGTCTTCCGGCACGTCAAACAGGACGGTGGCGCGGGTCAGTTCGCGCACGTCGTCCTCGACGTCGAACCGCTGGAGGCCGGGTCCGGCTTCGAGTTCCGTTCGGCCGTCGTGGGCGGGCGGGTGCCGCAGGAGTACGTCCGTGCCGTGGAGGCCGGCTGCCGCGACGCCCTCGTCGAGGGGCCGTTCGGCGGGCACCAGGTGACCGGGGTGCGCGTCACCCTCACCGACGGGGCGACGCATGTGAAGGACTCGTCCGACACCGCGTTCCGCACCGCCGGCCGCCTCGGCCTGCGCGACGCCCTGCGCTCCTGCGCGATGGTGCTGCTGGAGCCGGTCGCCGAGGTGACGGTCACCGTGCCGGAGGACGCCGTCGGCACCGTCCTCGGCGACCTGGCGGCCCGCCGCGGACGCGTCTCGGGTTCGGTCACCCGGGCGGGCGCGGCGGTCGTCACGGCGACCGTGCCCCTGGCCGAACTGTTCGGCTACGCGACCCGCCTGCGCAGCCGCACCCAGGGCCGCGGCACCTTCACCACCCGCCCGACGGGCTACGCCCCGGCCCCAGCGCCGCAGGCCGCCCGGTGACCTGAGGGCGAGGGCGGCCCCACCTGGAGTCAGGTGGGGCCGCCCTCCCCCGGAACCGGAACGGGTCACCAGTTCACCGGTCACCGGTCAGGGATACGACACCACCGTCGACGGCACCGTGGACGTCCCCGACGTCGGGGTGCCCGTGTCGTTGATGACGCGTTCGTACTGGCCCTGGCCGCCCAGGGAGACCACGAGGAGGTTGTGGAAGCGGACGTTCGGGCGGGTCGGGGCGGCGAAGCCGTGGTGCTGGACGATCGTCGGGTCGACGTTGTAGTAGCAGTAGCTGCCCAGGCCCCAGCCCTCGTGCGAGGTCACCGCGTCGCCGACCCGGTAGGCGGCGTAGCCCTTGACCGAGCCGTTCTGGATGGCGGCCTGGTTGGGGGCGTCGTACGCCTTCTCGTTCTGGAAGAAGATCGTGCGGCCCCGCTGGCCGAACCACTGCACGTCGTACTTGTTGAAGTGCTCGACGAACAGGCCCGTCGCCAGGACGTCGTCGCCGTTGACGACGACGCCGTAGTCGGCGCGGTTGGTCTCCCAGCCGACGCCGTCGCCGTGGTCGGCGCGCCACACCCAGGTGTGGTCGACGATCGTGTGGCGGCTGTTGACGACCATGCTGGTCGTGGCCTTGCCGGGGCCCGCGCCGCCGATGCGGATGAACACGTCCTGGACGGTGGTCGGGTTCGCGGAGTGGTCGCGGGAGGCCCCGCGCGGTCCGATCTCCAGCAGGGTGGGGGAGTTGACCGGCCCGGCGTCCACCAGGAAGCCGGCGAGCCGCACGCCGTCGACGTCGGCGACCTTCACCGCCGTGACACCGCCGTCCGGGATGAGGGTCGCGTAGCCGAGGCCGAGGACGACCGTGTTCGGCCGGTCGATCCGCAGGGGTTCCGACAGGTGGTAGATGCCGGGGGTGAGGAGGAGGTGCAGGCCCTGTGCCAGGGCCTGGTTCAGTGTCGCCGCCGTCACGCCGGGGCGGGCGACGTAGAACCGCGTGAGCGGCAGGGAGGTGCCGCGCGGGGTGCCGTTGCCCCAGGTCACGCCGCGTGCGTTGGTCCGCTTCTCGGGCAGGAAGACCCGGTACTCGCTGCCCTGGAGGTACAGGAACGGCTTCTCGCGGGAGACCGGCGTGGTGGTCAGGGTGGTGTACGGCGGATTGGGGAAGCTCTGCGCGGGTGCGCCCTCGACACCCGAGAACACCATGTTCCAGACGCCGTTGAGCCAACTGCCGATCGCGCTGTCGCGGGTGTACCACTGCTGCTGAGAGTAGGGGCCGATCTGGCCGTCGATCCGGCTGTCCGCGATGTAGCCGCCGCTGGCCCAGCCGTAGCCGCTGGGGGCGAGGTTGAGGCCGCCGCGGACGTGCATCCGGCGGAACGGGGCCGCCTGCGCGACCGCCCAGCGGTTGGTGCCGTTCACCGGGACCAGCGCCAGGTTCTCCGCCGAACGCCAGAAGTTCTGCGTCGCGTTGCCGTCGAACCAGCCGGCGTCGACGGTGACGTCACCGTTGATGGTGGTGTCGTCGGGGGAGAGGCCGAGGCCCGCGATGGAGGTGTAGAAGCCGAGCTGGGCGTTGAGGCCCTGGTAGGTGCCGGGCTTGAACAGCAGGGCGTAGCGGCCGGTGCCGAACTGGGCGGACTCCTGCTGCCGGAACACCTCGTCGAGGCGGGCCTGGATGCCGGGGGTCGACGGGTCGAAGACGAGGACGTTCGGGCCGAGGTCGCCACCGCCGGGCAGGGCACGCGGCTTGCGGCGGGGCGTCGGCGCGGCGGAGGCGCGGGCGGCCGAACCCAGCACCACGGGTGCGGCGGTGGCCGCCGCGGCGGCGCCCAGCAGGGTGCGGCGGCCGACCGCGGGCCGGGAGTCGGAGGGGGAGTTCGACGGCAAGGAATCAGGCATGGGGCGGCTCTCCTGGTTCAGGAAGTGAACGAAGTGGGGTCTGGGAGCGCTCTCTCGCCGCTGAATGGTTCAACCGCGAAATGAAAAGGTCAAGGGGTTGGACAAGAGTCCGGCAAGTGCGTCCAAAGCCTTGACGCCGTCGCGCCCAGGGGCTTAACTCACGCTCTAAATTAAGCAGCAGTACCCCCGGAAGGGACACCGGAGCCATGCGCACAACGCGAGCCGCGGCCGTAGCTGCCGTCACCATGTCTCTCGCCCTGGCCGCCACGGCCTGCGGAGGCGGTTCGTCGACGGACGGCGGGGGGTCGAACGACTCCCCGAAGACCCTCACGTACTGGGCCTCGAACCAGGGCGCCAGCATCGAGGTCGACAAGAAGGTCCTCCAGCCCGAACTCGACAAGTTCGAGAAGGAGACCGGCATCGAGGTGAAGCTGGAGGTCGTGCCCTGGTCCGACCTGCTCAACCGCATCCTCACCGCCACCACGTCCGGCCAGGGCCCGGACGTCCTCAACATCGGCAACACCTGGTCCGCCTCGCTCCAGGCCACCGGCGCCCTTCTGCCGTGGGACAAGGCGCAGTTCGACAAGATCGGCGGCAAGGACCGCTTCGTCGACTCCGCGCTCGGTTCCACCGGCGCCGAGGGCAAGGACCCGGCCGCCGTCCCGCTGTACTCGATGGCGTACGCGCTCTACTACAACAAGAAGGCGTTCGCCGACGCCGGCATCGCCGAGCCGCCGGCCACCTGGGACGAACTCGTCGCCGACGGCAAGAAGCTCACCGGCGGCGGCAAGTGGGCGCTCGGCGTCGAGGGGTCCAACCCCTCCGAGAACATCCACCACGCCGTCGTCTTCGCCAAGCAGCACGGCGCCGACTTCTTCACCGCCGACGGCAAGGCCGACTTCACCTCCGACAAGGCCGTCGCCGGCGTCAAGCAGTTCGTCGACCTGATGGCCAAGGACAAGGTCGTCGCGCCGGGCAACGCCGAGTACGCGCAGAACCAGTCCGTCAGCGACTTCGCCAAGGGCAAGACGGCGATGCTGCTGTGGCAGTCCGCGTCCGCCAACCTCAAGTCCCAGGGCATGAGCGAGGACGACTACGGCATCGCCCCGGTGCCCGTGCAGTCCGGCGCCCCCGGCACCGGCACCGGCGTCAACTCCATGGTCATGGGCATCAACATGGCCGTCTTCAAGAACACCGACAACATCGACGGCGCCACCAAGTTCGTGAAGTTCATGACGAGCGACGCCGAGCAGAAGATCCTCAACCAGGCCTACAGCTCCATACCGCCGGTCAAGGGCGCCCAGGCCGACGCCGCCTTCAACACCCCGGCGAACGCGGTCCTCAAGGACACCCTCGCCAAGAGCGCCGTCGCCGCCCCGCAGGTCGCCGACGAGTCCCAGTTCGAGACCGCCGTCGGCACCGCCATCAAGGGGCTGTTCGCCGACGCCGCCGCCGGACGCAAGGTCACGGAGGACTCGGTCAAGGCCGCCCTCGAGAAGGCCCAGCAGCAGATGCCGGCGAAGTGAGCACGATGACGACCACGGTCCCCACCGAGGCCGCGGTGCGTCCGAGCTCCCCCGGGACGGCGAGCGGCCCCCGCCGCCGTCCCGGGCGGATCCGCCGCATCGGCCTGCCCTACCTGCTCCTCCTGCCCGCCCTGCTCCTCGAACTCCTCGTCCACCTCGTGCCGATGGTGATCGGCATGGTGATGAGCTTCAAGGAACTCACGCAGTTCTACATCCGCGACTGGACCACCGCGCCCTGGAACGGCGTCGACAACTACAAGATCTCCGTGGACTTCGACGCCCCCGTGGGCGAGGCGCTGCTCCACTCGTTCCTGGTCACGGTCGCCTTCACCCTGCTGTCCGTCGCCCTGTGCTGGTGCATCGGCACCGCCGCCGCCCTCTACATGCAGGACGCGTTCCGCGGCCGGGGCCTGCTGCGCGCCCTGTTCCTGGTGCCGTACGCGCTGCCCGTGTACACCGCCGTCATCACCTGGGTCTTCATGTTCCAGCACGACAACGGCCTGGTGAACCACGTCCTGCACGACCAGCTCGGCATCACCGACAAGCCCACGTTCTGGCTCATCGGCGACAACAGCTTCTTCGCGTTGCTGACGGTGTCCGTGTGGAAGGGCTGGCCGTTCGCCTTCCTCATCGTCATGGCCGGCCTGCAGAACATCCCGAAGGAGCTGTACGAGGCGGCCTCCCTCGACGGCGCCGGCATGTGGCAGCAGATCCGCCGGATCACCCTGCCGTCGCTGCGCCCCGTCAACCAGGTGCTCGTCCTCGTCCTGTTCCTGTGGACGTTCAACGACTTCAACACGCCGTACGTCCTGTTCGGCAAGACCGCGCCCGAGGCAGCCGACCTCATCTCCGTGCACATCTACCAGGCGTCCTTCGTCACCTGGAACTTCGGCACCGGTTCGGCGATGTCCGTGCTCCTGCTGCTCTTCCTGCTCGTGGTCACCGGCGTCTACCTCGTGATCACCTCGCGCGGACGGAGGACCGCCGATGTCTGAGTCCACACGGCCCCTCGCCGGGTCGTACAGGTCCCCGATGGCACCGCCCCGGTCCTTCCTCTGGTCCCGGCGGATCTTCCTCACCCTGCTCACCGGCTTCGTCCTGGTCCCCGTCTACGTGATGGTCTCCAGCTCGCTCAAGCCGCTGGCCGACGTGTCGGGCACGTTCCGCTGGCTGCCCAGCGGTCTGACGATCCGCCCCTACATCGACATCTGGTCGACGGTGCCGCTCGCGAGGTACTTCGTGAACTCGCTCGTCGTGGCGGGCGCGGCCACGGTCTGCTCGGTGGTGATCGCGGTCTTCTCCGCGTACGCCGTCAGCCGCTACGACTTCCGCGGCAAGCGGGTCTTCACAGTCACCGTCCTGTCCACGCAGATGTTCCCGGGCATCCTCTTCCTGCTCCCGCTGTTCCTCATCTACGTCAACATCGGCAACGCCACCGGCATCGCCCTGTTCGGCTCGCGCGGCGGCCTGATCCTGACGTACCTGACCTTCTCCCTGCCGTTCTCCATCTGGATGCTGATCGGCTACTTCGACTCCGTCCCGCGCGACCTGGACGAGGCCGCGCTGGTCGACGGCTGCGGACCGCTCGGCGCACTGTTCCGGGTCGTCGTCCCGGCCGCCGTCCCCGGCATCGTCGCCGTCGCCGTCTACGCCTTCATGACGGCCTGGGGCGAAGTGCTGTTCGCGTCCGTCATGACCAACGACACCACCCGCACCCTCGCCGTCGGCCTCCAGGGCTACTCCACGCTCAACGACGTGTACTGGAACCAGATCATGGCCGCCTCGCTGGTCGTGAGCGTCCCCGTGGTGGCCGGCTTCCTCCTCCTCCAGCGCTACCTCGTCGCCGGACTGACCGCGGGCGCCGTCAAGTGACCGAGCACCCCCGCCCCGAGTGCCACCCCCGCCCCGAAAGGAACTCCGTGCCCGACCGTATCGACCTCGCCGCACTCCCGAACGACTTCCTGTGGGGCACCGCCACAGCGGCGTACCAGATCGAGGGAGCCGTCGCGGAGGACGGCCGCTCCCCGTCGATCTGGGACACGTTCTCGCACACCCCCGGAAAGATCGCCAACGGCGACACCGGCGACGTCGCCTGCGACCACTACCACCGCTGGCGCGAGGACCTCGCCCTCATGCGCACGCTCGGCACCAACGCCTACCGCCTGTCCGTCGCCTGGCCTCGCGTCCTGCCCGGCGGCGACGGTCCGGTGAACCCCAAGGGGCTGGCCTTCTACGACGAGTTGGTGGACGCCCTGCTGGAGGCGGGCATCACGCCGTCCGTCACCCTCTACCACTGGGACCTGCCGCAGGCCCTCCAGGACCGGGGCGGCTGGCCCGAGCGCGCGACGGCCGAGCACTTCGCCGAGTACGCCTCGGTGGTCGCCTCCCGGCTCGGTGACCGCGTCCGCCACTTCGCCACCCTCAACGAGCCGTCCTGCTCGGCCTGGATCGGGCACCTCGAGGGCACGATGGCCCCGGGCCTGACCGACCTCACGGCCGCGGTCCGCGCCTCGTATCACCTCCTCCTCGGCCACGGCCTGGCCACGCAGGCGATCCGCGCGGCCGCCCCCGGCGCCGAGGTCGGCATCGTCAACAACCTCTCCACGGTGTACGCGGCCGGCGACCGACCCGAGGACGAGGCCGCCGCCCGCCGCCAGGACGGCCACGTCAACCGCTGGTGGCTCGACCCGATCCACGGCCGAGGCTTCCCGGCCGACATGGTCGAGACGTACGGGGTCGAACTCCCCTCGCACCCCGGCGACCTGGAGACGATCGCGGCCCCTCTGGACTGGCTCGGCCTGAACTACTACTTCCCGGCCCGCGTCGTCGACGACCCCGAGGGCCCCGCCCCGTACGCCCGCGCGGTCCGCCGCCCCGACGTGCCGCGCACCGGCATGGACTGGGAGATCGACGCGAGCGGCATCGAGACCCTGCTGCTGCGGCTCACCGAGGAGTACGGCGCCCGCAAGATCTACGTCACCGAGAACGGCTCCGCCTTCCCGGACGTCGTACGCCCCGACGGCACGGTCGACGACCCCGAACGGCAGGACTACCTGGTCCGGCACCTAGCGGCCTGCGCCTCGGCCGCCCGCAAGGGCGCCCCACTGGCCGGCTACTTCGCGTGGTCCCTCCTGGACAACTTCGAGTGGGCGTACGGCTACGCGAAGCGCTTCGGCCTGGTCCACGTGGACTACGAGACACAGGTACGGACGATCAAGGGCACCGGCCATCTGTACGCGGACATCGTGCGGGCGCATGGGGGGAGGGCGCGGCGGGCGGCGTGACGCGCCGGTGGTGGGCGCGGGACGGGGCCTGCGCCCACCGATGCCGGGGCCATGGACATCCGGGGTGTGCCCCGCAGACGGGCCGGTTCGGGTCCCGGTAGCGCAGAAGCGCATCTGAGCTGAGGCACGGGCACGGCTCTCCCTCGTCAGTGGCTACGCCCGCGGCGGCTACGATCTCGCGCTGCTCTGCGACGAGGCCGTCGACCGCGCTGTGGCCGCCGCGGGGAGGGTGCGGCTGACGGCATGAGGCCGGCTCGCCCATGGCCGGATCACGAGGCGGGTCGGCCTTCCGTGGCCGTGGCCGCTCACTTCCCCGCGGAGCGGAAACGGTGTACGTGCCGCAGGCCGAGCAGTTCCGCGACCGCGTCCAGCCAGCGGGCGGTCTCCTCGTCTCCGTCGATCCCGCGGGCGGTGGCCGGCCGCTCAGCTCCGCCGGGCGCCGGGAGAAGGTCGCGCAACCTGCGCTCGTCCGCCTCCGCCGCGTGTCTGCCCCCCGTCTTCGACCGCCCCGACCTCACGCTGAGGATGGAGACCCGGGCGCACCGGCTGCTCACTGACGAGGCGGGACGGCTCACCCGGGTCGCGGTGCGCGGCGCCGACGGCGAGCCGGGCGCCGTACGGGCCAACCGTGAACTGCTGTTGTACGCCGGAGTCGCCGCTCTCGGCCGGTTCGAGCGGTACCCGGAGTTCCTGCGGGTGTGCCACGACGCGTCCGCCCGCTCGAACCTGCCCGACCACCGCCCGGACGCACCGGACGCGCACCTGCCCGCGGAGTGGCGGGGGAGACCCTCAGCCGGTGACGGGCGGCCAGGCCACCTCCGGTGCGAGAAGGGTGAGGTCCGGGTCGCCGAACTCGTCGCGCAGGGCCTGGAAGGCGGTCACCTTCTCCTCGCCGAAGCGGCGGACGTGGGCGGCGTAGGCGTCGGGGGACAGGAACCGGTCGGGCCGCGACTTGGAGTGGAACTTGTCCGCGTACATCACCAGCCGCTCCTCCGGCGTCTCCGCCAGATAGTCGGCGGGCGGCATGGGGAGGTTCTGGCGCACGACGTCCTGCCGGGTCACTCCGACGCCGGTGTGGTGGGAGCAGAAACGGCACAGGACGGCGGGGAGGCCCACGTTCTCCAGCAGTTCCTGGCCGAGCAGGCCGTGCCGGATGTAGTTCCCGTGGTCCAGCCGCCCGCCGGCGTCGTAGAGGCGGTAGACGCCGATGTCGTGCAGGAGGCAGCCGGCCCGGACCAGTTCCGCGTCGAGGTGGGCGAGGCGCGGCGACTCCAGCAGGTGCGCGGCGACGCTCCAGACGATCTCGCAGTGACGGTGGACGGAGGCGAACGCCTCGGCGGTCGGCGCGTGTTCCTCGTGCAGCGCGCGGATCTCGTCCGGTCCCGGTATGTGCATCCGGCGAGCGTAACAAGCAGGTGAGCGCGCTGGCCGCCCCCGGACGTCAGCTCGTGACCAGTTCCGGCCGCGCCCTGCGCCCGGCCGCCGCCGGTGCCACCCGCGTCGCCCGGTGCGTGCGATACAGCCACAGGACGTCCCGGCCGAACGACCAGAGCAGGGCGGCCAGCGCCGAGGCGGTGACGGCGACGGTGGCGGCGTGGGGGAGCAGGGCGGACGCGGCCAGCAGCAGGAAGACGCCCTGCATCGCGGCGACCGTCTTGCGGGCGGTGCTCGGCGGCAGCGGGGCGTTCAGCCACGACCAGACCCGGGCGGCGGCGACGAAGGCGTAGCGCATGCCGCCGATGAGCAGCACCCACGGACCCAGCGACATCGAGACGTACACGCTGAGCACCAGGATGAGGAACGCGTCGACCTCCATGTCGAAGCGGGCGCCCAGAGCCGTCGAGGTGTTGGTGCGGCGGGCCACCTTGCCGTCCACGCCGTCGAGGATCAGGGCGACCGCGGTCAGGCCCACGAACAGGGTGACGGGCGGCGCGTCCTGGAAGGAGTCGGCGACCAGGGCCGTCACCCCGCCGACCAGGGTGGCCCGGCCGAGCGTGACCCGGTTCGCCGGGCCGAACGAGCGGAGCCCGGACCGGTGCAGGGCCAGGGAGAGCAGCGCCCAGGAGGCGATGGCGAACGCGAGGCCGGTCAGCCAGCCCGCGGGACCCATGCCGATCGCCGATCCCAGCAGGGCCAGCAACAGGATCTGAACGCCCGCTCCCACCGCGGTCTCCTGCTGGACCAGCCTTGCTTCGTACGTGTTGTTCAGGGCCACCGCACATTCCTCCGGCCAGATGACAGAGTCGATCAAGGCCGCGTACTGTGCGCGGCCTGTGCACACCTCGGTACGTGGACAGGCCGCCGATCGTTCAGGAGGATCCCGATGAACCGCAGCGCACGTGCGTTCTGGCTCAGAGCCCCGGGGGCGGGCGAGATCCGGGAGGTCGCCCTGCCCGAGCCGGGCGAGGGGGACGTGCTGGTGCGGTCGCTGTACTCGGGGGTCAGCCGGGGCACGGAGACACTCGTGTTCCGCGGCGGCGTCCCGGAGAGCCAGCACGCGGCGATGCGGGCGCCGTTCCAGGAGGGGGACTTCCCCGCCCCGGTGAAGTACGGCTACCTCAGCGTCGGGGTGGTCGAGCAGGGGCCGGACGCGCTGGCCGGCCGTACGGTCTTCTGCCTGTACCCGCATCAGACGCGGTACGTCGTCCCCGCGAGCGCGGTGACCGTCGTACCGGACGCCGTGCCCGCCGCGCGGGCCGTCCTCGCCGGCACCGTCGAGACCGCCGTCAACGCCCTGTGGGACGCGGCCCCCCTGGTCGGGGACCGGATCGCCGTGGTCGGCGGCGGCATGGTGGGCTGCTCGGTCGCCGCGCTGCTGGCCCGCTTCCCCGGCGTACGGCTCCAGTTGGTCGACGCCGACCCGTCCCGCGCCGAGGTGGCGAAGGCCCTCGGCGTCGCCTTCGCGTCCCCCGAGCACGCCCTCGGAGACTGCGACCTCGTGGTGCACGCCAGCGCCAGCGAGCAGGGACTCGCCCGCTCCCTGGAACTGCTGCGTCCCGAGGGCACCGTCCTCGAACTCAGCTGGTACGGCGACCGGCGGGTGGCCGTCCCGCTCGGCGAGGCGTTCCACTCGCGGCGCCTCGTGATCCGCAGCAGCCAGGTCGGGACGGTGTCCCCGGCCCGCGCCGGCCGCAGCTATGCCGACCGCCTCGCGCTAGCCCTCGACCTGCTCGCCGATCCCGCGCTCGACGCGCTCGTCACCGGGGAGAGCCCCTTCGAGGAGCTGCCCGAGCTGCTGCCGAAGCTGGCGTCCGGGCGGATCCCGGCGCTCTGCCACAGGATCAGGTACCCGGACGCGCCCTGACGCGCGGATCGAGCCCCCTGGGACGCAAGAGCGCCTGACCTGAGAAAAGAGTGAGGACGCGCTGAACAAGGGGAAGCCATGAGCCGTACTACACGGCATCCCCGGCGGCGATCGGCCGGGGATTAGGCGCACCGCACCTGGAGGGTCGTCCGTTGTTCAGCATCACCGTCCGCGATCACATCATGATCGCCCACAGCTTCCACGGCGAGGTCTTCGGGCCCGCGCAGCGTCTGCACGGGGCGACGTTCCTCGTGGACGCCACGTTCCGGCGTGAGCAGCTGGACGACGACAACATCGTCGTCGACATCGGACTGGCCACCCAGGAGCTCGGCGCCGTCGTCGCCGAGCTGAACTACCGCAACCTCGACAACGAACCCGACTTCGCCGGGATCAACACCTCCACCGAGTTCCTGGCCAAGGTCATCGCCGACCGGCTCGCGGACCGCGTCGAGAAGGGCGCGCTCGGCGAGGGCGCGCGGGGTCTCGCCGGGATCACCGTCACGCTGCACGAGTCGCACGTCGCGTGGGCGAGTTACGAGCGTGACCTGTGACCGACGTGACCCTGGAGACGCAGGCGCGGCCGGAGCCGGAGAAGGCCACGCTCGGCTATGTGCCGGTACAGCACTCCGTCCTGAAGAACGCGGAGATCATCCCGATGTCCCTGCGCTCCGTGCACTTCGTCATGCCGGGCGGCGTCGACGACCCGGCGGCCCCCAGCGGCGGCAACGCCTACGACCGGCGGGTCAGCCTGGACCTGCCCGGCTTCGGCTGGCAGGTCCACAAGCGCGCGGTGGCCGGCGCGTGGCCCCGCCCCGAGGCCGCAGCCCGCGCCGAACTCGCGCGGACCCTGCGGGAGTTCCCCGACGGGACCGTCGTCCTGCTGGACGGCCTGGTCGCCTGCGGGGTGCCCGAGATCATCGTCCCGGAGGCCGAACGGCTGCGGCTCGCCGTCCTCGTCCATCTGCCGCTCGGCGACGAGACCGGACTGGAGCCGTCCGTCGCGGCCGACCTGGACGCCCGGGAGCGCACGGTGCTGCGCGCCGTCGACGCGGTCGTCGCCACCAGCGACTGGGCGGTCCGCCGGCTCGTCTCCCACCACGGCCTCGCCCCCGAGCGGGTCCACGTCGCCGCCCCCGGCGCCGACATCGCGCCCCTCGCGTCCGGCACGGACGGCGTGTCCAAGCTGCTGTGCGTGGCCGCCGTGACCCCGCGCAAGGGCCAGCACCGGCTGATCGAGGCACTGGCGACGGTGACCGACCTGCCGTGGAGCTGCTCCTTCGTCGGCGGGCTGAACCACGACCCCGAGTACGTCGCCGGGCTGCGCTCCCTGATCGAACGGCACGGCCTCACCGACCGTCTGGTCCTGGCGGGCCCGCAGGCCGGCGCCGAACTCGACGCCAGCTACAACTCCGCCGACCTGATGGTCCTCACCTCCTACGCCGAGACGTACGGCATGGCGGTCACCGAGGCGCTCGCACGCGGCATCCCGGTGCTGGCCACCGACGTCGGCGGGGTGCCGGAGGCCGTCGGCCGCGCCCCCGACGGCGGAGTCCCCGGCATCCTCGTACCGCCGGAGAACCCCGCCGCGATCGCCGCCGAACTGCGCGGATGGTTCGGCGAGGCGGACGTACGACGCCGGCTGAAGGCGGCGGCCCGGGGACGCCGGGCCGCTCTGAACGGCTGGGCCGGCACGGCCCGCAGCCTGGCCGCGGTACTGGGCCGACTGCCTGACGAACCGCGGAGGGCGGCATGAGCAAGGCGGCGACGACACAGGGCGGGGGCACCATCCCGGCCCAGCCGGGCCCCAGGGACGCGGCCGGTCCGGCGCGCGGGCGACCGGAGAACGGGACAGGCCCGGCGGAGGGTGACATGAGCGACGCGTCCGTACCCGAGGCGCACGGCGCCGACTCCGACGTCGTGATCCTCGGCGCGGGCCCCACCGGCCGGCCCGGTGAACGGGCCACCGTACGGCTGCGGGAGGCCGCGCCGGACGACCCGCCGCGCTACGCCCCCGAGTGGCTGGAGCTGCGCGAGAGCGCGGACGCCGCCGCGCGGGCGCACGACCTGCTCGACCCGCTGCGGATCCGGCTCGCCAACCTGCCGGGCCGCCCCGGCGGACTGGTCATCCACGACCTGGGCTGCGGCACCGGCTCCATGGGCCGCTGGCTCGCCCCCCACCTGGACGGCGCCCAGCACTGGGTCCTGCACGACCGCGACCCCTACCTGCTGCACTTCGCCGCCGTCGCCTCCCCGCGCTCCTCCGCCGACGGCAGCCGCGTCACCGTCGAGACGCGTCGCGGCGACGTCGGCCGGCTCACCCCGGACGCCCTGCACGGCGCCTCCCTGGTGACGGCGTCCGCGCTGCTCGACGTCCTCACCCGCGACGAGATCGACACCCTCGCCGCCGCCTGCGCGGGAGCGGGCTGCACGGCACTGCTGACCCTGTCGGTCGCCGGCCGCGTCGAACTCACCCCGTCCGACCCGCTGGACGAGGAGATCACCGAGGCGTTCAACGCGCACCAGCGCCGCACCGGACTGCTCGGCCCGGACGCCGCCACGGTGGCCGCCGAGATCTTCTCCGAGCACGGGGCGACCGTCCAGCTGCATCCGAGCCCCTGGCGGCTCGGCCCCGACGAGGCGGCGCTCACCGCGCAGTGGCTGCGCGGCTGGGTCGGCGCGGCGGTCGAGCAGCGCCCCGAACTGCGCGAGCGCGCCGACCGCTATCTGCGCGACCGGCTCGACGCCTGCGCGGCCGGCGAGCTGCGGGTCGTCGTCCACCACACCGACCTGCTGGCCCTCAGCCGGGCGACGGGCGGGGCGTCATGACCGTGGAGACGGTGGCGGGGACGCCCGCCGGGCGGGCGGGCCTCACCCCGCGCGCCCGGCGGGCGGACCGTACGGGGGAGACCGCGGACGCCCGGGCCGGGGCGAGGACCGCGGACGCCCCCGTCTCCCGCACCAAGGCCCTCCTGCGCGACCCGAAGGTCCGCACCCACCTGGGCACGGTCGCCGGCGTCGTCATCCTCGGCGTGCTGTTCTGGCGGCTCGGCACCGGCGTGTTCCTCGACGGGCTGCGGCGGATCGACGGACCCGCGCTGCTCGCCGCGCTCGGCATCGGGCTCGTCACCACCGTGTTCAGCGCCTGGCGCTGGCAACTGGTCGCGCGCGGGCTGCGGATCGGGCTGCCGATCGGAGCGGCCGTCGCCGACTACTACCGGGCGCTGTTCCTCAACGCGGCGCTCCCCGGCGGCGTCCTCGGCGACGTCCACCGGGCCGTACGGCACGGGCAGAGCGCCGGTGACCTCGGGCGCGGCGTCCGCGCGGTCGTGCTGGAGCGCACGGCCGGACAGGTCGCGCTCGCCGCGGTCGGCGCCGTCGTCCTGCTGACCATGCCGTCGCCGGTGCTCGACCAGGCACGCGACCTCACCCCGCTCCTGCTGTTCGCCGCCGCGGGGACGTTCGCCGTCGTGGCCGCCGTCCGTATGAACCGCGCGCCCTCCCGCAGGTCCGGCGCGCGGCCCTCGGCCGTGCGCACCGCGCTCGCGCAGGCCCGCGAGAGCCTGCTGTCCCGACGCAACGGACCCGGCGTCGCCGTCTCCTCGCTGGTCGTCCTCGCCGGTCACCTCGCGATGTTCGTGCTCGCCGCGCGGATCGCCGGCTCCGGGGCCTCCCTCACCGCCCTGCTGCCGCTCGCCGTCCTAGCGCTGCTCGCCATGGGACTGCCCCTGAACGTCGGCGGGTTCGGCCCTCGGGAGGGCGTCACCGCCTGGGCGTTCGCCGCCGCCGGGCTCGGCGCCGACACGGGGCTCGCCGTCGCCGTCGTGTACGGCGTCCTCAGCTTCGTGGCCGCCCTGCCGGGCGCCCTCGTCCTCGTCGCCCGCTGGTACACCGGGCTACGGGCCCGCACCGGATCCGCCGACACCGTGGCGGACCCGGGGGACAGCGGCTATTTTCGTCCGTCCGTCGTGTCCGCGACGGAGTCGCCCGCGGAGGTCAGCAGTGACATATACGCGCCGAAGGAATCCGCGAGGCTCTCCAGCAGCCGCTTCCCCTTTTCGGCGGAACCCAGCGACGGACGGCCGATGACCCCCGAATCGGTATAGGCGGACATGCCGAGGGTGAGCAGATGACGCCGGTCGTCCGCGACGAAATCGGAAGTCTCGTAACCGGGGCGGATCAATTCGGGATGAGCGTGCAGAAGGATGGAGGTCTCGATTTCCCCCGCGTGCATGTCGGTGAGCAGCGAGGTCTCCACCCCCGCCCGCACCAGCGCCGTCTCCCAGTCCTCCGCGGCCGGGAACAGCGCCATCCGCTCTCCGCGCGCGGAGGACTCCTGAACGACGTTGCCCAGTACGTAGTTGCCGCCGTGCCCGTTGACCAGCACCAGGGCGTCGACGCCCGAACGGCGGAGCGAATCCGCGATGTCCCGTATCACCGCATGAAGGGTCACCGAAGAGATGCTGACGGTCCCCGGCCAGGCCGCGTGCTCGTGCGAGCACGAGATCGTCACCGGCGGCAGCAGGTGTACGGGGTGCGCGGCGGCCACCTCGCGCGCGATCGCGCAGGCCACGAGGGTGTCCGTGGCCAGCGGCAGGAACGCGCCGTGCTGCTCGAAGCTCCCGACGGGAAGGACCGCGACCTGTCGTGAGACGTCCGCTCCCCGCGCCCGTACGTCCTCGGTGGTGTCCGCCGGCACCAGCGAGTGTGCCGCCGGCCGCGTCTGCGCATCACTCATCTTTTACCGGCCTTTCGTCTCTGCATAGGAACTGAAGAATCATGACAGAAAAGATTGGCGTGCTCGGCAAGAAGTCCGGCCAGCGGACGCAGCGTTCCGGAGTCGAACGCGTGGTGAACACCCCCCTGCCGACCGTGTACGGGCAATTCCGGGCGATCGGTTACATCGACCACGACCGCGGCGACGAACAGGTGGCGCTCGTCCATGGTGAACCGGGCCCCGACGGCGTCCTGACCCGGCTGCACTCCGAGTGCCTGACCGGCGACGCGTTCGGCTCCCAGCACTGCGAGTGCGGCGACCAGCTGGCCTCCGCCCTGCGCGCCGTCGTCGCCGAGGGCAGCGGGATCGTCGTCTACCTGCGGGGCCACGAGGGCCGCGGCATCGGCCTGCTCGCGAAGCTGCGCGCCATGGCCCTGCAGGCGGAGGGCCTGGACACCGTCGAGGCCAACCTGGCGCTCGGACTGCCCGTCGACGCCCGTGACTACGGGGCCGCCGCCGGCATCCTGCGCGACCTGGACGTCCGCAGCGTCCGCCTGATGTCGAACAACCCGCGCAAGCGCGAGGCGCTGATCGAGCACGGCATCGAGGTGACCGAGCAGGTCCCGCTGCTGATCCAGCCCTGCGAGAGCAACATCACCTATCTGCGCACCAAGCGGGAGCGCATGGACCACCACCTGCCCCACCTGGACGCCGTCGGGCAGCTGACCTGATCCGCGGGGCCGGCCCACCCGGACGGGAAGAGGGCACGGCCCGCGCCCTCTTCCCCACGGGCCCGGGTCAGCCCCCCACCACCGCCTCGTGCACGAGCCGCTTCAGGTCCTGGAACACCGTGTGCGACGTGCGGTGCCGCACCTGCGTCATGAACTGCACGGTGAGGTCGTGGGTCGGGTCCACCCAGAACGTGGTGGTCGCGACCCCGCTCCAGCCGAAGGCGCCCCGCACCGACGGGTCGCGGGTGCGGTCGGGGTCGATCACCACGGACACCCCGAGACCGAAGCCGACGCCGTCGTTGCCGGGCTCGTCGTGCGCGGGCCGGCTGCCGAAGGAGCGCAGATCCGCGCCGCCGGGAAGGTGGTTGGACGTCATGAGCGCGACCGTCCCCGGCGTCAGCAGCCGGGTGCCGTCCAGCTCGCCGCGGCGGCGCAGCATCTCCATGAAGCGGTGCACGTCGTGCGCGGACGCCACCACGCCGCCGCTGCCGGACAGGAACCGGGGACGTCCGTGCAGCGGCAGACCGGCGATCGGCTCGATGCCGCCGGACTCGGTCTGCCCGTACAACTCGGCCAGCCGTCCCTCCTGTTCGCCGTCCACGCGGAACCCGGCGTCGGTCATACCGAGCGGGCCGAAGACACGCTCGGCGAGGAACGTGTCCAGCGGCTGCCCCGACACCACCTCGACGACCCGGCCGAGGACGTTGGTGGCCACCGAGTAGTTCCACTGCGTGCCGGGCTCGAACTGGAGCGGCAGACTCGCGTACACGTCGACCGTGGTGGCCAGGTCCGAGCCGGGGAGCACGGCGGAGTGCAGGCCGGCGTCCCGGTAGAGGGCGTCGACGGGGTGCTGGTGGTAGAACGCGAAGGTGAGGCCGGCGGTGTGGGTCATCAGATGCCGCACCGTCATCGGCCCGTCGGCGGGGCGGGTCACCGTGCCGGCGCCCGATCCGCGGACGTACACGCGGGGTTCGGAGAACGCCGGGAGGTGACGGCCGACCGGGTCGTCGAGGGAGAGCCTCCCCTCCTCCACGAGCATCAGGGCCGCGATTGAGGTCATGGGCTTGGTCATGGAGTAGACGCGCCACAGGGTGTCGGCCTCGACGGGCAGACCGGCGGCCGTGTCCCGCATGCCGTGCGTGGTGAGGTGCGCGACGCGTCCGCCGCGGGCGACGGACACCAGGAAACCGGGCAGCCGCCCCTCGTCGACCTCACGGGCGAAGTGCTGGTCGAGACGGTCCAGCGCCTTGACGTCCAGCCCGGCCTCGCCCGGGTCGACCTGTTGTGCCAGCAGTGCCATCGCGTTCCTTCCTCAGCCGTACGACGAGGTCCGCGGTGCTGTTCCCACCGCGGCGGCCTCCGCTCTCATCGTCGCTCAGGAACCGGCGGCCGGTCCTCCGAACGGCGATGATCATTCCGTTCGCCCTCGCCCGGACCCGGGAGGAGACGGCCGGGACACGCCCCGGCCAGGGCCAGGGCGGCCAGCACGGCCATCGGCGGCCCGGCGGAGTCACCGTCGCTCCCCATGAGCGCGGTCGCGACGGCGACCCCCAGCACCGGGCCGATGTTCATCGCGGTCTGCTGGAGCCCGCCCGCCACGCCGGCCGACTCGACGGCCGCCTGCCGTACGACGGCGTGGGTGGCCGCCGTCATCACGGTCCCGAACCCGGCGCCGATCAGCGCGAACCCGGTGCACAGCGTGGGAGTCGACGTCGCCTGGGAGAGGACGAGGACGCCGGCGGCCAGGACGACCATCGCGCCCGACGTCGTACGGCTGCTCCCGGCCCGGCGCAGCAGCGCGGGGCTCGTGGCGGCGGCCGCCACCATGAGCACGGCCAGCGGCAGACTCGTCAGGGCGCTGCGGAACGCGTCCATGCCGAGCGCGCCCTGCAGCAGGAACGTTCCGGCGAAGAGGGTGCCCGACAGCGCCGCCGACGCGGCCACCAGCACGCCGAGCGCGGGAGCCGCCGGACCGGCGACACGGGCGGGCAACAGGGGCTGGGGCGTACGGCGTTCGTGCCGGACGAAGGCGGTGCCGGTCAGGCACGCCACCGCCGCCGTCCACGCCCACCCCGGGGACCCGACGAGGGCGTGGACCAGACAGGCCAGGGTCACCGCGAGCAGGGCCGCGCCGGGCAGGTCGAGCCGGACCGGACGGGCCGCGACCCGGGGCCGGGCGACGAGGGCGAGTGTGCCGAGGACGAGCGCCGGGACGACGTTGAGGAGGAACACGGCACGCCAGCCGGGCCCGGCCACCAGCGCGCCGCCCGCCAGCGGACCCAGGGCCGCCGCGGCGCCGATCGAGGCGGTCCGCAGCGCGATCGGCCTCCGCAGCCGGTCCGGCGGGTACGCGGCCCGCAGCATCCCGAGCGTCGCCGGTTGCAGCAGGGCCCCGAACACGCCCTGCGCGACCCGCAGTCCGATCACCCAGCCGGCGCCGGGCGCGACGGCGATCCCGGCCGAGGCGCCCCCGAAGCCGAGCATGCCGATGCCGAACAGCCGGTGGTGCCCGTACCGGTCGCCGAGCCGCCCCGCGAACACCAGCAGGGCGGCCACCGCGATCAGATAGCCGGTGCTGGTCCACTGGACCTGGGCCAACGAGGCGCCGAGGTCCCGGCGCAGGGCGGGCTGCGCGACGGTCAGTACGGTGCCGTCGAAGGCGACGACCACCGCTCCGACCACGCTGCTCACCAGCGTCAGACGGGGGTTCACCGCTCCTCCGGACCGAGGTGGGCGTCCAGGGCCGCGTCCAGGAGCGGCTTGAAGTCGGCTGTCGCCGTGGCGAGTTGGAGGCTGCCCCAGCTCCACAGCTGGGCGATGCCGTGCAGGTTCGCCCACAGCGCGCCCGCGACCAGCCTGGGGTCCACGTCCGGGCGCACCTGCGCGACCAGCTCGACGAACCGGCCGAACAGGGGGAGGCTGGTGTCGCGCAGCCCCAGTCGGCCGCTCTCCAACAGGTCGTGACGGAACATCAGCTCGTACATGCCGCGGTCGCCCAGCGCGAACTCCAGGTACACCCGCCCCAGCGCGGCGATCCGCGCCCGCGCCGTACCGTCGTCGCCCACCGCGGCGACCCTCCGGGCGAGTTCCTCGAAGCCGCGGCGGGCGATCGCCGACAGCAGGTCCAGATGGGTGGGGAACCAGCGGCGCGGGGCGCCGTGCGAGACGCCGGCCCGGCGGGCGATCTCGCGCAGGGTGAGGGCCCCGGCGCCCTCGCGGGCCACGAGGTCCACACCGACGTCGACGAGCCGCTCCCGCAGCCCTCCCGTGTCGTTCATGGACACTGTCTACCAAAGGCGAGTAGACAGTGTCTACGCCATGACGTGAGTGAGCGAGGACCAGGACCTGGGCCCCAGGTCCAACGGACGATGGCCCGTGCCGCCCCGCGCCGCCTAGGCTGCCGACCGGTACGACACACCGTTCACCCCACCTCCGGAGGCCCCGTGCCCGTCAGCGGCCGCAGCCACATCCGTATCGCCCGCCCCTCCCGTGATCTCGCGGCGGCCGAACGCTTCTGGGCCGACGGGTTCGGGCTGACGGTCGTGTGGCGCGCGACCGGCGGGCCGGAACCCGGCGCACACGACCTGCTGATGCTCGGCCGGCCCGACGCCGACTGGCACCTGGAACTCGTCCACGAGCCCGCCCGTCCGGTCGAGCCCCGGCCCACCGAGGAGGACCTCCTGGTCATCTACCTCGACGGGCCCGTTCCGGACGACCTCGTCGCGCGGCTGGAGGCGTGCGGGGGCAGGCGGGTCGACTCCCCGAATCCGTACTGGAACGAGTGGGGCGTCACGGTCGAGGACCCCGACGGATACCGGCTGGTGCTGTGCACCCGGAGCTGGTCCAACGCGTGACCGGCTACTGCCGGGAGACGGTCCGCGTCACACCCGCGACGACCGTCGTGGCCAGGATCCAGCCGGTCAGGACCAGGACGTGGGCCAGGGCCTGCTGCCAGCCCCGCGGGGCGAACGCCGCCTCCTGGCCGAAGGAGATCACCGGCAGCAGCAGGTCCAGCGTGTAGAAGACCGCGTCGAACGTCGGCGCCTCGTCCGCCTTCAGCGGGGGCGGCGCGTCCAGCGCGAAGGCGACCGAGCCGACGGCCAGCAGGGAGAGCAGCCAGCCCAGCGCCCGCATCGGCCGGAATCCGTAGCCGACGGTGGCGTCCTGCACGCGGCCCCACAACCGGCCGTACCAGGGCAGGGTCGTGCGGTGGTGGCGCTGCTTGGCGAGCTGGACGAGCCGGGCGGCATGGTCGTCGCCGGTACGGCGGTACACGGCCGTCAACTGCTCGTAGCCGTGCGGGTCGAAGGTGTCCTCGTCCCGTTCCAGCATGGGCAGCCGCCGCTCGGGGGGCTCGTGCGGGGTCAGCGAGGTGTACGTGAGGTCGAGGAGACGGACCTGGTCGGGCAGCATCTCCGGTGCCAGGTCGAGGTGTTCGATCTGGGAGCGGCGCAGATTGAGCCGTCCCCGCATCGTCTCGCCCTCGCGCAGCCACACCTCGCCGATCACACAGCTGCTCGCGCGCAGGGCGGTGCCCCCGGGGTTGGACAGACGGCTGTACAGCAGGTCGAGACGGCCGGGTATGCGGGCGCCGCGCAGATCGATCCGGCCGTCCGCCGCCAGCCTGCGGCCGAGGACGTTGGCCCCCACCTCCAGCGCCTCGGCGTCGAGCACGAAGTCACCGGGACTGCTCAGCCGCGCCTCCTCCAGCCGCAGCGAACCGCTGATCGTGGCCCCGTTGAGCCGGATCTCGCCCCGGGTGCGCAGCCGGCTCGCGCACAGGTCCTCGCCGACGGTCACCTGGTGGAGCTGGAGGACCGGGTCCTCCCGTCCGCCGCCGTCCGCCGTGATCTCGGCGTCCTCCAGATAGAGCGCCCCCGCGATCTGCGCCCCGCCGAGCCGTACCCGCCCGCGGAACCGGCAGCCCGTCAGCCGCAGCCCGCCGTCGACCCGGACGCGTGCCCCGGCCAGTCCGGGCAGGTGCGAGCCGGACAGGTTGAGGTACTTCAGCTGGGTGCCGGAGACGTCGAGGACCTCGTCGAAGGAGCAGTCGCTCAGCCGGACCACCCGGTCCACGGTCGCGTACCGCAGGTCCGTCATGCCGGTGATCCGGGCGCCCGCCACCTTCAGGGCCGCCACCTCGCCGCGCTCCTCGGGCCCGTCGAGCAGCAGGGCCCTGAGCACCTCGGCCCGCACGGTCCGCTCCGGCCCCCAGCCGGCGCCGTCCGCCGCGCTCTCGTCCGGCGTCCGCCGGAAGTCCACGGGCCGCCCCTTGGGGAAGGCCTCCCACACGGTGCGCTCGGCCGGTGCCAGCTCGTCGATCTCCATCAGCGGCGACTCTGACGCGGGCCTCCGCCGCTGTCAACTCGCCGCCCCATCAAGGACGTTCCCCCCCCGGGACAAAGCTGGGGCCGGGACGGCTGGTGCGCCGCCCCGGCCCCTGGTGTCCGTGCCGGGCGCTACTTCGACTCGACGGCGTGCCCACCGAACTGGTTGCGCAGCGCGGCGATCATCTTCATCTGCGGGGAGTCGTCCTGCCGGGACGCGAACCGCGCGAAGAGGGAGGAGGTGATCGCGGGCAGCGGAACCGCGTTGTCGATGGCCGCCTCCACGGTCCAGCGGCCCTCACCGGAGTCCTGCGCGAAGCCCTTCAGCTTCTCCAGGTGCTCGTCCTCGTCCAGCGCGGCCACCGCGAGGTCCAGCAGCCAGGAGCGGATGACGGTGCCGTCCTGCCAGGAGCGGTACACCTCGCGGACGTTGTCCACCGAGTCCACCTTCTCCAGCAGCTCCCAGCCCTCGGCGTACGCCTGCATCATGGCGTACTCGATGCCGTTGTGGACCATCTTCGAGAAGTGCCCGGCGCCGACCTTGCCCGCGTGGACAAAGCCGTACGGGCCCTCCGGCTTGAGCGCCTCGAAGATCGGCCGGAGCCGGTCGACGTGCTCCTTCTCGCCGCCCACCATCAGGGCGTAGCCGTTCTGCAGGCCCCACACGCCGCCGGACACACCGGCGTCGACGAACCCGATGCCGTGCGCGCCGAGCTCCTTGGCGTGCTTCTCGTCGTCCGTCCAGCGGGAGTTGCCGCCGTCGACGACCGTGTCGTAGGGCTTGAGCAGGCTCCCCAGCTGGTCGATCACCGTCTGCGTCGCGTGCCCGGCCGGCACCATCACCCACACCGTGCGCGGCGCGTCGAGTTGGTCGACCAGGTCGGCCAGGCTGGACACGTCGGACACGTCGGGGTTGGTGTCGTAGCCGATGACGGTGTGGCCGGCGTTGCGCAGACGCTCGCGCATGTTGCCGCCCATCTTGCCGAGACCAACAAGGCCGATCTGCATGTCAGTTCACTTCCTCCTGGACGCCCTGCGCGTCCGACGGGGTCTTGAGTGAGCGGTACGCGGCCACGAGGGCGGCGGTGGACGGGTCGAGGCCGGGGACCTCCGCGCCCTCGGTGAGGGCGGGCTCGACCTTCCTGGCGAGGACCTTGCCGAGCTCCACGCCCCACTGGTCGAACGAGTCGATGTTCCACACGGCGCCCTGCACGAACACCTTGTGCTCGTAGAGGGCGACGAGCTGGCCGAGGACCGACGGGGTCAGCTCCGGGGCGAGGATCGTGGTGGTGGGGTGGTTGCCCTGGAAGGTGCGGTGCGGGACCTGCTCCTCGGGCACCCCCTCCGCGCGGACCTCGTCGGCGGTCTTGCCGAACGCCAGCGCCTGACCCTGCGCGAACAGATTGGCCATCAGCAGGTCGTGCTGCGCCTTGAGTTCGGGGCTCAGCTCGGCAACGGGACGGGCGAAGCCGATCAGGTCGGCCGGGATCAGCCGGGTGCCCTGGTGGATCAGCTGGTAGTAGGCGTGCTGCCCGTTGGTGCCGGGCGTGCCCCACACCACGGGGCCGGTCTCCCAGCCCACGACGTGCCCGTCCCGGTCGACGGACTTGCCGTTGGACTCCATGTCCAGCTGCTGGAGGTACGCCGTGAACTTCGACAGGTAGTGCGAGTACGGCAGCACCGCGTGGGACTCGGCGTGGAAGAAGTTGCCGTACCAGACACCCAGCAGGCCCAGCGTGAGCGGGGCGTTGGACTCGGCGGGCGCGGTGCGGAAGTGCTCGTCGACGGTGTGGAAGCCGTCGAGCATCTCCCGGAACCGCTCCGGGCCGATCGCGATCATCAGGGACAGCCCGATCGCCGAGTCGTACGAGTAGCGGCCGCCGACCCAGTCCCAGAACTCGAACATGTTGTCCGGGTCGATCCCGAAGCCGGTCACCTTCTCGGCGTTCGTCGACAGCGCCACGAAGTGCTTCGCCACGGCCTTCTCCTCGCCCCCGAGCCCGGCGAGCAGCCAGGAGCGGGCCGAGGTGGCGTTGGTGATCGTCTCGATCGTGGTGAACGTCTTCGACGCGACGATGAACAGCGTCTCGGCCGGATCCAGGTCCCGGACCGCCTCGTGCAGGTCGGAGCCGTCGACGTTGGACACGAACCGGAACGTCAACTCCCGTGCCGTGAACGGCCGCAGGGCCTCGTACGCCATCGCGGGCCCGAGGTCGGAGCCGCCGATGCCGATGTTGACGACGTTCCTGATCCGCCGGCCGGTGTGGCCGGTCCACTCGCCGGAGCGGACACGGTCCGCGAACGCGCTCATCTTGTCGAGCACGGCGTGCACCTTCGGCACGACGTTCTCGTCGTCGACCTCGACGACCGCGTCCCGGGGGGCCCGCAGCGCGGTGTGCAGCACCGCCCGGTCCTCGGTGACGTTGATGCGCTCGCCGCGGAACATGGCGTCCCGCAGCCCGGCCACGCCGGTGGCGGCCGCCAGCTCGCGCAGCAGGGCGAGCGTCTCGTCGTTCACCAGGTGCTTGGAATAGTCGATGCGCAGGTCGCCCACGCGCAGGACGTACCGCTCGGCGCGCGCGGGGTCCGCGGCGAACAGCTCCCGCAGACTGGGCTGCTGGAAGGCGTCCGCGCGGTGGTCCTCCAGGGCCACCCACTCGGGGCGCCGGGTGAGCCGGGGGGTCTCAGACATGGGAGGGGGTCTCCTTGCCGGCCTCGCCCCGCAGGGCGACGGCGTACATCTCGTCGGCGTCGAGGCGCCGCAGCTCCTCGGCGATGAGTTCGGAGGTGGTGCGGACCTTCAGCGCCAGGGTGCGCGACGGCTGGTCGGGCAGGTGCAGGGTGGCCAGCGGGCCCTCCGGGCGGTCGATGACGATCTCGCCGTTCTCGGTGCCCAGACGGACGCCCGTGACGACCGGGCCGGCCGTGACGACCCGGTCGGCCGTCACGTCCAGACGGGCCTCCAGCCAGCGGGCCAGCAGCTCCGCGGCCGGGTTGTCGGCCTCGGCCTCCACGACCGCGGACACGATCGGCACCCGCGCCTGGTCCAGGGCGGCGGCCAGCATGGAACGCCACGGCGTGAGCCGGGTCCACGCCAGATCCGTGTCGCCCGGCGCGTAGGAGCGGGCGCGGGCCTCCAGGTCGGGCAGCGGGCTCTCGGAGGTGTACAGGTCGGTGATCCGGCGCTGGGCGAGCGCGCCCAGCGGGTCCTTCGCCGGGTTCTGCGGCGCGTCCACCGGCCACCACACGACGACCGGGGCGTCCGGCAGCAGCAGCGGCAGCACCACCGAGTCGGCGTGCTCGGACACCTCGCCGTACGTGCGCAGGATCACCGTCTCGCCGGTCCCCGCGTCGGCACCCACCCGGATCTCGGCGTCGAGGTGGGAGCGGGTGCGGTCGCGCGGGGTGCGGGCGTGCCGCTTGATCACCACCAGGGTGCGCGAGGGGTGCTCGTGCGAGGCCTCCTCGGCCGCCTTGATGGAGTCGTAGGCGTTCTCCTCGTCCGTGACGATGACCATCGTCAGGACCATGCCCACGGCCGGGGTGCCGATCGCCCGGCGGCCCTGGACCAGCGCCTTGTTGATCTTGCTTGCCGTGGTGTCGGTCAGGTCGATCTTCATGGCCTGCGCCAGCTCCGTCCGTCTCGTGCGAGCATCTCGTCCGCCTCCTCGGGTCCCCAGCTCCCGGACGCGTACCGCGCCGGCCTGCCGTGCGTGTCCCAGTACTCCTCGATCGGATCGAGGATCTTCCAGGACTCTTCCACCTCCTGGTGACGGGGGAACAGGTTGGCGTCCCCGAGGAGGACGTCCAGGATGAGCCGCTCGTACGCCTCCGGCGAGGACTCCGTGAAGGACTCGCCGTACGCGAAGTCCATCGTCACGTCCCGGATCTCCATCGACGTCCCCGGCACCTTGGAGCCGAAGCGGACCGTCACGCCCTCGTCCGGCTGGACGCGGATGACGATGGCGTTCTGCCCCAGCTCCTCGGTGGCCGAGGAGTCGAACGGGGAGTGCGGGGCGCGCTGGAAGACGACCGCGATCTCCGTGACCCGCCGCCCCAGCCGCTTGCCGGTGCGCAGGTAGAACGGCACCCCCGCCCAGCGCCGGTTGTCCACGTTCAGCCGGACGGCCGCATAGGTGTCGGTCTTGGAGGACGGGTCGATGCCGTCCTCCTCGAGGTAGCCGCGCACCTTCGCGCCGCCCTGCCAGGCCGCCGCGTACTGGCCGCGCACGGTGTGCAGGCCCAGGTCCTCGGGCAGCTTGACCGCCTTGAGGACCTTGAGCTTCTCGGTGAGCAGCGACGCGGCGTCGAACGCGGCGGGTTCCTCCATCGCGGTGAGCGCCATCAGCTGCAGCAGGTGGTTCTGGATGACGTCCCGGGCCGACCCGATGCCGTCGTAGTAGCCCGCGCGGCCGCCGATGCCGATGTCCTCGGCCATCGTGATCTGCACGTGGTCGACGTACGAGCGGTTCCAGATCGGTTCGAACATCTGGTTGGCGAAGCGGAGCGCCAGGATGTTCTGGACGGTCTCCTTGCCCAGGTAGTGGTCGATCCGGAAGACCTGCTCCGGGTCGAACACGTCGTGCACGATCGCGTTCAGCTCCCGGGCGCTCGCCAGGTCGCGCCCGAACGGCTTCTCGATGACCGCGCGCCGCCACGACCCCTCCGGGGCGTCCGCCAGGCCGTGCCGCTTGAGCTGCTGCACCACCTTCGGGAAGAACTTCGGCGGCACGGACAGGTAGAAGGCGTAGTTCCCGCTGGTCCCGCGCGCCCTGTCCAGTTCGTGGACGGTGTCCCGCAGCTGCTTGAAGGCGGTGTCGTCGTCGAAGTCACCCGGGATGAACCGCATGCCCTCGGCGAGCTGCTGCCAGACCTCCTCGCGGAACTCGGTCCGGGCGTGCTCGCGCACCGAGTCGTGCACGACCTGCGCGAAGTCCTGGTCCTCCCAGTCCCGCCGGGCGAACCCGACCAGGGAGAAGCCCGGCGGCAGCAGGCCGCGGTTGGCGAGGTCGTACACGGCCGGCATCAGCTTCTTGCGGGACAGGTCGCCGGTGACCCCGAAGATGACGAGCCCGGACGGGCCCGCGATCCGGGGGAGGCGTCGGTCGCGGGGATCGCGAAGCGGGTTGTCCCAGTCGGAGGTCATTCTGCGTCAGCTCCCTTGCTGCCCAGCGACTTCTTCACGGCGTCCAACAGGTCCTGCCACGCCACCTCGAACTTGGCGACGCCCTCGTCCTCCAACCGGGTGACGACGTCGTCGTACGAGACCCCGAGGGCCTCCACCGCGGCCAGATCGGCGCGGGCCCGCTCATAGCCGCCGGTCACCGTGTCCCCGGTGATCTCCCCGTGGTCGGCGGTGGCGTCGAGCGTGGCCTCGGGCATCGTGTTCACGGTGCCCGGCGCGACCAGCTGGTCCACGTACTTAGTGTCCTTGTAGGAGGGATCCTTAACGCCCGTGGACGCCCACAGCGGGCGCTGCCGGTTCGCGCCGGCGGCTTCGAGGGCCGTCCAGCGCTCCGAGGCGAACACCTGCTCGTACGCCTCGTAGGCGAGCCGTGCGTTGGCGAGTGCCGCCCGCCCCTTCAGCGCGAGGGCCTCGTCCGTGCCGATCTCCGTGAGCCGCCGGTCGATGTCGGCGTCGACGCGGGAGACGAAGAACGACGCCACCGAGTGCACGGCGGACAGGTCCAGGCCCTTCGCGGCCGCCTTCTCCAGACCGGCCAGGTAGGCGTCCATGACCTCGCGGTAGCGGGCCAGCGAGAAGATCAGCGTGACGTTGACGCTGATGCCCGCCGCGACGACCTCGGTGATGGCGGGGAGACCGGCCTTCGTCGCCGGAATCTTGATCATCACGTTGGGGCGGTCGACCAGCCAGGCCAGCTGGCGGGCCTCGGCGACGGTGGCCGCCGTGTCGTGCGCCAGCCGCGGGTCGACCTCGATGGAGACCCGGCCGTCCCGGCCGCCGGTGGCGTCGTACACGTGCCACAGCACGTCCGCGGCGGCCCGTACGTCGGCGGTGGTCATCATGCGTACGGCCTCGTCGACCGTGACGCCGCGCACCGCGAGGTCGGACAGCTGCTCCTCGTACCCCTCGCCGGAGCCGATCGCGGCCTGGAAGATGGACGGGTTGGTGGTGACGCCCACGACGTTCTTCTCCGCGACGAGGGCGGCGAGGTTGCCGGACTCGATGCGGCGGCGCGACAGGTCGTCCAGCCAGATGGAGACGCCTTCGTCGGACAGGCGCTTCAGGTTGCCGGCGGTGATTGCTTCGGTGGTCACTGCGATCATCTTCTTTCTGCGTGCGGGTCAACCGCGGGCGGCGGCGAGGGATTCCCGGGCGGCGGCGGCCACGCGCTCGGGGGTGAAGCCGTACTCGGCGAACAGGGTCCCGGCGTCGGCGGAGGCGCCGAAGTGCTCCAGGGAGACGATGCGGCCGGCGTCCCCGACGAACCGGTACCAGGTCAGGCCGATCCCGGCCTCGACGGCGACCCGGGCCTTCACGGCCGGCGGCAGCACGCTGTCGCGGTACTCGCGCGGCTGCTGCTCGAACCACTCCACGGACGGCATCGACACCACCCGGGTGCCGACCCCCTCCGCCTCCAGCAGCTCCCGCGCGGCGACGGCGAGCTGGACCTCGGAGCCGGTGGCCACGAGGACGACGTCGGGTGTCGCGGTGGAGGCGTCCCGCAGGACGTAACCACCCTTGGCGGCATCCTCATTGGGGGCGTAGGTGGGCACCCCCTGGCGGGTCAGCGCGAGGCCGTGCGGCGCCGGGTCGGTGGAGTGGCGGCGCAGGATCTCCGCCCACACGACCGAGGTCTCGTTGGCGTCGGCCGGGCGGACCACGTTCAGGCCCGGGATGGCGCGCAGCGCGGCCAGGTGCTCGACCGGCTGGTGGGTCGGGCCGTCCTCGCCCAGACCGATGGAGTCGTGCGTCCACACGTACGTCACCGGCAGCTGCATCAGCGCGGACATCCGCACGGCGTTGCGCATGTAGTCCGAGAACACCAGGAACGTGCCGCCGTAGACACGGGTGTTGCCGTGCAGCGCGATGCCGTTCATCTCCGCGGCCATCGAGAACTCGCGGATGCCGAAGTGGACGGTGCGGCCGTACGGGTCGGCCTCCGGGAGGGGGTTGCCCGTCGGCAGGAACGACGACGTCTTGTCGATCGTCGTGTTGTTCGAGCCCGCCAGGTCGGCCGAGCCGCCCCACAGTTCGGGCAGCACCGGCCCGAGCGCCTGGAGCACCTTGCCGGACGCGGCCCGGGTGGCGACGGACTTGCCCTCCTCGAAGACCGGGAGCGCGTCCTCCCAGCCCTCGGGCAGCCGGCCCGCGACGACCCGGTCGAACAGTTCGGCGCGCTCCGGCGACGCGGTGCGCCAGGCGCCGATCCGCTTGTCCCAGGCGGCATGTGCCTCGGCTCCCCGGTCCAGGGCCCGGCGGGTGTGCGCGAGGACGTCGTCGGCGACCTCGAAGGATTTCTCCGGGTCGAAGCCGAGGACGCGCTTGGTGGCGGCGATCTCCTCCGCGCCGAGCGCGGAGCCGTGGGACGCCTCGGTGTTCTGGGCGTTCGGTGCGGGCCAGGCGATGATCGTGCGCATCGCGATGATCGAGGGGCGTCCCGTCTCGGCCCGCGCCGCCTTCAGGGCCCCGTACAGGGCGGCCACGTCGATGTCGCCGTTCGCGGCCGGCTCGATGCGCTGCACGTGCCAGCCGTACGCCTCGTAGCGCTTGAGGACGTCCTCGGAGAAGGCGGTCGCGGTGTCGCCCTCGATGGAGATGTGGTTGTCGTCGTACAGGAAGACCAGGTTGCCGAGCCGCTGGTGGCCGGCGAGCGACGACGCCTCGGCGGACACGCCCTCCTGGAGGTCGCCGTCGGAGACGATCGCCCAGATCATGTGGTCGAACGGGGACTCGCCCTCGGGTGCCTCCGGGTCGAAAAGGCCGCGCTCGTAGCGGGCGGCCATGGCCATCCCGACGGCGTTGGCGACACCCTGGCCCAGCGGCCCTGTCGTCGTCTCCACACCCGCCGTGTGCCCGTACTCGGGGTGACCCGGCGTCTTCGACCCGTGTGTACGGAACGACTTGAGGTCGTCGAGGCCCAGCTCGTACCCGGCGAGGAACAGCTGGGTGTAGAGGGTCAGCGAGGTGTGCCCGGGGGAGAGGACGAAGCGGTCCCGGCCCGTCCACTCCGGGTCGGCCGGGTCATGACGCATCACCTTCTGGAAGAGCGTGTAGGCGGCCGGGGCGAGGCTCATCGCCGTGCCGGGGTGCCCGTTGCCGACCTTCTGCACGGCGTCCGCCGCCAGCAGACGCGCCGTGTCGACGGCACGCCGGTCGAGTTCGGTCCATTCGAAGCTGTCCGGTGTCTGCGTGCTCATCTTCAAGAAGTCCTCGATCGCGGTGAAGTAGCTGGTCCAACGCGTTCAAAACTAAAAGTCTGACTTTTCGCTGGGAAGGTCGGCGTGTGTCACGCTGTGGTGAAAGTGGGACACCGCGCGGGACGCGGCGCACGGCTGAGCGGCCGCCCCGCACGACTGAGACGGCATGAGACGGACATGGTGGACACAACGGCCGAAGGCGGAACAGGCCCCGGAAGACCGGACCCGGACGGCGACGGCGACGCGATCCGCACCTTCCCCTTCCCGGTGGATCTGAGCGTCCTCGGCGTCGGCATGCGGGTCGGCCCCATGGGCCCCGGCCGCACCTGGCACTCCGAAGCACCCCTCGGCAGGGTCCACCGCATCGACTTCCACGTCGTGATGCTCTTCGACGACGGCCCCGTCCGGCACATGGTCGACTTCACCGAGTACGCGGCACACGCCGGCGACCTGCTGTGGATCCGCCCCGGCCAGGTCCACCGGTTCGCGGCGGACGCCGGCTACCGAGGCACCGTCCTGACGATGCAGCCCGGCTTCCTGCCCCGCGCCACCGTCGAGGCCACCGGCCTGTACCGCTACGACCTGCCGCCCCTCCTGCGCCCCGACGAGCCCCAGCTCACCGCCCTGCGCGCGGCGCTCGCCCAACTGCGGCGCGAGTACGAGGACTCCACGACCCTGCCGCTCAGCCTGCACACCGCCGTCCTGCGCCACTCCCTGACCGCGCTCCTGCTGCGCCTGGCCCACCTCGCCGTGAGCTCGGCGGCCACGCCCCGGCAGGGCGACACGGCGTTCACGCTCTTCCGGGACGCCGTGGAACGCGGCTTCGCCACCAACCACAGCGTCAGCGCCTACGCCGACCAGCTCGGCTACTCCCGCCGCACCCTCGTGCGCGCGGTCCGCGCCGCCACCGGCCAGACGCCGAAGGGCTTCATCGACCGGCGCGTGGTCCTGGAGGCGAAACGGCTCCTGGCCCACACGGACATGCCGATCGGCCGGATCGGCGCGGCCGTCGGCTTCACGGACGCGGCCAACTTCTCAAAGTACTTCCAGCAGCACACCGACACGACACCGGCGGCGTTCCGCGCGGAACTCCGGTAGCCGGGCGGCTCCGCACACGTCCCAGGGGGTGGTCCCGCCCGCCCGACCGGCGGGCCGGGTTGACGCGGACGCCCCGCGCGCCTACGAGTCCTGCATGAGCGACCCTCGTGCGACCACGCCGGAACAGGCCCCCGACCCCGCCGCCCACGCCACCGTCCGACTCCTGGAACGCCTCGCCGAGAAGCTGGGCGGCCGGGCGTCGGTCACCGCCGTCTACGGCGAACCCGTCGCCGCCGACGGGGTCACCGTCGTCCCCGTCGCCCGGGTGGCCTTCGGCCTCGGCGGCGGGACGGGACGCACGGTGGAGGGCGCCAGGACGAACGACGGCGGCGGAGGCGGGGGAGGAGTGGAGGCCCGCCCCCTCGGCTACATCGAGATCCGCGACGGCGTCACCACCTACCGGCCCATCCGCGGCACCTGGGGCAGGGCGGCCCCCCTGGCCGGCCTGGTGCTGGGCGCAGCCCTCCCCACGGCGATCAGGGCGCTGCGCGGGCGACGGCACTGAACGCACCGCCGCCCCGCCAGGCCGGACGGGACCGGGCGGGGCGGCGCCAACCCACGCGTCAATGACCGAAGTGGAACCAGTTCACGTTCACGAAGTCGGCGGGCTGGCCGCTGGTGAAGGTGAGATAGACGTCGTGCGTGCCGGTCACCGCGCCGATGTTCGCGGGGACGGTCCGCCACGACTGCCAGCCGCCGGTGTCGGCCAGCGCGAAACTGCCTACCGGCGCGTTGCCGCGGCTGTCCAGCCGCACCTCCACCAGACCGCTGACCCCGCCCGCCGCGCCGCTCGCCACCCGCGCGACGAACTGACGGGCCGCCGTGGAGCCGAAGTTGACGCCCTTGTAGAGCGCCCAGTCCCCGTTGGCGAGGGCACCGATGTTCTGCCCGCCGCCGGTGTCCGACGTCGACTCGGTGTACACACCTCCCTGCCCGTCGAACGACTCGGCCTGGATGGCGCTGTAGGCGTCACGGTTGCCCGTCGGTGGCGGGGTCGTGCCGCCCCCGCCGGACGACAGCACCTGGACGTAGTCCACGACCATGGAGTGCCCCGGCTGCGTCCCGCCGTCGGGGCCACCGCCGAAGGCGTCCGGGAAGCCGCCGCCCATGGCCACGTTCAGGATGATGAAGTACCCGTGGCTGGTCGCGTTGGCCCAGGTCGCCGCGTCGACCTGGTTGGCGCGCACGGTGTGGAAGTTGACGCCGTCCAGGTAGAAGCGGATCTCCTCCACGCTCGTCGAGCGGTCCCACTCCAGCCGGTAGGTGTGGAAGCCGGCCTGGCAGGTCGTACCGGAACAGTTCGTGTTGCTCCCGATCCCGCTGTTCTCGTTGCAGGGGCCGCCCGGCGCGGTGCCGCAGTGCATGGTGGCGAACACCGTGTTCATGCCCTGGGTGTTCTCCATGATGTCCAGCTCGCCGACGCCGGGCCAGTTCCAGTAGTTGCCCCGGTAGGGCGCGCCCAGCATCCAGAACGCCGGCCAGTACCCCTTGGCGGCGGCCCCGGTCACGTTCGGCACCTGGATGCGGGCCTCGACGCGGAGCTTGCCGCCCGACGGGGGCTGGAAGTCGCTGCGGTTGGTCTCGATGCGGCCCGACGTCCAGTTGCCGGCCCCGTCCCGGCGGGGCGTGATCCGCAGATTGCCGTTGCCGTCGAGGGAGACGTTGTCGGTGCTGCTCGTCATCGTCTCGATCTCGCCGGTGCCCCAGTTGGCGGGGCCGCCGGGATAGCCCTTGCCGGTGTCGTAGCGCCAGTTCGAAGTGTTCACGCCGGTGCCCGCGGGGCCGGTGAAGTCGTCGAGGAATACCTGGGTCCAGCCCGACGGGGGCGTGGGGGCGGAGGCGCTGGCGGACGGGACGACGACACCTGCGGCGGCCGCCGCCAGACCGAGGGTGCCGAGCACTGCGACGAGCGCGCGCCGAAGGGAGCGGGGTCTTGGGGGCGGGCCGGAGAGTTCGCTCATGGGGGTGCCTCTCGGGATACGGGGTGGGGAGGTGGAGGACTGTGGGAGGGGTGACTGAGAGCGCTCTCAAACGAGGTCAATGTGCTCCCCGGCGTGCCGGTCGTCAAGAGCTGAAGCAAATAAATCCCCTGCGTCACAACCGAGTTCACCGTGTGAAGGGCGCCCGGTCCGACGACCGTGGCGGTGCCGGTCCGCCTGCCTTGTTCACGCCGGTCGCCCGGGCCGCCACCCCAGCCCCCGGGATATCCCCCGCGCCGCGAGCCGTACGGCAGGGGCCAGCACCGGGACCTGCGCGTCGGCGTAGGGCACGACGACCGACACGGCGGCGACGACCGTGCCCGCCGGATCACGGACCGGGGCGGCCACGGACAGCGCGTCCTCGGTGACCTGGCGACTGCTGACCGCCACCCCGGTGCGCCGCACCTCGGCCAGCATGCGGCGCAGCCGGGCCGCGTCCGTCACCGTGTACGGCGTGAACGAGGCGAGCGGTCCGGCGCAGTACTCCTCCTGCTCCTCCACCCCGCCGTGCGCGAGCAGCGCGAGCCCGACCCCGGTGGCGTGCAGGGGCCAGCGCGCTCCGACCCGGATGTGCACCCCGACCGCCGAACGCCCCGACAGCCACTCGATGTAGACGACCTCGCCCCCGTCCCGCACCGCCAACTGCACGTTCTCGTGCGTCGCTTCGTACAGGTCCTCCAGATGCGGCAGCGCGATCTGCCGCAACGCGGGACCGCGCGGGGCGAGCGCCGCGAGCTCCCACAGCCGCAGCCCGACGTGATAGAGCCCCCGCTCGTCCCGCTCCAGCGCACCCCACTCCCTCAGCGCCCCCACCAGCCGGTGCGCGGTGCTCAGACTTAGCCCGGCCCGCCGCCCGATGTCCGTGAGGCTCAGCGCGGGGTGCTCCAGGTCGAACGCCCCGAGGACGGAGAGGAGCCGGCCGGGGGCGGAGCGGGGGATCTCGGGGTGCGGCGGGCTGACGATGGCGGGCTCCCTGGTCGAGGTCAGCGGAGCGGGCGGGACGTGCAACGTAGCACTGCCACACGGAGTGTGAACGCCTCTCAGACCACCCCCAGCGTCCAGCTCCACCGGTGCACGCCCGGTGCCACGAGGTAGCCGGGGGAGGTGTCCGGCCCGCAGGACGCCGTGCCGAGGCCGCGGTGGGCCGCGTCGAGGTGGATCACGCAGCCGGGGCGCGGGGCGAGTTCGTCGTGGTGGCGGGCGGTGGTGAGGTCCTCGGCGCGGAAGCGGGTCACCGAGACCTGGCGCGGCCCGTCCAGCGTGACGCGCAGACCCCTCGTGTCCGGTCCGGACAGGGTGAACCGGCGGACCCCGTGCCGGCCACCGCTCTCCTGCGGGCGCAGGTACGGCGTGAACAACTCGTCCACCAGGCGGGTGTGATGGCCGACCGGGGCGCCGGCGGCGCGGTCGGGGTAGGACTCCCAGGGGCCCTGCCCGAACCAGTCCACACGGTCCAGGCCGGCGACCGTCTCGAAGACCGTGCCGACCCTCGCCACGTCGTCGAACTCCTGCGGCAGTTCCGCCTCTTCGTCGATGCGGACGCCGCCCTCGACGGGCGTCAGCACCTGCCGGTGCCGTACGACGGCGGGCCCTCCCGTGTAGACGGCCTCCACCGTGATCCGGCCGGTCCGCTCGCGTACGGACACCACCTTGCGGACCAGTGCGTCCAGGCCCTGGTCGCGCCAGCGGCGGGCCATGCCGCCGATCTCGTCGTTGTCGGTGGGCGCCCGCCACAGGGGGAGGGGGGGGGCAGCCGTCAGCAGGGGGGGGCGGAGAAGGCCCTCGGCGT
>NZ_LLZN01000054.1 GCF_001509795.1 Streptomyces sp. NRRL WC-3605 | reverse complement strand
TGGGCCGCAACGGCGCCGGGAAGTCCACCCTGCTCAACGCCCTCGTGGGACTGGTGACGCCGTCGTCCGGGACGGTGCTGACCGGCGGGTCCGTGCCGCACCGCACGGCGCCGCGCGACCTGGTCCGCCGCGTCGGCCTCGTCCCGCAGGAGCCCCGCGACCTGCTGTACGCCGACACGGTCGCCGGGGAGTGCGCGGCCGCCGACGCCGACGCGGGGGCCGAGGCGGGTACCTGCCGGGCGCTGCTGTCCACGCTGCTGCCGGGCATCCCCGACGACCTCCATCCCCGGGACCTGTCCGAGGGCCAGCGCCTCACGCTCGCGCTGGCCGTCGTCCTCACGGCGCGTCCGCCGCTGCTCCTGCTGGACGAGCCGACCCGGGGGCTGGACTACGCGGCCAAGGCACACCTCGTCACGCTGCTGCGGGATCTCGCCGGGCGGGGGCACGCCATCGTGCTGGCCACGCACGACGTGGAGCTGGCGGCGGAGCTGGCCCACCGGGTGGTGCTGCTCGCCGAGGGCGAGGTGATCGCCGACGGTCCGACCGCGGAGGTGGTGGTCTCCTCCCCGTCGTTCGCCCCGCAGGTCACCAAGATCCTCGCCCCGCGGCGGTGGCTGACCGTCGCCCAGGTCCAGGAGGCGCTGTCATGAGCGGCACCGGGAACCGGACGAGCCCCGTCCGGCTGGGGCCCCGGTCGGTGGCGGCCCTCGTGCTGGTCGGCGCGGTCGGTGCCGGCGCGCTCGGCTGGCCGTTCCTCGCCGCGCCCGCCTCACAGGTGAACGCGCACGCGCAGGACGCGCCATGGCTGTTCACGGGGCTGCTGATGCTGCTGGTGGCGGTCGTGGCGGCGACGATCTCGGAGTCGGGGCTCGGGCCGAAGGCGGTGGCGATGCTCGGCGTGCTCGCGGCGACGGGGGCCGCGCTGCGCCCGATCGGCGCGGGGACGGCCGGGCTGGAGCCGATGTTCTTCCTGATGGTGCTCAGCGGGCGGGTGCTGGGGCCGGGCTTCGGCTTCGTCCTCGGCGCGGTGACGATGTTCGCGTCGGCGCTGCTCACGGGAGGGGTGGGGCCGTGGCTGCCGTTCCAGATGCTGTCGATGGGCTGGTTCACCATGGGAGCCGGGCTGCTGCCGGGCGCGGAGCGGCTGCGCGGCCGCGCGGAGGTGGCGCTACTGGCGGCGTACGGCTTCCTCGCCGCCTTCGCGTACGGCACGGTGATGAACATGGCGGGCTGGCCCTATCTGCCGAAGGACACCTCGACGATCTCCCCGGCGCCCGAGCTGGGTCCTCTCGCGAATCTGGCCCGGTTCGCCGCCTACTGCGTGGCCACCTCGCTCGGCTGGGACCTCGGGCGGGCGATCGTGACCGTGGTGCTGACGGTCGTGCTGGGTCCGGCGGTGCTGAAGGCGCTGCGGCGGGCGACGCGGCGGGCGGCCTTCGAGAGCCCGGTCACGTTCGACGCACCCGGACCGTGAGCGCTCGTGCGCCGCTCGTCAGGGCAGCGGTGAACCACCCCACATGACGCGGGTCACCTACGATCCGCCCTAGTGGGCACGCAGGGCTGTCATGGCTGCACCAAAAGGGCCTCCGACCTGGGCGTTGAGATCCCCGTCACACGGACACCCCACTCCTGACATACGGCCACAACTAGCAAACAGGCTCATTGCGGACATCCGCCGCGCCTGTTTTCGTGGAGGACGTCGCACGGCGCCGACGTGCCCCCAGGGCCTCGGCGCCGACGCATGCCAGGCCCTCGCGACCGGCACGCCAGCGCCCCCACGCCCCCGTACGAAAGGTTCTCCGTGTCCGCCGTCTCCACCTTCCGCCGCCTCTCCGCCCCGAAGAAGGCCCTCGCCGGTACGGTCCTGGCGGCCGCCGCGGCCGGCACCCTGCTCGCCTCGGCGCCCGCCCAGGCCGCGACGGGCGACGCCTCCTCGGCCCAGCGGGTGGCGAAGAAGATGATCGCGGACTCGGCGCAGTTCCAGTGCTTCTCCAAGATCGTCGACCATGAGAGCGACTGGAACCCGCACGCCACCAACTCCTCGTCGGGTGCCTACGGCCTCGTCCAGGCGCTGCCCGGCGACAAGATGGCCGCGGCGGGCTCGGACTGGAAGACCAACCCGGCCACCCAGATCGAGTGGGGCCTCGACTACATGAAGGACCGGTACGGCAGCCCGTGCGGCGCCTGGGGCTTCTGGCAGTCCAACGGCTGGTACTGATCCGGCCGTCCCCCGTACCGAAAGCGGCGACCCCCGATCCCCGGGTCGCCGCTTTCGTCTGTCAGCCGACGCCGACCCGCAGCTCCTTCACCCCGTTGATCCAGGCCGAGCGCAGCCGGCGCGGCTCCCCGGCGAGGGTGAGGCCGGGCATCGCGTCGGCCACCGCGTCGAAGATCAGGCCGATCTCCAGGACCGCCAGGGACTTGCCCAGGCAGTAGTGGGGTCCGCCGCCACCGAAGCCGAGGTGGGGGTTGGGGTCGCGGGTGATGTCGAAGACGTCCGGGTCCTCGAAGACCTCGGGGTCGTGGTTGGCCGAGGAGTAGAAGAGGCCGACCCGCTCCCCCTTGCGCACCCGCCGCCCGCCCAGCTCGGTGTCCTGGGTGGCGGTGCGCTGGAAGGCCACCACCGGGGTCGCCCAGCGGACGATCTCCTCGGCCGCCGTGGCCGGGCGCTCCCGCCGGAACAGCTCCCACTGGTCGGGGTGGGTGAGGAAGGCGTGCATGCCGTGGGTGATGGCGTTGCGGGTGGTCTCGTTGCCCGCCACGGCCAGCATCAGCACGAAGAAGCCGAACTCGTCCGCGCGCAGGCTGCCCTCGTCCTCGGCGGCCACCAGCGCGGTGACGAGGTCCTTCGCCGGGCAGCGCTTGCGGTCGGCGGCCATGTTCATCGCGTAGGCGATGATCTCGGTGGCGGACTCCTGCCCGACCTCCTCGGTGATGGCGTACTCGGGGTCGTCGTAGGCGATCATCCTGTTGGACCAGTCGAAGATCTTCGCCCGGTCCTCCTGCGGGACGCCGATGAGCTCGGCGATGGCCTGCAGGGGCAGTTCGCAGGCGACCTCGGTGACGAAGTCGAAGGTGCCGGTGTGCCGCCGGGCGCCGTCGGCGATGGCCCGGGCCCGGGCGCGCAGCCGGTCCTCCAGGGCGCGGATGGCGCGCGGGGTGAACATGCGCTGCACGATCTGGCGGACCCGGGTGTGCTCGGGCGGGTCCATGTTGAGCAGGATGAGCCGCTGGGCGTCGATGGCGTCGCGCTCGATGTGCTCGTTGAAGCGGATGATCGCGGTGTTGACCGACGAGGAGAACAGTTCCGGGTGCGTCGACACGTACTTGACGTCGGCGTGCCGGGTCACGGCCCAGTAGCCGTCGTCCTGGAATCCGGCGACGTTCCCCCGCTGCGGGATCCAGCGGACCGGTTCGGCCCGGCGCAGCGCGGCGAACTCCGGGAGGGGCACGCGGTGGTGCAGCACATCGGGGTCGGTGAAGTCGAACCCGTCGGGAAGCGCTGGACAGGACATCGGCGGCTCCAGCCATCTGACGGCTCATCAGAACATGGTCGCGGCGAAGGTAGTAACGGGTTCTACAAGTGGCAAGGGGCACGACAGGCCGAATCCGGGCGGTAATCCGCATGGACCACGACTTCGGAGGCTGCAAGACCCTTGCGGTGACCGACCGCGCGTCAGCAGACTGCGGGGAGAACTAGAACACGTATCAGTTCCGGAGGAGAGCCGAGAGGACCCGCACCCATGGCTGCCGAACCCGTCATCGTCGAAGCAGTGCGCACCCCCATCGGCAAGCGCGGCGGCGCGCTCGCCAACCTCCACCCCGCCTATCTGCTGGGCGAGACCTACCGCGAACTCCTGGGCCGCACCCGTATCCCCGCCGACTGCGTCGAGCAGATCGTGGGCGGCACCGTGACGCACGCCGGCGAGCAGTCCATGAACCCGGCGCGCACGGCCTGGCTGACCATGGGCCTGCCGTACGAGACGGCGGCGACGACCGTCGACTGCCAGTGCGGGTCCTCGCAGCAGGCGTCCCACATGACGGCGAACATGATCGCGGCCGGGGTCGTCGACGTCGGGATCAGCTGCGGCGTGGAGGCGATGTCGCGGGTGCCGCTGGGGTCGGGCTCCCGGCACGGGCCGGGCAAGCCGTTCCCCGACGAGTGGAACGTCGACCTGCCCAACCAGTTCGAGGCGGCCGAGCGCATCGCCCGGCACCGCGGGCTGACCCGGGAGGACGTCGACGCGCTCGGCCTGCTCTCGCAGCAACGGGCCGCCGCGGCCTGGGCGGAGGAGCGCTTCAAGCGGGAGACGTTCGCCGTGCAGGTCCCGACGACCGAGGAGGAGCAGCACGCCGGCCAGGGCATGTGGCGGCTCGTCGACCGGGACGAGGGGCTGCGGGACACCTCCCCGGAGGCGCTGTCCCGGCTGAAGCCGGTCATGCCCCGCGCGATCCACACCGCGGGCAACTCCTCGCAGATCAGCGACGGCGCGGCCGCGCTGCTGTGGGCGTCCAGGCGCATGGCCCGTGCCCTGAAGCTGCGGCCCCGGGCCCGGATCGTGGCGCAGGCGCTGGTGGGTTCCGACCCGCACTTCCACCTCGACGGGCCGATCGACGCCACCCGGGCCGTGCTGGGCAAGGCCGGGATGACGCTGAAGGACATCGACCTCGTCGAGATCAACGAGGCGTTCGCCTCGGTCGTGCTGAGCTGGGCGCGGGTCTTCGAGCAGGACCTGGAGAAGGTCAAGGTCAACGGCGGCGGGATCGCGCTCGGCCACCCGGTGGGCGCCACCGGAGCGCGCCTGATCACCACCGCGCTGCACGAACTGGAGCGAGCCGACAAGGAGTTCGCCCTGATCACGATGTGCGCGGGCGGTGGCCTGGCCACCGGCACCATCATCCAGCGCCTGTAGGCACCGCGTCCCGGCGGCCCGCGCGGGCCGCCGGTGAACGTTCCGGCCCGGTCCGGCGTCTACGAACACGTGCCCGAGACCGAAGTCATCAGCAGCCGCACGCACCCCACCGGCCCCGCGCCGGCACCCCTCGCCCTCCCGCCGTGGCTGCTGCGGTTCCGGGACCGGCACCGCGTCCCGCTGACCGCCACCTTGCCCGTCCTGCCCCTCTACGCGCTGTGGTGGGGTCTCCTCGCCACGGGTGGCGGGGATCTGGCCGCCCAGTACGCCTGGGCCGGGTTCACGGCCCGGCACGGCGGGTCGGCCTACAACCTGTTCTGGTACGGCGGCACCCACACGGCCAACTACAGCCTCATATCCCCGTACCTGATGTCCGCCGTCGGCGTCCGTGCCGTCACGGTCGTCTCCGGGGTGGTGGCGACCTGGCTGGCCGCCGTGCTGCTCACCCGCGTCGAGGGCCTGCGCCGCCCCGAGGGCCCGGCCCTCCTGGCCGCGTTCGCCCTGTGGTGCAACGTGGCCTCCGGCCGCACCACGTTCGCGCTGGGCGTCGCCTTCGGGCTCGGCGCATGTCTGCTGCTGACCGGGCGGCGGCGGGTCGTCCTCGCCGCCGTCCTGGCGGCGCTCGCGACGACGGCGAGCCCCGTGGCCGGGCTCTTCCTGGCCGTCGTCGGCGCCGGCTTCCTGCTCACCGGGGACCGCCCGCGCGCCCTCGCCCTGCTGCTGCCGCCCGCCGTCACCGTGGGCGCCACGACCCTGCTGTTCCCCTTCCGGGGCGAGCAGCTGATGTTCGCCGACCGGATCTGGCCGCCGTTCCTGCTGGGTCTGGCCGTCACCGCGTTCGCGCCGCGCGGCTGGCGGGTCGCCCGCCTCAGCGGTGCCGTGTACGCGGCCGGGACCGTCGTGACGTATCTCGTCCCCTCGCCGGTCGGCACGAACGTCGAGCGGTTCGCCGAGCTGTTCGCGCCCGCCGCGCTGCTCGCCGTGCTGCTGGCCCGCCCCGAGCTCGCCGGATGGCGTCGCAGGTCCCTGGTCGGCCTGCTGGTGCTGTCCGTCGGCTGGGTCGGCAAGAAGACCGGCGACGACCTGTACGTGTCGACGCGGGTGCCCGCCTGGGCCGCCGAGACCCACGGGGTGGTGCGGGCACTGGAGGACCTGGGCGCCGGCCGCACCCGCGTCGAGGTCGTGCCGGCCCGCAACCACCGCGAGGCCAGCGGGCTCGCCCCGTACGTCAACATGGCCCGCGGCTGGAACCGGCAGCTCGACATGGAGCGGGCCCGGCTGTTCTACGACGGCTCCTTCTCGGCCGGCACCTACCGGGCGTGGCTGGACCGCTGGGCCGTCGGCTTCGTGGTGCTGCCGCTGGGCAAGCCGGACGGCTACGCCGAGGAGGAGGCCCGGCTGGTCCGCGAGGACCGGCCCGACTGGCTGGAGCCGGTGTGGCGGGACGCGCACTGGCGGGTGTTCCGGGTGCGGGACGCCGTGCCGCTGGTCTCCCCACCCGCGCGGGTCGTCTCCACGTCCGGCGCCGACCTCGTCGTCCGGATGCCGGGCGCGGGCAGCACCATCGTGCGCGTCGCCCACTCGCCGTGGCTGCGGGCCGACGGCGGCGGCTGCCTGGCGCCGAGCGGCGAGTTCACCCGGCTGACGGTCTCCGCGCCCGGCGAGTACCGGATCAGTTCGGAGTACGGTCCCTCACCGCGGCCCGCGGATCGCTGCGGCTCCGCTTCTGCCCCGGAGTGACGGTCCGGGCGCGCGGGCCCTGGAACAGGTACGTCACCGCGAAGCCCGCCGCCACGACCAGCGCGCCGCCCACCGCGTCCAGCACCCAGTGGTTGCCGGTGACGACGATCGCGGTCGCCGTGAGCAGCGGGTGCAGCAGCCCGAGCGCCTTCATCCACCGTCTTGGGGCGAGCACGGCGACGACCACACCGCACCACAGGGACCAGCCGAAGTGCAGGGACGGCATCGCCGCGTACTGGTTGGTGAGCTCGGTGAGCGTGCCGTAGTCGGGCTGGGTGAAGTCCTGCGGGCCGTTGACCGTGTCGACGACGCCCAGACCCGGCATCAGGCGGGGCGGCGCGAGCGGGTAGAGCCAGAAGCCGACCAGGGCGAAGAGCGTCGCGAAGCCGATCGCGGTGCGGGCCCAGCGGTAGTCGACGGGCCGCCGCCAGTACAGCAGCCCGAGGATCACCAGCGGCACGCCGAAGTGGAACGACTCGTAGTAGAAGTCGAAGAAGTCCCGCAGGCCGCCGGCCGCGACGACGGCGTGGTTGGCCCAGCGCTCGATGTCGATGCCCAGCGCGCGTTCCAGGGAGTGGATCTGCGCCCCGTGCTCCTCGGCGGTGGCCCGCCCCGACGCCGAGGACGGGCCCGCCGCGGCGAGGCGGATCCGGGCGTAGGCGTCGTAGGTGACGCGGATCAGCACCAGCTCGAAGAGCAGGTTGGGGCGGCTGACCACCCGGCGCAGGAAGGACACCAGCGGGATGTGCCGGAACCGGGACGGCACCGGCTCGGCGTACCGCGTCGGCACCGGCGTCCGCCAGTACGGCGAGGTGCGCGGCAGGAACGGCACCACGACGGCCGTGGCGAGAGCGGCGCACAGCACGAGATCGGCGCGCAGCGGCTGGAACACCACCTTGTCCGGCACGAGCGTGTCCGCCGGAAGCGTCATGACCAGCACGATCGCGACGGGCCACGCGTACCGGTCGCCGGCCCGCCGCCCGACCCGGCCGACGACGGCGAGCAGCACCCACAGCAGCTGGTGCTGCCAGGCGGTGGGCGACACGGCGATGACCGCGCAGCCGGTGACGGCGACGGCGAGCAGGAGCTGCCCGTCGCGGGCGTAACGCACGGCGCGGCGCAGCGCGAGCACGGCGACGGCGGCGCCGAGGACCGGCAGGAGGGCGGTCTCGAGGGGCCCGGTCAGGCCGAACCGGAGCAGGGCGCCGTGCAGGGACTGGTTGGCGAGCCCGTCGGCGGGCCCGCCCAGGCCGAGGCCGGCGACATGGTGGAACCAGTAGGTGGCCGAGTCGCGGGGCATCGCCGCCCAGGCCAGCAGCGTGCAGGCGGCGAACGCGGCGCCGGTGGACAGGGCGGCCCGCCGCCGTCCGGTGCACCACAGCAGGGGCGTGAACAGCAGCAGGGTCGGCTGGAGGGCGGCCGCGAGGCCGATCAGCACCCCGCTGAACCGTTCCCCGCGCACGGCGAAACAGCCGAGGAGGACGAGCAGGACCGGGAGGATGCTGGTCTGGCCGAGGTGGAGGGCGGTGCGTACCGGCAGGGACACCATCAGCAGGCTGATCGCGACGGGCGCGGCGAGCACGGCGGTGCGCCGGCCGACCGGTGGCGGCAGGGCGCGCGCGGCCACCAGCCCGAGAGCGACGACGAGCAGGAGGGTGCCGAAGGTCCAGCCCCAGCCGAGCGCCTCCTCGGCGGCCCGGGTCAGCGGCTTCAGGACGAGCCCGCCGAACGGGGTGCCCGTGAACCGCTCGGAGTCGTACAGCGAGCCCTTGAGGTGCAGGACCCCGGCCGGGCCGACCCAGGTCTCCAGGTCGGTCAGCCGCTCGCCGCGCGGGGTGCCGAGGACGGCGGCCACCTGGCGGGCGCCGAGGAAGGCGGCGATCAGCCACAGGCCGAGCCGTATCACCCGCACGCGTGCCTGGACGGCACCGGCCGCCGTGGCCCCGGCTGCCTCGGCCGGCCGCCCTCGGTGCTCCGCCTTCGCCACGCCTCGTCGGCCTCCCGCCCCGATGCGCCCCGCGTGTCGACGGGGAATCTTCGATACGCCGGGCGGCTCGTACCGCCCTTCGGGGAGACGCAGGCGTGCCCCATTTCGCCTGACATCTTCGCCTTTTTCCGTGACGATAGTCGGCGGTCCGCCCCTTCGCCTCCGGTGACGCGGCGGGCGGGTACCCCCGGCCGCCGCGTCCGCGGGGGATGCTGGAGCGTCAGCCGCGATCCGGCCGGTACGCCCGGCCGGCAGTCCGAAAGGCAGTGCGATGAGCGAGTCCGAACTCTGGGGCGATGTCGACGCGTACTTCACCGATCAGCTGGCCCGGGAGGACGAAGCCCTGGAGGCGGCCCGGCGCGAGAGCGACGCGGCGGGCCTGCCGAGCATCAGCGTCACCGCGCCCCAGGGGAAGCTGCTGCGGCTCCTCGCCGAGATCCAGGGCGCCCGCAGCATCCTGGAGATCGGCACGCTCGGCGGGTACTCCACGATCTGGCTGGCCCGCGCGCTGCCCGCCGACGGCCGGCTGGTCACGCTGGAGTACGACGCCCGGCACGCCGAGGTGGCCACCCGCAACCTGGCGCGGGCGGGCCTGGACCGGATCGTGCAGGTCCGGGTGGGCCCGGCCCTGGAGTCGCTGCCCAAGCTGGCCGACGAGAACCCCGCGCCCTTCGACCTGGTGTTCATCGACGCCGACAAGGCCAACAACCCGCACTACGTGGAGTGGGCGCTGCGGCTCACCAGCACGGGCAGCCTGATCGTCGTCGACAACGTGGTGCGGGGCGGCGCCGTCCTGGACGCCGGCAGCGACGCGCCGGACGTACGGGGCACCCGGGCCGCCGTGGAACTGATCGGCCGGCACCCGCGGTTGGCCGCGACGGCGGTGCAGACGGTCGGCGCCAAGGGCTACGACGGGTTCGTGCTGGCCCGGGTGCGGGCGTGAGGGGGCCGGGCCGGGTCAGCCCTCGTGGAAGAAGCCGACGTTGACGCTGCGCGGGGCGGTGCGGTCGTGGACGACGATCTCGCCGCTGCCGCCCCTCGGCAGCGACACGGTCTGGCCGTACCCGACCGGCTGGACGTGACCGGCGACGGTCATGCGCACCTCTGAGGACGGGTCGGGCTGCGATCCGCGCAGCCAGGTCACGTGCCAGCTGCCGTCGGCGGCGCACTGGAACTCCAGGTGGACGCGCGAGACGAACAGCCAGTCGTCGGGGGTCGCCAGCCGGCACACGGACCGGTCCCGGCCGACCCGGAGCACGGCGCCCGGCTCGCTGGGCGCGTCGGCCATGAGCATGCCGGCCGTGGCGCCCTCGTCCGCCGCGGACACGGCGGCCATGGTGAGTTCGAGCACGTGCGCTCCTCCTGAAACGTCCTTGCCCGACGGCCGGTTCGACCATCGACGCCGCATACTAAATCGCCCGGTGCGATCGTGTCCGGCACAATGAACTCATGACCGAGCGAAAGCCCCCCGGCGTGCCGTTCGAGTCCTGGGTGGACCACCAGATCAGCGAGGCGCAGGGGCGCGGCGACTTCGACCGCCTGCCCGGCGCCGGCCGGCCGCTGCCGCGCGACCTGGAGGAGCCGTACGACGAACTGTGGTGGGTCAAGCGCAAGATGGCCCGCGAGGGCCTGTCGGTGCTGCCCCCGGCGCTGGCGCTGCGCAAGGAGGCCGAGGACGCGCTGGAGGCGGCGTACGCGGCGCCGACGGAGCGGGCCGCCCGGAAGATCGTCACGGACGTGAACGTCAAGATCCGCGACATGCTGCTGAAGCCGCCGCCCGGCCCTCCCCTGGGCCGCCGGCCGTACGACGTCGACGAGGTCGTACGGGAGTGGCGGCAGCGCCGGGAGGGACGCCGGGCGGCGGACGGGACGGACGTATCGGATGCGTCGGACGTGTCGGACGTGTCAGACGTGTAGGAGCCGTTCGGCCAGCTCGCGGTAGTCGCGCAGCGCCAGACGCAGCTGCTCGGTGTCGGCGGTCCCGTCCGAGTCCTGCCAGGACCTGCGCAGGGTGCTGCGACGCTCGGCCAGAGCCTCGGTGAGCCGCCCGAGCAGGTCCTCGACGGCACCGTCGGCCTCCTCGACGGCGGCCCGCGGCCGGTCGACGAAGTGGGTCACGGCGTCCCGCACACGCAGCTCCAGCCGGTCGCGCTCGCCGTCCGGCAGAAGGGCGGCGTGCGTGGCACCGGCGCCGGTGGCGCCGTGCTTGCCGGGCTCGTGGGCGCCGTGCGCCGCATGCGTGCCGTGAGACGCGTGGGTCTCGTGACCGCCGTGCGTCCCATGGGTCCCGTGCGCCGCGTGCGTGCCGTCGGTACCGGGGGCCGTCCGCCCGAGGGAAGCGGCGCCCGTGCCCGCGCCCGGGGTGCCGGGCTCATGGCTGCCGTGGGTCCCGGTGCCGTCAGTGCCGTGAACCCCGTGTGTGCCGTGAGACGCGTGGGTCTCGTGACCGCCCTGCGTCCCATGGGTCCCGTGCGCCGCGTGCGTGCCGTCGGTGCCGGGGGCCGTCCGCCCGAGGGAGGCGGCGTCCGTGCCCGTGCCCGGGGTGCCGGGCTCGTGGGCGTCGCGCAGGCCGGCGGCGTCGTGCGCGGTGCCGTCGTGTGCGCCGTTCCGCCCGTCCTCGGCGGCGGTGGGCCACCGGTCCGGGCCGGACCCGGTCCGGGCGTCCTCACGTGCGTCGGTGTCGGTGACGTCCTTCATCTGCCTCAGCTCCTCCCCGCGTGTGTGCGTTCGGAGGTCCGACGGGACCCTCCGACGAGTTCCTCGAACAGGCCGCGCCCCTCCAGCAGGGCCGCGCGCATCTCCTCCGTGTCGGCCCCGTTGCGGGCGACGTGGTGCAGGTGCCGGTAGCCCTGCACATGAGGAGCGTGGTGGACGGCGAGCGCCTCCAGCTGCTCCTCGTACCGGTCACCGGCCGGGAAGCCGCGGGTTTCCGCCGCCTCGGCGAGCAGCCGCTCGGCCTCCGCGACGGCCTCGCGGGGCTCGTCGACGAAGTGCTCCTGGGCCGCCGCCCAGCGCGTCTCGAAGCGCTCGGCCTCGGCCGGGTCCAGGGCGCGCTTCTTCAGCCCGCCGTGCCGCTCGACGAGTTGGGCGAGCTCGTGCTCGGCCGCCTTGGTGTTCCCGTCGTGGCGGGCCACGGCCCGTTCGTATTCGGGCCCGAAGCGCCGCTTCAGGCCCCGGCTGCCCTGGGCACCACGGGTGCGCAGGGCCAGGGCGGCCACGCCGAGGACGACGACGACCGCAATCACGATCAGAATGATCACGCCAGTTGACATGGACGTCGGGTTGCCGGTAAAGGGCGTCTCAAACGGCCACGGGGCGGACGACATACGGCCGTTGGCGGTATGCGGCTTTTATCCGCACCGCCGGGACCGTCGCCCCGCACAAACCAGGTGCCGCCGCCCCGGCCCCGGTGCCACGATGGCGGCCATGTCCTGGACCGTGACCCCCGAAGCCCCCGACTCCCCCGCCGCCGTGGCGCTCTGGCGGGCGTACTACACGGAGGTCAGCGACCGCTGGTACCTGCTGCACGAGGGGCGGCGTACCGACCCGGCGGAGCTGGAGCGGGAGATCGCCGCGCCCACCGGGGACGAACTGCGGCCCCCGCACGGCGCGTTGCTGGTGGCCCGGTGGGCGGGTGAGCCGGCCGGCACGGCGGGCGTGCGGCTGCTGGAGCCCGGAACGGCCGAGCTGACGCGGGTGTTCGTCCGCGACGCGCTGCGCGGCCGGGGCGGCGGGCCGGCGCTGGTGCGGGCCGCCGAGGAGGCCGCGCAGGCCCTCGGGGCCGCTCGCATGGTCCTCGACACCCGGCACGACCTGGTCGAGGCCCGCGCCCTGTACGCGCGGCTCGGCTACGCGGAGACCGCCCCGCACAACGACGACGTGTACGCCGAGCACTGGTTCGCCAAGGCGCTGGCCTGACGTCCGCAGCGCCTCACGCCTCGGCGGGCCGCGCCCCGTTGTGCGGCTGCTCCCGGTCGGAGCCGCACAGTTCGGAGTTGAGCTCCTTCACCAGCTGGACCAGGTCGGTGGGCCGGTCGGGCCCCCACCAGTCCCCCAGCATCTCGGCCAGCGACTCCTCCCGGACGCGGGCCAGGTCCTCGGCGACCTCGCGGCCCCGGTCGGTGAGCACGAGGTCGACCCCTTCACGGACGGCCAGTCCGCGTCCCTCCACCTGCCGGGCGGCGTCCAGGATGACCCGCAGCGGCACGGAGGTGCGTTCGGTGAGGACGACCGGCTCGACCCAGCCGTACCGCTTGATCCGCAGCAGCAGCCAGCCGGCCGCGGGCAGCAGGTCGTACCCGGCCCGCTCGGTGATGGTCGCGTAGATCTGCTTGCGGCCCTCTCGGGTGCCGAGCACCGACAGGGCACGGCACACCTCGTCGTACGAGGAGCGTTCGACCGGGTTGCTGGCCAGGGTCTCGGTGACGTCGGGGGCGGTCACCGATCCGCGCAGCTTGTCCTCGCGCAGGAACCAGGCCAGCAGGAAGCCGAGCAGGGCCACCGGGACGGCGTACAGGAAGACGTCGGTGATGGCCGTCGCGTACGCGTCGAGCGCGGCCGGGCGCAGGGCGGCGGGCAGTCCGGCGATGCCGCGCGGGTCGGCCTCCAGGCCGTCGAGGGAGGCGCCGGGCGGCAGTTCCACTCCGCGGAAGGCGTCCACGAGCAGGCCGTCGAGGCGGCTGGCGAAGATCGTGCCGAAGATGGCGACGCCGAAGGAGGCGCCGATGGAGCGGAAGAACGTGGCGCCCGAGGTGGCGACGCCGAGGTCCTCGTAGGGGACGGCGTTCTGCACGATCAGCACGAGGACCTGCATGACCAGGCCGAGGCCGAGCCCGAAGACGAAGAAGTACACGCTCATCACGGCGGTGGAGGTGCCGGTGTCGAGCTGGTGCAGGAGCAGCAGCCCGAGGGCGGTGACCCCGGTGCCGGCGATCGGGAAGACCTTCCAGCGGCCGGTGCGGCTGACGATCTGCCCGGACCCGGTGGACGACAGCAGCATGCCGGCGACCATCGGGAGCATGTGGACCCCGGACAGCGTGGGGCTGATGCCCTGGACGACCTGGAGGAACGTCGGCAGGTAGGTCATCGCGCCGAACATGGCGAAGCCGACGATGAAGCTGATGACGGCGGACAGCGTGAACGTGCGCACCCGGAACAGCTTGAGCGGCAGCACGGGTTCGGCGGCCCGGTGCTCCACGGCGACGAAGACGAACGCGAGCACGACGGAGGCCACCGCGAGCCCCACGATCTGCGCCGAGCCCCACCCCCAGGTCGTCCCGCCGAGGGACGCCACCAGCACCAGGCCGGTGGCGACGGTGGCGATCAGGAGGGTGCCGAGGTAGTCGATGACGTGCTTGGTGCTCCGGCGCGGGATGTGCAGCACGAGCGCGATGACGGCGAGCGCGACGACGCCGACGGGCAGGTTGACGTAGAACACCCACCGCCAGCTCAGATGCTCGGTGAACACGCCGCCGAGCAGCGGCCCGAGAACGCTGGTGGCGCCGAACACGGCCCCGAACAGCCCCTGGTAGCGGCCGCGTTCGCGGGGCGGGACGATGTCCCCGACGATCGCCATGGACAGCACGATGAGGCCGCCGCCGCCCAGCCCCTGCAGGGCGCGGAAGGCGATGAGCTGGGTCATGTCCTGCGCCATGCCGCACAGGGCGGAGCCGACGAGGAAGATGACGATCGCGATCTGGTAGAGCCGTTTGCGCCCGTACTGGTCGCCGAGCTTGCCCCACAGCGGGGTCGCGGCCGTGGACGCCAGCAGATAGGCCGTCACGACCCAGGACAGGTGCTCCAGGCCGCCGAGGTCGCTGACGATGGTCGGCAGCGCGGTCGAGACGATGGTCTGGTCGAGCGCGGCGAGCAGCATGCCGAGGAGCAGCGCGCCGATCGAGACGAGGACGTTGCCGGACACGTTCTCGTGCGGCTCGGCCCGCCTCTTCGGTGGCTGCGTGTCACGCACTTCCCCCGCCCTGCCGTGCGCATCCCCGGCCATGAAGACCTCCCGACGGTCTCGTTTTCCCCTCCATCGTGATCGCTGTATCCCGTTATGGCCTGTTGAGTCCTCCAGGGAGCGGGTCTTGGCCGGGGTATGCGAAGGAGCCGTGGAGAGCGTCTGCATAATCTGGGGAGTTCGCGAGGGGAGGGACCGACGCGTGACGGAGCCGAGGGGAACCGAGGGGGCCGGGGGCACAGAGCGCCCGGACGGCCGTGCGTGCCCGCGGTGCGGGACGGCGAGGGCGGCCGACCGCACCCCGGAGTGCGGTTGTGCCCAGGACGTGTCGGACGCGCTGCGCGAGGCGCGTACGGCCGAGGCGGCCGCGGCGGAGGACTTCGATCCGCTGCGCATACGCCCATATGTGGAGCTGGAGGGCGGCGCCCCGCCGGACGACGGGGAGACGATGGCGCTGCGCGCGGTCCCGGCGCCTGCCGCGCCGGCCTCCGCGCTGCCCACGCCGCTGGCGTCCGGTGCGAGCGCGCCGAGCGCCCAGGACCTGAGCCTGTTCGACCCGGCGACCGCCAGCCTGCGGGCCGTGGACGGCGGCAGCCGCGGGGCCGCGGCGGGCGGGCGGCGCCGGCGGACGGTCCTGCTGGGCGCGGGCGGCGCGGTCGTCGCCGTGGTCGCGGCGGCGGGCCTGGCGAGCGGGCTGTTCGCGTACGACGCCCCGTCGCGGGACGAGGCGCAGCCGAAGGACGTCAGAGCGGGAGTGCCTGCCGCGTCGGCGAGCACCTCGGAGACGACGCGGGCGCCGGGCGCCACCGCCGTGGCCCCGTCGGCCTCCGCGTCGGCGTCGGCGTCCGCGTCCCCGTCCGGCAGCCCGACGGAGTCGCCGTCCCCGTCGTCCTCCGAGACCGACGCCTCCCCGACGCCGTCGGCCTCGGCCGAGCCGGAGCAGAGCCCCAGCACGGCCGCGAGCAGCGCGCCCGCGGACGGGAACCTCGCCGCCGACCCGGATCCGCCCGTCCTGGGCCGGGGCTCACAGGGCCCGGAGGTCGTGGAGCTGGAACTGCGCCTGACGCAGCTGCGCCTGTACAACCGTTCGGCCCGGGGCACCTACGACCAGCATCTGCAGGACGCGGTCTCCCGGTACCAGTGGGCGCGGGGCATCTGGCCGCAGGAGTGGGGCGTGTACGACCTGAAGACGCGGCAGCGGCTGGAGTCGGAGACCAGCGAGCCGTGACGCCACCCGGCAACCTCCACACGCACCTGCCGCAGACTCGGACCAGCACGTCGGGCCGTACGACCTGAAAGACGCGGGAGCGGCCGGAGGCCGGGACGCAGCGGATCCAGCCCGTACGGCGTGTGATGACGAGGCCCGTCCGGGGCCGAGGCGGGGGTCCGTGGGCGGCAGCCCCCGGGGACGGGACGGGTAGGGGCGGCGGGGGCGAGAGACCCCGAGCCCGAGCCCCACGCGGGCGGTCACCCGACGACGAGCCGGACCGCTCCGCCGCCGATGGCCTCCACCCGCACCCGCCGCAGATCCTGGACGAGTACGTCGGGCCCGTGGAGCCCGGCGCGCGGCCCGACGCCGACGACCCGCATCCCCGCGGCGCGCCCGGCCTGGATGCCGGCGCCGGAGTCCTCGAAGACGACGCAGTCGGCCGGGTCGACACCGAGTTCCGCGGCGCCCTTGAGGAAGCCCTCGGGGTCGGGCTTGCTGGCGCCGACGGACTCGGCGGTCACCCGCACGTCCGGCAGCGCGAGACCGGCGGCGGCCATCCGCGCGGTGGACAGCGCCACGTCGGCCGAGGTGACGAGGGCGTGGGGCAGCCCGCGCAGGGAGGCCAGGAACGCGGCGGCGCCGGGCACCGGCACCACGCCGTCCATGTCGGCGGTCTCCTCGGCGAGCATGCGCGCGTTGTCCGCGTGGTTCTGCTCCATGGGGCGGCCGGGCAGCAGGAGGGCCATCGAGGCGTAGCCCTGCCGTCCGTGCACGACCTTCATCACCTCGTCGCCGTCCAGCCCGTGCCGGTCGGCCCAGCGGCGCCAGATGCGCTCGACCACGGCGTCGGAGTTGACGAGGGTGCCGTCCATGTCGAGCAGGAGGGCACGGGCGGTGAGCACGGTGGGAACGGTGGCGGCCGGCATCGGCTACTCCAAGACAGGGGGTGGGGCACGGGGGTGCCGGGGCGGCCCCCGGGAGGGACAAGGTGGATCCGCCCGCCGGTCAGGGAAAACGGGCGGAGCCACTTTGTTTTTCTACGGTACAAAACCGAGGGCCGTTCGCGCCACCGCATCCGGGAACGTTCGCCGGCCGTTCAGCTCGCGCCGTACGGGTCACGGGTACCCGCCGGGGCTCAGGCGATCGCCTCGTAGAGGCTCCACACACCCAGGCCCAGCATGAGCAGCGCCGCTATCCTCGTGATCAGCTTCAGCGGCACGCGGCGCATCAGCGCCTTGCCGCCGACGATCCCGAGAGCGGCCACGCTCCACAGCGCCAGCACCGCGCCGATGCCGACGGACAGCGGGTCGTCGTAGCGGGCGGCGAGGTTGGCGGTCATGATCTGCGTCAGGTCCCCGAACTCGGCGACCAGGATGAGCATGAAGCCGGCGCCGGACACCTTCCAGAAGGACTGGTTCTCGGGCTTGCGGATGTCCTCCTCGCCCTCGTCCTTCTTCAGCAGCAGCACGGCCGCGCCACCCAGGAAGAGGACGCCGGTCACGGCGTGCACGATCTGCTGGGGCAGCAGCGTCAGCACGCTGCCGGCCGCCACGGCGAGCACGACGTGCACGGTGAAGGCGGCGGCGACCCCGGCGAAGACGTACGAGGCGCGGTAGCGGGTGCCGAGCACGAGTCCGGCGAGCGCGGTCTTGTCGGGCAGTTCGGCGAGGAAGACGACGCCGAAGACGACGGCCGCCACGGTCAGGCTGATCAAGGGTCCTCAATCGGTCGGGGCTGCCCCGCCGAGAGTGCGCTCTGCGCTGCGACACCTCGGCACGGAGCGCACGGGTCGCCCGCACCGGAGGTACGGACGTGCACTGCTTGCCGAAGGTCTCGCTGGCCGACCCCGTGACCGAGGTCCGCCTCCGGGCGCCGGCTCAGACGAGCTGAGCAGTATGTCGACGGTCCGGCGAAGAGCTACTCCCCTTCTGCTGCCCCCATCATACGCGAAACGTTTCGTCGTAAACCTTGTTATGTCATGTACGCGCCATTAGCTTCTTACCGCGCGCACACCTCCCCGCAACACGGCGTCGCGAGCATTCCCGTGCCCGGACGCCAACACCCCCATCCCACAAGGGAGTTCGCATGCCCACGTTCTACGCGCGTCGACGCGTCAGCATACTCGCGGCGCTGACCGGCGTCATCGCCTCCGTCGGACTCTTCAACGGCCCGCAGGCCTCCGCCGCCCTCCCCACCCCGGTCAGCGCCGCCACCGCGCGCGGCTACCTCTCCCAGCTCACCGTCGCCACCGAGAACCGCACCGGCTACAGCCGCGACCTCTTCCCGCACTGGATCACCCAGTCCGGCACCTGCAACACCCGCGAGACCGTCCTCAAGCGCGACGGCTCCGGCGTCGTCACCGACTCCTCCTGCGCCGCCACCAGCGGCAGCTGGTACTCCCCCTACGACGGCGCCACCTGGACCGCCGCCTCCGACCTCGACATCGACCACCTCGTCCCGCTCGCCGAGGCCTGGGACTCCGGCGCCGGCTCCTGGACCACCTCCCGGCGCCAGTCGTTCGCCAACGACCTGACCCGGCCCCAGCTCATCGCCGTCACCGACGACGTCAACCAGTCCAAGGGCGACCAGGACCCCGCCACCTGGATGCCCTCCCGCACCGCCTACCGCTGCACCTACGTCCGCGCCTGGGTGCAGGTGAAGTACTACTACGACCTCTCCGTCGACTCGGCCGAGAAGTCCGCGCTGCAGAACCACCTCGCGAGCTGCTGAGCGCGGATCTTCCCGGCGGCCTCCGTCGCTGCGTACCGTAACGGGGCGACGGAGGAAGGGGCTCACCATGGCCGGACTGCGGCTCGGACCACTGCTGAGGTACATCGACGGCTCGTCCGCCACCATCTGGGTCGAGACCCACCGACCGGGCGCCGTCGAGGTGCGCTGCGCGGACGGGTCCGGCGGGACGGCCGGCACCTTCCGTGTCGCGGATCACCATTACGCGCTCGTCCACGTCACCGGTCTCACACCGGGGACGGCCACCCCCTACGAAGTCTTCCTGGACGACACCCGGGTGTGGCCGGCGGCCGAGGACCCTTTCCCGTCGCTCCCACCGTCCGTCATTCCCATCCCGGGCCCGGACGGCCAGGTACGCGTCGCGTTCGGCTCCTGCCGCTGGGCCTCTCCGCCCACCGGGGAACCCGACCCGGTCGGCCCGGACGCCCTGGACGCCCTCGCGAAACGCATCGCCGCCGATCCGGACGGCGAACGCCCCGACGTCCTGCTGCTCCTCGGCGACCAGGTGTACGCCGACGAGACCTCCGACGCCACCCGCGAGTGGCTCGCGACCCGCCGCGACCTGGACGACCCCCCGGGCGGACAGGTGGCCGACTACGAGGAGTACACCCACCTCTACTACGAGTCCTGGCTCGACCCGCAGGTGCGCTGGCTGCTGTCCACCGTGCCCACCTGCATGATCTTCGACGACCACGATCTGATCGACGACTGGAACACCTCCGCCGCCTGGGTCGCCGACATGCGTGCCACCTCGTGGTGGCACAAGCGGGTGCTCAGCGGCCTGATGTCGTACTGGGTGTACCAGCACCTGGGCAACCTCTCCCCCGCCGAGCTGGAGGCCGACCCGCTGTACGCCTCCGTCCGGGAGGCCGACGACGGCACCGAGGCACTGCGGGCCTTCGCCGCCCGGGCCGAGGAGGACGCGGCCACCGTGCGCTGGAGCTACCGGCGTGACTTCGGCCGGGTACGCGTCGTGATGGTGGACAGCCGCGCGGCCCGCGTCCTGGAGGAGGGCCGGCGCTCCATGCTCGACCCGGCCGAGGCCGACTGGGTGCGCGAACAGACCCTCGACGAGCGGGGCTCCTACGACCACCTGCTCATCGGCACGTCCCTGCCCTGGCTGCTGCCCAACCTGGTGCACGACGTCGAGGCGTGGAGTTCCGCGCTGTGCCGGGGCGACAGGGGCACCCGCTGGGCACGGCTCGGGGAGAAGCTGCGCCGCGCGGCCGACCTGGAGCACTGGGCCGCCTTCCCCGAGTCCTTCGACGCCCTGACCGACCTCGTCGCCGAGGCCGGGTCCGGCCCGGACGCCCCCGCCACCGTGTGCGTCCTGTCCGGCGACGTCCACCACGCCTACGTCGCCGAACCCACCTGGCCCGGCTCCGAAGGCCCCCGCGCCCGCGTCCTCCAGCTCACCTGCTCGCCCGTGCACAACGCGATCCCCGCCGCCATGCGGTTCGGCTTCCGCTTCGGCTGGAGCGGACTCGCGCGCGGCCTCGGCGGCTGGATCGCCGGACACGGCCGCTCCCGGCGCCCGGGCATCGACTGGCGCCGCACCGGCGGCCCCTGGTTCGGCAACCAGCTGATGACCCTGACCCTCGACGGACGCGCGGCCCGGCTGCGGCTGGAACAGGCGCGGGCGGGACGCGGCGCACCGGCACGGCTGCAAACGGTCATGGAGACCGACCTCAGCCGCTGACCCGTCCGTACGACGCGGTGAACGGTTCACGCCGAACACACGAGCCCCCGATGAACCGGATGTCACACCAGCGGCGTACGCTGTATGGCTGACACAGGCCGCTCCTGCCGCTCCCCCGCGACACCGCGGCACGGTTGGCCACGGGGGTGAAACCGGGGAGTTGCGGTGCTCGAAAGTCTCGCGGACGTGGGATCGCTGACGGCGGCCCCATGGATCTACGCGGCCGTCGGGCTGTCGGTCCTGCTGGACGTGTTCCTGCCGGTCCTGCCCAGCGGCGTCCTCGTCATCACCGCGGCCACGGCGGCGGCCGCCGGCTCCGGCGCCGCGACCGGCCAGGTCCCCGACGACGTCCCCGACATCCTCGCCCTCACCCTGTGCGCCGCCACGGCCTCCGTCCTCGGCGACCTCGTCGCCTACCGGCTCGCCTGGCGCGGCGGCCCTCGCCTCGACCGCGCCCTCGCCCGCTCCCGCCGGCTCGCCGCCGCGCAGGAACGTCTCGGCGCCGCCCTGTCGCGCGGCGGCGGCGCCCTCGTCGTCCTCGCCCGCTTCGCCCCGGCCGGCCGATCCCTGGTCTCCTTCGGCGCCGGCGCCACCCGCCGCAGCCCCCGCGACTTCCTGCCCTGGTCCGCCGTCGCCGGTCTCGCCTGGGCGATCTACAGCGTCGCCCTCGGCTACCTCGGCGCCCAGTGGCTCGGCGCGACCTGGGTGGCCACGCTCGTCTCCGTCGCGGCGCTCTTCGGCGCCGGAGCCGTGGCCACGTTCCTGATGCGCCGCACCCCCGCCTAGGGTCGTTCGTTGGGATCAGGCCGGATCAGCGAGCCCGGCATGACCCAAACGAGAGGCCCGCACCCGACCGCACTCCCGGTGACCCTGAGTGGCCGGGAGGCTCCGCCGCGTGCACGATGGGTCACATCGAGAGGCCACCCGGCCCGGCCGATGTGTTCGCGTCCGAAAGGGACCCCATGAGCGCTCGCGCGCCGAAGGCGACGACACCACCCCGACGGCCCCGCGCACGCACCGCCCTGGCCGCACTCCTCCTCGCGGCCCTCGGCGCGACGGGACTCGTGGCCTGCGGCGGGGACGACGACGGCGACGGCGCCGCGTCCGCCCGCCCCACCCCGACACCCCCCGACACGGCCTCCTTCTCCGGCTCGCCGGCGCCCGGCCTGTCCTCCCTGGAGGCGTCCGCCCGCGAACGCGCCTCGGCCGCCGCCTCCTCCGCCTCCGCCCGCGCCTCCGAGTTCGAGGCCTCGGTGTCGGCCGAGGTCAAACGGGCCAACGACGCAGCGCAGAAGCAGCTCAAGAACGTCGACGGACGCGGCAACGCCACCGCCGACGTCTCCCTCACCGGAAAGCCCCGCGCCGACACCGGCAACCTGCTCGCCGTCGTCGTGGCCATCACCAACCGCACGGACGACACCGCGTCCTACGCCGTGCAGGTCGACTTCCGCGACCCGGACGGCAAGGTCGTCGAGACCCGGTTCGTCGGCGCCGAGGACCTCGGACCCGGCGAACGCGCCGAGCCCGTCGCCATCAGCCGCAAGCCCCCCGAGCCCCGGCTGACCGCCGAGATCGCCAAGGCCCAGCGCTACTGACGCCGGACCGGCTCGGCTCAGCCCGCCTGCCGGGCGGCCTGCCCCCTGACCTCCAGGCCGTCGAGCAGCTCGGCCGTGGCCTGCGCGATCACCTCGACGGCACGGTCGAAGACCTCGCGGTTGTGTGCGGCCGGGGCCCGGAAACCCGACACCTTGCGTACGTACTGGAGGGCGGCGGCGCGGATCTCGTCCTCCGTCGCCTCCTCGGGCATCGCGGGTGGACGAAGCGTCTTGATGCTGCGGCACATGCGCCCAGTCTCCCCCCGACGGGCCCACCGCGTGAACCTCTCACGGACGCCGCGCGACGAAGACGAACTCCCGCCCCGGCCGGTCGGGCGCGTCCCGCACCTCGTCCACCACGAACCCCTCCGCGACCAGATCCGCCTCCACCTCCCCGCGCTCCCGGAACCGCAACGTGGAATCCGAGGTCAGCACCGCCCCGTCCGCGCCGAACACGAAGTTCGACCGGAAGGACACCAGCGGCAACCGCACGTCCAGCAACTCGAACCACGTCTCGACCGCCTCGGCCCCCGGCACCTCCGTCACCCGGCGGGACCGGTCACGCGTCCACTCCTCCCAGGCGCGCCGGGCCGGATCACGCGTCTCGAAGACCAGCCGTCCGCCCGGCCGCAGCGCCTCACGGGCCCCCCGCAGCGTCCCCCTCCAGACGGCCGGTTCGACGATGGCCTGCGCCACGTTCGCCGTCATCGTCACGAGGTCCACCCGCAGCGGCGGAAGCGCCGTCGCCTCCCCGTGGATCCAGCGCACCCGCTCCCCGCCCGGCTTGGCCCGGGCCACGTCGAGGGACGCCCCGGCGGGATCGACACCGACGACCTCGATCCCCCGATCGGCCAGCAGCAGCGCGAACACCCCCGTGCCACACCCGATGTCCAGCACACTCCGCGCCCCGAACTCCTCCGCGATCGCCACGTAGACGTCGAGATCACGGCGGTCGGGGTCGAGCGGATCGTAGAGCGCGGCGAGCCGCGGATGCCCGAAGCAGTCGTCCACCATGCGCGCGAACCTAGGCGGTGCCTCAGCGCCCCACCACCGGATTTCCGCGTCCGCACTCGCCCCTCACACACCCGTTCGCATGAACCTCCCGAAGCGACTCGCACCCCTAAATCGAACAGGCGTAGCATTGAGCCGTGGCTACGCCCTATGACTTTCCGAGTGACCTCCGCGCCGGTCAGGAGGAGCTGCATCAGGTCCGGGCCGAGCTGTCGGCCCTGCTGAAACGGCTGCCCTGGTCGGTCGTGCCCCTGGACGGCTTCAGCGACGACAACGGCTGGCGCAAGATCGAGCGCCCGGCCTCCCCCGGCTGGACGGAGGACGAACAGGCCGAGGTCGAGAAGCTGCGCCGCCGCGAACACGAACTCGCGGTGTTCGTCAGCGGCCACCGCTTCTGGTCGCAGCTCGACGGGGCTGCCCGGGTCGACGCCCGGATGAAGCTCAAGCACGCGGACGAGAACCGGGAGGAGACACCCTGACACGCGAAAGGACCCCGGTCACCCGACCGGGGTCCTTCCCTGCGTGTGGGCGCGGACGGTTTCGAACCGCCGACATCCTGCTTGTAAGGCAGGCGCTCTACCCCTGAGCTACGCACCCGAGAACGAGTCGACAGCCTACATTGTCCCGGGCGTCGGGCCACAAACCCATATCCGGGGTCCCGGGCGGTCCACCGGCGGGTGCACCCGGGGGCTACCCCCACCCCCGGTCCGGTGGTGGGCCGGATCCTCCTGTGGGGCGTTCGTCCGTACGGTCGGAGCATCGTCGCAATCCGGGCCGGGAGAGGTCCGGGACAGCTCAGGGGGAGATCGTCATGGCCCGTACCGTTCCCGCTCGGATCGCCGTCGCCGGGGTGCTCGTGGCGCTCGTCGCGGGGGTGAGTGCGTGCGGGGCGTCCGCCGGGGACGACACGGAGCCGGAGCACCGGTCGTTCGCGTTGGAGGGGCGGACGCTGACGGTGGACTCGGACGACTCGGCGCTGGAGATCGTCGCGGCCGAGGGGCACAAGGCGGGGTCGGTCGAGGTGACGCGGTGGTTCGAGGGGTCGGTGGTGTTCGGGGAGGACCCGAAGGTGACCTGGTCGATGAAGGACGACCGGCTGGTGCTGCGGGAGAAGTGCTCCGGGGTGGTCGCCGACTGCTCGGCCAAGCACCGGATCGAGGTGCCGCGCGGGGTCACCGTGCGGGTGCTGGACGGGGACGGGAGTGTGCGGGCGCGGGGGTTCGAGGACCCGTTGCACATCCGTACCGGGGACGGTTCGGTGCAGGTCAGCGACTCCAGTGGGCCGCTGGACCTGGAGACCGGGGACGGTTCGGTGCGGGTGTTCGACGTGGCGTCGCGGGAGGTGCGGGCGAAGACCGGTGACGGCTCGGTGCGGCTGTCGCTGGGGAGCGTGCCGGATCTGGTGGAGACGCGCAGCGGGGACGGTTCGGTGACGGTGGAGGTGCCGCGGGCCGGTTACCGGGTGGAGGCGAAGGCCGGGGACGGTTCGGTCGACGTGTCCGTGCCGCGGGACGCCTCCAGCTCCCGGCGGATCAGTGCCCGCAGCGGCGACGGGAACATCACGGTGCGAACGGCGAACTGACCGGCCCGTGTGTTCGTCCTTCACCGGTGGGAGAATGACACCGGCAGGGTGAATGACAGCACGGGAGAGGGATGTGACGGCGACACCTGAGCAGCCGAACTCGCCGTCCGTGCCGCCCGTGACGCGGCGGCACCGTCCTGTGCGGGTGCGGCCCGGTGTGCGTCGTGCCCTGGACCCCTTGGTGCCGGCCCTCGTCCTTCCCGTCGTCGCCGTTCTCGCGCTTCCCGCCGCGTTCGCGGGCGGGGGGACCCGGCGCTGGTTCGGCGGGCGGGCGGAGAACCAGCGGGCGGAGGCGCAGGCCGCGAAGGACGACGCCGCGGCCGCCTTCTACGAGCTGGACACCGCGCAGCGGGATCTGCGGATCTCGATAGAGACGATCGCGGCCGTGGACGACTCTCCTGCGGCCCTGCGGGCGATCGACGACTTCGACGCGCTGGGCCGGCGGATCGACGAGGCGAGTCACCGTTACATCCAGGCGGTCGACGCGCACGATCTGGACCGTGACGACCTGGAGGCCGCGGCGGCCGGCCGGGCGCGTGCAGAGCTGAGCCGGGCGAAGGACGACCTGGACGGCGTACGGCGGGAGCTGGAGCGGTTCGCGGACGGGCTGGGGCCGCTGCTGGGGAAGGCGGAGACGCAGCTGGCGCGGCTGGCGCCGGCGGTGGAGCGGGCCCGGCAGGGGCTGCTCGCGGCGTCGAACGCGCTGGACGCGGTGCGGGAGTCGGGCCTGCGGGCGGACGATCTGGCGGCGCGGCTTGCGGCTCTGGGGCCGGAGCTGACGCTGCTGAACGAGGGCGCGGGGCGGCATGGTGTGCCGCAGACGCTGGAGCGGGCGGAGCGGGTCGCGCGGGAGGCCGGGGCGATCCGGGCGGAGGCGGAGCGGCTGCCGGAGCGGGCGGCGGAGATCGATCATCGGCTGGTGTCGCTGCGGACGCGGGCGCAGGCGCTGACGACGCGGGCGGAGCAGGTGGAGCCGGTGCTGAGCGAGTTGCGGCGGCGGTTCACGGTGGCGTGCTGGCAGGACCTGCAGGGGGTGCCGGAGGTGGCCGCGGAGAATGTGCGGCAGGCCGAGGTGAAGCTGCGGGAGGCGCGGGCGGCGCGGGACGAGCAGCGCTGGCCGGACGCGACGGCGTTGCTGTCGACGGTGCGTGCGTTGTTGAACACGACGGACGAGTCGGTGTCGGCGGCGGGTGACCGGCTGCGGCTGCTGAACGCGGTGCAGAAGGATCCGCAGCAGGAGATCGACCGGACGCGGTTCGCGATCCGGGACGCGCAGCGGCTGGCGATGTCGGGGCGGAACACGCCGGATCCGCGGCACGCGCGGCCGCTGGACGAGTCGGTGGCGCGGCTGGAGCGGGCGGCCGGCACGCTGGAGGGCCGGCATCCGGACTACTGGCACTTCCTGACGGAGACGGAGGCGGTGCGGCAGTCGGTGGCGCGGGTGGTGGCGCAGATCCGTGAGGAGCGGGGCGGCGGTCACGGACCGGGCTAACCTGGGGTCATGCCTCGCTACGAGTACCGCTGCCGCAGTTGCGGCGACACGTTCGAACTGAGCCGGCCGATGGCGGAGTCGTCCGCTCCGGCGAGTTGCCCGGCCGGGCACGACGACACGGTGAAGCTGCTGTCGACGGTGGCCGTCGGTGGGACGGCGAGCGCCCCCGCGGCGCCGAAGGCGTCCGGCGGGGGCGGCTGCTGTGGTGGCGGGTGCTGCGGCTAGTTTCCTGCGGCTCCGCCGGCCGTCGTCGTGCCGGCCGTCTTCAGGAACTCCCGCAGGATGCGCTCGCCCGCGAGGACGCCTCGTTCGGGCAGGGCGGTGACGGCGGGGGCGGTGAAGGCGGTGTCGGCGAGTTCGCCGTGGCCGGGGCGCCAGCCGCGGTCGGCGGCGAGCAGCAGGTCGGCGTCGAGCAGGGAGTCCCCGGCGGCGAGGGTGAGTTCGGCGCCGGTGCGGCGGGCGAGTTCGCGCAGGGCGGCGCTCTTGGTGAGCGGTTTGGGGACGGCGTAGATCTTGCGGCCCTGGAGGGAGACGGTCCAGCCGCGGTTCTCGGCCCAGACGGCGAGTTCCTTCACCCATTCCTCGGGGAGCAGTTCGCGTTCGACGACGAGGTAGGCGAAGAGGTCCTCGGCGACGCGGTGCTTGCGGACCCAGGCCGGTGAGGCGGTGGCCATCAGGTGGTCCTGGATCTCGGCGAGCGGTGCGCAGCTCTCGGCGAGGCGGGCGGTGACCTGGGCGTGCCAGTCGGGGTCGGAGACGCCGTCGACGAGCAGGTGCCCGCCGTTGGCGCAGATGGCGTAGGTGGGGGGCGGCCCGGGCAGGTTGATGCGCTGGTACTGCTTGCGGGTGCGGGTCGTGGTGGGGACGAAGAGGGCGCGGTCGCCGAGGTCGGTGAGCAGCTGGGCGGCCGTCTCGGTCATGTAGGACAGCGGTCTGCTCTCGTGGACCTCGACGCAGAGCAGGCGTGGGGCGCGGGCGTCGGGCATGGTGAGCGCGAGCGCGGCGGAGGAGTAGATCAGGGTCCGGTCGAGGTCGCTGGCGACGATGACGGGCATCAGAGGTTCACCGCCCGGCCGTCGGCGCCGGTGGCGCCCCGGGTGTACTTGGGGTGGATCAACCCGACGCAGGTGTAGGGCAGTTCGGGGACCTCCTCGACGGGTACGCCGCGCTGGTCGGCGAGCAGGCGGACGTGGTCGAGGTCGGCGCCGGCTCCGGCGCGGGCGAGGATCTTCCAGGGGACGCGGCGCAGCAGGACGCGGGTGGTCTCGCCGACGCCGGGCTTGACGAGGTTGACGTCGTGGATGCCGTACTCCTCGCTGATGCGTTCGACGGCGGCCCAGCCTTCCCAGGTGGGGGTGCGGTCGGTGGACAGGAGTTCCTTGGCGGTGGCGTCGACGGTGTCGGTGACGTCGGGGAAGCGGGCGGAGACGGCGTCGAGGAAGGCGACGGAGACGTCGGAGCCGGCGAGTTCGCGGTAGTGCTTGGCGCCGTGGAAGTCGTGGGGGCCGACGAGGTCGGCGCGCAGCACGGTGCGGGAGATCAGGCCGGAGACGGTGGAGTTGAGGCAGGCGGACGGGATGAGGTAGTCGTCGCGGGTGCCGTAGGTGCGGACGCAGGAGCCGGGGTCGGCGAGCACGGCGATCTCGGGGTCGAAGCCGGTGATGCCGTCGGTGGCCTCGAACCCGCGTATCGCGGTGGCGAGTTCGCGGGTGATGGCGCCCTTGCCGGTCCAGCCGTCGACGAAGACGACGTCGCGGGGGTCGTGGTGGCGGGCGAGCCAGCGCAGGGCGTTGGCGTCGATGCCGCGGCCGCGCACGATGGACACGGCGTAGTGGGGCAGTTCGAGGCCGTGCCGGAACTGGGCCCAGCGGCGCATGAGGATGCCGACGGGGGTGCCGGCGCGGGCGAGGGAGACGAGCACGGGCCGGGGTGAGCGTTCGGCGAGGACGATCTCGGTGACGGCTCCGACGGCCTGGGCGAGGCGGCCGGCGGACTCCGCGAGGGCGGTGTGGAAGAGCGCCTGGTACTGCTCGCTGGGCTGATACTCGACGGGCAGGGATTCGGCGTAGTGGGCGCCGCCGCTCTGGATGGCCTCCTCGCGTTCCTCGGTGGGTGCCTCCAGGGTGACGTCCGAGAGGTCCTGGAGCAGCCAGCCGACCTCCTCGGGTGCGTACGAGGAGAAGGCGGGGCCGCGCAGGGGCTCGGGCAGCATCGGGGGCCTTTCGGGCAGGGCGAGGGGGCCGGGGACGTACGAGGGGACGACGGCCAGCAGGACGTGCGGGGTCTGGGCGGCGAGCTGGGCGAGGAGTCCGTCCGGGTCGTGCAGGGCGGGGGTGTCGGCGGTGGAGTCGACGACGGTGACGACGGCGTCGAAGCCGGCGCCTGCGACGTTGTAGGCGTAGCGCTCGCCGGGGCCGTCGGCGGGGTCGTCGTGGGCGGGGAAGACGAGGCGGGTGCGTATCGCGTAGCCGGGGTCGTCGACGGCGAGGACGGGTGAGCGGGTGGTGGTGGAGTAGCGGACGTCGAGGCCGGTGGTCTGCTCGAGTTCGCGGGCGAGCCGCAGCGGCGCGTACATGAGTTCCTCGAAGCCGAGGACGAGGACGCGGCGGGCGCCTGCGGGGAGGGCCTGGGCCAGGCCGGCGGCCATGGCGGGCAGGGCGTTCTCAAGCCGGGTGCGGTGGGCGGGAGTGAAGCCGTGCCGGCCGCCGTCGGGGAGGCCCGCGGGCCAGTGCAGGTCGACGCGGGTGGGCGGGGGTGCCGTGGTGCCGGTGGGGGCCGGGGGCGCGGTCTCGTGGCGTGCGACGAGTTCCTGGCCCTTCTCCAGTACTCCGTCGGGGAGCCGTACGGTGCCGGTGGCGGCGGTGACGAGGTCGACGCGGGCGCCGATCTCGCGGGCGAGGTCGTCCAGGCGTCCGGCGTCGGCCGGGGAGCGCATGTCGACGAGGGCGACGACGACGTAGCGGCGGCGCGGGTAGCGCTCGTGGAGTTCGCGGATGGTGTTCAGCACCGTGTTGCCGGTGGAGAACTCGTCGTCGACGAGGACGAGGGGCCCGTCGCCGACGAGGAGGGTGGGGTCCTCGGGGAGCAGCAGGTGGGAGGTGGCGTGGGAGTGGGACTCCTCGAAGCCGCCGGCGCGGGCGACGCCGGGGACGGGGCGGCGGGTGGAGTGCAGGTAGGGCGCGAGGCCGAGGCCGTCGGCGACGCAGTGGCCGAGGCCGGTGGCGGTCTCGGCGTAGCCGAGGACGACCGCGGCGGCGGCGTCCTCGTCGCCCAGCAGGTCGCGGACGCGGCGGCCGAGGGCGTGTCCGGCGTCGTGGACCACGGTGGGTGACTGGGGTACGTGCTTGCCGAGCACGTTCGAGACGAGGAGGTGGGCTCGTTTCGGGTTGCGGCGCAGGGCCAGCCCCAGCAGGTCGGTGAGCGTGTCGTCGCCCACGAGCTGGACTCCGAGCCGTTCGGCGACCCAGCTTCCGGACCAGACCCCGTTGTTCACTGCGTTGTTCATGCGTCCCTTGGATCGAGTGGCCGGGCGTCCCGTCGTGGGCCCGGCCGTGCGGATGCCGGTCCGGTCAGGCCGGTATGCCGGCGGCGAGCAGCTCCACGAAGCCGATGTCCTCGTTGGCCACGCCGAAGACCTCGGCGCGCAGGAGGGTGCGCTCGGCCCAGGCGCGGTGCGGTTTCACCTCGTTCATCTTGTTCGTGTACTGCGACCTCAGTACACCTCCGCCGCCGCATTCGGGCCGCAGGATGTCCTGGGCGTCGCTGAACTCCTCGTGGCTGACGACGGACAGCGCGTGCACGGGCAGGACGTGGGAGGGGTGGATGCAGGTCTTGCCGAGCAGGCCGTTGGCGTGGTCGAGGGTGATCTCGCGCAGCAGGCCGTCCATGGCGTGCTCGATGAGGGCCTCGCGCAGTGCCTCGGCCTGCCCCTCGAGGAAGGGGCTGCGGCGCAGCTGCGGCTTGAACATGCGCTCCTGGACGCGGAAGTACTCCCAGACCGGGCCGGTGACGGTGAAGCCGGTGCCGTCGGCGCGGCCGAGCATGTTGACCACGTCGGAGATGACGGAGGCGACGATCTGGACGTCGTAGGCGGTCATGTCGGGGGCGCGGCGCAGGCCGTACGAGGAGCAGAAGTCGGTGACGCCGAGGCGCAGCGCGAGGACCCGGTCGCGGTACTTGTCGACGGCCCGGAAGATGCCCTCCAGGGTCTCCATGCGGGACTCGCGGTAGAGCAGTTCGGGTGACTCCAGGACGGGCATGGCGAACAGCCGGCGTCCGCTGTCGGTCTCGGCGTCCGCGAGGGCCTCCAGGAACGGCATGCCGCGTTCCTCGGTGAACTTGGGCAGGACGAATCCGGAGAGCAGCCGGACGGCGGGGCCGAGGCGGCGCACGAGGTCGGGTATCTGCTCGGGGGTGCGGACGCGGATGAAGAGCAGCGGCGGGTCGTCGGCGTCGGGGCGGCCCGCGAGGTCGGTGAGCTGGACGACGAGGTTCTCCTCGCCGGCCGCCACGTCCTCGTCGCCGATGGAGTCCTCCAGGCACAGCACCATCGAGACCACGCCGCGGGCGCTCTGCTTGACGATGTCGTCGGTCAGCCGGGGACGGGTGGCGGGGCTGTAGAGCGTGGCCCCCAGGGCGGCCGAGAGCAGCCGTGACGGGGAGTCGGCGGTGAAGGCCCCCGGCTCCCGGTGGAACAGGCGCTGACGCACCTCTGGGGCGATGTGCCCGAAATGACGCATGGAGCTCCCCCGTGGTGACTCAGTGTCCCCTGTGACCTGTTCACAGGTGGCCGGTAATAGTACGTAGATACCCATGTCGGGGGTTCCCGACCGGCATGAATTTCTGGTAACGCGGATCAGCACATCCGCGCACACACCGTGTACCCCGCGTTGTCGTGACCAGGACGGAGAGGGCAGGATGACCGTATGACGCACGCGATGCTGAAGGGGTCGAACATCCCGCTGGAGGCCACCACGGTACGCGCCGTGCTGCGCTGGACGCCCGGGCAGGGGGTCCCCGACGTCGATGCCTCGGCTCTGCTCCTCGGCCCCGACGGTCGTGTGCGCTCCGACGAGGACTTCGTGTTCTACAACCAGCCCCGGCACCCCTCGGGGACGGTGTGGCGGCTCGGCAAGAAGCAGGGCGCCGAGGGCCTCACCGACACGATCCAGACAGAGCTGACCGGTGTCGAGGCGGCCGTCGGCCAGATTCTGCTCGTCGCGTCGGCGGACGGTGTCCCGTTCGACCGCGTACGCGACCTGCGTATCACGCTGTACGACGCCTCGGCGGCGGAGGGCGAGCCGCTGGCCCATTTCGACATCAAGCCGGAGACGGGCGCGGAGACCGCGCTGATCTGCGGCGAGCTGTACCGCCGGGGTGATGGCTGGAAGTTCCGCGCCCTGGGCGAGGGCTACTCGGACGGCCTGAAGGGACTGGCCACCGACTTCGGGATCTCGGTGGACGAGTCGGAGGCGGCCGCGCAGGAGCCGCCCGCCGCCCAGGCCCCCGAGGTGTCCCAGCCGCTGCCTCCGGAGCAGCCCACGACGGTGGTGCCGCAGCAGCCGTCGTACGGCTATCCGCAGCAGCCCCCGCCGACCCAGCCGGCGTACGGCTATCCCCAGCCGGCCGGGACGGGCGCGGCGGCGGGGTACGGCTATCCGCCTCCGGCGACGGCACCCGGCCCGGCGCCGGAGGTCCGCCTGCCTCCGCAGGGCCCGCAGTTCATCGGACGCTGAGCAGGCGCCGCCGAGCCCTTAGTGCTCGGCCTTGGTCTTGTAGCCGCGGCCCCACTGCAGGCCCCAGCCGAACAGGCGGTCCAGCTCGGCCTGGAAGCCGTAGACGAACTTGACCTCGCGGCGGACCCACACCTCGCCCTTGACGTTCTCGATGGTCACCACCGCGCAGGAGCGGGCCTGGGGGTGCCGTTCGTCCAGGCCGATCTCGATGCGGGGCCCGTTGCTGGGGTAGAGCGTGACGATGGCGTGGGTGCGGTCGAAGGCCGGGGTCTGGTCGTAGATGTAGACGAACACCAGCAGCCGCTTGATGTTCTCCCGGTGGTCGAGGTTGACGTAGATCGTCTCGCCGGACGCGGAGCCGAACCGGTCGTCGCCGCTGAGCTTGACGTACGGCGGCGCGTTGACGTCCCCGAGGAAGCCGCCGAGCGGCTGGACGACGCCCTTGGTGCCGTCGGCCAGCTCGTACAGGCAGCCGAGGTCGAGGTCGACGTTGACCATGCTCTGGCTGTGCCCGAGGACCTCCGGGGGCCGCAGCGCCTTGAAGGGGTGCCGCAGCAGGCTCTCCCGCTGGGACCCGCCGATGTCGGAGGTCCGCATGCGCCAGGTCAGGTTGACCCGCAGATGGCCGGTGGCCGCTCCCTGCCGGGTGAGTGAGACCCGGTCGTGCCGTTTCGTCAGCTCGATCGCGTTCGACGACGCGCTGCCCGAGTCGAACTCGGCCGCCCGCCCACGCCAGAGCCCGTCCAAGAAGCCCATGTCCGCCCCCCACGTCCCGCAGGACGTTCGTGTCCCTGCACAAACCGGCGGGGCGGCCGGACGTCCGGCCGCCCCGCTCAGAGCGTTCCTCACCCTCGCGGGTGTCACACCCCGGACGACACCTCAGTCTTGTCCGGGGCCTCCGCTTTTCCCTCCGCCGCCGCGAGGGCGCGGTTGCGGCGGACCGAGGACCAGAAGGAGGCGCCGATCAGCACGACGCCGATCAGGCCGGTGATGATCTCGTTGATCTGGTACTGGATGGTGACCAGCAGGATCATGGCGAGGGCGCCGATGGCGTAGTGCGCGCCGTGCTCCAGGTAGACGTAGTCGTCGAGGGTGCCCTGGCGGACCAGGTAGACCGTGAGCGAACGGACGTACATCGCGCCGATGCCGAGGCCGAGGGCCATGAGGACGATGTCGTTGGTGATCGCGAAGGCGCCGATCACGCCGTCGAACGAGAACGAGGCGTCCAGGACCTCCAGGTACAGGAACATGAAGAACGCGGCCTTGCCGGCCAGGGCGACCGCGGAGCGGGGCTTGCCGCTGCGCTCGGCCTCCTCCTCGGCCTCGTGCTCGCGTTCCTCCTCCTCTTCGAGCTTGTCCTCGAAGAACCCGGACAGGCCGCCCACGATCATGTACGTGATCAGACCGGCGATACCGGACAGCAGGACCGTCTCGGCCTTGTCGACGTGGGCGCCGCCGTGCTGGTGGGCGTTGGCCGCGAAGGTCAGCGCGGAGATCAGCAGGACGATGAGCGCGATGCAGACCGACAGCATGTCGACCTTGCCGAGCTTGGCCAGCGGCCGCTCCAGCCAGGCCAGCCACTTGATGTCCCGGTCCTCGAAGATGAAGTCGAGGAAGATCATCAGCAGGAACATGCCACCGAACGCTGCGATCGCGGGGTGGGCGTCGGTGACGAGCTCCTGGTAGCGGTCCTTGTCGCTGAGCGCGAGGTCGACGGCCTCGATCGGCCCGAGCTGGGCGCTGATCGCCACGATCACCACGGGGAAGACCAGCCGCATGCCGAACACGGCGATCAGGATGCCGATGGTGAGGAAGATCTTCTGCCAGAAGGCATTCATCTTCTTCAGGATCCCGGCGTTGACCACCGCGTTGTCGAAGGACAGCGAGATCTCCAGGACCGAGAGGATCGCCACGATGCCGAGGGCGGTCCACCCCCCGAAGAGGACCGCTGCGACCAGGCCGAGCGCGGTGACCGCGAACGACCAGCCGAAGGTTTTCAGAAGCACTGGCTACCCAATCCTGTGTGTACGGGGCTCCCCCGCGCCGTACTCGGCTTTACGAAACTTTGAACCCGGAGTCTATGTCGGCGTCGTGGCGCGCCCCACCCGGACCCGGGTTTTGCCCATATCGCGTTATGAGACGTTGACCCCGAAGTCCAGGGCGATGCCGCGCAGACCCGACGCGTACCCCTGTCCGACCGCGCGGAACTTCCACTCGCCCTGGTAGCGGTAGACCTCGCCGAAGATCATCGCGGTCTCGGTGGAGGCGTCCTCGCTGAGGTCGTAGCGGGCGAGTTCCTGGCCGTCCGCCTGGTTGACGACCCGGATGAAGGCGTTGCTTACCTGGCCGAAGGCCTGGCCGCGCTCGTCGGCCATATGGATGGAGACGGGGAAGACGATCTTGTCGCACTGGGCGGGCACCTTCGACAGGTCGACCAGGATCGACTCGTCGTCGCCGTCGCCCTCACCGGTGAGGTTGTCACCGGTGTGCTCCACCGAGCCGTCGGGGCTCTTGAGCTGGTTGTAGAAGACGAACCACTCGTCGCCCATGACCCGGCCGCCGCTGCACACCAGGGCGCTGGCGTCGAGGTCGAAGGGGGCTCCGGTGGTGGAACGCGCGTCCCAGCCGAGCCCGATCATCACCTGGGTGAGATTCGGTGCGGCCTTGGACAGGGAGACGTTTCCTCCCTTGGCGAGCGTGACGCCCATGATGCTGTTCCTCCCCAGGTGGTGCTTCACGGTTGTTCTGCGCGTCCGGCGCCGCACCGAAACGGTACGGCGCCGGAATCGGCCGGACGTGTCCTGGACGGGCACGCCGGGTGACGTCAGACGTTGACCCCGAAGTCCTGTGCGATGCCGCGCAGACCCGACGCGTAGCCCTGGCCGATGGCGCGGAACTTCCACTCGGCGCCGTGGCGGTACAGCTCGCCGAAGACCATCGCCGTCTCGGTGGACGCGTCCTCCGAGAGGTCGTAGCGGGCGATCTCGGCGCCACCGGCCTGGTTGACGACGCGGATGAAGGCGTTGCGCACCTGGCCGAAGGACTGCTGACGGTTCTCGGCGTCGTAGATCGAGACCGGGAAGACGATCTTCTCGATCTCGGCCGGAACGCCCGCCAGGTTGACCTTGATCTGCTCGTCGTCGCCCTCGCCCTCACCGGTGAGGTTGTCACCGGTGTGCTCCACGGAGCCGTCGGGGCTCTTGAGGTTGTTGAAGAACACGAAGTTCTGGTCGTTGGCGACCTTGCCCGTGTTGTTCAGCAGCAGAGCGCTGGCGTCGAGGTCGAAGTCGGTGCCGGTCGTGGTGCGGACGTCCCACCCCAGACCGACGATGACCGCGGTGAGGCCGGGGGCCTCCTTGGTCAGTGATACGTTGCCGCCCTTGCTGAGGCTGACTCCCACGAGTCCTCCATTGATGTCCGGGGGCCGGGAGCCCCGCCGTGCGTTCGGTATCGGATCAACGACTCGATCCTAGTGACGGGTTCCCGTCGTGCGCAGGGCTTGTACCCACCGATCGCAGGTGTCGGCGTCGAGTCGGTGACGGAAAGGGATCAGAGCGCGTCGAGCGCCTCGACGTACTCGTTGAGGTCGCGTGCGTCCGGCAGAGCGTTGATCACGGTCCAGCGGACGACGCCCTCCTTGTCGATGACGAAGGTGCCGCGCACCGCGCAGCCCTTGTCCTCGGCGAAGACGCCGTAGGCGCGGCTGACCTCTCCGTGCGGCCAGAAGTCGCTGAGCAGCGGGTACTCCAGGCCCTCCTGCTCGCCGAAGACGCGCAGGGTGTGGATGGAGTCGTTGGACACGGCGAGGATCTGGGTGTCGCGGTCGGTGAACCGCGGCAGGTTGTCCCGAACGGCGCACAGCTCGCCGGTGCAGACGCCGGTGAAGGCGAAGGGGTAGAAGAGCAGGACGACGTTCTGCGCGCCGCGGAAGTCGGAGAGCCGCACGGTGCGGCCGTGGTTGTCCTTGAGCGCGAAGTCGGGGGCCTTGTCGCCGACCTGGATCGCCATCGTCGTCGTGTCCCTTCGGTGGGCTGTTCGGGTGGTGTCCACCCTATGCAGCGGCCACCGGGGGCCACGCAGGAGGCCGGGCCGGGCCCTGGGGTCCGGCCCGGCTCAGCCACCGGTTACTTCTTGGACTTCGCGGCCTTGGGCGTCACCAGCCGGCTGCCGCTCCAGTCCTTGCCGACGCTGACGCTCTTGGAAGCCGACAGCCCCGCCGTGGTCGCGGCTTCAGAGATGTCGCTGGGCTCCACGTAGCCGTCACGGCCCGTCTTCGGCGTCAGGAGAAGGATCGAGCCGCCCTCCTCGATGTACGTGGTGGCGTCCACCAGCGCATCCGTCAGGTCGCCGTCCTCGTCGCGGAACCACAGCACCACGGCGTCGGCGACGTCGTCGTACTCCTCGTCCACCAGCTCGCTGCCGATGACTTCCTCAATGGCCTCGCGGAGCTCCTGGTCGACGTCGTCGTCGAAGCCGATCTCCTGGACCACCTGCTCGGGCTGGAACCCCAGCCTGACGGCAGGGCTCGTCCGCTCCTCCGCGTGGTCCGCGGTCGCGCTCACGGGTTGCCTCCTGATCATGTCTTGGGAATAACTCAGCCACGCGCGTGCGCGAAGCATTGGCCGTAGTCCACACGGGCGGGGCGGATCGCGCAAGTACCAGGCCGTCGGGACCGCCGAAACGGTGACGATCCGGAACGTGTCACCGCAACTCCTGGCACCCGAACATGGCTCCGTGGTGACGTGCACCACACCAATGTGCCCCCTTTGTGAGTTTGGGAACCCTTCGGGGGCACTCGACCGTTGCCCAATCGCCGGTTACCCAGCAGTAGAGATGACGTCCGGTCCCCCGAGGTACACGATGGGGAGCGGTGCAGCGCACCCAGAAACCCCAGAAACACGGCCCTCTGACAGGTAAGGAACAGCGTGGCTTCCGGTTCAGATCGCAACCCGATCATCATTGGCGGCCTTCCGAGTCAGGTTCCTGACTTCGATCCCGAGGAAACCCAGGAGTGGCTCGACTCCCTCGACGCCGCCGTGGACGAGCGCGGCCGGGAGCGGGCCCGCTATCTGATGCTGCGCCTGATCGAGCGGGCCCGCGCGAGGCGCGTCGCGGTGCCCGAGATGCGCAGCACGGACTACGTCAACACGATCGCCACCAAGGACGAGCCGTTCTTCCCGGGCAACGAGGAGATCGAGCGAAGGATCCTGAACGCGACCCGGTGGAACGCCGCGGTCATGGTGTCCCGCGCCCAGCGCCCCGGCATCGGCGTCGGCGGCCACATCGCCACGTTCGCCTCCTCCGCCTCGCTCTACGACGTGGGCTTCAACCACTTCTTCCGCGGCAAGGACGAGGGCGACGGCGGCGACCAGGTCTTCTTCCAGGGCCACGCCTCGCCCGGCATCTACGCGCGCGCGTACCTGCTGGACCGCCTCAGCGAGCAGAACCTGGACGCCTTCCGCCAGGAGAAGTCCAAGGCCCCGCACGGCCTGTCCTCGTACCCGCACCCGCGGCTGATGCCGGACTTCTGGGAGTTCCCGACCGTCTCCATGGGCCTCGGCCCGATCGGCGCGATCTACCAGGCGCGGATGAACCGCTACATGGAGGCCCGCGGCATCGCGGACACCTCCGCGTCGCACGTGTGGGCGTTCCTCGGCGACGGCGAGATGGACGAGCCGGAGTCACTGGGCCAGCTGTCCATCGCGGCACGCGAGGGCCTGGACAACCTGACGTTCGTGGTGAACTGCAACCTGCAGCGCCTCGACGGCCCCGTCCGGGGCAACGGCAAGGTCATCCAGGAGCTGGAGTCGATCTTCCGGGGCGCCGGCTGGAACGTGATCAAGCTGATCTGGGACCGCTCCTGGGACCCGCTGCTCGCGCAGGACCGCGACGGCCTGCTGGTCAACCGGATGAACACCACGCCGGACGGGCAGTTCCAGACGTACGCCACCGAGACCGGCGCGTACATCCGTGAGCACTTCTTCGGCGACGACCAGCGGCTGCGCGCCATGGTCGAGGGCATGACCGACGACCAGATCCTGCACCTGGGCCGCGGCGGTCACGACCACCGCAAGATCTTCGCGGCGTTCTCGGCGGCCAAGGCGCACAAGGGCCAGCCGACGGTGATCCTCGCCAAGACGATCAAGGGCTGGACCCTCGGCCCGAACTTCGAGGGCCGCAACGCCACGCACCAGATGAAGAAGCTGACGGTCGACGACCTCAAGCGCTTCCGCGACCGGCTGCACCTGCCGATCGCCGACAAGGAGCTGGAGAGCGGCCTCCCGCCGTACTACCACCCGGGGCGGGACTCCGAGGAGATCCAGTACATGCACGACCGCCGCAAGGGCCTCGGCGGTTATGTGCCCACCCGTGTCGTGCGGTCGAAGCCGCTGGCCCTGCCCGACGACAAGACGTACGCGACCGTGAAGAAGGGCTCGGGCCAGCAGTCGATCGCCACCACCATGGCGTTCGTGCGGCTCCTGAAGGACCTCATGCGGGACAAGGAGCTCGGCCGGCGGTTCGTGCTGATCGCGCCCGACGAGTACCGCACGTTCGGCATGGACTCCTTCTTCCCGAGCGCGAAGATCTACAACCCGCTCGGGCAGCAGTACGAGGCGGTCGACCGGGACCTGCTGCTCGCGTACAAGGAGTCCCCGCAGGGCCAGATGCTGCACGACGGCATCTCGGAGGCCGGCTGCACCGCCTCGCTGATCGCGGCCGGATCGGCCTACGCCACGCACGGCGAACCGCTGATCCCGGTGTACGTCTTCTACTCGATGTTCGGTTTCCAGCGCACCGGCGACCAGTTCTGGCAGATGGCGGACCAGCTCGCGCGCGGTTTCGTCCTGGGCGCCACCGCCGGGCGCACGACCCTGACCGGTGAGGGACTGCAGCACGCCGACGGGCACTCGCAGCTGCTCGCCTCGACCAACCCGGGCTGTGTCGCCTACGACCCGGCGTACGGCTTCGAGATCGCGCACATCGTCCAGGACGGTCTGCGCCGGATGTACGGCGGCGACGCCGAGCACCCGCACGGGGAGGACGTCTTCTACTACCTCACCGTCTACAACGAGCCCATCCAGCACCCGGCCGAGCCCGAGAACGTCGACGTCGAGGGCATCCTCAAGGGCGTGTACCGGCTGAGCGAGGGCACGTCCGGCTCGGTGCCGGCGCAGATCATGGCGTCCGGTGTGGCCGTGCCGTGGGCCCTGGAGGCGCAGAAGATCCTCGCCGAGGAGTGGAACGTCAAGGCGGACGTCTGGTCGGCGACCTCCTGGAACGAGCTGCGGCGCGAGGCGGTGGCCTGCGAGGAGCACAACCTGCTGCACCCGGAGGAGGAGCAGCGCGTGCCGTATGTGACGCGCAAGCTGAGCGGTGCCGAGGGGCCGTTCGTGGCCGTCTCCGACTGGATGCGGTCGGTGCCGGACCAGATCGCCCGCTGGGTGCCCGGCACGTACCAGTCGCTGGGCGCCGACGGCTTCGGCTTCGCGGACACGCGGGGCGCGGCGCGGCGGTTCTTCCACATCGACGCGCACTCGATCGTGCTGGCGGTGCTCACCGAGCTGGCCAAGGAGGGCAAGGTGGACCGTTCGGTCCTGAAGCAGGCCATCGACCGGTACCAGCTGCTCGACGTGGCGGCGGCGGACCCGGGGGCGGCCGGGGGCGACGCGTAGGGAGTGCACGACGACGGGGTGGGGCGCGCCGCGGGAGATCCGCGGAGCACCCCACCCCGTCGTCATGCACTGAAGGGCGTACGTACGTCATGTGCTGAAGGGCGTACGTGCTGAAGGGAACATCAGGGCGCCGGGTGACCTGCCGGCGCGGCCGTTCACGGCGGTGGCCGCCGTGGGGCCGGTGCGGGTCAGGCCAGGCCGATGCCCGGGGTGGCCGCACCCGCCAGCCAGATGATCGCCAGCAGGGTGTCGATCACGCCCAGGACCAGCGCCACCAGGGCGGGGGCCGGGCGGGCTCCCGACCATGAGCGGCCCATGGCCAGCCAGCCGCAGACGATCGCCACCGGGCCGAGGATGATGCCCAGTACGAAGAATCCGGCGATCGCGCAGATGGCTCCGATGATTCCCAGCGTCGCGCGATCCGGCCCGGTCCGTGACCACGTCCGGCCACGTGAGCGGGGGTGCCTGCGCGTGCCATGTCCGAAGCCCGCCATCGTCAACTCCCTGGTTCGGCGTTGGACTTGACGAGTAACCGCCATGGCGGACTTCATGCCCGCGCGGGCCGGGCCGTCGGCGCGCCGTCCCCCTCCGGCAGCGCGCCGCTGGCCCCCGCTTGACTCACTGTCACCTGAGGGGACGGGCGACGGGAGGGATCCGCGGCGTTGTCACCCTGATGGGGGAACTCCCGCCGCGAACCCCTCCGTTCGCACGCGTACGCGTCAGATGTGCGCGGCACCCGCTCCGGCGCCCGCGTTCTCGCCCTTCTTGGTGAGGAAGGCGACGAGGACGGCGACGGCGGCCACACCGGCTGCGACCAGGGAGGCCGCGCTCATGCCGGAGATGAAGGTGTCGTGCGTGACGTCCGTGATCTTGGTGGCGATGGCCGCCGGCGTGCCCGGGGGTACCGGTGCCACACCGACCTGGACCGCCTCGGAGGCCGCGGCCTCGTTCGCCCCGGACAGCGGGGGAAGTCCTGCGTCCTTCCAGTTGCCTGCCAGGTCGCTGTCCACCTTGGAGGCCATCACGGCGCCCAGGACGGCCGTACCGAGGCTCCCGCCGATCTGCATCGCGGCCTGCTGGAGACCGCCGGCCACACCGGACAGCTCCATGGGTGCGTTGCCGACGATGACCTCGGTGGCGCCGACCATGACCGGGGCGAGACCCAGACCGAGGCAGGCGAACCAGAGGGACATGACGCCGCTGCCGGTGTTCGTGTCCAAGGTGGACATGCCGTACATGGCGAGCGCGGTGAGCGCCATGCCGCCCGCCAGCGGGATACGGGGGCCGACCTTGGTGATCATGGCGCCCGCGAGCGGGGAGCCGACGATCATCATGCCGGTCAGGGGCAGCAGGTGCAGACCGGCGTCGATCGGGGTCATGCCGTGGACGTTCTGCAGATAGAACGTCACGAAGAACAGGCCGCCCATGAAGGCGATGGCCATGAGGACCATCAGCACGACACCCGCGGACAGCGGGACCGAGCGGAAGAGACCGAGCGGGATGAGCGGCTCGCGGACCTTCGTCTCCCAGAGGGCGAAGAGGCCGAAGCCGGCCACCGAGGCCACGATGAACAGCCAGGTCTTGCCGTCGCCCCAGCCCCACTCCGGGGCCTTGATGAGGGCCCAGACCAGGCAGAACATGGCGGCCGACAGCAGGGCGATGCCCAGCAGGTCGAAGGAGCGCGGGGCGTTCTTGGCGCGGTGGTCCAGCAGGATCAGGGCGCCGAGGACGACAGCCAGGACACCGACCGGCACGTTGATGAAGAACACCGACTGCCAGTTCACGTGCTCGACGAGGACACCGCCGAGGATCGGGCCGCCGGCGGTGGAGGCGCCGATGACCATGCCCCAGATACCGATGGCCATGTTGAGCTTCTCGGCCGGGAAGGTCGCGCGCAGCAGGCCGAGCGCGGCCGGCATCAGCAGAGCGCCGAAGAGGCCCTGGAGCACGCGGAAGGTGACGACCAGCGCGATGCTGTCGGACAGGCCGATCGCGCCGGAGGCGGCGGCGAAGCCGACGACGCCGATGAGGAAGGTCTGGCGGTGCCCGAACCGGTCGCCCAGCTTGCCCGCGGTGATCAGGGAGACCGCGAGGGCCAGGAAGTAGCCGTTGGTGATCCACTGGACGTCGGCGAAGCTCGCCTTGAGGTCCTTCTGGATGGCCGGGTTCGCGATGGCCACGATGGTGCCGTCGAGGGCCACCATCATGACCCCCACTGCGACGGTGATCAGCGTGAGCCAGGGGTGTCCGCGCATCCCCTTGGCCGACGTCGCGTCCGAGGGGACCGCCGGCGCGTCGCCCCCCGACCCCGTCGTGTCGATGGTGGTCTGACTAGTCATGTGTTCGAGGCTAGTGACAGTCACTGACAATTGACAAACCAATTCACAAGTCGGTAACTGACACCTATGGACACGTTGCGCGAACGCAAGAAGCAGCGCACCCGGGAAGCGCTGCTGCGTACCGCGCTGGAGCTCTTCACGACACGGGGGTACGAGGACACCACGGTCGACGACATCGCCGATGCCGTCGATGTGTCGCAGCGCACGTTCTTCCGGTACTTCGCGGGCAAGGAGGAGGCCGCCCTCGCGCTGCAGGAGATGACGGAGACGCACTTCCTGCGGGCGGTGCGCGACCGGCCGCCGCAGGAGGCGCCGATGGACGCGCTGCGGCTGGCCGTCCTGGACAGCTGGGACACCCTCAGCGAGGTGGTCGAGTCCGTGGCGCCGGTCGAGGTGTTCCTGCGCATGTACCAGGTCATCGAGTCGACGCCGGTCCTGCTCGCCGCCCATCTGCGGCGCTCGCTGGAGACCGAGGAGGCGATCGCGCGGGTGCTGGCCGAGCGCGAGGGTGTCGACATCGACGCCGACCCCCGGCCGCGGCTGGCGGTGGCCGTGTTCGGCGGGGTGATGCGGCTGACGGAACGCAGCTGGTCCACGGGCGGCGACACGAGCCTGGACGCCATACGGGCGTTGACGGTGCAGTACCTGGAACAGGTCGGGCCGGCCCTCACCGGGAGCTGGCGAACGGACTGAGAAAGGTGGCCTGTTCACACAACCTTGATCAAAACGTGATCCGTGTCACTTGGTTAACGCGAGACCCTCTCGTTCTCCTAGTGTGTCCTCCCAGTGACTTCCTTCGACACCACCCCGCAACTGAACGTCTGGCGCGCTCTGCTCGCTCTGGCCGTCGTGTTCGTGATGCTGGCGACCACGGGCTGGACCGCACTGCGGCACCACCGCGGCACCGCCCCGCTCGAGGCCTCGCTCAGTGCCTGGGAGCACGGCAGTCTCGCCGGCCACCGGCTTCCGGCGGCGGACTCCTCCCCCGCCCGGCTCACCTCGTTCTTCGCCTCCCTCACCGAGCACCAGCGTTCGCATCTCGTGCGCCGCTATCCGCTCGCGGTCGGCAACATGAACGGCGCCCCGGCCGAACTGCGCTACCGCGCCAACCGTGTCGCGCTCCGCGAGGCGCGTGAGGTCGAGCACAAGCGCGTGCACGACAGCGGTCTCACGCCGGACGGGCAGCGTGCCGCGGCCCAGCGCGAGGAGCGCTTCGGGTCTCTGCTGCGCTCGGACCGCCAGATCCTCGCCTTCGACCCGGCCGGCGGCGGACGGGCCGCGGAGGTCTTCGGCGACCTGGACCGGGCCGAGCGGGTCTCGGTCGTCGTCCCCGGCGTCGACACCGACGTGCTCACCTTCCAGCGCACGCACCGCAAGTACTCGGCGCCGGTCGGCATGGCCCGGTCGCTGTACGACGCCGAGCGCGCGGCCTCGCCCTCGACGCGGACGGCCGTGATCGCCTGGGCCGACTACACCACGCCGGGCGGTCTCGGACTGGACTCGGCGACGGCGACGCGCGCCGCAGACGGGGCCGTACGGCTGAACGCGCTGGTGCGGGCGCTGCCGGGCCGCTCGCCCGTCTCGCTGTTCTGCCACAGCTACGGCTCGGTGCTGTGCGGTCTGGCCGCGCGTGAACTGCCGGGCCGGGTCACCGACATAGCGGTGGCGGGGAGCCCCGGTATGCGGGTGGAGCGGGCCTCGCAGCTGCGCACGTCCGCGCATGTATGGGCGATGCGGGACGCCGACGACTGGGTCCAGGACGTGCCGTATCTGGAGCTCGGCGGCCTCGGGCACGGCGAGGACCCGGTGTCCTCGGTGTTCGGCGCGCGGGTGCTGTCGGCGCGGGACGCGAAGGGGCACAGCGGCTATTTCGAGCCCGGCACGGAGAGTGTGACGAACTTCGCGGAGATCGGGGTCGGCGCCTACGAGTCGGTGCGGTGCGCCGACGGCACCGTCGGGTGCCGTGCGGGCCTGTCCGACGCCGTGCCGGCCGGACGCGCGTAGAGACGAGAGGAACTGCGGTGTGCGCGGGGTGGGGACGGAGGAACACGTGCCGCATACGATGAGCCGCATGGGTGACGTACTGGCCGGATTTCATGCCGCCTGGGAGTTCGAGTCCGACTCCGTGCTCATCCGTTACGAACGGGGCCTTCGGACACCCAAGCTGTTCCAGGCCCTCGGGGAGCGCCGCGTCCCCTACCGGGCGATCGCCGACGTGACGCTGACGCCGGGCAGACGCGGGACCGTGGTGCTGCGTCTCGAACTGCGCTCGGGCGCCGATCCGTTGCTGGCGGCGGCCGCCGGGCAGCTGAAGGAGGGCAGCGACCCGTACCGGCTGGTGCTGCCGGCCGAGCGGGAGACGCTCGCCGAGTACTACCGCGACGAGGTGCGGGACCGGCTGACCGACTCCGAGGCGGCCGAGGAGTTCCTCGTGGGCGCCCCCGAGGTGCCGTTGCAGTTCAAGGCATATGACGGGAAAGCCTCGTTCGATGGGAAAATCGCCCATTTCCGATGGTTCTGGACGGGTGCCTCCTCGGCGAAGTGGAAGGCGGGCGACCAGAGTTTCCCGGTGACCGAGCTGAGCGGTGTCGAATGGCGCTCGCCCGAGGTCTTCGAGGGGCATCTGCGGCTGCTGCGGCGGGACTCCTCGCAGCAGCCGGCGCAGGCCGACCAGGACCCGGCGGCCGTCGTCTTCGGGCTCGGGTACGGGCCGGTGCACGAGTCGCTGCCGTTCGCCGCGGCCGTGCTCGCGGCGGTCCGCCGGGCCGAACCGGTGGCCGCGACGCCGGCCGGGACGCCGCGGCGCGACCCGGCCGACATCGCCGAGCGGATCCGTCATCTCGGCGAGCTGCACCAGGCGGGGCTGGTGACGGACGAGGAGTTCGCCGGCAAGAAGGCGGAACTGCTCGCCGAGCTGTGACGGCTCCCGGTACGAGGGCTGCTACTCCCGGCCGGCGGAGGTGAAGGACATGTCCGCGTAGCGGGTGCCGGCCACCCTCTGCGCCAGCGGCTCCAGCAGGGCCAGCTCCGCCGCGTCCAGCTCGACGCGGGTCGCCGCCGTGTTCTCCTCCACCCGGGAGGGCCTGCGGGTGCCGGGGATCGGGACCACGGGCAGCCCGTGCACCGCCGCGCGCTGCTGCACCCAGGCCAGCGCGATCTGACCGGGCGTCGCACCCCGGGCCTCGGCGAGGGCGCGGATCGGCTCGAGCAGGGCCGCGTTGGCCGAGGCGTTCTCACCCGTGTACCGGGGCTGCTGGCGGCGGAAGTCGTCGGCGCTCAGCTCCTCGGCGCGGGCGAAGGACCCGGTGAGGAAACCCCGGCCCAGCGGCGAGTACGGCACCAGCGTCACGCCCAGCTCGCGGGCGGCCGGCACGACACCGGACTCGATGTCCCGGCTGAACAGGGACCACTCGGACTGGACGGCCGCGATGGGGTGCACCGCCTGCGCCCGGCGCAGCTCGCCGGCCGTGACCTCGCTCAGGCCCAGCTGCCGCACCTTGCCCTCGCGGACCAGCTCGGCCATCACGCCGACGGTCTCCTCGAACGTCACCTCCACCTGGCGGCGGTGCATGTAGTAGAGGTCGATGACGTCGACGTCGAGCCGCTTCAGGCTCGCCTCGACGCACTGGCGGATGTAGGGCTCGTCGTTGCGGATGATCCGCTTCGTGGGGTCGTCGGGGTGGATCGCCAGACCGAACTTGGTGGCGATCACCACCTCGTCGCGGTGCGCCTTGAAGAAGGGAGCCAGGAACCGCTCGTTCTCGCCGCTGCCGTACGCGTCCGCCGTGTCGTACAGCGTGACGCCGAGCTCCAGCGCCCGCTCCAGGGTGGCCCGGGAGGCGTCCGCGTCGGAGGGGCCGTACGCGAAGCTCATGCCCATGCAGCCGAGGCCCTGGACGCCCACCTCGGGGCCGTCGGCGCCGAGGCGCGCGGTCGCTATCCTGCCGTCGTTCATCCGGCCTGCTCCGTCGTGTCGTCCATGTACCTCTCCTGTTCGAACCGGCGGCCGGCGCCGGAGTAGAAGTCGATCTTCCGGTCGAGCACCGCCAGGGTGTCCTGCAGTTCGGCGATCCGGGCGAGGACGTCGCGGCGGGTCGCCTCCAGCAGGTCGAAGCGCTCGCCGAAGGTGTGGTCGCCCGCCCGCACCAGCTCGGCGTAGCGGACCATGTCGGCGACCGGCATGCCGGTGAGCCGCAGCTTCCCGACGAGGTCGAGCCAGTCCAGGTCCCGGTTGCTGTAGCGGCGCTGCCCGGTGTGCGAGCGGTCGATGTGCGGCATGAGGCCGATGCGCTCGTACCAGCGCAGGGTGTGGGCCGTCAGGCCGGTGAACGCGACGACCTCGCTGATCGTGTAGCTGTCCTGGCCCTGGGGGCGCCGGCCGGGGCGCGGAGGGGCGGCGCAGCTGTCGGTGCTCGTGGTCTCCATCACCGTCATACCGTCCACGCTATGGCCTTCGAGTGCGCTCCAAGCAAGCGGAAACAGTGAGAAACGCGTGGGACATGGCCTGATTCTCCTGGCCGCCGCGTACGGAAGGGAGGGCGGACGCCGTGTCACGGCCTCCGGCGGCGAGGCTTAGGCTCGAGCCATGTCGCTGAGCAGCCTCGCACTGATCGAGAACTGGCCTGTTCCCACCGCCGCCGCCGGGGTCGTCCGCGCCGACGGCACGGTCCTCGGTACCCACGGCCCCGTCGGACACCGGTTCCCCCTGGCCTCGGTGACCAAGCCGCTGGCCGCCTACGCGGCGCTGGTCGCCTACGAGGAGGGCGCGGTCGAGCTCGACGAACCGGCCGGACCCGAGGGCTCGACGGTGCGGCATCTGCTCGCGCACACCTCCGGCCTGGCGTTCGACGAGCACCGGGTGACGGCCCCGCCCGGGGAGCGGCGGCTGTACTCCAACGCGGGGTTCGAGCAGCTCGGGGACCACATCGCCAAGGCGACCGACATCCCGTTCGCGGAGTATCTGCGCCAGGCGGTGCTGGAGCCGCTGGGCATGACGGCCACGTCCCTGGACGGCTCCCCGGCGAAGGACGGCGTGTCGACTGTCGCGGATCTGCTGCGGTTCGCGGCGGAGGTGCAGGCGCCCCGGCTGCTGGACCCGCGGACGGTCGCGGAGGCGATGACCGTGCAGTACCCGGGCACCAAGGGCGTCCTGCCGGGGTACGGGCATCAGAACCCCAACGACTGGGGGCTGGGCTTCGAGATCCGGGACGGCAAGGCGCCGCACTGGACGGGCGCCTCGTCCTCGCCGCGCACCTTCGGGCACTTCGGTCAGTCGGGGACGTTCCTGTGGATCGACCCGGACGCGGGCGTGGCCTGTGCGGCGCTGGCGGACCGGGCGTTCGGGCCGTGGGCGGCCGAGGTGTGGCCGCCTTTCACGGACGCGGTGCTGGCCGAGGTGTAGCCCGGGTCAGCGGTCGTCCGGAGCGCCGGGCGCGGGCAGGGCCCCGAGCCTCTCGCCGGTGCCCTCGGTGTCGATGTGCGGCAGGATCCGGTCCAGCCACCGGGGCGTCCACCAGGCGTGCTCGCCGAGCAGCGTCATCACGGCCGGCACCATCAGCAGGCGGACCACGGTGGCGTCGATGAGCACGCTGACGGCGAGTCCCAGGCCCAGCATCTTCACGACGATGTTGTCGCTGATGATGAAGGCGGCGAACACGCTCACCATGATCAGCGCCGCGCAGGTGATCACCCGTGCCGTGATCTCCAGCGCGTGGGCGACGGAGTCCTTGGCGTCCCCGGTGCGCCTCCACGCCTCGTGCACCCGGGACAGCAGGAAGATCTCGTAGTCCATGCTCAGGCCGAAGATGATCGCGAACATCATCATCGGCACATAGCTCTCGATGGGCACCTTGCCGTGCACGCCCAGCGCGGGCCCGCCCCACCCCCACTGGAAGACGGCGACGACGACACCGTACGAGGCCGCGATCGACAGGACGTTGAGGACGGCCGCCTTCACGGCGACCAGCAGGCCGCGGAAGACCGCGAGAACGATCAGGAAGGCCAGGCCGACCACCACGAGGATGATCCAGGGCAGGCGCTCCGCGACGATGTTCCGGAAGTCGACCTGGGCGGCGGTGGTCCCGGTGACATAGCCCTTGGCGGCGGTGCCGGACGCCGCGTCGGGGAGCGTGTGGTCGTAGAGGCGGTTGACGAGGTTCGTGGTGTCCTTGTTCTGCGGCGACACCGACGAGTAGACCGTGCCGACCAGGACGTCGCCGTCCTGCGTCGGCTGGAGCGGGCTGACGAAGGAGGTGCCGGACGCCTCGTCCAGGGCCTGCTGGGTCTTCGAGGCCAGGTCGGAGCGCTGGGAGTCCGGTACGTCGCTCTGGTCGACGACGACGGTGAGCGGTCCGTTCGAGCCCGCGCCGAAGGCGTCCGTCATCAGGTCGAAGGCGCGCCGGTCGGTGAAGGACGTGGGGTCGGCGCCGTCGCCGATGTGCCCGAGCTGGATCGAGAAGACGGGGATCGCGAGCACCGCGACGGTGACCACGCCGGCGGCCAGGTACCGCCACGGATGGTGCTCCACCCGCTTCGCGTACCGGTGCCAGGTGCCCTGCGCCGTGTCGCCGCCCGCCTCGGTCTCGGCCACGGGCCGGCGCACGTGCCAGCGGTCGATGCCGCGGCCGACCAGCCCGAGCAGGGCCGGGACCAGGGTCAGCGCGCCGAGGACGGCGGAGACGACCGTGACGGCTGCGGCGACGCCGAGCAGGCCGATGAAGGTCACGCCGGACACCCACAGGCCCATCAGGGCGACGATCACCGTGGTGCCGGAGACCAGGACCGCGCGTCCGCTGGTGGCGGCGGCGTGCCCGGCGGCGCGCACCGGGTCGGCGCCGTCCATGAGGTTCTGCCGGTGCCGGGTGAGCAGGAAGAGCGCGTAGTCGATGCCGACGCCGAGACCGATCATCGTGGCCAGCGTGGGCGAGACGGTGGCGAACGTGAACGCGAGGGCGAGCAGCCCGAGGCAGGCCAGTCCGCCGACCACCGCGATCAGCGCGGAGACCAGCGGCAGCACGGCGCCGGCGACGCTGCCGAAGCCGATCAGCAGGACGACGACGGCGACGCCGAACCCGATCGCCTCGCTGATCCGGTCGTTGCCCGCGGGCCGCTCCAGCTCGCCGAGCGAGCCGCCGTACTCGACCTCGACGCCGGCCTGTCGGAGCGGCTGCACCGCGCTGTCGACACCGTCCAGATAGCTGTCGCCGAGGAGGGAGGGCTGCTCGTCGAAGCGGATGGTGATATCGCCCGTCCTCCCGTCCGAGGACAGCGGCCCGACCTTGGTGGAGGTGGCCTCCAGCGGGTTCTGCACGCTCAGGACGTGCGGCAGTTTCTGGAGGTCGGAGACGGCGGTCGACAGCTGCGAACCGAAGGAGCTGAGCGGCTTGTCCGCGTCGTGCAGGACGATCTGGCTGCTGTAGCCGCCGGCCTGGGGGTCGTGCGCCTTGAGGACGTCCAGGCCCTTCTCGGACTGCACGTCGGACAGGGCGAAGTTGTCGGAGTACTCGCCGCCGTGGACGTGGTTGAGGGCCTGGAGCACGCCGAGGGCCACGACCCAGGCGGCGATCACGATCACGAAGTGGCGCGCGCACCACTGGCCGAGGCGTCGCAGTCCCCCCACCGGAGCGTCGCCCCGGTCCTCAGCGGTCTTGCGTCGGGCCATGCCCCGGCTCTTCTCTGCCGAGCGGTCACTGACCCCCTCATTGGATGCCGGGTGGATCATCCCGGCACCCGCTGACGCGGTCGCCGTGGGCCGTTCGGCTGACGCCGGTCAGCCGCTCATCTCCCAGACGAGCAGCTCGGCGGGGGTGAGCGCGACCGCCTCCAGGTCCGCGGCCCCGGTGACGCGGGCCGCGTCGCCCGGGCCCAGCTCCTCCCCGGCCAGCCGCACCTCGCCGCGCGCCACGTGCACGTACAGGTACGCCGCGTCCGGTACGGCCGTCCGCTCCCCCGGCGCGAGCCGCCGTACGTGGAGCATCGCGCCGGCCTCGGGGACGGCGTACGGGGTGGAGTCCGCGATGCCGTGGACGATCTCGTACGCCGGGTCGCCGCCCGGGGTCAGGGGCGCCAGCCAGGTCTGCACGAAGGTGAGGGGCACGTCGGCGTCGTTGCGTTCGACGTGCCGGACGCCGCCCGCCGAGCTGAGCCGCTGGACGTCGCCGGGCCGCACCACGGTGGCGTGGCCGGCGGAGTCGCGGTGGGTCAGCTCTCCCTCGACCACCCAGGTCACGATCTCGGTGTGGCTGTGCGGATGCTCGTCGAAGCCGGCGCCGGGCGCGAGCCGCTCCTCGTTGCAGGCGATGACCGCGCCGAAGCGGAGGTTGTCCGGGTCGTAGTGCGGGCCGAAGGAGAAGGCGTGGCGGGAGGTGATGCCCGCGGCCGGATCCCCTCCCGGATAGCGCTCCGCGGCGCGCCGTACGTCCATCACGGGGACCACCGTAGACCCACCGGGGAGCCCGCGGGCGACCCTCCGGCACGCTCGGGCGTCCCGATAAGGCAGTCTTGTCCCCGTGCCCGAACCCGTAACCCGAAAGTCCGAAGCCGCCGCGCACGACGTCCACGCCCACGCCGCGACCCTGAAGCGCCTGGAGAAGTCCTCCGGCTCGCTCGCCGCGCAGGCCATCGCGCGCATGGACGAGACGCTGCCGTGGTACCGGGCCATGCCCCCGGAGAACCGTTCCTGGATCGGCCTCGTCGCCCAGGCCGGCATCGCCGCGTTCACGGAGTGGTTCCGGCATCCCGACGCGCCGCAGGCGATCTCCACCGATGTCTTCGGCACCGCGCCGCGCGAGCTGACCCGGGCCATCACGCTGCGGCAGACCGTGGAGATGGTGCGCACCACCATCGAGGTCATGGAGTCGGCGATCGACGAGGTCGCGGCGCCCGGCGACGAGAGCGTCCTGCGCGAGGCGCTGCTGGTGTACGCCCGGGAGATCGCCTTCGCCACCGCGCAGGTCTACGCCCAGGCCGCCGAGGCACGCGGTGCCTGGGACGCCCGGCTGGAGTCCCTCGTGGTGAACGCCGTGCTCAGCGGGGAGGCCGACGAGGGGGCCGTCTCGCGGGCGGCCGCGCTCGGCTGGAACTCCCCGGACAACGTGTGCGTGGTGCTCGGGACCGCGCCCGACGGCGACAGCGAGCTGACGGTGGAGGCGATCCGCAGGGCCGCCCGGCACGCCAAGCTCCAGGTGCTGACGGGGGTGCTCGGGGACCGGCTGGTGGTGATCGCGGGCGGCAGCGACAACCCGCTGGCCGTGGCCAAGTCGCTGATCGGGCCGTACGCCGCCGGGCCGGTGGTGGCCGGGCCCGTCGTACCCGACCTGCTGGCCGCCACACGGTCCGCGCAGGCGGCGGCCGCCGGGCTGAAGGCGTGCACGGCCTGGCAGGACGCGCCGCGTCCGGTGCTCGCGGACGACCTCCTCCCGGAGCGCGCCATAGCCGGAGATCCGAGCGCGCGCGAGCAGTTGGTGGAGGAGATCTACAGACCGCTGGAGGAGGCGGGGTCGGCGCTGCTGGAGACGCTCGCCGTCTATCTCGAACAGGCGAGCAGTCTGGAGGGCGCGGCCCGCATGCTGTTCGTGCATCCCAACACCGTGCGCTACCGGCTCCGACGTGTGACTGACGTCACCGGCTGGTCACCCTCCGATGTACGCTCCGCGTTCACGCTGCGGATCGCGCTGATCCTGGGGCGTCTGGCCGACGGCGATCTCCAGCTCTAGGCTTTTGTCGGGGGCCCACAAAACCCCCTCGTGTTCTTCGTCCTTGTCCCCACGGGCGGCGTCGGCCGTCCCCAAGAGAGAGTGTGAGAGTGCTCGTACTCGTCGCTCCCGGCCAGGGCGCCCAGACGCCCGGCTTCCTGACCCCCTGGCTCGAACTGCCCGGTGCCGCCGACCGCCTCGGCGCCTGGTCGGACGCCATCGGACTGGACCTCGCCCACTACGGGACGCAGGCCGACGCGGACGCCATCCGGGACACCGCGGTGGCCCAGCCGCTGCTGGTCGCGGCCGGCCTGCTGTCCGCCGCGGCACTGGGTGACATCGTCCCCGGCGCCGTCGCCGGCCACAGCGTCGGTGAGATCACCGCGGCCGCCTACGCGGGCGTCCTCGACGACACCGCCGCGCTGACCCTCGTGCGCAAGCGGGGCCTGGCGATGGCCGAGGCCGCCGCGATCACCGAGACCGGCATGTCGGCGCTGCTCGGCGGCGACCCCGAGGTCAGCGTCGCGCACCTGGAGAAGCTGGGCCTGACCCCGGCGAACATGAACGGCGCCGGGCAGATCGTGGCCGCCGGCACCATGGAGCAGCTGGCCGCGCTGGGCGAGGACAAGCCCGAGGGCGTGCGCAAGGTCGTCCCGCTGAAGGTCGCCGGCGCGTTCCACACGCACCACATGGGCCCGGCCGTGGACAAGCTGGCCGAGGCCGCCAAGGAGCTCGTCCCCGCCGACCCGAAGGTCGCCTACGTCTCCAACAAGGACGGCCACGCGGTCACCACCGGCGCCGAGGTGCTGGAGCGCCTCGTCGGCCAGGTCGCCAACCCGGTCCGCTGGGATCTGTGCATGGAGACCTTCAAGGAGCTCGGCGTGACGGCCCTGATCGAGGCGTGCCCCGGCGGCACGCTGACCGGTCTGGCCAAGCGCGCGCTGCCGGGTGTGAAGACCCTGGCGCTGAAGACCCCCGACGATCTCGACGCTGCTCGCGAGCTCGTCGCAGAGCACGCCTGACAAGGAGCCCCGGAGCATGGCGAAGCTGAAGCCCAGCAAGGGCGCCCCGTACGCACGCATCCTCGGTGTGGGCGGGTACCGGCCCACGCGGGTGGTGCCCAACGAGGTGATCCTGGAGAAGATCGACTCGTCCGACGAGTGGATCCGTTCGCGCTCCGGCATCCAGACGCGGCACTGGGCGAACGACGAGGAGACGGTCGCCGCGATGTCGATCGAGGCGTCCGGCAAGGCGATCGCCGACGCCGGCATCGCGGCCGAGCAGATCGGCGGCGTGATCGTCTCGACCGTCTCGCACTTCAAGCAGACCCCGGCCGTCGCGACCGAGATCGCCGACAAGCTCGGCACGAACAAGGCCGCCGCCTTCGACATCTCGGCCGGCTGCGCGGGCTTCGGCTACGGCCTCACCCTCGCCAAGGGCATGATCGTCGAGGGTTCGGCGGAGTACGTCCTCGTCATCGGCGTGGAGCGGCTGAGCGACCTGACCGACCTGGAGGACCGCGCCACGGCCTTCCTGTTCGGCGACGGCGCCGGCGCGGTCGTCGTGGGCCCCTCCCAGGAGCCGGCGATCGGCCCCACGGTCTGGGGTTCCGAGGGCGACAAGTCCGAGACGATCAAGCAGACCGTGCCGTGGAACGAGTACGACAGCTCCACGGACAAGTTCCCCGCGATCACGCAGGAGGGCCAGGCGGTCTTCCGCTGGGCCGTGTTCGAGATGGCGAAGGTCGCCCAGCAGGCGCTGGACGCGGCCGGGATCACCCCGGACGACCTGGACGTCTTCATCCCGCACCAGGCCAACGAGCGGATCATCGACTCGATGGTGAAGACTCTCAAGCTGCCGGAGCACGTGACGGTCGCCCGTGACGTGCGCACCACCGGCAACACCTCGGCCGCCTCGATCCCGCTCGCGATGGAGCGGCTCCTGGCGACCGGTGAGGCGAAGAGCGGCGACACCGCGCTCGTCATCGGATTCGGGGCGGGTCTCGTCTACGCCGCCACGGTCGTTACTCTCCCCTAGGCACTCCGTGCCGGATCATGTGAACCGGCACGGGACGCGCACCACCTGCCGCTCGTGCGGCGGGCGCCCAACCCTCTGAAGAACCTGAACAACAACGAAGGAGCGCCACCATGGCCGCCACTCAGGAAGAGATCGTCGCCGGTCTCGCCGACATCGTCAACGAGATCGCCGGCATCCCGGTCGAGGACGTCCAGCTGGACAAGTCCTTCACCGACGACCTGGACGTCGACTCGCTGTCCATGGTCGAGGTCGTCGTCGCCGCCGAGGAGCGCTTCGACGTGAAGATCCCCGACGAGGACGTCAAGAACCTCAAGACCGTCGGCGACGCGACCGACTACATCCTCAAGCACCAGGGCTGATCCGCCGATCAGGCCCTTGGGCCGACTGCCCCGCCACCCGGCGGTGGCGCCGCTGAATCCTCGTATCCGTTGGAGAAAGAATTCCCGTGAGCCCGACCAATCGCACCGTGGTCGTCACCGGTATCGGCGCAACCACACCGCTGGGTGGCGACGCAGCCTCTACCTGGGAGGGCCTCGTCGCCGGACGTTCCGGCGTCAAGCCCCTGGAGCAGGACTGGGCCGCCGACCAGGCGGTCCGTATCGCCGCGACGATCGCCGTGGAGCCCACCGAGGTCATCCCGCGGCCGCAGGCCCGCCGTCTGGACCGTTCGGCGCAGTTCGCGCTGATCGCCGCCCAGGAGGCCTGGAAGGACGCCGGGTTCGAGGCCAAGGCCGGTGAGGACCCGAACGTCGACCCCGACCGGCTGGGCGCGGTCATCGCCTCCGGCATCGGCGGCGTGACGACGCTGCTCGACCAGTACGACGTGCTGAAGGAGAAGGGCGTCCGCCGCGTCTCCCCGCACACCGTCCCCATGCTGATGCCGAACGGCCCCTCCGCCAACGTCGGTCTGGCCGTGGGCGCCCGCGCGGGCGTGCACACGCCGGTGTCGGCGTGCGCCTCGGGCGCCGAGGCCATCGGCTACGCCATCGAGATGATCCGCACCGGCCGTGCCGACGTCGTGATCGCGGGCGGCACGGAGGCGGCCATCCACCCGCTGCCGATCGCCGCGTTCGGCAACATGATGGCGATGTCCAAGAACAACGACGACCCGCAGGGCGCGTCGCGTCCCTACGACGTCGCCCGCGACGGCTTCGTCCTCGGCGAGGGCGCCGGTGTGATCGTCCTGGAGTCCGCCGAGCACGCCGCGAAGCGCGGTGCCCGCGTGTACGCGGAGGCGGTCGGGCAGGGCATCTCGGCCGACGCGCACGACATCGTGCAGCCGGAGCCGGAGGGCCGCGGCATCTCGCACGCCCTGCAGAACCTGCTGGACCGCACCGACCTGGACCCGGCGGAGATCGTGCACGTGAACGCGCACGCCACGTCGACGCCGGCCGGTGACATCGCCGAACTGAAGGCGCTGCGCAAGGTCTTCGGCGACGACGCCGACCACATGGCCGTCTCCGCCACCAAGTCGATGACCGGTCACCTGCTGGGCGGTGCCGGCGGTGTCGAGAGCGTGGCGGCCGTGCTGGCGCTCTACCACCGGGTGGCCCCGCCGACCATCAACGTGGAGAACCTCGACCCGGAGGCCGAGGCGAACGCCGACGTGGTCCGCGGCGAGGCCCGCAAGCTGCCCGTGGAGGGCCGTATCGCCGCGCTGAACGACTCGTTCGGCTTCGGCGGGCACAACGTGGTCCTGGCGTTCCGGACGGTCTGAGCGACCCCCGTACGCACGGGAAGGGCCCCCGCCTTCGAGGCGGGGGCCCTTTCGTGTGCCCGGGGGTGAGCGGGTGTCGGACCGCTGTCGGACCGTCCGTCAGACCACTTGGTGCAGCCAGCGCACCGGCGCGCCCTCGCCCGCGTACCGGAAGGGTTCCAGTTCGTCGTCCCACGGCTTGCCGAGGAGCTTGGCGATCTCCGCCTCCAGGTCCGCCTCCTCGCGCTGGGCGCGCGTCAGGGCGGCGCGCAGCCGGTCCTCGGGGATCAGGATGTCGCCGTGCATGCCCGTGACGGCGTGGAAGATGCCCAGGTCGGGGGTGCAGCTGTAGCGCTCGCCCTCGGCGGTGGGGCAGGGCTCGGCGGTCACCTCGAAGCGCAGCAGCTGCCAGCCGCGCAGGGCGGACGCCAGCTTGGACGCCGTGCCGGCCTCGCCCTGCCAGGAGAACTCCGAGCGCCAGGTGCCGGGCGCGGCGGGCTGCCGGATCCAGTCGAGGTTGACGCGCGTGCCGAGCACCCCGGCGACGGCCCACTCGACGTGCGGGCACATCGCGCGCGGCGCGGAGTGCACGTACAGAACTCCACGTGTCGTCACCGGGACCTCCGGGCTGAGCGGACATTGTGCGAACTGGCGGACGAGCGTGGCCGGGGAGCCACGTTTGATGGCGAGGCTACCGTGCGGCGGGGCAAGGAGTGTGACGTACCGTCGGTCCCGGGGCCGTGAAACGCCCGCCATTCACCCGGCAGGACGCCTGTACGGGTGTGAGCCGTTGCATGCGCGGGCCGGGAACCCGGGTGCGGTGTCATGGGTTGGACACACTGACGGCTCCGACGAGGGGATGGACGGGTATGCGGAAGCGACGTGGTGTCACACGCGCTGTCCTCGCCGCCGTGACCGCGGCCGTGCTGGGCGTGTCCGGCTGTGACGCGGTGGGCGGCGCGTCCCCCGCCCCGTCGGGCACGGAGGCGCGCGGCGGGCGGCCCACGCCGAAGCCGACGCCGGTGTGGGACCGAAGTCCCGCCTCGGTCGCGGCGGTCGGCGACTCGATCACCACCGGCTTCGACGCCTGTGCGGTCCTGTCGGACTGCCCGGAGGTGTCCTGGGCGACCGGCACCCGTCCGGCGGTCGACAGCCTGGCGGTACGGCTGCTCGGCCGGGCGAGGGCGGCGGAGCACAGCTGGAACCACGCGGTGACCGGGGCCCGGATGGAGGACGTCCCCGGCCAGATGGCCCGGGCCGTGACGCACCGGCCGCAGCTGGTCGCGGTGATGGCGGGCGCCAACGACGCCTGCCGCAGGTCGGTCGGCTCGATGACGCCGGTGGCCGAGTTCCGCGCGAGCTTCGAGGAGGCGCTGCGCACGCTGCGCCGGTCGCTGCCGAAGTCCCAGGTGTACGTGGCGAGCGTGCCGAATCTGATGCGGCTGTGGGAGCAGGGCCGCTCGAGCCCGATGGGCCGGCAGGTGTGGAAGCTGGGGATCTGCCCGTCGATGCTGGGGGACGCGGAGTCCTTGACGGCGGCGGCGAACGAGCGCCGGGCGACCGTGCAGGGCCGGGTCGAGGCGTACAACAAGGCGCTGAAGGACGTGTGCGCGAAGGACCGCCGCTGCCGGTTCGACGGCGGGGCGGTGTACGACTTCCGGTTCGGCCGGGCGCAGTTGAGCCAGTGGGACTTCTTCCATCCGAGCGTCGACGGTCAGGCGCGGCTGGCGGAGATCGCCTACCGGACGGTCACGAACTAGTGTTCCGCTCATGAGCGAACACTTCGGCACACTTTCCGACGGCACGAAGGTCCATCGCTGGACCCTGGAGCGCGCGGGCGTTCGGGTGCGAGTCCTGTCGTACGGCGGGATCGTGCAGTCACTGGAGGTGCCCGACCGTGACGGCCGGACGGCCGACGTGGTCCTCGGTTTCGCCGATCTCGACGGGTACGTGACGCATCCCGGGCCGTACCTCGGCGCTCTGATCGGGCGGTACGCCAACCGGATCGCGGGCGGCCGTTTCCCGCTGGACGGAGTGACCTACGCGCTCGACCCGAACACCCCGCCCAACTCGCTGCACGGCGGCGCCCGGGGCTTCGACAAGCGTGTGTGGGACGTGACGCCCGTGGAGCACGGGCTGCGCCTGACCCGGGTCAGTCCGCACGGCGAGGAGGGCTTCCCGGGGCGCCTGGAGGTGACGGCGACGTACACCCTGGAGGCCGGCGGGGCGCTGCGGTTCGTGTACGAGGCGGTGACGGACGCGCCGACCGTGGTCAGTCTGACCAACCACAGCTACTTCAACCTCGCGGGGGCGGCCTCCGGTGACGCGGGCGGCCATGAACTGCGCCTGGCGGCCTCCCGGTTCACCCCGGTCGACACGGACCTGATCCCGACCGGCGCGCTGGAGGACGTCACGGGCACCCGTTTCGACTTCCGCCGGCTCCGCAAGGTCGGCTCCGGGTACGACCACAACTTCGTGCTGGACAAGGGCGTGACCCAGGACGCGCGGGAGGTCGCCGAGCTGTACGACCCCTCGACCGGGCGGGCGCTGACGGTGGCCACGACCGAACCGGGCCTGCAGCTGTACACGGCCGACAAGCTGGACGAGCCCTTCTCCCCCGGCGACGGCATCGCGCTGGAGACCCAGCACTTCCCGGACTCCCCGAACCGGCCGGAGTTCCCGAGCACGGTGCTGCGGCCCGGCGAGACGTACCGGTCGGAGACGGTGTACGCCTTCTCGGCGCGCTGACGGGCGGAGGAAGGCCCGAGCCCCGGTCCCGGTGTCAGGGCCCGGACCGGGGCTGTTCCTGGGTACTTCTCCCGGGTCAGACGTTAATCGTCGCGGTCAGCCTGCGGTCGGAGATCGAGCGTCCGAGCTGAATCTCGTACGAACCCTTCACAAAGGTCCACGCCCCGGTCGTCTCGTCCCACACCTCGAAAGCCCGGCGGGGCAACTCGATCACGGCCTCGCCGCTCTCGCCCGGCCCGGCCTGCACCCCGGCGAACCCGGCGAGCCACCGCGCCGGCCGCTCGGCGTCCGGCTCCGCGGGCGCCAGGTAGACCTGGACGACCTCGCGGCCCGGCCGCTCTCCGGTGTTGCGTACCCGCACCCGGACCGTGCTGCCCTTGACCTCGGCGGACTCGTACGTCCACGTGGTGTAGCCGAGGCCGTGCCCGAACGGGTACGCCGGGGCACGGCCCGCCTGCTCCCAGGCGCGGTAGCCGATGAAGACGCCCTCGGAGTAGACGAGTTCGCCGTCGGTGGGGACGACCTCGGTGACCGGGGCGTCGGCAAGCGGTCCCCAGGTGGTGGGCAGCCGGCCGCCGGGCTCCTCGGCGCCGGTGAGCACGTCGGCGAGGGCCGCGCCGCCCTCCTGCCCCGGGAACCAGCCGAGCAGCACGGCGGCGACCTCCTCACGCCACGGCAGCTCCACCGGGGAGCCGGAGTTCACGACGACGACCGTGCGCGGGTTGGCGGCGGCGACGGCGCTGACCAGGTCGTCCTGGCGGCCGGGCAGCCGCAGGTCGGTGCGGTCGAAGCCCTCCGACTCGACGCGTTCGGTGGTGGCGACAACGACGACGGCGGTGTCGGCGGCGCGCGCGGCCTCGGCGGCCTCGGCGATGAGCTCGCCGGGGTCGCGCAGCGGCTCCTGGTGCGCGAGCGTGAAGCCGACGACCCTCAGCGGGGCGCCCTCGGGGTGCTCTACGACATAGGTGAGGGAGACCTCGACGGGGGTGCCGGCGGTGAGTTCGGGCTGGGCACGCGGGACGGGAGCGCCGAAGAAGCTGATGAAGGGGTCGTCCTTGGTGGGGCGCTGGACGTCGTCGTAGTACGTCGTGCCGTCGATGACGAGCGCGAAGGCGCCGATGCCCTTGATGCCGAAGGTGTGGGCGCCGCTGACGCGCGGGGTGAACGTGCCGGTCAGCTCGACGCTGTGCAGGGTCTCGTGGGTGACGCCGTCGGGGAGGTCGGAGCCCATCCACTGGATGTGCCCGCTGGGCGCCGAGCCGGTGCCGAGGACGTTCCCGTCGGCGTCCCGGCACACGGCCCGCAGGGTGAAGCCGCGGTCGGCGACGCCGAGTTCGGTGCTGGGGTCGGCGCCGACGGCGTAGGTCAGGGCGCCCTCCGGGAGGGCGGCGGTGAGGCCGTCGAGCGGGGAGACGGTGTGGTCCGGGAAGACGGTCGCGGAGCCGCCGCCGAGGGCCCGGGCGTCGCGGGCGGCGCCGCCGATCAGGGCGACCGTGCCGCCGGGCGGCAGCGGAAGGGCGTCCTGGTTGCGGACCAGGACGAAGGAGCGGCGGGCGATCTCGCGGGCGAGGGCGGGGCCGTCGGTCTCCGGCGGGAGCTCGGTGACGGCCGGTTCGGCGCCGGGGAGGATGCCGACGCGGGCGGCCAGCCGCAGGACGTTGCGTACCGCGTCGTCGACCCGGGTCTCGGGGACCTCGCCGGCGCGGACGGCCCGGGCGAGGGCTTCGCCGTAGACGGTGCGGGGGCCGGGCATGGCGATGTCGAGGCCGCCGTCGAGGGCGGCGGCGGTGTCGCGGGCGGCGGCCCAGTCGGAGACGTTGACGCCGTCGAAGCCCCACTCGCCGCGCAGCACCTCCTCGACGAGGCGGCGGTGCTCGGTCATGGTCGTGCCGTTGACCGTGTTGTACGCCGTCATCACGCCCCAGGGGCGGGCGTGTTCCACGATGTGCTCGAAGGGCGCCAGATACAGCTCGCGCAGGGCGCGTTCGCCGACGACGTTGTTCACCGTGAAGCGCTCGGTCTCGGCGTCGTTGGCGACGAAGTGCTTCACGGTGGTGCCGACGCCGCCGGACTGGACACCCGCCACATAGCCCGCGCCGATGACCCCGGTGAGGTACGGGTCCTCGCTGTACGCCTCGAAGTGGCGTCCGCCGAGCGGCGAGCGGTGCAGGTTGACGGTAGGGGCGAGCAGGACGTGGACGCCCTTGCGGCGGGCCTCCTGGGCGAGGAGGACACCGGCGCGGCGGGCGAGGTCCGGGTCCCAGGCGGCGGCGAGAGCGGTCGGGGACGGCAGGGCGACGGAGGGGTCGTCGGCGGTCCAGCGCACCCCGCGGACGCCGATCGGGCCGTCGGACATCACGAGGGAGGGCAGGCCGATCCCGGGCAGGGCGGGCAGGGTCCACATGTCCTGGCCGGAGAGCAGCCGTGTCTTCGCGTCGAGGTCGAGCCGGGCGAGGGCCGCCTCCACGACCGTCTCCCGTGCTGCGTCGGCCTGGGTGCGCGTTCCCGCCATCGCGGTGCCTCCTCGTCGAGTCCGGGCTGTGGCACCATCCTGCATCGGTCACCTGTCGACTGGTAGGTTTCGTTATCCGCGTGTTACATAAGGGGTGGGCGCATCCCGTACGGTGACGCCATGAACGCGAGGGTCAGGGGCGAGGAGCGCCGCGCCGAGATCGTCCGGGCGGCGCTGGAGGTGATCGCCGAGCGCGGCTACCGGGGCGCGAGCCTGGCCGCGGTCGCCGAACGGGTGGGGCTCACCCAGCAGGGCCTGATGCACCACTTCCCGACCAAGGACGCGCTGCTCGTCGCCGTGCTCCAGGAGCGGGACCGGTGGGACGCCGTGCCGGACAGCCGGTGGCGGGTCGATCTGCTCGCCGCGCTGGTCGAGTACAACGCGATGCGGCCCGGAATCGTCCAGACCTTCTCGGCGCTGCTCGGCGAGAGCGTGACGGACGACCACCCGGCGCGGGCGTTCTTCTCCGAGCGGTACACCCGGGTGCGGGCGAGCATGGCGGAGATGCTGCGCTCCGAGTACGGCGACCGGCTGCCGAACGGTCTGACGCCCGAGCGCACCGCCCCGCTGCTGGTCGCCGTCATGGACGGGCTGCAGTACCAGTGGCTGCTGGACCCCGCGTCGGTGGACATGCCGGGCGCGTTCCGGGACTTCCTGCGGCTGCTGGGCGAGCGGCCGGACTGACGGCGGTGGACGGACGGGCCGCACGCACCATGGCGTGGACCTCTCCCGTCACGCGATACTTCCGGCGTCCCGCACGACCCCCACCGTGACGGAAGGACCCGAACTGCCGTGATATCCCCCCGTGTTCGGACCGGAGTGCTCGCCCTGGCCCTGCTGACCGGCCTCGCCGCGCCCGCCACCGGCACCGCCGCCGCCGAAACGGCCGCCGCGCCCACCGTCGAGGAGCAGCGGCTCTCCCAGCCGGTCCCCCAGGAGATCCTGCGCCGCTCCGGGTTCGGCACCGCCACCACCGCCTTCGCTCGCGCCCTGGACGGCGCGCACGGCTACGCGGCGGCCCGCCGGGCCGTCGAGCGCCACGGGACGGCGCTGTGGCGGCGGGCCGTCGACCGGGCGCAGGGGCGGGGACCGGCGGGCGGCGACCTGAGCCGGGACGACGACCGGCCGCTGTACTGGGCCCGGTTGACGATGACACGGGAACTGCGGACCTGGGAGCCGGGCTTCGCCCTCGGCGAGGGACGGCGGGCCGCGCTGCTGGACGCGCTGGAGCGGTCCTCGCGCGGGCAGGACGACCTCCGGCCGCCGCGCGAGAAGGGCGTCCGGCGCATCCTGGTCACCGGCTTCGACCCGTTCACCCTCGACCGCGACATCCGTATCTCCAACCCCTCGGGGGCGGCCGCGCTGGCGCTGGACGGCACGGTCGTGGAGACGGCGGCCGGTCCGGCGCGGGTGGAGACCGCCGTGTTCCCGGTGCGCTGGCGGGACTTCGCGGAAGGGACGGTGGAGCGGGCGCTGCGGCCGTACCTGGGGCGGGCCGACCTCTTCACGACCGTGAGCCAGGGACGGGTGGGGCGGTTCGACGTGGAGAGGACCAACGGGGCCTGGCGGGGCGGGTTCCCGGACAACGAGAACGCCTCCAGCACCGGACCGGTCCCGGTCGCCGACCCCGGCTCGCAGCCGCAGTGGACGACGACCACCCTGCCGCACGCGGCGATCGTCGCCGCCCCCACCGGCCGGTTCCCCGTGTACGACAACACGAGCGTGACCGAGATCCCGGCGGGAGGCACCGAGGCCGTCGTCCGGCCGGACGGGCCGACGCCCGGGTCCAGCGCCCGGGCCGGGGGCGGCGGGGACTACCTCTCCAACGAGATCGCCTACCGGGCGACGCTGCTGCGCGACCGGCTGGGGCTGCACGACGTGCTGCCGGGCGGGCATGTGCACACGCCGGTGCTGCAGTTCGGGGCGGGCAACACCGATCCGGTGTCGGGGGCGGTGACGGACCCGGAGTTCGTCCGCAACCGGCTGGACATCATCGCCCAGGTGCGCACGATCCTGACGGTGGCGGCCGGCAGTCCGGTCACCAGGTGACCTTCTCGCCCTCGGGCTCGGCCGGCTCGTCCTCCCGCGTCTCCTCCCCCGACAGCTCCCGGGCCATCAGCGTGGCGCCCGCGACCGCGCCGGGCATCAGGAACACCGCGACGAACGGCACCAGGAAGGCGGCGGCGAGCGGGGTGCCGAAGCCCCAGACGAGCATCTTGCGCGAGCGCAGGAGCGTCAGGCGGTCGCGCAGCTCGACGCGGCGGCGCTGGAGGGCGACCGCGGTCAGCTCCTCGGTGAGGAAGAAGCCGGTGACGACGACACCGAGCACCGGGACGGCCGTCTGGCCGACGACCGGGACGAATCCCGCCGCGAACAGCAGCACGCCCCAGACGGCGGCGCGCACCACGATCCGCAGGCTGTCGCGGCCCGAGATCCACAGCTCGCGCCAGAGCGGCAGTCCGGACTCGGGCGCGGTGCCGTCGGGCGAGACGTCCCGGTCGACCCGCTCCGAGAGGCTCTCGTAGAAGGGCTGGCCGATCAGCAGGGTGACGGCGGTGAAGGTGACCACGGACAGCAGCAGGGCCAGGGCGAACAGGACGGCGGTGAGCAGCCCGCGGAACAGGCCCCGCCAGGGGCTCGCCCAGCCGTCGGCGAACGGGGTCGACCAGCTCACGAGGTCCTGGCCCCACAGCGCGAGGGCCACGAGCGTGGCCGCGTACAGCACCAGGGTGATCAGGCCCGGGATCAGCCCGAAGCCGTACTGCCTGCCATGGCGGGCCACCCATCGCTGGCCCTGGAGGAGAAACCTGAAACCGGCACCGAGATCGCGCATGCGGATCACTGTAGACGGGGTGTGTCACGCCGCCGTCACGGCCGCTTCGATGCCCGGTCACGGCGGCCGGGCGGGCCCCACCGGGGGGGAATGGGCCGGGACGGAGCGGGTGTTGTGATCACGGCGGACATCACGGGCCAGGATGAGGAGAGCGGATGACACCGGAGATCCACGGCACGGTCGCGGACGGCTTCGAGGCGGTACGGGAGGAGTTCGCGGCGTTCGTGGCCGCGGAACGGCCGGACTACGAGGGCCAGGTCGCCGCGTACGTGCACGGCAGACGGGTCGTCGACCTGTGGGCGGGCCCCGGTGCCGGGGCCGACTCCCTCTACGGGGTGTTCTCGTCCTCCAAGGGGGCGGCCCATCTCGTGGTGGCGCTGCTCGTCCAGGACGGCGTGCTGGACCTCGACCGCGCGGTGGCGTCCTACTGGCCGGAGTTCGCCGCCGAGGGCAAGGCCCGGATCACCCTGCGGGAGCTGATCGCGCACCGCGCCGGGGTCGTGGGCCTCGACGCCGGGTTCACGGCGGACGAGCTGGCCGACGACCGGACGATCGCGGAACGCCTCGCCGGGCAGCGGCCGTTGTGGCGGCCGGGCACGGCGTTCGGCTACCACGCGCTCAGCATCGCCGCGCTGACCGGCGAGGTCGTGCGGCGCGCCACCGGCCGCACCCTCCAGGAAATCTACGAGGAGCGCGTCCGCGCCCCGCACGACCTGGGCTTCTTCCTCGGGCTGCCCGAGGCCCTGGAGTCCCGCTACCGGCCGGTGCAGCCGATGGAACCGACGCCGGAGCAGCAGGCGGAGCTGGACGCCGTACCCACGGGCCCGCACACGCTGGCCTCGATCGCGTTCAACACGCATGTGCCGATGCCGGGTGAGCTGGCGGACTACCCCAACTCCCGTGCGGTGCGGGCGAACGGGCCCGCCTCGGCGGGCGGCGTCGCCTCCGCGCGGGGTCTGGCGGGCATGTACGCGGCCGCCGTGAGCGGGCTGGGCGGGCGCCCGCCGCTGCTGAAGCCGGACACGGTCGCCGAGGTCGGCCAGATCCACTCCACCGGCCAGGACCTGGTGTCCCGGACGTACAAGTCGTTCGGGCTCGGCTTCCAGGCGGTCTCGGACCCGTGGTACCCGTTCCTGGGCGCCGGCTCCTTCGGGCACGCCGGCGCGAGCGGCTCCCAGGCGTTCGCCGACCCGCGCAGCGGTCTCGCGTACGGCTACACGCGGCGCCGCTTCGCCTTCCCGGGCGGGGCGGCCCCGGAGAACGTGCGGCTGGTGCGGGCGGTGCACACCGCGGCGCTGGCCGTCTGACCCGCCGGCCACCGGGCCGAGGACCGTCCGGCCGGGGACCACGCGAGGCCGCGCCCCCACGCACGGGGGTGCGGCCTCGTCGCGTTCCGGGACCACCGTCAGAGCTTGACGATCATCTTCCCGGTGTTGTCGCCGCGCAGGACGCCGAAGAACGCCTCCAGGTTGTTCTCGATGCCCTCGACCACGGTCTCGCGGTACTTCAGCTCGCCCGAGGCGACCCAGGGGCCCACCTCCTGGACGAACTGCGGCTGCAGGTCGTAGTGGTCGCCGACCAGGAAGCCCTCGATCCGGCCGCGGGTCTGGATCAGCCGGGCGAGGTTGCGCGGGCCGGGGGCGGGCTCGGTGTCGTTGTAGACGGAGATCATGCCGCAGACGGCGATACGGCCGTCCCGGTTGAGGGAGCCGATGGCCGCCTCCAGGTGGTCGCCGCCGACGTTGTCGAAGTACACGTCGATGCCGTCCGGGGCGGCGGCGCGCAGCTGCTCGCGCACCGGGCCGTTCTTGTAGTTGAAGGCGGCGTCGAAGCCGTACTCCTCGAGCAGGAGCTTGACCTTGTCGTCGGAGCCGGCGGAGCCGATGACGCGCGAGGCGCCCTTGAGCCGCGCGAGCTGCCCGACCTGGCTGCCGACGGCACCGGCCGCGCCGGAGACGAACACCGCGTCGCCCTCCTTGAAGGCGGCGGTGCGCAGGAGCCCGGCGTAGGCGGTGAGGCCGGTCATGCCGAGGACGCCGAGGTACGTGGACAGGGGCGCGGCCCCGGGGTCGACCTTGACGGCGTGCCGGCCGTCGAGGGCCGCGTACTCGCGCCAGCCGAAGAAGTGCAGGACGTGGTCGCCGACCGCGATGCCCTCGGCGTTCGACGCCACGACCTCGCCGACCGCGCCGCCCTGCATGACCTTGCCGAGCTCGTAGGGGGCGGCGTACGACTTCGCGGCCGACATGCGGCCCCGCATGTACGGGTCCACCGAGAGGTACGTGTTCCGGACGAGTACCTGGCCGTCGCCGGGAGTCGGCACCTCGGTCTCGACCAGGGCGAAGTCCTCGGCCTTGGGTCAGCCGACGGGACGGGAGACGAGGTGCCATTCGCGGTTGATCACGGGGTGCCCTTCCATCAAAATACTTCAGTACCTGAAACAACCATGCGCCTGAATATTTCAGGATGTCAAGTAACCCGTTACCCTGGACGAGTGACCACCCCACCCAAGACGAACCGTCCGGACGAGCTGACCTTCGAGGTCGTCGATCTCATCGGAGCGGTCGTGGCCCGCTATCACGCGGAGTACGAGGAGGCGGCCGCGGAGCACGCGCTCACCGGCGCCCAGGCACGGCTGCTGAGCCTGCTCTCGCTGGAGCCGCTGCCGATGCGCAAGCTGGCGCAGCGGCTGCGCTGCGAGCCCTCGAACGTGACCGGCATCGTGGACCGGCTGGAATCACGGGGCCTGGTGGAGCGGCGGCCGGACCCGGCGGACCGGCGGGTGAAGCTGGCCGCCGCGACCGGGGAGGGCCGTCAGGTGGCCCGGAGCCTGCGGGAGTCCCTGCGCTTCGCCCGGGAGCCGCTGGCGGGCCTGTCGGAGGACGAGCGGCTGGCGCTGCGCGATCTTCTGCGCCGGATGCTGGCGGACTGACGCCCGCCGCGCGGGACACGCACGGAGGGAGGCCACTCCCTACGTGCACCACCACAGGAAGCGCTTGCACTCCGTCGGCTTGGGGTCGGGCGTCGGCTCCGAGGTGGCCGGGTCCTGCGTCGGCGTGGGGTCGCCCCCGCCGCCCGACGTCGGCGTGGGGTCGGGGGCCGGGGGCGGCGTGTCCGCGCCGGTACCCGCCGACTGCGACTCCGGGTCCGGGGTTCCGTCCCCGTCCGCGTCCTCGCCCTTCTTCCCGTCCTCGTCGTCCTTGCCCTTGTCCTCGTCCTTGCCGGACGCGGAGGCCGAGGGGGAGGCGGACGGGTTCCCCGAGGCCGTGTCCGCCCCGGCGCGGGCGGCGGCGCCGGTGGCGCCGGGCGACGCCCGCACCTCGTCCTCGGCGGCACCCTCCGCCGAGGAGTCGCCGGCGGCGGCCGCCGGGGGGTTGTCGCCCGGGGCGTCCATGCCGAGTTCGGCGAGGCTCAGACCGCCGGCGGCCAGGACGAAGCCCGCGGCGACGAGCAGGGTCCGGCGCCGTCTGCGGCGGTGTGCGGCGGCCTTGCGGTCCCGGCGGCTCGTACCGGCCCCGGCCTCGTCCGCGTCGCCGTCCTCGTCGTCGTACGCCTCCGGGTCGTCGTACTCCGCGGAGTCGTCGTAGCCGTCCTGCTCGTCCTCGGGGACGGTGTGGACGTCCCGCTCGTCGCCGCCGCGCCGGCGGCCCCGGCCGCGGCGCTGCGCCGCCCGCCGCGCGGCCCGGCCGCCCGTCGGTGCCTCCTCGGCCGGCCCGCCGTCGTCCGCGGGGGCGTGCGCGTCCTCAAGGGGATGCGCGTCCCCGGCGGCGTCCGGTTCCGCGCCGGTGTACTGCCCCGCGTACGCCGCGGGCGCGCCCGGGGACCGCCCGGCCGGCGGGGGGTACCCGGCGCCGGCCATGGCGTCCGCGTACACATGCGGCTGTTCGGTCGTGGCGCCGCACCCCGGACAGGCGAGTGCGCCGTTCAGGTGCCGTCGGCACGGGTGGCAGTAGTCCATGACGCGGGAAGACTAGGTTCCGGACGCCTACCGTTCCTAGTCACCGCTGTGAAAGTTTTGTGGACAACAATGCGCAGAGGCATGACCAGTTGGCGGATATGGCACGACACGCCAGACACGCCCCGCACGCTCCGCGACGAAGCGGCCGGATCAGGGACCGCGAGTGGTGTCGAAACCGTTATGCGCGCGACCCATTGACACCCCCGTCGCCCCCTCCCTACTGTCACGTCAGCATTTCGAACGTGTGACGAAATATCGAACATCGCCGGGTGCACAACCGAATGGGCCGACGACGCAGCAAGGGGCAACTGCCGTGCGTATCACCGGAATCAGCACACATGTGGTCGGGACGCCGTGGCGCAATCTGACCTACGTCCAGGTGCACACCGACGAAGGGCTGACCGGAGTCGGCGAGACCCGGATGCTGGGCCACACCGACGCGCTGATCGGCTATCTGCGGGAGGCCGAGGCCAACCACATCCTCGGCTCCGACCCGTTCGCCGTCGAGGACCTCGTGCGCCGTATGAAGTACGGCGACTACGGCCGCGCGGGCGAGATCGTGATGTCCGGCATCGCGGTGATCGAGATGGCCTGCTGGGACATCAAGGGCAAGGCGCTCGGGGTGCCGGTGTGGCAGCTCCTCGGCGGCAAGGTCACCGACAGGGTGAAGGCGTACGCGAACGGCTGGTACACGACCGAGCGCACGCCCGAGGCGTACCACAAGGCCGCCCGCGCGGTGATGGAGCGCGGGTACAAGGCGCTGAAGATCGACCCCTTCGGCACCGGGCACTTCGAGCTCGACCACGAGCAGAGCCTCTACGCCGTCTCCCTCATCGAGGCCGTACGGGACGCCATCGGCCCCGACGCCGAGCTGATGCTGGAGATGCACGGCCGCTTCTCCCCCGCCACCGCCGTCCGTCTGGCGCACGAGCTGGCGCCGTTCAAGCCCGCCTGGCTGGAGGAGCCCTGCCCGCCGGAGAACCTGAAGGCGCTGGAGAAGGTCGCCGCCAAGGTCGACATCCCGGTCGCCACCGGCGAGCGCATCCACGACCGGATCGAGTTCCGGGAGCTGTTCGAGAGCCAGGCCGCCGACATCATCCAGCCCGACGTCGGCCACATCGGCGGCATCTGGGAGACCCGCAAGCTCGCGGCGACCGCCGAGACCCACTACACGCTCGTCGCCCCGCACAACGTCGGCGGTTCCGTGCTCACCGCCGCCTCCCTCCAGGTCGGGTTCACCTCCCCGAACTTCAAGATCCTGGAGCACTTCAACGACTTCGCCGACGCGGAGATCAAGAAGGTGGTCAAGGGCGCGCCGCAGGTCGTCGACGGCTACTTCCACCTCTCCGACGCCCCGGGGCTCGGCGTGGAGTTCGACGCCGACGCGGCCGCCGAGTTCCCGCAGCAGCAGGCCCGGTTCGACCTGTGGGCCGAGGGCTGGGAGCAGCGCAAGCCGAAGGGGACGCGGTGAGCACCGCCGTCGTCGTCGAGGCGCCCGGCCGGCACCGGCTCGCCGCGCACACGCCCCGTGACCCCGGTCCGGGCGAGGCGCTGGTCCGGGTGCACGCCGCCGGCATCTGCGGCAGCGACCGCGAGCTGTACCAGGGCAACCGGCCCGAGGGGTACGTCCGTTACCCGCTGACGCCGGGCCACGAGTGGTCCGGGACGGTCGCCGCCGTCGGCGCCGGGGTGCCGGAGCGGCTCGTCGGCCGGAAGGTCGTCGGCGAGGGGTTCCGCAACTGCCAGGTGTGCGACCGCTGTCACGCCGGTGAGACGACGCTGTGCGAGGCGGGGTACGAGGAGACCGGGTTCACCCAGCCCGGCGCCATGGCGGCCACGCTCACGCTGCCGGCCCGGCTGCTGCACGTCCTGCCGGACGACTGCGACCTCACCGCCGCCGCCCTGCTGGAGCCGGCCGCCTGCATCGCGGCGGCCGCGCTGAAGGCGGGCGCCCGGCCGGGCGAGCGGGTCGCGGTGGTCGGCACCGGGACGCTCGGGATGTTCGCCGTGCAGTTCCTGGCGGCGGGCTCGCCCGGCGAGCTGCTGGTGGTGGGCACGCGCCGCGACCGGGAACAGCTGGCGCGCGCGTACGGGGCCACCGCCTTCCGCACCAAGGACGAGGAACTGCCGGGCGACTTCGACGTCGTCGTGGAGACCGCCGGGTCGGCCGACGCCGCGCACACCTCGGCCGCGCTGCTGCGGCGGGGCGGGCGCCTGGTGCTCACCGGCATCCCGGCGCCGGGCGCGCGAGGGCTCGACCCGACCGATCTCGTCGTGCGCCAACTGGAGGTGCACACCGTCTTCGGGGCCCCGCCGGACGCCTGGGCGCACGCGGTGCGGGTGTTCTCCGCCGGCCTCCTCGACCCGCTCCCGCTGGTCACGCACGAACTGCCGCTGACGGAGTTCCCGCAGGCGATCGAGCTCGTGGGCTCCGGCGACCCGAAGGTGGGCAAGGTTCTCCTCCGCCCGTGAGCGGCCCGTCGCCGTACGCCGGGACGGGGGCTCCCTGACGGTCCCCGTGCCGGCGTACTCCCGAGGTCCCGCACACCCAGAGACGCGAACCTCGTCCGAAATACCGAACACTAAGGACATCCCGTGACCGACGCCTCCGCAACCCGGCGACCCGGCGAGCAGGCACTCGCCGCCCTCGGCCTGGGCGCGCCCGACCTCTCCCCCGCCGACGCCTCGCCCCACACCTTCCCCGGCGGGGGCCGCTGGCGCACCGAGATCCCCTCGTGCGAGGGGCCCGAGGCGCTGGCCGTCGTCCTGAAGGAAGCCTCCCGGCTGGACGTGCCGATCCACCGGATCAGCCAGGGCAGCGGCGTGTGGATGCTGACCGACGCCGAGATCACCGAGATGGTCGAGGCGACGGCCGAACGGGACATCGAGCTCTGCCTGTTCACCGGCCCGCGCGGCACCTGGGACATCGGCGGCTCCACCCGCACCGACTCCCGCGGGGCCGGGCTGCGCGCCCGCGGCCACGACGCGGTGGCCGGCTGCGTCGAGGACGCCGTGCGCGCCACCGAACTGGGCGTGAAGTGCCTCCTGGTCGCCGACGAGGGCGTGCTGTGGACGCTGCACCGGGCGCGCGCCACGGGCATCATCCCGGCCGACACCACCCTGAAGGTCAGCGCCCTGATCGGTCCGGTCAACCCGGCGGCGTACGCGGTGTACGAGCGGCTGGGCGCCGACTCGGTGAACGTGCCGAGCGATCTGACGCTGGACCACCTCACGGAGATCCGGCGGGTCTCCGCCGCCCCCATGGACATGTACATCGAGGCCCCCGACGACCTCGGCGGCTATGTGCGCATGTACGAGGTCGCCGAGCTGATCCGGCGCGGCGCCCCGCTGTACCTGAAGTTCGGGCTCTCCAAGGCCCCCGGCATCTACCCCTACGGCCATCAACTCAGAGAGCTGACGCTGGCCACCGCCCGCGAACGCGTCCGGCGTGGACGGCTGGCCCTTGACCTGCTGGCGCGGCACGGGGCCGACGGGGAGATGGCTCCCCTCGGTTCCCGGCTGCCCGGCACGCTGACGCGTTTCGAAACGCGCGCATAACGTTCCGGCGAAACCCCCTTCACAGAAGCAGACGCAGTCGAACACAATCCCACACACCCTCGGTCGACCGACCAGCCGACCCGAACAGCCCCGGACACGTCCTCGCATCGCCCACGCAGCGCCCGGACCTGACCGGACCGAGCACGACCGAGCCCCGCTCCACTCACATCAAGGATGATGATCATGCGTAGTCGCAGAGCCGCACTCGCCGCCACGGCCTCCGTCGCCTCCCTCGCCCTGACCCTGACCGCCTGCGGCCAGGACAGCGACGGCGGCAGCAAGGACGACAACGGCAGCACGAAGGGGGCGACGATCGGCATCGCGATGCCCACCAAGTCCTCCGAGCGCTGGATCGCCGACGGCAACAACGTCGTCAAGGACCTGCAGTCCAAGGGCTACAAGACCAAGCTGGTCTACGGCGAGGACGACCCCGACCAGCAGGTCTCGCAGATCGAGAACCTGATCACCCAGGGCGTCAAGGCGCTGATCGTGGCGGCCATCGACAACAAGTCGATGAACAACGTCCTCCAGCAGGCCAAGGACGCGGACATCCCGGTCATCTCCTACGACCGCCTGATCCTCGGCACCCCGAACGTCGACTACTACGCCTCCTTCGACAACGAGAAGGTCGGCGAGCTCCAGGCCAGCTACATCGTCGACAAGCTCGGCCTGAAGGACGGCAAGAAGGGCCCGTTCAACATCGAGCTGTTCGCCGGCTCCAACGACGACAACAACACCCGCTACTTCTTCGGCGGCGCGATGAAGGTGCTCCAGCCCTACATCGACAAGAAGCAGCTCGTCGTCCGCTCCAAGCAGACCGCGCTCAACCAGGTCACCACCCTGCGCTGGGACGGCGGCACCGCCCAGAAGCGCATGGACGACATCCTGACCTCGGCGTACAAGAGCGAGCGCGTCGACGCGGTGCTCTCGCCGTACGACGGCATCTCGATCGGCATCCTCTCGGCCCTGAAGTCGGACGACTACGGCTCCAAGAGCAAGCCGCTGCCGGTCGTCACCGGCCAGGACGCCGAGGTCGCCTCGGTGAAGTCGATCATCGCCGACGAGCAGTCGATGACCGTCTACAAGGACACCCGCGAACTCGCCAAGGTGGCCTCGAACATGGTCGACGCCCTGCTCAACAAGAAGAAGCCCGAGGTCAACGACACCAAGACCTACGACAACGGCTCGAAGGTCGTCCCGGCCTACCTGCTGGAGCCGGTCGCCGTGGACAAGACCAACTACCAGAAGGAAGTCGTGGACTCCGGCTACATCAAGGCGAGCGACCTCAACTAACCGCCGGCCCACTCTGATTGGAAGGCACGACCATGGCGGGACCCGTCCTGGAAATGCGCTCGATCGTCAAGACCTTTCCCGGCGTCAAGGCGCTGTCGGACGTCACGCTGACCGTCCGGCAGGGCGAGGTCCACGCCATCTGCGGGGAGAACGGCGCCGGCAAGTCCACGCTGATGAAGGTCCTCTCCGGCGTCCACCCGCACGGCACCTACGAGGGGGACATCCTCTTCGAGGGCGAGGTCTGCGAGTTCAAGGACATCCGGGCGAGCGAGCAGCGCGGCATCGTCATCATCCACCAGGAGCTGGCGCTGTCGCCGTTCCTCTCCCTCGCGGAGAACATCTTCCTCGGCAACGAGCACGCCCGGGGCGGCTTCGTCGACTGGCGGGAGACGCTGCGGCACGGCACCGAACTGCTGCGCCGGGTGGGGCTCTCCGACCACCCCGACACCCGCGTCGCCGACATCGGCGTGGGCAAGCAGCAGCTCGTGGAGATCGCCAAGGCGCTGTCGAAGAAGGTGAAGCTGCTCATCCTCGACGAGCCGACCGCCGCTCTCAACGACGAGGACAGCGGCAAGCTCCTGGACCTCATCCTGGAGCTGAAGAATCAGGGCATCACCTCGATCATCATCTCCCACAAGCTCAACGAGATCCGCAGGGTCGCCGACTCGGTGACGATCCTGCGGGACGGGCGGACCATCGAGACGCTCGACGTGAAGGCCCCGGAGACCACCGAGGACCGCATCATCAGCGGGATGGTCGGCCGGGACCTGGAGCACCGCTTCCCCGAGCGCACCCCGCACGAGCCGGAGGAGGGCGCCGCCCCCGCCCTGGAGATCCGCAACTGGACCGTGCACCACCCGATCGACCAGCAGCGCAAGGTCGTCGACGACGTGTCGGTCCAGGTGCGGCGCGGCGAGATCGTGGGCATCGCGGGGCTCATGGGCGCCGGGCGCACCGAGCTGGCGATGAGCGTCTTCGGACGCACATACGGCCGCTACCACGGCGGCACGGTCCTCAAGGACGGCAAGGAGATCCGCACCAAGACCGTCCCCGAGGCGGTGAAGCACGGCATCGCGTACGTCACCGAGGACCGCAAGCACTACGGCCTGAACCTCATCGACACCATCAACCGCAACATCTCGCTCAGCGCGCTGGGCAAGGTCGCCAAGCGGGGCGTGGTCGACGAGCACGGCGAGCGGCAGGTCGCCGAGGGCTTCCGCAAGTCCATGAACATCAAGGCGCCGACCGTCTTCGAGCCGGTGGGCAAGCTGTCCGGCGGCAACCAGCAGAAGGTCGTCCTCAGCAAGTGGATCTTCGCGGGTCCCGATGTGCTGATCCTGGACGAGCCGACGCGCGGGATCGACGTCGGCGCCAAGTACGAGATCTACACGGTCATCGACCAGCTGGCCGCCCAGGGCAAGGCGGTCGTCTTCATCTCCTCCGAGCTGCCCGAGCTGCTCGGCATGTGCGACCGCATCTACACGATGGCCGCGGGCCGGCTGACCGGCGAGTTCTCCCGCGAAGAGGCCTCGCAGGAATCGCTGATGCGTCAGATGACGAAGGACAAAGAGGTAACCCGATGAGCACGGATGTGACCGCCAAGAGCCCGGCCCCCGCGCCGCCGGGGAAGAGCGCGCGGGGCGGGGGTGACGGACTGCTCCAGCTGGTGCTGGAGGGCCTGCGCCGCAACATGCGCCAGTACGGCATGCTGATCGCGCTCGGCCTGATCGTCGTGCTGTTCGCCGTGTGGACCGACGGCGACCTGCTGCTGCCGCGCAACGTCTCCAACCTGGTGCTGCAGAACAGCTACATCCTGATCCTCGCGATCGGCATGATGCTGGTCATCATCGCGGGCCACATCGACCTGTCGGTGGGTTCGCTGACGGCGTTCGTCGGCTCCATGGCCGCCGTGTTCATGGTCAAGCACGACATGCCGTGGCCGCTCGCGGTGCTGCTGTGCCTGGCGATCGGCGCGCTCGCGGGCGCGGCGCAGGGCTTCTTCATCGCCTACGGCGGCATACCGTCGTTCATCGTGACCCTGGCGGGCATGCTGATCTTCCGCGGTCTGACGGAGATCTTCCTGGAGGGCCAGACGCTCGGCCCGTTCCCGGAGGGGCTGCAGAAGGTCGCCAACGGCTTCCTGCCCGAGGTCGGCCCGGACACCAACTACCACAACCTCACGCTGCTGCTCGGCTTCGCGATGATCGCGGTCGTGGTCTTCCAGGAGTTCCGGGACCGCCGCCGGCAGCAGGAGTTCTCGCTGGACGTCCCGCCGTTCAACCTGTTCCTGCTGAAGCTGGTGGCGCTGGCCGCCGCCGTCCTGACGCTGACGATGCTGCTGGCGAGCTACAAGGGCGCCCCCATCGTGCTGCTCATCCTCGGGGTGCTGCTCGTCGGGTTCGGCTATGTCATGCGCAACGCGATCATCGGCCGCCACATCTACGCGATCGGCGGCAACCTGCCGGCGGCCAAGCTGTCGGGCGTGAAGGACAAGAAGGTCACCTTCCTGGTCTTCCTGAACATGGGCATGCTCGCGGCCCTGGCGGGTCTGGTCTTCGCCGCCCGCTTCAACGCGGCCTCGCCCAAGGCCGGCCTCAACTTCGAGCTGGAGGCGATCGCGGCCTCGTTCATCGGCGGCGCGTCGATGAGCGGCGGTGTCGGCACCGTCCTCGGCGCGATCATCGGCGGTCTGGTCCTGGGTGTGCTGAACAACGGCATGAACCTCGTCGGCATCGGCACCGACTGGCAGCAGGTCATCAAGGGCCTGGTGCTGCTGGCGGCGGTCGGCTTCGACGTGTGGAACAAGCGCAAGGTCGGTTCGTAGGTCCACGCAACGGGCCCCGCCGCTCCGGCGGGGCCCGCCTTCCTGAACAGGAGCCGCACATGGACATGAGCAGACGCACGGTCATCGCCGGTGCCGCGGCGGCGGGCATCACCGCCGCGAGCCTCGGCAGCGCGCACGCGCACGGCACGGGAGGCGGGGCCCCGGTCAGGTCCGTCTTCGGCACCCTCGCCGACGGCACCAAGGTCCACAGCTGGTCGCTGGCCAACGGCGGCACACGGATGAAGGTCCTCTCCTACGGCGGCGTGGTGCAGTCCCTGGAGGTCCCCGACCGCCGGGGCCGGTACGCCAACGTCTCCCTCGGCTTCCGCTCCCTCGACGACTACGTCGCGTCGAGCCCGTACTTCGGGGCGCTGATCGGCCGGTACGGAAACCGGATCGGCAAGGGGCGCTTCACCCTCGACGGCAAGACGTACCAGGTCGACGTCAACGACGGCGAGAACAGCCTGCACGGCGGCGCCAAGGGGTTCGACAAGCGGGTGTGGGACGTCGAGCCGTTCACCAAGGGCACCGACGTCGGCCTGCACCTGTACTACACGTCCCTCGACGGCGAGATGGGCTACCCGGGCACCCTGCGCGTGAAGGTGACGTACACCCTCACCAAGTACGGCGACTGGCGCATCGACTACGCGGCCACCACCGACAAGGCGACCGTCGTCAACCTGACCAGCCACGTCTACTGGAACCTCGCGGGCGAGGGCAGCGGAACGATCGAGAACCACGAGCTGAAGATCGACGGCTCCCGCTACACCCCCGTCGACGCGGGACTCATCCCCACCGGCGAACTGGCGCGTGTCGCGGGCACCCCCTTCGACTTCCGCCGCTCCAAGGCCATCGGCGAGGACCTTCGCGAGGCGCACCAGCAGCTCCTGTACGGCCAGGGCATCGACCACAACTGGGTGCTCGACAAGGGGATCTCGGCACGCCCGGAATGGGTCGCCACCCTCAAGGACCCGTCGTCGGGGCGCACCCTGCGCATCGCGACGACCGAGCCGGGGCTCCAGTTCTACTCGGGGAACTTCCTCGACGGCACGCTCGTCGGAACCGGCGGCCGCGTCTACCGGCAGGGCGACGCACTGTGCCTGGAGACCCAGCACTTCCCCGACTCGCCGAACCGTCCGTCGTTCCCGTCGACGGTGCTGCGGCCGGGCCAGACCTACCGATCCACGACGGTGCACTCGTTCACCCGCTGATTCACCGGTGATTGAACGGCGTCACCCGAGCCTCCGTATGTAACGGCGGCCCGTGCTCCCCCGCGCGGGCCACCCAATGACGACGGGCCCGGTCCTCCCCGCCGGGCCCGCCCCATACGGAGGTTCCATGGCCGACAACGTCACCTCGCTGTTCCGCAGCACCGCGGCACACAGCCCGTCGATGGCGGCGCTGACACGCGAGGGCGGCGACGGGGCCGGCCCGGTCGACTTCTGCATCCCCTGCAACCCGTACTTCCCGACGCCCGAGATGTTCGAGGACATGGCGGGGAAGCTGCGGGACATCATCACGTACTACCCGAGCAGCGCCGACACCATCACGGCCGAACTGTGCAGCCTGCTCCAGCTTCCGCCGCAGTGCGTGGCGATGGGCAACGGCTCCACCGAGCTGATCACCTGGATCGACCATCTGATGGTCCGGGAGTCCCTCGCCGTCCCCGTCCCCACGTTCGGCCGCTGGACCGACCAGCCGATGGAGACCGGCAAGCGGGTCGACATGTTCCCGCTCCAGGAGTCCAGCGGGTTCGCCCTGGACCTCGCGCAGTACGCCGAGTTCATCCGGGCCAGGGGCACCCGGGTCGCGGTGATCTGCAACCCGAACAACCCCGACGGCGGCTTCCTGCACAAGCACGCCATCGTGCAGTTCATGGACGCCATGGCCGACCTGGACCTGATCGTCGTGGACGAGAGCTTCCTGGAGTTCGCGGACGCCGAGCAGGAGCCGTCGGTCGTCCAGGAGGCCATGCTGCGGCCCAACGTGATCGTGCTGCGCAGCCTCGGCAAGAACTTCGGCCTGCACGGCATCCGCTTCGGCTACCTGGTGGCCAACCCGGCGCTCGCCCGGATGGTCCGCTCGATGCTGCCGAAGTGGAACCTCAACTCCTTCGCCGAGCACGTGGTGTTCATGCTGAAGGACCATGGCGCCGAGTACGCGCAGAGCCTTCAGCAGGTGCGCCAGGACCGGCTGGAGATGGCGGGGGCCCTCTCGGCGCTGCCCGGTCTGACGGTCTACCCGTCCCAGGGCAACTTCCTCTTCGTGCGCCTCCCCGTCGGCGCCGAGGGCACCGTGGTCCGCGACCGGCTGCTCACCGAGCACCGGATCCTGGTCCGCGAGTGCGGCAACAAGATCGGTTCGTCCAGCCGCTTCCTGAGACTCGTGGTGCGCCCCCAGGTGGACGTGCGTCGCCTGGTGTCCGGCCTGGAGCAGGTGCTCTACGGGTCCAGGAGGGGAGCCGCCGTACCCGAGCTGAGCAACGGGACCAGCTACAGCTCGGGTACGGCGGCCGTGGACCGCCTGGTGGGCTCCACCAACGGGGCGGGCTTCACGGCGGTGCCCCAGCCGCAGCCGGTACCGCAACAGGTGCCCGTGGGCGGCGGCACCCCCATGCCGGCCCCGATGCCGGTGGCCCCGGCGCCCGCGCCCGTCCCGGTGGCCCCCGCACCCACCCCGATGCCGGCCCCCGCCCCGGTACCGGCCGCGGCGGCCGCGGCCCCCGCGCCCGCCCCCGCCCCGGCTCCCCAGCCCACCCCGACACCCATGCCGTTCCCCTCGCCGGTGGCACCGGCCGCGACGATGGTGCCGCCCGGCCCCACTCCGCCGGGCGTCCCGGCCCGCGGCGGCCTCACCGCGGCCCAGGTCCGCGGCACCACGGGCCCGGTCCCGGGCCTCGCCCCGGCCCCGGCCACCGGCTGGCCCCAGGCCCAGAGCTGGCCGAACGCGGCGGGGATGGGGCAGACGGGGTAGCGGCCGCCCGCTTCAACTCCCCGCACGATGGTGCACGTTCGCCCGCGATCCCTGGTTACCCTGCTCACGGCGGTCATGCCGTGAGACCGAGTGGGACAGGACGACGACCGGGGGGATCGTGCGCTACTACAACTACGTGTCCGAGGCGAAGGTGGACATGCTGTTCGGGCAGATCCCGCCCAGGCTGCTGTCCGGTCTCGCGACCGAGCTGAAGGTCGATCTGCAGGTCGTCGGCCTGACGGTCCAGAAGGGCCCCGCCGATACGGGCCTGTACGGCCGGCTCGACATCGTCGAGGCGTACCTCGACCGCGACCACGACATCTCCTGGATGTCCGAGCCCTCCGCCTGGTTCCGCGGGGAGTGCGAGCTGCGGATGTCCGGGTTCGGCCCGGCTCCCGACGGGCCGCTCCTCATGATGGGCCGGGAGGCCGGGACGGTCGTCGCCCTCATCGGCTCGGCGCACCACCTCTTCGGGCGGCGCGTGCCTCCGGAGTCCGGCCTCATGGGTCACTCGATGCTCCCGTCCCTGTTCCGGCTGCTGCAGGAGGGCGCCGCCGACCGGCCGGTGACGGCCCCCGCGGGCCCTCCTCGTGGCGAGTCGGCCCGGAGCAAGGAGGGGACGCTGCGCGAGGTCGCACGGCTCGACCGGGCCCTGCGCGGGCCGGGCGAGCCCTCCGAGTTCCTCGCACGCCGGCTGCTGTCGGGGGTGATCACCGATGATCAGGGACAGGAGCTGAACGTCGTCGTGGGCACACCGCTCTATGTGGCGCAGACGGACGAGTGACGCGGCGGGGCGCGCCCCGGGCGGGCGTCCCGACCCCCGTGCGACGGTGCCGGCGTCCCTCCCGGCCGAAGGGGCGGGCGGATCACCCGGCGGATCGGCGGACACCACCGGCGCCGTGTGGTCCCCGGGCGACACCGTCGCCGGTCTGTACCGGGTGGGGGACGTCCTCGGGCAGGGGATGACGGGGGTGGTCCACCGGGTCCGGCATCTGGCCTGGAACACCGACCTCGCCGTCAAGACGCCCCTCGCGGACGTGCTCGCGCACCCGGACGACCGCGAGAGCTTCGTCCGGGAGGCCGAGACCTGGGTCTCCCTGGGGCTGCACCCGCACGTCTGCACCTGCCACTACGTGCGCACCCTGGGCGGCGTCCCCCGTGTCTTCGCCGAGTACCTGGACGGCGGCAGCCTGCGCGACTGGATCGACGGCGGCAGGCTGTACCGCGGCGGCTCGCGCAGGGTGCTGGGACGGGTGCTCGACATCGCGATCCAGACGGCCTGGGGCCTGCGGCACGCGCACGAACGCGGCGTGGTCCACCAGGACGTCAAACCGGCGAACATCGTCCTGGACTCCGGGGGCACGGCACGCGTCACCGACTTCGGCCTGGCGCGGACGGCGCGGGGGCGCAGCGGCGCGACCGGGCCGGGAGCGCCGCCCGACACCACCGTCCTGGTCACCGTGGGCGGCATGACCCCCGCGTACGCCTCCCCCGAGCAGCTGGCGGGCCGGCAGCTGGACCGGCGCAGCGACGTGTGGAGCTTCGCGGTCACGGTGCTGGAGATGTTCCTCGGCGAGGTCACCTGGTTCGCGGGCCCGTCGGCCGCGGCGGCGCTCGCGGATCTCCGCCGCCGGGGCCGTGCGTCCGGTGGTCCGCTCGCGATGCCGGAGCCGCTGGCCGAGGTGCTGGCGGACTGTCTGCGCGAGGATCCCGCCGAACGGCCGCGCGACATGGCCGAGATCACCGCACGGCTCCTCGCCGTCCACGCCTCGCAGGTGGGCCGTTCCCATCCGCGTCCGGCTCCCGGAGCCGTGCGGCCGCGGGCCGACGAGCTGAACAACCGCGGGCTGTCGCTGGTCGACCTCGGCCGGTTCGAGGAGGCCGAGGCGGCGTTCACCGAGGCCCTCGCGACGGACCCGCGGCACCTGGAGGCCTTGTACGACTTCGGTCTGCTGCAGTGGCGGGCGGGACGGCTGACCGACGACGCGCTCGTGCACGCCGTCGAGAGCGTGCCCGCCCCCTCGGAGGCCGTCGCCCGGGCGAAGCGGCACCTGCTCGGCGAGGTGCACCTGGAACGCGGCTCCCTGGAGGAGGCGCTGCCCCTGCTGGAGGCGGCGGCACGGGACGAGCCGGAGAACGCGGAGGTGCGGGCGGCACTGGAGCACGCCCGCTCCGACGGCCTGGCGGCAGCCGGCCCGCTGCACAGGTTCGGTCACTCCGGGACGGCCACCGGTGATCTGAGTGCGGACGGGCGCCTGGCGGCGACCGGGGACGAGGAGGGACTGGTCCGGCTGTGGGACGTGGAGAGCGGCGAGCCCCTCCAGATGTTCCCCGCGCACCGCAGCCACGTGTTCTCGCTCTGCCTCGGCGACGACGGAACGCTGATCCTCACGGCGGGGATGGAGCAGGTGTACGACGGCCGGCATCACACGGTGCGCCTGTGGGACACCGAGACGGGCGCATGCGTCCGGGAGCACGTGAGCGACACGTATGTGCACGCCGTACGGCTGAGCGCCGAGGACCGGATGATCGTGTTCGGGACCGGCGGCCCGATGGTGCGCCTGGAGGACTCGGAAGGCCGCTGGTGCGTTCTCGGCGAGCCCCTCGAGCCGTTCACGCTCGACGTCCATCCCGTCTGGCCGAGCGCTGACGGGCGGGCGGTGCTGTCCGCGAGACTGGACGGTGTGCTGGGGCTCTGGGACGTGGCGAGCGGCGGCTGCCTGCGCACCTTCGAAGGCCACGGCCGGTCCGTCGGTGCGGTGTGCATGAGCGACGACGGCACTGTGGCCGTCTCGGGTTCCGACGACGGCACCATCCGGGTGTGGGACGTCTCCACGGGCCGCTGCCATCGCGTCCTGACCGGGCACACGGACTCGGTGTACGCGGTCCGGCTGAGCGCCGACGGCCGTACGGTCGTCTCCGGGGGGCGGGACACCACCGTACGGCTGTGGGACCTGGCGACCGGCCGGTGTCTGCGCACGTTCGGCCGGCACACCGGTGCCGTGCACGCGGTCGCCGTCAGCGCGGACGGCCGCCGGGTGCTGTCCGCCGGCGAGAACGGCGACGTGTGGGTGTGGCGGGTACGGGGGGAAGACCGCCATGTCGCCCCGCTCCGGCCGAGCCGGCCCCGCTCGCACGCCGAACTGGCCCAGCTGGACCTGCGCGTGGAGCGGCTGCTCGACTCCGCCGAGCGGCACCTCGCCGAGGGGCGCTGGGCCGCGGCGCGCCGGCGGGTGGAGAAGGCCAGGTCCTCCCCGCGTCACGAGCGCCACCCGCGGGCGCTGGACGCCTGGCACGCCCTCGCGCTGTCCTCGGTGCGGGTGGGAGTCCGGGCGGTCTGGCAGTCGAGGGCGCTGGAGGGGCACACCGACCGCGTGCACTCCGTGTCGCCGAGCGCCGACGGGCGGCTGGTGCTGTCGGGCGGCTGGGACGGCACCGTCCGGCTCTGGGAGGCGTCGACCGGCCGCTGTCTGCGGGTGTTCGAGGGCCCCAACGGGCTCGACTCGAGTTGTCTCAGCGCCGACGGCCGGCTGGCGCTCATCCGGACCGACGACGGCGCCGTGCACCTGCGCGAGGCGCGGAGCGGCCGGATCGTGCGCCGTCTGGAGACACCCCGGGGCGTCGTCGGCGCGGTGGCGATGGGGGCGGGGGACCGGCTGGCCCTCGTCGGCCGGGGAGGCGGGGACGCCGCGACGACGGCCGTGTGGGAGCTGGAGACCGGGCGCGTCCTGCACGTCCTCGAGGGGAAGGTGAGCGGCGGTCCCGGCGGGCTGAGCGCCGACGGACGGCTCGCACTGACCCTGGGCCGGGGCAACACCGTGCGGGTCTGGGACGTGGAGACGGGTCACCCCGTGCACATGCTGGAGACACCCTCCTCGCTGGGGACGGCGGCGCTCAGCGCGGACGGCGGGTTCGTGCTCACCGGCAGCGCGGATCACGTCATGCGGCTGTGGGCTCTGCCCTCGGGCCACCGGGTACGTTCCTTCGCCGGCCACACGGGGGCGGTCTACGCGGTGTGCTGGAGCACCGACGGCCGTTTCGCGCTCTCGGGGAGCTGGGACGGCACCGTGCGGTTGTGGGACGTGACCGACGGCACCTGCCTGCACACCCTCCGAGGACACACGGGAGAGGTCGCCGCGGCTGTCCTGAGCGCCGACGGGCGTTTCGCCTTCTCCGGGGGTGCCGACCGGGTCGTGCGGCTGTGGGAGATCGACTGGGAGCTGGACGTCCGGCGGCCCGCCGGCGGTGGCGCGGGGAAGCGGCCGTCCGCGTGAGGGCCGGCCCCGGCGGGAGGTCCCGGGGCCGGCCGTGTCACCGCGGGGCGAGGGCTATTTCTCCGGGCACTCCTTCCAGGCCAGGTGGTAGACCGTGCTGATGTCGCCGTCGGTCGAGTCCATGGTCATGAAGCTGACCTTGCTCGGGGAGGACGAGCCGAGGTTGACGCGCAGCTCGGTGTTGATGTTGAAGTTGCGCTGGACTCCGCAGGGCGCCCAGACCAGTTGGGCCCAGTCGGTCTCGTCGGTGGCCTGCCAGTTGTCGTTGAGCGGGCCGTTGAAGGGGTGGTTGCGGAACTGGGTGCTCGGGGAGCCCTGGAAGTAGTACGAGGCCCGCTGCATGGCGTTGGCGCCGGGCTGGAGGGCGGCGAAGCCCCGGTAGTCGGCGCTGGCGATGGCGTACGTGAACCCGCCGGGGACGTGCACGACCAGGCTGAGCTGGCAGTTCTTGCGGAACGCCGTCGGGTCGGAGTTGCCGCCGACCTGGGCGAGGTAGTCGCTGTAGGTCACGGTGAAGGCCGTGTTGTCCTCGGACACGGCGACCGCCGTGGTGCCCTGGGGACAGCCGGAGCCGTTCACGGTGGCGACCTTGATGACGATCTTGTCCGGCGGCGGGTCCTCGAACGCCGGGTCCGCGTGGGCGGGGAGGGCCGCCGTGAGCAGGGCGGTCAGCGCGCCTCCGCTCAGCAGCAGTCTCAGGAGTCCACGTGCCATGGATCTCTCCTCGGGATGGGGGGTGGCTGCGCCCCCGGCCCGGCCCACCCTGGTTGAACCTTTGAAGAAAGGGTGGGGTTTCTGTGAAGGCGGAGGGCGTTCGCATCGTAGGGGGCGGAAAGCGCCCTCCGCAGGGGCCAACTCCGGCCATTTACATGGTAGTTGAAGGTAAATCGACTGTAGTGTGCAGCCGTCGCCACCGGCCCGGCTCAGGCCAGCCGGATCACGTTCCAGGAGAGCGGTTCCAGCACCGCCGTGAGCCGGCCGTCCCGCACCGCCGCTCCCTCGACGGGATGCGGCAGGACCCGCTCGGGGTCGTCCAGGGTGTTGCGGGCGTCCGGGTCCGCGTCCGCGAGGGCGCTGTGCTCCACCACCCGGGTCACGTCGAGGCCGTACAGGGCCACCTCCAGCGGAAGCGGCTCGGTCCGGCCCCGGTTGACCGCGAAGACGGTGACCGAGCCGTCCTCCGCGCGGACCGCGGTGGCGTGCAGCAGATCGGCCTCGCCGTACTTGCGGGTCGCGTACGTCGGCCCGTCCACACGGACGTCCAGGACCCGGCCGCGGCCGTACCGCGCGGCCTGCGCGAAGGGGAAGAACGTCGTCTGGCGCCACGCCGGGCCGCCGGGCTCGGTCATGATCGGCGCGATCACGTTCACGAGCTGCGCGAGGCAGGCGACGGCGACCCGGTCGGCGTGCCGCAGCAGGGCGATGAGCAGCGAGCCGAAGACCACCGCGTCCGTGACGCTGTAGCAGTCCTCCAGCAGGCGCGGGGCCTCGGGCCAGTCCGCCTGCTGGAGGGTCTTCGCGCGGGCCTCCCACTCGGGCAGGTACCAGACGTTCCACTCGTCGAAGGACAGCGTGATCCGCTTCGTCGACTTCAGCCGCGCGCCCACGTGGTCGGCGGTGGCGACGACGTCCTCGATGAAGGACTCCATGTCGACGGCGGAGGCGAGGAAGGAGTCGACGTCGCCGTCCTCGGGCCAGTAGTAGGCGTGCAGCGAGATGTGGTCGACCAGTTCGTACGTCTCCTCCAGGACGGTCGCCTCCCACGCGGCGAAGGTCGGCATGGAGCGGCTGGAGGAGCCGCAGACGACGAGTTCGGTGCCGGGGTCGAACTGGCGCATGGCGCGGGCCGTCTCCGCCGCGATCCGGCCGTACTCGCGGGCCGTCTTGTGCCCGGTCTGCCAGGGGCCGTCCATCTCGTTGCCGAGGCACCACAGCCGGATGCCGAAGGGGTTCTTGTCGCCGTGCGCGACCCGCAGGTCGGACAGGGCCGTGCCCGCGGGATGGTTGGCGTACTCCTGGAGCTGAAGCGCCTCGGTGACGCCGCGCGTGCCGAGGTTGACGGCCATCATGGGCGCGGCGTCCGTCTTGCGCAGGAAGTCCAGGTACTCGGAGAGGCCGAAACGGTTCGTCTCGGTGGAGTGCCAGGCCAGGTCGAGGCGGCGGGGGCGCTCGTGCGCCGGGCCCACGGAGTCCTCCCAGCGGTAGCCGGAGACGAAGTTGCCGCCGGGGTAGCGGACCACGGTGACGCCGAGTTCCCGGACGAGATCGAGGACGTCCCGGCGCAGCCCCCGCTCGTCGGCGGCGGGGTGGTCCGGCTCGAAGACGCCGGTGTACACACAGCGGCCGAGGTGCTCGACGAAGGACCCGAAGAGCCGGGGGTCGACGTCGCCGACGGTGAAGGCGGGGTCGAGGGTGAAGCGGGCGGTGGGCATGGGCGCCTTTCGGATGCGGGACGGCATGGGCACCTCTCGCGCGCGGACGGGCTGCCGTCTGTACGAAATACCGGACTGTGTGCGTGACTTCGGACGGGACCGTAGGGTGCAAGCGTTTGCCCGTCAATGCCCGAGGGATGATCCCGGCGCGGCGGTCGTTCGCCGTTGAACGACGGTCGCCGGACCGCATGACGGGGACACCGGGGGCCGCGTAGGCTCGAACAGCCCGTCGAGGCGGCGGGGGGAACAGGGGGTGCGATGGACATCGCGGGCGCGCGCACGACGGCGGCCCGGGTCGCTTCGGCGCTACGGCTGCGGCGTGCCCACACCACCGTCGCCATGCGGGACCTGGTCCGCGACCTGAGTACCGCCGTGCGGTCCGGGCCCCACGCCCCGGCCGGCGTGCGCGAGGTGGGCCAGGCGTTGTGCGCGCGGATGAGCGCCCGGCGCGGCGGCCGGCCCGTCGAACTGCGCTTCGAGCGGTTCCCCGACGAGATCGAGGTGACCGGACTCTGGGTGGAGTTCCAGGACTTCGACCTCGTCATCGTCGAGGAGAGAGCCGAATCGATCCAGCAACTGGTGATACTGGGCCACGAGCTGTGGCACCTGCACGCCGGGCACCGGCATCACCACCACGGCGTCGGCACCGCCGCCGCGCACGCGCTCGCCGGCCGGCCCGGCTGGGACGACGTCGCCCTCACCGTGGCCGCGCGCGACGGCTCACGGCAGACCGACGAGGCGGAGGCGGACGACTTCGGGCACCGGCTGGCCGCCGCCGTGCGGACCCTGGTGTCCGGCGAGGGCCGGGGCGCCTCGGCCGACCCGGTGCACCGCTCGCTCGGCTATCGCGGACGCGGAGGCAGGACGCGGTGAACGACCCGCAACTGGCGGAAGGACCGGTCGAGTTCCTCTCCGGCCTGTACATCTCCTTCTGGCTCCCGGGCCTCGTCCTCGGCGCGGCCCTGGCGATCAAGCTGCCCAGCATCGTGAAGCTGTGGCGCGACCCGCTGCTGCGTGCCGTGGGCGGTCTGCTGCTGCTCGCCTGCATGGTGTTCGTCTTCGCGGCCCCCGGCACCATCGCCTGGACGAACCGGGTCGTCGGCGTCCCCAACATCGCCGCGCCCTGGGTGTACTCCCTGATCACCGCGCTGTCCGCGTCCTGGCTGCTGCTGGTGGTGCACTGGCGCGGCGGCGGCCACACCGACCGCCGGGAGCGGACCCGGCGCGCGACCCGCTGGGTGGTCTCCGTCTACGCGACCGTGGTGGTGGCGCTGTGGGTGCTGTTCGCGCTCGCCGACGTCCCCGTGGAGCAGATCGAGGACCTGGACACCTACTACGCGTCCACCCCGTTCATGCGCGAGGAGATCCTCCTCTACCTGATCGTGCACACGGTGGCCTGTCTCATCACCGCCCGGCTGATCTGGACCTGGATCCGCACCGAGGGCCTGGACGGCTGGCTGCGCTGGGGGCTGCGGTTCCTGAGCGTCGGCTATGTCACCAACCTGGCGTTCAGCGCGGCCAAGTTCACCGCCATCGTCGCCCGCTGGACCGGGCACGACCTGGACTGGCTGAACACCAACGTCGCCCCGTCCGCCGCCTGCATCGGCGCCACCATGGTCGCCGTCGGCGTGATCGTCCCGCACGCCGGCCAGTACCTCCAGGAGCGGCTGCTGGTCCGGCGCCGGCGCCGTGGTCTGCGGCCGCTGGCCCGGCTGCTGCGGCCGGTCGCCGGCCGGCACGAGCCGTTCGTGCCGCGGGCCGCGCCGGAGATCCGGCTGATCCGCCGGGAGACCTACATCCGCGACGCGCTGCTCCAGCTCTCCCGCCACCTCGACGACGATCTGCGCCGGCGCGCCCACGCCGCCGCCCTCGCACTCGGCGCCGCCCCGGACCGGGCCCGGGCGCTCGCCGTCGCCGTGACGATCCTCGACGCCGTCGAGAGCGGCCGGCGCGTCCCCGACGGCGACGACGACGCCGCCGAGCCCGACACCACCTATCTGCTGCGCGAGATCCACGCCGTCTCCGGCGTCCTGCGCAGGCCCGACGAGATCAAGGCGGTCCGCGCCCGCGCGGCCGTCCCGGCAGAGAGCATGTCCGCGCATGAGTGAACGTCCCTCCCCCGCCGAAGTCGCCGTGGTCCTCGGGGGATCGCATACCGGCATGCTCGCCGCCCGGGCGCTGGCCGGGCTCGCCGACCGGGTGGTCGTGGTGGAGCGCGACGTGCTGCCCGCCGGGCCCGAACCGCGCAAGGGCCTGCCGCAGTCCCGCCATGTGCATCTGCTGTGGTCGGGCGGGGTGCTGGCGATGGAGGAGCTGCTGCCGGGCATCGGCGAGGCGCTGCGCGCGGCCGGGGCCCGCCGGGCGCCGGTCACCACGGACATGGTCGCCCTGTCGCCGCGCGGCTGGTTCCGGCGCTGGCCCGAGTCGCACCACATCGTCCTGGCCGGGCGGGACCTGCTCGACGCGACGGTCCGCTCGAGCGTCCTGGCCGACGAGCGGATCGAACTCCGCGACGGCACGGAGGTCCTGGGCCTGCTGGGCGACGCGGGGGCGGTCACCGGCGTACGGCTGCGCGGGCGCGACGGGCACGAGAGCACCCTGGAGGCCGGGCTGGTCGTGGACGCCACCGGCCGGGGCTCGGCGGCGCCCCGCTGGCTGGCCGCGCTCGGGCTTCCCGCGCCGGTGCGCCGCGAGGTCGACTCCGGGCTCGCGTACGCCAGCCGGCTGCACCTGGCGCCCGAGCCGGCCCGGGACGGCTTCCCGGTCGTCAACGTGCAGGCCGACCCGCGCGCGGACGGCCCCGGCCGGGCGGGGGTGCTGCTGCCGATCGAGAACGGCCGCTGGCTCGTCACGCTCAGCGGCACCCGCGGCGGCGAACCGGGCTCCTCCGACGACGACTTCGAGCGGTTCGCCCACGAGGAGCTGCGCCACCCGGTCATCGGCGAGCTGCTCGCGCGGGCCGAGCCGCTGTCCGGCGTGTCCTTCACCCGCACCACGGCCAACCGCCGCCACTACTACGAGCGGATGCCGTCCTGGCCGGAGAACTTCACCGTCCTCGGTGACGCGCTGGCCGCGTACAACCCGGTGTACGGGCACGGGCTGGCGGTCGGGGCCCAGAGCGCGCTGATCCTGCGCGAGACGGTCCGGCGGCACCGCTGGGGCGCGGCGGGGCTGGCCCGGCGGATCCAGAAGGCCGTGGCGCGGCCGGTCGGGGCGGCCTGGGACCTGGCGATCGGCCAGGACGTGTTCTACCCGGGCGCCACCGAGACCGGGCCGACCCTGCGGGACCGGCTGGTGGCGGGGTACGTGGACCGGCTGATGCACACGGCCACGGGCAACGGGCGCATCGCCCGCCGCGTCACCGACGTGACGTCGCTGGAGCGGCGGGCGGAGGTGCTGCTGAGCCCGTCGGTGCTGCTGGCGGCGGCGGTGGGCCCGTTGAAGCCCCGGCTCACCGGGCCGCCGCTGACCGCGGAGGAGATGAAGAACGCGGGACTGTCCTGACCTATCCGGCGAAGGCGGGCTGCGCCTGCCCCCTGCCCGCCCCCGGCACCACGAACAGCGAGCCGGCCAGGGGCGGGGGCGTGTCCAGGCCGACCCGGGCCGTGGTGACGTACAGGTCGGTCAGGTCGGGCCCGCCGAACGCGCACGCCGTCACGCGGGGCACCGGGAAGGTGATCACCCGGTCGAGCTCGCCGTCGGGGGTGTAGCGGCGTACGGCGGAGCCGTCCCACAGGGCCACCCAGACGGCGCCCTCGGCGTCGACGGTCAGCCCGTCGGGGAAGCCGGCGCCGTCCTCGATCACGGCGAAGGGGCGCCGGTTCGTCGCGCGGCCGCCTTCGTGGTCGAAGACGTCCACCCGGCGGGTCGGCGTGTCGATGTAGTAGAGGAGCCGGCCGTCGGGGCTCCAGCCGGTGCCGTTGCTCACCGTCACGTCGTCGAGGACGGTCTCCGCCGTGCCGTCCCCGGTGATCCGGGAGAGCGTGCCGCCGCCGGGCGCCTCGTCGTAGCGCATGGTGCCGGCCCACAGCGAGCCGTCGGGGGCGACGGCGGCGTCGTTGGCCCGGCGGCCGGGCACCGGTTCGTGGCGCAGCCAGCGGAAGCCGCCGTCCGGGTCCAGCAGTCCCACGCCGTCCCGCAGGTTCAGCACGAGCCCGCCGCCCGCGCGGGGCTCGACGGCGCCGACGTGCTGCGGGGTGGTCCGCACGGAGCGGTGGCCGGAGACGGGGTCGTAGGTGTGGACGCGGGAGTTCAGGATGTCGATCCAGAGCAGGCGGCCGCTCGCGGGGTCCCAGGTCGGGCCCTCGCCCAGCTGGGCCTCGGCCCGCACCGCCACCTCGTAGGGCGCGCTCATGCCGCACCCCGGTGGCCGAGGCGCTCCGACAGCTGGGCGGCGCCCTTGACGGCGAGCTGCTCCAGCTCGGCGCGGCGCTCGTCGCTCCAGCGGATCATGGGGACGGAGATGGACAGCGCGGCGACGACCTGCCCGGTGCGGTCCCGTACGGGAGCCGCCACGCAGGAGACGTCCGGGTTGGACTCGCGGTTCTCGACGGCGAGCTGCCGCTCGCGGATGCCGGCGAGGGCCTCGCGCAGCACGGCCGGGTCGGTGATGCTGTTCGGTGTCATCGCGGCGAGTTCGGCGCCGTCGGGGAGGCGGGAGGCGAGCTCCGTCTCCGGGAGGGAGGCGAGCAGCATCTTGCCGACCGACGTGCAGTGGGCGGGCAGGCGGCGCCCGGCGGCGGACACCATCCGCACGGCGTGCGTCGAGTCGACCTTGGCGATGTAGATGACGTCGGTGCCCTCCAGGATGGCCACGTGCACGGTCTCGTCGCAGGTCTCGGCGACGGACCGGGCGACCTGCTGCCCCTCGGCGGCGAGGTCGAGCTGCTCGGCGTACCGGCTGCCGAGCTGGTACGGCCGTACGCCCAGCCGGTACCGTCCCGGCTGGCCCGGCACCTGCACGATGTACGACCGGGCGGCGAGGGTGGTGACGAGCTCGTGCACGGTGGTGCGCGGCAGCTGGAGCCGGCGCACGATGTCGGGGGCGGAGAGCGTGCCGTCCCCGTCGAGGAAGAGCTCGAGGATGTCGAGAGCCCGGGTCACGGCAGGTACGAGGCGTCCCACGTCCGGCCTCCTCCTTGGTGTCGAAGAGGCTGCGTTCGATATTTCAACAGCCGATCGGAATGACGAACACAGGCTAGTCGGCGCCCCTCACCCCGGCAATGGCCGCGCGCCTACTCCCTCGCCAGTACGCCGGGTTACTCCCGCCGTCAGACGCCTCCGGGGCCTGTCCACGGCACCGTGGTGCCCATGTCGTCCACCGCTTCCCCCACCGCCACGAGGCTGAGCCGCCCGGCCCGCCGGGGCCTCCTCGTCGTCCATGTCATCGCCTCCGCCGGCTGGCTCGGACTCACGCTCGGACTGCTGGCGCTCGGGACCACCGCGGCGACCACCCGGTCCGCGGCGGCCGTGGAGGCGTCCGTGCGGGCCATGAAGCTGTTCGCCGACTGGCTGCTGCTGCCGCTCGCCCTGCTCACCCTGGTCAGCGGGCTCGTGCTGTCGCTGGGCACGCACTGGGGGCTGGCCCGGCACCGCTGGGTGTACACCAAGTTCTGGCTGACCCTGGCCACCACGGCGGCCACCGCCTTCGTCCTGCGGCCCGCCGTGGACGCCGCCGTCGCGGAGGTCGCCGCGGGCGGGCCGCTGCCGGACACCGGGGACGTCCTGATGGGCCCGGTGGTGTCCCTGTCGGCGTACGTCTTCATGACGGTGATCTCGGTGCTGAAGCCCTGGGGCCTCACCCGGCGCGGACGCAGGCTGCGCGAGGAGGCCGCCCGCGCCCGGTCCGGCAGGGGGCGGCGGGTCCGCCAGGACGTCTGACGGGGCCGCTGCCGGGACGCCTCGCCCACGACGCCCGGCCTACCGAGGGGTCTCACCCAGGACGCCCCTCAACCGCTGGGCGCGCAGCACCAGTTCGAGTTCGAAGCGCCGGTCCGGGTCGTCGATCTCGGCGCCCCAGAGTTCGCGGATCTGCCGCAGCCGGTAGCGCACGGTCTGCGGATGCACCCCGAGCCGGGCGGCCACCTCCGGGGCGCCGCCCCTGGTCTCCAGCCAGGCCAGCAGCGTCTCCGCGAGCCGCCGCCCGTGCGAGGGCCCGCACTGCTCCAGCGGCGCCAGGCAGCGCACCGCCAGGTCGTCGATCAGCTCCTCGGGCTGGAGCAGCACCAGCGCCTCGGTGTGCTCGGTGCAGTGCAGGACCTCCCCGGCCGGCAGCAGCCGCCGTTCCATCAGTCCCACGGCCGCCTCGGCCCAGCGCAGCGACTTCGCGGCCTCGGCCAGCGGCACGGGCGGCCCGATCGCCCCGGACCAGCCGCTGAGCGCGCGGCCGAGCAGTTCGGGGCGGCCGGCGGCGTCCGGTTCGGGGACGACCATCCGCGGCCGCTCGTACTCCAGGTCGAGCAGGACGCCCTCCCCGACGGCCGGGGCCAGCGCCTCCCGCGCCGGGCGCAGCAGCACGCCCACCGCGACCTTCTCCGGCAGCGACCAGCCGATCCGGGCGGCGCGTTCCGCGAGGGCGTCGGCCGGGTCGCCGCGGTGGCGCTCGGCGAGCAGCAGTTCCATCAGGCGCCGTTGCAGGCGCAGCCGTTCACCGGCCTGGCGGGCCGCGGCCTCGGCGTAGCCGCGCACCGACTGGTCGACCAGGCCGTCCAGGTACTCGTACCCGGCGTCGACCAGCTCGTACATCGCGGGCGGCGGGATGTCGACGCGCTGGCCGATCTCGGCGAACCGGCGCCAGGCCAGGCGTACGCCGAGCCGGTAGATGGCCTGGAGGGAGTCCAGGGAGCGCCCGTTGTAGCCCTCGCCGCGCCCGAAGTCCTGGAAGACGCCGGGCGGGACGGTCGGGCGGCCCTCCGAGGTCTCCAGGTGCCCGATGAAGACCTCGATCGCGCGCCGGATGCCGATGAGGGCCATGGGCTCGCCCGAGTCGTCCAGCACGACCGGGAGGTGGGGGTACTCGCGCCGGATCTCCTTCAGGATCTCCTCGGCGAGTCCGGGCGCGTCGGCGAGGACGAGCTGGGCGAAGCGGCGGACCTGGAAGCGGGGGACGTCGTGCCAGGCCGAGCGGCGCAGGGCGGCCGGTCCGGCGGAGGGGCGGGTGACGGCCACCGTCAACTCCCCTGCCCGGCCCGCTCGTAGGTGATCAGGGGGGTGTTCGGCTGGTCGGGGGTGGCCTCCAGCAGCGCGACGACGCCGAGCGCGGCGCCCACCGCGAGGAGGGCGGCGAGCACGACGGTCAGCGCGGCGGCGAGCAGTCTGGACATCGCAGGGTCAGCCTCTCTGTCCGAGATCCCGGAGTTGTCCCCACCCGGGTGTCGCCCGTCCGGTCCCGACCTCTGCCTGTCCGGCCAGTGTCGACACCCCGTGACGGTCCGTCAAGACCGTTGACACCCCGGTCCGGTCCGCCTACGGTTCCCCGCCCAGAGCACGGCCAGGCATCGTCCACGTGTCGACCCCCAGGAGTGCCGGATGCGCCGTACAGCCTCACCTGTCTCGTTGATCCTGCTGGGCCTCGGCACGTTTCTGCTGGTCCTGGCGCCGATGCTGGCCTGGTACGTGACGCCGCGGGCCGCCGTGAACCCCGTCGACATCGACACCACAGCCGTCTACAAGGGCACCGGGAGCGTCTTCGACACCGAGCGGATCGAGACGGTGCCGGACCGGACGATCACCGTCACGCAGCGCGTCCGGGGCGACGTGGCGGCGAGCGAGCGCAGCGGCAACGCCGTCTGGGACGTGATCACCACCGTCGACACCGACGACACGCTGCCGGCCGCCGACCCGCACGACGCGCTGGACTTCGCGCCGCACCGCTGGGTGATGGACCGCAGGACGAGCCGGCCGGTGCACTGCTGCCAGGAGAGCCCGTACATCGAGGGCGAGGCCTATCTGAAGTTCCCGTTCGACGTGCGGAAACGCTCCTACCAGTGGTGGGACAACACGGGCGGGACGACGGTGACCATGCGGTACGCGGGCACCGAGAAGGTGCAGGGGTACACCGGGTACCGGTTCACCGCCGAGGTCGCGCCCCGCAAGGTCGGCACCCGGCTCGTCCCCGGCAGCCTCGTCGGCGAGCCCGGGCGGCCGCAGGTGCTGGCCGAGGAGTGGTACGCCAACCACGGGTTCGAGCTGGTCGTGGACCAGCGCACGGGCCGGGTGATCTACGCGCAGACCGGTCCGCGCCGCACGCTGCGGGCGCCGGGCGGCGACCGGGACGCGGCGGTGCTGCTGGACAGCCGGAAGATCGCGTTCACCACGGCCACGCAGAAGGAGGCCGTACGGCAGGCCGAGCGGGACAGCGGGATGCTGCGCACGGTGGGCGTGACGCTGCCGATCGGCGCGGCGGTGGCGGGCGGTGTGCTGGCGGTGGCCGGTGCCGTTCTGGTGGTCCGGGGGCGAAAGCGCCCGGAATCGACCGGTACGCCGGAGACGCCCCACCCTTCTCTCACGATGTGACATAACGTCAGCTCCGTTCAGGGCCGAAATTGTCACCTCGGTGAGTAGCCGCGGGCGACGGCTGGGCGAAAACTGTCCCCTCCCACCCGGACACAGCCTGTCCCCGCTTGTCGCGTTTCCCGCATTTCCCGCGCCACCTCCGCACGCCGCCCAGGACCCTCCACTCCCCCACAGGAACCCGACCTCGCTCCCCACACCGAGTTCCGCACCCTGACGAGTTGGAGCACCGATGCCCCAGCACGTGCCCTCGCCGCCGCGCGCCACGCTCCCCTGCGCGTCGCGGCAGCACCCTTCGACGCTCCCCCCACAACCGCGCCGAATCGTTTTTCTCGCCCATCGCGACCTCGGCAACCGCTCCGCGGGCGGCTCCGAGCTGCTGGTCGACCGGCTCGCCGACGGCCTCACCCGGCTCGGCCACCAGGTCACCCTGCTGTGCGGGGGCCCGGCGGCCTACCGCGACTACCGGGTCGTCTCCGCGGGCGGCTCCCTCGACCACTATCTGCGGGCGAGATCCGCCTTCGCCCGCCAGGTCGGCGACTGCGACCTGCTGGTCGAGGTCTGCAACGGCATGCCCTACCTCGCCCCGCTGTGGCACCGCGGGCCGACGCTGCGGCTGGTCAACCACGTGCACACCGACCTGTGGCCGATGCGGTTCGGCGGCCCCCTCGCGCCCGCCGCCCGGCTCGGCCGGCGCCTGGAGCACTGGGCGCTCGCCGGAGCCCGGCAGGAGGGCCTGCTGGTCGCCGTCTCCCCGTCCACGGCCCACGCCCTGCGGGCCATCGGCGTCGAGCGGGAGCGCATCCGCGTCGTGCACAACGGCGTGGAGGAGCCCGGACCGCTCGGCGAACGGTCGCCCGAGCCGCTGTTCGTCGCCGTCGGACGGCTCGTCGAGTACAAGCGGATCGACCTGCTGCTGCGGCTGTGGGAGCGGGTACGGCCGGTGACCGGCGGACGGCTCGTGATCGTCGGCGACGGGCCCGAACGGCGTCGGCTGACCGAACTCGCGGGTCGGAGTGTGGAGTTCACCGGCCACGTCTCCGAGGCGGAGAAGCACCGGCTGCTGTGCGCGGCCTGGCTGCTGCTGCATCCGTCGGCCGTGGAGGGGTGGGGGCTCGTCGTCACCGAGGCCGCCGCCCGCGAGACACCGGCCGTCGCCTTCGACGTGCCCGGGCTGCGGGACTCCGTCGTGGACGGGGAGACCGGGGTGCTGGCGCGCGGCGAGTCCTCCTTCGCGGCCGCCTGGTGCACGCTCGCGCTGTCCGGGCACCGGCGGGAGCTGATGGGCAAGGCCGCGCGGGACCGGGCGGCCCGCTACCGCTGGGAGCGGACGGTACGGCAGTTCCGCGCGGTGGCCGCGGAGGCGGTGAGCCGTGGCGGCCGTACGCCGTAGCGGGCCGGCCGGGGCGCGGGGCGGCGGCGGCCGGCCGCGCGGCTCACCGGCGCCCCGGCCTCTCCGGGACCCGTCGCTGCGCCGGTCCCTCGCCCTGTTCCGCGCGTTCCGCCACGAGCAGGACGACCCCGCGTCCTGCTACACGCTGCTCGCGCGGGACGCCGCCGACCAGGTCGAGGCGTACGGCGGGCCCCTGGACGGGCGGACCGTGGTCGACGTGGGCGGCGGGAGCGGGTACTTCGTCGAGGAGTTCCGGCGGCGGGGCGCCGACGCGTACCTCTTCGAACCGGACCCGCGCGAGCTGGGCTCGCGGCCGCCCGAGGGGACCGTGGTCGCCGACGGCTATCTGCTGCCCCTGCGTGACGGGGCCGCCGACGTCACCTTCTCCTCCAACGTGCTGGAGCACGTCGCCGACCCGGGGACCTTCCTGAGCGAGCTGGCCCGGGTGACCCGTCCGGGCGGGCTGCTCTACGTGTCGTTCACCAACTGGCTGTCCCCGTGGGGCGGTCACGAGTGGGCGCCCTGGCACTACCTCGGCGCCGAACGGGCCCGCGCCCGCTACCGGCGGCGCACCGGACGCGACGCCAAGCACACCCTCGGCGAAAACCTGTTCGCCGTGCACGTCGGCAGCACCCTGC
>NZ_LLZN01000053.1 GCF_001509795.1 Streptomyces sp. NRRL WC-3605 | reverse complement strand
GCGTGGGCCGCCGGCCTGACGGCCTTCGCCGCGGTCATGCTCACGATCGCCGGTCTCATCGCGATCTTCCGCGGGATCATGGGGATCGCCGAGGACGACCACCACCAGGCCGACGACCAGGGCGACCACCCCGACCGTGGGCCGGTTCCACAGCAGCAGGGCCAGCGCCCCGGCGCCGATGACGATGCCGGTGGCCCAGGACCGGTGGGTGTCCAGCCACCGCCCGGCCGCACCGGTGCGCATGCCGGCGTCCCGCAGGGCGTGCCCGGCGGCGCCCGTGCCGCGCGCCGACTGGCCGCGCACCCAGCGGGCGACCCGGCTCGGGCCGAACAGGTAGGCGGCGAGGGCCGTGATCACGGCGACGACCAGCAGGGTGCGGGTGCTGTCGCGCAGGAAGCGCACGAAGGTGTCGTAGATGGCCGCGGCGGCGTCGGTGGGCAGGACCGAGGTGGGCACGGAGTCCAGGTAGATCCGGCGGGCCACGGCCAGTCCGACGAGGAGCACGATCATCATGACGGCGACGCCGGAGGCCGTGATCAGCAGCATCATGCGGTGGGCCGGCGCGGTCCACACGGTGAGCGCGGCCAGCACGATCGTGATCACCGGCAGCCAGACGCCCATGACGTCGAGCAGCCGCAGCGCGTCCTGCGCCTCGCTCAGCTTGTCCGTCTGGAACAGGGTGATCTGCGCGTCCGGCGCGGGGATCGCGGACGCCTTGTCGAAGCCCTGGTCGACCAGGCGCTGCTTGACGTCGTCGATCAGGGGGCCGACGTCCAGCTTGATGCTGTCACCCTCGGCGCGCACCGCCCCGCTGTCGTCCCCGGTGAGCACGGCCACGACCGCCGCGTGGGCGCGCCGGTTGGCGTCCACCCACACCTCCTCGAAGGTGTCGCTGGTGACGACGCGGTCGATGATGCCGTGCACGACGTTCGACACGGCGGCCTTCAGCGGCCCGGAGAGCGCCTGGGTCCGGTCGACGACGGCGGGGGGCGCGCCGGCGTCGGCGAGCGCCTTGCCCAGCTCCTTCGTCACCGCGTCGACGTCGACGTTGGACACGACCCGGGCCGTCAGCCGGTCGGTGACGACGTCCTGCACGGCCGGTTCGGAGGCCAGCGGCGCGACGGTGTCGACGTACCGGTCGGTGTCGGAGACGGTGTCGGCCGTCCATGCGGCGACCACGGCGGGGATCGCGAGCAGCAGGGTGATCAGCAGCAGCAGCGACGACCCGGCGTAGCGCGCCTTGCGGTGCCGTTGCGTGGACGCGTGGCGCAGGCGCTCGTAGGTGGCGGCCTCCTCCGCGGAGAGCGTCCGGGGGCCGGGGGTGCGGTCGCCGGGATCGCGGTGGCCGGGGTCGGGGGGCTCGGGGTTCGCATCCGGGGGCATGCGCGCCTCCTCGGTCGCTCAGGCGGCCGCCGGTGGGCGGGAGGGCGGCGGCTCGGGCAGCGCCCGGCGCAGCGCGGCGCGCCAGGCGAAGGCGACGCCCAGTTCGGCCAGGCCGAGCAGGACGAGCCACAGACCGAGCAGCCGGGTCAGGACGACGGCCGACTGGCCGGGCAGCGCCAGGACGACGATGCCGGCGACGACGCCGAGCGCCGCGGCGCCGAGGACGACCCCGCGGTGCGGCATCCCCTTCAGCGCGAGGGCGGTCCAGGCGGTCAGCATGCCGGTGACGACCCAGACGGCGCCGACGATCAGGGACAGCGCGGCGATGGTCTGCAGCGGATGGCGCAGGCACAGCACCCCGGCCAGGACGAAGAGCACGGCCGAGAGCAGCTCCAGATGCCGGTCGCCGTGCGCCCGCGCGAACGAGGCGACGAACCGGAAGGCGCCGGTCACCAGCAGGTACAGCCCGATGATCACCGCGAGGACGTGCAGGGTGGCGTCCGGCCAGGCCAGCGCCACGACGCCGGGTACCAGGGTGGCCACGGCCGTGGCCAGCAGCCATTTCCAGGAGCCGCCCAGCGCCGCCAGCAGACGTTCGGTCTGCTGGTCGGGGGTGGGGACCGTCCCGCCGGCCAGAGGATCGGATCCGGTGTGCGGCGCCGGGCCACGCGACATGGTCATGGCTCCTCCTCGCGTGGTACGGCCGTCGTCACCGGTCCGCCGGCGGGACGGTGTGTGGCACCCCTCACCGCATCAGCGTGCCCCGCCCCGCCGCTCGCCGGGTCACCCCTGGCGGGTGATCCCCTCGAGGCACCCTGGGGATGGGGTGGACACTGGAAGGGTCTGCCGGTGCGCACGGGCCGCCCGCCCGCGCACCGCGACCGCCGACTCCGGCCGCACGGACCTGGAAGGCGAGCCATGACGATCCCGAGCGCGTTCACATCCTCCCTGTCACCGGCCGAGCGGGCCGACTGCGGCAGGAACGCCCGCAAGCGCGCCCCGCGCTCGGGCCAGGCCCGCTACGAGGCGGACGGCCGCACCGACCCGATCGACGTGATCGAGGATCAGTCGACCACGCGCGTACGGGAGTTGGTACCGATCCGCTACGCCCGGATGCTGGAGTCGCCGTTCCGTTTCTACCGGGGCGCCGCGGCCATCATGGCGATGGACCTCGGGCGGCACCCGCACAGCGGCCTGACCGTGCAGCTGTGCGGGGACGCCCATCTGCTGAACTTCCGTCTGCTGGCCTCGCCGGAGCGCCATCTGGTCTTCGACATCAACGACTTCGACGAGACCCTGGCCGGCCCATTCGAGTGGGACGTCAAGCGGCTCGCGGCCAGCTTCGTGATCGCGGCCCGCGCGAACGGGTTCGACGCGCGGGAGCAGGCCGAGGCGGTCCGCGCCTGTGTGAGCGCCTACCGGACGCGGATGCGGGAGTTCGCGGGCATGCGGACCCTGGACATCTGGTACGCGCAGGACGACGCCGACCGGATGCGCGCGCTGCTGGCGTCCGCGATGAACAAGCAGACCCGGCGCCGCACCGCCGAGGCGACCGCGAAGGCCCGTACCCGCACCCATATGCAGGCGTTCGAGAAGCTGACCCGGCGCACGGCCGCGGGCCGGCTGATCGCGCCGGACCCTCCGCTGATCACCCCGCTGCGGGACCTGCCGAGCCAGGCGTCCACGGACCAGCAGGAGAAGGAGCTCCGGGCGGTCGTGGAGGGCTACACGAAGACGCTGTCGTCGGAGCGCCGGCATCTGCTGCGGCACTACCGGATGGTGGACATCGCCCGCAAGGTGGTCGGTGTGGGCAGTGTCGGCACCCGCTGCTGGATCATCCTGATGCTCGGCCGCGACGACGACGATCCGCTGCTGCTCCAGGCGAAGGAGGCGCAGGAGTCCGTGCTGGCCGCGCACACCGGCGGGGAACGCTTCGACAACCAGGGCCGCCGGGTGGTCACGGGCCAGCGGCTGATCCAGACGACCAGCGACATCTTCCTGGGCTGGACGCATGTCGTCAGCGGCCTCGACGGACGCGGCCGGGACTTCTACGTACGCCAGTTGCGGGACTGGAAGGGCATCGCGCGGCCGGAGCTCTGGGACCCGGCGACGCTGTGCCTGTTCGGGCAGGTGTGCGGCGGCAGCCTGGCCCGGGCGCACGCCCGCTCCGGCGACCCGGTGGCGATCGCGGCCTACCTGGGGGGCGGCGACCGCTTCGACCGGGCCCTGACGGAGTTCGCGCGGGCCTACGCCGAGCAGAACGAGCGGGACTTCGAGGCGCTGGGCACGGCGGTGGCGACGGGCCGGGTCGAGGCCCGGGACATCTGAGAGGGCGGGACGTCCGACACGGCCGTACGGGACGGCGCCGTACGGCCGTGCCGCCGTGCCGTACGGGACGGCGGGGCGCGTGGCTCACTCCGGCAGTTGCCGCATCTCCACCACGCGCAGGCCCAGCGACTGGCAGCGGGCCAGGAGGCCGTACAGGTGCGCGTCGTCGACGATCGGCCCGAACAGCACGGTCTGGCCGGACATCACCACGTGGTCCAGTTCCGGGAAGAGTCTGGCCAGCGTCTCCGACATGTGCCCCTCGACGCGGATCTCGTAGCGCATGTGCTGCTCTCCCGCCGACAGCCGATGGCAGTCCTGTCATCGTCGCGCCGGGCCGCCGCCCCCACCTCACCCGGCGCAGGTGAGCCGGGGGCCGGTGGGGTGTCTCAGTGCGACACCACGATCTTGAACACGACGATCACGAGACCGAACAGCAGGTTGACGGCGGCGCTCAGGGCGATCAGCCGCCGGGTCGCGCCGGCCCGCGCCGCCGCCGCCACGGACCAGCCCACCTGCCCCGCGACGGCGACCGCCAGGGCCAGCCACGCGGTGCCGGAGAGGTCCAGGCCGAGCAGGGGGCTGACGGCCACGGCCACGGCCGGGGGGACGGCGGCCTTCACGATCGGCCACTCCTCGCGGCACACCTGCCAGACGGTCGCCCCGCTCCACGGGCGGTCGGCGAGCCGCGCGCCGAACAGCTGGGCGTGCACGTGCGCCGCCCAGAAGACCAGGCTCGTCAGGAGCAGCAGCACCACGAGCTCGGTGCGGTGGTAGGTGCCCAGGGCGCCGGCGCCGATCACCACCGACGCGGCCAGCATGGAGCCGTAGACGCCGCCGGTGTAGTCGGCGTGCGCCCACAGCCGCGCCCGGCGCTCCCGTGCGGTCGCCGGGTGCCCGGCATCCTGCCGGGCCGTCACAGGAGGTCCAGTTCACGGGCCCGCCGCACGGCGTCGTTGCGGCGGTTGACGGCGAGCTTGCGGTAGACGCTCTTCAGATGCGTCTTGACCGTGTTCACGGACACGTACAGGTCGGCGGCGATGTCCTCGGTGGACATCATCTGGGCGAGCCGCAGCAGCACGTCCCGTTCCCGTCCGCTCAGCGGCTCCACCGGGAAGGGCAGCGCTCCCCGGCCGGGTCCCATCGCCGGGGCGTCGGCCAGGTAGGGCCCGATCCACGGGCCGGCCTCGCGGAAGGGCCGCCGCAGCCGTTCGTGCCGGGCCTCCGCGACCGCCTGCGCGACCAACCGGCGGGCGGTCGCGGTGTCCCCGGCCGTGTGCGCGGCCTGCGCCCGCAGCAGCGTGGCGCGCACGAGCACCGCGGGGCCCGCGCCCACCACGGTCCCGGCCGGGTCGAGCAGTCCGAGCGCCGCGTCCGGGTCGCCCGCCGCGAGCCGGGCCCGGGCGGCGGCGACGGCGAGGACGGGGTGTTCGCCGCCGAGCTGCTCCAGCACCTTCGTCGCCAGGTCGGGCCGCCCCTCGGCGAGGTGCGCCGACGAGGCGACCTGCGCGGTGTGCACCCGCTGCCAAGGGGAGCGGACGGCGGCGGGCACGACGGGTTCGGCGGCCTCCAGCGCGGCGCGCGCCCGGCCGCGGGCCAGCAGCAGCCGGGCCGTCGCGAGCGAGCGGCCCGCCGCCGTGACCGGGTCGTGCACCGCCGGTCCGGGCGTCCCGTCGAGCAGGTCCCGCGCCTCGGTCAGGTCGTCGCGTTCGACGGCCACGGCGGCCAGGACGACGCGTCCGAGCCCGGTGCCGGCGCCTTCGGCCAGTCCGTACCGGTCGGTCTCGGCGAGCGCGGCGGACGCCTTGCGCTCCGCCGTGGCCGGCCGGCCGTCCAGGTGGTCGATGAGCGCCAGGAGTTCCAGGGCGTCCGCGCGCGGCAGGGCCGTAGCCGCCCCGGTCGTGGCGGCGACGGTGGTGAGCGCGGCCCGCGCCTCGTCGAGGTCGCCCGCCCACAGCCGGGCGGAGCCGAGGTGGGTCAGCAGCAGCGCGGACAGTTCCGGGTGCTTGTCCAGCAGGTCGGCGGGCAGTTCGTGCTGGAGCTCGCGCGCCGTGCGCACGGCGTCCTCGGCGCGCTGCGGGGAGCCCGTGACCCGGGCCGCCAGCGCCTCCAGCAGGGCGCAGCCGAGGCGGCCCGCGGCGGTGCCGCCGGGCCCGGCGGCGGCCAGCCGCTCCCGGACGGGCCCGAGGCGGGCCAGGGCGTGGTCGAGGTCGCCGCGGGACAGGTCGCGCGCCACCCGGACCAGGTCGGCGGCGGGGCTGGCCGCCGCCGGGTCCATGCCGGAGAACAGGTCGACGAGGTGGCCGGTGCGCAGCCCGGTGAAGAGCTGCCCGATCGCCAGGTCGTCGACGAGGGCCCCGGCGGTGAGGTCCCACTCCCCGGCGGCGGCCCCGTGCGTCAGCATCTCCGGCAGATGGCCGGAGCGGCCGAGCCAGTGCGCGGCCCGCAGGTGCAGCCGGGGCTCCAGCTCGGCGGAGCGTTCGCGCAGGTGCGCCCGGAGGATCTCCCGGAACAGCGGGTGCAGGCGGTACCAGCCGTGCCCGAGGTCCTCGACGAAGGCGTTCTCCCGGTGCAGGCCGGCGAGGATCGCCTCGGCGTCGCCGCGGCCCGTCAGCTCGTTGGCGAGGTCGGGGCAGAAGCGCTCCAGGACGCTGACGCGCAGCAGGAGGTCCTGGGTGGCGGACGGCTGCCGTTTGAGGACCTCGGCGAGCAGGAAGTCGGCGACCGCGCTGTGCCCGGCCTCGAACTCCTTGAGGTAGGCCTCCGGGTCGAGGTGCTCCTGCGCGGCCAGGGCGCACAGCCGCAGGCCGGCGGCCCAGCCCCCGGTGCGTTCGACGAGGGCGGCCGCGGCCTGCACGGACAGGCGCAGTCCGTGCCGCCGCAGCAGCGCGACCGTCTCCTCGGGGGTGAAGGCCAGTTCGGCGTTGCGGATCTCGGTGATGGCGCCGGACGCGCGGTAGCGGTGCAGCGGCAGCAGGGGCTCGGTGCGGGTGACGAGGACCACGTGCAGGCCGGGCCCGGCGTGGTGCAGGACGAACTCCAGCTGCTCGGCGACCTCGGGGGTGCCGATCCGGTCGTACTCGTCGAGCACGACGGTGAGCTCGTCGCCGTCGGTGCCGAGCTGGGCGGCGAGCCCGGTGAGCAGCGTGTGGGGCACGCGGCCGGCGTCGGCGGGTGTGCCGACCCCGTCGGCGACCGGCACCCCGTGGGTGCGCAGCGCCTGCAGCAGATGGGCCCAGAACATCCCCGGGCCGCCCAGCGACGGGTCGAGGCTCAGCCAGACAACCGGGTGCCGCAGGCCGGCCGCCCAGTCGGCGACCAGCAGGGTCTTGCCGGCTCCGGCGGCGCCGTTGACCATGGTCAGCGGGGTGCGGAGGGCCTGGTCGAGGTGGTGGACCAGGCGGGCGCGGCGCAGGAACGTGGCCGGCCGGGCGGGCAGCGCGAAGCGGGTCCGCAGGAAGGGGTCGCCGAGGGGGTCCGCGTGGGGGGAGCCCGGTCCGGGGGGTATGTCGTCGCTCTCTGCCACCTCGTTCACCGCCTTGCAGCGCGAGACCGGCCTGTCGTCCCCTCCCCCACCACCATCACAGCTTTCGGGGGTTCACGCTCGCCGGGGGCGGGGCACCCGCCGTGGCAGCGGTGACCGCGTCGTCCGGCACCGGTCCCTCCCCTCGTGGGGACCGGTGCCGGACGGCGGCGCGAGGGCCGGGCCACGACCTGTCTCCGGGCTCCGTGGGCCGGCGCGGGTCCGGGCGGGTCGGGCGGTACGACGGCGGCGCGACGCGCGCGACTCCCGCCGACAGCGAGGTGTGAAAGCTGTCCGAGAACGTGCGGCGCCGGATGAGGCGGCTTCGGGCTCTGCGGCTGGTGGGCCCGCCTCGGCGGCGCGCGGCGGCTCCCGCACCTGCGTCGTGATCCTGCCAGTCGGAGGGCGCCCGCGAGGAGGTTCCGGTCTCCGGAGCGGGTCTTCCTCGCAGGTCAGCCGTATAAAGTGAGTTTTCCGGTCCGGAAGACCAGGTGGCGCGCGAGTGAGGGAGTGAGGGTCTTGAGTTCCGAGTCGGCGGCGCGCGCGGCCTTCGCGGAACGGCTCGCGCTGCTCTACAAGGAGGCCGGGAACCCACCCCTGAAGAGCGTGGCCGAGGCGGTCGTCCGCCTCCAGCGGGTCGACGAGCGGGGACGCCCCGTCCGGGTGTCCGCCCAGCGGATCAGTGACTGGCGGCGCGCCAGGAACGTACCGGCGCAGTTCGCCGCCCTCTCGGCCGTCCTGCACGTCCTCGTCCCGCAGGCCCGGCGGCTGCGGCCGTCGCCCGTGTCGGCCGGTCTGTACGACCTGGTGCAGTGGCAGCACCTGTGGGAACGGGCCACCTCCGGGCAGGCGCAGGAGCCCGAGCAGACGGCCCCGGCGGGGGTGTCCGGCGGGGTGTGCCCGTACCGGGGGCTGGCCTCGTACCGGCAGGAGGACGCCCGCTGGTTCTTCGGCCGGGAGCGCAGCACGGACACCCTGGTCGCCCGGCTCCGCGCGGCGGAGCGCACCGGCGGCCTGGTGATGCTGGTCGGCGCCTCGGGCGCCGGGAAGTCCTCCCTCCTCAACGCCGGTCTGGTGCCGGCCGTGCGGGACGGCGCACTGGGCGGCGCCGACGCGCCCCGCGCGAGTGCCGTGCTCCAGCTCGTGCCGGGCGCCGATCCGCTGGGCGAGCTGGTACGCCGGGTGCCGGAGCTGACGGACGTGGTGGCCACTGTCTCCACCGCCCGCGCGCCGGACGGATCGGCTGACGGTGAGGCGGACCTCGTACGGGACGTGCACACGGCCGTCGTCGCCTGGGCCCGGCGCGAGGCCTCGGCCACCGGCCCGCCCGGGTCGCCGTCCGACGCGGCACCCGCCCCTCCCGTACTGATCGTCGACCAGTTCGAAGAAACCTTCACTCTCTGTGCCGACGAGGCCGACCGCCGCGCCTTCGTCCGTGTCCTGCACGCGGCCTGCGCCCCGCCCCGGCCCGGCGCCCCCGCCCCCGCCCTGGTCGTCCTCGGCATCCGCGCCGACTTCTACGAGCAGTGCCTGGTCCACCCCGAGCTGGCCGACGCCCTCCAGCACCGGCACATGGTCCTCGGCCCGCTCACCACCACCGAACTGCGGGAGGCCGTCACCGGCCCCGCCAAGGCGGTCGGACTGGAACTGGAACCGGGGCTCGCCGAGCTGATCGCCCGCGAGGTGGGCGCGGACGGCCCCCGCGGCGCCCATGACGCGGGGGTGCTGCCGCTGCTGTCGCACGCGATGCTCGTCACCTGGCAGCGGCGCAAGGCCGGCCGGCTCACCCTCGCCGGGTACCGCGCGGCCGGCGGCATCCAGGGAGCGGTCGCCGCGACCGCCGAGCGCGCATGGGCCCAGCTGGACCCTGCGGCCCGCACCGCCGCCCGGCTGCTGCTGCTGCGCCTGGTCCGGATCGGCGAGGACACCCAGGCCACCCGGCGCCGCGGCACCCGCCGCCAGCTCGCGGCCGAGGCGGCGGACCCCGCGAAGACGGAGGAGTCGCTGGAGGCGCTGGTCCGGGCCCGGCTGGTGACCCTGGACGCGGACACGGTCGAGATCACGCACGAGGCGCTGCTGCACGCCTGGCCCCGGCTGCGGGACTGGATCGAGGAGGACCGGCAGGGCCACCTGCTGCGTCAGCGCCTGGAGGAGGACGGCCGGGCCTGGGAGGAGTCCGAGCGTGACTCCGCCCTGCTCTACCGGGGCTCCCGGCTGGAGCAGGCGCACGAGTGGGCGCGGTCCGCCGGGGACACCTTCCTCACGCGCGGTGCCGTGGAGTTCCTGGCCGCCTCCGTCCGGCTGCGCCGGCGCACGGTGTGGATCCTGCGCGGCGGGGTCGCGGCGCTCGTCGCGCTGGCGCTGGTGGCCGTCGGAGCGGCGGCGGTGGCGTGGAAGCAGCGCGACGACGCCCTGTTCGCCCAGGTGCTCGCCGAGGCCGACCGCTTCCAGTACACCGACCCCTCGCTGTCCGCCCAGCTCGACCTGGTGGCCCACCGGCTGCGCCCGGACGACGAGGAGACCGGCAGCCGGCTCGTCTCGATCGTGAACGCGCCCCTGGCCACCCCGCTGAGCGGCCACTCCGGCGCGGTCTACCTCACCTCGTTCCGGCCCGACGGCGAGGTCCTGGCCACCGCCGGCTACGACCGGACCGTACGCCTGTGGGACGTGTCGGACGCGCGGCGCCCCCGCGCCCTGGGCAAGCCCCTCACCGGGCACCGCAGCTGGGTGAGCAGCGCGGTCTTCAGCCCCGACGGACGCACCCTCGCCAGCGCCGCCGACGACGGCACCGTACGGCTGTGGGACGTACGGCACCCGGAGCGGCCGAAGCCGCTCGGCGCACCCCTGACCGGGCACGAGGCCACGGTCTACCTGGTCGCGTTCAGCCCGGACGGCCGCACGCTGGCCTCCGTCAGCGAGGACCGCACGGTCCGCCTGTGGGATGTCGCCGACCCCGGGCACCCGGCGCCGCTCGCCACCCTCACCGGGGCGGAGGCCGCCGTGCGTTCGGTGGCGTTCAGCCCGGACGGCCGCACGCTGGCGGCGGGCGGCGACGACGACGCCGTACGGCTGTGGGACGTGTCGGACCGGCGCCGGCCCGAGCGGCCGGTCCGGCTGACCGGGCACACCGGGCTGGTGCACTCGGTGGCCTTCAGCCCCGACGGGCGCACCCTGGCCAGCGGCAGCGCCGACGACACCGTCCGGCTGTGGGACGTCTCCGACCGGGCCCGCGCCCACCAGATCGGCACCCCGCTGACCGGGCATCTGGGCCCCGTCTGGTCGGTTGCCTTCAACCCGGCCGGCACCATGCTCGCCGTCGCCAGCGCGGACAGCACCGCGAGCCTGTGGAACGTCAGCGACCCGGCGGACGCCTCGCAGGTCGGCGAGCCGCTGGCGGGCGGCAGCGGGGAGATGTACGCGCTCGGCTTCAGCCCGGACGGCCGCACTCTCGCCACCGGCAGCGGCGACGGCAAGGTCCGGCTGTGGTCCGTCCCGACGTCCGACATGACCGGCCGCACCGGTGCGTTCCGGCCCGACGGCAAGGTGCTGGCGACGGCCGCGCGGGACGGCAGCGTGCGTCTGTGGAACGTGTCCAGTCCCGACCGGCCCGTGCTGCTGAACAAGCCCTTTCTGCCCGGCGACGGCGGACAGCGCTCCCTGGTCTTCTCCCCCGACGGGCACACCCTCGCGGTGCTGACCGGCAGCAGGGCGGTCCATCTGTGGGACGTCCGCGACCCCGCCCACCCCTCCCCACTGGGCCCGCCCCTGACGCTGCGCACCCGATTCATGGGCCCCGACGCGCTCGCGTACAGCCCGGACGGCCGCACGCTGGCCACCGCCTACGACGACCGCACGATCCGGCTGTGGGACGTGCGCGACCCGGCGCACGCCGTGCCGCTCGGCAAGCCGCTGACCGGGCACGGCGGTTACATCAACTCGCTCGCCTTCAGCCCGGACGGGCACACCCTGGCCAGCGGCAGCGCGGACGCCACGGTCCGTCTGTGGGACGTGGCCAGGCCCGGCCGGGCGGCACCCCTCGGCGGCCCGCTCACCGGGCACGGCGGGCCGGTCAACTCCGTGGCCTACGCCCCTGACGGGCGCACCCTGGCCAGCGCGGGCGACGACGACGCGGTCCGGCTGTGGGACGTCACCGACCCGGCCGGGGCGCGGGCGCAGGGCCACCCGCTCACCGGCCACACCGAGGCGGTCGTCTCCCTGACGTTCGGCGCGGACGGCCGCACCCTCGCCAGCGGCGGCAACGACAACACGGTGCGGATGTGGGACGTCGGGGACCCGGAGCACGCCTCGGCGGTCGGACGGGCGATGAGCCCCAACGCGAGGACGGGCAACTTCCTGGCGTTCCGTCCCGCGAGCCGGATGCTCGGCGTCTCCAGCGGCACCGACACCGTCCGGCTGTGGAACCTGGACGTGGACCAGGCGATCCGCCGGGTCTGCTCGACGACCCAGGGCGTGCTCACCCGGGAGCGGTGGCACGAGTATCTGCCCCGGCTGTCCTACGAGCCGCCGTGCTCCGACTGAACCGGCGCGACGACTGCGACCGGCGCGACCGGCGCGACCGATGCGACCGATGCGACCGATGCGACCGATGCGGCCGAGCGGCCAGTGCGCAGCGTGAGGGAGCGGGAACGCAAGTGGTATGCCGGGGCTCCGCGGGACAGCGGTTTCCGTGATCCCGATCACAACGCCTCACCGCAGCCGATCCGTCGGCTCCCACGAGGCTCGCGGCCTTGTTACTGTTGGCCGCAGCCCGATCGCTGGTGCATCCCCCGTCGCCAGCGGTCGGGCCTTCGCATGTCCGTCGAAGGGTGGTGAGGGACCCGTGCTCCGGCGCGTCGTCGTCGTGACCGCTGTCCACGGACCGTCGGCGGAGTTCCTCCCGCAGGCCCACGCTTCACTGTGCGCACAGGAGTTACCGCCCGGCTGGGAATGGCACTGGGTGATACAGGAGGACGGCCGCGGCGACACCGTCCGCCCGCACGTTCCCCGCGACCCGAGGGTGACGTTCCGTCAAGGGCGGTCCGGCGGGCCGGGAGTGGCCCGCACGCTCGCGCTCGCCCACACCGAGGGCGCCTACGCGAAGATCCTCGACGCCGACGACCAGCTCACCCCGGGCGCCCTCGCCCGTGACCTGGCCGTCCTCGAAGGCCACCCGTCCGTCGGCTGGACGACGTCCCGGGTGCTCGACCTGCTGCCGGACGGCTCGACGGCCGCGTTCCCCGGCGACCCGGACGACGGCCCGATAGAGCCGGGCGCCCTCGTCGGCCCTTGGCGGGCGAACGACCACCTCGCGCCGGTCCACCCGGCGACCCTGTGCGTCCGCCGGGACCTGCTGCTCGCGCTCGGCGGCTGGATGGCGCTGCCCGCGTCGGAGGACACCGGACTGCTGCTCGCGCTCAACGCGGTCAGCCGCGGCTGGTTCTCGGCCCGGGTGGGGCTGCTCTACCGCAAGTGGGACGGCCAGGCGACGGGGCAGGCCGCCCATGCCGACCCCGCCGAACGGGCCGCGCGGATGGCGGTGGTGGAGGCCAGGGCCCGCGCGCTCGGCTCGTTCGGCTGGACGTATCCGCCGGTCACGGCGCCGGGCTGAGCTCGCGGTCGAAGGGCAGGTCGAGCATCCGGATCGCGTTGCCGCGCAGCAGCTTGTACGCCACCTCGTCGGACAGCCCGCCGACATGCTCCTCGGCGACCCGTTTCGTCTCCGGCCAGGTGGAGTCGACGTGCGGGTAGTCCGTCTCGAAGGTGGCGTTGTCGACGCCGACCGTCTCGATGGCCTCGATGCCGTGCCGGTCCCGGAAGAAGCAGCAGAAGATCTGCCGGTAGTAGTACGTCGACGGCGGCTCCGGGACGAGGTCCTTCACCCCGCCCCACGCCCGGTGCTCCTCCCAGACGTCGTCGGCGCGCTCCAGCGCGTACGGGATCCAGCCCATCTGGCCCTCGCTGTACGCCAGTTTCAGCCGGGGGAAGCGCACCAGGACGCCGGAGAAGAGGAAGTCCATCATCGACGCCATGGCGTTGTTGAAGCTCAGGGACGCCTGGACGGCGGGCGGCGCGTCGGGGGACGCGGCCGGCATCTGCGAGGACGACCCGATGTGCATGTTGACGACGGTGCCGGTGTCCTCGCAGGCCGCGAAGAACGGGTCCCAGTAGCCGGAGTGGATCGACGGCAGCCCGAGGTAGGTGGGGATCTCGCTGAACGTCACCGCGCGCACGCCCCGGGCCGCGTTGCGCCGGATCTCCGCGACCGCGAGACCGATGTCCCACAGCGGGATCAGGCACAGCGGGACGAGGCGACCGCCGCTGTCGCCGCACCACTCCTCCACCATCCAGTCGTTGTAGGCCCGCACACAGGCCAGGGCGACCTCCTTGTCCTGGGCCTCCGCGAAGGTCTGGCCGCAGAAGCGCGGGAAGGTGGGGAAGCAGAGCGATGCCTCGACGTGGTTGAGGTCCATGTCCGCGAGCCGGGCCTTGGGGTCCCAGCAGCCGCGCCGCATCTGCTCGCGCGTGATGCCGTCGAGGGTCATCTCGTCCCGCGAGAAGCCGACGGCCGCGATGATGCGCTTGTACGGGAACAGTCCACCCTCGTACTCCCACCAGTCGGTGATCTGGCCGTCCGGGTCGGTGGTGAACCGGTACTTCCCGCCGACGTAGGCGAGTTCGCCGATGCCGGCGGTGAGGGGCTTCGGGCCCCGGTCCCGGTACCTGGCCGGGAGCCAGGTCTCGAAGAGGTGCGCGGGCTCGATCACGTGATCGTCCACGCTGATGACCTTGGGCAGGTCCTTCGTGCCGCTCTCGGTGTGGGCCACGCCTACCTCCTGGCTGCTGCGCCGCTGCCCGTGGGTGCCTCGGAGCCTTTTTCTGACGATCCGTCAGATACGGGTCAGGGTAGTGCGCGGCCCGGGTCCCGCCAAGGGCTCACCGGGGGCGTGCGGCAAGGGAGTTCACCGGCTGTGGAACAACCGGTCACGATGAGGCAGGCTTCTCCCTCGTGGCAGTCCCGCAGCAGAACTCGACCAGTGACAGCGCCGCGCACATGGTGGTGTGCGGCGACGACGGGCTCGCGCACCGGCTGGCCGCCGAACTGCGCGGCGTGTACCGGGAACAGGTCACGCTCGTCGTCCCGCCGTCCGAGCGGACCGTACGGCCGCCGGTCGTCGGGCGGGCCCGGGCCGCGTCGGCGGCGCTGCTGGGGGCGGTGACCGCGGCCGTCAACCGCACGGGCACCGGCGCCCTCACCGCCGAACCGGGCGGCACCCGGGTCCTGGAGGCCGCCGAGCCGACCGAGGCGACCCTCGCCGAGGCCGGAGTCGAACGGGCCGCCGCCCTCGCCCTCGTCTACGACGACGACGAGACCAACATCCGCGCCGCCCTCACCGCCCGCCGCCTCAACCCGCGCCTGCGCCTCGTCCTGCGCCTGTACAACCGCCGCCTCGGCCAGCACATCGAGGAACTCCTCGACCAGGCCGCCTCGTTGGCGGCGGGCGTCGGCGAGGGCGGCCCGGACGCCTCCACCACCGTGCTGTCGGACGCCGACACGGCCGCCCCCGCGCTCACCGCCACCGCCGTCGCCGGCACCAGCAAGGTCGTGCAGACCGACGGCCTGTTACTGCGGGCGGTGGAACGGCCGCCGGGCGAGACGCGCCCCACCGACCTGGCCACCCTGGCGCTGCTGTCCACGACCCGCAGCGACCCGGCGGGCACGGACGGCTCGGAGGACAGCGGCGAGCACGGCCCCCTGCTGCTGCCGGACGCCGCCCAGGTCGCGGCGGCCGAGACACGCGGCACGGTCGTCCTGGAGCAGGTGTCCTACGCCGGTCCGCCGATGCCCCCGGGCAGCGGCGGACGGAGCCTGATGCCGTCCTTCGGCTCCCTGTTCTCGCGGCGGCTGCGCTGGTCCCTGGCCGGTCTGGTGACCTGTGTGGCGGGACTCGCGGTGGCGCTGACCGTGGTCAGCGGCGACCACCCGCTGCACGCGACCTATGTGACCCTGCTCGACCTCTTCGCCATCAACGAGCCCGCGCTCCACCAGCCCCTGGCCCACCAGATCCTCCAGCTGCTGTCCGGGCTGACCGGACTGCTGCTGCTCCCGGTGCTGCTGGCCGCGGTGCTGGAGGCCCTCGGCACCTTCCGCTCGGCGTCCGCGCTGCGCAAGCCGCCGCGCGGACTCGGGGGCCATGTGGTGCTGCTGGGGCTGGGCAAGATCGGCACCCGGGTGCTGACCCGCCTGCGCGAGCTGCACATCCCGGTGGTGTGCGTCGAGTCCGACCCCGAGGCACGCGGCATGCCCACGGCACGGCGGCTGCGAGTGCCGGTGGTGCTCGGCGACGTCACCCAGGAGGGTGTGCTGGAGGCCGCGAAGATCCATCGCGCACACGCCTTCCTCGCGGTGACCAGCGAGGACACCACCAATCTGGAAGCGGCCCTGTATGCCCGCTCGGTCCGCCCCGACCTGCGGGTCGTCCTGCGGCTGTACGACGACGACTTCGCCAAAGCCGTGTACCGCACCCTGCGCGCCGCGCACCCGCGCGGCTTCACGCGCAGCCGCAGCGTGACGCATCTGGCCGCGCCCGCGTTCGCCGGGGCGATGTCGGGGCGGCAGATCCTGGGCGCCATCCCGGTCGAGCGGCGGGTGCTGCTGTTCGCCACGCTGGAGGTGGGCGGCCACCCCCAACTGGAGGACCGGACCGTGGGCGAGGCGTTCCGGCCCGGCGCGTGGCGGGTGCTGGCGCTGGACCGGACCCCGCCCGGCGAACGCCGCGACGACCCGGCCGCCGAGCGGCCCCACGAGGACCGGACCGGCACCGGGTCCGGGTGGGTCTGGGACCTGCCCGACACCTACGTGCTGCAGCGCGAGGACCGCGTCGTCCTCGCGGCCACCCGCCAGGGCATGGCCGAACTGCTCAGACGCCGGGGCCGGGAGCGGGCCGGGGCCTGACCTGGCCGGCCGGTTCCGGCATGCGACCCAGGGCCTGACCTGGCCGGTTTCCGCCACGCGCCCCAGGACCTGACCTGGCCGGTGCCGGGGCGCGACCCGGTCGGTCCCGGGCCGTTCTGAACGACCGATTCCGGGTCGCTCCGGGCGGCCGGTTCCGGGCGGCCGGTTCCAGACGGTTCCCGGCGGCCGGTTCCGGGCGGGCGGCCCCGGAACCGGCGCACTCCGCAGCCCGGAGCCCCCGCTACTTCACGCGCGCCGGCAGGTGCCGCGCCGCGAAGTCCAGCTCCAGCCGCACCTGCTTGATCCGCTCGTCCACCACCAGCGAGCCGTGCCCCGCGTCGTACCGGTACACCTCGTGCACGGCGCCGCGCGCCTCCAGCCGCTTGACGTAGTTGTCGACCTGGCGGATCGGGCAGCGCGGGTCGTTGACCCCCGCGGAGATGTAGACCGGGGCCTTCACCTGGTCCACGTAGGTCAGCGGGGACGACGCCTCGAACCGCTCGGGCACCTCCTCGGGCGTACCGCCCAGGAGAGTGCGGTCCATGGCCTTCAGGGCTTCCATCTCGTCGTGGTACGCCGTCACGTAGTCGGCGACCGGGACCGCCGCGATGCCCAGCGTCCACGCATCCGGCTGCGTGCCGAGGCCGAGGAGCGTCAGATAGCCGCCCCAGGAACCGCCGGTCAGGACGAGCCGTTCCGGGTCGGCGAGACCCGAGGCGACCGCCCACTCCCGGACCGCCGCGATGTCCTCCAGCTCGATCAGCCCCACCCGGTGCTTCAGCGCGTCCGTCCAGGCCCGCCCGTAGCCCGTGGAGCCGCGGTAGTTGACCCGTACGACCGCGTACCCGTGGTCCACCCAGGCCGCCGGGCCGGCCGCGAACGAGTCGCTGTCGTGCCAGGTCGGGCCGCCGTGGAGGTCGAAGACCGTGGGGAGCGGGCCCTCGGCGCCGGCCGGGCGCTGCACCAGCGCGTGGATCCGGCCGCCGGGGCCGTCCACCCAGACGTCCTCCACCGGGACCGAGCCGGGGGACCTCATGCCGGGCGGGTCCAGCACCACCCGGCCGGTCGTGGACCGCACCGCCGACGGCTCGGCAGCCGACGACCACAGGTACTCGACGCTGCCGTCCGGCCGGGCCGTCGCCCCCGACACCGACCCCGCCGGGGTGTCGATGCGCTCCAGCGCCCGCCGGCCCAGGTCGTACCGGAACAGCTCGCTGCGGGCCTCGAAGCTGTGCACGATGAGCAGACCCGTGCCGTCCGGGTACCACTCCGCGCTGACGTCACCGGGCAGCTCCAGCGCCAGGTCCGTCTCCTCGCCGGTCGCCACGTCCCACACCAGGGGCTCCCAGCGGCCGCGCCGCTGATGCCCGACGAGCAGCCGGGCGTCGCCGACCACCGGGGCGAAGCCCAGCACCTCCAGGCCCAGCTCCTCGGTGCCGCCCTTGGTGTCGTCCAGCTCGGCGACCGTCGAACCGTCCGGGCGCAGCACCCGCAGCGCCGCGTGCATGGCGTCGCCGTGCTCGGTGTGCTCGACGGCGATCAGGGTGCCGTCGTGGGAGAAGTCGCCGACACCCGCCGACTCGCGGTGCCGGTAGATCTCCGCCGGCAGTTCGCCCGTGCGCACGAGGTGGATCGTGGTGCCCTCCTCGTCGGTGGAGCGGCCCACGACCGCGGTGCGGCCGTCCCGGCCGAGGGCGAGGCCCGCCGGGTAGGAGGCGTCCAGGCCCGGTGCCGCGGGCTCGTCCTCACCGCCGTCGAAGGGCTGGCGGCGCCAGACGCCGAACTCGTCGCCGTCCTTGTCGTCGAACCACCAGATCCACGCGCCGTCCGGGGAGAGCACGCCGTCCGTCGTGCCGTTCGGCCGGTCGGTCACCTGGCGCTGCTCGCCGGTCGCCCGGTCCCACGCGTACAGCTCGTACGTGCCCGTGGCGTTCGACACGAACAGCGCGCGGTCCGGGGCGTCCTCCGCCCAGTCGGGAAGCGACACCCGGGGCGCCCTGAAGCGCCGCTCCCAGTCCGGCATGTCCTCGTCCTGCTTCCGGTGATCCCGCGAAGCGGACCCGTGGCTCTCAGTCATGACCCCATAGTGCCTGGTCCGGACGACATCGTGCGGCCGGGATCCCCAGCCTGTGGAAAACTCCGCCCGAGCCCGGCCACGACGGCACCCCGCGCCCCGCGGCCGGCCCGCCGCACCGTACCGTTGTGGCGTGTACCGGTTTCTGCTGACGCCCCGCTGGTGGGGGATCAACGTCTTCGTGCTGCTCGCCATCCCGTTCTGCGTGTTCATGGGGTCCTGGCAGCTCGGCCGGTTCGAGGACCGCGTGCAGGACCACCGCAGCGCCGGCGACCAGGCCGCGGAGAACCGGAGCGAACCCGCCCGGCCGCTCGCCGAGCTGCTGCCTGTGGACAAGGGCACCGTGGGCCGCAAGGCCACCGCGCGCGGCCGGTACGCCGAGCAGCTGCTCGTCCCGGACCGCGAGGTCGACGGGAAGCGCGGCAGCTACGTGGTCACCCTGCTGCGCACCGACGACGGCAAGGCCCTCCCGGTGGTCCGCGGCTGGCTGCCCGGCGACGCCGACCCGTCCGCCGCCCCCGCCGCCCCGACCGGCGAGGTCACCGTCACCGGGGCGCTCCAGGCGTCCGAGGTCCCCGGCGAGAACGGCGTCCCCGCACGGGGAGGCCTGCCCGCCGGACAGACCGCGGCGATCAGCGCCGCGTCCCTGGTCAACCTGGTGCCCTACGACGTCTACGACGCCTGGATCACCCTCACGAAGGCCGACTCCGGGATGAAGGCGGTGCCGGTCGCCTCCGTGAACGACTCGGGCCTGGACCTGAAGGCGTTCCAGAACCTCGGCTACACCGGCGAGTGGTTCGTCTTCGCGGGCTTCGTGGTCTTCATGTGGTTCCGGCTGCTGCGCCGCGAGGCGGAGGCCGTACGGGACGCGGAGCTGGGTCTCCTCCCGGAGCCCGGCCCCGCGCCGGAGAAGGCCGACGCCTGACCCGCGGTACGGCTCACGCCCCCGCCAGCACGCCCGTCCAGTACACGGTCCCCGCGCAGGCGTTGGACACGGTCACCGCGGCCGTGGGCGCGGCCGCCCCGGTCGTGTTCGAGACCGTGACGCTGCCGTCGGCCGCCGGGTCCTCGCCCAGCAGCTGGGTGGAGGTGCCCGTGTCGCCGCCCGTCGAGGTGCCGGTCGTGGTGCCGCCGGTGCCTTCGGACGCGGTCGGGTCGGGCGTCGGGTCCGGACCGCCGGAACCGCCGCCGTCGCTCTCCCCCGTCGAGGGGCAGGTCGCCGACGGCACCCAGGCGAACTTCACCTCGTACGAGCCGCCCGGCTTGAGGACGAGGGCCGCGGTCTCCTGGGACGGGTCGGGCAGACCGGCCGCCGGGTCACCCGCGGCATGCCGGAGCTGGCCCACCTTCGTGGCGTCGGCCGCGCCCGCCACCGACAGCGACACCGAACCCGGGCCGCTCACCGTGCAGTCGGCGGTGGAGATGTTGCTGAAGCGGAAGGTGCCGTACACCGCACCGGACGAGTCGGGGACGCCCGCCTCCTGGCCGGCGACGCCGAGCTGGGCCGCGGTGCACGCCGGGACCCCGGCCGTGCTGGGGGCCAGCGGGTCGTCGGAGCCGCCGGTGCCGGCGCCCGGACCGGTGCCGGAGCCGTCGTCCTTGCCCTTGTCACCGCCCTTGCCCTGCCCCTGGCCGCCGCCGGAGGAACCGCCGGACGTGCTCTCGCCGCCCTGCGTCTCCTTGCCCTGGCCGGCGCCCCCCTGCGCCTGCTCGCCGTGCCCGGCGTTCGAGGAGTTGACGTTGGCGCCGCCGGAGTTCGACACGTGCACCAGGGCCGGGACTGCCGTGCCCACGAAGAGCACGGCGGCCGCCGCGCCGACCAGCGCCTGCCGTTTGCGGGCCCGGCGGGCCGGCACCGCCCGGCGCAGATGCTCGAGCGTGCCGTCGCGCGGTTCGATCTCCTGGACCGCGTCCTGCAGTATGCGGCGCAGTGCCAGCTCGTCCGAGTCGAGCCCGTCGGGGCCCTGGTCTTCGGGGCCGTGGTTCACAGTTCCGTTCCCAGCGTGCGATTGCTTCGGCTCATGCTCGTCCGGCCGCCCGGCCGGCCCGCTATGGTCCCCGCTCATGCCGGCGCCTCCATCGCCACCCGCAGCGCCGCGATGCCGCGCGAGCCGTACGCCTTCACCGAGCCCAGCGAGATGCCCAGCGTCTCGGCGACCTGCGCCTCCGTCATGTCCGCGAAGTACCGCAGGACCAGCACCTCGCGCTGACGGCGCTGCAGGCCCTTCATCGCCTTGATGAGGGAGTCCCGTTCCAGCTGGTCGTAGGCCCCCTCCTCGGCGCTCGCCATGTCGGGCATCGGCTTCGACAGCAGCTTCAGGCCGAGTATGCGGCGGCGCAGGGCGGAGCGGGACAGGTTGACGACGGTCTGGCGCAGGTAGGCGAGCGTCTTCTCCGGGTCCCGGACGCGTTTGCGCGCGGAGTGGACCCGGATGAACGCCTCCTGCACGACGTCCTCGCAGGAGGCCGTGTCGTCGAGGAGGAGCGCCGCGAGGCCCAGCAGCGAGCGGTAGTGCGCCCGGTAGGTCTCCGTGAGGTGGTCGACGGTCGTCCCGGCCGCCGCGGCGCTCTCCGCCTCGGAACCGTCACGCTGACTGGGGATGCGGGTCGGCCGCGCTGCGGGCATGGGCGCGATCACCGGCATGCCGCCGGGCGCACCGGGCATGCGGGGTCGGACGGGACGGCGGGGCGGCCGTAGGGCCGTACCGCGGGTCGCCGCGCTGAAGTCGAGAACCTCTGCCACGCCTGTTGGACACGCGTCCCCCCAGGAGGGTTGTACGTGCCGGACGTCACTTTTGCGTCAGTCGCCGCCACCGGCCCTCGCGTGCCAGGCAGCACGACCGACCGTGCGTCAAACGCCCACATGCCTACCCGCTCTTCCCTTGTGCCTCATCTGTGAACGGGCGTCCCCACGCCTGCTCGGTGGCGTCCCCACGCCGGAAAGACGCGTCTCCACGCGCTTGAAGGGCGACCGCAAAGACGCTCCCCGCCCTGCAAGCGGTTGCAGGCGCGGGGAGAAAAATCTTCTGTCGCCGCAACGGTCCTGATCAAGGGGCCAGGACCATCGATCGGCTCACATTCTTCACACAGATCCTACAAACGTGGTGGCCGGACCTCAGCGGGTTTTCCCGGCCACCGCCGCCTCAGGAGATTTCCGCCGCCACGAGCTCGGCGATCTGCGCGGTGTTGAGCGCGGCACCCTTGCGCAGGTTGTCGCCGCAGACGAAGAATTCCAGCGCCGTCGGGTCGTCGAGGGCGCGGCGCACCCGGCCCACCCAGGTCGGGTCGGTGCCCACGATGTCGGCGGGAGTGGGGAACTCGCCCGCCTCCGGGTCGTCGTAGAGCACGACGCCGGGCGCGGTGGCGAGGATCTCGCGGGCCTTGGCGACCGTGACCTCGCCCTCGAAGCCGGCGTGCACGGTCAGCGAGTGCCCGGTGAGCACGGGGACGCGGACGCACGTCACGGCGACCGGCAGCTGGGGCAGGCCGAGGATCTTGCGGGACTCGTCCCGCACCTTCATCTCCTCCGACGACCAGCCGTCCTCGCGCGGCGAACCGGCCCACGGCACGACGTTCAGCGCGACCGGCTCCGGGAACGGCCCGGTGTCGTCGCCGATCGCCCGCCGTACGTCGCCGGGAGCGGTCCCCAGCTCGGTGCCGGCGACCAGGGACAGCTGCCGGCGCAGGGTGTCGACGCCGGCCCGGCCGGCCCCGCTCACCGCCTGGTAGGAGGAGGCGACGAGGGAGCGCAGCCCGAACTCGGCGTGCAGCGCGCCGAGGGCCACGATCATGGAGAGCGTCGTGCAGTTGGGGTTGGACACGATCCCGCGCGGCCGCATCCGCACCGCGTGCGGATTGACCTCCGGCACCACCAGGGGCACCTCGGGGTCCATCCGGAAGGCGCCCGAGTTGTCCACCACCACCGCGCCCGCGGCGACGGCGACCGGCGCCCACCGGGCGGCCACCTCGTCGGGTACGTCGAACATGGCGACGTCGACCCCGGCGAGGGCCTCCTCGGTGAGCGCCACCACCTCGACTTCCTCCCCGCGCACGGCCAGCTTGCGGCCGGCCGAGCGAGGGGAGGCGATCAGACGGATCTCACCCCAGATGTCCGCGCGCTGGGACAGGATCTGGAGCATGACCGAGCCGACGGCCCCGGTCGCCCCCACGACCGCGAGCGTCGGGCGGTGCGTCATCGACCGGTGCCTCCGTACACGACAGCCTCGTCGCTGTCGGAGTCCAGGCCGAAGGCGGAGTGCACGGCCCGCACGGCCTCGTTGACGTCGTCGGCGCGGGTGACCACCGAGATGCGGATCTCGGACGTGGAGATCAGCTCGATGTTCACGCCCGCGTCGGACAGCGCCTTGAAGAAGTCGGCGGTGACGCCCGGGTTGGTCTTCATGCCGGCGCCGACCAGGGAGATCTTGCCGATCTGGTCGTCGTAGCGCAGGGAGTCGAAGCCGATGCGCGACCGGCTCTTCTCCAGCGCGTCGATGGCCTTGCGGCCCTCGGACTTCGGCAGCGTGAAGGAGATGTCCGTCAGCCCCGTGGAGGCGGCGGAGACGTTCTGCACGATCATGTCGATGTTGATCTCGGCGTCGGAGATCGCACGGAAGATCGCGGCGGCCTCGCCCGGCTTGTCCGGCACGCCGACGACCGTGACCTTGGCCTCGGACGTGTCGTGCGCGACTCCCGAGATGATGGCCTGCTCCACCTGCTTGTCCCCTCGCTGAATCGGCTCGCTGCTGACCCACGTGCCCTGGAGTCCGCTGAAGCTGGACCGGACGTGGATCGGGATGTTGTATCGGCGGGCGTACTCCACACAGCGGTGGAGCAGCACCTTCGAGCCGGACGCCGCCAGCTCCAGCATGTCCTCGAAGGAGATCCAGTCGATCTTCTTCGCCTTCTTGACCACGCGCGGGTCGGCGGTGAACACGCCGTCGACGTCGGTGTAGATCTCGCACACCTCGGCGTCGAGGGCCGCGGCCAGCGCGACGGCGGTCGTGTCGGAGCCGCCGCGGCCCAGCGTGGTGATGTCCTTGCTGTCCTGGCTCACGCCCTGGAAGCCGGCGACGATCGCGATGTTGCCCTCGTCCACCGACGTCCGGATGCGGCCCGGGGTGACGTCGATGATCCGGGCCTTGTTGTGGACCGAGTCGGTGATGACACCTGCCTGGCTGCCCGTGAACGACTGGGCGGAGTGGCCCAGGTTTTTGATCGCCATGGCCAGCAGGGCCATGGAGATCCGCTCTCCGGCGGTCAGCAGCATGTCGAGCTCGCGCCCGGCAGGCATCGGGGATACCTGCTCGGCGAGATCGATCAGCTCGTCCGTCGTGTCGCCCATCGCGGAAACCACGGCGACCACCTGGTGGCCGTTCTTCTTGGCTTCCACGATCCGCTTGGCGACGCGCTTGATGCCCTCGGCATCGGCTACGGAGGAGCCTCCGTACTTCTGCACGACAAGGCCCACGTGCGCTCCTCGCTCAGTCCGTGTGTGTCGGCTCATTTTACCGAGCGTCCGAAAACGACCATCGGGTTCCCAGATGGTGAGATTCGGTAGCTCCGGGATGGTCCCTGCCCGGTCGGGCGCGGACCACTCCGAAAGTGGGGGAGGTCACTCCGGGACGTACGGATGGCGGGAGCGCTCCGTCGGACACCCCCTAGGTCGCCGAGCGCAGCCCGAGCCGGCCGCCGATCTCCTGCTGCATGACCCGGCCGGCCTCGAACTCCAGGGTCTCGTCGCCCATGACGCCCTGGTCGGTGTCCAGGCCGTCCAGCTCCTCCAGCGGCTGGTCCAGCCGGATGTGGGCGAGGACGGAGTGCAGCGCGCGCAGGGTCGCCGACGCCGTGGAGCCCCAGTTGGAGAAGTAGGAGAACTGCCACCACCACAGCGCCTCGTCCGTGCGGCCGGCGCGGTAGTGGGCCATGCCGTGGCGCAGGTCGGCGATGACGTCGGCGAGGTCGTCGGAGATCCGGGCCGGGACCGGGGCCTTGCGGGGCTCGTAGGGGTCGAAGACCTCGGAGTAGACGTCCACCGGGTCCAGCAGGCGGGCCAGGTTCTCGCGGAGCTCGTCCACGTCCTGCTCGGGGCCCAGGTCGGGTTCGTAGCGCTCGTCGGGGACGATGTCCTCGTGGGCGCCGAGACGGCCGCCGGCGAGCAGCAGCTGGGAGACCTCCAGCAGCAGGAAGGGCACCGTCGAGCCCGGCTCGTCGCCCTTCGCGACCTCCGTCACCGCGACCAGGAAACTCTCGATCTGGTCCGCGATCTGGACCGCGAAGTCGTCCGGATTCGGCTCGGTCGCGTGCAGCGTGGCGTCAGACATCTAGGAGTCGTCTCCCCTCGAAGGCGCGGCCGAGGGTGACCTCGTCCGCGTATTCCAGGTCGCCACCCACCGGGAGGCCGCTGGCCAGGCGGGTGACCTTCAGGCCCATGGGCTTGATCATGCGCGCGAGGTACGTGGCCGTGGCCTCGCCCTCGAGATTCGGGTCCGTGGCCAGGATCAGCTCGGTGACCGTCCCGTCGGCCAGGCGCGCGAGGAGTTCCCTTATCCGCAGGTCGTCCGGGCCGACGCCCTCGATGGGGCTGATCGCGCCGCCCAGCACGTGGTACCGGCCGCGGAACTCGCGGGTCCGCTCGATCGCCACGACGTCCTTCGGCTCCTCGACCACGCAGATGACCGAGGGGTCGCGGCGGGTGTCGCGGCAGATGTTGCACAGCTCCTCCTGCGCGACGTTCCCGCACGTCGCGCAGAAGCGGACCTTCGCCTTGACCTCCATGAGGGCCTGCGCGAGACGCCGCACGTCCGTCGGCTCCGCCTGGAGGATGTGGAAGGCGATCCGCTGCGCGCTCTTGGGACCGACGCCGGGCAGCCGCCCCAGCTCGTCGATGAGGTCCTGGACCACGCCTTCGTACAACGGACTGCCGTCCTTCCTGGGTTCCTACGGTACGTACGGTAGTTGGCGCGGGCCCGCCCGTGGAAGGCGGCGGATGACGCGCCCTGGCTCAGAAGGGCAGACCCGGGATTCCTCCGCCGCCCAGGCCCTGGGCGAGCGGGCCCAGCTTCTGCTGCTGGAGGGTCTGCGCGTTCTCGTTGGCGGCCTGGACGGCGGCGACGACCAGGTCGGCCAGGGTCTCGGTGTCCTCCGGGTCGACGGCCTTCGGGTCGATCTTCAGCCCCCTGAGCTCGCCGGAGCCGGTCACCGTGGCCCGCACCAGGCCACCGCCCGCCTGGCCCTCGACCTCGGTCCGCGCCAGTTCCTCCTGCGCCCGCTGAAGATCCTGTTGCATCTTCTGCGCCTGCTGGAGCAACTGCTGCATGTTGGGCTGGCCACCACCGGGGATCACGTCGAGCTCCTCGCGTCTGTACGGCTTTCCCGTTCAGCACGAGCCTACGTGCTCCGGGCGGCCGTCGCCCCGGCACTCTTTCGAGTGAGAGGAACTCGAGAGAACTGGATTCCTATACCTGATCAAGACCCACTTCCGGGCGGAAAAGACGCGAAAGACATCTCTTCGCCACCCATTGGGCGGTAGGAAGGGTCCGGCGCGTCAGCCTCAGGTGTCGCGTGACGTTCCGTGCGCCACGGGGGTCGTACCCGGCGCGCGCGTCCCACGCACCGTGATCAGTAGGGAGTGCCGGGTGGGTCAGCCGGAGATGCAGCCCGAGAGGTCGCCGCAGGACGGGTGGGGCGGCGAGGGGGCTCCCGGACTTCGGCCGGGCGATCTGACGGGGCGGGCCTTCCCGCTCGGGGACTGGGGGGAGCCCGCGGTGCGGTTGCACGAGCTGTACCGGTGGGTGGAGCGCCGGGCGCTGGAGACCGCCGCGTGGTATCTCGCGGACCGGGTGTGGAAGCGGCGCGGGGCCAGGGCGCTGCGCGGCGGGGCGGCTGCGGGCGCGGCCGCCGGGGCGGCGCTGCCGCTGCTCGATATGACGGGCGCCCTGGACGGGGCGGCCCGCTGGGGGTATCTCGCGCTGCTGCTGTCCGTGGCCTGTGTCGCGGCCGACCGGTTCTTCGGGGTGACGTCCGGCTGGATAAGGGACGTCGCCACGGCCCAGGCCGTGCAGCGGCGGCTCCAGGCGCTCCAGTTCGACTGGGCGACGGAGAACGTGCGCGAGGTCCTCGGCCCGGCGGAGGGTACGGCGAGCGAGGCCGCCGAGCGGTGCCTGGGGGTGCTGCGGCGGTTCTCGGAGGACCTGAACGAACTGGTGCGGGCGGAGACGGCGGACTGGATGGTCGAGTTCCGCACCGGCTCGGCGCCCCTGGGCATCCAGTCGGCGCTGTCCGGCGGCGCCCGGCAGGACGCCGGGGCCGGCGCGGGCCGCTTCCCGGTCCCCCCGGCGAACGGCGCGCGCCCGAACATGCCCCGTCAGCGGCCGCCCGAGCCCCGGTGACGGCTATTGCCTGCTGTAGGTGAGCTTCTCGCCGCTGCCCACGGTCACCCGCTCCAGCCTGCCGTCGGGCAGCAGCCTGATCTGCGTGGCCTTGCCGGGCGAACAGGTGGGGGGCGCACCGGCGGTCACCGTGGACGGACCGATGGACAGTGTGTTGTCCGCGTTGGGCCCGGCGGCCAGTTCCGCCGTGAACTCGCAGTGGTAGGTGCCGCTCCCGGCGGGCCCGTCGGCGACGAGGGTGAGGACGGTGTCGCCCACCTCGCCCTGCCGGAGGGTCAGCCGGCGGCTGCTCGCGCCGTCGGCGGAGGCGATCGAGGCGTTCCAGGTGCCCAGCATCTCTGCGGGTACGGCGCCGTCCTCCGCCGAGTCGCTCGGGGACGGCGCCGGGGAGGCGGTCGTCGGGTCGCCGGCCGGGTCCTTCGTGGCGCCTGCGGTGGTGGGGGCGGGGGTCGGCCGGCCGCCGCCCTCGTCCTCGTGACCGCCACTCATCAGCGTGTAGACCGAGCCGCCCGCGGCGAGCGCCACGACCAGGGCCACGATCACCAGCACCACGGTGGACCGGCCGCCGCGACCCCCGCGGTCGGGCGGTGCGGGCTGGTACGCCGGGTCGTAGGAGGTGTGCCCGTACGGCGAACCCGGACCGTACGGCGGGGTCGCGCCGTGCGCGGGCGCCTGGCCGTGGGGTGCCTGCGGGTACGACGGGTTCGGGCCGGCCGGCGGATAGCCGTAGGCGTGCGGCTGGGGGTGCTGCTGCGGGACGCCGTAGCCGGGGTGGGCCGGGGCGGCACCGGGCGCGGAGGCCCCCGCCGGGCGGCCGGGAGGCCCGGGCGGCGGGGTGGCGACGTCTCCCGGCCGCGCGGTGACGGTCGGCAACTGATGCGTCGGCGTCACCGGCCCGGCAGCCGCGTGCTCGGGCGAACCGGCGGACACCGGCCCGGCGGGAGCGGGGGCGCCACGAGTGCCGGGAGTGCCGGACGCGGGGGAGCCGGGAACGCCGGGGGCGGGCGGAGCTGCGGGGCCGGGACCGAAGGGTCCGGGGGCACCGGCGGCGGGACCGGAGGCCGCGGGTACGGCGGGACCGGCAGGACCGGGACCCGCGGCACCGGGGACGGCGGGACCGGCAGCTCCGGATGCGGCGTGACCCGCAGGACCGGGACCCCCGGGACCGGAGGCGGCGTGACCGGCCTCCCCGGACGCGGCGTGATCCGCAGGATCAGCAGGTCCGGGGACCGCGGGACCGGAGACCGCGGGACCACCAGGCACGGTCCCCGCGGGACCGGAGACCGCAGGTCCGGCCCCGGAGGCTGCGGGGCCAGCCGAACCGCCGGGTCCGGGGACCGCGGAACCGGCCCCGGAGGCCGCGGGACCGGTGGCCCCGGACGCCGCAGGACCAGGGATCGCAGGCCCGGCACCGGACGCCGCAGGCCCAGCCCCGGACGCTGCGGGACCTCCCGGACCGGCGGGTCCAGGGACCGCAGGCCCGGAAGCCGCATGCCCGGCCGCCGGCCCGGAACCCGCAGGACCGTAAGCCGCATGCCCGGCCGGCCCGGAACCCGCCGCCGCGGAACCGGGTGCGGCCGGGCCCGGGGTCGCATCGGCCCTCCCGGGGCCGGGGGCCGGGGTGGGCGGCGCCGGTATCCCGCCCGGCTGTTCTCCCTCACGTCCCGGGGACGCGTCACCCCCGGCACCTGACGAACCGGCGGTGCCGGCCGGCACCGGGTCCTCCGCGTCCAGCAGCCGTACGGCGTGCCGGCCGAGCTGGGCGACCAGGGCGCTCGGCAGCCAGGGGTCGCGGGAGCGGCCCCCGGAGACGGTGTCCTCGGCGCCCGTGCGCTCCAGCAGCGCGTCCAGGGAGGGGCGGGCCTCCGGCGCCTTGCGCAGGCAGTCGCGGACCAGGTCGGCGATGCCCTCGGGCACCCCTTCCAGGTCGGGCTCGTCCTGGGCGATCCGGAACATCACGGCGTGCGCCCCGCTCTCGATCGAGCCGAAGGGCAGCCGCCCGGTCGCGGCGTAGGCGAGCACCGAGCCCAGGCAGAACACGTCGCACGCCGGGGTGATCCGGTCGCCCCGCACCTGCTCGGGCGCCATGAAGCCGGGGGAGCCGATGAGCGAGCCGGTACGCGTGAGGCCGGTCTCGTCGACCGTCTCCAGGGCCCGGGCGATCCCGAAGTCGATGACGCGGGGCCCGTCGATGGTGACCAGGACGTTCGAGGGCTTCAGGTCGCGGTGCACGATGCCGGCGGCGTGGATGTCCTTCAGGGCGTGCGCCAGCCCCGCCGTCAGGATGCGCACCGACCGCTCGGGCAGCGCCCCGTGGTCGTGGCCGACGACCCGCTGCAGGCTCGGCCCTGCCACGTACCCGGTGGCCACCCAGGGGACCTCGGCCTCGGTGTCCGCGTCGAGCACGGGCGCGGTCCAGAACCCGCCGACCTGCCGGGCGGCCCGCACCTCCTGCCGGAACCGGGCCCGGAACTCGTCCTGCGAGGCCAGCTCGCGCCGGACCAGCTTCACGGCGACGGTGCGCCCGCGGTCGGACCGGGCGAGGTACACGTCCCCCATGCCGCCCGCACCGAGCCGCGCCAGCAGCCGATACGCCCCGATCTGCGGCGGATCCCCCGGCCCCAGCTTCTCCATCGCACGCCCCCAACAGCCCCCGCCTATGCGTCGGCCCCACGATAGTGCGGCGTCATGAGGGGGGAGCGCGCCGGTCTCTACGGTTCGGTAACAGGAAGCCCGGCCTCCTCCAGCGCGGCCGACAGGCATTCCAGGAGGCGGACGGCCTCGGCGAGCTCCTCCTCCCCCATGGCCTCGGCCAGCCGGTCCGCGTAGGCGGCGTGGCCGGGGCCGATCCGGGAGACCGACGCGCGCCCGGCGTCGGTCGGCGCGAGGAGTTTGGCGCGCCGGTGCGCCGGGTTGGGCCGGTACTCGGCGAGGCCCTTGTCGACCAGGAGGTCGGCGACGCGCTGCACGCTCTGCCGGGTGATGCCCATGGCGCGGGCCACCCCGGCGACGGGCAACGGCTCGCGGAGCACCGCCCCGAGCACCTGCCACCACGTCGCCGTCAGCCCGGCGGGCCGGGCCAGCTCCTCGGCGACGGCGAGGAACTGCCCGTTGAGCCGGAACACCCCGAGCGCGCTCCGGCTGAGCAGGTCCTGACGGGTCCGGCTCACAGCACGCCGGCCTTCTCCAGGACGGCGTACGCGCCGGCGTCGGAGTCGTGGAAGAGCCGGTACCAGGCGTCGACGGCCTCGTCGTCGTAGACATGGAGCAGACGCAGGATCTCCCGTGCGAACGCGACCGGTTCGGTGGGCCCGGCGGTGACGAGCGAACCGTCGGTGACGGCGTCGGTGTCGACGTACCGGTCGCCGCCGCCGTATCCGGTGGCCGCCAGGTAGAAGGAGACGGCGCTGGTGTGGTCGCGGTCGTCGAGCAGGCCCTCGCGGGCCAGTCCGGCCGTCGCCCCGCAGATCGCGGCCACCGGCACGCCCGCGTCCAGGAAGGCGCGGGCCGTGCGGGCGAAGGGCGCGAGGTCGTCGCCGGCGTCCCACAGGTCGGCGCCCGGGAGGATCAGCAGGGCCGCGTCGGACGGCCGGACGTCGGCCAGAGCCAGGTCGGGCTGCACGCGCAGCCCGCCGACGCTGGTGACGGGCGCGAGGGTGGGGCCGACGGTACGGACCGGGTAGCCGGCCCGGGCCAGCTGGGCGGTGGCGTGACCGGTCTCCCAGTCGGCGAGGGTGTCGTAGACGGCGAGGTACACGGGCTTGCGGATGGTGCCGGGGCTGCTGTTCATGACTCCTCCTGGAGACGGTGACCGACCCTCGGACATGACAGCATCCTGTCACTTCGACAGTAGACTGTCAATCCTCTCCAGCCCTCCACCCGCCTCCCCACCAGCCCTCCCATCTCCCACCCGTCGACAACCTGTCGCTAAAAGCCCCCGACCGCAGACAGGACGCCGATTCCGCGTCCGGGCCGTCCGTGCCTACCCTCGGGCGCATGACCCCTCAGCCCAACCCCCAGGCCGGCGCCGCCGTGAAGGCCGCGGACCGCGCGCACGTGTTCCATTCCTGGTCCGCGCAGGAACTCATCGACCCGCTCGCCGTCGCCGGTGCGGAGGGCTCGTACTTCTGGGACTACGACGGCAGGCGCTACCTGGACTTCACCAGTGGGCTCGTCTACACCAACGTCGGCTACCAGCACCCGAAGGTCGTCGCCGCGATCCAGGAGCAGGCCGCGCGGATGACGACGTTCGCGCCCGCCTTCGCGGTCGAGGCGCGCTCGGAGGCCGCCCGGCTCATAGCCGAGCGCACGCCCGGCGACCTGGACAAGGTCTTCTTCACCAACGGCGGCGCGGACGCCGTGGAGCACGCCACGCGCATGGCCCGGCTGCACACGGGCCGCCCGAAGGTGCTGTCGGCGTACCGCTCGTACCACGGCGGCACCCAGCAGGCCGTGAACCTCACCGGCGACCCGCGCCGCTGGCCGTCCGACAGCGGCACCGCGGGTGTCGTGCACTTCTGGGCGCCCTACCTCTACCGCTCCCGCTTCTACGCCGAGACCGAGGAGCAGGAGTGCGCGCGGGCGCTGGAGCACCTGGAGACGACGATCGCCTTCGAGGGCCCCGGCACCATCGCCGCGATCATCCTGGAGACGATTCCCGGCACCGCCGGGATCATGGTCCCGCCGGCCGGCTACCTCGCCGGGGTCCGGGAGATCTGCGACAAGCACGGGATCGTCTTCGTCCTGGACGAGGTCATGGCCGGGTTCGGGCGGACCGGTGAGTGGTTCGCCGCGGACCTGTTCGGCGTCGTGCCCGACCTGATGACCTTCGCCAAGGGCGTGAACTCCGGGTACGTGCCGCTCGGCGGTGTCGCCATCTCCGAGGAGATCGCGCAGACCTTCGCCCGGCGCCCCTACCCCGGCGGTCTCACCTACTCCGGCCACCCGCTGGCCTGCGCCGCCGCCGTCGCCACCCTCCAGGTGATGGCCGAGGAGGGCGTCGTGGAGAACGCCGCGCGGCTCGGCCGTACGGTCGTCGGCCCGGCCCTCGCCGAGCTGGCCGAACGGCACCCGAGCGTCGGCGAGGTGCGCGGCACCGGCATGTTCTGGGCCGTCGAGCTGGTCCGCAGCAAGGAGACCCGCGAGCCGCTCGTGCCGTACAACGCGGCCGGTGAGGCGAACGCCCCGATGGCCGCCTTCGCCGCCGCCGCGAAGGAGCACGGCCTCTGGCCCTTCGTGAACATGAACCGCACCCACGTCGTCCCGCCCTGCAACGTCACGGAGGCCGAACTGAAGGAGGGTCTGGCCGCCCTCGACGCCGCTCTGGGCGTGGCGGACGAGTACACGGAATAACCCTTCGGCGACGGCGCCGCGGAAGGTGCCGTCAGGAAAACTCCCGCGGATGCCGAACGCGTAAGGTGGCGTGCTCGTAGACATGTACGTGCACTCGGACACGTGCACGCCACCTCATCGCTACGACGGGAGACGCCCTGACCATGGCCGGGATCGGCGGCACCGGCTCCGTGACGCGGAGCACCCTGCGGCAGCAGCTCGCGGACGCCCTGCGGGACGAGGTGCTGGCCGGCCGGCTCCAGGCGGGACGGGAGTTCACCGTGAAGGAGATCGCCGAGCAGTACGGCGTCTCCGCCACCCCCGTCCGCGAGGCCCTGGTCGACCTGTCCGCGCAGGGGCTGCTGGAGGCCGACCAGCACCGCGGTTTCCGGGTGCACGAGTACTCCGTCGACGACCACCGTGCCATCGTCGAGGCCCGCGGCCTGGTCATCGAGGGCATGTTCCAGGTCCTGGGCCGCGACATGACGGGCCGCCGCGACCCCGACGACCCACGCGTCGCCGCCGCCGTCGCGGGGGTGCGCCGCCGCGCCGAGGAGGCGCAGCGCGCCGCCACCGCAGGCGACCTCACCGTGCTCGTCGGCTACGACCTGCGCTTCTGGCGGGAACTGGGCGCCCTGTTCGGCAACCCCTACCTCGCCGACTTCCTGCACCGGCTGCGGGTGCAGGCCTGGGTCTGCACGGTGCAGCATCTGCGCCGGCTGCACGATCTGCGCGGGCATCTGTGGGCCCGTCACATCGAGCTGACCGACGCCCTCGCCGACCGGGACCTGGTCACGGCCCGCGCCATCATCGCCGCCCACGACCAGGACGCGCTCGCCCTGATCGAGCGGCTGGCGGCCGGATGAGCCATGAGCGGGGCCTGCCGGGAGCGTCCACCGACGACCGGCGGCCCGGCTCCGGCGCGCCCGCCCTGCCCGTGGTCGCCCCCGCCCTGCCCGTGGTCGCCCCAGCCCCGTCCGTGGTCGCCCCCGCCCTGTCCGTGGTCGTTCCCGCCTACAACGAACGGGACCGGCTCGCCCGCACCCTCGACACCGTCACCGAACACCTCGACGCCCCCGGCTCCCCGTGGGACGGCTGGGAGATCGTCGTCGTGGACGACGGCTCCACCGACGGCACCGCCGACCTCGTCACCGCGCGCGAGGACCCCCGCGTCCGGCTCGTCCCGGGCGCCCGCAACCGCGGCAAGGGCCACGCGCTGCGCCTCGGGGTCGCCGCCTCCCGGGGCCGCCGGGTCCTCGTCACGGACGCCGATCTCGCCACCCCCATCACGGAGTTGGCGGCGCTGGACGACGCCCTCGGCGCGGGCCACACCGCGGCCGTCGGCTCCCGCGCGGTCCCCGGCGCCACGATCGGCACCCGCCAGCACCGGCTGCGCGAACTCCTCGGCCGGGCCGGCAACGCGCTCATACGCCGGACCGCGCTGCCCGGCATCCGGGACACCCAGTGCGGTTTCAAGCTGTTCGACGGCGACCATGCCCGCGCCGCCTACGCGGCATCCCGCGTCCACGGCTGGGGCATCGATGTCGAGGTGCTGCGGCATCTGCGGCAGGCCGGGCTGAGCGTCACCGAGGTGCCCGTGCGCTGGTCCCACCGCCCCGGCTCCAAGGTCCGCCCGCTGGACTACCCGCGTGCCCTCGCCGAGGTCGTCCGGATCGCGGCGCGCTCCCTGCGCCCGGCCGACGTCCTCGCCGTCCTCCTCTTCTGCCTGATGTCCACGGCCCTGTACTCGGGCCGTCTCTTCGACCCGGCGCACCGCTATCTGCCGGACTCGATGCGCGACCAGAACCAGTGGGAGTGGTTCTTCGCCGTCACCGCGGACAACGTCGCCCACCTGCGCAACCCGCTCTTCACCGACCTCCAGGGCTTCCCGGAGGGCGTGAACCTGATGGCCAACACGGTCATGCTGGGCCTGTCCGTCCCGCTGACGCCCCTCACGCTGGCCGCCGGTCCCGCCGTCACCCTCAGCCTCGTCATGACGGTGGGTCTGGCCGCGACCGCCGCCGCCTGGTATCGGCTGCTGGTCCAACGTCTCGTGCACAGCAGGGTCGCGGCCCTCGCCGGCGCGTCCCTGGCTGCGTTCGCCCCGCCGATGGTCAGCCACGCCCACGCGCACCCGAACTTCGTGGTGCTGTTCATGATCCCGCTGATCATCGAACGGGCCCTGCGGCTGTGCGCGGGCACCCGCGTGGTCCGCGACGGCGTCGTCCTGGGCCTGATGGCGGCCTACCAGGTCCTGCTCGGCGAGGAGCCGTTGCTGCTGGCGGCGCTGGGCATGCTGCTCTTCGCCGCCGCCCACGCCGCCGTACGCCCCGGCGTGGCCCGCGCGTCCTGGCGCCCGCTGCTGCGCGGCGTGCTGATCGGGGCGTCGGTCTGTCTGCCGCTCGTGGTGTACCCGCTGATCTGGCAGTTCCACGGACCTCAGTCGTACACCGGCATCGAGCACAATCCCCGCACCTTCAACAGCCCGCTCGCCCTGCTCTCCTTCGCCGAGCGGTCCTGGCTCGCGGGCGACGCCGAGCGGGCGGACGCGCTGTCCTTCAACACCACCGAGCAGAACGCCTTCTACGGCTGGCCGCTGGTCCTGCTCGCCTTCGCGATCCTCGTCCTCATGCGCCGGCGGCCGCTGGTCCGGTCCCTGGCGTGCACGGCGGTGGCCGCCGCGTTCCTGTCCCTGGGCCGGGAGTTCCGCATCCCGCTGACGGACGTCACGCTGCCCGGCCCGTGGCGGCTCCTCGCCGACGCCCCGGTCTTCGAGGCGGTCATCGAGAGCCGGGTGGCGATGATCTGCGCACCCGTCCTGGGGATGCTCCTGGCCCTGGCCGTGGAACGCCTGCTCTCCGCCCCAGCCCGCATCCGACGGGCGGGCCTGGCCGCGGTCGCGCTGGCCCTCCTCCCCCTGATCCCCGCCCCGTTGCGGGCGGTCGACCGCGCCGAGGTGCCGGTCTTCATCGCGGAGGGCACCTGGAAGGGGTACGTCCGCGAAGGGGAGTCCCTGGTGCCGGTGCCGCTGCCGGACCCCGGCGACGCGGAGGCCCTGCACTGGCAGACCGAGGCCGGCCTCGGCTTCCGGCTGCCCGGCGGCTACTTCAACGGCCCCTACGGCGAGGAGCGCGTCGGCATCTACGGCGCCGAGCCGCGCTTCACGTCCAACCTGCTGCGCGACGTGAGCGCCTCGGGCGTCGTGCCGCCGGTCGAGGACTCCTGGCGCGACCAGGCCCGGGCGGACCTCGCCCACTGGCGGGCCGGCGTACTCGTCCTGGCCCCGCAGCCGCACGCCGGCGCCCTGCGCGAGACGGTCCGCGAACTCGTGGGCTCCCCCGGCAGGTGGGTCGACGGAGTATGGGTATGGGACCTGCACGGGCCGGGACGTCCGTGAGCGGTACTGATTATCCTTCCCTGACCACCGTGCTACGCCTTTTGCCACATCGTGCGACCGTCGTGTGAGGAGCCCCTTTTGGCCTGTGACCTGTGGCTGGTACCGCTCGTCGACGTGTTGTGCCACACCCCCGACAACCCGTTCGCCGAGGAACTCGCGCAATACAACAAGGTGCTCGCCGAGGCCGGACTTCCGCCGGTGCCGGTGTACCAGTACATGCCGGGCCTGTCCGGCGACGTCGCCCCGGTCGCCGGGTTCGACTACGACGCGCTGCACTTCCTGCGCCGGGCCCATCTCCTCCAGGTGTGCGGACTGCCGGTGACGCCGGTCGACGAACTCGGCGGTGACTACGAGCAGTTGCTGGAGATGTTCGAGTCGACGGCCCAGCAGTCCCATCTGGTCTGGCACTACGACCACGCGGGCGCCTACGTCCCCGTCGACTTCCCGCACCCGCTCGCCGACGACGACCTCCTCGCGGGCGGCGGCCCGCTGGGCTCCTCGCAGGCGCTGCTGCGTGAACTGGAGGCGGTGGCCCAGGTCATCGGCATCGACCCGGCCAACCCGCCCGCGGCCCCCCAGCCCCCGCTCGCGCCGACGGCCCTGGAGGAACCGGCGGTCCCGGCGCCCTACGACCCGAGCCCCTTCGCCCGCGAACGGCACGTGTGGCTGGGCCTGCACGCGGCGGCGACCCGGAGCCTGGCACAGGGTTCGATGATCGTCTTCAGCTGACGGACGCCCTCAGGGCCGGGAACGGGAGGGCACGCGTCGGAGCCCTCCCTTTCCGGTCATCGGTGCCGCGGCAACCTGATCGTCCGCACCAGGGGCATCTCCGCGTACAGGTCGGGGTCGGTGGTCAGCACCCGGCGACCGTCCGGCCAGTCCGGCGTCGGCCGGGACAAATGGACCGCGTGACCGAGCCGCCACTCCATCCCGTCACGCAGCAGGGCGCCCACGGTGGACGCCCCCGCGAAGTCCAGCTCGACGATCTCCACTGCGGGCAGCGCTCCGACGTGCTCGGCGAGTCCTTTGCGCATACCGTCGGCAGCGGCCAGGCACAGCGCGGGCACGTAGACGTGCCGGGTGGGCCCGTGCTCGGTGTTCGCGACGAACTGGGAGGCCAGTGAGTTGCCCGAGCCGAGCGCCAGCAGGGCCGACTCGTCGAACACGACGCCGGTCGACCCGGCCCTCGTGGCGCTCACAGGCTGTCCACGGGCCGGCCGGCCTCAAGGTCCTGCCAGACCTTCTCCACGCGGTCGTGGTCCTCGTCCGTGAGGGTCACACCGAAGTGCGTCTCGCAGTACGCCTTGGCCGCCTCGTAGCGCTTGCGCAGCTCTTCCCTGGTCGGTGTGGCCCCCGCCAGCTCGGCGATCAGGTCACGCATGGTCATCCCGCGCTCGCGGGCAAGGACCATGAGGCGGTCGCGGACGGCGGGATCGACCTTGACGGTGGTGTCAGCCATCACGACAGTATACCTGTGGTATACCACCTCGGGTCGCTCCAGTTCGACAGTCATCGAACACACTCCGTTTCTCTCGAAGAACCGCCGGCCGCAGGTCAGGCCGGTCGGCGTACGCGCACGCGGGAACCGCCCCGCAACCGCGCCTCGACATGGCCGTAAGCCGACGGCATCCACTCGGGCGCCCCCCACGTCACGGCCCTGCGCACCTCGGCGTCGGTCGCCCCCCGCCGCCACCACTCCTCCACCAGCGGCGCGAGCCGCACCGCCTCGGCGCCGGAGAGGCTGAAGGACCGGTCGTAGTCCCCGAAGGCGAGCAGCAGACGCGCCGCGGCGGCCGTGGAATTCCCCAGCGACGCACGCCGGCGCGGAACTTTTTCGGATTCACCCGTTCGTGGCGCGACGTCGCACGCAGCCTCGAACACCGTTTGCGCCAGGCGGAGTTGCCCCGCGCCCTCCGCTTCGGCCACCCCATGCCGCCGGCACCGAAGTTCGTCCAGCTCACGCAGAGTGGCGGCGATCCGCGCCCGCCCTTCGGCCCACACCTCGGCGAGCACCCGGAGGAGGACACGGGCGCCGGCCGGGAGGCCGGGCAGGTACGTCAGTACGCCCATCGCACACCAGAAGACGCCGCGGTCGTGCGGCAGGGCGGCGGAGAGACCTGAAATGACGCGCGCAGGCGTCGTACGATGACCACGCATTGGGAGGGCTAGCTCCTGGTGTCGAGCCCCCGGGTGTTGGCGCACCGCGGGGGCGTTCCTGTTGGCGTGACTCTAAGGCCACGCAGAGCTACGTTCGCAAGTCGAAACCGCCTTTTCCCAGGCGGGAGTTGATGTTCTTCACTCCTGCGAGTGACAACCGCCGACCGCTCCCCTCGTGCCCCCGCCCGGCGTGACCAGCCCCGTCTCGTAGGCCACCACCACCGCCTGCGCACGGTCCCGCAGCCGGAGCTTGGACAGGATGCGGGCGACGTGGGTCTTCACCGTGGCCTCGCTCAGGGCGAACCGGGCGGCGAGTTCGGCGTTGCTGAGGCCCGTGCCCAGACACTGCAGGACCTGCCGTTCGCGCGGGGTGAGGACCGCGAGGTCGCGATGGAGCGCGGCGGTCGCCGCATCCTGGGTGACGAAGCGTTCGACGAGGCGGCGGGTGATGGCCGGGGCGAGCAGCGCGTCGCCGGTGCAGGCCAGCCGGACGGCGGCGACGAGGTGTTCGGGGGTGACGTCCTTGAGGAGGAAGCCGCAGGCGCCCGTGGTGAGGGCGGCATAGACGTACCGGTCGAGGTCGTACGTGGTGAGGATCAGGACGCGGGGCGGGTCGGGGATCGCGCCGGAGAGGATGCGGCGGGTGGCCTCCAGGCCGTCGAGGCCCGGCATCCGGATGTCCATGAGGACGAGGTGGGGGCGGGTGCGCTCGACCGCCGCCACCGCCTCCTCGCCGTCCGCCGCCTCGGCCACCACGTCGATTCCGTCGGCGGTGAGGATCATCGCGAATCCGGTGCGGACCAGGGCCTGGTCGTCGGCGATCACCACACGCGGGGCGCCGGTCACGACGCCCCCTCGGCGGGCTGGTCCTCCCGCGTCCGCACCGGCAGCACCGCGCGCACCCGGAAACCTCCCGCGGGGCGCGGGCCCGCCTCCAGCGTGCCGCCGTAGACGGCGAGCCGCTCCCGCAGACCGAGCAGGCCCCGGCCGCCCCCGGGACCGGTTGGAGCCGCGGCGGTGCCCCCGGTGTCGGACACCTCCACATGGACGGCCTCGGGTGTGTGGGCGACGGACACCGTCACCCGCGCCCCGGGGGCGTGCTTGACGACGTTCGTCAGCGCCTCCTGCACCACCCGGTACACGGCGAGGCCGGGGCCGGCGGCCAACGGCTCCGGGGCACCGGTGACGGTCAGCTCGACGGGGACGCCGGTCGCGCGGACGCGGTCCACGAGCACGTCGAGCTGGGCGAGCCCCGGCTGCGGGGCGAGGCCCGTGTCGGTGGCCGGGTCGGCGCCCGCGTCCCCGTCCATCGTCAGCAGGCCCATCACGTGGCGCAGTTCGGCCATCGCGGTGCGTCCGCCCGCCTCGACGGCCAGCAGCGCCTCGCGGGCGCGGTGCGGCGCGGCGTCCATCACCTTGCGGGCCGCTCCGGCCTGGATCACCATCACGCTCACATTGTGGGTGACGACGTCGTGCAACTCACGGGCGATCCGGGCACGTTCGCGTTCGACCGCGAGGCGGGTGGCGGTCTCCTGGTGTTCCTGGAGGTCCCGGACGCGCTGCTGCCAGGTGTGGATCGCGTTCGCCCCGAGTCCCACCCCGAGCAGCACCAGGAACGGCACGAAGCTCTGGGTGAAGTACGGGAAGTACTCCTCGTGGAACACCGCCATCAGCGCCGCGCCGAGCACGACGCCCGCCAGTGCCGGAACGCGGCGCGGACTGTGCACGGCGGCGCTGTACGCGGCGACCACGCACGACAGGAACGTGTACACGGTCGCGTCCGTCGCGCCGGACCGCTGGCCGAACACCAGGGTCGCCCCGAGCACGGCCCAGAACGCGGCCAGCGGACAACGGCGGCGCGCGATCAGGGGAAGCGCGGTCAGCGCGGCGAGGACCAGCTCCCCGGGGTCGGGCGAGGGGACGGCGAGGACGCCCGGCGGCACGGAGGGCGGCAGGACGGCCGTCTCCCCCATGCCGAGTCTCGGCATCCGCACGGCGGCGTCCTGTTCCAGCGCGGCGCCGACCGTGCACACGGCGAGCACGAGGGCGAGGACCGCGTCGGCCGTCCACATCCACCGCGACGGCCGCGGCAGGGCCGTGCCGGCGGCCCTCCATCGCCCCGCACCCGCCCGTCCGAACATCCCGGCCACCCCGCTCATGGGGCCAGTCTGGCAAGGGCACGGCGCGCCCACATCCCTCCCGCCGAGGACGGCGGCGACGGGCCGTACATCCTCCTCGTACATCTCAGGGATGACGTCCCCGCCGGGTCACCCCGGTACGGCAGCCGCTCTCGCCGTCGCGGGCGACGCGCCCGGCACGCCCCCGCGCCTAGCGTCACGCCGGACCGATCGCACCAGCCGGGGAGAGCCCATGACCACGACCGCGCCGCCTCTGATCGACATCCGTGACGTGAGCAGGACGTACGGGGAGGGGCCGCCGGCGCTGGCCGGAGTGAGCCTGGGCGTGCGGGCCGGGGAGGCGCTGGCCGTCCTCGGGCCGTCGGGCAGCGGCAAGTCGACGCTGCTCAACCTGATCGCGGGCCTGGACCGGCCGAGCGGCGGGAGCGTCACCGTCGACGGGCTGCGGGTGGACCGGCTCGGCGAGTCCGCGTCGGCGCGGTACCGCAGGGCCCGGATCGGCATGGTCTTCCAGTTCTTCAACCTGCTGGAGGACCTGACGGTCGCCGACAACGTCCTGCTGCCCGCCCAGCTCGCCGGCGTGCCCCGCGCCGAGGCCCGGCAGCGCGCCGCGGAGCTGCTGGCCCGCCTCGGAGTCGAGCGGCACGCGGGCGCCCACCCCGCCCGGCTGTCCGGTGGTGAGCGGCAACGCGTCGCGGTGGCCCGCGCCCTGATGAACCGTCCGCCGCTGCTGCTGGCCGACGAGCCGACCGGCGCGCTGGACACCGCGTCCGGCGACGACGTACGGGAGCTGCTGGCCGCGCTCAACGCGGACGGGCAGACGATCGTGCTGGTCACCCATGACCTGGGACTCGCCGCGTCCTGCGCGACCCGGACGATCGAGCTGGTCGACGGCCGGATCGTCCGGGACTCCCGGGACGTCCGTCCGGCGGTGGCCCGGTGAGCGCCCTGGGCGGGGTGGTCCGCGCGGGCGTCGGACGGCGCCGGACGCAGACCGTGGTGCTGGTGCTGACCACGCTCGTCGCGGTCGCGGCGTCCGTCGTGGCCGCCGGGGTGCTCACCGCGTCCCGCGCCCCGTTCGAGCACGCGATGGCCGAGGGGCGCGGCGCCCATCTGGCCGCCCAGTTCGACGGCGACGAGGTCACCGGGCAGGAGCTCGCGGCGACGGCACGGGTGCCCGGTGTGACGGCCGCGGCCGGACCGTTTCGCACCCTGCGGCTGCGTCCGCGCACGCTTTCGGAGTCCGCCGCGCTGCCGGCCGGTGTCACCCTGCCCGCGCTGCAGGTGACCGGACGTGCGGACCCCGGGGGCCCGGTCGACCGGCTGCGGCTGACCGCGGGCCGCTGGGCCACCGGGCCGGGCGAGATCGTGCTGGCCGGGGACGAGTGGCCGCTGCGGCCGGGAGACAGGCTGGCCCTCCCCGGCGCGGCGGGCGGCCCGGCGCTGACCGTGGTCGGCCTCGCCCGGTCGGTCACCGGCACCGCGGACGCCTGGGTGACCCCCGCCCAGGCCGCGGCTCTCTCCCCGGGGTCCGGCGCCGTCACGTACGAGATGCTGTACCGCTTCCGGCACGCCGGCACGGAGGCGCGGATGTCCGCCGCGCGCGCCGCGATCGCCGGCGCCGTGCCGCCGGGTGCCCTGACCGGAACGCGGTCCCACCTCGTCGTCCGGCAGGAACAGCTCGCCAACGCGCTGGCGTTCGTGCCCTTCGTGGCCGCGTTCGGTGTGCTGGGCCTGGCCCTGTCGGTACTGATCGTCGGCATCGTCGTCAGCGGCGCCGTGGGCGCCGCCACCCGGCGTATCGGCGTCCTCAAGTCCCTCGGCTTCACCCCGGCCCAGGTGGTCCGGGCGTACGTCGCCCAGGCGCTGGTCCCGGCCACGCTCGGCTGCGCGCTGGGGGTGGCGCTCGGCAACGTGCTGGCGTGGCCGGTGCTCGGCGACATCGACGACGTGTACGGCGGCGCGCCCGCGTCGGTGCCCTGGTGGGTCGACGTGGCGGCGTCCGCCGCCACCCTCGCGCTGGTGGCGGTCTCCGCTCTCCTGCCCGCGCTGCGCGCCGGCCGGCTGCGCACGGTGGAGGCGATCTCCGTGGGGCGGGCGGCGGCAGGCGTACGGGGGCGGACGGCCCGGCGGATCACCGGGCGGTTGCCGTTGCCGCGCCCGGTCGGGCTCGGTCTGGCGCACCCGTTCGCCCGCCCGGCCCGCTCGCTCACGACGGCCGCCGCGGTGGCCGTCGCCGCCGTCACGGTCACCTTCGCGGCCGGGATGGCGCTGACTCTCGGCGCCGTGCAGTCGCACCGGATGCTCGACTCCACCGCTCCGGTCGTCGTCGGCACCGGGGGTGGGCAGGGGCCGCCCGGCGCCCAGGTCGTCCGGGCCCCCGGTCAGCCGGATAGGCCGGCCGCCGATCCGGCCGAGGTCGCCGCCGTCCTGCGCGCCCAGGAGGGGACCCGCCGCTTCTACGGCACCGCGCGGGCGGAGGTGGGCGCGGCCGGTGTCGCCGGCCGCACCCTCGTGACCGGGTACGAGGGCGACGCGTCCTGGGCCGCTCCGGACCTGGTCGCGGGTACCTGGCCGACCGGGCCCGGCCAGGCGGTGGTCACGCGGCGGTTCCTCGACGCCGCCGGGATCGGGCTCGGTGACCGCCTGACCCTGACGGAGGCCGGCCGCCGCACCACCGTCCGCGTCGTCGGGGAGGCGTTCTTCACCGAGAACGACGGCATGACCGTGCTGACTCCGGCCGGCACCCTGACCGCCCTGGGGGTGGACGCCGGGCCGACGAGCTTCTACGTCCAGCCGTACCCGGGAGTCTCGGAGGACGCCTACCTGGCCTCCCTGAACAAGGCCCTGGACGACCTGGGCGCGTACGCGCACCCGGGCGGGGACGGCTCCTCCGACGTGATCGCGGCCATGGACGCGCTGATCGGCACACTCACCCTGCTGCTGGTGACGGTCGCGGGTTTGGGGGTGTTCAGCACGGTCGTCCTCGACACCCGCGACCGCGTCCACGAACTCGGCGTCCACAAATCGCTGGGCATGACGCCTCGTCAAGTCGTCGGCATGGTGCTCACGTCGGTCGCCGGCATCGGCGTGGTCGCCTCGACGGCCGGGATCCCGCTCGGCATCGCCCTGCATCACGGGGTGACGCCGCTGATGGGCGACGCGGTGGGGATGGACCTGCCCGGCGCCTACCTCGCCGTGTACGCCCCGCCGGTCCTGGCCCTGCTCCTGCTGGGCGGTCCGGCGATCGCGGTGGCGGGCGCACTGCTCCCGGCGGGCCGGGCGGCCGGGACGGACGCGGCCGGGGCCCTGCGCACCGAGTGAGGTGTGAACGCGCGAGCGCCCGGCCGGGGTTGCCGGCCGGGCGCTCACATGTGTGGTCCTACAGGAACGAGTTGACCTCGATCGTCTCGTCCCGGCCCGGGCCCACGCCGATCGCGGAGATCGGGGCGCCGGACATCTCCTCCAGCGCCTTGACGTACGCCTGGGCGTTCTTCGGCAGGTCGGAGAACGTCTTCGCCTTCGAGATGTCCTCGGACCAGCCGGGCAGCATCTCGTAGACCGGCTTGGCGTGGTGGAAGTCGGACTGCGAGTACGGCAGTTCCTCGACCCGCTTGCCGTCGATCTCGTAGGCCACGCAGACCGGGATCTGCTCCCAGCCGGTGAGGACGTCGAGCTTGGTCAGGAAGAAGTCGGTCAGGCCGTTGACCCGGGTCGCGTACCGGGCGATCACCGCGTCGAACCAGCCGCAGCGCCGGTCACGCCCGGTGGTGACGCCCCGCTCGCCGCCGATCCGGCGCAGCGCCTCGCCGTCCTCGTCGAACAGCTCGGTCGGGAACGGGCCGGCGCCGACCCGGGTCGTGTACGCCTTGAGGATGCCGATGACCCGGCTGATCTTCGTCGGGCCCACGCCCGCGCCCGTGCAGGCGCCGCCCGCGGTCGGGTTGCTGGACGTCACGAAGGGGTACGTGCCGTGGTCGATGTCCAGCAGGGTGCCCTGGCCGCCCTCGAACAGGACGACCTTGTCGTCCTCCAGCGCCTGGTTGAGCACCAGGACGGTGTCGGCGACGAACGGCCGCAGCTTCTCCGCGTAGCCCAGCAGCTCCTCGACGACCTGGTCGACGGCGATCGCGCGCCGGTTGTAGAGCTTGGTGAGGATCTGGTTCTTGACGTCGAGCGCCGCCTCGACCTTCTGGGTCAGGATCGACTCGTCGTACAGGTCCTGGACGCGGATGCCGACGCGGTTGATCTTGTCGGCGTAGGTCGGGCCGATGCCGCGCCCGGTGGTGCCGATCTTCCGCTTGCCGAGGAAGCGTTCCGTCACCTTGTCGACGGTGACGTTGTACGGCGTGATGATGTGGGCGTTGCCGCTGATCAGGAGCTTGGACGTGTCGACGCCACGCTCGTTCAGACCGCTCAGCTCGGAGAGCAGGACCGACGGGTCGACGACGACTCCGTTGCCGATGACCGGGGTGCACCCCGGGGACAGGATTCCGGAAGGGAGCAGGTGGAGGGCGTACTTCTGGTCACCCACGACTACCGTGTGGCCGGCGTTGTTGCCGCCCTGGTAGCGCACCACATAGTCGACGGATCCGCCTAGCAGGTCCGTCGCCTTTCCCTTGCCTTCGTCACCCCACTGAGCACCGAGCAGCACAAGTGCGGGCACGCGCGTACACCCCTTCCGGGCGGGGCATGTCCAAGGTCAGGGGTGTACGCCGCACGTGTGCGGGTGATACACCGGCGACCTTCGTTGGCCGCAAACCGTCGGACCGGATGCCCCGGAATAGACGAAGCCCCTGGCGCAATAGCGCAAGGGGCTCTTGCACAAAGATGCTACCCGAGGAAGCGAGGCATGGCCGAGGTGGCGACTTTCGCGAGGTCCGATCAGCTGCTGGTGGTGATCGATCCGGTTGCTCGCAGGACGGACGGAGAGTCCGTGCGGATCGCGAAAGACGTGCTCAGCGCGGGTGCGACCACCAAGGTGTGCCTGCCGGAGGACGGCGACGAGTTCGCCCGGGCGCTGGTGCGGCGCGGTGCGCGCCGCCCGGTCGTGATCGGTGACGACGGCGCGCTGCTGCGCGCGGTGTCCCTGCTGCACCGGCAGCGGCAGCTGGCCGAATGCGTGCTGTCGGTGGTGCCGGTGGGCGCCGCGCTGTCGCTGGCCGCGTCCCTCGGAGTGCCGCTGGGTGCGGTGGCGGCGGCCCGCGCGGCGCTGGACGGCGCGGAGCGGCGGCTGGACCTGCTGGTCGACGACAGCGACGGCGTGGTCCTGGGCGGGCTGCGGATACCGCCGGTGCGCGATCCGGCGGACCCGGCGTGGCCCACCGCGGTGGGCCCGGGCCCCGCGCGGCCGTGGCTGCGCACCTGCCAGTCCCTCGTACGGACGCTGGTGCCGGCGCGCGGCACCCCGGCGGCGGCCTTCGGCGGGCCGTCCCGCCTGCGGATCGAGGTCGACGGGGACACGCTGGTGGACCTGGACGAGCCGGTGCACGCGGTGTCGGTGACGCCGGGCGCCTCGGGGGTCGCCGCGGTGGAGGTGCACCGGGTGTCGGTGGGCGCGGCCGCGGTGCCGCTGCGGGCCGAGGGCCGTACGGTCACCGTGTCGGGCGCGCACTTCCGCTACCGGGCGGACGCGTCGGTGTCGGGCCCGGTGCGCAGCCGCACCTGGACGGTGGGCGCGGGCGCGCTGCGGCTGGTCCTGCCGGGGCGCTGAGCCGCGCACCGACCCCCGCTCAGTGGCCGAAGGTCTTCACCCGGTGCTCGCGCCACCGCTCCATGAGGGCGGCGAGCTCCCCTTCCAGGTACTCGAAGAAGGCGACCGTCTCGGCGAGCCGCCGGCCGCCGGGGGTGTCCGCGCCGAGGCTGTCGACGCCGTCGCGCAGGGTGCGCTCCCAGCGCCGCAGGACGGCGTCGCGATTGGTCAGCGCCTCGTACCACTGGTCGGAGTGCACCCGGTAGCGCTCGCGCCGTGAGCCGGGCTCGCGCTCACGGGAGACCATGTGCACCTGGGAGAGGTAGCGCACGGCGCCGGAGATCGCGGCCGGGCTGACCTGGAGCCGTTCGCCGAGTTCCGCGGAGGTCAGGGCGCCCGCGTCGGACGCGAGCAGCGCGGCGAACACCCGGGCGGCCATCCGCTGCATGCCGGCCTCGACCAGCTGCGCGGCGAAGGCCTCCACGAAGTCCGACACCGCCTGGGGGTCGCGTTCCGCCTCGGTCGGCTCCGTCACCTGTCGATCACTCCCTGCGTCCGGCCTGCTCACGCCCCTTCACCGAGTGTATCCACGGTTCACTTCCTTCCTTATCTTCACAAATTTCTGAAGGAAGCGTAGCTTCTGAAGCATGACGAAGGCCATCACCGTGTCCGGACTGCGCAAGTCGTTCGGACGCACCCACGCCCTCGACGGGCTCGACCTGGACGTCGAGACCGGCGAGGTCCACGGCTTCCTCGGCCCGAACGGCTCGGGGAAGTCCACGACCATCCGCGTCCTGCTCGGCCTGCTGCGCGCCGACTCCGGCGCCGCCCAGGTGCTGGGCCGGGACCCCTGGAAGGACGCGGTCGAGGCGCACCGCCGTATCGCCTACGTCCCCGGCGACGTGACCCTGTGGCGCAACCTCTCCGGCGGCGAGGTCATCGACCTGTACGGCAGGCTGCGCGGCGGCCTCGACCCGCGCCGCCGCGCGGAACTGGTCGAACGGTTCGAGCTGGACCCGACGAAGAAGGGCCGCACCTACTCCAAGGGCAACCGGCAGAAGGTCGCCCTGGTCGCCGCCTTCGCCTCCGACGTCGACCTGCTCATCCTCGACGAGCCGACCTCCGGCCTCGACCCGCTGATGGAGGAGGTGTTCCGGCGCTGCGTCGAGGAGGAGCGCGACCGCGGACGCACGGTCCTGCTGTCCTCCCACATCCTCGGCGAGGTCGAGCAGCTGTGCGACCGGGTCAGCATCATCCGCAACGGCCGTACGGTCGAGAGCGGGTCACTGGCCGACCTGCGCCATCTGACCCGGACCAGCGTGACGGCCGAACTGTCCGGCCCGCCCGACGGGCTGGCGGACCTCCCCGGCGTCCACGGCCTGGAGGTGCGGGGCCACCAGGTCCGCCTACAGGTCGACCCCGGCGGGCTCGACGCCGTCCTGCGCTCGCTCGGCGCGTCCGGCGTACGGTCGCTGACGTCGGCGCCGCCCACCCTGGAAGAGCTGTTCCTGCGGCACTACCAGGCCGACGCCGTGCGCGAGGGGGCCGCCCGATGACCGCCGTGGCGCTCGCGTCGGCCGGCTCGCGTCCCCTCGCCGGCACCGGTGTGCTGCTGCGACTGGCCCTGCGCCGCGACCGGGTGCTGATCCCGGTGTGGGTGGCGGTGACCGCGCTGATGGTCCTCTCCATGCCGGGCACCCTGGAGAGCCTGTACGGCACCCCCGCCGAGCGGGCGGACCTCCTGCGCGGCACCGCCGCGAACCCGTCCTTCCGGGCGCTGATCGGCCCGGTCTTCGGCGACTCGACCGGCGCCCTGACGGCCTGGCGGGTCGGCGTGTACGCGGGAGCGCTCGCCGCCGTCATGAGCCTGCTCGTCGTCGTCCGGCACACCCGGGACGAGGAGGAGAGCGGGCGTCAGGAACTGGTGGCCGCCGGGATGGTGGGGCGCCGGGCGTCCCTGACCGCCGCGCTGCTGGCGGCAGCCGTCGCGAACGCCGCCCTGGCCCTGCTCGTCACGGCCGGACTGGCGGGCCTCGGCGTCGCGGGCGCGCTCGCCCTCGGGCTGGGCCTCGCCGGGACCGGCATGGTCTTCGCGACCCTGACGGCGATCGTCGCCCAGTTCACGCAGAGCGCGCGGCTCGCACGAGGGCTGACGGCCGGGCTGCTGGGCGCCGCCTTCGTGCTGCGCGCCGCGGGCGACGCGGCGTCCGACGACGGCTCCTCCGCCCTGACCTGGGCGTCTCCGCTGGGCTGGCTGGAGAACCTGCGCGCGTTCGCCGGGGAACGCTGGTGGGTGCTGTGGCTGTGCACGTTGGCCACCTGCGCCCAGGCGGCTGTGGCGTACGCCCTCGCCGGGCGCCGGGACGTCGGCATGAGCTTCTGGCCCGCCCGGCCCGGCCCCGCGACCGGCCGGCTCGGCACACCGGGGGCGCTTGCCTGGCGGCTCCAGCGGGGCTCCGTCCTCGGCTGGGGCACCGGGTTCTTCCTGGCCGGGGTCGTCTACGGCGGGCTGGCCGACGGGGTGACCGACCTGGTCGGCGACAACGCCGGCGCCCGCGCGATCTTCGAGCGCATGGGCGGCCGGTCGGGCCTGACGGACGCGTTCCTGGCCTCGATGTCCGGGATGCTCGGGCTGGTCGCCGCCCTGTTCGTGGTCGGCTCGGTCCTGCGCCTGCACGGCGAGGAGACCTCGCTGCGTGCGGAACCCGTGCTGGCGAACGCGGTGGGCCGGGTGCGCTGGGCCGCCGGGCATCTGCTGATCGCCTTCGCCGGCTCGGCCCTGATCATGCTGCTCGCGGGCCTGGGCCTGGCCGCCGGCCACGGCCGCCGCGTCGGCCCCCTCCTGGCCGGCTGCCTCGTCCAGCTCCCCGCGATCTGGCTGGTCGGCGCCCTGGCGGTCCTGCTGTACGGGGTGCTGCCACGGGCGGCGACGGCGGCCTGGGGCATCGCCGGCGCGGTCCTGCTGATCGGCTGGGTGGGCCCCGCCCTGGACCTACCGCGGGCGGTCCTGGACCTCTCCCCCTACGGCCACCTGCCCAAGCTCCCCGGCGGGACGATGGAGTGGCCCCCGGTCCTCACCCTCCTCGCCCTGGCGGCGGCGCTCACGGCGGCGGGGCTGGCGGGGTTGCGGGGGCGGGATGTGGCCGGGTGAGGGGTCGGTCGACGACGTCCTTGAGTTCGGCGGTGTCGATGTCGATGCCGACGGGGTCCGCACGCCCTGCCATGACCGTCGCGGTCCATCGGGTGGTCAGCCCACCTCGACCCGCAGGCCCTCCAGGCCCCGGATCACGAAGTTCGGCTTGCGTTCCGGGTCCGACACCGGGCGCAGGCCGGGGGCCTGATCCAGGAGGGCCGTCATCGAGGCCGCCAGTTCGATACGGGCCAGCGGAGCGCCGATGCAGTAGTGGATGCCCGCGCTGAAGGAGATGTGCGGGTTCTCCGTACGGGTCAGGTCCAGGCGCTCCGGGTCGGCGAAGACGGCCGGGTCGTGGTTGGCGGAGCCGAAGAGCATCGCGATCTCCGCGCCGCGCGGGATCGTGGTCCCGTCGATCTCGACGTCGTCCAGCACCCAGCGCTCGAAGAGCTGGAGCGGGGTGTCGTAGCGCATCAGCTCCTCGATCGCGGACGGGATCAGCGCGTGGTCGGCGCGCAGGGCCGCGAGCTGGCCGGGGTTGCGGAACAGCGCCCACCAGCCGTTGACCGTGGCGTTCACCGTGGCCTCGTGCCCGGCGTTGAGCAGCAGGACCGCCGTCGAGATCATCTCCTGCTCGGTGAGCCGGTCGCCCTCGTCGTGCGCGGCGATCAGCCCGGAGATCAGGTCGTCGCCCGGCTCCTTGCGGCGGGCCGCGATCAGCTCCCGCAGGTAGTCGGAGAACTCCACCGAGGCGCGGACCGCCTTCGCGGCCGTCTCCTTCGACGGGTTCAGCTCGTACATCCCGCAGATGTCCGCCGACCAGGGGCGCAGCGGTCCGCGGTCGGACTCCGGGATGCCGAGCATCTCCGCGATCACGGCGACCGGCAGCGGCTCGGCGACCTCCTTCAGCAGGTCGCCGCCGCCCCGCGCGACCAGCCCGGCCACCAGCTCGCCGGCGAGGTCGCGCACGTACGGCTTGAGCCGCTCGACGGTGCGCGGGGTGAACGCCTTCGACACCAGGCGCCGGATGCGGGTGTGGTCCGGCGGCTCCAGGTCGAGCATGCCGTGGTCGTTGAGCGTGTGGAACGGCTCGTGCTCCGGCGGCGGCGCGCCGCGCCCGAACTCCTCGTGGGTGAACCGGTGCTGGTACGTCCGGCCCAGCCGGCGGTCGCGCAGCAGCGCGGAGACGTCGGCGTGGTGCGGCACCAGCCACTGGTTCGTGGGCTCGAACCAGTGCACCCGGCCCCGGGCGCGCAGTTCGGCGTAGGCGGGGTACGGGTCGGCGAGGAACGCCGGGTCCCACGGGTCGAAACCGAGGTCGAAAGGAGCTGCCATGAACGGACGGTAGACCGCCGTCCCCCCTTCTGACCAGGGTTTCAGGGGGACACCCGCTAGGCCGCGCCGAAGTCCGGGAGCGTGACCGTGCCGTCGTCGGCCAGCGGGAAGGACGGGTTGTGGGCGACCTCCCACGGGTGCCCGTCGGGGTCGGTGAAGGCGCCCGAGTAGAAGCCGACGACGTTGACGGCCGCCGGCTTGGTGACCGTCCCGCCCGCGTCGGTCACGGCCGCGAGCAGGGCGTCGACCTCGGCCCGCGAGCGGACGTTGTGCGCGAGGACGACGCCGCCGAACCCGCCGGGCTCCCCCGGCTCCAGCCCGCAGTCCCGGGCCAGCTTCTCCCGGCTCCACAGCACCAGCCCGAGGCCGCCCGCCTGGAAGAAGACCGTCTCCTCGACCTCCTGCCCCCGCCAGCCCAGCGCCGCGTAGAAGGACTTCGCGCGGGCGAGGTCGGAGACTCCCAGCGTGATCAGGGTGATGCGCTGTTCCATGAGGTCACCGTAGCCCCGCCGGACGTCGGTCTCAGCCGGGCGTGACCAGCCGGGCCTCGTACGCGAACACCGCCGCCTGCGTCCGGTCGCGCAGCCCGAGCTTGACCAGGATGCGGCTGACGTGGGTCTTGATCGTGGACTCGGCGACCACGAGCCGCTCGGCGATCTCGGAGTTCGACAGGCCCTGCGCGATCAGCACCAGCACCTCCGTCTCCCGCTCGGTCAGCTCCCCGTACGCCGCGTGCGCGGACGACATCGCGCGCGGGGCGTCGGACAGCTTGGAGAACTCGGTGATCAGCCGCCGGGTGACCGAGGGGGCGAGCAGCGCCTCCCCGGCGGCCACCACCCGCACCCCGTCCGCGAGCTGGCGCGCGGAGGCGTCCTTCAGCAGGAAGCCCGACGCCCCGGCCCGCAGCGCCTGGTACACGTACTCGTCGAGGTCGAACGTGGTCAGGACCAGCACCTTCGCCGCCCCGTCGGCGGCGACGATCTCGCGCGTCGCCTCGATGCCGTTCAGCTCGGGCATGCGGATGTCCATCAGCACCACGTCAGGGGCCAGCTCGCGGACCCGTTCCACCGCCTCGCGGCCGTTGACGGCCTCCCCGACGACCTCGATGTCCGGCATCGCGTTCAGCAGGACCGAGAAGCCCTCGCGGACCATCATCTGGTCGTCGGCGATCAGTACCCGGATGGTCATGCGCTGTCCTCCGCGGCCGCCTCGACGGGCAGGAACACCGCCACCTCGTAGCCGCCGTCGTCCGTCGCGGCGGCCGTCATCCGCCCGTTGAGCATGGAGACCCGCTCCCGCATGCCGGTGATGCCGTGCCCGGCGCCCGGCGACGGTTTCACCAGGGCCGGCGCGGGCGGCGGGCCGTTGACTATGCGCAGGCCGAGCCCGCCGAGGACATGGCCGACCTCGACCTGGGCGCTCGCGCCGGGCGCGTGCCGCAGGCTGTTGCTCAGCGCCTCCTGCACGATCCGGTACGCGGACAGCTCCACGCCGGGCGGCAGGTCGCGGACCGCGCCGGTCACCGTCTTGCGCACATCCAGCCCGGCCTCCCGCACATTGGCGAGCAGGGCGTCCAGGTCGGCGAGCGTGGGCTGGGGGGCGTCCGGGGCCTCGTAGTCCTCGGCGCGGACGACCCCGAGGATGCGGCGCAGCTCGGTGAGGGCGGCGACCGCGTTCTCCCGGATGGTGGCGAAGGCGCGCTCCAGCTCCTCGGGCGGGTTCTCCACCCGGTAGGGCGCGGCCTCGGCCTGGATGGCGACCACCGACATGTGGTGGGCGACCACGTCGTGCAGCTCGCGGGCGATCGTGGTGCGCTCCTCCAGCAGGGTGCGCCGGGACCGCTCCTGCGCGGTGACCGTCTGCTGGGCGGTCACCTCCTGCTGCGCGGCCTGGCGGACGTGCCGCAGGGACACCACGAGCAGGGCGAACGCGGACGTCACCAGCATCGGGGCGCCGTTGGAGTAGTAGTACGACCCTCCGATGACGCCGTCCGAGAGGACGACGTACACGGCGGTGACGACCCACATCCAGACGGCGGTGCGGGGCCGGGTGCGCAGCGCCACCACGACCAGCACCGTGAGGTGGCAGAGGAACGCGCCGGGCATCCACGGCCAGTCCGACCCGCCGCCGTTGAGGGCCGCGGTCACCGGTGTGATCGCGAGGGACAGCCAGAACGCGCCGACGGGCCGGGTCAGCGTGGTGACGACGGGCAGCGCGCACAGCAGACCGGTCAGCAGGGCCCTGCCGTCCCCGCCGGGCGCGCTGCCGGACAGGCTGCCGATCAGCAGCGTGAACAGCGCGATCCCGGCGACCACCGCGTGCGGGAGGCGTTCGGCGGCGGTGCGTATCCGGGCGGGAAGGCGGCGCAGGAACGGGCCGTCGGTGTGCCGGGGCGGCAGCGGACGGTAGGCGAAGGGGTCGCGGAACAGGTCCTCGCGCAGTCCCTGCAGCGAGTTGCGGGCCAGCCGGTACTCCGGGCTGCGCTGCTTGCCCGCGTCGCCCGGCGGCGGGGGCGGCATCTGGGTCGTCTCGGTCACGTACAGCACCGTAGGCGCAGGGCGGGGGTCCGGTCGTCCCCATGGAGGCGGGTTCTCCCGCGTACATCTCAGGTACTACGCGGAGCACCGCAGGTCGCGGGGGGTGCGGCCGGTGCGGCGGGCCACGGCCCGCCCGCTCACCACGCCAGCTGGGCGATCTCCTCGGCCACGACCGCGCAGGCGTCCGCCGCCGGGTCGATCAGCGGGAAGTGGCCGACGTCCTCCAGCAGGGTCAGCCCGGCCACCTCGCCCGCCTTCGCCGCGGCGTCCGCGTACGCCTCGGCGACGGCCTGCGGGACCACGATGTCGGTACGGCCCTGGACCAGCGTCGTCGCGATGCCGGTGGGCAGCAGCAGCGCGGGATCGGCGTACGGCTGCCGCTCGGCGAACTCCGGTCCGCTGCCGAGGAGCTGGCGTACGGCGCCGCCGCAGACCTCCAGCTTGTCGGCGACGGAGAGGTCGGCGATCGGGGCGAGCGCCACGACCCCGCGCAGCGGCGGGGGCCCGTCGGTGCGCCACACGGAGCCGGCGGGCAGGACGTGCCGGGCGGCCGCCCACAGCGCCAGGTGCCCTCCGGCGGAGTGCCCGGCGAGCACCATCCGGCGCGGGTCCGCCTGCGGCAGCGCCTTCCCGGCCAGCGCGGGCAGCGCGTCCAGGGCGGCGGCCACGTCGTCGAAGGTGTCCGGCCAGCGCCCGGCGTCCGTCTCGGACCCTTCGGCGCCCCGCCGGTACTCCACGTTGGCCACGGCGAAGCCGCGCCGGGCCAGGAAGTCCGCGAACGGGGTGAGGTGCCGCCGGTCGTAGGGGGCCCGCCAGGCGCCGCCGTGCAGCAGGACGACCAGGGGTACCGGACCGGCGGGCACGTCGGTGCCGCGCGGCGCGTAGAAGTCGACGACCTGGTCGGGGTGGGGACCGTAGGAGGCGGTGGCGTCGGGTTCGACGGGCGGGTGCGAGAAGGCCGACTCCTCCTCGGCGGCGTCCCGGGCAGCGGCGACGGCGTCCGGCATGCTCCAACCTCTCAGCGGCGAAACGGAATTGGACGGAAGCGGGGGTGACGGACCAGGGGACACCTCGGCCGTTGGCGGGGACGCTATCAGGCGGATGACGTGCGCGAACACACGCGTGTCACGCACGGTGAGGTCCCACGGGCGGCCGGCACCGGAACGCCCCCGCCGCGCACGCGGCGCGGCGGGGGCGTTCGTCCCTGAAACCGGCCCGGTCTAGCCGCCCAGCACGTCCGCCAGGACGCGGGCCGCCCGCTCGGTGTCCGCGAAGGACACGTACAGCGGCGTGAAGCCGAAACGCAGCACGTCGGGGTGGCGGAAGTCGCCGACCACGCCCCGCGCGATCAGCTCCCGCATCACGTCCCCGGCGTCGGCACACCGCAGCGCGACCTGGCTGCCGCGCTCGGCGTGCGCGGCCGGCGTGACCGACTCCACCCGCCCGGCGGGCGCGTACGCCTCGACGCACTCCAGGAAGAAGTCCGTCAACGCGAGCGACTTGGCCCGCACCGCCTCCACCGGCACCCCGTCCCACACGTCCAGGGCCGCCTCCAGGGCCAGCATGGACAGGATGTCGGGCGTGCCGACCCGGCCGCGCAGGGCGCCGGGGGCCGCGGCGAAGTCCCGGTGCATGCCGAAGGGTTCGGCATGCGAGTTCCACCCCGGCAGCGGCGAGTCGAACCGGTCCTGGAGGCCGTGGCGCACGTACAGGTACGCCGGTGAACCCGGGCCGCCGTTCAGGTACTTGTAGGTGCAGCCGACCGCCAGGTCCACGCCGTGCTCGTCCAGCCCGACGGGCAGCGCGCCCGCGCTGTGGCACAGGTCCCACACGGACACGGCGCCCGCCGCGCGCACGGCGGCCGTGAGCGACGGCAGGTCGTGCAGCCGCCCGGTGCGGTAGTCGACGTGGTTGAGCAGCACGGCGGCCGTCCGGTCGCCCAGCGCGTCCGGCACCTCGGCCGGCGTCACGGGCCGCAGCGTACGGCCGGTCATCCGGGCCGCCGACTCGGCGATGTACCCGTCGGTGGGGAACGTGGTCGCGTCGACGAGGATCTCGTCGCGGCCGTCCCCGGCGATGCGCACGGCGGCCACCAGTGCCTTGAAGACGTTGACGCTGGTGGAGTCGCCGACGACGATCTGCCCGGCCGCCGCGCCGACCAGCGGGGCGATCCGGTCGCCGATCCGCTCGGGCGCGGTCCACCAGCCGCTCTCGTCCCAGGAGCGGATGCGCAGCTCGCCCCACTGCCGGCGCACGACGTCCTCGACCCGGCCGGGGACGTGCGCGGGCAGGGCGCCCAGGGAGTTGCCGTCGAGGTAGACGACGTCGTCCAGGACGAACCGCGCGCGGACGCCCGCGAGGTCGTCCGCGGCGTCCAGCTTCTCGGCCCGCGCGGCGAGCTCGGTCGGCTCAGACATGGGACCTCGCCGTCCACAGCTCCGGGAAGACGTTCTTCTGGGCGCGCTTCTCCAGCCAGGCCACCCCGGCCGAGCCGCCGGTGCCGGCCTTGGCGCCCATCGCGCGGCGGGTCGCGACCAGGTGGTCGTTGCGCCAGCGCCACACCAGTTCGGCGACGTCCGTCAGCGCCTCGCCCAGACGGGTGAGCTCGGCGTTCTGGTCGCCGGTGTAGATCTCCGTCCAGACCGCCTCGACGTCCTCCGAGGGCTCGTAGCGGCGGGTGACGTCCCGCGTGAGCACCGCATCGGGGACGGCGTGGCCGCGCCGGGCGAGGAAGCGCAGCACCTCGTCGTACAGGCTCGGCTCGTGCAGGGCCTTCTCCAGCTCCGCGTGGACGCGCGGCGCGCCGCGGTGCGGGACCAGCATGGACGCCGACTTCTCGCCGAGCAGGAACTCCAGCCGGCGGTACATCGCGGACTGGAAGCCGGACCCCTCGCCGAGGGCGCTGCGGTAGGAGTTGAACTGGGCCGGCGTGAGCTGTCCGAGCGGCGTCCAGGAGGCGTTCAGGGCCTCCAGCTCCCGCACGGACCGCTTGAGGGCGTCGACGGCCACACCGGGGCGGTCCTCGCGCAGCGCGCGGGCCGCGGTCTCCCACTCGTGGACGATGACGGTGAACCACAGCTCCATGACCTGGGTCGTGACCAGGAAGACCATCTCTCCGGGATCGTCGGAGAGGGTGTGCTGCAGGTGGGTGAGGACGTCCGCCTTGACGTAGTCCTCGTACGGTGTCGTACCCGCGAAGTCGAGGTTCGGGGTCTCGGGCTCCTGAGTCCCCGCGGTGGTGTCCGCGGACCGATGAGCCTGCTGGGACATCGCTGTCTCCTGTGTAACTACGGGTAGCGGTCCGCCCTGCCGTTATCGGCAAAGGGGCCCCGGTCCCCACCGGCATCCTCAGCCATGCCCCCGGAACCTCGCAAGGCCCGCCCGGTCACACGGGTCGGGCCTCGCGGGGGCACCCGGAACGGCTAGCCCAGCGTCTGGGCGGCCGTGGGCGAGGAGTCCTTCAGGAACTGCGAGCAGCGCTCGTACTCGTCCTGCTCACCGATCGACCCGGCGGCCCGGGCGAGGGCGTGCAGGGCGCGCAGGAAGCCCCGGTTCGGCTCGTGCTCCCACGGCACGGGCCCGTGGCCCTTCCAGCCGCTGCGGCGCAGCGCGTCCAGGCCCCGGTGGTAGCCGGTCCGGGCGTAGGCGTACGACTCGACGACGCTGCCCCGCTCGAACGCCTCGTCGGCGAGCTGGGCCCAGGCCAGGGAGGAGGTCGGGTACCGGGCGGCGACGTCCGAGGGCGCGGTACCGCTCGCGAGCGCCTCGCGGGGCTCCGGGTCGTCGGGCAGATGGGTCGGGGGCGGACCCCCGAGCAGGTTCTCGTGAATGGCCATGCCCCCAGTGTGGTCCATCCGCCCACCCAACCCACCGCGCCCCCACCAGCCCGTCCGGCGCTCGAGGACGAGGCCCGTCCAGGGCCGAAGCGGGGGCCCGGGGGCGGCAGCCCCCGGAGACGGCCCTACTCCCCCAGCCGCGCCTTGCTCCGCTGCCCCTCCAACGGAGGCGTCACCACGGAAGCGTGCCGCAGGCACTCCGGCTTACGGCAGCCGGGCGGCAGCGACCGCACGGTCGCGAACGCCACCACCGCCCCCACCACCAGCACCCCCGCACAGATCGGCATGGCCCGCCGGAACGCGGCGTCGAACGCCGGCGCCGACCGGTACGCCTCCTCGCCCATCCCCGCGAGCAGCGGCAGCGCGGCCACCGCGATCAGCCCCGCCGCCCGCGCCGCCGCGTTGTTGATCCCGCTGGCCAGCCCCGCCCGGGCGGTGTCGACGGACCCGAGGACGGTCGCCGTCAGCGGGGCGACCAGCGTGACCATGCCGGTGCCCAGCACGAGCAGCGCGGGCAGCACGTCGGACACGTACACGGCGTCCGGGCCCACCCGCAGCATCAGCAGCATCCCGGCCGCGCACACCAGCGGCCCCACGGTGAGCGGGATGCGCGGGCCGATCCGGTCCGCGAGGGCGCCCGAGCGCGCCGAGAACAGCAGCATCAGCCCGGTCGTCGGCAGCAGGGCCGCGCCGGCCGCGAGCGCCGAGTACCCGGCGACCACCTGGAGCTGGAGCGCGGCCAGGAAGAAGAAGCCGCCGAAGGCCGCGTACACGCACAGCGTGACCAGGTTGACGGCCGTGAACTGCCGCGAGCGGAAGATGTCGGGCGGCATCATCGGATCGCTCCGGTGCCGCTCGACCCGCACGAAGGCGGCCCCGGCGCCCACACCCGCCACCGCGGCCACCGCGACCGTCGCCGACCCCTTCGGCGCCTCGATCAGCGCGTACGTCACGAGGGCCAGGGACAGCGCGCCCAGGGCGGCCCCGAGCACGTCGAAGCGGCCGTGCCGGGTCCCGTCGCCCGACTCGGGGACGTGCCGCACGGCGATCGGCGCGCACACCAGCGCCACCGGGACGTTCAGCAGGAAGACCCAGCGCCAGCCCGGCCCGTCGACCAGCCAGCCGCCCACGAAGGGCCCGACGGCCGCCCCGATCCCGCCGAACCCGGACCACAGGCCGACCGCCCGCGCCCGGTCGTCGGGGTGGAAGGAGGCCTGGATCAGCGCCAGCGACCCGGGGGTGAGCAGCGCCCCGCCGATGCCCTGGAGGGCGCGCGCGGCGATCAGCACCTCGACGCCGGGCGCGAGCCCGCACAGCAGGGAGGCCGCCGCGAACCACACCACGCCCACGACGAAGACGCGGCGCCGCCCGTACCGGTCGCCGAGGGAGCCGCCGAGCAGGATCAGCCCGGCCAGCGTCAGCATGTACGCGTTGACGGTCCACTGGAGCGCGGCGAGGTCGGCGTCGAGGTCGCGGCCGATGCGCGGCAGGGCGACGTTGACGACGGTGGAGTCCAGCATCGCCATGCTGGAGCCGAGGACGGTGGTGAGCAGGATCCACCGGCCCTGCGTTGAGGCCAGCCGGACATCGGGCATGTCCCCAGGTATACAGCGAGCCCGGCGCCAAGGGCAGGCGCCGGGCTCGCGGGTCCCCGGAGGGACGAGAACTACTTGATCTTCGTACCGGCGGAGCGCAGGTGCGTGCAGGCCTCGGTCACACGCGCGGCCATGGACGCCTCGGCGAGCTTGCCCCAGGTCCGCGGGTCGTAGGTCTTCTTGTTGCCGACCTCGCCGTCGACCTTCAGGACGCCGTCGTAGTTGCGGAACATGTGGTCCGCGACCGGACGCGTGAACGCGTACTGGGTGTCGGTGTCGATGTTCATCTTGACGACGCCGTTCTCCAGCGCGGTGCGGATCTCCTCCTCGGTGGAGCCCGAGCCGCCGTGGAAGACGAAGTCGAACGGCTGCGAGCCGGCCGGCTTGCCGTACTTGGCGGCGATGCCCTCGTTGAGCTCCTTCAGCAGCTCGGGACGCAGGACGACGTTGCCCGGCTTGTACACGCCGTGGACGTTGCCGAAGGACGCGGCGAGCAGGTAGCGGCCCTTCTCGCCCAGGCCCAGGGCCTCGGCGGTGCGGACCGCGTCGTCGACCGTGGTGTAGAGGGAGTCGTTGATCTCGTGGGTGACGCCGTCCTCCTCGCCACCGGTCGGGGTGATCTCGACCTCGAGGATGATCTTGGCGGCGCGGGCGCGCTCCAGCAGCTCCTGCGCGATGGCGAGGTTGTCGGCCAGGGTCTCCGCCGAGCCGTCCCACATGTGCGACTGGAACAGCGGGTTCTCACCGCGCGCGACGCGCTCCTCGGACACCGCGAGCAGCGGGCGTACGTACCCGTCGAGCTTGTCCTTCGGGCAGTGGTCGGTGTGCAGCGCGACGGTGACGTCGTACTTATTGGCGACGATGTGCGCGAACTCGGCCAGGGCGACGGCGCCGGTGACCATGTCCTTGCTGTGCTGACCGCCCAGGAACTCGGCACCACCCGTGGAGATCTGGATGATGCCGTCGCTCTCCGCCTCCGCGAAGCCGCGCAGGGCCGCGTGCAGGGTCTGGGAGGAGGTCACGTTGATGGCCGGGTAGGCGAACTTGCCTGCCTTCGCCCGGTCGAGCATCTCGTTGTAGACCTCGGGGGTTGCGATGGGCATCTGTCCGCTCCTTGGAGTGTGCGGGTCGGCGTACTGCGTACGGCGTTCTTCTTGGCCCTGACCTAGACCTTGGGGGGTGTGACGTCGTCGTCGGCGCCCATCTTTCCAGACGAACCCGGATGCTCCGAGCGTCTGTCACCAGCCGAGACGGACCCGGCCGGCGGGCAAGGTCAGTCCAGGCCGAGCTCGTCCTTGGAGTACGCGTACAGGTACGGCACTTGGGCGCCCTCGCGGATCTTCTCGGCGGCACCGGTGGCCCGGTCGACGATGGTCGCGACGCCGGCGACCTCGGCGCCCGCCTCGCGTACGGCCTCGACGGCGGTGAGCGGCGAACCGCCGGTGGTGGAGGTGTCCTCGACGACGAGCACGCGGCGGCCCGCGATGTCCGGTCCCTCGACGCGGCGCTGGAGGCCGTGCGCCTTGGCGGCCTTGCGGACGACGAAGGCGTCGAGCCGGCGGCCGCGCGCGGCGGCGGCGTGCAGCATGGCGGCGGCGACCGGGTCGGCGCCCATGGTCAGCCCGCCCACGGCGTCGAACTCCAGGTCGGCGGTCAGGTCGAGCAGCACCTGCCCGACCAGCGGGGCGGCCTCGCCGTCGAGCGTGATGCGCCGCAGGTCGACGTAGTAGTCGGCCTCGAGGCCCGACGACAGGGTCACCTTGCCGTGCACCACGGCCTTGTCCTTGATCTGCTGCAGCAGCGCCGCGCGAACGTCAGTCATGCCGCCCAGCTTAGAGGCGGTGCCAGGTCCAGACGGTCGTGGCCTCCAGCGGCTCCAGGGGCGTGACCAGGCGGGGGAGGGTGTTCAGGCCGTCGGGCGGCCCGGTCTGCGGTTCGACGCAGACGGCGGCCTCCTGCTCGTCGTAGACGACGACCCACTCCTCACGGCTGGTCACCTTCAGCTCCAGGCGCCCGGGCCAGGTGAGGGTGACGTCGACGCCGCCGGGCATCCCGAAGCAGTCGTCCCAGGGGCCGGGCCTCGGCTCGACCCGGTTGCCGGTGGGGAGGTGGTCGTCGCCGCGCTCCTCCTGCCAGGCCGGGGTGAAGTCGAGCCGCACGTCCTGGCCGCCGTCGCCGAGGTTCCGGTTGAACCAGGGGTGCCAGCCGATCTGCGCCGGGAAGGACGCGTCGTACGTCTCCACGGACATGGTCAGGCTGAGGCTGTCCGGGGTGAGCGTGACGGCCTGGGTGACCCGGCCCGGGTAGGGCCACGGCTCGACGAGGTCGTAGGTGAGGACTGCCTCGGCGCCGGTGTGCCGGGCGACCTTCCAGGCGTCGTCGCGGGCCGTTCCGTGGATGGCGTGGGGCGGTGCGTTGAGCGGCATCTGCCGTACCTCTGCGCCGTCACGGAAGCGGCCGTCGCGGATGCGCCCGCACCAGGGCACCATCGGGAAGCAGCCGAACCGCTCCCCCTGCCGCAGCAGCTCCGTCCCGCCGACGCGCAGTCCCCCGACCCGTCCGCCGTTGCCCGGCAGCACGTCCACCTCCGCGTCGCCCGCGGTCAGCGTGATCTGTTCGGTACGCACAGGACGACCCTACCGGGGGCGATCAAGACCGCCCGGCGGGTCAGCGGCGGCGGCGCAGCATCCGGCCGGCCACGATCGCCGAGGCCAGCACGACCGCGGCGGCCGGGGCGGCCCAGCGCAGCGTGGAGTTCGGTGCGAGGGACTGCGGCGGCGGCACCGGCGCGTACCGGCCGCGCGGCGGGGCGTGGTCGACCTCCTCGGCGCTGCGTCCGATCATCGTGCGCCGGGCGTGCGCGGCCTCCGCGACGGGCGCCTCGCCGTCGGTCCCATCGGTCTCGTCGGTCGCGTCGTTCTCGTCGGCCGCGTCGTTCTCGTCGGCCGCTTCGGGTTCCGCCTCCGTGTCGGCCTCCGGGTCCAGCGCCGGTGGCGGCACCTCGGTGTCGAACACGGACGCCGGGTCGGGAACCGGCGGGTCCTCCGCGTCCGGTGTCGTCTCGAAGTCGCTGGTCACGCGGGGCTCGAACTCGCCCGGCGCCAGCGCCTCCTCGACCCCTTCTCCGGCGGTCTCCGGCCCGGCGGACTCCGCCGCCACCGCGCCGAGCTGCTCGGCGAACCGGTTCAGCAGCCGGGTGACGGCCGCGTGCACGGCGTCGGCCTCGAACTCGGTGACCCGCCCGTCCGCGGAGGCGCCGCCCTCGACGGCGAGCGTCGAACCGCCGTCGGCGTCGCGCACGCGCAGGGTGAGCGCGAGCTTCACGGAACCGGTCCTGCGCGCCTCGGTCGCGTCGCCCTCCACGGCGTACGCCCCGCCGTCGCGCGCGGTGACGCGCACGGCGCCCCGGTAGGTGATGGTGTGCCCGCCGACGCGCAGCTTCAGGCGCCCCGCGACGGGGTCGGCACCGGCGTCCTGCTGGAGCCCGGGGACCGCGCGGGCGACCCGCACGGGGTCGGCCAGCACCTCCCTGAGCCGCTCGGCCGCGACCGGAACGAACACCTCATGCTCCATGCCGATCGAGCCTACCCAGCATGGCGTGAACCGCACCCACACAATGCCGGGATTCGGCGGCCGGACGCCGGCCGGGGGCGCTCAGTAGCGTGGATGCACGAGTCAGTAGCGCGGATGCACGAGCGTCGACGCCGGCAGCCCGCCGATCCGGGACGCCTCGGCCGCCCGTACCCCGGCCGCGAGGCCCGCGCGGGTGAGCGCACCCGTCCCCGCCCGCAGCGGCGGCGGGCCGTCCCGCCCGGCCAGCACGAACCCCCAGTCGTCCGGCGCCCGCGCCGGTCCCGCCGCCGGATCGCGCACCGCGAGGGAGTACGGCGTGGTCCGCAGCCCGGCCGCGCGCAGGGTGGCCTCGACGGTCCACAGGACGCGCGGGTCCGCAGTGAGGGACCCGGCGTGCACGGAGAGGCGCCCGTGCGGGGTGAGGGCGCGGCGGGCGAGGCCGTAGAACTCCTGCGAGTACAGCCCGGCGCTGTCCGTCACGCCGGGGTCGGGCAGATCGGAGAGGATCACGTCGTACGAGCCCGGCGGCACCGACCGCAGCAGACGGAAGGCGTCGGTGTCCCGCACGCGGACGCGCGGGTCGCCGTGGACGTACCCGTTGAGCCGGGACAGCGGCGGGTCCTCGCGGGCCAGCCGGACCACCTCGGGGTCGGACTCGACGATGTCGACCCGGCGCACGCCGGGGTGGCTCAGCACCTCGCGGGCCGCCAGCCCGTCTCCGCCGCCGAGGATCAGCACGCGCGCGTGCCCGCCGCTCATCGCGGGGTGCACCAGCGCCTCGTGATAGCGGCCCTCGTCGCGGCCGCTGACCCGGAGCCGCCCGTCGAGGAACAGGTCGAGGGGCCGGCCGCCGGTGCCGCCGGTGATGACGACCTCCTGGGTGTCCGTCCGCACGGCCACCCGGACGTCCGGCCCGTACACCGCGTGCCGCGCGGCCCGCTCGAAGTCGTCGACGAGGACGGCGGCCGCGGCGAGGACGCCGAGCACGGCGAGGTTGACGGCGAGGAGGACCCGGCGGGCCCGGGGGCTGAGGTCGGCGCGGAACACCCCGAGGACGAGCGCCGCGCCCACGACCGCGTTGACCGCGCCGGTGATCAGGGCCGACGTCAGCTGGCCCAGCAGCGGCAGCAGGAGGAAGGGGAAGGCCAGCCCGCCGACGAGCGCGCCGACGTAGTCCGCCGCGAACAGGTCGGCCACCGCGCCGCCCGCGTCCTGCCGGCGGATGCGCTGGATCAGCTCCATCAGCAGCGGGACCTCGGCGCCGATGAGCAGCCCGATGATGAGGGAGAAGGCGACGAGGAGCACGCGGGGCGCGTGCGCCCACGGGCCGCCCCAGTCGCCGGTCCAGGCGAACACGGCGTACAGGGCGAGGGCGCTGCACCCGCCGACCAGCGCGAGGACCGCCTCGATGGCGCCGAACCCGGCGGCGGCCCGGGGCCGGAGCCGCTTGGCGGCGAGCGAGCCGATGCCCATGGCGAAGACCATGACGGACAGGACGACGGACGCCTGGGTGACCGAATCGCCGATCAAGTACGAGGCGAGGGCGACGAGTTCCAGCTCGTACACGAGTCCGCAGGCGGCGCAGACGAAGACGCCCGCGAGGACCAGGAACCGCCCGGTGTCCGGCCGGACCGGCAGCCGCGCCCGGCCGCCCCAGGGGGGCGTCGTGCCGGGGGGCGCGGGGGCGTGCGGTTCGATCACGTTGCCGACGGTACGTGACCCCGGGGGCACGCCTCGTCACCCACACGTGTGGAATCAGCGGCTCCGGGGACGCCGGTGGTTTATCCGGCGAGGACGGCGGACGGGCGCAGCCGGCTCGCCGTGGACCGCGCGGGGACCGCCGGGACGCGCACCCCGACCCGCGTCCGCGTCGCCACCAGCTGGCCGTCCTGCGGGTAGGCGTGCCAGGTCCGCCAGTGCACCTGTCCCTCGTGGCGGCGGGCCAGCATCGCGGTGAACGCGTACGGGCTGCCGGGGAACACGCCGGCCAGGCCGTGCGGGTGGTCGGCCACCAGCGCCAGCAACTCCTGCGCGCGGCCCGCGAACTGGCCCGGCGGCAGCACCTCCACCCGGGCGGCGAACTCGTACTCCCAGTCGCCCGCGCGCTTGGTCACGCCGAGCGGGAGGGGGGTGCTGCTGCCCGGGATGCAGGCCACCGTCTCCGAACAGCGTCCCCGCTCCTCGTCGACGAGGACCTGGTGGGAGGCGCCGAGCAGCCTCAACTGGAGGCTGACGCCGTCGAGTTCGAGGTCGAGCGTGGCCAGAGCGGGAAGCGGCTCCCGACCCAGGGTCCAGGCCAGGTCGGCGGCGCGCGTGTCGCTGTAGGCGGTGTGCAGGGTGGTGAGCATGGATGGGCTCCGCTTGGCACGCAGGAGGAAGGTGGGGTGCCGGCCGTCGTCGCACTGCCGGCACCGGGACGTCGGCCCCGTCAGCCCTGTCGGCGGTCAGATGGGTGTCCGTGGGACGTCCGAGGGGCTGCGTAGGTGAACTTCACTGAATCATGAACTGTGTCGGTGACACAGCGTTTTTACCCAAGTTCGTGGGGTTTCCATCCCTCAGAGGGCTTATCAGCTCAACTGTTCAACTCCGGCGTGCGCCTGTGCGAGGGGGCGCGCGCCGGTGCGCCCGGACGACGGAGAGCGGGGCCGGTCCAGGCACCGGCCCCGCTCTCGTGGTGGATGCGGCTCCCCCTGCTGGGTGGAGCTCAGCTGCCCTGTGTCAGCTGCTCCCGCCACCGCATCCGCCCCCTCCGCCGCACGACGACCCGCCTCCGCAGGACGAGCCGCTTGAACAGGAGGAGCTGCTCGAGCACGACGAGGAGGAGGAGCTTCCGCAGGACGACCCGGTGTCCCCGCCGCCGACCCACCAGCTGTTGTTGTGGCTGCTGTCACTGCTGCCGCTGCCGCTGCGGCTGCTGCGGCTGTACGAGGTGCGCCTGTACGAGCCACGGCCCCGCCCGCGCGCCCGGCTCACCGACCGCCGCGCGGCGTTGCGTGCGATCGACACGAAGACCAGGACGAACACCACTGCGACCAGCACCACGACAAGTCCTGTGACCATGGCGTCGGCCTCCTTCCGTTCCCCCGAGACGGACCCGGACATCCCCCCGTGGGCGCCGCCGCTCGGTGCGTGCGGGGGAGATGCCCGGGGCGCTCGCGGCCCAAAGCAGAGTTGAGGAAGTTCAGAGGAACTTCAGGGGATTCGCCGCCCGCGGGTCAGGCTCCGAGGTGCCCTCCGTCGCCGGTGCCGAGGAGGGGGTTCGCGAGCCGGCGTTCGACGGCGCCGGGCAGCGGCCACAGTGCGGACCGCCGCTTCGCGTCCTCCGCGCCCTGCCGTTCGGCGCGGCGGATGCCCGGCACGGCGAGTCCGAGCGCGGCCAGGGACACGACGAGGCCGGCGCCGAGGAGCGCACCCGCGAGCAGGGCGCCGTCCGCGAGCGCGAACGGAAGCGCGACCCCGAGACAGAGCGCGCCGAGGCCGCCGAGGACGGCGAGCATCCACCACAGCGGCGTGAGCGGGTGTTCGTCGCGCAGGTGGTCCACCAGCTGCCGGTCGGTGGGACGCCGGCGCGGGTGCTCCCCGGCGGCGGCGAACAGCTCGGCCCGCCCGCGCAGCGCCCACACGGCGTGTACGCCCACCCAGACGACGGGCAGCACGAACAGCGTCACCAGCACCAGGACGGCCTGGACCGCCCGGGGCACCGCCACCCAGCCCACGGCGTCGGCGACCACGGACGCGACGGCGGCCGCCACGAGCACGCCACCGCCCGCGCTCGCGACCACCAGCCACCGCCGTGCCGCACGCACCCGGGCGCTGAGCCGGAACTCGACCGCGTCCAACGTCCTCTCCCCTCCACGACCGCAGGCACTCTACGCACCGCCCCGCGGAGCAAGCGCCGCGCGGGCGAGTTGAGCAGAGCCCGAGCCAGGGCGGAGGATGACGGGCATGACCTCCTCCTCGCGCCCCCTGCTGAACCGACGGCTCGCCGAGTTCGGGACGACGATCTTCGCGGAGATGTCGGCGCTGGCCCTGAGCACCGGGTCCATCAACCTCGGGCAGGGCTTCCCCGACACCGACGGTCCCGAGGAGGTCCGGGAGGCCGCCGTACGGGCGCTGCGCGACGGGCGGGGCAACCAGTACCCGCCGGGCCCCGGCGTCCCCGAGCTGCGCGCGGCCGTCGTCGCGCACCAGGAGCGGCGCTACGGCCTGACGTACGACCCCGACACGGAGGTCCTGGTCACCGCGGGTGCCACGGAGGCCATCGCGGCGGCCCTGCTCGCGCTGGTGGAGCCCGGCGACGAGGTGGTCGCCCTGGAGCCCTACTACGACTCCTACGCGGCCTGCATCGCCATGGCGGGCGGGACACGGGTGCCGGTCACCCTGCGCCCGCGCGACGGCGCGTTCCGCCTCGACCTGGACGAGCTTCGGGCGGCAGTCACCGACCGCACCCGCCTCCTGCTCCTCAACACCCCGCACAACCCGACCGGCACGGTCCTCACCCGCGCGGAGCTGGCGGCGATCGCAGAGCTGGCCGTCGAGCGGGACCTGCTCGTCGTGACCGACGAGGTGTACGAGCACCTGGTCTTCGACGACGCCGAGCACATCCCGCTCGCCTCGTTCCCGGGCATGCGGGAGCGCACGGTGACGATCAGCTCGGCTGGCAAGACGTACTCGTTCACGGGCTGGAAGGTCGGCTGGGTGACGGCCTCCCCCGCCCTGGTCACGGCCGTCCGCTCGGCCAAGCAGTACCTGACGTACGTGTCGGCGGGCCCGTTCCAGTACGCGGTGGCCGAGGCGCTGTCGCTCCCGGACTCCTACTTCGAGCACTTCCGCGTGGACATGCTCGCCAAGCGGAACATCCTGGCCACCGGCCTGGAGGAGGCGGGCCTCACGGTCTACCGGCCCGCCGGCACCTACTTCATCACCGCCGACATCCGCCCCCTGGGCGAGACCGACGGCATCGCGTTCTGCCGCACCCTGCCGGAGCGGGCCGGGGTGGTCGCCATCCCCACCGCGGTCTTCTACGACCACCGCGAGGAGGGCGCCCCCTACGTCAGGTTCGCGTTCTGCAAGCGCACCGAGGTGCTGACCGACGCGGCGGAACGGCTCCGCAAGGCGTTTGCGCGCTGACCGCTGTCCTACCGGGGCCGGTCGTCCCGTCGTCAGGGGCGCTCAGCTGTCGTAAACGGTGGGGCTGGTCCTGGTGGAGGCCCTGGCCGTGCGCTGGGGGTGGGCGCCCCGGCGGCCCCTGGGCAAGACCGTGTGGGCGGAGGCGTCCGTCGGGGTGCCGGGTTCGCGGTGCTGAGTACCTGCGCAGGTGCCTGCCCGGTAGCTGTACTCATGTCTGAGCGGGACCGCACGGCCAGACTCGTCCGCATCGACCTGTACGAGCCGAAGGGCCCTTCCGATGCAGACCTCTCCCCGCCCCCGCCTGCCGCGGCTCCTCGTGCTCGGCACGGACAGCCGGCTCGCCCGGGGCTACCTCGTGCTGTTCGGCCTGAGTGTCCTGGTCATGCTCGTCCTCCCGGACAGCCCCGCCGCCATCGCGCCGATGCTGCTCACCGCGCCGCTCTCGCTGTTCGGCGTGGCTCTCCCGTTCGGGCCCGGCACCGAGGGCGGCGGGCCGGGTGAGGCGCTCGCCGTCGGGTTTTGGGCGGCCTGGGTTCTGCTGTGCGCCCTCGTCAACGCCGCCGCCCTCGGCGCCCTCGGCGCGAAGCGGGCGGCATCGACGCCGGTGCGGTCGAACGTGCCCGCCAGGAACCTGCTCGCGCCCGCCTTCGACAACTGGCCCGCCCGCGCCTACTGCGCCGTCGTCGCCGTGGCGCTCGGCTTCTTCCTGTACGCCGTGCTCCTGTCGCCGGACCCGGGCTTCGCGGGGATCTGGCCCCTCATCACCGCCGCCCCGTTCAGCTTCCTCGCCGTGCCGCTCTCGCCGCCCGCGGAGTACTCCGGGATCCCCGGGCTGGGCACGCTGGTCTTCACCGTCGCCGTGGGCCTCGCGGGACTGGTCAACGCCGTGCTGATCGGGCGGCTCGCCCACCGCATGCGGGGCGCGGGTCGCTGAGACACGGAAAGAGCCCGGCACCAGGGCCGGGCTCTCCTCAGCCCGCGGCACCGCGCCGCGGGTACGTCCGCTGCGACGACTACTCGTCGTCCTCGGGCTTGTCCGTCTCGTTGATCTCCTGCTCCAGGCCGAGCTGCTCGACGAGCCACTTGTCGAACTCGATGGCGGCCCGCACCCAGCTGACCGTCGACGAGACGAAGTGCTCCAGGCTGACGCCCGTGCCGATCAGCATCTGCGCCTCGCCGATCAGGCGGACGGTGCCGTCGTCGTGCGTGTGGCTGTAGACCTTCGGCCACAGCGTCCGGCGGTTCCAGTCGTCGATCGACTCAAGGAGCGCGGGCTTCTCGTCGATCTGGTGGGGCCGGTCGTAGAACGTCCGCACCGAGAAGACCTGCTGGTCGCCCTCGCCGCGGAACATGAAGTACGTACGGAACTGCTCCCACGGCGCCGCGAGGTCACCCTCGTCGTCGACGACGTACTTCAGCTCCATCTGGTCGAGGAGCTGCTTCACGAGGTCCTGATCCGGGATGACGGGGCCGGGCGGCGGCCCGGGCTGCGGCTGCTGGCCCCCGAAGTTCGGAATCGAGGACGGGTCGATGCTCACCGTGATTTTCCCTTCGTACGGATTCCGCCATCCTCCCCCATGCAGGGAGGGGGGTGGCAAGCCCGGACGGGCCTGTCAGCCGAGGGCTGACTCGATCCGGTCACCCGGACGGGTACCCGGTTCCCGCCGGGTACCCGTGATCACGGTGCCGGGGACGCCTCAGAGCGTCTTGCCGGTGGCCGGTCCCACGATCAGGCCGTCGCCGAAGGCGTCCACCCGGACCGTGTCGCCGTCCTTGATCTCGCCGGACAGGATCTCCTTGGCGAGCCGGTCGCCGATGGCCGTCTGGACGAGGCGGCGCAGCGGGCGGGCACCGTAGGCCGGGTCGTTGCCCTCGTCGGCGAGCCAGGCCAGGGCCGCGTCGGTGACCTCCAGGGTGAGCCGCCGCTCGGCCAGCCGCTTGGCGAGCCGGTCGATCTGGAGCCGCGCGATCCGGCTCAGCTCGTCCTTGCTGAGCGCCGAGAAGACCACGAGGTCGTCCAGCCGGTTCAGGAACTCGGGCTTGAAGGAGGCGCGGACGACCTCCAGGACCTGCTCCTTCTTCTCCGTCTCGCTGGTGATCGGGTCGACCAGGTACTGGCTGCCCAGGTTGGACGTCAGCACCAGGATCGTGTTGCGGAAGTCGACCGTGCGGCCCTGCCCGTCGGTGAGCCGCCCGTCGTCCAGCACCTGGAGCAGGATGTCGAAGACCTCGGGGTGCGCCTTCTCCACCTCGTCCAGCAGGACCACGCTGTACGGCCGCCTGCGCACGGCCTCGGTGAGCTGGCCGCCCTCCTCGTAGCCGACGTAGCCGGGCGGGGCTCCGACCAGGCGGGCCACGCTGTGCTTCTCGCCGTACTCCGACATGTCGATGCGGACCATGGCCCGCTCGTCGTCGAAGAGGAAGTCGGCGAGCGCCTTGGCCAGCTCGGTCTTGCCGACGCCGGTCGGGCCGAGGAAGAGGAACGAGCCGGTGGGCCGGTCGGGGTCGGCGATGCCGGCCCGGGTGCGGCGCACCGCGTCGGACACCGCCCGCACGGCCTCCTGCTGGCCGATCAGGCGCTTGCCCAGCTCCTCCTCCATGCGCAGCAGCTTCTGCGTCTCGCCCTCCATGAGGCGGCCCGCGGGGATGCCGGTCCAGGCGGCGACGACGTCCGCGATGTCGTCGGAGCCGACCTCCTCCTTGACCATGGTGTCCTGCGCGGCCTCCTCCTCGGCCTCGGAGGCGGCCTCCAGCTCCTTCTCCAGGGCCGGGATCTCGCCGTACAGCAGCTTGGAGGCGGTGTCGAAGTCGCCGTCGCGCTGCGCGCGCTCGGCCTGGCCGCGCACCTCGTCGAGTCGTTCCTTCAGCTCACCGACGCGGTTGAGGGACTGCTTCTCCTTCTCCCAGCGGGCGGTCAGGCCGCGCAGCTCCTCCTCGCGGTCGGCGAGGTCGCGGCGCAGCTTCTCCAGGCGCTCCCGGGAGGCGGGGTCGGTCTCCTTGTCGAGGGCCAGCTCCTCCATGCGCAGCCGGTCCACGGACCGCTGGAGCTCGTCGATCTCGACCGGCGAGGAGTCGATCTCCATGCGCAGCCGGGACGCCGCCTCGTCGACCAGGTCGATGGCCTTGTCGGGCAGGAAGCGGGAGGTGATGTACCGGTCGGACAGGGTCGCGGCGGCGACCAGCGCGCTGTCGGCGATCTGCACCTTGTGGTGGGCCTCGTAGCGGCCCTTGAGTCCGCGCAGGATGGCGATGGAGTCCTCGACGGACGGCTCGGCGACCAGCACCTGCTGGAAGCGCCGCTCCAGCGCGGGGTCCTTCTCGATCCGCTCGCGGTACTCGTCCAGGGTCGTCGCGCCGACCATGCGCAGTTCGCCGCGGGCCAGCATCGGCTTGAGCATGTTGCCGGCGTCCATGGCGGAGTCGCCGCCGGCGCCCGCGCCGACGACCGTGTGCAGCTCGTCGATGAAGGTGATGATCTGCCCGTCGGAGTCCTTGATCTCGGCCAGGACGGTCTTCAGGCGCTCCTCGAACTCGCCGCGGTACTTGGCGCCCGCGACCATCGCGCCGAGGTCGAGCGCGACGAGCCGCTTGTTCTTCAGGGACTCGGGCACGTCGCCCTTGACGATGCGCTGGGCGAGCCCTTCGACGACGGCGGTCTTGCCGACGCCGGGCTCGCCGATGAGGACGGGGTTGTTCTTGGTGCGGCGGGACAGCACCTGCACGACCCGGCGGATCTCCTGGTCCCGTCCGATGACGGGGTCGAGCTTGCCCTCGCGGGCGGCGGCGGTGAAGTCGGTGCCGAACTTCTCCAGCGCCTTGTACTGCCCCTCGGGGTCTGCGGTGGTCACGCGGCGGCCTCCCCTGGCCTTCTGGAAGGCGTCCAGCAGCTTCTTCGCGGTCGCGCCCTGGCGGGTGAGCACGTCGGCCGCGGGGCCGCCCTTGGCGGCGATCCCGAGGAGCAGGTGCTCGGTGGACAGGTACTCGTCGCCGAGGTCCTTGGCGCGGGCCTGCGCGTCCGCGATCACGGCGAGCAGGTCGCGGTTCGGCTGCGGGGGCGCCACGGTGGACCCCGTCACGCTGGGCAGGGCGGCGAGCGCCTTCTCGGTGCCGGACCGCACGGCTGCCTGGTCGGCGTCGACGGCGGCCAGCAGGTCGGTGATGTTCTCGTTGTCCTGGCCCTCGAGCAGAGCCAGCAGCAGGTGGGCGGGGGTGAGATCCGGGTGCCCCTCGGTCACGGCCCGGTTGCTTGCCGCGTTGATCGCGTCCCGGCTCCTGTTGGTCAGCTCGGCGTCCACGTGTCCCTTCTCCTCCTGGCGTCAGCTTGTCCCGGTACTGACAGAGTCAGCGTACACAAACTTGAGTCTATTCCACTCAAGGTGGGCCTGGGAGCCGTGTACCCGTTAGGTTCCCGACCATGGCCGCATACCCCCAGGATCCGGGCGCGCCCGACGCGCCGTACCTCTCCTTCTGGCAGGAGAGGCATCTGTGCACGCTGACCACGTCCCGCCCGGACGGCACCCCGCACGTGGTGCCCGTCGGTGTCACATACGAACCCGAGGCCCGGCTGGCTCGGGTGATCACGAACAAGTCCAGCAGGAAGGTGGCACACGTGCTCGCCGCCGGCGCCGCGGGCGCACGGGTCGCGGTCTGCCAGGTGGACGGCAGGCGCTGGGCGACGCTGGAGGGGGTCGCGCACGTCAGCGGCGAGCCGGAGCGGGTGCGGGAGGCCGAGCGGCGCTACGCCGTCCGGTACGGGCGGACTCCGGCGCCGAACCCGGACCGGGTGGTCATCGAGATCGCGCTGACGCGGGCCATGGGGCGCGGATGAGGCGCGTGTGAGGCACGGGACCTGGACGCGGACGCGGACCGGCCGGTTCCGGCCGCATCGGAGGTCGCTGCAAAGCGGGAAATATCCCCGAAAACTGCAGCGGCGTCACCGTGTTCAGGTCACGGTGACGCCGCTGCGGGGGGAAGCACCTGAGCGATCTGTTACGACGGGGGAATCGCGTCAGGCACTGCGGGGGGTGGCTGAAATGGTCCTTGGGGCCGGTGCCTCCGGCTCCACGAGACGGTGGTCCCGCTGGTCCAGGTTGACGAAGATCATTCCGTATCGGATGGCGCACCGCACGGGCTGCGGCGCCCCCCGAGGCCGCCGCAGACATCGATACGCCCGCACGTCCTCGTCCTCGTCGCGCGTGACGACCACCGGTTCGCCGAAGACGGTCACCATCAGGGAGTCACCGGGGTGGGGGATCGCGGTGACCAGGTCGATGAAGTGCCACCCTGAGCGGTAGGCGGTCGCCATCTCCCTGCGGAATGACCTGTCGTCGGGCGGGGTGGTCATGCCGGCTCCTGCTCGCCGCCGCCATCCGCACCGATGACCGGCCAGGAGCTGTCCCCGGCGATCACGACAGTCGGGGCCGCACTCGGCCAGCTGCTGTCCGCCCGCGAGTCGCTCTTCGCTTCCGAAAGGCCACTCAGGGCTCCGACGGCCACAACGGCGGAGAAGGCGGCGACAAGAATCGAGCGAAGCATTTTGTTCCGCATAATCGGCTTCGTCCTCACTTGAAGGTCCCCTCTTCCCCCGTCGAGTAAGACGATGGCTCATTCGGGCACTTCATGGCCACACGATCGGTGCATCATGTTCCTGCATGTTCAGGACCATGGGGGGTGGAGATTTGGCAACGAATCAGACTAAAGCGACACATCCCCATGCGATGACCGAGATGTGCGCTCAAGGCAGCCGTCTCTATGCGAACGCGCTGCGTGCGGGGCGTATCGCCCGCACCGACGTGGAGTCCGCGCCCTGTCTGATGGAGTTCGCACTGCTCTATCCGGACCCCGACGACGCGAACTGGCTGATCCCCCTCCCCGCCTCGGTGGCGCTCGCCCAACGGCTCAATCCCATCGAACGGGAGATCGCCGCGCGGCGCCGGCTCTCGGTCGAGCTGACCGAGTCCCTCCAGCCCTTCATGGACCTCAGCACCCAGGTCACCGGAAGCACCCACTCGATCACGGTCCTGGAGGGCGGTGAGCGGATCAACGCCGCCCTCAACCTGGCCACCGCCCAGTGCCAGACCGAGATGCTCACCATCCAGCCCAGCACCCGCATCTCGGAGGCCAGCCTCCTGCAGGGCCTGGAGCGCGACCGGCCGCTCATCGAGCGCGGCGTGCGCATACGGACCCTCTACCAGCACACGGTCCGCTACAACCCCGGCAAGCTGGCCTACGTCGCCCAGCTCTCCGACGGCAAGGTCGAGTACCGCACGATCGACGAGCTCGTCGAGCGCCTCATCATCTGCGACGAGTCGGTCGCGTTCATCCCCACCCGCGACGACCAGCAGGTGGCCCTGGAGCTGCGGCACCCCGGGCTCATCCGGTACCTCATCAAGGTCTTCGAGTTCATGTGGAGCCGCGCGGTCCCGCTGAGCGAGCACGCCCCCTACGAGACCGCCCCAGACGGCATCACCGACATCCAGCACACCATCGCCAAGCTCCTGGTGGAGGGCCACGTCGACGAGGCCATCGCGCGCCGGCTCGGGATGAACGTCCGCACCTGCCGGGCCCACATCGCCAAGCTGGCCACCGCCCTGGGCAGCGGCAGCCGCGCCCAGCTCGGCTACCTCATCGCCCAGTCCGGCATCCTCAACGAGGATCACCGGCCCGGAGGCAGCTGAGCCGCGTCCCGCCCGGCCGGCACCCCGAACGGCTGCTGGGCGGGGATCTGGGCCGCGCGGGCCGCCCGGTCCAGGCCGACCTGTGCGATGCGCACCCCGAGCTGCGTACGGCTCGCCGCGCCCAGCGTCTCCGACAGCCGGGCGATGTGCGCCCGGCAGGTGCGCACGCTGATGCCCAGCCGCTCCGCGATCACCGCGTCCTGGTGCCCCTCCGCGAGCAGCGCCGCGATGGACTGCTCCCGGTGCGAGACGCCCTCGAAGCCGGTGTCGGGGATCGGGGCGGTCAGCGGGATCGCCAGCCGCCACAGCCGGTCGAACGCCGTCACCAAGTAGTTGATGAGGGCCGGGTGCCGCAGCTCCAGCGCCATCGTGCGGTCGGTGTTCGCCGGGATGAAGGCCACCGTGCGGTCGAAGAGGATGAGCCGGTCGATGACCTCGTCCAGGGTGCGGGCCTCCACCGCGTCACCCATCAGCTCCAGGTAGTTGAGCAGGCCCTGCCCGTGCCGGGCCACATGCGTGTACAGGTCGCGCATCCGCACGCCCCGGCCGCGCAGCGCCATCGCCCGGTGCAGACCCTCCGTCAGCTCGTGCTCGGGGCGGATGCCGCCGGGCTGGACGGTCAGCACCTCGCGGGTGCACGCCTGGGTGGCCTCGTCCAGCGCGGCCTGGATGCGCGCGTCGCCGTCGAGGATGCGCAGGGCCGTCCCCTCGGCGCCGGACGCGTGGCTCGGGAGCGGGGCGAGTCCGGCGTACCGCTCGAAGGCCGCGACCGCCGAGCCCATCCGCAGCTGGGCCGTGCTGACCTCGTCGTACATCCCGCGCAGCAGCCGGGTCATGACCTCCTGCGGGGACGTCGGCACCAGCCAGTCCATGTCGTCGGGGTCCGGGTGCAGCAGCGCCAGCTCCAGCAGGCAGGGCACCGGCTCCGCGTCCTGGCGGGACACCCTTCCGCGGCGTACGGCCCGGGAGTACACGCGGTCCCCGGCCTCGCACAGGCGGTCGGCGCCATGGGGATGCTCCTGCTCCCCGTGCCCGGCCATCGCTCCATCCACCCCCGGTCTCGCCTCGCGCGCCGGTACCGCGCCCGGCCCTGCGGGCGTGAGGTTCGCTCGCGCTTCCGCAGCGCAACTATGCGCGGACGGGCCGTGGTCCGCAACACGGCTCCTGCCGCGCGCCGGGTCACAACATCCCGTTGTATCCCGCTATTTCCGTCCCTCAGGGGCGCCGGGCTGCAACAAGCTGATGGGGGCTTTTCGGCCCTCTGGCCCGCGCACCGGCCGATTTCCGGGCCCCGGGTTCGCACAACGCAAGAGCCGCCGGGGCGTCCTGCCCCGGCGGCTGCGGTGGATCGTGCGGCGGACGGCTACTTGCCGAGGCCGGCCTGCTGGCACGCGGACTTGTACTTGGCCGTGCAGATCTCGGACAGCTTGTAGATGTTGTCGGCCAGGACCGTCTTGTCGATGTTCGACTTGGTCAGGGCGGCCACCGGGACCAGCAGGGCCGGGATGTCCTGGTGGGTGGGGCTGTCGACCTGGTCCTGGGTGAGGGAGTCGAACTGGATGTCCTTGCCTTGGACCTTGGCGACGGCCATCTCGGCGGCGCTCTCGGCCTCGTGCGGGTAGGACTTGTAGACGCTCATGTACTGCTCGCCGCTCAGGATGCGCTGCACGGCGTCCAGTTCGGCGTCCTGGCCGGTGATGGGCGGCAGCTTGGTCGCGCCCGCCGCCTCCAGGGCCTTGATGACGCCCGCGGCCATGCCGTCGTTGGCGGAGTAGACGCCCTTGATGTTGTTGAGGCCGATCTCGTTGATCGCCTCGGTCATGTTCGCCTGGGCGTTCTCGGGCTTCCAGTCCTTGGTGTCGTACGACTTGGCGATGTCCACCGTGCCCTTGAGCTCGGAGAGCGCGCCCGACTTGAACTGCTTGGCGTTCGGGTCGGTGAGCGACCCGTTCATCATCACGATCTTGTCGGAGGAGTCGACCTCCCCCATGGCCTCCAGCAGCGAGCGGCCCTGCACCTCGCCGACCAGTTCGTTGTCGAACGAGACGTAGGCGTCGATGGGGCCCTCGGCGAGGCGGTCGTAGGCGATGACCGGGATACCGGCGTCCTTGGCCTTCTCCACACCGCTCGCGATGGCGTGGGCGTCCACGGCGTCCAGCAGGATGACGTCCACCTGGTCGTCGACCAGCTGCTCGAGCTGCTGCTCCTGCTTCTTCGCGTCCGCGTCGGCGTTGCGGTAGACGACCTTGCCCTGCTTGCTGGTGAGGCTCTCGACCTTCTCCTTGATGATGGGGTAGTCGAACTTGTCGTAACGGGTGTTCGCGGTCTCCGGCAGCAGCAGGCCCACGGTGACGTCGTTGCCCTTGGTCGGGCTCGCCTCGCTGCTGTCCCCTGTGACTCCCAGTCCGCCGCACGCGCCCAGCGCGAGGGTCATCGTGGAAGCGGCGGCCACGGCGGTGGCGGTACGGCGCAGAGAGCGCAAGGGACGCATAGAGAAGCTCACTTCTGGTGCCTTCGGGACACGGGCGCGCCATTGCGCCCCAATGTCTGAAAAGACAACGCGCCGACGCCCCCCACCGTCAAGCGGAACCACTTAACGAGTGCGCAACACTACGCTCCGTCGATCATGTAAAGACATTGCGGAACTTCGCAGATCACCAGTTACACCCCCTCCACCGAACCCCACTCGGGGGCCTGCCGGACGGCGTAGCGGAATCCGTACAACCAACCCCGTTCGTGATGAGTCCTGTTCAGGACGGCTCGCACCGCCGTCCCGTACTCGACCAGAGGATCGAATGAACCCAGCCAGACGCGCGACCGCCGCCGCCGCTACGACGGTCGCGCTCGCCACCGCGGGCACCCTGCTCACCACGGTCACCCCCGCGTCGGCGGCGGTGTCCTGTACGTCGCCGGTCTTCAAACGGGAGTTCTTCGCGAACACCACGTTCTCCGGGACACCGAAGAAGACCGACTGCGACAGCGCCATCGACCAGAGCTGGTCCGGCGCACCCCTCAGCGGACTGCCCAAGGACAACTTCGGCGTCCGCTGGAGCGTCACCCGCGACTTCGGCTCCGGAGGCCCCTTTACCCTCACCGCCTCCGCCCTCGACGGCATCCGCGTCCGCCTCGACGGCACCCGCAAGATCGACCTGTGGAAGAACACCTCCACCACGGTCTCCAAGACGCTGAATCTGACGATCCCCTCGGGCAAGCACACCCTGCGCGTCGACTACGTCAACTGGACCGGCAGCGCCAAGGTGAAGTTCACCTACACCCCCCGCACCACCACCGTCGACACGACCAAACCCCTCGCCCCCACCGGCGCCAGAGCCACCTACGACACCACCACCGGCAAGGCCGGACTCACCTGGACCCCCAACAAGGAGATGGACCTCGCCGGCTACCGCGTCTATCGCCGCCTGAAGGGCGCCTCGTTCGGCACCACACCCCTCGCGACGACCACGTCCACCTCCTACACGGACACCACCCTCCCGAAGACGGGCGCGACGTACTACTACGAGATCCGCGCCAAGGACAAGGCGGGCAACGTCGGCACGGGCACGACGGACCAGCCGGTGACGACCGTCGACCGGACCGCACCGGCCGCGCCCACCGAACTGACCACCGCGTCCGAGGAGAAGGGCCTGCGGGTCGGCTGGAAGGCCGCCGCCGAGGCCACGTCGTACCGGGTCTACCGGTCCGCGAGCGCCGACGGCACGTACACCAGGGTCGGCACCACCACCCAGGTCTCCTACCTCGACACAACCGCCGTCGAGGGCACCACGTACCACTACCGGGTCACGTCCCTGGACGCCGCCGGCAACGAGTCGGCCCGCTCCTCCTCCATCAGCGGCCGTCGCCGCGACGAGACGCCGCCGTCGCTGGTCACCGGGGTCACCGTCACACCGACCGCGTACGGCTTCGAGGTGCACTGGGACGCCAACCCGACGCCCGACCTCCGGAGCTACGTCGTACGCCGGGGCGAACTCTGGGGCGACGAGGAGGAGAAGGTGTGCTCCCTCTACCCGGGGTACTACGTCTCCGCCGACACGACGTCGTACGCGTACACCACGCTCCCGGACGGCGAGGAGTCCTGCTTCATCGTCGACGCGGTCGACGACGCCGGCAACTCCGCCTTCCAGTGGACCGGTGACGCCCAGATCGTGGTGGCGACGGAACTGGACACCACACCCTCCGTCGAGACGCCCGAGGGCTCCCCGCTCACCCTCGAGGCGGCGGGCGCCGAGGGCGACGAGGGCAACCGGCTCAGCTGGCACGGCCTCGGCGAGGACGCCCCCGAGCAGGCGGCCGGGTACCGCATCTACCGCTGGAACCCCGGCACCTCGGCCTACGAGCGCATCGACGACGCCGCACCGGGCGCCACGGAGTACTTCGACACCGGCGCCGCGCGCGGCACGACGTCCTACTACTGGGTCACCGCCGTCGCCGCCGACGGCACGGAGTCCCTCCCCACGGGCGACTACGCCATCACGGCCCCCGCCCAGTGACCGCCCGAGAACGGACCGGACGGAACGAGTGACGCCGTAGCCCACACGAAGGGGCCCGGAGAGGATCTCCGGGCCCCTTTCGTGTGGTGTGCGTCGCGTTCTAGTCCTTGGCGCGCTTCGGGCGCCAGACGACCAGGGCGCTGGTCTGCTGGACCTCCTGGTACGGGACCAGGTCGCGGCGGTACGAGGCGTGCACCGCCGCCTCGCGCTGCTGCATCGCCGCCGCCGCTCCGTCCAGGGCCGCCTGCAGTTCGGCGACGCGGGACTGGAGCGCGGCGACCTGGTTCTCCAGTTCGATGATGCGCTTGATGCCGGCCAGGTTGATGCCCTCGTCCTGCGACAGCTGCTGCACCTGCCGGAGCAGTTCGATGTCGCGGGCCGAGTAGCGCCGGCCCCGCCCGGGCGTGCGGTCCGGGGAGACCAGGCCGAGGCGGTCGTACTGACGGAGGGTCTGCGGGTGCAGGCCGGACAGCTGGGCCGCCACCGAGATGACGTAGACCGGGGTCTCCTCGGTCAGTTCATACGGGTTGCGCCGACGACCGTCCATCTGACTCATGCTCCCTTCGCGGCCTGGAACAGCTCCGCCCGCGGGTCCTCGCCCGCGGTCGCCTCGCGATACGCCTCCAGCGCTTCACGAGCCTTCCCCGTCACGTCCTTCGGGACACTCACCTCGACGGTGACCAGGAGGTCCCCGCGGGTGCCGTCCTTGCGGACCGCGCCCTTGCCCCGCGCCCGCATGGTGCGGCCGTTGGGCGTGCCCGGCGGCAGCTTCAGGGTCACGGCGGGTCCGCCCAGGGTCGGTACCCTGACCTCCCCGCCGAGCGCCGCCTCCGCGAAGGTCACGGGGACGGTCACCGTCAGGTTGTCGTCCTTGCGCCCGAAGACCGGGTGCGTGTCGACGTGGACGGTGACGTACAGGTCGCCGGCGGGGCCGCCCCGCTCGCCGGGCGCGCCCTTGCCGCGCAGCCGGATGCGCTGCCCGTCGGACACCCCGGCGGGGATGCGGACCTGCATCGTCCGGGACGACTTGGCCCGGCCGCTGCCCTTGCACTCCGCGCAGGGGTGCTCGGCGATGAGGCCGCGGCCCTTGCAGTCCGGGCACGGGTCGGTCAGCGAGAAGCCGCCGCCCGAGCCGCGGGCCACCTGGCCGGTGCCGACGCAGGTCGGGCACACGCGCGGTGTGCCGTTCTTGTCGCCGGTGCCCGCACACGCCTTGCACGGCGACTGGGAGGACATCCGCAGGGGGACCGTCGCGCCCTCGATCGCCTCGGTGAAGCTGAGGCTGACCTCGGTGTCGATGTCCTGGCCGCGCCGCGGCTGGGTCCGGGTCGTGCCCGTGCCGCCGCGGTTGAACAGGCCCCCGAAGACGTCACCCAGCCCGCCGCCGAAGCCGCCGGCTCCACCCTGGCCGCCCTGGGCGCCTCCGAAGAGGTCGCCCAGGTCGAAGTTGAAGGAGCCGCCCGCACCGCCCGGGCCGGGGCGGAAGCCGCCGTTGCCGAACAGGGCGCGGGCCTCGTCGTACTCCTTGCGCTTCTTGGGGTCGCCGAGGACGTCGTTCGCCTCGGAGATCTCCTTGAACCGCTCCTCCGCCTTGACGTTGCCCTTGTTGGCGTCCGGGTGGAACTCGCGGGCGAGCTTCCGGTACGCCTTCTTGATCTCGGCCTCGGTGGCGTCCTTGGGGACGCCGAGGACCTTGTAGTAGTCCTTCTCGATGAAGTCCTTGGTGCTCATCCTCGACGTCCCTCCTTCCTCATGGGTTCAACGTCAGCCCTCGTCCGGGCCACCGCTCTCCTTGTCGTCGGCCGCCTCCGCGGACTCCTCCTTGACGGTCTGCGCGCCCGGCTGGGGCTCGGCGACGGCCACCCGCGCGGGGCGGATGGTGCGCTCGCCGATGCGGTACCCCGGCTGGAGGATCGCGACGCAGGTCGTCTCGGTGACGTCAGGCGCGTAGCTGTGCATCAGCGCCTCGTGGATCGTCGGGTCGAAGGGCTCGCCCTCCTTGCCGAACTGCTGGAGGCCCATCTTCGCCGCGACGGTCTCCAGCGACTCCGCGACGGACTTGAATCCGCCGACGAGCTCGCCGTGCTCCCGCGCGCGGCCGATGTCGTCGAGCACGGGAAGGAGCTCGGTCAGGAGGTTCGCGACGGCGATCTCCTTGACCGTGATCCGGTCCCGCTCCACGCGGCGGCGGTAGTTCTGGTACTCGGCCTGGAGGCGCTGGAGGTCCGCGGTGCGCTCGCCGAGCGCGGTGCGCACCTGGTCCAGCTGGGCCACCAGACCCGGGTCTGCGTGTCCGTCCCCGGCCGGGGCCGTCCCCTCGCTGTTCTGCGAGGTCGCGGCCTTCGGCTCGGCGTCGTCAGGGGTGGCGCCGGAGGGGACGTCGGGCTTCTCGTCGAAGCCCGGGGTCTCCTCCGTCATTACGCCGCACCGTCCTTGCGCTCGTCGTCCACGATCTCGGCGTCCACCACGTCGTCGTCGGCGGCCTTCGCGCCACCGGCCTCGGCACCCTCGGCGCCGGCACCGGCGGCCTGGGCGTCGGCGTACATGGCCTGGCCGACCTTCTGGGAGACCGCGGCGACCTTCTCGGTGGCCGTGCGGATCTGCGCGGTGTCCTCGCCCTTGAGCGCGGTCTTCAGCTCCTCGACGGCGGACTCGACCTCGGTCTTGACCTCGGCCGGGACCTTGTCCTCGTTGTCCTTGAGGAACTTCTCCGTCTGGTAGACGAGCTGCTCGCCCTGGTTGCGGGTCTCGGCGGCCTCGCGGCGGGCGTGGTCCTCCTCCGCGTACTTCTCGGCCTCTTCGCGCATCCGGTTGACCTCGTCCTTCGGCAGCGAGGAGCCGCCGGTGACGGTCATCTTCTGCTCCTTGCCCGTGCCCAGGTCCTTGGCGGTCACGTGCATGATGCCGTTGGCGTCGATGTCGAAGGACACCTCGATCTGCGGGACGCCGCGGGGCGCCGGGGGCAGACCGGTCAGCTCGAACATCCCGAGCTTCTTGTTGTACGCCGCGATCTCGCGCTCGCCCTGGTAGACCTGGATCTGCACGGACGGCTGGTTGTCCTCGGCCGTCGTGAAGATCTCGGACCGCTTGGTCGGGATCGTGGTGTTGCGCTCGATGAGCTTGGTCATGATGCCGCCCTTGGTCTCGATACCGAGGGACAGCGGGGTCACGTCGAGGAGCAGGACGTCCTTGACCTCACCCTTGAGGACACCGGCCTGGAGCGAGGCGCCGATGGCGACGACCTCGTCCGGGTTCACGCCCTTGTTGGCCTCCTTGCCGCCGGTCAGCTCCTTGACGAGCTCGGCGACGGCGGGCATACGGGTGGAGCCACCGACGAGGACGACGTGGTCGATCTCGTTGATGGAGACGCCGGCGTCCTTCATGACGTTGAAGAACGGGGTCTTGCAGCGCTCCAGCAGGTCGGCCGTCAGCTGCTGGAACTGAGCCCGGGTGAGCTTCTCGTCCAGGTGCAGGGGGCCTTCCGCGGAGGCGGTGATGTAGGGCAGGTTGATCGAGGTCTCGGTGGACGAGGACAGCTCGATCTTGGCCTTCTCCGCCGCCTCGCGCAGGCGCTGGAGGGCCATCTTGTCCTTGGACAGGTCCACGCCGTGACCGGACTGGAACTGCTTGACCAGGTAGTCGACGACGCGCTGGTCCCAGTCGTCACCACCGAGGTGGTTGTCACCGTTGGTGGCCTTCACCTCGACGACGCCGTCGCCGATCTCCAGGAGGGACACGTCGAAGGTGCCGCCACCGAGGTCGAAGACGAGGATCGTCTGGTCGTCCTTGTCGAGGCCGTACGCGAGCGCCGCCGCGGTGGGCTCGTTGACGATGCGCAGGACGTTCAGACCGGCGATCTCGCCGGCCTCCTTCGTCGCCTGGCGCTCGGAGTCGTTGAAGTAGGCCGGGACGGTGATGACCGCGTCCGTGACCTTCTCGCCCAGGTAGGACTCCGCGTCCCGCTTCAGCTTCTGCAGGATGAAGGCGGACATCTGCTGCGGATTGAAGGGCTTCCCGTCCAGCTCCGTCTTCCAGTCGGTGCCCATGTGACGCTTCACGGACCGGATGGTCCGGTCCACGTTGGTCACCGCCTGGCGCTTGGCCACCTCGCCGACCAGCACCTCGCCGTTCTTGGCGAAGGCGACGACGGACGGCGTGGTCCTGGCACCCTCGGCGTTGGTGATGACGGTGGGCTCGCCGCCCTCCAGAACGCTGACGACGGAGTTAGTCGTGCCCAGGTCGATGCCGACCGCACGTGCCATGGTTGATTCCTCCAGCTGACTTGAGTGGAACGGACTCAAGTGTGCATGACGGCGCGCGACGGGTCAACAGAGCTGAGTCGACCTCACTCAAGTCTTATCCGTTCCTTACACGCAACCGCGCGCCTACCTGCGACGATTCCATACGCCGGGAGGCACGGACGGAGTCCTGCACCGGCACGCGCGGTTGACGCCTGGGGCCGTAGGGCTTGATGTGCAGGAGGCCGAGGACGACGAGGGCCGAGCCCGCCCCCACCCACCACACCGCCGTCCCGCCGAGCCGGCCCAGGTGCACCAGGACCCCGACGACGACCCCGGGCAGGGCAGCGGCGCCCAGCGCGACGGTCGCGCCCTGCGGGGTGAGACCGACGCGGCGCAGCCGGTGGGCCAGATGGTCCGGCGCGCCCCGCAGCAGCGGCCGTCCGGCCAGCCGGCGGGAGACGGCGACCAGGGCCACGTCGGTGACGGCGAGCGCGGAGAGGGCGTAGAGGACCCCGCCGCTGACGGCCGGGTCGTGCCCGGCCCGGGTGATCACCAGCGACGAGGCCAGGACGAACCCGACGAACAGCGAGCCGGTCGCACCGAGCCCGATCCGCGCCGGGTGCCAGTTCGGCAGCAGGAAGCCGGTCAGGGCGGCGGCCAGCACGCTCAGCAGCACCGCCAGCTCGTCCATGACCTCGGCCGCCGCGCAGACGCCGACCCCGAAGGCGGTGAGCACCCCGACCGTGCCGGCCAGCGCGTCCGCGTGGTCCAGCGCCTTGAAGGCGACGGAGACCAGGACGATCCAGGCGACGGCCGGCACCGCGAGCAGGAACCCGGTGTCGCCGTACGGCACCACGCAGGCCGCCGCGACGGCCGTGCCGCCGGCCAGGAACCGCGCCTTGACCCGCCGTACGTCGGCGACGAGGCCGAGCAGGGCGACGGCGCCCGCGGCGACCAGCAGCCGCATGATCTCCGAACCCAGCGGGGCGTATCCGGTCCATTCGCCGGCGGCGGCGACCAGGCAGGTCACCAGGGCGACCGCCACCCCGCCGAGCAGGGGCAGCGGGCGCTGCCGGCGCCGGTCGAGAATGCCGAACCGCAGAGCGGGCAGACGGAGCAGCGCCGCCAGCAGGGCGGTGACCAGCAGGGCGGTGGTGGCGGCGGTGATCCCGTAGAGCACGGAGTCAGATTAGTGCCGTATATACCATTTCGGGATGAATAACACGATCGGTTCTTAAGGCAAGCCTCAGCGACCCAGATCACCCCACCCCTGACTACAGTGCGACAGAGGATGCGGGTAGTCTCAGAGGACTGCATAAGTTACCGCTTAGTAATGTCGCCAGTCATGTCGAGGGACCCCCTCGAACCACCCCCTCGCAGGCCCGAGGAGCCCCGAAATGCAACTCGCCGCGATCATCGTGTCGCTGGTGCTGACCGTGGTCGGCGTTGCGCTGCTCGCACGCGCCATCGGCCAGTTCGTCCGGTACTTCAAGCTCGGCCAGCCGGTGCCGGCCGGCAGCCGCACCGACAACCCCTACGCGCGCAGCGTCACGCTCGTGAAGGAGTTCCTCGGCCACACCCGGATGAACCGCTGGGGCATCGTCGGCGTCGCCCACTGGTTCGTCGCGGTCGGCTTCCTGACGCTCCCGCCCACCCTCGCCCAGGCGTTCGGGCAGCTCTTCCAGGCCGACTGGACGCTGCCGGTCATCGGTGAGTTCCTGCCGTTCGAGATGTACATCGAGTTCATCGGCCTGATGACGATCCTCGGCATCGCCGTGCTCATCGTGATCCGGCTGCTGAGCCTGCCGTCCCGTCCGGGCCGCAAGTCCCGCTTCGCCGGCTCCAAGGCGGGCCAGGCGTACTTCGTCGAGTACGTCATCCTCACCATCGGCCTCGCCATCTACGTCCTGCGGGGCCTGGAGGGCGCGCTACACCACGTCGACGGCTACGAGGCCGGGTACTTCGCCTCGTACCCGCTGGTGCTCGCCTTCAAGGGCCTGAGCGTCACCGCGCTGCAGAACCTCGTCTACTTCGTCGCGATGATCAAGATCGGCACGTCCTTCGTGTGGATGATCGTCGTCTCGCTGAACACCAACATGGGTGTCGCCTGGCACCGCTTCCTGGCGTTCCCGAACATCTGGTTCAAGCGCAACGCCACCGGTGAGACCGCGCTCGGCGCCCTGCCCGCGATGACGTCCGGCGGCAAGCCGATCGACTTCGGCGACCCCGGCGAGGACGACGTCTTCGGCGTCTCCCAGGTCGAGCAGTTCTCCTGGAAGGGCCTGCTGGACTTCTCCACCTGCACCGAGTGCGGCCGCTGCCAGTCGCAGTGCCCCGCCTGGAACACCGGCAAGCCGCTCTCCCCGAAGCTGCTGATCATGTCGCTGCGCGACCACGCGCACGCCAAGGCGCCCTACCTGCTCGCGGGCGGCGGCAAGACCATGGAGGGCGAGGAGAAGGCCTCCGAGGAGCAGCTCAAGGACGTCCCGGCGGCCGCGCTGGCGGAGGCCGAGCGCCCGCTGATCGGCACCGCCGAGGAGAACGGCGTCATCGACCCGGACGTCCTGTGGTCCTGCACCACCTGCGGCGCCTGCGTCGAGCAGTGCCCGGTCGACATCGAGCACATCGACCACATCGTCGACATGCGCCGCTACCAGGTGATGATCGAGTCCGCGTTCCCGTCCGAGGCGGGCACGATGCTCAAGAACCTGGAGAAGAAGGGCAACCCCTGGGGCCTGGCGAAGAAGCAGCGCCTGGAGTGGCTCAAGGAGGTCGACTTCGAGGTCCCGGTCGTCGGCAAGGACATCGAGGACCTCACCGAGGTCGAGTACCTGTACTGGGTCGGCTGCGCCGGCGCCCTGGAGGACCGGGCCAAGAAGACCACCAAGGCCTTCGCCGAGCTGCTGCACATGGCGGGCGTCAAGTTCGCCATCATGGGCGGCGACGAGAAGTGCACCGGTGACTCCGCCCGCCGCCTCGGCAACGAGCCCCTGTTCCAGGAGCTCGGCATGGAGAACGTCATGGCCCTGAACATGGCGTTCGGCGAAGAGATGGACGACGAGGGCAACGTGACGCCCGAGTCGAGGAAGCCCAAGTCGGCGAAGAAGATCGTCGCCACCTGCCCGCACTGCCTCAACACGATCGGCAACGAGTACCCGCAGATCGGCGGCGACTACGAGGTCGTCCACCACACCCAGCTGCTCCAGCACCTGGTGGACGAGGGCAAGCTGATCCCGGTCACTCCGGTCGAGGGCATCATCACCTACCACGACCCGTGCTACCTGGGCCGGCACAACAAGATCTACACGCCCCCGCGCGAGATCATCGCCAGCGTCCCCGGTCTGCGCAACGAGGAGATGCACCGCCACAAGGAGCGCGGCTTCTGCTGCGGCGCCGGTGGTGCCCGGATGTGGATGGAGGAGCGGATCGGCAAGCGCATCAACAACGAGCGCGTCGACGAGGCCCTCTCCACCAACCCGGACATCGTCTCCACCGCCTGCCCGTTCTGCCTCGTCATGCTGACCGACTCGGTCAACGGCAAGAAGAACGAGGGCAAGGCCAAGGAGTCCATCCAGGTCGTCGACGTCGCCCAGCTGCTGCTGGAGTCGGTCAAGACGCCGGTGACGGACGACGAGCCGCCCGCGGGCGAGGCCGGAGCCGAGAACGAGCCGGAGCCGGCCCCGGCGAAGTAGCCGCTTCGGCGAAGCAGCCGCTTCCCGGGCCGCACGACGAAGCCCCCTGGACCCGCACGGGACAGGGGGCTTCGTCGTGGGGCACGCTGGAGGACGGCACCTGATCGGAAGGAACCGTCGCGTGATCATCTTCGGCACCAAGGGCTACCTCTACCAGCTCGCCATACTGACGCTGGTGTGCGGCCGGTGCGGCAACCCCTCGGCCCACACCCTGCGCAAACGCGTCACGAAGTTCACGCTGTTCTTCGTGCCGCTGTTCCCCTTCTCGACCAAGTACGCGACGCAGTGCACGTTCTGCGCCGCCGAGCAGCAGATCACCAGGGAGCAGGCCGACCAGCTCCTGGCGCAGGCCACCCCCGGGGACCCCGGTCAGCAGGCGTACGGACAGCCGCAGCAGCCGTACCGGCCCTGAGGTCCGGCGGACCGGTTTCCGGGGCCCCCGGCGGCGGCCTACGGCTTCGGCTGCTTGGGGGCGCCCACCGCGTCGGCGGCGTGCCGGGGGCCGGGGCGGGACGAGAACTGCCCGATGAGCTCGCGGAAGCAGACCAGGGCGGTGATCGGCGGGATGCCCACGACCACCATCGCCAGCAGCGAGTGCGCGGACTGCCCGATGCACAGCGCCACGGCGGTGCCGGAGGCGATCAGCATGACGGCCCAGGACTTACGGGCGGTCCGGCGCTGGACCGACGCCCGCAGGATGGAGAGCCCCGCCAGCAGCCACGGACCGTAGACCGTCAGCGGCCACCAGTGGGCCAGCCTGGGCGCCACCACGAGCAGCGCGATCGTCCGCAGCTGGTCGTACGAGTACGAGATGGACCAGGTGAGCATCGTCACCGCGCACAGGGTGATGAGGACGACCAGGATCGAGACGGTGAGAACCTTCGGGTTCTTGGTGAGCGAGTGCGCGCCGGGCTGGGGCCGCTTGCGGTGCACCGGGCGGGGCGCCGGCCGGCGGTCGGCCTCCTGGCGGGGCGGGACGGGGTCCGGGGCGCGGGCGGCGCTCAGCATCTGGGCCAGCTCCTCGTCCAGGTCCCAGGCCTCCGGCGACATGCCCCCGTCCGGCGGCTGCCAGAGGTTCTGCATATCGAGCTGCTGGGTGTAATGAGGCGGCTCGCCTACCGGCTCATAGTCGGTCCTCATCTTCTACGACCCCTCCCCTTCGCGTGCCGCCCGCAGATATTCACGCTCCATCCGGCCGATGGTTCTCAGGAAGTCGTCGAGCAGATCAGAGCAATAGGTGATGCTCTCCGCTGTGATCTGATCAGCTGCCTGACGCGAACGTCGCGCGCATTCCTCAGCTGCGTGTTTTTCCTGCCAAGTCACGCCCACCTAACGAGCGCCGCGCGGGGCAGGACATCTGGCATTCGGGGGAATATGCGTCAACGGTGATGATATGGAATATCCCATGACCGCCGCCGCCCGATGACATTCGGAAAATGTACTCCGGCACTTTTCCTTTGCGGATCTTGGCCGAATTCCTCACAGCACGGGCGGCGACGCGGGACCGCTATCCGACGCGTCCGGCGGCGGAGGCGAAGCCCAGCCAGGTGTGGCGGTTGCCCCACCAGCACCAGCCGACCTTCGGGGCGTCCTTGCGCTCACGACCGTCGCGGCCGGTGCCGTTGCTGATCCAGACGGCCGGGGTGCGCGCGTCGAAGGAGCCGTCGGCCTTGCGCAGCCGCGAGCCGATCGTCATGAAGCATTGGCCGCGCTCCAGGGCCGCCGGCTGCTGGATGACCCAGTGCAGACCTTCCGTGAGCGTCAGCGGGGTACGGCCCTTCCCGGTGAGCTCGGGCAGGGCCTCCTCGGGGCTCCAGTTGGCCAGATGATCACCCCGGTCCACGCCGGTGACGAGGTGGAAGGGCCCCTCCGGCAGCTCGACGCCCACCGGGGCGAAGTCGTCGACGTCGGGCATGTCGACGACCACGAAACCGGGCTTGCCGCGACGGCGCAGCAGCGGCGCGAGCGCGGAGGCCGGGACCCGGTCGGGGTGGACGGCGAGCAGGGCGCCGGGATGCGCGTCCCCGGCCCGCTCGGCGTAGGCCCGCAGCTCGTCGGCCGGGGCCCCGGCGAGGTCGTGCACGCCGAGCTCGATCAGGCGCTCCGCCTGCGCGGCGAGCGGGGGAAGGGCTGTGACGGCGGCGGGGGACGAGATGTCGGGCACGGCTCTCCTCGGGTGCGCTGCGGGTGGACCTGGGGTCAACGAAGGCTTCCGCACAGGCGTTCCCGGGCGGCCGGGCCTGGGCCCGACTCGGGCGTAATCAAGCCACATCCGCCCATCCCGCCACCCCGTCCGGGCGCAGGGCTGTCGCCGCTTCTCGAACGCGTGCATCATTACCCAGTTGTTGTCCCTGGTAATGACGAGGTGAGCGGTGCGCGCGCGACGAAGCGGGAAGTGTACGGCGGCCCTGACCGGCACCCTCGCCACGCTCACGGCCCTGGCCCTGACGGCCTGCGGACCCACCGCCCACGACGACGCGAAGACCGAGCCCACCCCGCTCCGGGTCGCCGACGCCCCCGCCGAACTCCCGGTGCCGCACGGCAAGGGCAGCAAGGTCCCCGACGACTTCAACGGGGACGGGCACCGCGACCTCGTCCTCAACGACCTGGCGAAGGCGCAGGCCCACACGGACGACGCCGGCATCGGCATCGTCTACGGCGGCGCCCGCGGACTCACGCCCGGCGCCCGGCAACTGCTCGACCCCCGGCGGCACGCGGCCGCCACCGACGGACGGCAGCCCGCCGTCTTCGACGCCGAGGCGACCTGCGACCTCGACGACGACGGCTTCACCGACCTGGTGGTCTCCACGGACCCGCCGTTCGACGGCCAGGGCCGGCCGCCGGTCCCGCTCCAGATCCTCTTCGGCTCCCCCGGCGGCCTCACCGGCAAGGGGGTCAAGCTGGCCATCCCCGACGCGGCCCGCTACGGCAACGACTGGCCGGACCAGCCCGTGTGCGGCGACTTCGACGGCGACGACGCCCAGGACCTGGTGGTGCACGCCTCGGACGGGCGGCTGAGCTTCCTGCGCGGCCCGTTCGACCGGGACGGCGCCCCCCGCGCGGCCGGCGCCCCCGTGCCGTCGCCGGGCAACCTGCCCACCGGGCCGGCCGCCGACGTCGACGGCGACGGGTACGACGACCTCGTGGTGCGCACGGCGGAGGGCTCCGGGACCTCCGCCGTGGTCCTCGGCGGCCCGGACGGCCCGACCCGCACGGGGGTCACGCTGCCCGCCGGTATCGACCTCGCCCTCGGCGCGTTCGGCCGGGGCAAGGCCCTGGACGCGGCCGTCGGCGCCATGGGCAGGACGTCCCTGCGCTACGACCTGCCCGCCTCGGCCGCACGGGCCACGCTCGACAGCGCCGGCTCGATGCTGGACGCCGCGGACTTCGACGGCGACGGACTGAGCGAACTGCTCTCCAGCGGCTCGCAGTTGCGCGTCTTCCGGGGCCGCGCGGGCGGTCTTCGCACCACCGGCATGGTCACCGTGAAGCCACCTGCGCACGGCACCACCCGCGTCCTGTCCACCGGCGACTTCGACGGCGACGGCCGCGCGGACCTGGTCGTGCGGACGTACGTCGGCGAGACCAAGGACACGGTGGCCGTGTTCCCGGGGCGGCCCGCCAAGCAGGGCCTGCTGGCGGCCGAGCCGTCGGTGACGTTCTCCAGCACGGAGTTCCTGGTGCGCTAGGGGGTGTCTTGTCGATCAGGCCGGGCTCCCGGCGCCTGGCACCGGGAGCCGACCCGGCCCGATCGACAAGACACCCCCTAGCCGATGTTGCTGCCCTGGGTCTGGCCCAGGAGGCGGGTCATGGCCTCGGCCGCCCGTACGGCCGCGTCCCCGCAGCAGTTGTTGAACAGCACGTGCAGGGCGTCGACCCGGCCGGCCAGCGTCTCCAGCCGGGGCAGCCACTCGCGCAGTTCGCCCTCGTCGTAGCAGTGCCGGAAGCGCTCCTCCTTGCTGCCCGTCCCCCAGTGGGCGCTGCGGCCGTGGAACCGCACGACCGAGAGCCGGGGCGAGGTGACCGGGGCGACCGGCGGCACGGACGCCGGCAGCGTCTGCGTCATGTCCACCGCGACCGCCGCCATCCCGTGCCGGGCGAGCAACGCCCGCGTGGCCTCGGCCTGTTCGTCCCGCCACCACGCCGGATGCCGGAACTCCACGCTCACCGGCCACCCCCGGGTCCGCCGCGCGGTCTGCTCCAGGAACGCCTCCGCCCGCGCGCCGGGACGGAACCACGGCGGGAACTGGAACAGCACGGCGCCCAGCCGCCCGGCCCTCCGCAGCGGCGCGATCCCCGTCGTGAACCGGTCCCACACCTCGTCCAGGAGGCGTGGGTCCCGCGCGTCGGCCGGCCACCCCCGCGGCATCAGGGCCGGCCGGGTCGGATGCCCGGTCAGCAGCGAGAACGCCTTCACGTCGAACACGAAGCCGTCCGGCGTGCGCTCCGCCCACAGGGAGCTGTTCCGCTCCCCGGGCAGCGCGTAGTACGTCGCGTCGACCTCGACCACCGGGAAGCGCTCGGCGTAGTGCCGCAACCGCCCCTCGGCGTCCCGCCGCCCCACCGGGTACCAGCCGCTGCCGACCAGCGCCCGGTCCGTCCACGAACACGTGCCCACCAGGATGTCGCCCATGGCACGGCGGTTACCCGGACGCGCGGCGGCCAGACGTGCGCTCCCGCCGCTGAGGATGTGGCCTGCGGGGCCCGCGCGTAGTCTGGTCCGGGTACGTTCCGGCGCGCCTCCAGGCGCGAACTCGCAGGTCACGCGTGTGCCCCCTCCTGTCCGGGTGGCTGAGGCACGCCCGGACGAGCGGAGGACCAACGATGGGTACAGTCACCACCGACGACGGCACCACGATCTTCTACAAGGACTGGGGTCCACGCGACGGCAAGCCGATCGTCTTCCACCACGGCTGGCCGCTGAGCGCGGACGACTGGGACAACCAGATGCTGTTCTTCCTGTCGCACGGCTACCGGGTCATCGCCCACGACCGGCGCGGCCACGGACGGTCGACGCAGACCTCCGAAGGCCACGACATGGACACGTACGCGGCCGACGTCGCCGCCGTCACCGACGCGCTCGACCTGCGGGACGCCGTCCACATCGGGCACTCCACGGGCGGCGGCGAGGCCACCCGCTACGTCGCCCGCGCCAAGCCCGGCAGGGTCTCCAAGGCGGTGCTGGCGGGTGCCGTGCCGCCCGTCATGGTCAAGTCGGAGAGCAACCCCGGCGGTACGCCCATCGAGGTGTTCGACGGGTTCCGCGAGGGCCTCGCCGCCAACCGGGCGCAGCTCTACATCGACGTGCCGTCGGGGCCGTTCTACGGCTTCAACCGTCCCGGCGCGGAGGTGTCGCAGGGCCTGATCGACAACTGGTGGCGGCAGGGCATGATGGGCGCGGCCAACGCCCACTACGAATGCATCAAGGCGTTCTCCGAGACCGACTTCACCGAGGACCTGAAGAAGATCGACGTCCCGGTGCTGGTCATGCACGGCAGCGACGACCAGATCGTGCCGTACGAGGACTCGGCGCCCCTGTCGGCCAAGCTCCTGAAGAACGGCACGCTCAAGACGTACGAGGGCTATCCGCACGGGATGCTGACGACGCACCCGGAGGTCCTCAACCCGGACATCCTGGAGTTCATCCGGTCGTGACGCCGGTGGCGCCCGGGCGGCTCACCGCACCGGGAAGCCGCAGGTGTAGCCCTGGGCCGCGAGCCACGGCAGGACGCGGCGCAGGGCCTCGACGGTCTGGGATCGGTCGCCGCCGGCGTCGTGGAACAGCAGCGTCGGCCCGTTGGCCAGCTCCCTCTGCACGGTGGCGACGATGGCGTCCGCGCCCGGCCGTTCGAAGTCCTTGGTGTCGACGTTCCAGCCGAGCGGCCGCATGCCGCGCGAGGCGGCGAGCTTGCGGCTGTAGGGGGTGAACGCCCCGCCCGGCGCCCGGTAGTACATGGGCCGTACGCCCCCGGACGCCTCGGTGATCATGCGCTCGGCGTCGAGGATCTGCCGCGATTGGTAGGTCTGCGAGTTCTTGTCCATGGCGGTGTCGTGGGACACCGAGTGGTCGCACAGCCGGTGCCCCTCGGCGACGACCTTCTTCACCAGGTCCGGGTACGCCTTCGCCTGCGTGCCGACCATGCAGAACGTGGCCTTCACACCGTGCTCGCGCAGCACGTCGAGGACCTGCGGGGTCCAGTTCGGGTCGGGGCCGTCGTCGATGGTGATGTTGACGCCGCGCGGCCCCTTCTCCGAGGCGTGCGCGATGGTCACGGCGACCGGCTTGGCTGCGCGGTCCGCCGCGGCCGGCGCGGTCGCCCTGGGGGCCGCCTCGCCCGCGGCACCGGCCTGCGCGGTCCACACCGAGGCCCCCGTGGCCAGGATCGTGACGCCCAGCGCCGCCCCGATCAGCTTGCCGTACCAGCCGCGCCCGCCCCCGTGCCGTGCCATGTCCGCCCCGCTCTCCCGCTGTCGCCCGCCGCTGCCCGGTCACTGTGACCATCTGGCATGACGAGCTCCGGCGGCCCGGGGATCCGCCCGTTACCGATCACGGACAATCCCGGGGGCGTTCGGGGACAACCCGGCGGGGGCGCGGCGCGCGGCGCCGTCCCGCGGGGCGGAGGTCAGGCGGCGCGCCCGCGCCGTCCGCTCCGCTGGTGACGGGCGGCGGTCATGTCGTCCTCCCGGTCGTCCGTCTCCTCGGCCCAGACACCCTCGTCGTCCCCGAAGTCGGGGGCCTGGAAGGGCGTCGTGGTGGGAGGCGGAGAGGCCGCGCCGGTCCGGCGGGGCTGCCCCTCGTGGGGGGCGGAGAACAAGGACGTCGATTCGATGGGAGTTCTGCCTTTCGTGCAGGTCCCACGACGGGGACCTGGGGTGCCGTGACCGGGCACCGGCGGCTACTAGAGCTTGGTCATCTTGGCGTACGGGCTCACGATCCGCATCTGCGCGGAGCCGAAGTCCACGAGCGCCGCGACCCCGTCCTCGATGCCGACCACCCGTCCGAGGCCGTACACATCATGGGTCACCTGATCGCCCATGGCGAAGTGTTTTGGAGCCGGTACGGCCGGGGCCTTGAAGGGGCTGGTGGGCAGATGACGCTTCGGCGCCGGAGGCTTTGTCATGGCTCAGTATGCGCCTTCGCGCGGCCGCCCCGCTGTGGCCCCGGGCACAAGAAAGCCACAGATGACGGCATGCACGCCGTTGACCTGGGCTTTCACAAATCCATATCGCGCACGGATCAGAACTCCCGTCCAGCGATCATGGCGTTGCCGAAGACGTCGTACACCGACACGCGACCCTCGTCGGCGTCGATCCGCTGGACGCGTCCGAGGCCTCCTTCCACCGGCGTCCCTGTGCCGCGGGCATTTCAGCACAAACCCGGCGCAAGAGCGCGGCTAGGCTTGGCCGGTATGGAGCCGTCCGAGGGACCCGAGTCCGGTGGGAAGAAGGCGTACTACGTCACCACCCCCATCTACTACGTCAACGACGCCCCTCACCTGGGCCACGCCTACACGACGCTCGCCGCCGACGTCCTCGCGCGCTGGCACCGGCAGCGCGGGGAGAAGGTCTGGTTCCTCACCGGCACGGACGAGCACGGCCAGAAGATCCTGCGCACCGCCACCGCGCACGGCGTCTCCCCCCAGGAGTGGTGCGACCGGCTCGTGGAGGAGGCGTGGCAGCCGCTGTGGCGGCACCTGGAGATCTCGCACGACGACTTCATCCGCACCACGCAGCGCCGCCACACCGACCGCGTCCAGGAGTTCGTGCAGGACCTGTACGACAACGGCGAGATCTACAAGGCGGACTACGAGGGCCCGTACTGCGTCCACTGCGAGGAGTTCAAGATCCCCGCCGAACTGCTCGACGGCGAGGGCGAGTACGCGGGACAGAAGGTGTGCCCGATCCACCGCAGGCCCGTCGAACTCCTCCAGGAGGAGAACTACTTCTTCAAGCTGAGCGACTACCCCGAGCGCCTGCTCGCCCACTACGAGGCCCACCCGGACTTCATCCAGCCCGAGTCCGCGCGCAACGAGGTCGTGAATTTCGTCCGGCAGGGCCTCCAGGACCTCTCCATCTCCCGTTCGACGTTCGCCTGGGGCGTCCCGGTCCCGTGGGACGACCGGCACGTCATCTACGTCTGGGTCGACGCGCTGCTCAACTACGCCACGGCGGCCGGCTACAACGAGAACCCGGCCAAGTTCGCGACGACGTTCCCCGCGGACGTCCACCTGGTCGGCAAGGACATCCTCCGCTTCCACGCCGTCATCTGGCCGGCGATGCTGATGGCCAACGGCCTGCCGCTGCCCGGCCGGATCGTCGCCAACGGCTGGCTGCTGGTGGGCGGCGAGAAGATGAGCAAGTCCAACCTGACCGGCATCGGGCCGCGTGACCTGACCTCGCACTTCGGCGTGGACGCGTACCGCTGGTACTTCCTGCGCGCGATCGCGTTCGGCCAGGACGGCACGTTCTCCTGGGAGGACTTCGCCGCCCGCTACACCAGCGAGCTGGCCAACGACTTCGGCAACCTCGCCTCGCGCGTGGCGGCCATGGTCGGGCGGTACTTCGACGGCGAGCTCCCGGCGTCGACCGCCGACGGCGAGGCGGAGGACGCGATCCGCGCCGGCCTGACCAGGACGGTCGCTGAGGCGGACCGCAGGATCGGCGAGGAGCTGGACTTCCAGGGCGGCATCGCCGCGATCTTCGACTTCGTCAAGCAGGTCAACGGCTACCTCACCGAGCAGGAGCCCTGGAAGGTCGCCAGGGACGACAGCGCGGAGGCCGGGGCCCGGCTCGCCACCGTCCTCAGCACGGCCGCGGAGTCGCTGCGCGCCCTCGCCGTCCTGCTGCACCCGGTCATGCCGGAGACCGCACAGCGCCTCTGGACCTCCCTGGGCGCGGAGCCCTCCCTCGGCCCCCTGGCGGACCAGAGGGTCCAGGACGCCGGCACCTGGGGCGCGCTCGCCCCGGGCACGCGGATCACGAAGGGACCGGCACTGTTCCCGCGCCTGGAGGACGTGGAGCGGGGCTGAGCCGCCCCCTCGCCGGGCCGGCACACGACCACGAGGACGACGACCCCTGGCGGGACGGCGAGACCGTACGGACGCCGGCCCGGGTGAACGACCTCTGGACCACCGGCCGGCACGGGGCCGGCGGAGACCCGGAAGGCACTGGCCTGCACGCGGCGGCCGGCCGGGTGCGGTGAGGAAACACCGGAAAACACGGGCGACGCCCGCACGAACATACGACGCGACGCGGGATTCCGCACGGTGTTCAACCGCCGCACGGCACCGGTTGAACGCCGCCCTGCCGTTCAACTCCCGGACCACGGCGTTCGGTTGACGCATCTCACCGGTCCCGGCCACGATTGCATCAGTCGCCGGGGAACACCCCGGGAGAACGTCGAGTTCGACGACATCGAGTTCATCGAGACGGCCGAGGAGCTGCTCGCCACCTCGTACTACAAGAACATCCAGTAATTGTTCTTGAAGTAGCGCAGTGGGGAAGGGCGGTGCCTGCGGGCACCGCCCCTCGCCGCATTGTCAGCAAAGCAGAGCTCAGAGCGGGAAAGGTTGTCGCCGTGACAACAGCAGAAACGGCCTGGGAAGAGCGGATCGCCGCCCTGTGGTCCGCCCTCGACGATCACGACGAGGAAGAATTCCTCGGAAAAATTCGGGACCTGACGGCGGAACTGCCGCCGGACGACGCGCGCGCCCCGTTCGAACTCGCCTGCGCCTATGACTCCACCGGGCACTCCGACAGCGCCGTCCCCCTCTACCGGCAGGCGCTCGACGCCGGCGTCTCCGGCCTGCGCCGCCGCCGCGCCGTCATCCAGCTGGCCAGCTCCCTGCGCAATGTCGGGCAGGTCAAGGAGAGCGTCGCCCTGCTCGAAGCCGAACGCGCGGCCGGATCCGACGCGCTGGACGACGCCGTGGCCGGCTTCCTCGCACTGGCGCTCGCGGACGTCGGCCGGGAGCGCGAGGCGCTGTCGTACGCCCTCGTCGCCCTGGCCAAGCACCTGCCGCGCTACAACCGCTCGCTGGCGAACTACGCCGCGGACCTGATCGAGGAGTCCGCCTAGCATCGCCGCGCATTCCGCTTGGGGCGCCCGGGTGTCTTGACGACACCCGGGCGCTTTCGTTTTCCCTTCCGTTTTCCGCGGCCCTTTCCCCCGGTGTTCAAGTGCGCACCCCCCGCCGCAGTTGTACTCGTTGACCCGGCTCCCCTTTCCGGGCGAACATTTCATCAGTCGCCGGGAATCCCCCGGGGAAAACGAGAAGGGAAGTGAATCGCGATGGAGGAACGTCGAGTTCGACGACATCGAGTTCATCGAGACGGCCGAGGAGCTGCTCGCCACCTCGTACTACAAGAACATCCAGTAATTGTTCTTGAAGTAGCGAAGAGGAGAAGGGCGGCGCCCCCGGGCGCCGCCCCTCGCCCGGCACCGAGCCGCAGGACCATCACGGCTTCCCCGTCACATTCGACATTCGAATTCATTGAGAGGCAGGCATGGCGGACCACGCATTCGCGGACCTGGTGGGAGACGAACAGGTCTTCTTCACCGAGTACTTCAACAAGAAGCCCATGCTGCGGAAGAACGCCGTGCCGGGGGACCCGCGCGACATACTCTCGCTGCGCAAGCTGGACCAGTTGGTGAACCTCGAGGTGATCCGGCCCCCGTACATCAAGGTCAACCTCAAGGGCAACGGCGTACCCGAGCAGGGCTACAGCCGCAACGTCGTCGTGCAGGGCCAGACCATCACCGACGTGGTGGACCCCGAGAAGATCTACGAGCTCTTCCGCGCCGGCGCGACCGTGACCTGGTGCTCGCTCAACCAGATCGACCCGGGGATGCGGGAGTTCACCCGCCTCATCACCGAGAAGATGGCCGTCCGCACGGACACGGTCGCGTTCCTGACGCCGGCCGGCAAGAAGGGCTACCCGCCGCACCACGACCCGGTCGACCTGTTCATCGTGCAGCTCGAGGGCACCAAGCACTGGAAGCTGTGGAACCCGCCGACCCCGCGGCTCGGCGACAACGCCCAGTACACGCTGGAAGGCCTCGGCGAGCCGGAGATCGAGGTCTCGCTCCAGCCCGGCGACGTGCTGTACCTGCCCTACGGCACCCCGCACGCGGCGACGGCCGAGGACAAGGCGTCGCTGCACCTGTCCATCATGATGCGCCCGCGGATGTGGCGTGACCTGCTGCGCGAGACCTTCGAAGAGCTGCTGACGGCCGAGGTGTTCACCGCGTACCCGCACATCGGCGAGTGGCGCGAGGCCGACGCCGAGGCCGTCTTCAAGGACAAGGTCCAGGAGCTCGTGGCCCGTCTGGAGTCCGTCGACGCGGCGACCGAGCTCGACCGGCTCGCCGACACCGGCCGGCACCTGGACGGCAGTTCGAAGGGCACGACCTTCCAGAACATCGCCGACACCGACGACATCGGCCCGGACACGCGGTTGCGCCGCGGCGGAGTGGACCTGACGTTCGGTGACGACGAGGGCGGCCGCACCCAGCTGGTCGTCAAGGGGCACAAGATCGCGGTACCCACACCGATCGCCGAAACCCTGGCCGCGCTCGGCCCGGACGCGGAGATCGAGGCGTCCCACGTGTTCCCCGGTGTGGACGCGCTCCGCTCGGCCAAGGCGGCCCAAGGACTCACCCGGCTGGGTGTCTTCGAGCTGTCCCAGGCCGGCTGAGGAGCCGCAGGTACCCCTCGCGAACCGTCGCGGGCCCCGCGTCCAGGGGCCCGCGGCGGGATCGCCGGTGCGCCCGGCACACCGGCGGGAGAGGCGGGCGGACACCGACCCATCAGGAGGAGGCAGGAGAGCGTGGACATCTATACATTCGAGGACTTCGTCGGCGACAGGGACGTCTTCTTCGCCCAGTACTTCAACCGGAAGCCGCTGCTGCGCAGAGGAGCGCTCGCCGGCCGGCTGGACGGCCTGCCCTCGGTCCGCCACCTCGACGACCTCCTCGCGCTGGAGACGGTCCCGCCGTCCTACCTGCGGGTGACGAAGGGGGGCAAGGGCGTGCCGTCCGGCGCCTACACGCGCACGGTCGCGCGCGGGGCCGCCCTCGCGGAGGCCCTCAACCCGGAGAAGGTGTACGAGCTCTTCCGCTCCGGCGGCACCGTCACCTGGAACTCCCTCCACCACGTCCTGCCGTCGGCCCGCCGGCTGACGGAGCCGTTCACCGACGCCTTCGCCGGCCCGGCCGAGGTCGTCGTCTTCGTCACCCCGGCCCGCACCGACGGCTTCTCCCCGCACCACGACTCGATCGACGTCTTCGTCGTCCAGATGGACGGCACCAAGACCTGGCGCGTGTGGGACACCCCGGACGAGCGCCGGGGCGACGAGGGCTCCTACACGCCCGAGGAGCTGGGCGAGCCCGTCATCGAGGTGACGCTGGAGCCCGGCGACGTCCTGTACGTGCCGCACGGCACCCCGCACGCGGCGTCCGCCCGGAGCGAGCTGTCCCTCCATCTGTCGGTCGGGGTCGAGCCGCGCCGCTGGCGGCACCTGCTGACCGACACCGTCGCCGCGCTCGTCGCGGAGGACGACTTCCACGCCGTCCCGCACCTGACCGACGGGGGCGGGACGGCCGTCGCCGCGCTCGCGGACAAGCTGGCCCTGCTGGGTGAGCGGCTGGCCCGCCTCGACGCCGCCGCCGAGGCGGAACGGCTGACGGACGTCGGCCGCGCTCGCGAGGGAGCCGGCCGCGGCCGGGAGTTCGCCCGGCTCGCCGCGGTCGACACCCTCGGCCCGGGCACCCTGATCCGCCGCACCACCACGCCCGTCGAGATCGGCTCCAGTGCCGACGGCAAGACCGGTCTGCACGTCGCGGGCCACCACCTGAACGTGCCGGACGCCGTCGCGGACGCGCTGCGCGCCCTCGACGGCGAACAGGCCGTCACCGCGGCCACGTTCTTCCCCGGAGTCCCCGAGGCACGCTCCCTCGGCGTCGCCCGCGGGCTCGCCCGGCTGGGCGTCCTCGAGGCGGCCGGCGCCGCCCCGGGAGCGTCGCGGTAGCCGACGGCCGGCGCACCGTCCCGTCCCCACGTCGAGAGGAAGTGAGCCGTCATGGCCACCGACACCACAGCACCGACCACCGAGGCCGGGCCACCGCCGGTCTCCCGCAGCGCATGGCGTGACGTCTACATCCTCGCCGGCATGCGAGGACTGTCCTTCGCGGGCGACATCGCCGCCGAGACGGCCATCGCCCTCCAGCTCCAGGCCCAGGGCGCGGGTTCCTACGCCGTCATGGCCCTGCTGCTGGCCGCGACCGTGCCGCCGGTGCTGCTGTCGCCGCTGACCGGCAGGTTCGCCGACCGCTTCGACAGCCGCACCCTGATCGTCGCGGTCGGCGGCATGCAGGCGCTGATCTGCGTGGCGATGACGATCTGGACCTCGCCCGTCGTCCTGATCGCCTTGTCCGCCCTGCTCTCCGCCGGTCTCGCCTTCACCCACCCGGTCTTCGGTTCGCTGCCCAGCGCGATCGTCGGCAAGGAGAACGTCCCGCGGGCCTCGTCCATCTCCCAGACCTGGGCGATGGCCGGCATGGTCGCCGCACCCGGCATCGCCGGCTTCCTGATCGGCCGTTTCGGCGTGACCGTGCCGCTGCTCATCGACGCGCTCAGCTTCGCCGCCGTCGTGGCCGGTGGCCTGCTCATCCGCACCCGGCTCCACAAGGGCCGGGACGCCCGCGCCGCCGGGAAGGACAAGGCGGAGAACGGCACCGCCGACGCCCCCTACAAGGTCACCTCCGACCGCTTCCTGACCGCCGTGCTCATCCTGAGCGGCGCGGTCATGGCGGCCGCGAGCATCATCAACGTCCTCATCGTCTTCTACGTCCGTGAGACGTTCGGCGCCTCCGAGGAGACCTTCGGCCTGATCATGTCGGCCTGGATGCTGGGCCTGATCCCCGGCGGCATGCTGGTCCGCCGCGTCAAGCGGTTCAGCCACGAGACCATCCTGATCGGCACGTTCCTCTGCATCGGCGTCGCCATCCTCGGCACCGGCCTGGCCCCCGGGGTCTGGTGGATCCTGCCGTTCTACGTCCTCGGCGGCATCGGCAACGGCGCCCAGGCGACGGTCACCCACATCCTGCTCAACGTCCGCGTCCCCGACACCCACCGCGGACGTGCCTTCGCCGCGCTCGGCGCCGTGTCCAACACCGGGCCCGCGCTCGGCTACCTGATCGGCGGCGCGATCCTCAGCTTCACCACCCCGCGCTACGGCTTCCTCGCCTCGGGCCTGTTCGCCCTCGCCGCCCTGGCCGTCTTCGCCAAGGGCGTCCTGCGGAACACCGACGCCACGGCGCCCGCCCCGCAGCTGGGCGAGGCAGCGCGATGACGGTGGCCTCGGACCCGGCGGCGACGCCGGCGTATCTGCCCAGCGGCACGGAACCCGACCTCTCGACCAGGCCGCAGGACGACTTCTACCGCTTCGTCAACGGGCCCTGGTCGGACGGCTACGTCCTTCCCGCCCACCGGGCCGAGGCCACCACCCTGACGCTGCTGGCCGACAAGGTTCAGGACGACGTGGAGCGAGTCGTCCACCACGCCGTCGCCCACCCCGGGCGGGGCGCCGCCGACCGCCGTATCGCCGACCTGCACGCCAGCTTCATGGACGAGGAACGCATCGAGGAGCTGGGCGTCGCCCAGGGGTTCGCGGCCGACCTCGCCGCCGTCCGGGACGCCGCCGACCGCGAGGCCCTCGCGGAGGTCATGGGACGGCTCCAGGCCCAGGGGATCGGCGGCGCCTGGGACTTCTCGGTCGGCGTCGACACCGTGCGCGCCGACCAGTACGTCCTCACCCTCTCCCAGGCGGGTCTCGGTCTGCCGTCGGCCGGCCACTACGGGCGGGCCGGGCTCGTCGAGGAGTACACGCGGCACATCGCCGTGATGCTCGCCCACGCCGGGCTGCCCGACCCGGCCCCGGCGGCCGGCGACGTCGTGGCCCTGGAGGCCGAACTGGCCGCCCGGCACACCGTCCCCCGGCCCGGGAGCCGGACTCCGGTCCGCCCGTGGACCGGCACGGTCGCCGCGCTCGCCGCCCGGCAGGACGGGTTCCCCTGGGCCGCGTGGCTGCGCGGACTCGGCGACGTGCCCGCCGGCGCCACGGTCCGGCTGCGCCATCCGGACTTCGCCGACGGTCTCGGCACCTGGTGGCGCGACACCGGCCTGGACGAGCTGCGGCTGTGGCTGTCCTGGCGGTACGTGCACGAGATGGTGCCGTTCGGGCCGCGCCAGGTCTTCGCCGACAACTTCGCCTTCTACGGACGCACCCTCAACGGCTTCAGCGAGCCGCGGCCGCGCCGCCTGCGCGTGATCTCCTTCGTCGAGACGTTCCTCGGCGAGTCCGTCGCCGACCGCTACCTCGCCGAGCACTTGGCCCCCGGCACCGTCGACGCCGCCCGCACCCTGGTCGGCGCGCTCGTGGACGCCTACCGGGCCCGGCTGGAGCGGACGCCCTGGATGACGTCCACGACCCGGGACGCCGCGCTGGCCAAGCTGGCGGACATGGTCTTCGAGGTCGGCCGGCCCGAGGGCGCCCGGACCGGCGGCGACGCAGCCCTCGACGTGGACCCGCGTGACCTCCTGGGCAACGTCAAGCGGGGCCGGTCCCTGCACATCGCCCGTGAACTCGCCCGGCTCGGCGCCCCGGTCGACCGCTCGGAGTGGAAGATCCACCCCCACCAGGTCACCGCGTACTACCGCCACGGCCTCAACCAGGTCGTCGTACCGGCCGCTTTGCTCCAGCCGCCCGTCTTCGACCCCGCGGGCGACCCCGCGCGGAACTTCGCGGTGCTGGGCGCGATCGTCGGCCACGAGATGGCCCACGCCTTCGACAGCCGCGGCTCCCGCTACGACGGCCGGGGGCGGCTGCGCGACTGGTGGGCGCCCGAGGACCGGGCGGAGTTCGCGCGGTGCACCCGGCTGCTCGTCGACCAGTACGACGGCTACGAGCCCGAGGGCCTCGACGGGCTGCGGGTCGACGGGACGCGCACGGTCGGCGAGAACATGGCCGACATCGCCGGTGTGACCGTCGCGCACGCGGCGTTCGTCGCCCACACCGGCACGGCCGGTCCCGACGCGTCGCGCCGCTTCTTCGCGCACTGGGCGACCATGTGGCGCGCCCGCACCACCGCCGCCCGGATGGCCGAGCGGATCGCGTCGGACCGGCACCCGCCGGCCGAGTTCCGCTGCAACGGGGTGCTCGGACACGTCGGGGCCTTCTACGACGCCTTCGACGTGCGCCCCGGGGACGGCCTGTTCATCGACCCGGCACGGCGTTTCACCCTTCTGTGAGTCTGTGAGGACCCGACATGCTGCCCACCGACATCGACCTGCTGCCCGTCCTCGGGCGCCCCACGCTCTCACCGGACGGTGCCCACGCCGTCGTGGAGGTCACCCGCGCCGACCTGGCCGGCGACGACTACACCACCGAGCTGCTGATCGTGGACACCACCGGTGCGACCCCGCCCCGCCGCGTCACCCAGGGCCCCTACGACGGGGCGCCCGTCTTCTCACCGGACGGCCGTCACCTGGCCTTTCTCCGGCCCGGCGCGCACGGCCGCGCGCAGATCCACCTCCTCCCGATGCAGGGGGGCGGCGAGGCCCACCCCGTCACCGACCATCCGATGGGCGCGGGGCAGCCGGTGTGGAGCCCGGACTCGACGCGGATCGCCTACACCAGCCGCGTGCCCGCCCCCGGCCGCTACCAGGGCCCGGCCGAGCAGGAGCGGCCCCGCCGCGTCACGACGCTCGTCTACCAGCTCGACGGCTTCGGCTACACCTACGACCGCCCCCGTCAGGTCTTCGTCACCGACCCCTTCGACCTCGAGGCCCCGCCCCGGCAGCTCACCAGCGGCGACTACGACCACGGGGACCTGGCCTGGAGCCCCGACGGGCGGCTGCTCGCCTTCGTGACGGCCCGGCACGACGAGCGGGGCGACGACTCCCGCAACGACGTGTGGGCCGTCGGCGCCGACGGCACCGGGCTGCGGCCGCTGACGCACGGCGGGCTGTACCTGTTCACCCCGCGCTTCGCCGCGGACGGCGCCTCGGTCGTCTTCTGCGGTGCGGAGCTGGACAAGAACAACAACTCGTGCGCGACGGCCAGCTACGGCCTGTGGTCGGTGCCGGTGGACCCCGCCGACGCCGAGCCGGCCCGGCCGGCGGTGCCGCGCCGCCTGACCGGTGACGCCCACCACCTCAGCTTCGCCAGCCAGATGATCCAGCCCGCCGCCGACGGCGTGTACTTCGCCAGCGACCATCGCGGCGCCGTCAACCTGGTCCTGGTGCCCTACGACGGCGGCGAGCCCCGCCCGGTCGTCACCGGCCGGCGCCAGGTGAACGGCTACGCGGTCGCCGAGTCGGACGAGGGGACCACCGTCGTCGCCGTCGTCGCGAGCGCCACCAGCGCCGGCGACCTGGTGGTGTGGCGGGACGGAACCGAGCGCGTGCTGACCCCGTACGGCGCCGAACTCGCCGAACGCGGACACCTCCTGCCGATGGAGGAGTTCACCGCGTACGCCCCCGACGGCTACCCCCTGCACGCCTGGGTGGTGCGCCCCGAGGGCCCCGGCCCGCACCCCGTGATCTTCCAGGTCAAGGGCGGCCCGTACACCCAGTGGGGATACACCCTCAACGGACCGGCCGCCTTCGACGAGGCGCAGGTGTACGCCCGTGCCGGCTACGCCGTGGTGCTGGGCAACCCGCGCGGATGCTCCGGCTACGGGCAGGCGCACGGCGCGTACGTGCGCGACGACCTCCCGCGCAGGTCGGCCACCGATCTGCTCGCCATCCTCGACACCGCGCTGGACTCCTCCGACCTGGACGGCGACCGGGTGGGCGTGATGGGCGGCTCCTTCGGCGGCTACATGGCGGCCTGGTTCAACGCCCACCACGGCGAGCGGTTCCGGGCCATGATCGGCGAACGCGGGCTCTACGCCATCGACAGCTACGCCGCCACCAGCGACGACGGGGCCGACCTCGCGGTCTCGCTGTACGGCCCCGACCGGGCGCGCTGGGCGGAGCAGAGCCCGCTGACGTACGTGGACCGGATGTCCACGCCGATGCTGCTCATCCAGTCCGAGGAGGACCGCCACTGCCCGCCGGAGCAGGCCCAGCGGCTGTTCACGGAGCTGAAGGTGCGGGGGGTCCCCGTCGAGATGCTCCTGTTCCCGGGCGAGGGGCACGACATGTCCCGCACCGGGCTGCCGAGCCATCGGCTGGCGCGCTTCGAGGCCGTCCTGGAGTGGTGGGAGCGGCACCTGTGAGCGGCCTCGCCGACCTGGCGGGCCTCGCGGACCTACGACCCGAGCGGGAGGACGTACGGATGGGCGACACCCTGGTACAGGGGACGGACCGGCCGCTGTCCCTGGACATCGACGCGGACCGGCTGCTCGGCCGGATCGAGGCACTGGGCCGGATCGGTCTGGACGAGCGGACGGGCGGCATCACCCGGGAGGGCTTCGGCCCGGCCGACCGGGAGGCCCGGGGCTATCTGATGGACGAGGCGCGCGGCGCGGGTCTGGTCCCCGAGGTCGACGCGGCCGGGAACCTGATCGTGCGGTCCCGGCCCCGGCTCGGTGAGCACCCGGGCGAGCGCCGGGCCCTGATGATGGGGTCGCACCTGGACACCGTCGTCAACGGCGGGCGGCTGGACGGCGCGTACGGGGTGCTGGCCGCCCTGGAGGTGCTGCAGACCCTCACGGACAGCGGTGTCCACCTGCCCTGCGAGCCGCTGGCGGTGGCCTTCGCCAACGAGGAGGGGGCGCTGTTCCCCCAGCCGTTCTGGGGCTCGATGGCCATCGCCGGACGACTCGCCGCGCTGCCCCGGGAGCCGCGCGACCACGACGGACGTCCGCTGCGCGAGGCACTGCGGCTGGCCGGCGGCGACCTGGACGCGCTCGGCAGCGCCGGATGGCCGCACGGCTCGGTGGCCGCCTACCTCGAACTGCACGTGGAGCAGGGGCCCGTGCTGGAGCGCAGCGGCAGCCGGATCGGCGTGGTCGACGCGATCACCGGCCGTGCCGTCCTGACGGTGGAGGTGCGGGGCGCCGCCGGGCATTCGGGCACCAGCCCGATGGACGGGCGCCAGGACGCGCTCGCGGCGGCCGGCCGGGTGGTGCTGGCCGTGGAGCACATCGCACGGGACCGCAAACTGTGCCGCGTCGCCACGGTGGGACGGCTCGACCTGCACCCCAACACGCCCAACACCATCCCGGGTGAGGTGCGGCTGACCGTGGACCTGCGGGACACGGACGTGTGGCGGGTCGCCACGGCCGAGGAGACGCTGCGCCGGGCCCTGCGGACGATCGCCGCGGCCACGGGCACCGAGATCGAGGTGGTCGCCGAGACGCGGTCCGATCCGGTGTCCACCGACCCGGTGCTGCGTGCGGCGATCGCGTGCAGCGCCGACGAACTGGGGCTTGCGCACGAGGTCCTGCCGAGCGGCGCCGGTCACGACGCGCAGATGGTCGCCGACATCGCCCCGATCGGAATGATCTTCGTGCCCAGCATCGGCGGGATCAGCCACGTCCCCGAGGAGGACACCGCCCCGGGCGACCTGGTCGCCGGCGCACGCGTGCTGCTGCGTACGGCGTTGCGTGTCACCGGTCTCAGCGACCGGCCCGCCTCCGGGTCCGGTCCCCGTCAGGAACAGACCCGCGGCGCCTGACCTCACGGTCGGCTCGCGGGAGCAGGACGAGAACGGTCCCACCACAGAGGAGATGCCATGAAACCCAGACTCAGCAAGAGCGAACGCGTCGCCGTGTTCTGCGGCGCCCGGCCGGGCGTGCAGACCGCCTACACGGATGTCGCCCGGGAGTTCGGCCGGTTGATCGCCCGGCGCGGGCTCGACCTGGTCTACGGCGCCGGGGGCGTCGGCGTCATGGGCGCCGTGGCCGCCGGGGTCCTGGACGGAGGCGGCAGCGTCACCGGGGTGATCCCGCGCAGCCTGCACGAGAGGGAGCGCGCCGACAAGGCGCCCGGCGAGATCTTCGTCGTCCGTTCGATGCACGAGCGCAAGGCCCTCATGTACCGCCTGTCCTCCGCCTTCGCGGTGCTGCCCGGCGGCATCGGCACGCTGGACGAGCTGATGGAGGTGATGACGTGGAACCAGCTGTCGCTGATGGAGAAGCCGATCGTCGTGCTCGACCATGAGGGCTTCTTCACCCCGATGCTGGCCATGCTCGACCATCTGGTCGCTGAGGGCTTCCTCGGTGAGCACGAACGGCGCCTGGTGCAGGTCGCCCGGACGCCGGAGGAGGCGCTGGTCCTGTGCGGGTTCCCCGAGCCGGCCGCCGCCCTGATCCCCGCCTGACCTGCCCTCATGTACCGGACCTCGCACGGGAAATCGTTTCTGCGGTACTAGTCCGGGATCGCCGGCAGATAGCCCTTCTGGACCGCGTAGACGCCCGCCTGGAACCTGCTGCGGGCGTCGAGATGGGTCATGAGCCCGTGGGCGATCCGCCGGGCGGTACGGGCCGAGACGCCGAGACGTTTGGCGATCGCCTCGTCCGTGGAACCGGTGGCCAGTAGTCTCAGGGCTTCGTACTGCTGGCGCGTGAGGCCGCCAGGATCTGGGGGTCTCACCGCATCCAGCGGATCGGCCGACTGCCACACGCCCTCGAACAGGGCGTGCAGCGAGGCGATCATCCCCTGCGACGACACCTGCACCGCGCCGGCCGCGGTGTTGTCGGTGTCGGTGGCGAGGATCGCGGCTTCACGGTCGTAGATGATCATCCGGTTCGGCAGCGAGGGAACCGTCCTGACCTGGCAGCCCTGCTCCGCGAGCCAGCGGGCGTACTCCATGGTGTCGGGGCAGGAACGAATGGATTCCAGATAGATCGTGCGCATGCGCACGCCACGGTCCAGCAACTGCTGATTGAGAGGGCGGGACGCCTGCATGTTCGCCGACGTCTGGGGCCCGCCGGGTGCGAACGTCAGGAGTTCGTCGGTGACTTTGTCGTGCAGGGCCGCGAGATGGTCGCGAATGGCGTCGAGCCCTTCGAGATGCTCGATACCGGTGGACGAGGGGCCCGTGTGACGCTGACCGTCGCATTCCAGGATGAGTTTCGCCGCGGCCGCCCGGCTGACCTCCAGCCGCTCCTGCTGGGCGGCGAGCTGGGCCTGCTGCTGGGCCAGCAGCAGCTCCATGCCGACGTGCGGGCTGACCGCGTACAACTGGCTCGGATCCTCGGTCGAGGCACGGACCAGAGCCAGCTCGCTGAGCTTGTCGAGCGCCTCCCGCAGCTCGCGCTCGGAAAGTCCGAGAAGCGAACAGAGGCCGGCGACACCACTGCGAGGATGCGCGAGCATCGCTTTGTAGACGGACTCCGTCACGGCGTCAAGACCCAGAACGTGAAGCATCTAATTCGGCAGCCCCAAGTCGTTGGCCCGGAATCGAGAACCGGTCGCGCTCGACAGTCAAAGGATCAGCCGACAATACGTGACCGCTCGGTTACGGGCAAGCGGGTGTCCTTGATCGGGTGTTTTGCGTCCAGTAAATCGATCGGTAAGGCGCATTCCCTGAGGGTGTTCCTGACTTGCCTGAGGTAACCCATGTATCTCGTCCATGTACATCTGCGAGCACACCCCCGCGGCCACGCCCTGCCCGACTGGACCGCCGCCGCCGTCGCCGGCCGCGGTGCGGAGTTCACCGGGTTCGAGCACGTCAGCGTGCATCGCAACCCGGCGTCGGGCCCCACGGTCGGGATCTTCCTGCGCGCCCGGTCCCTGGAGGAGGCGGAGGCCGCGGCCGAGCGGCTGTGGCGGCGGTCCTGTTCCGCACACCCCTCTTTGCGGGACTGGGAGTTCCGAAGCGCCGAAGTTCCGCTGATTGCGCTCGAATACCATCCATGGCTCGCGGAATGAATTGATCCGTTCCACGTTTTACGGCTTCTTGACCGAATTCGGAGATCATGACGAGCGCCCGCCTCCCTCGGGGACCGGGGTGGACGCAGTAGGCCAGGGACGGTTTGCCCCACGCGGAGACCCTGTTCCCGGCGCCGGAGCTGCGACAACACTTCTTCCTGCCAGCACAAATCCAACGGAAAGGCAGAAGTCATGTCGCTGAAGAACTCCTCGATCGCGTCCCGCCGGCTCGTTCGCGGTGTCATGGTGGCCGGCGCGGTCTTCATGGCCACGGGCGCCGGCGCGGTCACCGCGGAGGCGCGGACGAGCGCCGACGGTCCGGCGGTCCACACCTCGGTCACCGTCCCCGCCCCCCTGACCGGAGAGGACGACCTCGGCTGGCAGTGACCGGCTCCCGTTCAGCGGTACCAGAGGGCACGTGGGACGGATTCCAAGGGGGACGGCTGTGGAGCAGGAAACCCGCGAGCACCGACGCGGCCAGAGCACACACGAACTTCCCGGCGTCGGGACGACACCGGACGACGGCGCGGACCATCTGATCAGGCTCCGGGACCGAGGATTCCTCGACCATCCCGTCGAGCGGATACCGATCGCACGACTCGTCGTCGACTTCGAGAACTTCTCGCCCCGCAGTGAGGGCGAGGACGCCGACTACGTACGGACGCTCGCCGAGACGGAGGCGGAATTCCCGCCCATCCTCGTGCACCGCTCCACCATGACCGTGGTCGACGGCGCGCACCGGCTGCGGGCCGCGGGACTGCGGGGGGCCGACCACATCGCCGCCCGGTTCTTCGACGGGGACCTCGCCTCGGCCCGGCTGCTCGCCGTGGCCACCAACGTCACCCACGGCCGGCCGCTGACGACGGACGACCGCGTCGCCGCCGCCCGGCGCGTGCTCACCGCCCACCCGTGCTGGGCCGACCGCGCCGTGGCATCGCTCACCGGTCTGTCCGCCAAGAAGGTGGCGCAGCTGCGCACCGCCGCCGACACGCAGGCCGGCGCGTCCAGGATCGGCCGCGACGGCCGGTGGCGCCCCGTCGACCCGGCACGCCGCCGTGAACTGGCGGGTGAGCTGATCCGGAGCAACCCCGACGCGTCCCTCCGCCAGATCGCCGCGTCGGCCGGCCTGGCCCCGGCCACCGTCGCGGACGTACGGGCCCGGATCCGGCGCGGTGAGAGCCCGGTCCCCGGGCGGCCCACCGACGACCGGGCGGCCCCGCCGCCGCGCGCGGCCGTCGCGCCGGGTCAGCGCCGGGTGCCGCCGGCGAGCACGGGCCGGCCCATCGCGGACAACGACGTGCTGCGCCTCTTCGACGCGCTGCGGCGTGACCCGTCCCTGCGGTTCAGCGACACCGGGCGCAGCGTCCTGCGGATCCTCGACGCCAGCGCCCTGATCGCCCGCGAGCGCGACCGCATCGCCGCGACCGTGCCGCCCCACTGCCGCGAATCGCTCGCCCAACTCGCCCAGGGATACGCCGGGTTGTGGAAGGCGCTCGCCGAGGACCTGACGAACGGCGGGAGCGGACGCACCGCGTCACTGGGAGCATGACCCGCGCACGCGGCACGGGTGGACGGGCACGACGACGTGGCCCAGGAGGGGGGGACCGGCGTGGACAGGACGCGGCAGACCGCCGTACCCGGGCTGGCGTCACTGCTCGGCGAGTGGCGCGGCGACAGCGGCGACAACGGCAGCGTGTACCGGCAACTCGCCGGATCCCTGGTCCGGTTGATCCGTGACGGCCGTGTCCCGCCCGGCACCCGGCTGCCCGCCGAACGCCGGCTGGCCGCCGACCTGACCGTCAGCCGCACCACGGTCGCCGCCGCCTACCGCCTGCTGTGCTCCTCCGGTCACGCGGAGAGCCGCCACGGGTCCGGCACCTACACGATCCCGTCGCCGACGGCACCGCCGCCGCTCGGTGGCCGGGCGGCGGCCCGCCGGCTGCCCGGCCGGCGTCGGACGCGGCCGGCCGCCGAGGGACCGGGGCACGGCGGCGCCATCGACCTGGTGACCGCGTCACCGCCCGCGCCCGAGCCGTGGCTGTCGGCCGCCGTGGACGCGGCGTCGCGAGAGCTGGGCCGGTACGCGCACGGGCACGGGTGCCTTCCCGCGGGGATCGACGCGTTGAGGGAAGCCGTCGCCGCCCGGTACACGCGGCGGGGAGTGCCCACGGACCCCGGGCAGATACTCGTCACCGGCGGGGCCGCGGACGCTCTCGCGCTGGTACTGCGCGAACTGACCGACCCCTCCGACCGGGTGGTGGTCGAAGCGCCCGCGGCCCCCCACCTCATACGGGCCGTGGAGGCGGCCGGCGCCCACCCCTGCCCCGCGCCGCTGCGCGACGACGGGTGGGACATGCCCGCGTGGCACAGCGCGCTGCGCGCCGCCGCCCCCCGCCTGGCCTGCCTCGGTCCCGACTTTCAGCAGCCGACCGGCCTGCTGATGCCCGAGGAGCAGCGCCGCGCCCTCCTCTCCCTGGCCGCGTCCAGCGGTGTGACCCTGCTGGTGGACGAGACCCTGGCGGACACGGCCCTCGACCCGTCGGCCCCGGCCCCGCCCCGGCTCGCCGCGCTCGACGCGGGGTCGACCGTCGTCACCGTGGACTCCGCGAACACCCTGTGGTCCGGGCTGCGCGTCGGCTGGGTCCGCGCCGCACCTGAACTCGTCCGCACCCTGGCGGACCGCCGCGCGGCCATCGGCCTCGCACCCCCCGTCCTGGAGCAGCTGGTCGTCCGCCGGCTCCTCGACGAGGGCGTGTACGCGGAGATCGTCACGGCCCGGCGCACCCGCGCCCGCGCCTCCCGGGACGCCCTGGTGGCGGCCCTGCGCACCGGCCTGCCCGACTGGAGCTTCCGGGTGCCGGACGGCGGACTCGCCCTCTGGGCCGACACCGGAGGCGGGCCGGCACCCGAGCTGGTCGCCGGCGCGGAACGCGGCGGCGTGCGTCTGGCGCCGGCCCCTGGCCCGGCCACCGACCACCTCCTCCGCCTTCCCTTCGTCCAGCCGCCCGACGTCCTCGCGGAAGCAGTACGCCGTATCGCCGCGCACACGTCCCGCACGTACCGAACCCCACCAGGAACATCAGGAGGACCGTCATGAAACCGCAGTCCCGGACCATCACCCGGCACGAGATCTCCGGTGTCGTCGACGCCCTGGTCACCGCCAACCAGGACGCCGAGGGCGGGGTGGCGTTCCACCTCGTCGTCGGTCCCGCCGACCGCCCCGCGGAGTGCGACCGCATCGAGTTCGCGCTCGACGCCGAACACGCTGCCGCCCTCCTCGGCACGTCCGCCGCGCGCCCCGCGCCGTTCTCCGGCGCCCTGCCTCCCGTACCGTGCCGGGTCGGCGTCGAACTGCACTCCGGCCACCCCGGACGCCACTGACGACGACCTCCTCTTCCGGCCGGTGCACCTTGGCCCGTGTTCGGCGTGCCGCCGCGCCCGGGTCACACCGTCCACGCCGTCTCGACGGAGCGCACCGTTAAGGAACGCGCGGAGCTGGACGCCAGGATGGAACGCATACTGCGCGCCCGCCACGCGTGAACGCGGAGCGGGGCGGGCCGGTGACCGGCCCGCCCCTCATCCGTGTCGCCCCTCGGTTCAGCTGAACGGAACCGCGTCCTTCGGCGCCGTGTGCCAGTTGGTGACGATCGCCTTGTCGACCGTGATGGTGCCGACCTTCAGGGAGACAGGGTTCGCGTCCGAGTCGTCGACGGCGACGATGATGGAGTCCAGTTCCTTGCCGTCGTTCGTGCCGGTCGTCTTCGGGTTCACCCCGGCGTACGCGGTCGTGCCCCCGGTCAGCTTGATCGGCTCACCGACGGCCTGCTCCGCGGGACCCGCCTCGGTGCCGTCGGACCCGAAGGCCACGACCGGGTGGGTACCGGGCAGGTAGCAGGTGATCCCCGGCTTGGCCTTGGCCATGACCAGGATGTAGCCGCCCGCCTGGCTCGCGGACCGGGTGCTCCACGTGATGTCGTTGGCACCGCAGCCCTGCTCGACGGGTACCCGCGTGCCGTCGCCGGCGTCGACACCGGAACCGGCACCGTCACCGGCACCGGCCGAGTCGTCGGTCCCCTCGCCCTTCGCACCTGCCCCCTTGCCGCTCCCCGCGGCCGCCGGACCGGACGGCGTGGCGGACGCGGCGGCACCCGACGCGGGCGCGGAACTCCGGGCGGCACCGGTGTCCTTGGCAGCGTCCCCGTCCTCGCAGGCGGTCATCAGCAGGGTGCCGCCGACGAGGGCGGCGGAGACGAGAAGGGCCTTGCGGTGGTGGGCGCGGAACATCGGATCCCCCTGGAAGAACAGTGGTCGGTGGTGAATGAAGAAGCCGCTTCCGGCTCCGTGGTCACTCGCTCACTATGAGAGCCGCACGAGCCGGAAGGATCCGCTCGCCGTCGTTCCAGGACACCGTTGTCACAGACTGCGGACATGGTGGAGGAGATGTGCGGGATCGTGCCCGACCCCGCCCGGAGAACCGGGAGTGGCGGACCTTCACGACGGCGGCATCCTGAAGTCCCACCACCCGGAACCGGGTTCTCACCGCGGCGACTTCGCGCCCAGGGAGTTCAGCAGTGCGGCGCCCCGTTCGGCGTCGTCCACACTCACGGCGAAGTCCTTGCCCTTCGCGCGGACGACCAGACATTCACCACGGCGGCGGGAGCGCTTCGGCCGTGGACGTCGTCATCGGCGCGACCGCAACCCATCACGGACTGGCAGTCCTGCACGACGACGCCGACTACTGCGCCATCGCCCGGCACGCATACGATCTGCCCGAGCACAACATCCACGACACCACCCGAGTGCCACAGTGCTGCAGCGTCACCCGTGGGGCCGGCAGTCGGCCGCCGCTCCGGCGATGGCGTGCAAGCTCGCAGAGTCCGCCCAGACACGCTGGCGCGCGCACCGGCGCCGATCTGGTCCCCCTGGTCCGCGCCGGCGCCCGGTTCGAGAACGGCATCCTGGTCGAGAGAGAGGAGCAGGCCGCGTGAACACAGCGAAGGACTACGGGGACTGCCAGATCTTCCTACGGGGCGGCAATCGCGAGTCCGTGACCGCGCTCGTCGCGGCGACTCTCGGCGCCTCCGCCGACGATCACTACATGATCCGATCAGGTCGAATGGTCTTCGAGGTCCGGGACAACCCGGACGACGGACTGGCCGCCGACTTCATCGGGTGGCCGTTCACGATCGAGGCGGAAGCCGACGACCCCGACCCCGTCCTCGTCGAAGCGGTGGCACGCGTGCTCACAGCGTGCTGGAACCGCGGCCTCGACGCCGTCGCCGCCTGCGACTTCGAGGACGAACTCCCGGACCTCGGCGGACTCCCGCGCTATCCCTGACACGCCGGCCGATCGCCGCTCGGTGATGCTCCGGCGTCGCCCGAATCCGTGATGCGACTCCCGTACGGGGAACCGTAAAGTCTGCCCATTCACAGGGGTGGGACAGGAGTCTGATGAAGACCAGCAGAACAGTTCGCGCAGTCATCACGGTAGGTCTCATAGGAGCCTTCGCCGGGTGCGCGCCGGGCGGGTCCGGGGCGGAGGGCGCCAACCGATACACGTCCGCCGAGAGGCTGCCGGAGCGGCGGGCCCACGACGGCACGACGATCGTGGTCGGGAACCCTGCGGCCAGCTCGACGGTGCATGTGTACGAGGATCCGCGCTGCCCTGTCGTCGAGGAGTACGAGCGGACGGGCGCTGTGGCACTTCAAAAGCTGCTGCTCACGGGGCAGATCAAGGCCGAGTACACCTTCGCTTCCTTCAAGGACGACCGGCTCGGCGGCGACGGCTCGAAGCGAGCTGTCAACGCGCTGCGTGCCGCTCTGGAGAAGGGGAAGTTCGTCGAGTACCACGCGGTGCTCTTCAAGAACCAGGCTGCCGTCGAGAACAGTGGCGGGTTCACCACGGACCGCCTCCTGAAGCTTGCAGAGAAGGTTCCAGGGCTTCGCGACACCGCCTTCGACTCGGCGGTCAGGGCGATGAAGTACCGCTCGTTCATCACCGCCTCCCAGCAGGCCTACCGGCAGACCGGCGACGATCCCATCGGCCCCGGCACACCCACGATCGTCGTCAACGGCCACAACATCGACGGCGGTCTGTACTTCGCCAACTTCGACGCGAAACTGTTCCGTCTCCTGGTGTCGGACCTGCACAGGAACCCCGGCCTATGGGATGTGACCTACAAGCCGATGAAAGAGAAGGCCGAAGCCGAAGCCGCCAAGTCCTGAGCCCGAAGGCCGCGGGCGCCAAGGCCATCAGGCCGTGTCCTTGTGCGACGTCAGGGCTGCCGCCCCGAGGCGAGTCGTCCGGGCGTCCCTCCTTGCGAGCTACAGGTGGGGAGGTCAGGCGCTGAGCACCGCTTCAGGAGTTCGATCTACCCTCGGCTTGGTCCGGACTGGCCTCGCGCGCCAGAACCGGACGTCGTCGCCGCGAATAGCCGGCGTCAACGCTCGTTGCTGTCAGCGGAAGAGCCCGGGCACCGGGCAGGCTTCCAAAGCTTCGTCCGGCCGATCGGCCCAGCGCCACCAGACATGCCGGCTGCCACACCCCCAGAGCGACCGGCAGGCGCGCCGGCCATCCTCCTCGCGCTTGGTGAGGATAAGGCCGCCCGCCTTCAAGGGCCGGCTGCACGCAGGACAGTCCGGGGCGTCGTCGGTCATGCGGCGCACCCTAACGGAGCGACCTATTCGTCCCGCAGCAACCTGCAGTCGTCCGAAGAGGCGGCGCTGATCTATCAGCACTCCGACGAGGAGCGTCAGGAAGAGGTTGCCGCCGGGCTCGACGCGACCGTCCGAAAGGCTCGGGCCGCCGCCTTCCGAGAGGCCGACGAGAAGCGTTCTGGCACGGATCTGGCACGCGGCGAGTGATCACCACGGACGGCAGAAAGGCCCGGGTCGTTGACCTGGGCCTTCTTCGTGGAGCGGGTGACGAGAATCGAACTCCCGCTCTCAGCTTGGGAAGCTGCGGCATTTGAGGGCGGTTCTGGGACTGACCTGGGGGAACGGTCGAGCGCGGGCCTCGGTGGGCTCGGCTCTGTCACCGTGGTTCCCCGCTGTTCCCCGCTCGTTCTGGTGCGGTTGTGGTGCGAAGGACCGTCATTCCTCGGGCTTGGGTGCCGTGAGGTCGACCCATATCCACGGCTTCCTGTGCCAGTCGCGCACCTCGCCTATGACCAGGTCGACGGTTGCCCCCACTGGCGGCAGTTCCTGCACGAGTCGCTTCACTCCCGGCTCGCTTCTGCGGCGAATCGTGTCCAATGAGGCGCCCACCGGGTCGTACTCGTCGAGCCTTGCCGTGAGGCCCCATGCCTGGTGACTAGTGATCGTTGCTTGGACTCTCTCGCCTTTGCGAAGCTCGCTGAGAGGGCGTCTCGGTTCATCTGCCATGGCAGCATCCTCTACCTCAACCCACCCCTCACCCCCAGCCCCCATCCCGTTTGCCGTCGACCCACACGCTTTCCGACCGTGTTGGTGGGGCGGTGGAACGCGTGCAGGGGCGTTCACCTGGGTTCATGGACGGCTGGCCTCCGGGTGAGAGCTGGCTTCCGGTCCTATCTGAACGGCCGTGAACGGGGCTGAATGAGACGGAAACTGAGACGGTGGCGCAGGGTCGGCTGCTTCACTCCTCCCCCGGCGGGATCAGGCAATCGGCGCTCTCAGCGTCGTCCACGTGTCCGTGGGCATCGACGGTGATCGGGGTGGCTTGCCCCTTAGCCGTAATCAGCCACGCGAGCACCTGCTCGGTCAGTGGCCCGTTGTCGGGTCCCTCGTCCTTCCAGTACGCACGCCAGCCGCCTCCGGGGATGGCGGCCACTATCTGGCTGGCCTGCTCCAGGTGGGAGAAGTCTGGATAGTCCGTCACCGGGCGGCGTGTACCGCGTTTGGGATCGACCACAAGTGCGACGCCCGTCGCCTCGTCCCAGGCGTCCACGTGCACTGTCCGAGCGATCATCGTCTCCGTGCCTGTGAACATAGCGAGCCAGCCCGTCCCATTGAAGTAACGCATGTGGCCATCGTCTACGACGGCAGCCGGCCTCGTCGTGGGAGCGACCAACTGCGATGCCCTGGAGAAATATCAGCTTGGGAAGCTTGCGGCTTCGGAGGGCGGTTGTGGGGCTGACGCGCGGCGAAGCGGCTGTATGACCCGGGAGGCCGGCTTCCTGTCCCCGCCATTCCCCGTGGTTCCCCGCACGACCTGGCACGGATCTGGCACGCGATTACCGTATCTCTGGTGGCCTGGGGACTTCTTTGTCGATCAGCCGTTAACGAACTCGACTGCGAACTGGTGCGACTCGGTTGATGAGGCCTCGCTCTCGGCGTGTAGGTCGGTGGAGTCCCAATGACCGAGCCAATACGAGGGCGCCGACCGACGGTGTGGCCGGCGCCCTAGGCCTAGTCTTTGATGTCTGGCCTCATCCTTATCAGGTCCATCACCGGGGACTGCGGACATTGACCAACCGGTCTTACGCTGCGACCGATCGTCCACTGAGGTTCGGCGCCGATCGCTGCTGTTCGAGCTTGTTGGTGTCAGCCGTCGCTCGCAGTCTTGACAGCGGAGTCGCCGTTACTCCTCGAGGCAAAGAACCACGTCGGCAGCACGCGCGTACCCCTTCGGATCATCGACTGCCACCCGCACCCGCCACCGTTGCGGTCCCCCGATGTACTTGACGAATCGGCTCTCTCCCAGCACGTCACCGATCACGAAGCGCCGGTCTGCCAAATAGAGCGACCCATTGAAGACCGTGGTAAACGACGGATCGGAGGCGACACCCTGGCCGTGGTCCCGGAAGAGCCGCACCTTGATCAGAACCGTCTGCGCTTGCACACGGACAATGACATGAGTGTCGGAGGATGCAGCGGGAGCGCCCCCCAACTCCAGGTCGTCACGGATCCAGTCCGGCGACCCCAAAGCCATGAGCGGGTGGTTGACGTACAAGTCGACTCCGGCTATCTGCACGGACCTCGCCCTCCTGTCGGCCTTGGGGTTGCCAACGTACCGGCGTAGACCCGGCACCCAACCTGCACCCCCACTACCTATCCCCGGCTCCATCCCGTCCGCCGTCGACCCACACACCGTGGAGCGGGCGTGGTTCAGGGCGTCCAGGTGGAGCGCGCCACTGTACGAACGACCTGGACGCCATGAGCCGCGTCTGCTCGGCTCTGCCTGGGTCGGCGGTGGACGGGATGGGAGCTCCCCGCACACGCCATCTACGGACCCGCAGTCGGCGGCGGCGCCCCCTCCATCCCGGTGCCGGCCGATCCCCCGCTGAAGGCACTGTTGACCGTGGCCGCGTTATGCGGTGATCGGCTCATGGCATCTGGCCCTATCCACTTGTGGGCGCGCGTCGGCAGCGCGGGCGGAGCGGGCGGAAGGCAGGAGCGTCGCCCGCAGCGGAGCCGGGAAGCACGCCCGGCGGAGCGGAGCGTAGCCGGGGCTTGAACCCGTGGAGAAGGTTGTAACTCAGTCGGATTCAGGCTTCGGTTGGCTCGTCCGATCGTCCCGCTGATGTGATCTTGCGTGCCTGGTCCGCGGCCCGTTGAAGTGCCTGGGCCACCTGGTCGGCGTCGTCGGGGCTCAGCAGGATCTCCTGTGTCCAAAGGATCGAGAGCCTGACGGTGCCGTCTAGGAGGTGTATGGCCACGTCGACTTCTGTGCCGTGGCCTACTGCGTCCCGGACGTCGTCCAGGCCTGGGTCGCTGGCGAATGCGCTCATGCCCCGATGTTCCACAGCGGAGCATCGTAATGATCCGGCCGACTGTTGATGAGGAGTTGGCGTAGCTCATCGCGCTGGGAGCCGTTGAGGCTCAGTGCCTCGGTGAGGTGCCGGAACGTGGTGTGGGTGATGCCGCGGGCGCGGGCATCTCCCTGGAACCGGTCGAGCTGCGAGAAGACGTCTTCGGGGGTGAGGGGCACCGGTGGCTGGTCCTTCAGCCAGGCTGCCTTGTTGCGCTCGTAATCGATCTCCGAGAAG
>NZ_LLZN01000052.1 GCF_001509795.1 Streptomyces sp. NRRL WC-3605 | reverse complement strand
GTTCACCTCGGTGGACGGGCGGGCGGGTCGGCCGGACGGGTGGGGGTTCAGTGGATGATGCCGGTCCGCAGGGCCACGGCGACCATCCCGGCGCGGTCGCCGGTGCCGAGCTTGCGGGCGATGCGGGCGAGGTGGCTCTTGACGGTCAGGGCGGACAGGCCCATCGAGACGCCGATGGCCTTGTTCGACTGGCCCTCCGCCACCAGCCGCAGGACCTCGACCTCGCGGCCGGAGAGTTCGCGGTAGCCGCCCGGGTGGCTCGGGGCACCCGGGTGGCGGCGGTGCATACGGGCGGCGGCGGAGCCGATGGGGGCGGCACCGGGGCGGGTGGGGAGCCCGAGGTTGGTGCGGGTGCCGGTGACGACGTAGCCCTTCACACCGCCCGCGAGGGCGTTGCGTACGGCGCCGATGTCGTCGGCGGCGGAGAGGGCGAGGCCGTTCGGCCAGCCCGCGGCGCGGGTCTCGGACAGCAGGGTGAGGCCGGAGCCGTCGGGGAGGTGGACGTCGGCGACGCAGATGTCGCGGGGGTTGCCGATGCGGGGACGAGCCTCCGCGACGGACGAGGCTTCGATGACGTCGCGCACACCGAGCGCCCAGAGGTGGCGGGTGACGGTGGAGCGGACGCGCGGGTCGGCCACGACCACCATGGCGGTCGGCTTGTTCGGGCGGTAGGCGACCAGGCTTGCGGGCTGCTCGAGGAGAACGGACACCGGGCCTCCTGGGGTGCGGGGACGGCTTTCAAGGTCACAGTCGTCTTCGGCACCAAACCTCTGGCCCTTTAGGGAAAGATCACGATTTAGTGAGTAACAATTGGGGCAATTCGGACAGGTGGTCGATCGTTCGAGACCGATATCGGTTCGATCGAGGGCGGTTTCCTGACCGAAAGTGGCCGTATCGACAAAGTGACGGGCGGGGCGGACCCCTCGGTCCGCCCCGGTGTCAGCGTGCCTGCGGGTCGCGGCGCTGCGGCAGCGTCACCACCGAGGCGTCCCCGGGGCCCGCCGGCGGCAGTCCCGCGACCTGGGCGAGCAGATCGCACCACGACGTCAGATGGGCCGCGGTGTCCGGGACGCCGCCCAGGCCCTCCCGCGGCGTCCACGAGGCGCGGATCTCGATCTGCGAGGCCGCCGGGCGCTCCGACAGCCCCCCGAAGTAGTGAGAGCTCGCCCGGGTCACGGTGCCGCTCGGTTCCCCGTACGACAGCCCGCGCGCCTGGAGCGCGCCGGTCAGCCAGGACCAGCACACCTCGGGCAGCAGCGGATCGGCGGCCATCTCCGGCTCCAGCTCCGCGCGCACCAGCGTCACGAGACGGAACGTCCCCCGCCAGGCGTCGTGCCCGTCCGGGTCGTGCAGCAGCACGAGACGGCCGTCGGCCAGGTCCTGGTCGCCGTCGACGACGGTCGCCTCCAGCGCGTACGCGTACGGGGCGAGACGCTGGGGCGCCTTGGTCTGCTCCACCTCGATCTGCGGGCGCAGCCGGCTGCCGCGCAGGGCCTCCACCGCGGCTCGGAAGGCCGGCGGGGCCGTACTCCGCGCATTGCGCTCCGCCTCTCCGCCGCCCTTCGCGTCATCCGCTCCGCCAGTGCCGTCCGACAGTCTTCCCTGAGCCGCAGCCATGCCGGGAAGATTAAGGGGAACAGGGGCCGCGTGCAGGGAGGGACACCCGGACATCACCGCCGCCCCCGGCGCCCGGCCCTCCCCGGCCGTGCGAGACTTGGGCCCGTGAGTGCCAACCAGACGCCGCCGTCCGCCCCGTACGACTCCGCCTTCCTCAAGGCGTGCCGGCGCGAGCCGGTGCCGCACACGCCGGTGTGGTTCATGCGGCAGGCCGGGCGCTCACTGCCGGAGTACCGCAAGGTCCGCGAGGGCATCGGGATGCTCGACTCCTGCATGCGCCCCGACCTGGTCGCCGAGATCACCCTGCAGCCCGTCCGCCGGCACGGCGTCGACGCGGCGATCTACTTCAGCGACATCGTCGTCCCGCTCAAGGCCATCGGCGTCGACCTCGACATCAAGCCCGGCGTCGGCCCCGTCGTGGAGCAGCCCGTGCGCACCCGCGCCGACCTGGCCCGGCTGCGCGACCTCACCCCCGAGGACGTCTCCTACGTCACCGAGGCCATCGGCCTGCTGACGGCCGAGCTCGGGGCCACCCCGCTCATCGGTTTCGCCGGCGCTCCGTTCACCCTCGCGAGCTACCTCGTCGAGGGCGGTCCGTCCCGCACGTACGAGAACGCCAAGGCGATGATGTACGGCGACCCGGAGCTCTGGGCCGACCTGCTCGACCGGCTCGCGGAGATCACGGCCGCCTTCCTCAAGGTGCAGATCGAGGCCGGCGCCTCCGCCGTGCAGCTCTTCGACTCCTGGGCCGGCGCGCTCGCCCCGGCCGACTACCGGGCCTCGGTGCTGCCCGCGTCCGCGAAGGTCTTCGACGCGGTCGCCGGGTACGGCGTCCCGCGCATCCACTTCGGCGTCGGCACCGGTGAACTGCTGGGCCTCATGGGCGAGGCGGGCGCGGACGTCGTCGGCGTCGACTGGCGCGTCCCGCTCGACGAGGCCGCCCGCCGGGTCGGCCCGGGCAAGGCCCTCCAGGGCAACCTCGACCCGACCGTGCTGTTCGCCGGGACCGAGGCCGTGGAGACGAAGACGCGTGAGGTCCTCGACGCCGCCGCCGGCCTGGAGGGGCACGTGTTCAACCTCGGTCACGGCGTGATGCCGTCCACCGACCCCGACGCCCTGACCCGGCTCGTGGAGTACGTCCACACGCGTACGGCCGTCTGACCTCGCCGCGTTCGGGCCCCCGCAGCGGGCTCGGACCGGCCGCCCTCACCAGCCGGGCCGCGCCCGCCTGCCGAACAGCAGGCCGCCCGGCTCCGGGGGCGGCGGCGTCCCCGGGCGCAGCGGCCAGGCGATGGCCATGCCCGCCAGGAAGCCCACGACATGCGCCGCGTACGCCACCGTGCCCGCGTCCGAGACGCCGTCGCCGTTGGAGTACACGGCCTGGAGCACGAACCAGAAGCCGAGCACCAGCCACGCGGGCAGCCGCAGCGGCAGGAAGACCAGGAACGGCACCAGGACCCACACCCGGGCCCTCGGATACAGCACCAGATAGGCGCCCAGCACCCCCGCGATGGCCCCGGACGCGCCGATCAGCGGTTCCGCCGAGTCGTCGTTGAGCAGAGCGAAGCCGTACGAGGCCGCATAGCCGCAGACGACGTAGAACAGCAGGAACCGCACATGGCCCATGCGGTCCTCGATGTTGTTGCCGAAGATCAGCAGGAACAGCATGTTGCCCAGCAGATGCAGCCAGCCGCCGTGCAGGAACAGCGCGGTGAACACCGACAGCACCGGGGACTTGTCGTACTCCGGCGGGCCGATCACACAGCCCGGGCCGTGCGGCCCGACGGCGACACCGCCCGTGGGGACCACACCGGGCAGCTGACCGTGGATCAGCTCCCGCGGGACGGCCGCGTACTGCTCCAGGAACGCCTGCAGATGGCACAGCTGCGCCAGGCTGCTCTCCCCGGCCACGGAGCCGGCGCCGCCGGGCATGAAGAGGAAGACCAGGACGTTCGCGATGATCAACGCGTAGGTCACACGGGGCGTACGGCTGACGGGGTTGACGTCATGGACGGGGATGACCACGACACATATGTGCCCCCGATCGGTCCGTCGAACCGGTGAACACCGGCGTGTCCCGCCGCGTATGACTCGACAACCGCCCGCGGCACGGGGAAGGCGGGCCGTGGGGACGACGTGAGGACAGGCGATGAGCGACCGAGTTACTCCTGCGATACACGCACTGCCCGACGGGGAGGCCGAGATCGCCGTGGTGCTGCGGCTGCCGTGGGAGGACGTGGCCCGGCTCGGCCAGGACGCCGGGCGTCTCGCGACGCAGATGCAGCGGCCGGTGACCCTGGACGAGGCCGTCAGCCACCGGCTGCGGTCCACGCGGCCCGCCGCGGCGCACGCCAAGCCCGCGGGGGAGCAGCCCGCCGCCATGCCGAGCAGCGCGTCCGTGTCCTCGCTGCCGTCGCGCCCGCCGGCCGAGCAGGCGCGGCAGGCCATCGAGAGGATCAACGGAAGCGCGTGAGCGGCCGGCGGGCCGCCTGCTCAGGAGACGCCGTGCACCGCCTTGGACGCCTTGCGGGCCGCCACCAGGACCGGGTCCCACACCGGTGAGAACGGCGGCGCGTACCCCAGGTCCAGTGACGTCATCTGCTCCACCGTCATCCCGGCCGTGAGCGCCACAGCCGCGATGTCGACGCGCTTGCCCGCGCCCTCGCGGCCGACGATCTGCACACCGAGCAGCCGTCCCGTTCGGCGCTCGGCGAGCATCTTGACCGTCATGGGGGAGGTGCCCGGGTAGTACCCGGCGCGGCTCGTGGACTCGATGGTGGCGGTGACGTACCGCAGGCCGGCCCTGCGCGCGTCCTTCTCGCGCAGGCCCGTGCGGGCGATCTCCAGGTCGCACACCTTGCTGACGGCCGTGCCGACCACCCCGGGGAACGTGGCGTACCCGCCGCCCACGTTGGTGCCGATGATCTGGCCGTGCTTGTTGGCGTGGGTGCCGAGCGGGACGTGGCGCTCCTGGCCGGAGACCAGGTCGAGGACCTCCACGCAGTCGCCGCCGGCGTAGATGTCGGCCTGGCCGCGCACCCGCAGGGACCGGTCGGTCAGCAGCCCGCCGTGCTCGCCCAGCGGCAGGCCCGCCGCGCGCGCCAGGGTGGTCTCCGGGCGGACTCCGATGCCCAGGACGACCACGTCCGCCGGGTACTCGGCGTCCTCGGTGACGACGGCCCGCACGTGCCCGTCGTCACCGGTGAGGATCTTGGTGACCTCGGCGTCGTCCACCATGGTGATGCCGAGCCCTTCCATGGCCTCGTGCACCAGGCGGCCCATGTCCGGGTCCAGCGTCGACATGGGCTCGCTGCCCCGGTTGACGACCGTCACCTCGTAGCCGCGGTTGATCAGGGCCTCGGCCATCTCGACGCCGATGTATCCCGCGCCGACCACCACCGCGCGCCGGCCGCGCGTGCGCGACAGCGTGTCGATCAGGGCCTGCCCGTCGTCCAGGGTCTGCACCCCGTGCACACCGGGCGCGTCGGCACCCGGCATGTCGGGCCGGATCGGCCGCGCCCCGGTCGCGATCACGAGCTTGTCGTACGACGTCCAGGACTCGTCCCCCGAGTCGACGTCACGCGCGCGTACCCGCCGCCCGGCCACGTCGATCTCGGTGACCTCCGTCCGCAGGCGCAGATCGATGTCCCGCGCGCGGTGCTCCTCGGCGGTCCGCGCGATCAGCTGCTCGCGTCGCTCGACGTCGCCGCCCACCCAGTACGGGATGCCGCAGGCCGAGTAGGAGGTGAAGTGGCCGCGTTCGAAGGCCACGATCTCCAGCTCCCCGGCGTCCCTCAGCCGCCGTGCCTGCGACGCCGCGGACATCCCCGCGGCGTCGCCACCGATCACGACCAGCCGTTCCCGCACACCCCGCTCAGCGCTCATGTCCATGCGAACACGCTACGGGCGCCGCGCATTTCACGGCCGCTCGCCACCCTGTTCGCCGCCCGCACGCGTGGCGTCCGGCGCCGGACGCGCCGCCGGCAGCGGCCCGACCGTGCCCAACGGGTCCGGCGCGGCGGACCGGGCCGGCCTGCGCGGCCGCAGGACCCTCACCCACAGCAGCACGAGCAGCGCCGCGACCGCCAGGAACGGCAGCACGGCCCCGAACACCACGGCCAGCCAGCGCAGCATCGTCACGAACGCGTCCCAGCCGCCCGCGAGCGCGTCGAGGAAGCCCGGGTCGTCGTCCTCGGGAGCCGCCTTCTTCACCGGGGTCTCCGACAGGGACAGGGTGATGGTCGCGAGGCTGGTGCGGTCCTTCAGGGACGCCTGCTGGGCGAGCAGCGCCTCCAGGTCGGCCTGCCGGCTGCTCAGTTCGCCCTCCAGCGTCACCACGTCGCTCAGCCTGGTCGCCCGGTCCATCAGCTCCCGGATCCGGGCCACGCTGGCCCGCTGCGAGGTGATGCGGCTCTCCACGTCGACGACCTGGTCGGTGACGTCCTGCGCCTTGGCGCTGCGCTCGACGAGCTTGCCCGTGCCCTCCAGGTCCTCCAGGACCTCGGCGTACTTCTCGACCGGCACCCGCAGGACCACGCGCGTGCGTTCACGGCCGTCGCCGTCCCGGCGGGTGGTCTCGTCGCCGACGAACCCGCCCGCGTTCTCCACCGTGGTGCGGGCCTCGTCCAGCGCCTCGGGCACGTCCTTCACCCGCACGGTCAGCGAGGCGGTGCGGATGATGTGGGTGGCGGCCGCCTTGGGCGCCGTGGAGGGCTGCCTGCGGGAGGCCCCGCCCGACCCGGAGTCGGCGGCGCCGCCCGGGGCGACCCCCTTGGCGTCCGACCTGGCGGCCTCGCCCCCCGCCGCGGAGTCGGAGGAGGCACCGCTGTCGCCGGCGCCGCTGCACCCGGTGAGCGCGAGCGCCCCGGCCAGCAGGAGGCCGGCGAGGGCCTGGACGGATCGTGCGGAACGGCGTGCGCGCATGGCGGGTACCCCCGAGGGCTCGTCGTGGACGACTGACGATCCTTCGACGCCCGGCCCCGCCGGAACGTTGGCGGCGAACGGTCCCGATGAGGTCACGGTCGGGACTCGGCGCGGGCACACCGGGCCCGGCCGGGGTGGGCCGTACGGCCCTGGCGGCGGGGCCGGTGCCGTTTGAGAGAGTGGGATCATGCGCGCGCACACCGAGGAGCACGAGGAGACCCGTACGGGGCCCGGCGGCCGGGTCGTCGTCATCGGCGGCGGCATCGCCGGGCTGGCGGCCGCCCACCGGCTGCTGGCCGGCGGGAGGGACGTCACCGTGCTGGAGACGTCGGACCGCGTCGGCGGCAAGCTGCTGCCCGGCCGGATCGCCGGGGTGCGCGTGGACCTCGGCGCCGAGTCGATGCTCGCCCGCCGCCCCGAGGCCGTCGCCCTCGCCCGCGAGGTGGGCCTCGCCGAGCGGCTCCAGCCGCCCGCCACCGCGACCGCGTCGATCTGGACGCGCGGCGCCCTGCGCCCCATGCCCAAGGGCCATGTGATGGGCGTTCCCGGAACCGCGTCCGCCCTGTCCGGCCTGCTCTCGCAGGAGGGCCTCGCCCGCATCGAGCGCGACGCCGACCTGCCGCGCACCGAGGTCGGCGACGACGTCGCCGTCGGCGCGTACGTCGCGGCCCGCCTCGGCCGCGAGGTCGTCGACCGGCTCGTCGAACCCCTGCTGGGCGGCGTGTACGCGGGCGACGCCTACCGCATCTCGCTGCGCTCCGCCGTCCCCCAGCTCTACCAGGCCGCCCGCACCCACGACTCGCTCACCGAGGCGGTGCGCGGGATCCAGGCCGCGGCCGCCGCCCGGCAGCAGACCGGCCCGGTGTTCATGGGCATCGAGGGCGGCGTCGGACAGCTCCCCCTCGCCGTCGCCGCGTCCGTCCGCGCGCGCGGCGGCGAGATCGTCACCGGCGCGCCGGTCACCGAACTGCGCCGCGAGGGGCCCACCGGATGGCGTGTCGTCGCCGGCGACCGGGTGCTGCGCGCCGACGCCGTCGTCGTCGCCGTGCCCGCCCCGGCCGCCGCGGCACTCCTGCGGGCCGAGGCCCCCGCGGCCGCCGCCGAGCTCGACGCCGTCGAGTACGCCTCCATGGCCCTGGTCACCCTCGCCTACCGGCGCGCCGACGCCGCCGCCCTCCCCGACGGCAGCGGCTTCCTGGTGCCGCCCGTCGACGGCCGCACCATCAAGGCGTCGACGTTCGCGTCCCGCAAATGGGGCTGGATCGCCGACGAGGACCCGGACGTGCTGGTGCTGCGCACCTCCGTCGGCCGGTACGGCGAGACGGAGATCCTGTCCCGCGACGACGCCGACCTCGTCGCCGTCTCCCGGCGCGACCTCCAGGAGGCGACCGGCCTCGACGCCACGCCGCTGGAGACCCGCGTCACCCGCTGGACCGGCGGACTGCCCCAGTACCCCGTCGGCCACCACGCGCGCGTGGCCCGCGTCCGCGCGCGCGTCGCCGAACTCCCCGGCCTGGCCGTGTGCGGCGCCCCGTACGACGGCGTGGGCATCCCGGCCTGCATCGCGAGCGCCTACGCGGCGGTCGACCAGCTGGCCGGAGACCTGAGCGGTGTGCAGCAGCTCACCGCCCACCCGGTGCAGAGTCTGCACGGAGGAGCAGGAGAATGAGGACATGAGTGACGACGCCTCCACCACCGAGACCGGCAGGATCCCGAACAAGGGCAAGCTGGCCAAGGACCTCAACGAGGTCATCCGCTACACCCTCTGGTCGGTCTTCAAGCTGAAGGACGTGCTCCCGGAGGACCGCACGGGCTACGCCGACGAGGTCCAGGAGCTGTTCGACCAGCTCGCCGCCAAGGACGTGACCATCCGCGGCACCTACGACGTCTCCGGTCTGCGCGCCGACGCCGACGTCATGATCTGGTGGCACGCCGAGACCAGCGACCAGCTCCAGGAGGCGTACAACCTCTTCCGCCGCACCCGGCTGGGCCGTGGCCTGGAGCCCGTCTGGTCGAACATGGCGCTGCACCGCCCCGCCGAGTTCAACCGCTCTCACATCCCGGCGTTCCTCGCCGACGAGACGCCCCGCGACTACGTCAGCGTCTACCCCTTCGTGCGCTCCTACGACTGGTACCTGCTGCCCGACGAGGACCGCCGCCGCATGCTCGCCGACCACGGCAAGATGGCCCGCGGCTACCCCGACGTCCGCGCCAACACGGTCGCCTCGTTCTCCCTCGGCGACTACGAGTGGATCCTCGCCTTCGAGGCCGACGAGCTGTACCGCATCGTCGACCTCATGCGTCACCTGCGCGGCTCGGAGGCGCGGAGGCACGTCCGCGAGGAGGTCCCCTTCTACACCGGCCGCCGCAAGTCGGTGGCGGACCTGGTCGCCGGACTGGCCTGACCGGCACGTGACGCACGAAGGCCCGGGGGTTCACCCCGGGCCTTCGTGCGTGTGCGGTGCCTGCTCAGCCGGCGGCCTTCGGCCGCTCACCCGGCTTCGTCGCGGCCGGCCGCTTGGACGTACGCGCGTCGGCGCGCTGCGGTTCGGGCTGCGGGCGTCCCTCGCACGACGCCCGGCGCGCCGGGAGCCGTCCTTCCAGCAGATAGGCGTCGACGTACGCGTTGACGCACTTGTTGGGCCCGTAGGCGATGCCGTGCGTCCCGGCGTTGCGCTCGGTCACCAGCACCGAGCCGGCCAGCCGCCGCTGCATCTCCAGCGCCCCGTCGTACGGCGTGGCCGCGTCCCGCTCGGCCGCCAGGATCAGGATCGGGGGCAGCTCGCCCGGCCCGGTCCGCACGTCCACCGGCTGCTGCCGGGGCGCCTTCCAGAACGCGCACGGCAGGTTCATCCAGGCGTTGTCCCAGGTCTCGAAGGGTGCCACCCGCGCGAGCCGCGTGTTGTCCCGGTCCCACACCCGCCAGTCCGTCGGCCAGGGCGCGTCGTTGCACTCGACGGCCGTGTACACGGCGTTCGTGTTCTCCTCCTCGGCCGCCGCCTCCGTCACCGGTGACGCCAGCTCCACCAGCGGCTTGGCGTCGCCCTTCAGATACGCCGACAGCGCCTGCGCCCGCGAGGGCCAGTAGTCGTCGTAATAGCCGGCCTGCAGGAACGCCTCCTGCAGCTGACCCGGGCCGATCCGCCCGCCGGCCGGCTTCGCGGCCAGCCGCGCCCGCGCCTTGTCGTAGCTGCGCAGCACGGCCTGAGCGGTGCGGCCGAGTCCGTAGTCGGCGTGGTGCCGGGCCACCCACTCCCGGAAGTCCGCCCAGCGGCTCTCGAACGCCACCGACTGGGCGAGGTTGTTGTGGTACCAGATCTGCGCGGGGTCCGGGTTCACCGCCGAGTCGAACACCATGCGCTTCACGTGCGTGGGGAAGAGGTGCGCGTACAGCGCCCCGAAGTAGGTGCCGTACGAGGCGCCCATGAAGTTCAGCTTCGGCTCGCCCAGCGCGGCCCGCAGGACGTCCAGGTCGCGGGCGTTGTTCAGGGAGTTGTAGTGCCGCAGCGCGCTGCCCGCGCGCCGGGCGCAGCCACGCGCGTACGCCTTGGCCCGGGCGACCCGCTCCTTCTTGTACGCCTCGGACGGGTGGACCGGCGCGAGGGTCGGGGCCTTGAGGTACTGCCCGGCATCCTCGCAGGACAGCTTCGCGGACGGGCCGACCCCGCGCGGGGCGTAACCCACCAGGTCGTAGGCGGCCGCCAGGCGCTTCCACGCGGGCAGCACCCCGATGAGCGGGAAGTGCAGCCCCGAGGCGCCCGGACCGCCCGGGTTGTAGACCAGGGCACCCTTGCGCGGCACCCGGTGCTTGCTGTTGCCCGGGTCCCGGTGGGTGGCGCGCACGCGGCTGACGGTGAGCCGGATCTGCTCGCCGTACGGGCGGGTGTAGTCGAGGGGGACGGACACCGTCCCGCACTTCACGTTCGAGGGCAGGCCCTGGCTCTTGGGGCAGGCGCCGAAGTCGATGCCGGCGGTCTCGGCGCGCAGGGCGGCGACCGCGGTGCCGTGTCTCTCGCTCCAGCCGGGGGCGGCCCCGGTGGCTCCCGCCGGTGCGGCGGACAGGGTCGTCAGGAGCAGTGCCCCCGCGGCCGAGTAGAGGGCGGCAGCTCGCATCGCGTATCCCTTCGGTGCACGGCAGCAACAGAAGGGATATTTCGTTCGCGGGTTGAGGAAGTAAAGCACCGCCCGCCGGTGTCGGCGTCAATGCCCCCTATGCGTCACGCGATCCCGGTCGTGTCGCCGCGGTGCCGGTCCGTCCCGTGGGCCGGGTCGCGGTGCGCGAAGGCCGCCCGCAGCTCCGGCTCGCCGACCGCCCGCACGCCGCGTACGGCGACGGCGGTGAGGAAGGTGCGGTCGTCGGAGCCCCGGGAGCCCCGGGCGAGGGAGTGCAGCAGCCGCTGCCCGGCCGGGGAGGCCCACCGAGCGTACGGGGAGATCTCGACGCGGGCGATGGCCAGACAGCTCAGGGTGAGGATGAGGGGGAGCGCGAACCAGAGCGCGACCAGCTGCCCCGGCATGTCCGCGCGGCCGGGCATCAGCAGCGCGGCGGCACCGAGCACGGGCACGGCCAGGGCGGCGAACCGCACCTGGCGCATCGCCGCCGAGATGTCGCGGCGCGGCCCGTCGGGTACGGCGAGGCCCGCGCCCACCAGCCGGTCGGCGAGAGTGCCGACGGCGTCGGCGGCGGCCGCCGCGTCCCGCACCGGCGCTATCCGCGACTGGCCCTCGGGGCCGATGGCCCCGATCACCGAACGCTCCATCTCGTCGCGGCCGCGCGGATCGACCACCGTCGCCCACCCGGTGTGCGCGAGCAGCAGCCGTCGCTGCCGGGCCATCGACACGAGGGTCAGATCGGCGACCCGGCGCGGGCCGCCGGACAGGAACGCGGCCTCGTACAGGGTCAGATCGTGCCGCCGGGCGGCGGGCGCGCCGTTCACGTCCCTGGCCGCGGCGTGTACGGCGGCGAGGCACAGCCGGGTGCAGGCCGTGCCGGCGACGGCCCAGGCCAGCAGCAGGAGGAGGACCCAGAACATGCCGTTTTTCTATGCCAGAAGCACGGCGTGGCGCCATGGTTTGTTCACCATCCGGACACGGATGTGCGAGGTTGTGACGTTCCGGATCGGGACGGACGGCGATCAGGAGGTTCCCGAACCGTCCTGCGGCTCCCGGGTGGTGGGCGGGCGCGGACTGCTGGCCGCCGGAGGCAGCGAGTACGTCGGCGACGGATCCGGGTTCGCCGGCACCGCCGGGGACGGGTCGGCGACCGGGCCGGGCGGCGCCGGGGAGGGGGCGAGCGGAGGGGTGCTGCCGGCGGCCAGGTCCCTCGCCAGCGCCTCGTAGTCGACGTGACCGGTGGCCTCCAGGACCGTGATGTGGTCCAGGACGGTGGTGTTGGCGTCGTCGGCCAGCTTGCGGACCAGCGAGTTGCGGGTGCCGGCGCGCACCTCGGCGACGACCGTGAACACCTTGCCGTGCGCCAGCCGCAGGATGTTCGCGAACTTCTGGTCGAAGTCGGCGCCTTCGGCCTCGCTCAGCTCCATCAGCCACCCGCGCTGCTGCTCCGTCGGCTCGTCGGGCAGCTGGAGGCTGAGCTGGGCGGCCACGTCGCGCACCCGGTCGTCGAGGAACGTGTGCCCCTCGACGAGGTGCCGCCCGGCGGTCCGTACGGCGTCGGTGGAGCCCTTCTGCTGGGCGAGCCGGCCGGCGGGCAGTTCCCACAGGCCGGCGAGCCGGACCTTCGTGATGAAGTCGCGGTCGAGGGCCGACAGGGGGCCGTAGCCGGTCGTGACGCTCTGCGCGTTGAGCACGGCGAGCCCGGTCCCCGCCCGGTCGGCGTACGACCAGACCGGGAAGATCATCGCCGCGAGCGTGGCCACCAGGCCCGTGACGATGAGACCGGTGCCGCTGAGGATGCCTCGGCCCTTGAGGGGAGGTCGCTGTCGCATGAGGTGCCTCCTGTCGCGGCACCGCACGTCAGTGCGCTTCGGGGATGGGATGGGCATATTACTTCGAGCCCACGCCAACTGCCGTCGGCCTGCACGGAATCCGACGTACGGGGATGTACAGGAAGGAAACGCCCGAACGCGTGCGGGATCGCCGTCAGCGGCGCAGCAGTACCCGGCGCGTGGCCCGCGCCAGCCGTACCGCCGGACGGCGCGAACGCGGCTTCGGACCGGACCGCTCCAGCCACCACTCCCGCAGCTCCGCCCCGGCACCGGAGTCCGCCGGCCGCTCCTCGGCGAGCAGGTGCCCGGCGAAGTCCAGCGCGTCCCGCCGGTAGCCGCCGCTCATCGGGTTCCGCTGCGCGTACGCGAGGAACGCCGGCCGGTAGCCGTCCCCGAGGATCGCCGGCAGTTCGGGCGCCACCCTGGCCACCACGTCCGCCCGCTTCCCGGCGAGCGCCCGCGCCTGCACCCCGAGCCGCACCCGGTCGAAGCCCTCCGGCGCCGGGGTCCCCGCGACGAGCGCGGACAGCAGTGCCGTCTGCGCCAGCGCCAGCCGCTCCCGGACCGGCGCGGGGGCCTCGGCGACCACAGGAGCCGCCGTCCGCGCCGGCTCCGCCGGGGCCGCCACCCGCCGGGCTCCGCCGGTCGCCAGCGCCTCCCGGATGCCGTCCAGCTCCCGCTCCAGCTCCGCCGGCTCGGGGAAGTTCTCGTCGCGTTCCAGCAGGACCCCCGGCGGGGACACCCGCGACGCGAGGTCCGTCAGGATGTCGAGGACCGGCCGGGGCACCGGGTGGGCGTGGCTGTCGTGCCAGACCCCGTCGCGCTCGAAGCCGCCCGCCACGTGCACGTACGCGATGGCCTCCAGCGGCAGTTCGGCGAGCGCCTTCGCGGGGTCCTCGCCCCGGTTGACGTGGTTGGTGTGCAGATTGGCCACGTCGATCAGCAGCCGTACGCCGGTGCGGTCGGCCAGCTCGTACAGGAACTGGCCCTCCGTCATCTCCTCGCCCGGCCAGGAGAACAGGGCCGCGATGTTCTCCACGGCGAGCGGCACCGGCAGCGCGTCCTGCGCGATCCGCACGTTCTCGCACAGCACGTCCAGGGCGTCCCGGGTGCGCGGGACCGGCAGGAGGTGGCCCGCCTCCAGGCGCGGGGAGGCGGTCAGCGCGCCGCCGGCCCGGACGAACGCGATGTGCTCGGTGACCAGCGGCGAGTCCAAGGCCTGAGCCCGCTCGGCGAGCGCGGTCAGCCGCCCCTCGTCGGGCCGTTCGGCGCCGCCCAGGCCGAGGGAGACGCCGTGCGGGACCACGGTCACCCCGCGCTCCCGCAGCCGCAGCAGGGACTCCGGCAGATGCCCGGGGCAGACGTTCTCGGCGACCGTCTCGACCCAGTCGATGCCCGGCATGCGCTCCACGGCGTCCGCGATCTCCGGACGCCACCCGATCCCGGTCCCCAGCCGCACCATCGTCCCCACCTCCGCCTCGTGCCGGTCCGCCGCCCGCCTCCCCGGGCGTGCCGGACGTGACGGGGGTATGGCCCCGCGCGGACCCGCCCGAACCCTCGGGGAGCCACCTTCAGAGCAACATTTGAGGTTCGCCGCCCCCGTCCCGTACGCGGGGGACGCCCGGAACGTTCAGGCGCCGGGCGCCCGGCGCAGCGCGGGGTGGTCGGCGACGACCGTGCAGGAGCCCGGCGCGATCTCCGTGAACCCGGCGTCCCGCACCAGCGGCAGGCCGGACTCCGTCAGCTCCCGCCAGCGCGCCGGGTCCGCGGTCCGCACGGCCAGCGGGAACCCGGCCGCGCGCCAGGCGTCCCGCTCCGCGTCCGGCAGCTCCCACCAGGCGAGCTGCGCCGCGTGGCCGGTCTGCGCCATCGCCTTGCCGGCCGACATGTCGAGATCGGGGTTGAGCCACAGCACCGGCTCGGCGGGCCCGGCGGCCAGCGGCGGCTCCGGGTCGTCGAGGTCGGTGCCGGAGACCTGGAGCTTCGCCAGGTCCTTCGGCCAGCCGTCCAGCGGGACCGGCGGGAACACCCGCACCTCCGCGGACTTGCCGGTGACGGTGATGCCGGGCAGCTCCTGGGCGCGCCGCCACTCGGCGCCCCGCGCCCGCCGCACGACCTTGCGGATCCGCGCGTCCTCCCAGTTCCGGACGGCCCCGGCCCACTCGCCCCCGCCGAGGGAGCGCTCGTCGCTCAGGAACACCAGGACGGCCCGCGCCGACGTCTCCAGCGCGTCGGTGCGGGCCGGGGGAGCGGCACGCTCGATCCGTACGACCAGGGGCAGGACGAACTGCGGGGCGCTGTCGCGCGCCTCCGACTCGGAGCGGAAGGGGCTGTCACCGGCGGGCGTGGGCTCACTGTTCACGCGGTCCAGTCTGCCAACCCGGCGCGCGGGCCGACGACGCGGTCAGCCGGAGCAGGCCGTGCGCTGCGCCTCCTGCCACTCGCAGACCGGGCACAGCGTGATGCCCTTGTACGACTCCGGGTACTCCGTCGGCTCCCGGCACAGCACACACTCCGCGTACGGCGGCCCGTCCGCCTCCGGCGGCTTCACCCCGTCGGCGATCGTGCAGTAGTCCTCGCTCATGCCTCCAGGGTAGGACGGTCAGCGGCGGCCGCCCGAGGCGCCGATCAGCTCGGACACCTTCACGAACCGGAAGCCCTTCCCGCGCAGCTCCGGCACCACCTCGCGCACCACGCGCTCGGTCGTCGGGGCCGCGCTCAGCGTGCAGTGCAGCACCACCACGGACCCGGGCCGCACCCCGTCCAGAACCTCCCGGGCGACCGCCCCGGCGTCCGTGGCGAAGGCGTCCCCGCTCACCACGTCCCACTGCACGGCCGTGACACCTGCCGGGGTCAGGGCGCGCAGCGCCCGTGTGTCGTGGCAGCCGCCGGGGAAGCGGAAGTACGGCATCGGATCGGGCACGCCGGCCTCGCGGAAGGCGGCGTAGGCCCGCTCGACGTCGGTGCGCATCCGCTCCTCGTCCACGGTCGGCAGGCCGTAGCAGTCCTCCGTGAAGGCGTAGTGGCTGTAGGAGTGGTTGGCGATCTCGAAGAGGGGGTCCCGGCCGAGGGAGCGGGCCTGCCGCGGGTACTGCTCGGCCCACCGGCCCGTCATGAACACCGTGGCCGGAACCTTCAGCTCCCGCAGGGCCGCGATGAGCCCCGGGTTGTCGAACCGCTCGCCCCGCGCGGCGCGCGGGCCCTGGTCGGCGGTCATGTCGGCGTCGAAGGTCAGGGCGACGGCCCGGTCACCGGTGCGGGGACCGTGCTCGAAGACCGGGGTCAGGCCGGCCGGGCCGGGGGCGAGGGTCGGCGGCCCGGCCGCGGGTGAGGCGGAGGCGACGGCGGGGCCGGCGGTGGCGCGCGGCGCGCGGACCGGCTGCGGTGCCGAGCACGCGGCGAGTGCGGTGAGCGCCGTGCCGAGGGCGCAGACGGCGGCGATCCGCCGGACGCGAATGATCACCGCTCGACAATATGAGGATCAGATGGACATTCCGGTGCGCCGGCGGGGGTGCCGGGCCGGAGTCACCCGGCCGGTCGGTGGGGGCGCCGGGTGGCACCCACGCCGGCCGGCCGGGTCCGCCAGGGTCAGCGGCGCCAGGGTCCCGTCACCGCGAACGTGGTCCCGGGGTCGTAGCAGTTGACGTACATGGTGCCGCCGTCGGGGGAGAAGGTGACACCGGCGAACTCGCCCCACTCCGGATCGTCCGGGGTGTTGATGTTCTGGGCGTTGCGCGCCATCGCGTACACCTCCCCGCGCCGGGTCACACCGAAGACGTGCTGGGCGCCGTTGCCGTCCTCGCACACCATCAGGCCGCCGCTGGGGGCGAGGCAGATGTTGTCGGGGGACTCGCCGGGGAGCTGGACGTCCGTGTCGGGGCCGAAGACGATCACCAGGGTGAGCCGGCGCTCGGTGGGGTCGTAGCGCCAGATCTGCCCGTAGTGGTCCGCCGCCGAGCCGTCGGAGCGGCGGGCGAACGAGGAGACGAAGTACACCGACCGCCCGCCCCAGTAGCAGCCCTCGAGCTTCTGCGCGTGGGTGATGCCCTTCGGGCCGAAGTCCTGGAAGCGGATGGGGGTCCCGGCGGCGAGCGGGTCGGGCACGTCCACCCACTCGATGCGGTCGAACGTGGTGCCCGTCTCCTGGATCGTGGACAGGTCCGGCACGCCCGGCACCCGCATGGCCTGCAGGCGCCCGCCGGCGCGCAGCGAGCCGAGGCCGCCGTGCGGCCGTTCGGGCAGGAAGCGGTAGAACAGCCCGAACGGCCGCTCGAACGCGTCCTCGGTCTCGTAGACGACCCCGCGCCGGGGATCGACCGCGACGGCCTCGTGCTGGAAGCGGCCCATGGCGGTGAGCGGGACCGCGCCCGAGCGGTGCGGGTCGTCCGGGTCGACCTCGAAGATGAAGCCGTGGTCCTTGGTGTAGCCGTTGGTGCCGGCCTTGTCCTCGGTCTCCTCGCAGGTCAGCCAGGTGCCCCAAGGGGTGGGCCCGCCCGCGCAGTTGACGGCGGTGCCGGCGATGGCGACCCGCTCGGACAGCACGTGGTCGTGCCGGTCCAGGGTCAGCGCCGTACAGCCGCCCTTGCCCTCCGGGTCGTAGGTCAGGCCCTTGACGGTGGGGACGGCGATCGCGGCGTCCGCGCGGTTCTCGTGGTTGCGGACCAGGTGGACGCGGCCGGAGCGGGCGCCGAAGGCGGACATGCCGTCGCAGTGGGAGGGGACCTCGCCCTCGCCGGAGCGGAGCTGGTCGCCCTCGCGGGAGAGCACCCGGTAAGAGAAACCTTTTGGCAGGTCGAGCAGGCCGTTCGGGTCGGGGACCAGCGGGCCGTAGCCGGAGTGGCCCAGGTTCTGGGCGGCGGCGGTGCCGGTGAAGAGTTCGGCGACGTTGCCGGCGAAGGCGATGGAGACACCCAACGCGCCGGTACGGGCCAGGATCTGACGGCGGGTCGAGCCGGAGCCGCCGGGTGCGGACGCGGTTGCGGACATGGGGGGGAACAACCTTCCTGCTGGCGGACAGGAGATGTGACCCAGCCGTGTCTATCACCTGGCGGGACTCGCGGGAACCACGCGTGTAGCTCGTGTCACTTCCCTTGCGCGTCACCGATGATGTCGTCGATCGTCCGTTCGACCGGACGCTCCGGGGGCGGTTCGACGGCCTTCGGCGCGTCCTCGGCCGGCGGGTCCTCGGCCTCCGGCGGGTCCCCGGCCGGGCGGGCGGCGGGCGCGGGCGCAGGGGCCTGGCGCTCCCCGTGGTCCTCGCCGCGCTCCAGGAAGCGCAGCAGCTCCACCGGGATCGGCAGGACCAGCGTGGAGTTCTTCTCCGCGGCCACCGCCATCACCGTCTGCAGCAGCCGCAGCTGGAGCGCGGAGGGGGTCTCGGCCATCTGCCGGGCCGCGTCGGCCAGTTTCCGGGAGGCCTGGAGCTCGGCGTCCGCGTTGATGATCCGGGCCCGCCGCTCGCGGTCCGCCTCGGCCTGGCGGGCCATCGAGCGCTTCATCGACTCCGGCAGCGACACGTCCTTGATCTCGACGCGGTCCACCTGCACGCCCCAGCCGATCGCCGGGCTGTCGATCATCAGCTCCAGGCCCTGGTTGAGCTTCTCCCGGTTGGAGAGCAGGTCGTCCAGGTCGCTCTTGCCGATGATCGAGCGCAGCGACGTCTGCGCCATCTGGGAGACCGCGTACTTGTAGTCCTCGACCGTGATCAGGGCGCTCGCGGCGTCGACCACCTTGAAGTAGACGACCGCGTCCACCCGCACGGTCACGTTGTCCCGGGTGATGCCCTCCTGGCCCGGCACCGGCAGCGTCACGATCTGCATGTTGACCTTGTGCAGCCGGTCCACGAAAGGAACGATCATCGTGAACCCGGGAGTGCGCACGTCCCCGGCGAGCCGCCCGAGCCGCAGCACCACCCCGCGCTCGTACTGCTTGACCACACGGGCCGCCGCGGCCACGTAGACCACTCCGGCGGCGGCCACTCCGGCGGCGGCGCCCAGCAGCTCCTCGACCATGTCGACCTCCTCGCGGAGAGGTCCGTTCCGCGCCTCTCTGCAACGATATGCCCGCCCGTCGCCGTGGGGCCACAAGGCGACCGACGGGCGAGCGCGCTCAGCGCGCGGTGAGGCGTACGGGCGTGGTGCCCGCCGCGCTGTGCCGCTCGGCCCAGTTCTCCAGGGCCGTACGGCAGGCGTGGTCGAGGTGGTGCAGGCCCGACAGGTCGAGCTCCACCGGCCGGTCCTGCGGCAGGGCCTCCAGGCTGTCGAGGATCTTCGGCAGCCGCAGGAACGTCGCGTTGCCCGACAGCTGCGCCCGGACCGGCCCGGCACCCAGGTCCCGCACCTCGAGCCGGACGTGCGAGGCCCCCCAGGCGGCCTTGGCCACCGACAGGGCGAGACCGATCAGCACACCCTCGAACATGTTCAGCGCGACGATCGACACCGCCGTGGTGACGAGGATCAGCGCCTCGCCCCGCTCACCCCGCCACAGGGTCAGCAGCCCCCGGAACGGGATCAGCTTCCAGCCCGCGTGCAGCAGGACCCCGGCCAGCGCGGGCAGCGGCAGCAGCCCCAGCGCGGCGGGCAGCAGCGCCGCGAACAGCAGCAGCCAGACGCCGTGCAGGACACGCGCCGCCCGGGTCCGCGCCCCCGCCCGCACATTGGCCGAGCTGCGCACGATGACCGCCGTCATCGGCAGGGCGCCGAGCAGACCGCAGACGGCGTTGCCCGTGCCCTGCGCCATCAGCTCCTGGTCGTAGCGGGTGCGGGGCCCGTCGTGCATCCGGTCGACGGCCGCGGCGCTGAACAGCGACTCGGCGGAGGCGATCAGGGTGAAGGCGATGATCGTGCCGCAGACCGCCGGGTCGGCCAGGACGCCGAGCGCCTCCGCGCCGGGCGGCTGGACGGCGTCCAGCAGGCCCTCGACCTCGACCGTGGCGACCGGCAGCGAGAGGGCGGCCGCGGCGGCCGTCGCCAGCGCGACGGCCGCGAGCGGGCCGGGGACCGCGCGCACCCGGCGCGGCATCCGCGGCCACAGCACCAGGACGGCGACGGTACCGGCACCCAGCCCGATCGAGGCCAGCGTCTCCGTGTCCCCGGCGGCCCGGGCGAGCGTGCCGGGCAGCCCGGCCATCCGCTCGGTGCCCGAGGCGGGCGCCTCCGCGTCCGCGACCGAGTAGAGCTGCCCGGCGATCAGCACGAGACCGATGCCGGCCAGCATGCCCTCGACGACGGACACCGAGATGGCCCGGAACCAGCGGCCCAGCCGCAGGGCCCCCATGAGGATCTGGAGCAGGCCGGTGGCGAGCACCAGGACGCCGAGGGCCGGCAGCCCGAACTCCCGCACCGCCTCCAGCACCAGCACGGTCAGCCCGGCGGCGGGACCGGAGACCTGCAGGGTGCTGCCGCGCATCAGGCCGGTGACGACGCCGCCCACGATGCCGGTGACGAGCCCCAGCTCGGCGGGGACCCCGGAGGCGACGGCCACCCCGACGCACAGCGGCAGCGCGACCAGGAACACCACCAGGGAGGCGGCGAGGTCCCGCCGTATGTGGGGGAACGCGGCGCGCCGGGCGGTCACAGCGCCTCGAAGGCGTCGGTGGCGGGGTCGTGGACCCGCACGGTCCCGCGGTGCACCTCGTAGTACCAGGCGTGCACGGTGAGCAGGCCCGCCGTGAGCCGTCCGGCGACGCACGGGTACGAGCGCAGCCGCAGCACCTGGGCCAGCACATGCGCCTGGACGCCCTCGGCGACCTCGGGGTCCTCCGGGGTGCCGGCCGGGGGCGGCGCCGCGTGCGCCAGCCAGTCGCGCACAGCCGGGACGGCGTCCAGGTCGTCGCCGCGCACCAGCGCGCCCACCGCTCCGCAGTGGGAGTGGCCGCAGACCACGACGTCACGTACGCCGAGGACCTCCACGGCGTACTCGATGGTGGCGGCCTCGCCGGTGGGCTGCCCGGAGCCGTACGGGGGGACGATGTTGCCCGCGGTGCGCAGCTCGAAGAGCTCGCCGGGCCGGGCGCCCGTGATCAGGGCCGGTACGACCCGGGAGTCGGAACAGGTGATGAAGAGGACCTGGGGTGACTGTCCTGCGGCCAGCGGGGCGAACTCCTCAGGGCGCTGTCCGAACATACGGGCGTTGTCGATGAGGGGCTGCATGAGTGGTGACTCCTCCTGGCGCGTCTCGGCGGGCGCGTCGGGGTGTGCGTGACAGAGGTGGGGGGACCGCCTTCCGCACCGCCTCGGGGAGATCGTCCCCCGGGTGGGTCTTGGCCTTTGCTTCACGGGCCGTATGCGCGGATGCGAAGAAGGCGGCGGGTGCGAGGAGAGGGGGTGCGGACCGGCAGGGGGCCAGGAGGGGAAGACCGGTCGTGGTCGTCCGACCTCCGAACATGCGCCCCCTTCCGGCCCGTGCGCACCCCATGCACCGGCCAACGGCTGGTCAACCGTTGGTCAAGGAAGAAGGTAACCCGGCGATGTTGTTTGCACGCTCAACCTGACGCCCCATGCCGCGAAGCGCCTCAAAGGTGAGGGTGAAATGGCCTGAACTCCCGCTGTGCGCCGGAGGGTTGCGCCGAGGCGGCCGTCAGTCGGCCACGAGCCCCCGCGCGTCGCGGGCCAGCGCGGTCAGCCGGGAGATGGCGCGGAAGTACTTCTTGCGGTAGCCGCCGTTCAGCATCTCCTCGCTGAACAGCCGGTCGAAGGGCAGCCCGGAGGCCAGGACCGGGACCTCGCGGTCGTAGAGCCGGTCGGCGAGCACCACCAGCCGCAGGGCGGTGGACTGGTCCGGGACCGGCTGCACCCCGGTGAGGCACACCGCCTTCAGGCCGTCCGTCAGCGCGCCGTAGCGGCTCGGGTGGACCCGGGCCAGGTGGTCCAGCAGCCGGGGGAAGTCGTCGAGCGAGGCGCCCTCGGTGGCGTACGCCGCCCGGGTCACCTGGTCGTCCGAGAACGGGGCCGGGGCCTGCGGCAGGCCGCGGTGGCGGTAGTCCTCGCCGTCGATGCGCAGCGCGCGGAAGTGGGCGGACAGACCCTGGATCTCGCGCAGGAAGTCGGCCGCCGCGAAGCGGCCCTCGCCGAGCTTGCCGGGCAGGGTGTTGGAGGTGGCGGCGAGCGCGACCCCCGCGTCGACCAGCTTGCCGAGCAGGGTGGAGACGAGGACGGTGTCGCCCGGGTCGTCCAGCTCGAACTCGTCGATGCAGAGCAGACGGTGGCCGGAGAGCGTCTGCACGGTCTGCTGGAAGCCGAGGGCGCCGACCAGGTTCGTCAGCTCCACGAAGGTGCCGAACGCCTTCAGGGACGGCTCGGCCGGGGTGGCGTGCCACAGGGAGGCGAGCAGATGGGTCTTGCCGACGCCGTAGCCGCCGTCGAGGTAGACACCGCGGGGTCCCGCCGGGGCCTTGGGCGCCTTCGCGCGGCCGAAGCCGAGCAGGCCGCGCCGGGGCCTGCCGCCGCCGCTCGCGTGGGCGCCGCCGAGCCCTCCGGCGAAGGACTCCAGGACCTGGACCGCCTCGGTCTGGCTGGGCTGGTTCGGGTCCGGGATGTACGTGCCGAAGCGGACCGAGTCGAAGCGGGGCGGCGGCACCATCTCGGCGACCAGCCGGTCCGCCGGTACGTGCGGCTCGCGGGCGCACAGGGAGAGCGGGCTCGCTTCGGCTATCGGGCTCGGCTGGGACGCGGCGGAGGAGGACGACACGGTTCACCATGGTAGGGCCTGCCCGGCGCACCCAGGCGTCCGCCCGGACGGCGTCCACGCCGGTGACGTGCGCGAGCGCGCGTGCGGAGGGCGGGGCGGTGGCGCGGGCGGTGGCCGGGGCGGCGGAGGTGGCCGTGCCACACTCCTTGCCATGCGACGCCTGTTCCCTGTGACCGACGAGACGACGCCGAGCGCTTCCGGGGGGAGCGGATCCGGGGCCGGCCGGGAGTGGAGCCTGGCCGAGCTCGCCGCCGCGTACGCCTACCCGGACGCCGGACCCGGCGAGGCGACCCCGTGGCTGCGCGGCAACATGGTGTCCACCCTCGACGGGGCCGCCCAGCACGAGGGGCGGTCGCAGCCCATCTCCTGTGCCGCCGACATGCGGATCTTCGGCACCTTGCGGGCGCTCGCGGACGTCGTGGTCGCCGGTGCGGAAACGGTCCGCCAGGAGGGGTACCGCCCCGCTCGGGCGCGGGCCGAGTTCGCCGGGGCGCGGGCCGCCGCCGGACAGGGGCCCGCCCCCGCCATCGCGGTGATCAGCGCGAGCCTCGACCTGGACTTCGGTCTGCCGCTGTTCACCTCGCCCCTCGTGCCGACCCTGGTGCTGACCGGCGCCGCCGCGCCGGCGGACCGGGTCGCGGAGGCGGAGTGGTCGGGTGCCCGGGTGGTGGTCGCCGGTGACGGCGCAGGCGTCGATCCGGCCCGTGCCGTGGCCGCCCTCGCCGGGCTCGGCCACACCCGGCTGCTGACCGAGGGCGGTCCCCGGCTGCTCGGGCAGTTCGTGGCGGCCGGGGTGCTCGACGAACTGTGCCTGACGATCTCGCCGATGCTCACCGCCGGGGACGCCCAGCGCATCGCCGGCGGACCCGCGGTGGCCGTGCCGCGGCGGTTCGAGCTGGCGTCCCTGCTGGAGGAGGACGGCTTCCTGTTCGGCCGCTACCGGCGGCCGCGAGGTTAGGTCCGGCGCGAGAGGGGTTCTCTGATCCATGGCCCGGGAAACGGCGGAATAGGTCGTTCCGCTTGGCTTCGGCCGGGCAGACTACATTGCGCAGTCCCCGTGCCAGCACGGGGAAGGATGGTTTCCGCAGAAGGGGCGCCGGTGTTCACAAGCGTACTGATGATCGAGAAGGCCCTGACGTCCGCCGACGTGGAGTTCGTCACCACCTTGCACGGCGACGAGGAGGTCGCCTTCCACGTGCTGCTCCAGCCGCGCGGCGAGCAGGCCGACCGGCTGCTGCGCGCCATCGACGACATCGCGCTCGGCGAGCTGGACGAGGCGGTGCGCGAGGGCGAGACCCCCGAGGGCGAGGAGGCCCTGAGCACGGGCGAGCGCGCCCTGGAGGTGTCGCTCACCGCCCTGCGCACCGCCGGGGCGCAGGCCGAGGGCCGGCTGCTGGAGGACCATCCGCTGGACGCGCTCAAGGACGTCGTGCGCGAGGTCGGGGCGGACGAGGTCATCGTGCTGACCGACCCGCACTACGTGGAGGAGTTCTTCCACCGGGACTGGGCCTCGCGGGCCCGGCACAAGGTGGGCGTGCCGGTGCTGAAGCTGTTCTCGCACAGCAAGGCGTAGCGGCACCCCTGCGCGGACGCCGTGAGCGCCCCTGGGCGGTGGGCCCGCCGCCTGCTAATAGGCTGGGGCCTCACCGTCGTATCGCACTCCTGGGAGACACGCATGGCACCCGGCCTTCCCCCCGCCATGGACCGACCGCACTTCATCGGCATCGGCGGGGCCGGCATGTCGGGCATCGCGAAGATCCTCGCGCAGCGTGGGGCCGCGGTGGCCGGCAGCGACGCCAAGGAGTCCGCGACCGCCGAGGCGCTGCGGGCGCTCGGCGTCACCGTGCACATCGGGCACGCCGCGGAGCACCTCGCCGACGACGCCAGCTGTGTCGTGGTGTCGTCGGCGATCCGGCAGGACAACCCCGAGCTGGCCCGCGCCGCCGAGCTGGGTGTCCCCGTGGTGCACCGTTCCGACGCGCTCGCCGCGCTGATGGACGGGCTGCGCCCGATCGCCGTCGCCGGCACCCACGGCAAGACGACCACCACCTCCATGCTGGCCGTCTCCCTCACCGAGCTGGGCCTGCGGCCGTCGTACGCCATCGGCGGCGACCTGGACGCCCCGGGCTCCAACGCGCTTCACGGCGACGGCGACATCTTCGTCGCCGAGGCGGACGAATCGGACCGCAGCTTCCACAAGTACGCCCCCGACGTCGCGATCGTCCTCAACGTCGAGCTCGACCACCACGCGAACTACGCGTCGCTGGAGGAGATCTACGACTCCTTCGTGACGTTCGCCGACCGGATCACCGAGGGCGGCACCCTGGTGATCTCCGCCGACCAGGACGGCGCACGGGAGCTCACCCGCCGCGTCGCCGGGCGCGGGCCGCGCGTCGTGACGTACGGCGAGGCGCCCGACGCCGACGTGCGGGTGCTGTCCGTGGTGCCGCAGGGCCTCAAGAGCGAGGTCACCGTCCTCCTGGACGGGCGGGAGCTCACCTTCACGGTGTCCGTCCCGGGCCGCCACTACGCCCTGAACGCCGTCGCCGCCCTCGCGGCGGGCGCGGCGCTCGGCGTCCCGGCCGCCGAGCTGGCCCCCGCGATCGCCGCGTACACCGGCGTGAAGCGGCGCCTCCAGCTCAAGGGCGAGGCCGCCGGCGCCCAGGTCATCGACTCCTACGCCCACCACCCGACCGAGATGACGGCCGACCTGCAGGCCATGCGGGCCGCCGCCGGAGACGCCCGCATCCTGGTCGTCTACCAGCCCCACCTCTTCTCCCGCACCCAGGAGCTCGGCAAGGAGATGGGCGAGGCCCTGGCCCTGGCCGACGCCTCGCTGGTCCTGGACATCTACCCGGCCCGCGAGGACCCGATCCCCGGCATCACCAGCGAGCTGGTCGTCGACGCCGCCCGCGCGGCCGGCGCCGACGTGACCCCTGTGCACGACAAGGGCGAGGTGCCCTCGCTGGTCGCGGGAATGACGAAGCCCGGTGATCTCGTTCTCACCATGGGCGCGGGCGATGTCACCGACCTCGGCCCGCTCATCCTGGACCGCCTGTCGAAGTGAGGGGCACACACCCATGTCGTACGACGTAGAGAAGCCGGACGAGGAGTGGCGCGCGGAACTGAGCCCGGCCGAGTACGCCGTGCTGCGCCAGGCCGGTACGGAACCCGCCTTCACCGGTGAGTACACCGACACCAAGACCGAGGGCGTCTACTCCTGTCGCGCCTGCGGGGCCGAGCTGTTCACCTCGACCACCAAGTTCGAGTCGCACTGCGGCTGGCCGTCCTTCTACGACCCGAAGGACACCGACGCGGTGGAGCTGATCGAGGACCGCTCGCACGGGATGGTGCGCACCGAGGTGCGGTGCGCCCGGTGCGGGTCGCACCTCGGGCACGTCTTCGAGGGCGAGGGGTATCCGACGCCGACCGACCAGCGGTACTGCATCAACAGCATCTCGCTGCGGCTGACGCCGGCCGAGAGCTGACAGCCGGGCACGTGCGGCCGGGGCCCGACCCCGGCCGCACGTGCGCCCGGGCCGAAGACCTTCCTATGCTCGTAGCAGGCCCCTTTGCGGGCGGTGCGCCAGGTACGGAAGGCGGTGGCGCCGCATGCCGTACGCCGCGGTGAGCGCGATCACCCATCCCGGACTGCTGCGCGAGCGCAACGAGGACAGCCTGGCCGTCGGCCCGTGGACGCTGTGCGCCACGGTGACCGAGAGCCCGCAGACCCTGGTCTTCCCGCTCGGCACCCCCCTCGTCGTGGCCGTCGCCGACGGGCTCGGCGGGCATCCCGGCGGTGACCTGGCCAGTTCGCTGGTCGTGCGCCGGATCTCGATGCTCGGACCCGCCCTCGGCAGCGAGGTCGCCGTGCGCGACGCCCTGAACGCCTGCAACCGGGCCGTCTTCCAGGCCGCCGGCGGCGACGAGCAGACCGAGCTGACCGCGATGGGGACGACGGTCGCCGGCGTCGTGGTCGGCGAGGACAGCGTGCTCGTGTTCAACGTGGGCGACAGCCAGGTCCTCGCGGCGGACGGCGACGGCCTGCGGCAGGTCAGCGTCGACGACAACCCGCCGCATCCGCCCGGCCGTACGACGTCCCTGGTCACCCAGTGCCTCGGGGGCTCACCCACCTTCCGCGAGGTCCATCCGCACGTCAGCACCGAACCCCTCGTGCCCGGCACGCGGTACGTGGTGTGCTCGGACGGTCTGACGGACCCGGTGCCCCCCGGCACGGTGGACGCGATCCTGCGCGAGCACGACGACGGCCGGGCCGCGTTCGAACTGTGGCGGGCCGCGATCGAGGCGGGCGGGCCCGACAACATCACCGTCGCGGTGCTGCGCTTCGGCGACGAGTAGCACGGCACACTCCTTGTCCCGGCGCCCACCGGTCCTTCACGATGGGCGCCGATGACTCTCGATCAGGTGGGTGCGGCCGCGTACGTCGTCGGCGTGGACGCCGGGGGCACCCGCACCCGGGCCGTCCTGGCGCCCCTGGCGGGCGGCGCTCCCCTCGGCCAGGGGCGGGGCGGGCCGGGGAACGCGCTGAGCGTGTCCGAGGCCGACCTCACCGCCCATCTCGCCGCCGCGCTGGCCGAAGCCGTCCCGCCGGAGCTGCGGGGCCGGGTGGTGGCCGTCGCGGGCGGCTTCGCCGGGGCATCGCGGCTGGCGCCCGACGACCCCGGGCAGCTGCGCGCGCACGCCGCCCTCACCGCCGCGCTGCACCAGCTGGGCATCACCGCCGCGGCCGTCGAGATCCACAGTGACGGAGAGGCCGCGTTCGCCTCCGCGCCGGGCGGCCCCGCCGACGGGATCGCCGTCATCGCCGGTACGGGCGCCGTCGCCGTGCGCATCACCGGGCGGGTCTGCCGCGCCACCGCGGGCGGTGACGGCTGGCTGCTCGGCGACGACGGCGCCGGGTTCTGGATCGGGCGCGAGGCGGTGCGGGCCGCCCTGCGGGCGGCGGACGGCCGGGGCGGGCCGACGGCGCTGACCGGTGCGGTCGGCCACTCCCTCGGGGTACCCCCGGACGTACTGCCGCCCGTCCCGTACGACGACGCCGGCTGGGACCGGGAGCACCGGGAGGCGTACCGGATGCGGCTGCTGCCCGCCGTGCTGGGGCGGCACCCGGTGCGGCTGGCCGAACTCGCGCCGCTGGTGGCCGCTGCCGCACTGGAGGGCGACGCCGTGGCCTGCGCCGTCCTGGCGGCGGCGGCCGGCCACCTGACGGACCTCGTGCGGGCCCTCGCCCCCCGCGCCGGTGAACGCGTCGTCCTCACCGGCGGCCTGCTGGGCCCCACCGGCCCCCTGACCCCTGCGCTCCTCGACCGACTGCGTCCGCTGGGACTCACCCCAGACCTGGCAACGGACGGCTGCCGGGGGGCGCTGGCGCTGGCGCGCCTGGCGGTCTGAGAGCCGCGGGCGCCGGTCGCGCCGAGGGGTGGGACGGGATCGCTCGGGGGTGGCGAGGCGACGCGGCGGGTGCGTCCGCTGGGACCGTCTCCCTGGCCCGGCCGGGGCGGCTGCCGGGATGTGCGCCCGGTGGGCGGGGTGCGGGCGGGTGCCGGCGGTGGCGCCGGCGCGGCCGGTTGTGCGAGGGCTGGGGACCGGTCGGCCGGGTGCGGGTCGCGTGCCGTGCGGTCGGGTGGGGTTGCTCAGGGGTGGTGACGCGTCGGCTGCGACTTTTACCCGGCCCGGTGGGGAGGGCTCCGCCCGCCCGGCGCACGTCTCGCCAGGGCGGGGGTGGGGGACGTGTCGGGTGTGTCCCGGTGCGGGATGTGCGCGGCCCGCCGGGGAGGTGGCTGGCGAGGCTCGTCCCGGCAGGGGGGTGGCGGGTGCCGGGCCGGCTGGTCGGCGGGGCACGGTGCCGTTCGTCAGCGGGGGCGGCCGGGTGGGAGGCGGTGCTGAGGGGCGATGTGGTCGGTCAGGGTCAGGGACGTGCTCGCCCGCCGGTAGGAGAGCTGGGCCACGCGGACGTACAGGCAGTCGATCAGGACGAGGACCGAGTGCCGGGCGCCGATGCCGCCGCTGCGGAAGCTCGTCTCGGAGGTGGCCGAGACGAGGCGGACGTCGGCCGCCTCGGCGAGCGGTGAGCGCGGGGCGGAGGTGAGGGCGATCGTGGTGGCGCCGCGCTCCCGGGCCAGCTCGAACGGCTCCAGCGTCTCCCGGGTCGCCCCGGAGTGCGAGATGCCGATCGCCACGTCGGCCGGGGTGAGCAGGGCGGCGGAGGTGGCAGCCGCGTGCACCTCCGTCCAGCCGCGCACCGCGCAGCCGATGCGGAACAGCCGCATCTCCGTCTCGCGTGCGACGGCGCCGCTGCCGCCGACGCCGTAGACGTCGATCCGCCGGGCCCGCGCCGTGGCCCGGGCGGCCCGCTCCAGCGCGTCGAGGTCGATGCCCTCGACGGTCTGCCGCACCGCCCGCAGGTCCGCCGCGCCGACGACCCGCACCACCTTCTCCAGACTGTCGTCGGGGTAGATGTCCGGGCCGATCTCCGCCGTCCCCCAGTCCGTGCCCGCCGCGCCCCGCCCGCGCTCCGCGGCCAGCTCCATCAGCAGCTGCTGGTACGAGTCGAGCCCGACCGCCCGGCAGAACCGGGTCACCGTGGCCTGCGAGGTGCCGGTGCGGCGGCCCAGCTCGGCCGCCGAGCAGCGCGTGACCGCCGCCGGATCGGCGAGGACCAGCTCGCCGACCTTCCTCAGCGACCCGCTGAGGTGGGGCAGTTCGGCACGGATCAGCGCGGTGACGTCCGTCGGGGGCATGGCCCGAAGGTAGCAGTCGGCGGTAGCGTTCGGTTCAACGATTCATCCATGGGCTGCAACTTGGTGGATTCATTCATCGCGGGAGGGTTCATGTCCGACGCGTCCGTGAGCGCCGAGCGTTTCGTGCACGAGAGCAGAGGCGTCCTCGACCGCCTCACCGGGTCAGCGTCCGTACGGGAGGACGTGGCCCGCGCCGCCGGGCTCATCGCCGGGTGCGTCCGGGACGACGGGGTCGTCCAGGCGTTCGGCACCGGCCACTCCCAGGCCGTCGCCCTCGAGATCGCGGGGCGCGCCGGGGGACTGGTGCCCACCAACCGGCTGAGCATCGCCGACCTCGTCCTGTACGGCGGCGAGTCCCCGGCCGTCCTCGACGACCCGCTCCTGGAGCGCCGGGCGGGGGTCGCCGCGCGCATCTACGACCTGGCCGCCCCCCGCCCCCAGGACCTGTTCGTCGTGATCTCCAACTCCGGCGTCAACAACGTCGTCGTGGAGATGGCCCTGCACGCCAAGGAGCGCGGGCACGCCGTCCTCGCCCTGACCTCCCTGGCCCACACCCGCGCCGTCCCGGCGGGCCACGCGAGCGGCCGCAAGCTCGCCGACATCGCCGACGTCGTCCTCGACAACGCGGCCCCGCGCGGGGACGCCCTGCTGGAGCTGCCCGGCGGCGGCGCCGTGTGCGCCCTTTCCACGCTCACCAGCGTCCTGCTCGTGCAGATGGCCGTGGCCGAGGCGTCCGCCCTGCTCCTCGCCGCCGGGGAACGCCCGCCGGTCTATGTCTCGGCCAATGTGCCGGGCGGCTACGAGGGCAATCTGGAGCTGGAGAAGCGGTACGCCGGACGCATCCGCCGCACCGCGGGCTGACTGCCCCGAACGGCCCCCCGCCGGGCGCCGGCCAGGGCCGTTCGGGTACATGCGGAGCCCCTCGAATGGGCGCACACTGGAGGGGTGCTGTCGGTGCTCAAGGGGGTGTCGGCATGGCGGCGTCCGAGTGCACGAAGGTACGGCTGTGGCGGTGGCGGCGCAATCCGCTGAAGCGCCGCAGCGATGTCGTCGAGGCGTGGGTCGTCCTGTGCGCCTGGCTGCTCGCGGTGCTGGGCGGCGTCTTCGCCGGCCTCTGGGCGGCGGACGCCGTCGTCGGCTCCGCCGAGCGCGTCCGCGCCGAGACCCGTCAGGTGACCGCCGTCCTGGTGCGGGACGCCGAGGAGCCGGGGCCCGCCCGCGTGACCGCCGACCACCTGGTGTGGGCCCCGGTCCGCTGGACCGACCCGGACGGCAGGACCCGCACCGACGAGGCACGGGTCCCGCCGAAGGCGAAGGCCGGCGGCAAGGTGGACGTGTGGACCGACCGGCAGGGCCGCGTCGTCAACGAGCCGCTGTCCGGGGCCGAGACGACGCTGCACGCCGTCTCCGGTGGCCTGCTCGCCGGCGGGGGCGCGGCCGGTCTCGTCCTGGGCGCCGGCTGGGTGGTGCGCCTGGTGATGGAGCGGCGGCGCCTGGAGGAGTGGGCCGCGGAGTGGGAGCGGCTGGACACGCCCTGGGGCTGGAAGACCGGCTGAGCGGTGGTGCCCCCGCCGGGCGGGGGCACCGGGTCACTTGACGTCCGCGCTGGGCAGCGCCGCGGGGGACTTGGTGTCCAGGTTCTCCAGGCCCAGGCCCTTGGGGATGCTGAGCGTGAGGACCGGCGCGCCCGGCTGCGGCGGGGGCGGGGTCAACTGGTCCTTGGGGAGCTTCGGGGGCGTGGTCTGCTGGAAGTTGTTCTGGTCGAAGTTGACCAGCCCGGTCTTCTCCAGGACCGTGATGTGGTCGAGCACGGTGTCGTTCGCGAGGTCGGCCAGCTGGCGCACCATGGTGTTCTGCGTGTTCGCCCGGATCTTCGCGATGACCGGGAAGATCTGACCGTGGGTCACCCGCATGATCGCCACGCCCGTCGCGTCGAACTCCTTGCCCTGCTTGGAGTCCACCGTCGCGACGAACTGCTGCTGCTGAGGGCTCGCCTGGTTCGGCAGCGTGATGTTCATCTGCGAAGCGATCTTGCGGCAGGCCAGGTCGAGGCGGGCGTGACCGACCACCAGGTGCTTGCCGGCCTCCTTCATCGCCGGTGTGGTGCCCCGCTGCATCGCCATCATGCCCAGGGGGTGCTCCCAGAGCCCCGCCGCCCGCACCTTGACCACGAAGTCACGGTCCGCCTCGGTCAGCGGCCCCCACTGCGTGTTGGCGATGATGCGGTCCTGGCTGGCGGAGGTGGTCTGCACACCCAGCATGGCGGGGTAGGCGAGGGCGGAGAGGGTCAGGACCAGGGCGCCTCCCACAAAGACGGTGCCAACCATGCGGCGCGAGACGGGCATCGTGCCTCCAGACGTGAACGGCTCGTACCCCCAGAGGTACGGACGGGACGGCGAGAACAATCACCGCTGCGGGAAAAACTTACGATCCGCTGTGCGACGTGCGTCACACGGCCCCCTGCCCGCCGTGCCGGGGCCGTCTCACCAGCCCGTCAGCAGCAGATGGTTGACAAGCAGCGCCAGCAGCGCCTGGGCCGCCAGCCAGCCCCGGGCCCCGGTCAGGAACGCCGTCGCGGGCAGCAGCCACAGGGCGAACGGCAGCCAGATCCGCTCCGTCTCCGCCTTGCTCATCCCGGACAGGTCGGCGACGAGCAGCGCGGCCAGCGCGGCGAGGACGAGGACCGCGAGACGGGCGTCGGCGGTGCGTTCCCGGCGTACGAGGAAGCCCCCGGCCCGGCGCAGGCCCGCCACCGTCGCCACTCCCACCACCGCCACCAGGCAGGCCAGGTTGGCCCACACCCAGTACACCTGCGGCCGCTCGCCGCCGACGCCCTGGTAGTAGCGGGTGACCAGCAGGTCGTACGCGTCCCACCAGTAGAAGCCGAACGCCGTGAACACCAGCGGCACCACGGCGCACCCCGCCAGGACGAACGGCAGCGCCCGGAGCCGTGCCGGCCCCAGCCACAGCACGGCCGCACCGATCACCACGAGCAGTGTCAGCCCGTACGACAGATAGACGGCGAGGCCGGCCAGGAGCCCCGCGGCCAGGCCCGCCGGGCGGGTCCGGTGCCCGGTCACCGCCAGCGCGAGGAACGCCAGCGCCCACGCCGCGACCGCCGCGAAGTACGCGTCGGCCGACGTGCCCAGCCACACCGCGCCCGGCACCAGGACGAGGAACGGGGCCGCGCGCCGGGCGTGCCGCTCGGAGGCGAGCGCCCGGACGGCGACGAGGACGGCGACCGCCGCCGTGGTGCCGAGGGTGATGCACCAGGCCCCCGCCCACGCCCCGCCGCCCAGACCGGCCCGGTCCAGGAACACGAACGTGAGCGTGGCCGCCGGCGGGTGCCCGGCGACATGCGCGGGCCAGTGGTCCGGTGTGCCCAGCAGGATGTGCCCGGTGAAGTCACGCAAGGTGGCCGGGATGTCCTGGAAGCTGCCCACGGCCCGGAGGTACTCGTGCCGTGTCGTCAGCCGGCCGGCGACCCCCCGCTGCCAGCCGTCGACCAGCGCCAGCGACCAGGTCCAGGCCAGGGCGGCCCCCCACACGGCGGCGAGCAGCCGGCGCCAGGGCAGCCGGGTGGCCAGGGCCGGCCCGTACGCCACCACGGCGACCGCGACGAGGAGTGCGGCCGGGGTGCCCGGACCGGCGTGCGGATGCCAGGTCGCGAGCAGCGGCGGCCATTTGACGTGCAGGGTGGCGTCACGGTGCTCCACGACGGTCCCGGCGACCGCCGCCACCGCGAACAGGAGGACGGCGGCGCCGGCCGCGTACAGGTCGCGGCGCGGCGCGCGGCGCTCGCCGGGGCGGCCGGCCGGGCGGGTGCCGGGGGTCTCGGGCAGCAGATCAGGGGTCACGTCAGCACGCTAGGACGTCCGGGGTCCGCCCCCCGTGTGACAAGCGGGGACGTCAGCGTTCCGTCATGGTTCGCCTCACGCCCCGCGCGGCCGGCGCCGCCTACGGTCGGCACATGGCACGGTCCCCCTTCGCCCCCTCGTACTGGCGCAGTCCGCTGCGCGGACCCTGGCTGACGTCCGTGCTCGGCGTCGTCCTGCTCGGCGGGATCACGGTGCTGTTCGTGACCGGCCTGCTGTCGTACGCCGCCTACAACCCCGGCCTGTCGCCGGTGAACGACAAGACCCCCGGCAAGGGCCTCCTCGGCTTCTACCTCTTCCCGTGGCCGACCGGGCCGCGCTGGCTGTACCGGCTCACCCAGGGCGTCCACGTCACCCTCGGCATCACCCTGATCCCGGTGCTGCTGGCCAAGCTGTGGTCGGTCGTCCCCCTGCTGTTCCGGCTGCCCCCCGCCCGGTCCGTCGCCCACGCGCTGGAGCGCCTCTCGCTGCTGTTCCTGGTCGGCGGGGTGCTGTTCGAGTTCGTGACGGGCGTGCTGAACATCCAGCTGGACTACGTCTTCCCGGGGTCCTTCTACCCGCTGCACTTCTACGGGGCGTGGGTCTTCTTCTCCGCGTTCGTCGTCCATGTGCTGCTCAGGGCGCCCGCGGCATGGCGCGGTCTGCGGGAGCTGCGGGAGGAGCCGGACGGGCTGGTGGCGCCGGAGCCCGCCGAGCCGACCGTCTCACGGCGCGGCGCCCTCGCCTTCGTCGGGGGTGGCTCCGCGTTGCTGTTCGCCACCACGGTGGGGCAGAACTTCGACGGGGTGCCGCGCCGGACCGCCCTGCTCGCCCCGCACGGCGGCGCCGAACCGGGCAGCGGACCGGGCGCCTTCCAGATCAACAAGACGGCCCGGTACGCCGGGATCAGCGCGGCCGAGACGTCCGATGAGGCGTGGCGGCTCGTGGTGACGGGCCGCGCCGGCCGCACCGTCCGCCTCTCCCGCGCCGACCTGCTCGCCCTGCCGCAGCACGAAGCGGCCCTGCCGATCGCCTGCGTGGAGGGCTGGTCCACCTCCGACCAGCGATGGCGCGGGGTGCGGCTGCGGGACCTGGCGTCGCTCGCCGGTGACGAGGGAGCCCCGCCCGACGTCCTCGTCGAGTCCCTCCAGCGGCACGGGGCCTTCCGGCGGGCGGCCCTGCGCGCCGACCAGGTCGCCGACCCGCGCAGCCTGCTCGCCCTCGCCGTCAACGGCGCCGAGCTCACCCTCGACCACGGGTATCCGGCCCGGGTCGTCGTGCCCGCCGCGCCCGGTGTGCTGAACACCAAGTGGGTGGCACGGCTGACCTTCGAGGACCTGTGATGCGCCGGCGACGCCCGCCCCTCGGCAGCCCCCTGCACCTGCTCCTGCTCGCCTGCTCCTTCGCGCTCACGGCGTACGCGGGCGTGCGGCTGCTCGAGGAGGACCCGTTCGCGGTCGCGCTGTGGTTCGTGGGCGCGGCCGTCCTCCACGACCTCGTCCTCGTGCCGCTGTACGGGGCGGCGGACCGGGCGCTGCTGCGGGGCATGGAACGCTCCGGGCACCGCGACCGCACGATGTACGTCCGGGTGCCCGCAGCGCTGTCGCTGCTGCTCCTGCTGGTGTGGTTCCCGCTGATCACCGGCCGGGTCGCGGACCGTTACGCGCGTGCCACGGGCCTGTCCCCGGACGGCTTCCTCGCCCGCTGGCTCCTGATCACGGCCGTGCTGTGCGGAGGTTCGGCGGCGGTGTACGCCCTGCGTCACCACCGGCCGCGCGCGGAGGAGCCGCCCGGCGCGTGAAAGCTGTCGGCCACCTGTCGATCCGGCCCCGCGGCGCACCCGCCCCTCGGCGTGGCGCACCAAGTGCCGCACTATGAAAGGGTGGAGAACGTACGCCTGCTCGTCGTGGACGACGATCCGCCCATCGCCGACCTCGTCGCGACCGTCGCCCGCTACGAGGGCTGGGAGGCGGTCACCGCCAACTCCGGTGCGGAGGCGCTGCGCAGGGCCGCCGAGTTCCACCCGGACATCGTGGTGCTCGACCTGATGCTGCCCGACGTCGACGGCTTCGGGGTCCTGGACCGGCTGCGGGCGGGCGGGCGGATGGTGCCCGTGGTGTTCCTGACCGCCCGCGACGGCGTCGCCGACCGGGTCGCCGGACTCACCCGCGGCGGCGACGACTACCTCGTCAAACCGTTCGCCGTCGAGGAGCTGATGGCGCGGCTGCGCACCGTGCTGCGGCGCAGCACGGGCCCCGGCTTCCGGCGTTCCGTGCTCCGGGTCGCCGACCTGACGATGGACGAGGACACCCGCGAGGTCCGGCGCGGCGACCGGCTGCTCACCCTCACCCCGACCGAGTACGAGGTGCTGCGCTATCTGATGCGCAGGTCGCCGGCCGTGCTCACCAAGGCCCAGATCCTCGACCACGTCTGGGAGTACGGCTTCGGCGGCCGCTCCAACGTCGTCGAACTCGTCGTCAGCCGGCTGCGCCGCAAGCTGGACGACACCGGCGCTCCGCTGATCCACACCGTGCGCGGCTTCGGCTACGTCGTCCGGGAGGCGCCGGCGTGATCGCGCGGCTGCGCCGGGCCTACCGCGCGATGCGCCTCGGGACCCGGCTGGCGCTCGGCCTCGCCGTGCTGTCGCTGACGGTGTTCGCGGTGGTCGGCACCGCGCTGACCACGTACATGCGCGACTATCTGGCCGCGCAGCTCGACACCCAGCTGGCGCACGGGCAGATCGCCCAGTCCAAGTCCCTCGCCGACCACGGCACGCTCGACGGCAAGAAGTACTACAGCTGGTTCTACGCCGTGTACGACGTGACGGACGGCAGGGCCGTGCTGCGCACCCCCGAGGACCCCGCCGATCTCCCCGAGGACGTGGGCGACTTCACCGCGCTGGCCCGCGCGCAGGCCGGCGCACACCGGGAGGTGCTGCGCACCGCGCGCCTGCGGGGCGAGGGCGAGTACCGGCTGCGGGCCTGCGAGGTCGAGCCCGGTGTGGTCCTGGTCAGCGCCGCGCCCCTGGACGGCATCGAGGACACCGTCGGCCGGCTGATCACCCTTCAGGCCGTCACCTTCGGGCTGGCGCTGGCCGCCCTGGTGGCCCTCGGCCGGGGCATGCTGCGACGCGGACTGAAACCGCTCGGCGACATGGCGCACACCGCGCGGGACATCACCTCGCACGACCTGACCGACTCCGCGCGGCTGCCGGTGCGGCACGACCGGCGCGGCGGCGGACCCGAGGTGGAGGAACTGCGCACCGCGTTCAACATGATGCTGGAGCACATCGACGACTCGCTGGCCGTACGGGCGGAGGCGGAGAGGCGGCTGCGTCGGTTCGTCGCCGACGCCTCGCACGAACTGCGCACCCCCCTGATGTCGGTGCGCGGCTACGCCGACCTGTTCCAGTACGCCGCCGCCAACGCCCCCGAGGAGCGTGAGCGGCATCTCGCGCGGCTGCGCGCCGAGGCCGCCCGGATGGGCGTCCTCCTCGACGACCTGCTGCTGCTCGCCCGGCTCGACGCCGCCGACGTGGAGACGCCCCTGCGCCCGGTGGAGGCCGACCTGGTGGACCTGGTCGGACAGGCGGCGGACGCCTTCCGGGCCACCCGCCCCGGCCACCCGCTCACGGTCGTCCCCGGCCCCGGCCCGGTGCCGCTGCGCCTGGACCCGCAGCGCATCCGTCAGGTCCTGGACAACCTCCTCACCAACGCGGCCGTCCACACCCCGCCCGGCACCCCGGTGTCGGTCGCCGTGTCCGTCGCGGACGGCACCGCACAGGTCTCCGTCACCGACGCCGGGCCCGGCATACCACCCGCCGACGCCGCACGCGTCTTCGACCGCTTCTACCGCGTCGACAAGGCCCGCAGCCGCGACCGCGGCGGCAGCGGACTCGGGCTCGCCGTCGCCCGGTCCCTGGTCGAGGCCCACGGCGGCCGGATCACCGTCTCCGCGGAGCCGGGGAGGACCCGCTTCACGGTGACGCTCCCGACGACCGCCCCGGCTCTTACGAACCCATGACATGAGGGCCGCGTGACGGCTCCGGGGAGCGGCGGCGCCCTAGCGTGGGCGCATGCGTGTACTGGTCACCGGCGGCGCCGGATTCATCGGGTCCCCCATCGTCCGGGCGCTCGCCGCCCACGGGCACGAACCCGTCGTGTACGACGTCCGCACCGATCCAGCGGCCGACGTCCGCGACCCCGGCGCCGTAGGGCGCGCCCTCGCCGGTGTCGACGCGGTGTGCCACCAGGCGGCCATGGTCGGCCTCGGCACCGGCTTCTCGGACGCCCCGGAATACGTCTCCCGCAACGACCTCGGCACGGCCGTGCTCCTCACGGAGATGGCGGAGGCGGGGGTGCGCCGGCTGGTGCTGGCCGGGTCGATGGTCGTGTACGGCGAGGGCCGCTACACCTGCGCCCGGCACGGGGTCGTCCGGCCCGGCCCGCGCACCGTCGCCGCCCTGGACGCGGGCCGCTTCGAGCCGCCCTGCCCGGTCTGCGGCGCCGACCTGAGCCCCGGGCTGGTGGGAGAGGACGCCCCGGCCGACCCGCGCAACGTGTACGCGACGACCAAGCTGGCCCAGGAGCATCTGGCGGCCGCCTGGGCGCGCGCGACCGGCGGCACCGCGGTGTCGCTGCGCTACCACAACGTCTACGGGCCGGGCATGCCCCGCGACACCCCGTACGCCGGGGTCGCGTCCTTCTTCCGCTCCTCCCTCGCGCGCGGGGAGGCGCCCCGTGTCTTCGAGGACGGGCGTCAGCGGCGGGACTTCGTCCATGTGCGCGACGTGGCCGCCGCGAACGTGGCCGCGCTGGAGGCGACCGGCGGGGACCTGGCGCCGGGCGTGCTGACCGCGTACAACACCGGGAGCGGGGAGCCGCACACCGTCGGCGAGATGGCCCACGCCCTCGCGGCCGCCCACGGCGGCCCCCAGCCGATGGTGACGGGGGAGTACCGGCTCGGGGACGTCCGGCACATCACGGCGGACTCCGCGCGGCTGCGCGCCGAGCTCGGCTGGAAGCCGCAGGTGTCCTTCACCGAGGGGATGGGCGAGTTCGCCGGGGCGGACCCGCGCGACGGGTGACCGCCCCCACCGGCCGGTGGTGCTGCACGCGTTCAGGAAGCGGCGGCGGGCAGCACCACCTCGAAGCGGCAGCCGCCGGGGACGTTCCGTACGGTCGCCCGGCCCTCGTGCGCCTCGACGATGCCCCGCACGATGGCGAGTCCGAGCCCGGCGCCCGCCGGGGGCGTCCGGGCGTGCGTCCCGCGCCAGCCCGTGTCGAAGACGCGCGGCAGATCCTCGTCCGGGATGCCGCCGCAGCCGTCGGTCACGGACAGCACCACGCCGTCGCGGGAGCGTTCGGCGGTGACCGCGACCGTGCCGTCCGCCGGGGTCCGGCGGATGGCGTTGACCAGCAGATTGCCCAGCACCCGGCTCATCTCCCGGCCGTCCACCCGCACCGGCAGCGCCTCCACCCGGCCGCCGACGAGCCGTACGCCGTGCTCCCTGGCCAGCGCGTCCGCGCCCGAGATCGCGTCGCCCACCAGGTCGTACAGGGACATCCGGGCGAACGACAGCTTCAGCGTGCCGGCGTGGATCCGGGACAGCTCGAACAGGTCGCCGACCATGCCGTCGAGGCGTTCGACCTCCATCCGGATCTGCTTCAGATAGCGGTCCGGGTCGGTGGCCACGCCGTCCTCCAGGGCCTCCGCCATCGCGCGCAGCCCCGCCAGCGGGGTGCGCAGGTCGTGGGAGATCCAGGCGACCAGTTCGCGCCGCGAGGACTCCAGCGCGCGCTCGCGCTCCCGGGACTCCGCGAGCCGGACGCTGGTCGCCTCCAGCTCCCGGCTCAGCGCGGCGAGTTCGGCCGTGGCGGGCCCGTCCGGGGAGGTGAACGCCCCGCCGTCGCCGAAGGAGCGGGCGGCGAGCGCCAGGGCGTGGCTGCGGGCGGCGACCCAGCGGCCCAGCAGCAGTGCGGTCGCCAGGGAGACGACCGCGGCCATCGCCACGACGGTCGTGACGACGCTCAGGTCGTGCCCGGACAGGAACATCGCCTGCGCCACGGCGAGCGTGCCCGCCAGCATGGCGGTGACGCCGACGCCCGCGACGACGGCGAGGTGCGTGATCAGCGAGCGCCGCCTGATCAGCAGCAGCACGCAGGCGCCCAGGACGCCCGCCGCCGCGGCGCCCAGGAACGCGAACAGGGCGATGAGCAGGGTGTCGCGCACGTCAGCCCTCCTCGGCGGGGGCGGCGCCGTCGGTGTCGAAGCGGTAGCCGACGCCCCACACCGTCTGGATCAGCCGCGGCCGTCCCGGGTCGTCCTCGACCTTGCCGCGCAGCCGGCGCACATGGACGGTGACCGTCGACAGGTCGCCGAAGTCCCAGCCCCACACCTCGCGCATGAGGTCCTCACGGCTGAACACCCTGCCGCGATGGCGCAGGAAGAACGTCAGCAGGTCGAACTCTCGTATCGTCAGCGCGAGTTCGGCCCCGTTCTTGGTCGCGCGGCGGGCCGCCGGGTCCACCGACAGGCCCGCGGCGCCCAGGACGCCGGACGGCTGCGCGGGGCGGGCGCGCCGCAGCACGGACCCGACGCGCAGCACGAGTTCGCGAGGGCTGAACGGCTTGGTGACGTAGTCGTCCGCCCCGACCTCCAGGCCGAGGATGCGGTCGTCCTCGTCGCCGCGCGCGGTCAGCATGATCACCGGCACCGGCCCCTGCCCGCGCATCCGGCGGCACACCTCGAGGCCGTCCATGCCGGGGAGCATCAGATCGAGGACGACGAGGTCCGGGCGGCGCGCGGCGGCCGCCGCGAGGGCGGCGGGCCCGTCGCCCGCCCGGTCCACCACGTACCCGGCGCGGTCCAGGTACCCGGAGACGATCTCTGCCACGGTCGGATCGTCGTCCACGACGAGGACCCGCGCCCCGGCCCCGCCGCTCGGCTCTTGCTGCTTCATGCGGCCAGCCTCGCACCCTCCGCGCGCGCGGAGCGCCGCCCGGACCGCGACGTCCGCGTTCCGTAAGGAGCCGCAGTCCGAAATGTCAGGTTCGCGCTCGTAGGGTGAAAGCCGTGACGATCTCCTCACCCCGAGCCACCCCCGCGGACCCGGCACCCGTCGACATCGTGCTGCCCTGCCTCGACGAGGCCGAGGCGCTGCCCTGGGTCCTGGAACGCGTCCCGCCCGGCTGGCGGGCGCTCGTCGTGGACAACGGCTCCACCGACGGCTCCGCGGAACTCGCGGCCCGCCTCGGCGCCACCGTCGTGCGCGAGACGCGGCGCGGCTTCGGCGCCGCCTGCCACGCGGGCCTGACCGCCGCCACCGCCGGCATCGTCTGCTTCTGCGACTGCGACGCCTCCCTCGACCCCGGCGACCTGGTGCCGTTCGTCGAACGCGTCGCGGCCGGCGAGGCCGACCTGGTCCTCGGCCGCCGCCGACCCGAGCGGCGGGGTGCCTGGCCGCCGCACGCCCGCGCCGCCAACCTCGCCCTCACCCGGCTGCTGCGCCGCCGCACCGGGCTGCGGCTGCGCGACCTCGGCCCGCTGCGCGCCGCCCGCCGCGAGGAACTGCTCGCCCTTGACCTGACCGACCGGCGCAGCGGCTACCCCCTGCAGATGGTGGTCCGGGCCGCCGACGCCGGCTGGCGCGTCACCGAGGACGACGTGCCCTACCGGCCCCGCGCCGGCGCCTCCAAGGTCACCGGGACCTGGCGCGGCACCTGGCACGCGGTCCGCGACATGAGCCGCGTGCTGGCCGAGGAACCCGCCGCACCCGGCGTCCGGGAAGGGGCCCGCCCGTGACGACCCTCCTCGTCATCGCCAAGGAACCGCGCCCCGGCCGGGTCAAGACCCGGCTCACCCCGCCCTACACCCCCGAAGAGGCCGCCGCGCTCGCCGAAGCCGCCCTCGCGGACACCCTGGACACCGTCGCCCGCACCCCCGCCCGGCGCCGCGTCCTCGTCCTCGACGGCACGCCCGGCCCCTGGCTGCCGCCCGGCTTCGACGTCGTCCCGCAGGGCACGGGCGGCCTCGACGAACGGCTCGCCGCCGCGTTCGCCGCCTGCGACGGCCCGGCCCTGCTCATCGGCATGGACACCCCGCAGGTCACCCCCGAGCTGCTCACCGTCGACTGGGCGGACTGCGACGCGTACTTCGGCCGCGCACGCGACGGCGGGTTCTGGGCGCTGGGCCTGGCCGAACCCGACCCGGGCCGGCTGCGGGGCGTCCCCATGTCGCAGTCGTACACGGGCGCCGCCCAGCGCGCCCGGCTCGCCGGACTGCGGGTGCGGGACCTGCCCAGCCTGCGGGACGTCGACACCGCGCACGACGCCGGCCTGGTCGCCGCCGCGGCCCCCGGCGGACGGTTCGCCAGGGCCCTGGCCCGCCTCGCCCCGGCGGCCCGCCGATGAGCGGGCTCAAGGCGGCGGCGGCCCCCGCGGACCCGGTCGCCTCCTGGTCCGCCGACCCGTACGCACGCGCTCTCGGCCGCGGACGCGGCCCCCTCTTCCTGCGGCGGGCCGACGGCTGGCTGCTGCCGCTGGACGTGGAACGCTGGTGCGCCGACGCCGACGCGGTGGACCGCGAGGTGCTGCGGCGCTGCGAGGGCGCGGTGCTCGACGTCGGCTGCGGCCCCGGACGGCTCGTCGCCGCCCTGGCCCGGCAGGGCCGTACGGTCCTCGGCATCGACGTCAGCGACGCCGCCGTCGCCCGCACCGCGCGGCTCGGCGGTCCCGCGCTGCACCGCTCCGTCTTCGATCCGCTGCCCGGCGAGGGTCGTTGGGGCACCGCCCTGCTCCTCGACGGCAACATCGGCATCGGCGGCGACCCGGTGGCCCTGCTGGAGCGCCTCGCCCGGCTCGTGCGCCCCGGAGGGCTGTTGCTCGCCGAGACCGTGCCCCACCTCGATCTCGACGAGCGCGTCCAGGTCCACGTCACCGACGCGCGGGGTGCCGAGGGCCCCCTCTTCCCCTGGGCCCGCCTCGGCACGCCCGCCCTGCTCCGGCACGGCGCGCGGGCCGGATGGAGCCCCGCCGGACAGTGGACGGTGGACGGCCGGGCCTTCGCCGCGCTGCGCGTCCACGCGATACCGGACCAGCGCAAAGGTGCCGCAACACAAGACGTCTAGACTCGGGCCCCATCGGCCCGGGCCCCGTGGGTCACACGCGGGCGAAACCTGCCAGACCCGAAGGGTATTCGGCGTTTTGATACGGATAGATTCAGTCACCAAGCGATACCCGGACGGCACGGTGGCGGTCGACCGGCTGTCGCTGGAGATACCCGACCGTTCGATCACCGTCCTCGTGGGACCGTCGGGCTGCGGCAAGACGACCACGCTGCGGATGATCAACCGGATGGTCGAGCCCAGCGAGGGCACCATCCTCCTCGATGGCGTGGACATCCAGCAGCAGCCGGTCAACACCCTGCGCCGGTCGATGGGTTACGTCATCCAGAACGCGGGCCTCTTCCAGCACCGCACGATCCTCGACAACATCGCGACCGTGCCCCGCCTGCTCGGCTGGGGCAAGGAGAAGTCCCGCGCCCGGGCCCGGGAGCTGATGGAACGCGTCGGCCTCGACGGCTCCCTCGCCAAGCGCTACCCGTACCAGCTCTCCGGCGGCCAGCAACAGCGCGTCGGCGTCGCCCGCGCCCTCGCCGCCGACCCGCCGGTACTGCTGATGGACGAGCCGTTCTCGGCCGTCGACCCCGTGGTGCGCAAGGGACTCCAGGACGAACTCCTGCGCATCCAGGAGGAGCTGGGCAAGACCATCGTCTTCGTCACCCACGACATCGACGAGGCCGTCAAACTCGGCACCATGGTCGCCGTGATGCGCACCGGCGGTCACCTGGCCCAGTTCGCCCCGCCCGCCGAACTGCTCACCGACCCCGCCGACGCGTTCGTCGAGGACTTCCTCGGCGCCGACCGCGGCATCCGCCGGCTGTCCTTCTTCTCCTCGGCCGGCCTCGACCTGCTCATCGGGCCGATCGTGGCCGTCGACGCCTCGGCCGAGCAGATCGCCGCAGCCGGCCGCGCGGGCGCGCCCTACCTCCTCGTCGTCGACACCGACGGCCGCCCCGTCGGCTGGGGCGACCCCGCCGAACTCGCCGCCGGGGCGATCGACACCGACGGACTCCTGTCGCACGGACGGCCGTTCACCGCGGGCGGCGACTCCCTGCGGGCCGCCCTGGACTGCGCGGTGCTCTCGCCGACCGGCTGGGCCGTCGCCGTGGACGGCGAGGGACGGGCCACCGGGGTCGTCTCGCAGACGTCCATCGGCGAGGCGATCCGCGGCGCGCACGCCGGCCGCGCCACCGCCGGCACGGCCCAGAAGGTCGCCCCGTGAACGACCTCTTCGACATGCCGAGCTACCTGGAGCACAGCTTCCTCGGCCTCGTGGGGCTGCATCTGCGCGAGGCGCTCGTGCCGGTGCTGGCCGGGCTCGTCCTGGCGCTGCCGCTCGCCCAGTTGTGCGTCCGGTTCCGCTGGCTGTACCCGCCCGTGCTGTGGGTGACGACCGTGCTCTACGCCATCCCGTCGCTGGCGTTCTTCGTCGTCCTCATCGACTACACCGGGCTGAGCGAGCTGACGGTGATGATCCCGCTGGCCGTCTACAGCCTGGTCGTGCTCGTCCCGGCCATCGTGGACGGGGTGCGCTCGGTCCCGCAGGAGACGCTGGCCGCGGCAACCGCCATGGGCCTGGGCCCCGTACGCCGCTACCTCCAGGTGCAGTTGCCCATCGCCGCGCCCGCCATCCTCGCCGGACTGCGGGTCGCGGCCGTCTCCAGCATCTCCCTCGTCAGCGTCGGCATGCTCATCGGCAACGAGGGCGCCCTCGGCAACATGCTCGACGCCGGACTGAAGTACAACCAGCCCCGGCTGGTCTGGCTGTCCGTGATCTCCACCGCCGTCCTCGCCATCCTCGTGGACGCCCTGCTGATCGTCCTGCGGGTGTGGGTGACGCCCTGGATGCCGCGCGGCGCCGGCCGGGGCACACGGCCCGTCCTCGCGAAGGGAGCCGCCCGGTGAACATCCTGAACTACGCCGACGCGTTCTTCGGCGACAGCGCCCACTGGCAGGACTACGACGGCATCCCGGTCCGGCTCGGCGAGCACGTCCAGTACACGCTGATGGCCCTCGGCATCGCCGCCGCCATCGGACTCCCCGTCGGACTGCTCACCGGCCACACCGGGCGCGGCGGCAACGTGCTCGCCCTCATCGCCACGTCCGGCCGCGCGCTGCCCAGCTTCGGCCTGATGGTGCTCATGTTCATCCTCCTGGGCCTCGGCATGGCGCCGGTGATGATCCCGCTGGTGGTGCTCGCCGTCCCGCCCATCCTGGTCACCACCAACGAGGCGATGCGGTCCCTGGACCCGGCGCCCGTGGACGCGGCGCGCGGCATGGGCATGGGCGAGGCGCAGGTGCTGTTCCGGGTCGAACTGCCCACGGCGCTCCCGCTGATCCTCAGCGGGCTGCGCTCCGCCGCCATCCAGATCGTCTCGACGGCCACGATCGCCGCGTACGTCAGCTTCGGGGGCCTCGGCCGCTACATCGTCGACGGCCTCTACCAGCGGGACTACGAGAAGGTGGTGGGCGGCGCCACGCTGGTGGCCGGGCTCGCGGTGGCCACCTTGCTGGTGTTCTGGGCGGTGGCCCGGCTCGCCGTCTCCCGGGGCGTCCGCAGGCCGGGCTAGCCCCACGGCGGGCCGCCCGGCGGCGGCCCGCCGTCAGCCCTCCGTGCGCGCCAGGGCCAGTTCCAGGACGACGAGCAGGGCGTCCCGCACCGAGCCGGTCTCCCGGGCGTCGAACACGACGACGGGGACGCCCTCGCTGACGTCGAGCGCCCAGCGGACCTCGTCCAGGGTGTGCTCGACCCGGCCGTCGAAGGCGTTGACGGCGACCGCGAAGGGGATGCCCTTGTGCTCGAAGTAGTCGACGGCGGCGAAGCAGTCGTCCAGGCGCCGGGTGTCGACGATGACGAGGGCGCCGACCGCGCCCTCGACCAGGTCGTCCCACATGAACCCGAACCGCTCCTGCCCGGGCGTGCCGAACAGGTACAGCTTCAGGGTCGGGTCGATGGTGATGCAGCCGAAGTCCATGGCGACCGTCGTCGTGGACTTCTGCGGGGTGTGCGTGAGGTCGTCGACGCCCGCCGCGACCTCCGTGATGGCCGCCTCCGTGGTCAGCGGCTCGATCTCGGATATCGCCCCCACGGCGGTGGTCTTGCCCACGCCGAAGCCGCCCGCGATCACCATCTTGACCGGCAGCGGCGGCCGTGCCGTCGCCGACGTTCCGGCCGTGGCGCCGGCGGCCGTTTCAGTCGCTGTCACTGAGGACCCCTCGTGCGTCGGGGATGGCGCGCAGGCCCTCGATGACCCTGCGCAGGACGGAGGCGTCGTGGACGACGCCGGAGTCGGGCACGTGCACCGTCAGCCGGCCCTCGTCGCGCAGGTCCTCGGCGAGGACCCGCACCACGTTCAGATGCAGCCGCAGCCGTGCCGCGATCTCCGCGAGGGACTGCGGCAGCCGGCACACGGCGACGATGTCGCGCCGCTCGAAGGCGAGCCGGTCGAGCCCGTCCAAGCCCTCGGCGGTGGCCACCACCTGGGTCTCCACGGGCATCGCCCGGTCGCCCGTGGTGTCCGCGACCCGGCCGGCGGTGAGCAGGAACGGCCGCACGGCGGACGCCTGCCCGACCGGTTCCGGGCCGCTCGGCTCCGGCGGTGGGATGTCGTCCGCCATGGGGTGTCCGCTCCTTCCGGCCCGGTCAGCGGGCGGAGGCCGCACCGACGCTGTTCTTCAGCTCCAGGACGAGCTGCGGGCTCAGGGCGGCTCCGGCCCGGTTCGCGAACACCGTCATCTCGTAGGCGATGTTGCCGAGCTTGGCCTCCTTGTCGGTGACCACGCCGAGGACGGCGCCGCTGCCGATCGCCGAGACCAGCACATGGCCGCCGTCCAGGTCGATGATGACCTTGTTGAGCGCCCCGAGACCATAGTTGCCGGACGCGCCCGCGGCCAGGCTCGTGATCCCCGAGACGATCGCCGCGAGCCGCTCGGAGTCGGCCTGCTGCCGCAGCTCCGACACCGCGATGAGCAGCCCGTCCGAGGAGACGGCGATGGCGTCCACGACACCCGCCGTCTCGGTCGCGAAGCGATTCAGCAACCAGGTGAAGTCGGCCGCGGCGGCCGCCAGTTCGGCTGACGAGGCATCCGTGCCTCCTGCCGGGGTGCCACCTGTCGACGTGCTCACTGCTCCGCTCCTTCCGGGGGGTCGTTCTGGTCCTGGGCTGGGGGGTTCTGGGCCGGGACCGGGACGGCCCCGCTCTCGCGGTGCGCGCGCTCCACGGCGGCCTCGAACGCGTCGAGTTCGTCGCGTACGGCGTCGGCGTCGACGACCCGGGGCCGGTCCGGCACGACGGCCGCCCGGTCGTCGCCCGCCGCGCCCTTGCGCAGGGTCGCGCCCCGGACCCGCCGCCGCAGCGGGCGGGCGGAGGACGGGGCGCCGGGACCGGCCGGGGCCTCTCCGGAGCGGGGTGCGGGCACGACGGGGCCCGGGCTCGCGCCGGTCCGGGTCGCGCCGTCGGCGGGGTCCCGGTCGCCGGCGCGGGCGTGGTCGGCGGGTTCCGCCGGGTCCGCGGGGCGCTTGGAGCGCCGGGGGAGGGGGTCGAGTCCGTCGGGGTCCACCGGTACGGCGTCCCCGCGTACGGGCGGCGCGGGCACCGGGCCGGTGGTGGCGGCGCCCGACGGCCCGGGGGCGGGCCGCGCGGTGCCGGCCAGGGCCGACAGGGCCGGGGTGGACGTCGTCGCCGTCGTGCTGCCGGTCACCAGGCGGGCCGAGGGGATCGTCACCTCGGCCGTGACACCGCCGCCCGGGGTGCGGGACAGGACGACGCCGATCTTCCAGCGGCGCGCGAGCGTGCCGACCACGAACAGGCCGAGCACCTTCGTCGGGACGAGGTCGAGCCGTTCGCGGCGGATCAGGCGGGCGTTCTCCTCCGCCAGGCGCTCGGCGCTCATGCCCAGGCCGTGGTCGCTGACCACGATGACCGCGTCGTCGCCGTCCGTCGCCACCGTCACCTCGACGGGGCTGTCGGCCGGCGAGAACGACACGGCGTTCTCCAGGAGTTCTGCCACCATCAGCGTGAGGTCGCCGATGACCTCCGGCTCCAGGACCGCTTCGGACCGCGCCCGCAGCTCCACCCGCTGGAAGCCCTCGATCTGGCCGAGCGCCGCGCGTACGACGTTGGTGAGCGAGGTGGGACCGGCGTCCAGGGCGGCCTCGTGGATGCCGGCCAACAGCATCAGGCTGTCGGCGTTGCGCCGCAGGCGGACCGCGATGTGGTCGATGGAGTAGAGGCGTTCGAGCAGCGCGGGATCGGTCTCGCCGCGCTCCACCGCGTCGATCAGGGTGAGCTGACGAGACGTCAGGTTGCTGACGCGGCGGCCGACGTTGCCGAACATCTCGGCGACGTTGCGCCGGCTGAGCACCTGCCGCTCCAGCAGCGCGGCCGCGGTGGTCTGCACGTCGTTGAAGGTCTCGGCGAGCTCGCCGATCTCGTCGCGCGCGGTGACCGGCATCCCCCGCAGCCGGGGCGGCCCCTCGTCCTCGGCGTCGTCGTCCGCGACCCGCGCCAGCTCGCGCCGGGCCACGTCGGCGACCTGCCGCGCGGCACCGGTGAGCGCGACCACCGGCCGCACCACGGAACGCCGTACGAGCACGGCGAGGACCAGCCACAGCGCGAAGCCCAGCAGCGCGGCGCCGAGGAGCAGCAGCGCTCGCCACGCGGCCGTCTCGGACGCGTCCTCGGCCCCGTCGGCGATCTGGTCGATCAGCGAGGTCGTGATCGACAGCCGGGTCCTCGCCTGGTCGCGGTAGGAGTCGTAGGAGTCGAGGGCGCGGTCGAGCGACTCGCGGACCTCGGCGGGGGAGCCGGCCTGCGCCGCGCCCGGGTCGATCTGCAGCTCGGCGAACTCCCGGCTGATGACGGACTGCGCGGGGGTGTACCGGATCCCGGCGAACGTGTCGGCCTGGGCCTCGGTGGCGAAGCGGGTGAACCGCTCGGCCTGGTGCGTGAACTCGTCGTAGGCGCCGATCGCGCCGATGACCTCGATGAGCGCGTTGGAGTCGCCGGTCGACGCGGAGAAGACGGCCGTCTCGAACTCGCTGTGCGCGGCGGCCGACCGCAGCAGTGAGTCCAGCAGGTTGCCGGTGAACGTGGTGGCGAGCTCGGGGTTGCGGTCCAGGGCCAGGCCGTCGATCAGCTGGCCGGAGGCGTCGGTGTACGCCGGGTCGATGTTGCTGGCCGGCAGGTATCCGTCCTCGACGGTGTCCCGCAGCCCGGCGAGGCCCTCGACGTTCTTCAGGGCCTGGGCCTCGGTCTCCGGCAGCCGTTCGCCGAACGCCTCACGCACCCGCCCGACCTGGGTGTCCACCCGGTCCTGCGCGGCGCGGTAGGCGGACGCCGAGGGCTCGCCGCCGCCCGCCGCCTCGTGCCGTACGGAGAGCAGCACGGCCTGCTGGTGCTCGGCGGCCAGCCTGTCGACGAGTTTCGCGACCTCGACGCTCTCGCGGACCAGCCGGGCGGCGTTCGACGCCTCGCGCGACTGCCCGGTCTGTTCGGCGATGAGGTAGGCCAGCAGGGCCGCGACGACCGTCAGCGGCACGCCCACCAGGAGGTTCAGCTTGTGCCGGAAGGGCCAGCGGTCGGGGTGACCGCGCATCCGGCGGGGGCGGGGTCCGCCTGCCTCGCTCGTGGACACCGGGATTCCTCCTTCGTGGGCGCCGCACCGGGTGCGCACGCCTCACGTGACCGCTGTTGCTGACTTCCGATCGGTTCTGTGCGGGACAGTACCGTCCCTTCGGTGCTGTGACCGGAACTGTACGTCAAGATTCCGTTACACGACCTGAGCGCCCCGATCGTCCGGCCTTCACAACCCTGACAACTCCCTGACACATTGCGAATTTTGAGTCCGATCGGTGACCTGGCAGCCCTTGACTGACCGAGAACCCGCTGGATTGGATCAGTGGAAAAGCTCTCCCAACCCCACGGACCGGAACGGGAATCGTGACTTTCACCGCCCTGCGCAGCAGCTCCCTCAGGAACCATCCCGGCGCGGCCGCCCTCGCGCTCGCGGCCGCCGCGGCGCTGCTGACGGGATGTTCCTCCTCCGACGACAAGTCCGACCCCCTCGCCGAGGACAAGCCGAGCGGCGACACCGTCGTCGTCGGCTCGAACAACTTCGCCGAGAGCGTCCTGATCGCCGACCTCTACGGCGAGGCCCTCAAGGCCAAGGGCATCAAGGTCAGTTACAAGCCCAACATCGGCAGCCGCGAGACCACCTACGGCCTGCTCAAGAACGGCTCCGTCACGGTCCTGCCGGAGTACAACGGCTCGCTGCTCGCCTACCTCGACCCGAAGGCGCCGCAGGAGTCCGCCGAGGCCGTCAACACCGCGGTCAAGAGCAAGCTGGACGCCAAGCTCACCCTGCTGGAGTCCTCCCCGGCCGAGGACAAGGACTCCGTCAGCGTCAACGCCGAGACGGCGAAGAAGTACGACCTGACCGCCGACTCCACCCTCGCGGACCTCAAGGAGGCGGCGCCGCAGCTGCTGATCGGCGGCTCGCCCGAGTTCCAGACCCGCCACCAGGGACTGAAGGGCCTGGAGGCCGAGTACGGCCTGAAGTTCAAGTCCTTCAAGGCCCTGGACGCGGGTGGCCCGCTGACCCAGGCGGCCCTGACGAAGAACACCGTGCAGGCCGCGGACATCTTCACCACGGACCCCACCATCACCAAGGAGGGCTTCGTCGTCCTCAAGGACCCGAAGAACCTCTTCGGGTTCGCCAACGTGACCCCGCTCGTGTACAAGAGCGGTCTGTCCGAGGAGGGCGTCGCGGCGCTCAACGCCGTCTCCGCCAAGCTGGACACCAAGACGCTCCTCGACCTGGACTCCCAGGTCCAGCTGGAGAACAAGGACCCGCTCGACGTGGCCAAGGCCTGGCTGAAGTCGGCCGGCCTGGCCTGACGACACCCCCGGCGCGCCGGTGACGGGCGGGAGCCCTCACCGGCGCGTCCGCGTGTCCGGGCCGCCCGCGCCCTCAGAGCCGGTCGAGGCCGTCCCGCACCTTCTTCAGCAGCCCCGGTCCGGCCGTGCCCGGCGTCACCGGCCGCGGACGGTGCACGGTGATCAGTCCGGCCTCCAGCAGATCGCACAGCATGATCGCGACGACGCTCACCGGCAGGTCCAGCCGGGCCGCGAGCTCCGCGACGGCGACCGGGCGGGCGCAGCGCCGGAGGATGCGCACCTGCTCGGGCTGCGGGCGCGGCGCCCGCTCCGGCGGCGGGTCGACCGCCGTCACCCGTGTGATCAGGGTGAAGTCGCCACGGCTGGGCCGGGTCCGGCCGCCCGTGAGGGTGAAGGGACGTACCAGCCGGCCCGCCGTATGGTCTGGGCCCACCTCACGCACCCGGGCCGACGTGGGCCCTCGGTGCCGCCGACAGATGCTCACCGATCTTCTTCACCAGCATGTTCATCTGGTACGCCACCACCCCGACGTCGGCGCCCTGGTTGGTCAGGACGACCAGATGGGCGCCCGGTCCCGCCGTGGTCAGGATGAGATAGCTCTGGGCCATCTCGATCAGCGCCTGGCGCACCGGACCGCCCCGGAAGTCCATGCTGACGCCCTTGCTCAGACTCATCAGGCCGGACGCGGTCGCCGCCAGCCGCTCGGCGTCGTCGCGCAGGAAGCCCGTCGACTTGCTCACCACCAGCCCGTCCTCGGAGAGCACGACGGCGTGGTTGACGCCGGCGACCCGCTCGACGAGTCCGGTGAGCAACTGGTCGAGCTGGGTGTCGGTGGCGGGGGAGGGGCGTGTCATGGCGGAGTCCTTCATGAGCGGTCGGACGGGCTGGCGGGCGTGGGGGACGTGGGGGAAGTGCGGGCGCCGGACGGGGCGGGGGCGCGGTCCGGCGGGTCGGCGGGGTGGTCGTCGTCGGCGGGTTCGGAGCCTTCCTCGGCGCGGGCCCGCAGGGTGCCGCGCTGGAAACCGCCGAGGGAGGAGGCGGCCCGCTCGGCCGTGAAGTCGTCGTCCCCGCAGTCCTCCCCGCCGGCGGGCGGGGCCTCGTCGCGCGGGCCCGCGGGGGGAGCGGCCCGCCGCACCCGGCGCGGCAGGGGCGTCAGCTCCTCCTCCGGGTCCGGCCGGCGGGCGGCGGGCACCTCGGGGTGCTCCTCCTGGCCGAGGACGTCCGCGCCGGGGACCTGCGTGCCGTGGCCCTCCTCGACGGGGCCCTCGTCCTTGTCGGGGCCCTCGTCCTTGTCGTCCGGCACGTCCGTCACCACGACCTCGTGCGGGACGAGCACGATCGCCGTGGTGCCGCCGTACGGCGAGGGGCGCAGGGTGACCGTGATCCCGTGCCGCCGGGCGAGCCGCGCGATCACGAACATGCCGAGCCGCAGATCGTCGGCGAGCGCCACCACGTCGAACTTCGGCGCCTCGGCCAACTGGCCGTTGAACGCGGTGTAGTCCTCCTCGGACAGGCCGAGCCCCCGGTCCTCGACCTCCACGGCCAGCCCCTTGGCGACCATGGCGGCCCGCACCGCGACCGGCGCGGGCGCCGGCGAGTACAGCGTCGCGTTCTCGATCAGCTCGGCCAGCAGATGGATGAGGTCGGCGACCGCGGGCGGCGCGACGTGCACCTCCTCCTCGGTGTGCACCTGGACCCGCCGGTACTCGGCGACCTCGCCGACGGCGCTGCGCAGGATGTCGATCAGGGCGACCGGCTCGCTCCAGCTGCGGCCGGGCCGCTCGCCGCTGATGATCACGAGGTTCTCCTGGTACCGGCGCAGCTGGCTGGCCGTGGAGTCCAGGGCGTACAGCCCCTTGAGCACATCGGGGTCCTCGTGCGCGCGCTCCAGCGCGTCCAGTTCGGTCAGCTGCAGATTGACCAGGTTCTGGCTCTGCCGGGCGATGCCCAGGATGACCTTCTGGAACCCCCGCCGGGTGTCCGCGAGTTCGACGGCGGTGTGCACGGCGGTGCGCTGTGCGGTGTTGAACGCCTGCGCCACCTCGCCGAGTTCGTCGCGGCCGTAGTCCAGCGGCGGCGTCGCCAGCTCCACGTCGACCTTCTCGCCCCGCTCCAGCCGGGCCACCACGTCGGGCAGCCGCTCCTCGGCGAGCGCGAGGGTGGCCTCCCGCAGGCCGCGCAGCCGCCGCGACAGCGAGCGGGTGATCCGCCAGGACACCGCGAGGCACAGCAGCACCGCCACCAGACCGCCCGCGCTGAGCAGCGCGGCGGTGAGCAGCAGCCCGCGCGCGTCGTCCGCGCTGCGGTCCAGCAGGGCGGACGTCTGCCCGCGGATGAGATCCGTGTACGCGTCGGAGACCTGGAGCAGCGCGGTCCGCCACTCCTTCTGCACCCGCGGGATCACGACCTCGCCGCCGTCCTCCGTGGGGCGGGCGGCGAGCACCCGGTCCTCGATGGACTCCAGGGTGCGCCACTGCGGGCCGCGCAGGATCCGCTCGGTCCGCTCCTTCGCGTCGCCGGTCAGCGACGGGAGGATCTGGTCGACGACGAGCCAGCGCCGGGTGCCGACCAGCTTCCCGAACTCCGTCCACGTCGTGGCGTCCATCCGCCCCGAGGGACCCGCGAGGGTCAGCAGCGCGTCCTCCTGGGACATCAGCTCCGCCGCGTGCTCCAGCGAGACCAGCGGCGCGGCCTGCGAGGTCAGCTCGCCGTCGTCGACCTGGGACAGCTCCCGGAAGACATGGATCTGGTCGTCGATGATCGACGTGTACTGGCCGAGCGCCTGCGCGGGTGTGATGTCGGTGGGGTGGTCCACCTGGCCCCGGTAGTACTCCAGGCTGCCCGCCGACCCGACGACCGAGTACAGCTGGTCCTTGATCCGTGCGGGGGCCCGCTTGATGTCGTCCGACCGGTCGAGGAGTTCGGCGACGGCCTCGTCCGTACGGGCACGCTGGTCGTCGAGCGCGTCACGGGCCGCCTTCTGCCGCGAGGCCAGCCACACCGCCGAGTAGCTGCGCTCCCGTTGGAGGGCGAGGGTGGCCTCGGTGCCCATGGCCCCGGTCGACTCGCTCAGCCGGGTCTGCGCCCGCAGCCGCATCCCCTCGGAGAACATCTGGACCGTGGTCACACTCCACACGGCGGCGAGCGTCACCCCGGGCACCAGGGCCAGCAGGAGCAGGGAGAGGCGGATGGAGCCGAGGCGGCGCCGGGGACCTGTCCGTGGAGACATCGTCGTCCTTGGGCGTTCAGCGTTGGGTGGAGGCGGGCAGCGCGGGGGTGGGTGGGCCGTACGGGGACCGGCGCCGGGGGTGACGGCGCGGCCGGTACGGCGCGGGGGGTGCGCAGGATGCTATCCGCACATGTGACCGTCCGTGTCACGCGTGACGAAACTTTGGCACCACCGCGCGAAGTGTCCGGTTCACCGGGTCCCGGCGCCGGCGAACCGGGCGACCGCGGCCACGTTCTTCCTGGTGACGAAGGCCGGACCGGTGAGCACCGGTTTCTCCCCGCCGCCGAGGGTGTTGCCGTTGGCCCGGTACAGCCACAGCGCGTCGACGGCGAGATAGCCCTGCAGATAGGGCTGCTGGTCCACGGCGAAGCGCACGTCGCCGGACCGGATCGCCGGCACGAGGTCCTCGCTGAGGTCGAAGGTCGCGACCCGCGCCCTGCTGCGGGCGTCCCGCGCCGAGCGCACCGCGGCCAGCGCGAACTGGGCTCCGTTGGCGACGACTTCGTCGATGGTCGGGTCCTGGCCGAGCCGGGCCGCGACGGCCGCGGTGACGGCGTCCAGGTCGGTTCCGTCGACGTACAGGTTCTCGCTCTCCCCGCCGAACGCCTTCTTCACGCCCGCGCAGCGGGCCTCCAGGGACACGTTGCCGCGCTCGTGGACGACGCACAGGGCGTGCCGCGCCCCCAGCTCGTCCAGCCGGTCGCCGACGGCCCGGCCCGCGACGCTCTCGTCCTGGCCGAAGAAGCCGAACAGGCCGGCCGAACGCCAGGTGTCGATGCCGGAGTTGAGGCCGACGACCGGGATTCCGGCCGCCCGCGCCTCGGCGACGGCCCGGCCCATCGCCCCCGGTTTCGCCAGGGTCACCGCGATGCCGTCGACCCGCTGCCGGACCACGTCCCGCATCAGGGCGGCCTGTCCGGCCGGGTCGGCGTCACTGGCGTACGTCAGCGCGACGCCGTCCTTCGCGGCGGCCGCCTCGGCGCCCCTGCGCACCAGGTCCCAGAAGGCGTCGCCCTCCCCGCCGTGGGTGATCAGGGCGATCCTCGGCCCGGCGGGCCCGCCCGCCGCGACCGTGGTGTCATCGTCGCCGGTCCCGCCGCCGGAGCACCCGGCCAGGACCAGACAGACGGTGGCCGTCCATATCGCGACCCGACGGGAGGCGGACGACGGGCGTGGGGTGTTCATGGTGGTGCGGCACCTCGCTGTGCGGCCGAGCAGGAGGAACGGACGGGAGCACGACCGGCGTCGCACGGCTCGGGTCCGCCGGCCCGCTGAACTCCCGCTCGGGCGGAGCCAATCGCGTGCGGCCACCGGTAGTCAAGTGCGTCACCACACGGGGTGAGCCGCCGCCGCCACATCGTGATGAACCGCCCGTGCGGGCACGCCCGGACCCGCGGCCCTCCCGGCGTGCCCGCGTGCGCTCAGCCCGCCTCCACGGGGGCGCGCCGGCGTTCCCGCCGGCTCCCGCGCGGCTCCTGGTCCGGCAGCCAGCCGAACACCAGGCAGCTGCCGACCACCCCGAGAAGCAGCCCGACCAGGAACCCGCCGAGGTTGGAGGTGAGCCAGGTCCCCAGGGAGACCAGGACCCCGGTGATCGAGTAGAAGAGCCTCTGTGCGGGGTTGAACAGGGTCAGCAGACCCAGCAGCACCATCAGCACGGGCAGCAGGTACCCGGCCAGCCCCTGCATGCCGATGTGCAGGACGACCTTCAGCGAGGCCTTCATGGTGAGCAGGATCCAGGCCCCGCCGAACGCCAGCAGCAGCCCGCCCCAGAAGGGCCGGCCATACCGCCACCGGCGGAAGGCGGCCCGCTTGCCCGCGGCCCCGTCCATCAGCACCCCGAGCCGCTGAACCGCAGCTTCAGTCCGGGCAGCTTGAACACACCCGCGGTGGTGGCGTAGTTGGTCTGCCGCAGGTTCGCGATCCGCACCGTGTCGGCCTGCTGGCTGAAGACGCCGATGGGACCCTTCACCCCGGCCTTGGTCAGGGTGCTCGCGTCGTTGCCGATCTCGATGTTGTTGAACGCGGCGTCGCCGGACAGCTCCGTGGAGTCGGTGGTCAGATCGCTGGCGGTCACCTTCTCGGCGCCGCTGCCCGCGGTGATGAGCAGGTTCGTGCCGCCGAGGTCGACGCTCTGGCAGAGCTTGGTGAGGGTGGCGTTCTTGATGGCGGAGGTGACGATCAGGACCTGGCCGCCGGTGTCGCCCTCGTTGGGGCTGCCCGGGGCCATCTCGTCGAGACCGCCGAACTGCTCGAAGCCGGTGCCGTTCAGCTCCGTCGCCGTGACCGTGAACGGCATGCCGGAGATGGCGAACTGCACACCCAGCGCCCCCTCGGCGGTGAGCACCGCGAGGCCGGCGGCGACCAGGGTGGCGGGCACCGCCATCACGGCGGCCCGGCGGGCCCGGACGCGCCCGCGGCGCACGGAACCGCTTTCCGGCTGCTCGGGGGTGTCACCGGAGGACGAGGTGACGTCGGAGGACGAGGCCATGACTGCTCCCAGGTGCGAAGGACACGGGTAGGGCATCAGCGGCACGTTGTCCTGGCGCGGACAGCGCCCGCGGCGCACGTCTCCTCGCGTCTCCCGGCGGATGCAAGGGCTTTCACGTACTCCGCAGTAGCCAAAGCGGGAAGTTACCGGTGGTTACACCCGAGGGTCAAGGCAGTTGTGGAAAAACGGTGTCGATGCTGTGCCACCGGTGCCCGGCGGGCCGCCCGCGACCTCGCGAGGCATCCGCCGGCGCAACAACTCCCGTACAAATGCTTGACGCTGACGGTCACTCAGGTCTACAACTTCCGCAGGTTCCCCCTGGATCCGTGGCGCCGGATCCCCGTCGCGTGGCCCTTGCCCGCGCTCCCGGAACGCATCTCCTTCACACGCACTCCGCTTCCGCGAGGTCTTCCCCGCGCACCGTCACGGGTCGCTCCCCCCCCTCGACCCGTGCCGGGCCGCCGCCTGTCCCCGACGTACGGAGAAGGCGCCAGGGGCATGCGGCGGCGCACCAGCACCCCCCACGGCCCCCCACAGGGCTCCCCGACTCCCCGGGCGACCTGAACCGCCCGGGGCTCCCCCTACGAAAGTCGAGGTACACCCGCATGCGCACCCGCACCCTCACGACCCTGGCCGGCGCCGTCGCCGCGCTCACCCTCCCGTTCGCCGTCCCCGCCTCCGCCGTCGACGGCGCCGTGCTCACCGTCGGGTCCCCCGACGGCGCGGCGGTCGCCGCCGGTGACGTCCTCACCGCCCCGCTGGCCGCCGGCAGCAACGCGACCTTCTACTCCAGCGCCACCGGTACCAGCGGCCTGACCTGCACGTCGTCCCAGTTCATCGCCGCCGTGACCGACAACCCGGCCGCGCCCGGCACCGCCACGGAGTCGGTCACCGCGCACACCTTCGACGCCGCCAGCTGTTCCACGAACGTGGTGGGCGTCCTCGGCGTCACCAGCATCACGGTCAACAACCTGCCGTACGACTCCACCGTCGCCTCGGACGGCACGGTCACCGTCACGCCGCCCGCGGGCTCCACCGTGCGCACCACCGTCGTGCTGCGCACCCTGCTGGGCAGCGTCAACTGCGTCTACCAGGCGCCGGGGCTGACGGGCACCGCGAGCAACGACGACCACACGATCACCTTCAACCGCCAGCAGTTCAGCAAGGTCTCCGGCTCGTCGCTGTGCTTCGCCAACGGCTACTTCACCGCCAAGTACGCCCCCGTGAACGCCGACGGCGAAGTGGTCTACGTCAACTAGGCTCCAGCAGACCGCAGTTCACCTGCGGCGCAGACGCAGGGCCAGTGCGGCGCCGCCGGTGAGCAGCAGCACCGCGGCGGCGCCGCCCGCGACCAGCGGCGCCGAGGCCCCCGAACCGGACGTGCCGGTGGACGCCACCGGTGTACCGGCGGGGGCCTCGGCGGCGCGCGGGGCGCCCGAGGCGGCCTTCCCGGCGGCCCCGGCGGCCCCGGTGGCGGAGGCCGTGGGCGAGGCCGAGGAGGTTGCCCTCTTCGTGGGCTTCGCGCTGCCCGGGGCGCGCTGCGTGCTCCGCCCCGACCCCGCGCCGCCCGTCGCCGTGCCCGCGCCGCCACCGCCTCCCGCCGCGGCCGGGAACACCACGTCGGAGCACGAGTAGTAGGTGTCCGGCGTACTGGTGTTGCGCCACACCGTGTACAGCACATGGCGGCCCGAGCGGTCGGAGGGCAGCTTCGCCGTGATCCGGTACGCCCCGTTCGTCAGTGCCGGGTCCTTGATCGAGGCGAACGGGCGGTCCGGCAGATCCGACCAGGTCAGCGGTCGCGACGGGTCGTAGCCGGCCTTGGTGAGGTAGAGCTGGAACGTGCCGGTGTGCGGGATCGTCGAGGAGTACCGCATCGTCAGGGTGGCGCCGGGGGTCAGCCGGGTCGACGGCCAGTCGGACCGCGCGAGGTCGAGGCCCCGGTAGGCGGGCAGCCCTCCGCTGCACAGTCCGCCGTCGGGCACGACCTGCCGGTCCCGTCCGTTCACGTTCGCGATCCGCAGGTTGTCCCAGGCCGTGAAGGGTGCCCCGTTGGCCGCGACGGCCGCCCGGCACGCCGCCGACCGGGCGGCGGCACCGCCCTCGGGAGAGCAGGCGTACACCCGGCTCACCGGATCGGTCGGCGCCCCGTGCGCCTGAGCGGGCCCCGCCGCCCACACCGTGAGCAGCGGCGGCACGGCGACGGCGGCCGCGAGAGCGGCGCGATGCGAACTGATCCAGGGCATCCGGGACATCCGGAACGACTCCTCGGCCGACGGCAACGGTCCTTGTGCAGTACGGGAATCCGGCCCGGCGTGTTCAGCGCCCGACGAGCCGGGGCAAAGCCCGCCATTACCGGTCGGGTACCGGACATCGAGGGTGGGTTTCCGGCCTGGTCGAGGGTTTCCCCTGTATTCCGATGACCTTCTCTTTGCCTATCGTTCGACCACAGCTGGCCCACAGGTCACCCCGCAGGGGCCCAGCTCGCGCCAGGCCGGCCGCCGCGCCCCGCACGTCGCACCGCCCCCACCGCACGTCGCACCACCCCCACCCACTCACGCCTTCGACGCGTCCCCCAAGCCACGCCTTCGACGTGTCCCCCCCCCAGCCACGCCTTCCTGCGTACCCCCCGCCGCTTCGACGACGAAGCGATTCGACCGCCGCTCCGCGCTGCCCGGAGTACGGCCGGCCACGAAAGGCACTCCCTTGCGCACCTCTGCGTCCCTCAGACGGAAGCTGATATCCGTCGCCGCGGTCTCCGCGACCCTCCTCACGGCCGCCACCACCGTCGCCGCCGCCCAGGAACCCGCACCCCACGCCCCCACCGCCGTCCCCACGGCCCGGACCGAGGCCGCACCCGGTACCCCGGCCGAGCGTCTGATCGTCGGCTACAAGTCCGGTGCCGCCGAGGCCACGTCGAACAAGGCCGCCCGGGCCGACGCCGCCGCCAAGGGCGACACGGCGGGCGAGAGCCTCGACTTCGAGCGCCGCCTCGGCTCCGGCGCCGCCCTCGTCGGCCTCGGCGGCGACGCCACCACGAAGGACGTCGCCGACGTCGTCTCCGCGTACCGGGCCGACCCCCAGGTCGCCTACGTCGTACCGGACCGGCTGAACAAGCCGCAGGCCACGCCGAACGACACCGAGTACGCCAAGCAGTGGGACCTGTTCGAGACGACCGCGGGCATGCGGGTGCCGGGCGCCTGGGACGTCGCCACCGGCACCGGCGTGACCGTGGCCGTCATCGACACCGGCTACGTCGCGCACTCCGACCTCGCGGCGAACATCGTGCCCGGCTACGACTTCATCTCCGACGCCACGGTCGCCAACGACGGCAACGGCCGGGACAGCGACCCGTCCGACCCGGGCGACTGGACCGCCGCCGACGAGTGCCAGTCCGGCGACCCGGCGTACGGCTCCTCCTGGCACGGCACCCACGTCGCCGGCACGATCGCCGCCGTCACCGGCAACGGCAAGGGCGTCGCTGGCATCGCGCACGGCGCCAAGGTCTCCCCGCTGCGCGTCCTCGGCAAGTGCGGCGGCTACGACTCCGACATCATCGACGCGATCACCTGGGCGTCCGGCGGCACGGTCTCCGGTGTCCCGGCCAACACGAACGTCGCCAAGGTCATCAACATGAGCCTGGGCGGCGGCGGTTCCTGCACCACCGCGACGCAGAGCGCGATCAACGCCGCCGTCGGCCGCGGCACCACGGTCGTCGTCGCCGCGGGCAACAGCAACGCCAACGCCTCGAACTACTCGCCGGCCTCCTGCGCCAACGTCGTCAGCGTGGCCGCCACCGACCGGCAGGGCAACCGCTCCTACTACTCCAACTACGGCACGGTCGTCGACGTCGCCGCACCCGGCGGCGAGACCGACTCGGTGACCTCGAACGGCATCCTGTCCACGCTGAACTCCGGCACCAAGGGCCCGTCCACCGAGAACTACGCCTACTACCAGGGCACCAGCATGGCCGCCCCGCACATCGCGGGCCTCGCCGCCCTGATGAAGTCGGCGAACGCGTCGTTGACCCCGGCGCAGATCGAGTCCGCGATCAAGGCCAACGCCCGCACGCTGCCCGGCACCTGCTCCGGCGGCTGCGGCGCCGGTCTCGCGGACGCGGCGAAGACGGTGCAGGCGGTGAGCGGCTCCGGCGGCTCCACGGGGGGCACCACCTTCACCAGCACCACCGCGCTGTCCATCCCGGACGCCGGTTCCGCGGTCGAGTCCCCGATCACGGTGTCCGGCCGCGGCGGCAACGCCCCCTCGGCCCTGCGGGTCGCCGTGGACATCACCCACACCTACCGCGGCGACCTGGTCGTCGACCTGGTCGCCCCGGACGGTTCGACGTACCGCCTGAAGTCCTCTAGCGGCTCGGACTCCGCGGACGACGTCAAGGCGACCTACACGGTGAACGCGTCCACCGAGACCGCCGACGGCACCTGGAAGCTGCGGGTCCGTGACACGGCCGCGCAGGACACGGGCCGGCTCAACGGCTGGAGCCTGACCTTCTGAGCCGACGGTGACCGGACGTCCCCCCGAGGGACGCCATGAGCGGGCGGGCCGGCCGATGCGGATGGGGCATCGGCCGGCCCGCCGTCCTTTTCACCGCCGGGCGCCCCGCCCGGAAACCGTCACTCCGGTCCGATGCGATCACGGTCCGTGTCAGGCGTGCCCACGCCGGAGGCCGGCGCCTCCGGCGCCTCCGGCGCGTCCGTCGCGTCAGTCGCGTCCGTCGCGTCGAGGGCGGCGAGCACCCGCAGTCCGCGGTCCGGCTCCCGGTCGATACCGGTGAGGAGGCCCGGCACCGCGATGCCCGGCAGCAGATGTCCCCACAACTGCGAGATGCGCTCCGCCAGATCCTCCCGGCCGGTCAGCGCCCGGGACATCAGCTGGATGCCGGCGAACGAGCCGACCAGCAGCTCCACCGTCTGCCTCGGCCGCACGGTGGGCAGCAACTCACCCTGCGCCAGCGCCTGTTCCAGTACGACGACCAGCAGGTCCGCCCACTGCCGGAACGCCCCGGAGTGGTCGACTCCGGACGGCGCGCTCTGGTCCACGGCGAGCCGCACGCTCCCCTTGAGCAGCGCGTTGTGCCGCAGCCGCTGCCCGAACACGAAGGTCATGTCGACGACTTCCTGCAGCTTGCAGGGCTGCGGGGGCACCGTCCCGAACGCGATCTGCTCGTCCAGCACGGCCTGCGCGAGCGACTCCTTGGAGGGGAAGTGGAAGTACAGGGCGCCCTTGGTCACCGCGGCGCGGTCCAGGACCATCGAGATGGTCGTGGCGGCGTACCCGTGCTCGTCGAAGACCGCCCCGGCCGCCTCCAGGATCACCTGCCGCGTTCTGATGGCGCGCTCCTGCCTCGCCATAACAGCCCCTTCATCACCGCGAGTCGGCCTGTGCGCCCCGCGTGCGCCGGAGCGGTGGGGCACGGACGAGCGACCCGCGGCCGCATTGAAAACAAACCGGTCGCCTCGTACTCTAACGCTCGCGGCACGGGCACCTCGCCGCCTGTTCAGCGCACCGTACGGGCACACACAGGGGGACCCAAGGAGGGGACATGCCACCTTCGCGGCCACTCGCCACGACCCCGCTCGCCGGACTCCCCACGGCGCCCGACGGAATGACGGCCACGGTACCCCGGCAGCTCGTCCACCGGGCTTCCGTAGCCGAAACGTTTCTCACGGGGGCGGTCGCGACCGGTGCCGACTCCTTCGACGTCTTCGCCGAGTGGCCGCGCACCCACCAGCTGCTGGTCTCGCCCGACCGGTCGGCCTACCAGCCGCTGCTCGTCGCGGAGACCGTCCGCCAGGCCGGCACCCTGCTCGCCCACACCGCCTACGACGTCCCGCTCGGACACCACTTCGTGCTGCGCGAGTTGGGCATCGGCATCCGGCCCGACCTCCTCACCGTCGGCCCCGCGCCCGCCGAACCCCTCCTGCGCGTCACCGTCACCGACGTCACACTCCGCGGCGGCCGGCCCGCCGGATTCCGCTACGCGGCCGACGTGCTGCTCGGCTCCACGAGCGTGGCGACCGCACGGGTGGCGGCGACCTGGACGAGCGAGGCCGTCTACCGGCGGCTGCGCGGCGGCCGTTCCGCCGCCACCGTGCCCGTCCTCCCCCTCCCGCCGGGCCTGCCGCCCGACGCCGTGGGCCGCGCCTCGGCCGCCGACGTCGTCCTGGCCCCGGCCACCGCTCCAGGCCGCCGGCAGCTGCGCGTCGATACCGGGCATGCTGTTTTCTTCGATCATCCCCTCGACCACGTCCCCGGGATGCTCCTGCTGGAGGCCGCCTGTCAGGTCCTCGCCGCCGACCCCGTGAGCGGCGGACGGACCCCGGTCTCCTTCTCCTGCCTCTTCCACCGGTACGCCGAACTCGACCTGCCCGTCTGGATGGAGCGGACCGAGGCGGCGGGTCCGGACGGCGACGGCGTCCGTGTCACGGCCCGTCAGAAAGATGCCACGGTATTCGAGTGTGGGGTGGGGACGGAGGGGCGCTGAGATATCGTGTGCAGGGAGTAAGAAACAAACGGCATGTCCCGTTCTTTTCCGCCCCCTTCAGGAGTGTCCCCCCGATGGCGAGGCAGCTACGCGCCGAACAGACCCGCACCACGATCCTCACAGCCGCCGCCGAACTGTTCGACCGTCATGGCTATGAATGCACCAGTCTGAGCGACATCGTCGAACAGGCCCAGGTCACCAAGGGGGCCCTGTACTTCCACTTCGCGGCGAAGGAGGATCTCGCCCAGGCCATCATGGAACTCCAGTCGCGGGCGTCCCGGCAGGTCGCCGCCGAGATGGAGGGCCGCGGCTACTCCTCCCTCGAGGCCCTGATACGCACGACGTTCGGCATCACCCGCCTGTCCGTCGAGGGCCCCATCCCGCGCGCCGGGCTGCGCCTGGCCACCGGGGGAGTGCTGATCCGCCCGCCCCTGCGGCACCCGTTCACCGAGCTGCTGGACATCACCACCCGCCGGCTCGTGTGCGCCGCCCAGGAGTCCGACCTGCACCCGGACGTCGACGCCGAGGCCGCCGCGCACGCCCTGGTCTGCTTCTTCGTCGGTACCCGCGTAGTCGGCCGCTCCACGGAGAGCGTCGCCCGCCAGCCCCGCCGCGTGGCCGAGATGTGGCACCTGATGATCCGGGGACTGGTCCCGGTGCCCCGCCGCGCCCGCTACCTCACCCTCGCGACACAGCTGGAACGGGAGATCAGAGCCGTCTGACCCGGGCGGTACGGTGAGGCGCATGCCCGCACGGTCCGACGCCCCGCTCCCGCCCGTCCTCCTCGCCGACGAGCCGGGCTCCTTCCCGCACGGCGTCCTCGCCGAACGGCACCCCGCGATCATCCGCCAGGTCCGGGACGCCCTCCCCTACGGCCCCGAGCAGCGCCGCGCCCTGGACGCACTGCTCGCGAACTGCCTCGACGGCGTGATCGAACCGCTCCCCGCCGGCGCCCACGACCGGGACCGCTGGACGGCCTGGGGCGCGGACACCCACACCGGCCGGTCGTGGTTCGACGTGCCCTGGCTGTGGTCCGAGAGCTGGTTCTACCGCCGTCTCCTCGACGCCGTCGGCTACTTCACCCCCGGCCCCTGGCAGGGCATCGACCCGTTCCGCCCGTCCAAGACGGCCGAACTCGACTCGCCCGAGACCGGCGAGGAACTGGCCGCCCTCGACGCCCTCGCCGACCGGCCCCCGGCCGAACAGGACCGCGCGCTGCTGCACGGCTCACTCTGGGGCAACCGCGCCGACCTCAGCTTCCGGCTGGGGGCCGCGGGCGACCCGTCCGACTCCGGCACCCCGCCCCTGGTGGCAGACGACAGCGATGTCCTCTGGTCGCTGCTGCCGCCCTCCGGCACCGCCACCGTCTGCCTGATCGCCGACAACGCCGGCCGCGAACTCGTCCCCGACCTGCTGCTCATCGCCCGGCTCCTCACCGAGGGTCGAGCCGCCCGGGTCCTGCTGCACGTCAAGCCGCAGCCGTACTACGTCTCCGACGCCACGCACGCCGACGTCCTCGACGCCCTGCGCCGGCTCGTCACCGCGCCGGGTGCCGCCGCCGGGCACGGGCGCGTCCTGTGGGAGGCGCTGGGCGACGGCCGGCTGACCGTGCGCGCCCACCCCTTCTCCTGCGCCCCGCTGCCGTACGCGGACATGCCCGCCGACCTCCGCGGGGAACTGGCCTCGGCGACCCTCACCCTCCTCAAGGGCGACCTCAACTACCGCCGTCTCGTGGGGGACCGGCGGTGGCCGCCCACCACGCCCTTCGCCGAGGTCACCGCCCACTTCCCCGGCCCGGTCGCGGCCCTGCGGACGCTGAAGTCGGAGGTGGTCACCGGTCTGGACGCCGGTACGGAGGCCGCGCTGGTGACCGCCGAGGGGCAGAAGTGGCGGACGGCCGGGACGCACGCCCTGATCCAGGTGCGGGCCTGACGGAAGCGGTCGACCTGACGGGACGCGCTTGACCTGACGCAGGCAGCCGGGCAGCCGGGCAGCCGGGCGGCCGGTCCGGCGGACGGTGGGCCCGCCGCGCGCCCGTGGCCGCCCCCGGGCGCCACAACACCCGCCCGGGACGCCCGCTTTCGCCCCCGTTTCACGCGATGGTGTGATCATGTGCGGCCCGGAGGATGCCCGCCGAACGCCCTGGGTAGGGCCGGGCCATGACGCAGCAGCCCTTCGAACTCCCGCACTTCTACATGCCGTATCCCGCGCGGCTCAATCCGCACGTCGACGAGGCCCGCGCCCACTCGACGGCGTGGGCGCGCGAGATGGGCATGCTGGAGGGCTCCGGGATCTGGGAGCAGTCCGACCTCGACGCGCACGACTACGGCCTGCTCTGCGCCTACACCCACCCCGAGTGCGACGGACCCGCGCTGTCCCTCATCACGGACTGGTACGTGTGGGTCTTCTTCTTCGACGACCACTTCCTGGACATGTACAAGCGCACCCAGGACCGCGCCGCCGGCAAGGCCCACCTCGACCGGCTCGCCCTCTTCATGCCGATGGACCCGGCCACCCCCATGCCCGAGCCGGAGAACCCCGTGGAGGCCGGACTCGCCGACCTGTGGACGCGGACCGTCCCGGCGATGTCCGCGAACTGGCGCCGCCGCTTCGCCGTCGCCACCGAGCACCTGCTCAACGAGTCCATGTGGGAGCTGTCCAACATCAACGAGGGGCGAATCGCCAACCCCGTCGAGTACATCGAGATGCGCCGCAAGGTGGGAGGCGCCCCCTGGTCCGCCGGTCTGGTGGAGTACGCGCGGGCCGAGGTGCCCGCCGCCGTCGCCGACTCCCGGCCGATGCGGGTGCTGATGGAGACGTTCTCCGATGCCGTGCACCTGCGCAACGACCTCTTCTCCTACCAGCGCGAGGTCGAGGACGAGGGCGAACTCAGCAACGGCGTCCTGGTCCTGGAGACCTTCTTCGGCTGCACCACCCAGGAGGCAGCCGACATGGTCAACGACGTCCTCACCTCACGGCTCCACCAGTTCGAGCACACCGCCCTCACCGAGGTGCCCGCGGTCGCCCTGGAGAAAGGGCTCACCCCCGACGAGGTCGCCGCCGTCGCCGCCTACACCCTGGGCCTGCAGGACTGGCAGTCCGGCGGCCACGAATGGCACATGCGCTCCAGCCGGTACATGAACGCGCGCGCCCGCACCACCCGGCCCTGGCACGGACTCACCGGCCCCGGCACGTCCGCCGCCGACGTCGGCGCCCTGCTCGCCTCGGCCGGGGCGGAACGGGCGCGCGCCCACACCCACGTGCCGTACCAGCGGGTCGGACCGTCCGTGATCCCCGACTTCCACATGCCCTACCAGGTGGAACTGTGCCCGCATCTGCCGGGCGCCCGGCAGCGGCTCGTGGAGTGGTCGCACCGCATGGGCATCCTCCAGGAGGGCGTCTGGGACGAGGACCGGCTCGCCGCCGCCGACCTCGCCCTGTGCTCGGCGGGCCTGGACCCCGACGCCACCGAGGAGGCCCTCGACCTCAGCGCCCACTGGCTGGCCTGGGGCACCTACGGCGACGACTACTACCCCCTCGTCTTCGGCAACCGCCGCGATCTGGCCGCCGCCAGGCTCACCACCGAGCGCCTGGCCGCCTGCATGCCCGTCGACGGCGGTGACGTTCCGCTGGTCCCGTCCAACGCGATGGAGCGCGCGCTGATCGACCTGTGGACCCGTACGACGGCGGAGATGACGCCCGAGCAGCGCCGCACCTTCAGGAACGCGGTCAACTCGATGACCGAGAGCTGGCTGTGGGAGCTGCACAACCAGCTCCTGCACCGCGTCCCGGACCCCGTCGACTACCTGGAGATGCGCCGGTCCACCTTCGGCTCCGACCTCACCATGGCGATGTGCCGCATGGGCCACGGCCCCGCGGTGCCCCCGGAGGTGTACCGCAGCGGCCCGGTGCGGTCCCTGGAGAACGCCGCCATGGACTACGCCTGCCTGCTCAACGACGTCTTCTCGTACCAGAAGGAGATCCAGTACGAGGGCGAGGTCCACAACGCCATCCTGGTCGTGCAGAACTTCTTCGGCTGCGACTACCCGGCCGCGCTCACCGTGGTGCAGGACCTGATGAACCAGCGGATGCAGCAGTTCGAGCATGTCATCGCGCACGAACTGCCGGTCGTGTACGACGACTTCCAGCTCTCCGAGGAGGCACGGGACGCCATGGCGACCTATGTGACCGACCTGCAGAACTGGATGGCGGGCATCCTCAACTGGCATCGCAGCGTGGACCGTTACAAGGCCGACTACCTGGCCCGGCGCGCCCACGGCTTTCTGCCGGACCGGCCGCCCGCCGTGCCCGCCCTCGGCTGACCCGGACGCCCCCGCCCTGTCGCGATCAGGACGGGGGCCGTCCCGTCTCAGTACTCCTCGCGGTGGGGTGCGGCCCGCCACGCGTCGAACGGCTCCGTACGGCCCGGCAGGTCCAGCCGCTCCAGCGACAGCGGCCAGGGCACACCGTCCCGCGGGGCGAACAGCTCGTGCAGCGCCGCGTCGTCGAAGCCGGCCGCCGCGGCGTCGTGCCGGTCGGCGCAGTACACGACCCGGTCCAGGCGCGCCCACAGGGCCGCGGTCAGGCACATCGGGCACGGCTCGCACGACACGATCAGCGCACAGCCCTCCAGCGAGGCCCTGCCCAGCACCGCGCACGCGGCCCGCACCGCGCACACCTCGGCGTGCGCGGTGGGGTCGAGGCCGGCGGTGACGCGGTTGGTGCCCGTGGCGACCACCTCGCCGTCCCGGACGACCAGGGCGCCGAACGGGCCACCGCCCTCGGCCACGCTCTCCGTGGCCAGCGCGACGGCCCGCCGCGTCCACTCATGCTCGGCTCGCGTCGGCACGGTCACTCCTCGGGGTGGGGGGGGACGGCGGTCAGTCTCACTCGATCGTGGCTCGTCGTGCGCCGGTGCGCAGGGTAGTCACCTGCCGGAGGCGATCCGATGGAACAGACTGCGTTGCGACCCAAGCCCATGCCTGGTCAGGGGCCCACCGACAAGGACCGGGCGGACGGGGGCGCCCGGCGCCCGCACGCCGCGCCCCGCCGGCGCGGGCGGCGCCTGGCGAACCTCGCCGTCGCGGTCCTCGCGGCCCTGGTCCTCGTCCTGGCGGGCGTCGGGCTCGGCACCGTCGGCAGCACGGTGATCGGCATGAGGGAACTCGCCGCGCTCCAGAGCCGGAGCGCCCCCGGCCCCAGCGCGACGCGGCCCGCCGTCCCGGCACCGGCCACCACGTCCCCCGCGCCGGCCACCGGCGCGACGCTCGGGCTGGAGGCCGTCGACGCACGCGGGCCGGGTGCCCTGGTCGTCGCCGTCCATGTCCCCGGCCCCGGCTACACGGCGGGTCTCGTGCGCGGAGACGTCGTCCTCGCGCTCGGCCGGTCCCGCGTCGACGACGCGGCGTCCCTGGCGCGAGCGGTCTCCCGCGCCCGCCCCGGCCGCGGGATCACCCTGACGGTCCGCCACAGCAACGGCACCCGCCAGCACCTGACGGCCGTCCCGGGCATCACGACATGACCACCCGCACGGCGCATCACCCCGGCAGCGGCGCTCGCGAGCCGGGGCGAGGTCCGCACCCCGGCCCGCGAGGCACCCAGCACCCGGTCCCGGCGCGGTGCCCCCGGACCACGGGGGCACCGACCGTCCCGAGCCGCCGCCGGACGCGCATTCACCGGCGCCCAGCCGCCCGGACCGCACGCTCCGGCCGTCCCCGCCCACCGGCCCCGGCGGAACCGGTCGCCGAGGTTCCCGTGACCGGCTCGCGTGGCGTGTCCCGGGCGGGCAGGATGCTGCCCGTACTCCTTTCACGTGACCTGGGAGGCCCGGATGAGCGGCACCGCGCCCGCGCCCTTCACCGCCGACGACTACCGGGCCCGGATGGAGCGTGCCGTCGGGGCCGCCGCGAGCGCCGGGCTCGCCGGGCTCCTGGTGGCGCCCGGACCGGACATGGTGTGGCTCACCGGGTACTCCCCGCCCGCCGACACCGAGCGGCTCACCCTGCTGGTCCTCACCGCGGACCACGGGCCCGTCCTCGTCGTGCCCGCCCTGGAGGCCCCGGACGCGGCGAAGGCCACCGGTGCGCCCGTGACGACCCTGCGCGACTGGACCGACGGCCAGGACCCCTACGCGGCCACCGCCGCCCTCCTGGACGCGAGCGGCCGGTTCGGCATCAGCGACAACGCCTGGGCGATGCATCTGCTCGCCCTCCAGCGGGCCCTGCCCGGCACCTCGTACGCCTCCCTCACCGACGCGCTGCCGATGCTGCGGGCCGTCAAGGACGCGGCGGAGCTGGAGCTGCTGGCCGCCGCGGGCGCCGCCGCGGACGCGGCCTTCGAGGAGATCCGCGCGGTGCCCTTCGGCGGGCGCCGGGAGTCCGAGGTGGCGGCCGACCTCGCGGAGCTGCTGCGGCGCTTCGGGCACTCCCAGGTCGACTTCACCATCGTCGCCTCCGGCCCGAACGGCGCCGACCCGCACCACGAGGCCGGCGACCGGACGATCGAGCGGGGCGACATGGTCGTCCTCGACTTCGGCGGCCTGAGGGACGGCTACGGCTCCGACACGTCCCGCACGGTCCACGTCGGACCGCCCACCGACGAGGAGCGCCGCGTCCACGACCTCGTGCGCGCCGCCCAGGAGGCCGGGTACCGGGCCGTCCGGCCGGGCGCGGCCTGCCAGGACGTCGACCGGGCCGCCCGCGCCGTCATCGACGAGGCCGGCTACGGGCCGTACTTCATCCACCGCACCGGTCACGGCATCGGCGTCACCACGCACGAGCCGCCGTACATGATCGAGGGCGAGGAACAGCCCCTGGTGCCCGGCATGTGCTTCTCCGTCGAGCCGGGCGTCTACCTGCCCGGCCGCTTCGGCGTGCGCATCGAGGACATCGTCACCGTCACCGAGGACGGCGCCCGGCGCCTCAACGACACCACCCGGGAGCTGGTGATCGTCGACTGACCGGTGACCCGCCCCGGAGCAAGGAGCCCCCGTCCACCCCCGAGCGACAACGGCGCGCCCATGACCCAGGCACCGACACCCACCGCGGACACCGTCCGCCGACTGGTCCGTTCCCTGATCGAGGACCGCGCCGGCGGCGCGGCCGGCCCCGAGATCCGGCCCGCGTCCCCGGGCGCCGACCCCACCACCTGGCTGGTCGGCACCCGCCATGTGCTGCGGCTCGCCCTCGACCGGGAGGCCGCCGTCCGCCAGCGCCGCGAACTGCGGCTGCGCGAGCTGGTCCGCCCGCACGTGCCCGTCGCCGTGCCGACCAGCGTCGCCCACGGCGAGTGGGCGCCCGGCCTGACCTACAGCCTCGACACCCGGATGCCCGGCGCCCCGGGCACCGAGAACAAGGTGTCCGCGCTCGGCGAGGCCGACCTGTCCGGGCTGCTCACCGGCCTGCACCAGATCTCCGTACGGCAGGCCGAGACGCTCGGCGTGCCGCGCGCCGCCCCGCGCTCGCTGGAGGCCCTGCGCCGCACCGCCGAGGGCGCCACGGACCGGCTGGCCGCCGCCGACGAGTTCGACGCCGAGCGCCTGCGGCAGCTGACGCGGCCCGCTGCCGTGCAGCTCGGGGCGCAGCCGAGTGCCGCCGTCCTCGTCCACCACGCGCTCACCGGCGACCACCTCGTCGTCAGCGCCGACGGCAGGGTGCGCGGCGTCCTCGGCTGGGACGGCACCGTCGTGGGCGATCCCGCCGAGGACATCGCGGGGCTCGCGCTCGCCGTGGGCTCACCGGCCGCCGTCCGCGCCGCCACCCTCGCGGGGTACGGCGCCCGCCCCTGCCTGCGCGGCCTCTGGCTGGCCCGCTGCGACGCGATCGTGCGTCTGGCGGCCCGCCTGGACGGGCAGGGCACGACCCCCCTGCCCGTGCTGCGCACCTGGCTGCGCAACGCCTGGGAGGCGATCCTGCTGGAGCGGGTCACGGACGGCGAGCCCTAGCCCTGAGACCGGGAGCCCTGAGACCCCGAGCCCTGGGATCTCATGGCCCTGAGATCCGGTCAGGACTGGAGCAGGACCACCCCCGACTCGCCCGGCACCTGCAGCACCCCGTCCGCCCCAGGCGCTTCCACCGGCTCCCACGCGGCGAGGACCTCCGCCTTGCGCGGGCCCAGCGGGATCGCCGCCGGGCGGTCGGAGAGGTTCACGGCCACCCGGACGTCCCCGCGCCGGAAGGCGAGCCAGCGGGCCTGCTCGTCGTAGGCGACCTTGGTGTCGGCGAGGTCGGGGTCGGTGAGGTCGGGCTGTTCGTGGCGCAGGGCGATCAGGCGCCGGTACCAGGCGAGCACGCGCGCGTGCGGCTCGCGGCCGGGCTCGGACCAGTCCAGGCAGGAGCGCTCCCGGGTCGCCGGGTCCTGCGGGTCCGGCACGTCTTCCTCGGCCCAGCCGTGCGCGGCGAACTCCCGCCGCCTGCCCCGCCGTACGGCCTCGGCCAGCTCGGGGTCGGTGTGGTCGGTGAAGAACTGCCAGGGCGTGCCCGCCGCCCACTCCTCGCCCTGGAACAGCATCGGCGTGAACGGCGCCGTCAGCGTCAGCGTGGCCGCGCAGGCCAGCAGCCCGGGGGAGAGCAGGGCGGCGAGCCGGTCGCCCTGGGCGCGGTTGCCGACCTGGTCGTGGGTCTGGCTGTAACCGAGCAGCCGGTGCCCGCCCACCCGCGTACGGTCCAGCGGGCGTCCGTGGCCGCGGCCCCGGAAGCTGGACCAGGTGCCGTCGTGGAAGTAGCCGCCGGTCAGGGTCTTGGCCACGGCGGCGAGGGGCGCCCGCGCGAAGTCGGCGTAGTAGCCCTGGGACTCGCCGGTCAGAGCCGTGTGCAGGGCGTGGTGGAAGTCGTCGTTCCACTGGGCGTGCAGGCCGAGCCCGCCGTTCTCGCGCGCGGTGATCAGCCGCGGGTCGTTCAGGTCGGTCTCCGCGATCAGCGACAGCGGACGGCCCAGCTCGGCGGCGAGCGCGTCGACGGCCGTCGACAGCTCCTCCAGGAAGTGGCACGCGCGCGTGTCCACCAGCGCGTGCACCGCGTCCAGCCGCAGTCCGTCGAGCCGGTAGTCCCGCAGCCAGGCCAGCGCGCTGCCGACGAGGAAGGCGCGCACCTCGTCCGAGCCGGGTGCGTCCAGGTTGACGGCGGCGCCCCAGGGCGTCTGGTGCCGGTCGGTCAGATACGGCCCGAAGGCGGGCAGGTAGTTGCCGGAGGGGCCGAAGTGGTTGTGGACCACGTCCAGGACCACGCCGAGCCCCAGCGCGTGCGCCCGGTCGACGAAGCGTTTCAGCGCCTCGGGGCCGCCGTACGGCTCGTGCACCGCCCACAGCGAGACCCCCTCGTACCCCCAGCCGTGCCGGCCGGGGAAGGGCGTCAGCGGCATCAACTCGACGTGTGTCACGCCCAGTTCCGCGAGGTGCCCGAGCCGGTCCGCGGCGGCGTCCAGGGTGCCCTCGCGCGTGTACGTGCCCACGTGCAGCTCGTACAGGACCGCGCCGGGCAGCGGCCGGCCCGCCCAGTCGGCGCGCCACTCGTACCGCGCGGGGTCGACGACCGCGCTCAGCCCGTCCGGGCCGTCCGGCTGCCGGCGCGACCGCGGATCGGGCAGCACCGGCCCGTCGTCCAGCGCGAAGCCGTAGCGGCTGCCGTCCCGCGCGTCCGCCTCCCCCCGCCACCAACCCGCACGCTCCGGATCGGGCTCCAACGCGCGCGTGGCGCCGTCGCAATGGAGCGTGACCCGGTCGGCCTCTGGTGCCCACACCTCGAACTGCACGGACGGTTCCCCTTCGTCTGCTCACGGTGACATAGCCCGTCCATGGTGCTCCACCGCAGATCGATCCGCTGCGGGATCCGCCCTTTCGCGGCGGACGGCGTGCCGCGCGCCCCGCCGCCCACCCCGGCTGCCGTTTCCCCGTTTTCTGGACAGCCGGGACGCGCTGACCGACAATCGGCACCGTGACGTCGTCCTTCGAGTTCCACACGTACCCCGCGCGGCTGTCCGACGCGGAGCGCGACAAGGCGCTGAAGGTGCTCCGCGACGGCGTCGCGATGGGCCGGCTGTCGCACGACACGTTCGTCCGGCGCATGGAGCTGGCCCTCGCCGCCCGCCGCTCGGACGAACTCCTCGCGCTCACCGCGGACCTGCCTTCGCAGGGGCGGCTGTCCCGCATGGTGTTCGGCACCGTCGAGGCGGTCTCCGGCTTCACCGTGCGGCTGCGCCGCGCCTGGCAGGCCGAGCGGCTGCCCAAGCTGCTGCTGCCCCACCCCGCGACCGGGCATCCGCTGCGGATAGGCCGCGACCCCGCCAACGGGCTGCGGCTCACGCACGAGACGGTGTCCCGGGTGCACGCCGAACTGAGCCACCAGGCCGGCCTGTGGGTGCTGCGCGACCTCGGCTCCACCAACGGCACCACGGTCAACGGGCGCCGTGTCATCGGTGCCGTCGTCGTCCGGGAGGGCGACCAGATCGGCTTCGGGCGGATGGCGTTCCGCCTCGCCGCGCACTGACGGGAGACCGGTCGTGGCCCCGGCCGGGTGACCCAAGTCGCTTTGTCTGTAGCGGTGTTGACGTACACCGCAAGTCGTGACTGACTGTGCGTACACCATGCACACCAGGTGAACCGACGGCACCACATTCGTGGAGGTGTGCCCTGCCGCCCCTCCTGCGTTATCCGACCGTCGACGAGCTCGGGGCGCGAGCGGCCTCGCTCGTCGCCCGCCATCCCCGGCAGGCGCGGTTGCGCCGGGTCGGGACCTCACGCGCCGGTACGCCCCTGTGGCTGCTGTCCGTCGGCCACGGCGGCCGCCAGGCCCTCGTCGTGGCCGGGCCGCACGCCAACGAGCCGGTGGGCGGCGCCACCGTCCTGCGCCTCGCCGAGCGGGTGCTGGCCGACCCCCGGCTGCACGAGGGCGCCGACGCCACGTGGAACCTGCTGCTCTGCCTGGACCCCGACGGCCTGCGCCGCAACGAGGGCTGGCTGCGCGGCCCGTACGCCCTCGGCGACTACTTCCGGCGGTTCTTCCGGCCCGGCTTCCTGGAGCAGCCCGAGTGGCTGCCCGACGGCGAGGACGCCGTGACGCTGCCCGAGACCCGCACCCTGCTCGCGCTCCAGGACGAGCTGCGGCCCTTCCTGCAGTGCTCGCTGCACGGCGTCGACGTCGGCGGCGGCTTCGTCGAGCTGACCCACGACCTGCCCGGCCTCGCCCAGCGCGTCGCGCACAGCGCCGCCCGCCTGGGCATCCCGCGCGAGCTCGGGCCGTACGACACCCTGTACTGGCCGGAGCTGGGTCCCGCCGTCTACCGCATCCCGCGGCCCCGACGCGGAGACCTGGCCGCCGCCATCACCGAGGCGGCCGTGGAGTCGACCTGGTTCCACCCGCATCGGTACGGCACCGTCACGGCGGTCGTCGAGGCCCCCATGTGGGGGGTGGCGGCGGTGGAGGACGGCGCCGCGCCCACCGACGAGGAAACGGTTTTGCGCAGGGTGAGCCACACCTTGCGCGACGACACCCGGGTCCTGGAACGGCTTCTGGAGCGCCTGCGCCCCCATCTGCCGGCCGGCCCCGAGACGGCCCGGCTGCTCGCCCCGGTCGACGACTATTTACTGGTCTGCCCGGGCCTCGCCGACACCTGGGACCCCGATGTCCAGGACCCCGTGGGCACCCACCCGCTGCCCCTGCTGAGCACCGCCCATCTGGCCGCCCTGCGCATCGCCGGACGGCGGCTCGCCCTGCGCACCGCCGGACTGCTGCACCAGCTCGTCACCGGCGCCGGCCGCGACCCGGCGGGCGTGCTGCCCGAGCTGGAGAGGTGGCTCGACGCCTGGTGCGACGACTACCGCGACGGGTGCGGGGCCCGCTGGATCCCGGTCGCCCGCCAGGTCGAGTACCAGTCGCGCGTGGTGCTCTCGGCGTTTGAACTCGCCCACCGGCACGCGTCCGGACGATCCCGTTCGGGTGAGTCGGGCTGGAACACCGGGGCCACCGTGCCGATGCATCGGGAATGACCCGACGCACCACACTCGCACGAGGCGGCCTCCTCGCGGCCGCCGCCGCCCTGGTCCTCGGCGCCGCCGCACCCCACGCGACGGCCCGGCAGGCGGACTCCGGCAACTGGCTCTTCGTCACCGTCACCCAGGGCGACGGCCGGCACGGCGAACGCCCCGGCCGGCTCCTGCTCTGCGACCCGCCGCAGGGCCACGCCGAGGCGGCCGAGGCCTGCGCGCAGCTGGACGCGGTGGACGGCGACATCCGCAGGCTCGAACGGCGCGACACCTACTGCCCCATGGTCTACGCGCCCGTCACCGCCCACGCGCGGGGCGAGTGGAACGGCCACCCGGTCGACTACCGCGAGACCTTCGCCAACGGGTGCGGCCTGAAGGCGCGCACCGGCGCCGTCTTCGCCGTCGAGGACTGACCGCACGGCCCGCACGGCCCGCACGCCCGCACGGCACGCGCGTGTACCGGCGGCTCAGTCCGACCGGTCGCGCGCGTGCAGCGCCGCCGCGAACACCGTGCGGGACTGGTGCTCGACCTGGTGCTCCAACGGCACCCAGCGGGCCCGGAACCGCTCGGCGAACGCCTCGCTCCAGGCCGCCACCAGCTGGTCCAGACGCTGGGCCCCCCGGTCGTCGGCCTCCCGCAGCACCCGCAGCAGCATCGCCGCCGCCCGCAGCGGCAGCCGCCGCCCGAACGCGTCCACGCTCCCGATGTACGCCATGGTGCCGTCGGCGGGCGGGGTGCGCGTCCAGTCCGCCGCGAGCCCCGGCACCAGCTCCAGCGCCCACCGCGCCGCCCGCAGCAGCGGGCCGTCGACGCCCGTCAGCCGGGGGTGCGCCTGCGCCAGGACCAGCTCCACCTCCAGCGCGTCCCGCAGCAGCCGGGCCGCCAGCCGCCGCATCGCCCGGTCCGGCGCCGGATGCGGGGCCGGGTCGTCCACCAGGTCGCTGGCCCACATCGGCACCTCCACCACCGCCGTCAGCCCGCCGTAACGGTGCACGTGGTACCAGGTGCTGCTGCGCGCGTCGTCCGGCATGCTCGGATACGCCGCCCGCGCGCCCGGCGCCGGCATCACGTGCACCCCCGGACCGGACGCCGGCCAGCCCACCGCGTCCGACGCGCCGGTCTCCACCGGGATGTGCAGCTGCGCCGCCGACTTCGCGAACGGCTCGGCGAGGCCGGGGACGTCCCGGGTCAGCTGCACCCAGCTGCCGCCCAGGTCGGTGCCGTGCAGGGTCACCTGGAGGTACGGCCGCAGCTCGTCGATGACCGCCGTCAGCGCCCGGGTCTCGGGCGGCAGCCGGCCGGGCGGCAGCGTCGCCGGCGCCCACTCCGGCTGCTCCGGGGCGGCGGGCCGGAAGAACCCGCGGTGGTAGTCGTACAGGCTGCGCGGGGCCGGGGTGACGTGCAGGCTCGCCCCGTCGGGGTCCGCGCACAGCAGGAGGTGCCAGGACACGTCCGCCCGCAACTCGCGCTCCAGGAGCACCCGTTCGGCGATCGCCAGCAGCGCGGGACCGCCGGAGGGCTCGTTGGCGTGGGCGCCCGCGACCACCAGGACGGCCCGTGCGGCATGGCCGATCGACAGCAGGTGCAGGGGCCTGCCGGCCCGGGAGACCCCCACCTGCCGCAGCGTGCACAGCGCGGGGCGGTGGGCGGCCAGCGAGCGGGCCGACCGCACCAGCTCGGCGGGTGTGGGGTAGCGCAGCTCCGTCAGGGAACTCACCCCCGTCACGTCCGCCCGGCGTCGCCTTCCGCAGTACCCCACGGTCTCGTTGAGCTGTCAAGGAGCACACGGGGAGCCCGCCGGGGGCGCCCGGAGGCACCACCGGCCGGCGTCGCCCCTCACTCCCCGGCGCGTTCCAGCAACGCCACCGGCAGCCGCTCGAGGAGCTGCTCGACGCGCGCGTGCCCGGTGTACTCCCGCTCAGGGTCCAGCACGTCGACCCAGCGGCCCGGCGGCAGCGCGAGCTTGGTGTCCCGCCAGCCGCCGTCCCGCGCCAGCCGCAGCGACAGCCGGGTGACGGCGGTCAGCACCTCGCCCGACCGCACGAACGCCACGCAGTGCCCGGCCGCCGGGCCCTCGGCGACGAGCGGCTCGTACGACGCCGCGTCGCCGAACAGCTCCGGGCGCCGCCTGCGCAGCCGCAGCGCCGCCGCCGTCACCGCGCCCTTGTCGCCCGGATCGGCCGGCGGGAAGGCCACGGCCCGGCGGTTGTCCGGGTCCACCAGCGCCCGGTACTCGGCCTCCGTGCCCTGGTAGACGTCCGGCACGCCCGGCATCGTCAGCTGCGTCAGGGCCATGCCGAGCACATTGGCCCGGACGTGGGGCTCCAGGCCGCGCCGGAAGGCCGTCACACGCTCGCCGGGCACCCCGCACGGCCCCGCGGCCACGAACGCGGCCACCGCCTCCTCGTACGGCGGCTCCTGCTCCGTCCAGCTGGTGAACAGGCCCGCCTCCCGGACGTGCTTGAGCAGGGCACCCTGGACGCGGTCGGCGTCCGCCCCGCCCAGCCCGAACACCGTCTGCCAGGCCGCCCACGCCAGCTGCGCGTCCGGGACGCCCTCGCCGTCCCGGGTCACCTCCGCCACGACGTCCGCCCAGTCCCGGGGGCACTCGGTGAGCACGGCCAGCGCGGCCCGCACGTCGGCGCTGCGCTTGGTGTCGTGCGTGGACACCACCGTCCCCGTCAGCGGCCAGTCGCGCTGCACGCGCGCGCAGTACGCGTGGAACCGGTCCGGCGACACGGAGGGGCTGCCCGGGTCGCCACCCACCTCCGTCGCCGACAGCAGCGCCACATGCCGGTAGAACGCGGTGTCCTCCACCGACTTGGCCCGCAGTGCCGACGACGTCTGCGCGAACCGCGTCCGGAACTCCACGGCGGCCGGCCCGTCCCCGGCCCGCCCGAGCACCAGGTCGCGGACCACGTCCACGGCGCCCGCCTCCTCGGGCACGGCGAAGGCCCGCCGCGCGTCGGCGGCGGCCTCCTCGGTGAGCACGAGGGAGGCGTCGGCCGAGGCGTACGGGCGGTAGACGTCCATCCGGACCAGCAGCTCCTGCAGGGCGGTGCGCAGCGCCCAGGGCGCCCGGTCGCGCAGCGCCGGGTCCGGGGAGGTGTCGCAGACCCGGTGCGCAGCCCGCGTCAGCCGGTCGACCTCCGCGGCCAGCTCATGGGTGAGCACCTTGTACCCGGCCCGCCGCACCGTGGCGTCCCAGTCGCCGCCCCGGTCGGTCTGCGGAGCCGCGAACCGCCGGTAGGCACCCAGCAGTTCCCCGTACCCGCCCGGGTCGGTGAACAGGCCGTCGACGTGACGCAGGGCGTCGTAGCCGGTGGTGCCGGCGACCGGCCAGGCGGCCGGCAGATGCTCCCGGTCGGACAGGATCTTCTCCACGACGGTCCAGCGCCCGCCGGTCGCCTCGTGCAGCCGCCGCAGATACCCGTCGGGGTCGGCGAGACCGTCCGGGTGGTCGACGCGCAGCCCGTCCACCACGCCCTCGTGCAGCAGCTGGAGGATCTTGGCATGGGTGGCCTCGAACACCTCGGGGTCCTCCACCCGCACCCCGATCAGCTCCGAGATGGAGAAGAACCGCCGGTAGTTCAGTTCGGTCCGGGCCAGCCGCCACCACGCCAGCCGGTACCACTGGGCGTCGAGCAGCCGGGGCAGCGGCAGGTCTCCGGTGCCCTCCCGGAGCGGGAACACATGGTCGTGGTAGCGCAGGACGTCGCCGTCCACCACGAGATCGTCCAGCACCTGCCCGAGCGGGCCGCCGAGCACCGGGAGCAGCACCCGGCCGTCCTGCGCCTCCCAGTCGATGTCGAACCAGCGCGCGTAGCGGGACGCGGAGCCCTCGCGCAGCACCTCCCACAGGGCGCGGTTGTGGCGCGGGGCCATCGCCATGTGGTTCGGCACGATGTCCAGCACCAGGCCGAGGCCGTGCTCCCGGGCGGTGCGCGACAGGGCGCGCAGCCCGTCCTCGCCGCCCAGCTCCTCGCGCACGCGCGCGTGGTCCACGACGTCGTAGCCGTGCCCCGACCCCGGAACCGCCTCCAGGACGGGGGACAGGTGCAGATGCGAGACGCCGAGCGAGGACAGGTACGGCACGGCCTCGGCCGCGGCCGAGAAGGGGAACGAGGGCTGCAGCTGCAGCCGGTAGGTGGCGGTCGGCACCATCGGTTCGGGTCGCTCAGGTGTCATGCAGAGCTACGTACCCCTCTGGCCGCCCTTCGTGTCATCCCCGGCCGCCACGTGGGCCCACGCGCGGGTGCAGCCCGGCCGCACCGGACCGCACCCGCGCCCCGCCTACACCGGCCGCTGGAGCACCGTCAGGCTGCGGTCCACGAGCGTCAGCCGCTCCCCGGCCTGCACCTTGGGCCCGGTGCCGGGCGGCACCCCGTCCGGGCGGGCGGTGTCCACCACCACCTGCCACTGCCGGCCGTGGTCGACCGGCACGACGAAGTCCAGCGTCTTCGGGGAGGCGTTGAACATCAGCAGGAACGAGTCGTCCGCGATCCGCTCCCCGCGCGGTCCGGGCTCGGAGATCGCGTTCCCGTTGAGGAACACCGTCAGCGCCGACGCCTGCGCCCGGTCCCAGTCCCGCTGGGCCATCTCCTTGCCCTCCGGGGTGAACCAGGCGATGTCCGACAGGTCGTCGTGGGTGCCCTCCACGGGCCGCCCGTGGAAGAAGCGGCGCCTGCGGAACACCGGGTGCTCGCGGCGCATGCCCACCATCGCGCGCGTGAAGGCGAGCAGCTCCCGCGCCGGGCCGTCCTCCTCTTCCGCGCCGGGCCCCGGCCACCGCACCCAGGACAGCTCGCTGTCCTGGCAGTAGGCGTTGTTGTTGCCGCGCTGGGTGCGGGCGAACTCGTCGCCGTGACTGATCATCGGCACGCCCTGGGACAGCATGAGCGTGGCGATGAAGTTGCGCATCTGCCGGGCCCGCAGCGCCAGCACGTCCGGGTCGTCGGTCTCGCCCTCGGCGCCGCAGTTCCAGGACCGGTTGTGGCTCTCGCCGTCGCGGTTGTCCTCGCCGTTGGCGTCGTTGTGCTTCTCGTTGTACGCCACGAGGTCGTGCAGGGTGAAGCCGTCGTGGCAGGTCACGAAGTTGATGGAGGCCAGCGGGCGGCGCCCGTCGTCCTGGTACAGGTCCGAGGAACCGGTCAGCCGGGAGGCGAACTCCGCGAGCGTGCGCGGCTCGCCCCGCCACAGGTCCCGCACGGTGTCGCGGTACTTGCCGTTCCACTCGGTCCACAGCGGCGGGAAGTTGCCCACCTGGTAGCCGCCCTCGCCGACGTCCCAGGGCTCCGCGATCAGCTTCACCTGGGAGACCACCGGGTCCTGCTGCACCAGGTCGAAGAACGACGACAGCCGGTCCACCTCGTGGAACTGGCGTGCGAGCGTCGCCGCTAGGTCGAAGCGGAAGCCGTCGACGTGCATCTCGGTGACCCAGTACCGCAGCGAGTCCATGATCAGCTGGAGCACGTGCGGGGACCGCATGAGCAGCGAGTTCCCGGTGCCGGTGGTGTCCATGTAGTACCGCGGGTCGTCCGTCAGCCGGTAGTACTGGGGGTTGTCCAGGCCGCGGAACGACAGCGTCGGCCCCAGGTGGTTCCCCTCCGCCGTGTGGTTGTAGACGACGTCGAGGATGACCTCGATACCGGCCTCGTGCAGCGCCCGCACCGCCGACTTGAACTCCAGGACCTGCTGGCCGCGGTCGCCCCAGGAGGCGTACGCGTTGTGCGGGGCGAAGAAGCCGATCGTGTTGTAGCCCCAGTAGTTGTTCAGGCCCATGTCGACCAGCCGGTGGTCGTTCACGAACTGGTGGACCGGCATCAGCTCCAGCGCCGTCACGCCCAGCTCGGTCAGGTGCTCGATCAGCGCCGGGTGCGCGAGGCCCGCGTAGGTGCCGCGCAGCTCCTCCGGCAGCCCCGGATGGCGCATCGTCAGGCCCTTCACATGGGCCTCGTAGATCACCGTGTGGTGGTACTCGGTACGCGGGCGCCGGTCGTCGCCCCAGTCGAAGTACGGGTTCACCACGACGGACGACATCGTCTGCGGCGCCGAGTCGAGGTCGTTGCGCCGGTCGGGTTCGCCGAAGTGGTAGCCGTAGACCTCCTCGCCCCAGCGGATCGAGCCGCTGACCGCCTTCGCGTACGGGTCGAGGAGCAGCTTGGCCGAGTTGCAGCGCAGCCCCCGCTCCGGGGCGTACGGACCGTGCACCCGGAATCCGTACCGCTGCCCCGGCATGACGCCCGGCACGTACGCGTGGCGTACGAAGGCGTCGCTCTCCCGCAGTTCCACCGCCGTCTCCGAGCCGTCGTCGTGCAGCAGACACAGCTCTACTCGGTCCGCGGCCTCCGTGAAGACCGCGAAATTGGTCCCGGCGCCGTCGTACGTGGCACCGAGTGGATATGCCTCTCCAGGCCAGACCTGCATGGACACGACTCTTTCAGCTCGACCCCGCCGTCGGGGGCGCCTTGACGTCGAGTCTCCCCGAAAGTGAGGGAACCACCCCCGCCTTACGTCCCTCTTACCGGTCGACCAGTGCATACACCCGTATGCCGAAACGTGTGGGGCAATCACATACTCCCGATGACCTGGGGGAGTAGGGGGAAAGACGTGCGCGACATAGTGCGCCGCCATCTGGGAAAGGTGGTGGCCGGTACGGCCGTCGCGGTGGCGGGGACCGCCGTGATGGTCGGGATCACCCTGCCGGGTACGGCGGGTGCCGGTGAACAGGGGAACACCACGGGGCAGGCGGCGGCCGGGCAACAGGGGGCCGCGGGACAGGGCGCGGGCGCTGTGGCGCCGGGCGTCGTGGAGGAGGCCCCGGAGGAGGGCGACAAGGGCGTCGGCGACGACCCGCTGACCGACGACGAGACCGAGCGTGCCGCCCAGCTCGCGGCGAGCGCGCAGCTGCGCACCGCCGGGGAGAACGTGGCCGGGGACCGCGGCGCCCAGCGCCTCGGCGTCGAGCTCGCCGAACCGGACGGCGGCGCGACGGACCGCGCGGGCGGGCCGCGCCGGGCCGAGGTGTCGTTCTACGACTACAAGACGGACGCGCTCGTCACCCGGACCGTCGACCTCGGCACCGGCAAGGTCGAGCGGACCGTCACCGAGCACGGCGTCCAGCCGCCCCTGAGCCGGGCCGAGTACGCCGAGGCCGCGAAGCTGCTCATCGCCCACCCGCTGGGCGCGGGCATGAAGGCGGACTACAAGGACGCCACCGGCAAGGCGCTCACCTCGCCGGACCAGCTGCTGCTCAACGGCGCCGTGTACCGGGCCACGCCGGGCGGCCAGCCCGCCGCTCTCGACCGGTGCGGCGAGCACCGCTGCGTGCGGCTGTTCCCGAAGGTGAAGAACGGGCCCTGGATCGACGCCCGGTCCTTCGTCATCGACCTGAGCGCCCGCCAGGTCGCCCGCCTCGGCAGCCGCTGAGACCCGCTCCGCCGCTCCACCGGGCCCGACCCGCCCGGACACCACGTACTCGCATCTCCTGCAAGAGGAGTCACCTCGTCATGCGTGCAAACAGTTCGACCAGCGGTTCCCGCCCGAGGAGAGGGGCCCGGGCCCGCAGGAGCGCCGCCGTCGGCGTGTCCCTGGCCGCCCTGGCCGCCGGCGCCACGACCGGCGCGTCCACCGCCACCGCCCAGCCGCGGGCCGCCGCCGCGGCGGCCGCCGACTGCAGCGCCGCCTACCGCATCGAGCAGAAGCTCAGCAGCGGCACCACGTGGCGCATGTGCTGGCGCTACGACGGCAAGGCCGGTCTGGTCCTGGAGAAGATCTCCTACCAGCCCAAGGGCGAGACCAAGCCCATCAAGGTGCTCAACAGCGCCCGGCTCGGCCAGATCCACGTCCCGTACGACGACGGCAGCGTCGAGTACGACGACCTGACGGGCTTCGGCTTCGCCCAGGGCCTGATGCCCCTGAAGGCCACCGAGTGCCCGGGCGGCACGATCAAGACAGTCAAGGTCCCCGAGGCGTGGGACCCGCAGAACCCGAACGTCAAGGGTCTGTGCACCACGACCCGTTCACGGGGCCACGCCTACCGGATGCAGGGCGACACCGCGAACAAGGTCTACCAGGCGCAGGGCAAGGACCTGCTCGTGTACACGGTCAACCAGGTCGGCTGGTACGAGTACATGACCGAGTGGCGCTTCCAGGACGACGGCACGGTCACCATGAACGTCGGCGCCACCGGCAGCCTGTCCTACGACGACTACGACGCCGGGGACGGCCGGGGCTGGCCCATCGGCAAGGGCGACCGCGCCAAGGCCACCAGCCACAGCCACAACGTCTTCTGGCGCCTCGACTTCGCCCTGGACGGCTCCACCAAGAACCGCGTCGAGCAGTACGACTCGACGGTGACGGCACCCGCCTCCGGCGACCGCGCGCCGAAGACGAGGACGAGCGTCACCAAGGTCGCCAAGGAACTCGCCGGCGACGCCAAGGCGTACCGCTGGTGGCGGATGGTCAGCGCCACCGGCAAGAACAAGGACGGCCACGCCCGTTCGTACGAGATCGTCCCCGGCGTCAGCACCAAGTACCCGGGCCGCGCGTACACCAAGCACGACCTGTACGTCACCGAGTACGCCGCATGCGAGAAGTTCGCGACCCACAACCCCGGTTGCGGCAACGGGTACCCCAAGTCCGTGGACAAGTGGGTGGGCGGGCAGGCCCTCAAGCACCCGATCACCTGGATGAACGTCGGCTTCCACCACATCGCCCGCGACGAGGACCAGCAGCCGATGCCGGTCCACTGGCAGGGATTCTCCATCGTGCCGCGCGACGTGACGGCCATGAACCCGCTCACGCCGAGCGAGCTCGCATGGCAGAACGGCCACTGGCAGCCGCGCAGTTGAGAAACGACCTGTCCATCCGGCTGCACCGCCCGCCGCTCCCGGAGTACCCTTCCTTGATCGTTGGGACGGGGAGTGCTCGGGGGAGCGGAAGGCGGTGCGCGGGTGGGCTCGGGAGGGCTGGAGTTGCCCCCTGGTGACGAGGGTCACGAGGGGAACTCCCCGGACGTCCCGCCCGGCACGGTGTCCCTGGCCCGGCCGATGGAGACCAGCTCCATCGGCCCGGAGCTGGACTGGGACCCCGAGGCCTGGCGCGAGGTGCGCACCCGCGCCCAGCGGGCCGGACGCGCCTACATCTGGCTGAACCTCGTCGAACAGCGGCTGCGGGCCGTCGTGGCCGCCGTGCTGCGGCCCGTCTACGAACCCGTCCACGGCGACGACTGGGTGGTGGCCGCCGCAGGGCCGGCCGGCCAGGAGTGGGTCCAGCGCGCGGTCGCCGTACGGGAGGTCAGCCGCCGCAAGGGCTATCTGCTCGACCCGGCCGACGACAACGTCCTCAGCTTCCTCACGCTGCCCCAGCTGCGCGAGCTGATGGTGCAGCACTGGCCGTGCTTCGAGCCGTACCTCGACGACCGCCGGGACGTCGAACTCGCCCTGGACGAGCTCGAGGTGACCCGCAACGTGGTCTCGCGCAACCGCGCCCTGTCCGAGGCCGTCCTCAACCAGGCCGAACGGGCCTCCGCCCGCCTCCTGGAGGCGCTCGGCACGGGCGGGGACGTGCCGTCGGCCCGCCGGCTGCCCATCGACGCCGTCGAGGACCTGGTCGGCGACCGCTACTCCGACGTCGTCGCGGTGCACTCCGACCGGGTGCGGCTGCTGCGCCGGTTCCCCGCCGAGGACATCTTCGGCGGAGCCCGCCGGCTCGACGCCCTCGGCATCGGCCTCAACCTGCTGGTGCAGAACTTCTCCGGGCGCCGGCTGGTCCGGCTCGCGGAGGCGGGCTGCCGGGTGCGGCTGCTGTTCCTCAACCCGGCCTCCAGCGCGGTCAAGCGGCGCGAGCGGGAACTGGGCATCAAGCGCGGCGAGCTGAGCCGCGCGGTGGAGATGAACATCCTGCACATGCGCCGGGTGCGGTCACGGCTGCGCGACCCGGGCGCCTTCGAGATCCAGGTCTTCGACGAGACGCCCCGCTTCACGGCCTACCTCGTGGACGGCGACGGCGCCGACGGCATCGCGGTCGTCCAGAACTACCTGCGGCGCACACGCGGCATGGAGGCGCCGGTCCTGGTGCTGCGCAACGGCAGCAGGGTCGTCAAGTCGGACGAGATCGACGAGGGCGGGCTCTTCCCCACCTACCGCGAGGAGTTCGAGGTCATGTGGGCGGATTCGCGCCCCGTGTCCTGAACTGTCCCGCAGGGCGAGAAGTGTCCCACCGGGCAAGCGGAACGCGGTCCTCGGGTTGTCAGTGGCCCATGGGAAGGTGGAGACCACTGGGGGACGCACCACAAGAAGGGGGACCGCCATGGGCTGGCACCGTGAGCTGCTGATCGGCTTCGACCTGGAGACGACCGGGACCGATCCGCGCGAGGCGCGCATCGTCACGGCCGCCGTCGTCGAGGTCAGGGACGGCGAGCTCCTGGGGCACCGGCAGTGGCTGGCCGACCCGGGCGTCCCGATCCCGGCGGAGGCGGTCGCCGTCCACGGCGTCAGCAACGAGCGCGCGGCCGCCGAGGGCCGCCCCGCCGACCAGGTCGCCGACGCCCTCGCCGACGTCCTGGTGGCGTACTGGAAGACGGGCGTCCCGGTCGTCGCCTACAACGCGGCCTTCGATCTGAGCCTGCTCTCCGCCGAGCTGCGCCGGCACGGCCTGCCGTCGCTGCGCGAGCGCCTCGGCGGCCTCGACCCGGCCCCCGTCGTCGACCCGTACACCATCGACCGCCGGGTCGACCGCTACCGCCGCGGCAAGCGCAACCTCGAAGCGGTCTGCCGGGAGTACGGCGTGGAGCTCGCCTCCGCCCACGACGCCTTCGCCGACGCGCTCGCCGCCGCCCGCCTGGCGGGCGCGATAGCCGCCCGCCACCCCAAGATCGCGTCCCTCGGGCCGGCGGAGCTGCACCGCCGCCAGATCGAGTGGTACGCCGAGTGGGCGGCGGACTTCCAGAGCTTCCTGCGCGGCAAGGGCGACCCGACGGCGGTCGTCGACGGCACCTGGCCGGTCCGGGAGCCGGAAACCCCGGCGGCGGGCCCGGCCGCGGCCGCCCGCCCGGTGCCCGGCGAGGTCCAGATCCCGGCGGACCGGTCCTGAGAGCCCCACGTCAGAACGGGTACCAGCGCACCGTCTCGTCCCCGTCCCGCAGGGACGCCACCCGCCGCCGGAACTCCTCCAGTGCCTTCGGGTTGCCCGGCGCGTGCTGCGCCACCCACGCGCAGCTCGCCGTCTCCCGCGCCCCGCGCAGCACCGCGCACCCGTCCCAGGCGCGCACGTCCCAGCCGTACGTCTCCACGAACGCCTCGTAGGCCGCCGCGGGCAGTCCGTACCGGTCGCGGGAGAGCGCCATGACCACCAGGTCGTGCTCGCGCAGATCGGCGGAGAACGTCTCCAGGTCGACCAGGACCGGCCCGTCCGGGCCCACGTGCACATTGCGCGGCAGCGCGTCCCCGTGGATCGGCCCCGGCGTCAGACGGGGCGTCAGGCGCGCGGCGGCCTCGGCGAAGCCGTCCCGGCGCTCCCGCAGGTACGCGGCGTCCGCCGGATCGATCGCGTCGCCCGCCAGCCGCAGCCAGCGCTCCACGCCGCCCAGCAGCTCACGCGGCGGCAGGGCGAACGGCGGCGCCGGCAGGGCGTGCACGGTCCGCAGCAGCGCGGCCAGGTCCCGGGGCTCGGCCGGCCGTACCGCGTCCGGAAGTCGGTGCCACACCGTCACCGGGTGCCCGTCCACCAGCAGCGCCTCGGCGGAGGCGGCACGGACGGCGGGGACCCCGGCCTCCGCGAGCCACACCGCGATCCTCAGCTCGCGCCGCGCCCGCTCCAGCAACTCGGCGTCCCGGCCCACCTTGACGACCAGGTCACCGGCGGCGAACACCGCGTTCTCCCCGAGGGACAGCAGCCGCGCGTCCCCGGCCGGGGCGGGCAGGACCCCCGCCGCCGCCAGCACCTCGCGCGCCCGTGCCTCGTCCATCGCCCGCCTCCCTGGGTCGTACGCCTTCGCGAACGGCGGGCGCATTCCCGCCATTCGCGCCCAGTCTCGCATTTCCACAGGTCGGCCGCGTGCGGGCGGTCTTGACGGGGTACGGCGCCTTCACGACCATGACGAGGCCGTCCTAGCCGTGCGAAGGGGCTGATGCCGTGACCTCGGTGACCGAGGCCGAGAGGCCGGCCGCCCGCGCGCCCCGCCCCGGCGGCGACGGGCGCGTCACGGACCGCGGCGCCTGGTTCCTGGTGCTGCCCGCGCTCATCCCCATCCTGATCCTCAGCGTCGGCCCGCTGCTGTACGGCATCCTGCTGTCCTTCACCGACGCCCAGTCCGGACGCACCGAGGCCACCCGGTGGATCGGCGGGCTCAACTTCCAGGACCTGCTGCACGACACGCTGTTCTGGGAGTCGTTCCGCATCGGCCTGGTCTGGGCGGTCGCCGTCACCGTGCCGCAGTTCCTGCTGGCCCTCGGCCTCGCCCTGCTGCTCAACCAGGACCTGCGGCTGCGCTGGCTGGCCCGCGCCCTCGCGATCGTCCCGTGGGCCATGCCCGAGGTCGTCGTCGGCGTCATGTGGCGGCTGGTCTACGCCCCCGACGCCGGCATCCTCAACGAGACCCTGCGCGACCTGGGCCTCGGCGACGGCCGGGACTGGCTGAGCGGACTCGGCACGGCCCTGCCCGCCGTGGTCGTGGTCGGCGTCTGGGCCGGGATGCCCACCACCACGGTGGCCCTGCTCGCCGGTCTGCAGAACACCCCGCGCGAACTGCACGAGGCGGCCGCCGTCGACGGCGCCGGCGCCTGGCGCCGCTTCCGCACGGTCACCTGGCCCGCGCTGAGACCGGTGGCCCTGTCCATCACCGCGCTCAACCTGATCTGGAACTTCAACTCCTTCGCCCTGGTCTACGTCCTCACCAGCGGAGGACCCGGCGGCCGCACCCGGCTGCCGATGCTCTTCGCGTACGAAGAGGCGTTCCGGTACGGGCAGTTCGGCTACGCGGCGGCGATGGGATGTGTGATGGTCGCGGCGGTCTCGGTCCTGCTCGCGGTCCTCCTGGCGGGCCGGCTCCGGGGCGGTGACACGGCATGAGGACCAGCCGGACCGGCCGCGCCGGGCAGTACGCCGCCCTGCTCGCCTATCTCGTCTTCCTGGCGTTCCCCTTCCTGTGGCTGGTCTCCACCGCCTTCAAACCCCCACGGGAACTGGCCAGTCTGCACCCCACCTGGATTCCGGAGGACCCGACGCTCGCCAACTTCCGGCAGGCGTTCGACGAACAGCCCCTGCTGGACGCCGCCCTGAACTCCCTGGCCGCAGCCCTCGGCACCGCCGTGATCGCCGTGCTCCTCGCGACCCCGATGGCGTACGTCATGGCGCGCCGCAGGACCCGGCTCGCGCGGGCCGCGATCGGCTGGGTGGTCGTCAGCCAGGCGTTCCCGCTGGTCCTGGTGATCATCCCGCTGTTCCTGGTGCTGAGGAACCTGCGGCTGATCGACTCGATGACGGGGCTGGTCATGGTCTACGTGGTGTGGGCGCTGCCGTTCGCGCTGTGGATGCTCGTCGGCTACGTCCGCGCGGTGCCCCGGGAGCTGGAGGAGGCGGCGGCGGTCGACGGGGCCGGACGGCTGCGGACCCTCGTCTCGGTGACGGCGCCCTTGCTGGCGCCCGGCCTGGTGGCGACGGCCCTGTTCGCGTTCGTCACCGCCTGGAACGAGTTCTTCTTCGCGCTGGTGCTGCTGAAGACCCCGGAGAAGCAGACCCTCCCGGTCGTCCTCACCCACTTCATCGGCGCGGAGGGCGTCGCGGACCTCGGGCCGCTGGCCGCCGCCGCGTTCCTCGCGACACTGCCGTCCCTGGTGGTGTTCGCGCTCATCCAGCGGCGGATCACGGGCGGCATGCTCACCGGGGCGGTGAAGAGCTGATGCGCGCACGACTGCTGTGGCTGCTCGTCCTGGCCCTGCTGGCCGCCGGCTGCGGCGGGGACGGCGACACGGACGGTCCGGTCACCCTGCGCTTCCAGTCACTGGCCTGGCAGGAGGAGTCCGTCCGGGTCAACAAGGAGCTGGTGGCCGAGTGGAACGCCACCCACCCGGACGTCAAGGTCGAATACGTGCAGGGCAGTTGGGACAGCGTCCACGACCAGCTCCTGACCTCCTTCGAGGGCGGCGAGGCACCGGACATCATCCACGACGCCTCCGACGACCTCGCCGACTTCGCCTACGGCGGCTATCTCGCCGACCTGAGCGGCCTGCTCCCCGAACGGCTCACCGAGGACATCCCCCGGCACAGCTGGGAGACGACGACCTTCGGGGACGGCGTCTACGGCGTGCCCTTCCTCCAGGAACCACGGGTGCTCATCGCCAACGCCACCTGGCTCGACGAAGCGGGCGTGCGCATTCCCACCCCCGAACACCCCTGGACCTGGCGGGAGTTCCGGGAGATCACCGACCGGCTGAGCGGCGACGGCCGGTCCGGGGTCGCCTGGCCGCTGAAGGAACCCGTCTCCGTCAGCCTCAACCTGTCGCTGTCCGCCGGCGGCCGGCTCTTCCACCGGGGCGCCGACGGCAAGGTGACCGTGCGCTTCGAGGAGGGCGACGCGGTGATGCCGCGCACGGTCCACGACCAGGTCGCCACCGACGGCAGCGCCGCCCCGAGCACCCTGGGCAGCGGCGGCTCCGACACCCTGCCCGGCTTCTTCGGCGGCCGGTACGCGATGGTGCCGCTGGGCTTCTCCTACCGGCAGCAGATCGTGCAGCAGGCGCCCGAGGGCTTCGACTGGCGGGTCCTGCCCGCCCCGGCCGGCGCCGACGGCCTCACCCAGGGCGTCAGCCCGCAGACGCTGTCCGTCGCCGAGGACAGCCCGCACCGCGAGGAGGCCGCCGCGTTCATCGACTTCCTGCTGCGGCCGAAGAACATGGTGCGGCTGGCGCTCGGCGACTGGATGCTGCCGACCGGCACGCAGGCCCTGAAGGACCCGGCCCTGCACACGACCGAGCACGACTGGGCCACCGGCACCGCCCTCGCCGGCCGGCTGCGCCCGGCGCCCGCCCAGTCCGTGCGCGGCTACCCGGAGTTCAAGGACAAGGTCGCCACCCCGGCCTTCCAGGAGTACTACAGCGGGGCCATCGGCCTCGCCGAGCTGCGCACCCGCCTGGAACGCGACGGCAACCTGGTCCTCGCCCGCTACCAGCGCTGACAAAAATCCCTTTGCGCGCGGCCTGCGCACCTGCCTAGCGTGCGGTCCATGGCAGCGAACAACGCGATCACCCGCACCGGTTTCGGCCGGGGCTGTGCGCACTCCGTACGGATGCGCCGTGGCCCCGGAGCCCTGACCGGCCCGGGGAGCCGCACCGCCCGCTGATCGCTGATCGCTGATCGCGCGCGGACCCGCTGTCCTCCCTTCTTCCTCCTGTCTTCCGGTCAGGGCCTTCGGCTGCCCTTCTCCCTCTCCACGGAAGACAAGGACCGCAGGCCATGGCCCGCCCCAGCCGCGCTTCCCGCGCGCTCTCGCAGAACTTCCTCGCCGACCGCGCCGCCGCCGGACAGCTCGCCCGGCTCGCCGCGCCCCACGGCCGCCCCGTCCCGCTGCTGCTCGAAGTCGGCGCCGGACAAGGCGCGTTGACCGAGCTGCTCGCCCTGCGCTGCCGCACCCTCCTCGCCTACGAGATCGACCCGCGACTCGTCCCCGCCCTGCGCGCGCGCTTCGCGGGCACCCCGCACGTCCGCGTCCTCGGCGAGGACTTCCTGCGCGCGAGGGCGCCGCGCACACCGTTCTCCGTCGCCGGGAACGTGCCCTTCTCGCGTACCGCCGACGTCGTCGACTGGTGTCTGCGGGCCCCGCACCTCACCGACGCCACCCTGCTCACCCAGCTGGAGTACGCCCGCAAGCGCACCGGCGACTACGGCAGCTGGACCCGGCTGACCGTGCTGACCTGGCCCCGGCACGAGTGGCGGCTGGCCGGACGGGTCGGGCGCCACAGCTTCCGGCCCGTGCCCCGGGTGGACGGCGGGATCGTCCGGATCGAGCGACGCCGCACCCCGCTCGTCGCGCCCGGCGCGTACGCGGGCTGGCGGGAACTGGTCGAGCTCGGCTTCTCCGGGGTCGGCGGCTCACTGCACGCCTCGCTGCGGCGGGCCCGGCCGAGGCGGCGGGTGGACGCGGCGTTCCGGGCGGCGGGGCTCGGCCGGGACGTCCTGGTGGGGGAGGTGCCGCCGTGGACCTGGCTGAGGCTGCACGAGGTGCTGGCGTCGTGACCACAGGTTGCACGAGACGTATCGTCTCGTCTATGGTCGGACCCATGACCAGTCCCGCGCACATCGCCATGTTCTCCATCGCCGCCCACGGACACGTGAACCCCAGCCTCGAGGTGATCCGAGAACTCGTGGCGCGCGGGCACCGCGTCACCTACGCCGTTCCGCCGGTCTTCGCAGAGAAGGTCGCCGCGACCGGCGCCGAGCCGAAGTCCTGGACCTCCACGCTGCCCGGTCCCGACGCCGACCCGGAGGCGTGGGGGAGCACCCTGCTGGACAACGTCGAGCCGTTCCTGGCCGACGCGATCCAGGCCCTCCCGCAGCTGATCGAGGCGTACGAGGGCGACGAGCCCGACCTCGTCCTGCACGACATCACCTCCTATCCGGCCCGCGTCCTCGCGCACCGCTGGGGCGTGCCCGCCGTCTCGCTGTCCCCGAACCTCGTCGCCTGGGAGGGCTACGAGGAGGAGATCGCCGAACCCATGTGGGCCGAACCGAAGAAGACGGAGCGCGGGCAGGCGTACTACCGGCGCTTCGAGAACTGGCTCAAGGAGAACGGCGTCGACCTGCACCCCGACCCGTTCGTCGGCCGCCCCGACCGCTCGATCGTCCTCATCCCGCGCGCCCTCCAGCCGAACGCCGACCGGGTCGACGAGCGGGTGTACTCCTTCGTCGGCGCCTGCCAGGGCGACCGCACCACCGAGGGTGGCTGGCAGCGCCCGGCCGGCGCCGAGAAGGTCGCGCTCGTCTCCCTCGGCTCGGCGTTCACCAAGCAGCCGGCGTTCTACCGGGAGTGCGTGCGGGCCTTCGCCGGACTGCCCGGCTGGCACCTGGTGCTCCAGGTCGGCCGGCACGTCGACCCCGCCGAACTCGGGGAGATCCCCCCGAACGTCGAGGTGCGCGACTGGGTCCCGCAGCTGGCGATCCTCAAGCAGGCCGACCTGTTCGTCACCCACGCCGGCGCGGGCGGCAGCCAGGAGGGCCTGGCCACGGCCACCCCGATGATCGCCGTACCGCAGGCCGTGGACCAGTTCGGCAACGCCGACATGCTCCAGGCTCTCGGTGTCGCCCGGCACCTCCCGACCGGGGAGGCCACCGCGGAGGCCCTGCGCGAGACGGCCCTCGCCCTCACCGGCGACCCCGAGGTCGCCCGGCGCCTGAAGGACATCCAGGCCGAGATGGCCCAGGAAGGCGGCACCCGCCGAGCCGCCGACCTGATCGAGACCGAGCTGGACGCCGCCCGTGCGTCCCGCGCCGGGGCATGACGCGGCGAGGGCCCGCCGGCTCCCTGAGGAGTCGGCGGGCCCCGGTGTCCGGACGAACGAACGGGCGGACGGACGGGCGGGTCAGACGGGGACCCGCTCGCCCCGGTCGTCGTGCGACGCGTCCCGCGTCACGGCCTCCGGTGCCTCGTCGTGGGTCAGGTCCGGAAGCCGGTGCAGCCACTTCGGCAGGTACCAGTTGCGCTCGCCCAGCAGCGCCATCACCGCCGGGAGCAGCACGCCCCGGATGATCGTGGCGTCGATCAGGACCGCCGCCGCGAGGCCCACGCCCATCTGCTTCATGGACTGCATCGACAGGGTGCCGAAGATCGCGAAGACGGCGACCATGATGACGGCGGCGCTGGTGACGACGCCGGCCGTGGTGACCACGCCGTGCTGGATGGCGTCCTTCGTCGTCCGGCCGCGCAGCCGCGCCTCACGGATCCGCGAGACCACGAACACGTGGTAGTCCATCGACAGGCCGAACAGGATCACGAAGAGGAACAGCGGCAGCCAGGTGATGATGGCGCCCACGCCCTCCGCGCCCACCAGGGAGGCGCCCCAGCCGTGCTGGAAGACGGCGACCAGGATGCCGTACGCCGCGCCCACCGACAGCAGGTTGAGCACGATCGAGGTGGCGGCGATCGTCAGGGACCGGAAGGACAGCAGCATCAGGCCGAAGGCGAAGATGACGACGAACGCGAAGACCGGGACGACCGCTCCGGCCAGCTGGTCGTTGAAGTCCTTCGACCCCGCGACCTGACCGGTGATCGGTGCCTCGAGGCCGTCGACCTTGCCGAGCGTGGCCGGGCGGACCTCGTCGCGGAGCTTGTCCAGGCTCGCGCCCGCCTTGTCCAGGTCGGAGCCGCCGACCAGCGGGACGTAGACGAAGGCGACGTTCTGCGCGTCGTGCAGCCTGATGTCGACCGGGCCGCGCGAGGCGCCCGAACTGACCGCCTGCTCACGGAAGGCGGCGAGCGCCGACTTCACCTCGGGGGCGTTGATGTCGTCCGCCTTGACGACGACCTCGGCCGGCTCGGAGCCGCCCGGGAAGGCCTCGTTGACCCGGTTGTACGTCTGCACGATCGGCAGCGAGTCGCCGAACTCCTGGTCCAGCGTGAGGTTCTGGGTCTTCATGCCGACGGCGGGCGCGGCGACGGCGAGCAGCGCGCCGGCCGCCACGACCACCGAGACGACCGGGCGGGCCAGCACCGCCTTGAGCACGGCCGACCAGAAGCGGCTCTCCCGGTTCACCCGGCCCTTGTTGCGGCGCAGCCGGCTCTGCGGGTGCAGGAACGGGATCTTGCCCTTCTCGACGCGCCCGCCGAGCAGCGAAAGCAGCGCCGGCAGCACGGTCACCGAGCCGACCATGGCGACCGCCACGACCATCAGCGAGGCCAGCCCCATCGCCTCGAACTCGGCGAGACCGGTGAACAGCATGCCCGCCATCGCCACGCACACCGTGACACCCGAGACGATGATCGCGTGGCCACTCGTGGCGGCGGCGACCCGCAGGGCCGTCCGCGCGTCCCGGCCCGCCTCGCGCTCCTCGCGCTCGCGGCGCAGGTAGAACAGGCAGTAGTCGACGCCGACGGCCAGACCGACCAGCAGCATCACGGAGTTCGCGGTGTCGGACATCGGCATGACGTGGCTGACGAGGCCCATCAGGCCCATCGTCGCCATGATCGCGGTGATGGCCAGCAGTACCGGCAGCAGAGCCGCCACGATCGCGCCGAAGGCGATGAGCAGAATGCCGAGGGCCACCGGAACCGCGGAGTACTCGGCCTTCTGGAAGTCGTCCCCGAACGCGTCGTCGAACGTCTTCATCATGCTGGCGCCGCCGATCTCCTCGATCCGCAGCGACCCGTGGTCCTTCTGCACCTCCTCGACGGCCTTCAGCACGGGCTCGACGCGCTCCCCGGCGGTGTCGGAGTCCCCGCGCATGTCGAACTGCACCAGCGCGCTGCGGCCGTCCTCGGAGAGGGTCTTCGTGTCGTACGGGGACGTCACGTCCCGGACCTCGCCGGTGCCCTCCACGGCCTTCACGACCGCGTCGACCGCATCGCGGAACGCCGGGTCGGTGGCCTTCAGCGACCCGCCCTTCGCCTGGATCAGGACGCTCTCACCGGCCGGCTCCTCGATGCCGGCGTCCTCGATGATCCGCGCGGCGGTGTGCGTCTCCCCCTTGAGCTGGTCGCTGTCCGTCACGTCGACCCGGCCCGCCGCCGAACCGAGGCCCATCGCCAGGGCGACGAACAGCACCCAGATCCCGACGGCGGTCCATCGATGCCGGGCGCTCCAGCCGCCGGCGCGAGCGGCGAGCCCTCGCACTCGCGTCTCCGTGTTCCCCATGAGGGCCTGCCCCCTGTGGTCGCGGCGACGACCCCCTGCCGTCACCTTTCGTCTCTCGACGCTATGGGCCGGGAGGAACGGTCTCGTCGTGCTGCCCGGTGAAGTACGGCGGGCGGACCTCATCCCCTCGTACGCCGGGCCCTCCGCTCAGGGGAGGACGACGGCCCCTTACATCTATCCGGGGCGGTCGGGGGCACCGATCAGGGATCAACTTCCGGGACGAGTGGGGACGACCGGGACGCAGGAGCTTGTGCTTCGTGCTGACCGGTAAGTAACTTACGGTTGCGGCCGTCGTGCCCACCCCCACGGGGCACGACGGCCGTACGAACGCCCGCGCACCGCCATAAGGTGGCCGGATGACGACGACGTACGCGGCGCTGCTGCGCGGAATCAACGTGGGCGGCAGCCGGAAGGTCCCCATGGCCGACCTGCGCACCCTGCTGACCGGCCTCGGACTCGACGGCGTCCGCACCCACCTGCAGAGCGGGCAGGCCGTGTTCACCGCCGCCCGCGGCGACGAGGACTCCCTCGGCGCGGACATCACCCGGGCGATCGAGGAGCGCTTCGGCTTCTCCGTAGAGGTCATCGTCCGCGACCACGCCTATCTGAAGTCGGTGGCCGACGCCTGCCCGTTCCCCGCGGACACGCTGGAGGGCAGACAGCTCCACGTCACCTATTTCTCCGCGCCCGTGGACGCCGCGCGCTTCGCCGAGATCGACCCGGCCGCGTATCTGCCGGAGGAGTTCCGGCTCGGCGACCGCGCGCTGTACCTGTACGTCCCGGACGGCCTCGGCCGCTCCAAGCTCGCCGAGGCCCTGGCGCGCCCCCGGCTCACCAAGGGCCTGATCGCGACCAGCCGCAACTGGAACACCGTCGTGAAACTCGTGGAGATGACCGGTGCCTGACCGCGACCCGGCCGTCCAGGCCGCCATCGAGGGCGAGCTGAGACTGCTCGACCCCGAGGTCCGCCGCTCCCCGGACCTCCTCGGGGCCCTGCTGCACCCGCAGTTCCACGAGTTCGGCTCCTCCGGCCGGCGCTGGGACCGGGTGTCGACGATGGCCCGGCTGCCCCTGGACACCGACCCGCACCGGTACGTCGTCACCTCGCCCATCCAGGGCGTCCGGCTCGCCCCCGACGTCGTCCACCTCGTCTTCGACACCGAACGCGACGGGCTCCGTGCCCACCGCAGCTCGCTGTGGCGGCGGACGGACACCGGCTGGCAGATGTACTTCCACCAAGGAACGCCGTACGGCGGGGAAGAGGCATGAGCGTGCGTTACGTCATCATCGGGGCCGGAGCCGTCGGAGGAGTCGTCGGCGGACGGCTCGCGGAGGCCGGGCACGAGGTCGTCCTCGTGGCGCGCGGCGCCCACCACGACGCCCTACGGGACCACGGCCTGCGGCTCAGGGTCCCCGAGGGCGAACCCACCCTGCACATACCCGTCGTCGACGGCCCGGACGCACTCGGCGAACTGCGCCCCGACGACGTCCTCGTCCTCGCCGTGAAGACCCAGGACACCGAGGCGGCGCTGCGCGCCTGGGGCCCGGCACCGGTCGCCGGCGGCGGTACGGCCGCCGAGCGGCTGCCCCTGGTCTGCGCGCAGAACGGCGTCGAGAGCCAGCGCCTGGCCCTGCGGCTGTTCCGGCGCGTGTACGGCGTCTGCGTCTGGCTGCCCTGCACCTACGTCGAACCGGGCGTGGTCTCCGCCGCCGGCACCCCCCTCACCGGCATCCTGCACCTCGGCCGCCATCCGCACGGCACCGACGAGACCGCCCGCCTCATCGCCGCCGACCTGGAGAAGTCCCACTTCGAGGCGCCGGTCGTGCCCGACGTGGCGCGCTGGCAGTACGCCAAACTGCTGGCCAACCTCGGCAACGCGGTCGAGGCGCTGACCGGGCCCGTCGCCGGCGAGGAGGCGACCGGCCTGCTGCGGCGCGTGCAGGAGGAGGGCGCGGCCGTCCTGGAGGCCGCCGGGATCGCGTACGCGAGCCCCGAGGAGCAGCGGGCCGTCCGCGGCGACAAGGTCACCCTCGTCCCCCTCGACGGCGTCCCGCGCGGCGGCGGCTCCTCGTGGCAGTCCCTCGCCCGGGGCACCGGCACGATCGAGTCCGACTACCTCAACGGCGAGATCGCCCTGCTGGGCCGCCTGCACGGCGTACCGACACCGCTGAACGAACTCCTCCAGCACCTCGCCGGCACCTTCGCGCGCGAGCGCCGGAAGCCGGGGTCGATGCCGGTGGCGGAGCTGGTGCGGCGCGCGGACGAGGCGGCCGCCCGCACCGACGGCTGACCCGGCCTCAGGCGCCGAGCGCCGTCAGCACCGGCCTGCGGGCCGCGTCGTACCGGTGCAGCAGCAGCCGCGCCACCTCGGGCGCCGCCCCCAGCACGTCCGCGAGGACGTCCGCGCCGGCCGCGCCCCGCGCGATCCGGTCCGGCAGCCGGCCCGGCGCCAGCACGTACGGCGCCACGGCCACCCGCGCACAGCCGAGGGCGCGCAGTTCACGGACGGCGTCCTCGGTGCGCGGAAGGGCAGCGGAGGCGAACGCAGGCCGCACGGCGCACCAACCGGTGTGCCGCCACTCCCGCGCGATTTCTGCGATCACTGCGATCGCCTCCGGGTCGGTGGACCCCGCCGAGGCCAGCACGACCCCGGTCGAGGACTTGTCGGCGGGCGTGAGGCCCGCCTCGTACAGCCGCCGCTCCAGGGCCGCGAGGAGCAGCGGCGACGGGCCGAGCACCTCCGCCTGCCGGACGCGCAGCCTGGCGGGCGCCTCCCGCAGCACCGCCGGGATGTCGGCCTTCGCGTGGAAGGCGCGCGTCAGCAGCAGGGGCAGCGCCACGACGTCCCGGACGCCCTCGGCGGCCAGCGACTGAAGCACGCCCCCCACGGACGGCACGTTGAAGTCCAGGAAGCCGGTCTCCACGCGCAGTCCCGGGCGCAGCGCGCGCACCCGCCGGACGAGGGCGTGCACGGTCGCGGCATGCCGAGGGTCTCGGCTGCCGTGGGCGACGACGAGGAGGACCGGCCGGGTCATGGGAGTTCAGCTCCTTGCCAGCAGACCGCGGCCGCGCAGCACCCGGCGCTCCAGCGGACTGAAGATCAGCAGGTCGATGGCGATGCCGACGACCAGGATGAGCAGGATGGCGAAGAAGACCATGGGCATGGAGCTGGTGTTGCGGCCGTTCTCCAGGAGCTGGCCGAGGCCCACGCCCAGGTCGGGGGAGGAGGCGATGATCTCCGCGGCCATCAGCGACCGCCAGGAGAACGCCCAGCCCTGCTTCAGCCCCGCCAGATAGCCGGGCAGCGCCGCCGGCATCACCACGTGCCACGTGCCCTTCAGACCCGTCGCGCCGAGCGTGCGGCCGGCCCGCAGGAACAGCGGCGGGACCTGGTCGACGCCCGAGACCAGCCCGTTGGCGATCGAGGGCACCGCGCCCAGCAGGATCACGGCGAACATCATCCGGTCGTTCAGGCCCAGCCAGATCACGGCGGGCGGCACCCAGGCCACGGACGGCAGCGACTGCAGGCCGGACAGGATCGGGCCGATCGCCGCGCGCACGAACCGCACCCGCGCCACCACGAGCCCGAGCGGGGTGCCGATCGCGAGCGCCAGCAGGAAGCCGAGCAGACCGCGCGAGACCGACGTCCAGATGTACTGGTGGAGGGTGCCCTCCAGCCACGAGGCGCGCAGCTCGTCCCACACGGCGGACGGCGGCGGCAGCTTGGTCGGGTCGTCGGCGATCCCCGAGGACACCAGGAACTGCCAGAACGCCAGCACCAGCAGGACGGCGACGACCGGCGGCAGGACCTTCTGCGTGAGGGTCCGGTGGAACGGCGTGCGGCCGCTGTCCACCGTCTCCAGGGCGTCCAGGCCCGCCTCGAGTCCGGCGAGATCGGTGCCGTCCTTGGCGGCGGTCGTCTCAGTGCTGGCCATGGCGGCGGATCTCCCCACGCAGTTCTTCGGTGATCTCCCGGGACAGCTCGGCGACCTCGGCGTCCTCGATGCGGCGCGGCTGCGGGATGCCGACCGTCCACTCGCGGGCCACGCGGCCGGGACGTGACGAGAGCAGGACGACCCGCTGGGCGAGCTTCACGGCCTCGCGGACGTTGTGCGTCACGAAGAGGACGGAGACGCCGGTCTCCCGCCAGATGCGGGTGAGTTCGTCGTGCAGCACGTCCCGGGTGATGGCG
>NZ_LLZN01000051.1 GCF_001509795.1 Streptomyces sp. NRRL WC-3605 | reverse complement strand
CGTCAGCGGATCCAACAACTGGACCGTCACGATGAAGGTGCCCTCACCCGAAAAGGTCCTGGCCACCTGGAACATCAGCGCAAGCTACCCCGACGCACAAACGCTCGTAGCGAAACCGAACGGCAACGGCAACAACTGGGGCGCCACCATCCAGACCAACGGAACCTGGACCTGGCCCACAGTCTCCTGCAGCACCAGCTAGTGCTCTGACCGCAAAGGTTCGCCGGGTTGGGGTTCGGGGCGGTTGGATGGGCGGTGACGTCCGATCCGACTGCTGGAGGTGCAGTGGCCGAGCCCGTCCGTGTGCGCAGACTGACCGACCAGGAGGGGCAGAAGCTGCAGCAGATCGTGCGCCGGGGCAGCACCAACTCGGTGGGCTACCGGCGCGCGATGATGCTGCTGCCCTCGGCCCGTGGGAACCGTGTGCCGGTGATCGCCCAGCTGGTATCCAGGCGAACGAGGACACCGTGCGCGATGTGATCCACCGGTTCAACGAGATCGGCCTAACCTGTCTGGACCCTCGATGGGCGGGACGCCGTCCCCGCCTGCTCAATCGTGATGACGAGGACTTCGTCGTCCAGACGGCCACCACTCACCCCACCAAACTCGGCCAGCCCTTCACCCGCTGGTCGCTACGCAAACTCGCCGCCTACCTGCGGAAAGTCCACGGCCGGGTGATCCTCATCGGTCGCGAGGCGTTACGCGGCCTGCTCGCCCGCCCGCGGCGACATCATCTGGCGAAACCGCCATGCCGACGACCGGCGCCTACGCGCCGTCGTCGACCGGGCGAACGTCGCCTGATCTATTCATCGTCGCGGCACAGGCAGAAAGGATGGCCGGCCGGGTCGAAGAGCACCCGGACGTTTTCCCGCGGCTGGAACTTTGCGATGGTGGCGCCCAGGGCCACCGCCTCAGCGACCGCCGAGTCCAAGTCGCCGACCTGGAAGTCGAAGTGCATCATCGGGCGCTGGTCACCGTCGGCCGGTGGCCACACCGGAGACCGATAGCCCTCCGCCTGCTGGAACACGAAGAACGGTCCCTGCGGTGAGGCGGCCACGATGGCTGTTCCCGGTTCCTCGTGCCCGATGTGCCAATCGAGGAGTTCGGCATAGAACTTCGCCAAACCGCTGGGGTCCGGCGCTTCGATCGTGGTGCCCCACCACATGCCGCCTGTTCGAGATCGCATGCTTGAGCCTATCCGAGCCCTCACATACGCCGTTACCACCCGTTGGCACCGGAGCGAGTCGGCCCGCGCGTCAAGGCAGGGCAAACGTTGCCTGATGCGGCACTAGCGCGGCGCCGACCGAGGGATTTCGGCGCACATGAGTTCCGCGATCTCGAGAACGATGCACCGGAGGACGTCCCCGGTCTCGATCTCGTCATCGGTGGCAACGTCAGATCGTGCAGGGGGTGCGGGACAGTTGACCATGGACGAACATCCACGACGTTGCGGACCTCGACGACGCCGTCACTGTGCTCAATCCGACCCAGGGTCGCAAGGGTAAGGCGGTCATCCAATTTCGCCCCTTTGGCTTGGGCCCCACCTCAGGGCTTCCGGGCCGCCTGGCCGGAACCGGTCTTGTCGTATCGAGTGGCCGAGCCACGCGTCCTCGGATGCCTCATCGTCAGTTCTGCCAGCCGGACCGCGCTCATCGGCCAGTCTCTGTCTGCGCATCTGGCCGTGTGGATACGGGCGGAGGTGTAGCGGTCCGCGTGCCGGGAGTTGTGGGTTCGGGCAGGGCGCGGAACAGGAGCCAGCTCAGGGCCGGCATGGCGATCAGCGGGGTGAGGGCGGTCCGGAGGGTGGTGGTGTCGGCGAGGCGTCCCACTAGAGGGCTGAAAAGGCCGCCGATACTGACCGTGAGTCCGAGGGTGATGCCGCTGGCTGTGCCGATGCGGGAGGGCAAGTAGTCCTGGCTGAGCGTGACTTGGAGGGAGAAGGGGACGTACAGGGCGGCTGACGTGAGGGCCACGAAGCAGAACATGGCCGCACCCGGCGCGTAGATCAGCCCGGTGACCGCGGGGACGCAGAGCAGGTAGGCCCAACGGGAAACCTGGACGCGGTCGTAGCGGTTGGCCAGGGCCCCGCCGAGGACCGAGCCGACAGCGCCGCCCAGGAACAACAGGGACAGCGCCACGGCGCCCGCGGTGGTGCTGTCTGGTATGCGCTGCTGGGCGTAGAGGGCGATGAAGGTGCTCAGGCCGGTGAAGACGATGGAGCGGAAGACCACCGCCAGGGACAGCTTCACGAACGAGGCCACGTCGTCCGCGGCAATCGGCGTCTGCGGGGTCGTGGTCGTGCCGGTCTGAGGGCGGGCCAGTATCCGCAGAACCGGCACGCACACCGAGGCGCCGGCGAGAGCGGGCACGACGAGGACGGGTGTCAGGTGCAGGGAACCCTGCCCGATCGTCGCCGACACCATGAGGGGGGCGAGCGCGAAGCCGATGTTGCCGCCGAGGGAGAACCAGCTCATCGCGCTGTGGCTGCCCTGGCTCGCCTGCCGGGCCATGCGCGCGGACTCCGGGTGGTAGGCGGACACGCCTATGCCGGACGCGGCGACGAAGAACAAGGTGATGCCGTAGGAGCCGCTCAGGCCGCTGAGCGCGATGCCCGCCCCGCCCAACAGAGTGCTGACCGGCAGCAGCCACGGCATGGCCCACCGGTCGGTGAGCACTCCGAACAACGGCTGGGCCAGCGACGACAGCAGGGACGCTGCCAGCACGATGCCCGAGGCGACCGCATAGGTGTAGTCCCGTTCGGCCACGAAGTACGGAATCAACGCCGCGACGGCGCCCTGGTAGATGTCGACACAGGCATGCCCCGCGGCAAGCAGCAGGATCGGTGCGTTCTTTCGCATTCCTCCCATGCTGGAAGGACCGCATCTGTCGCGCTTTCGATACATTGACACGTGATGCAGAAAACCCGCCGATCTCCTGCCGCGCCGACCCGAACTCAGCGCCTGGCTTCCGGCGGCGAGATCGACGCGCACCGCCACGACGACCACCAGATCGCCTACGCCAGCCGCGGCACCATCGCGGTCACCACCGACGCCGGCTCCTGGATCGCCCCCGCCACCCGCGCACTCTGGATCCCCGCAGGCACGGTCCACCAGCACCAGGCCCACGGCGACCTCGACCTCCACCTCGTCGGCTTGCCCACCGCCGCTAACCCCCTCCGCCTGGACAGACCCGCCGTCATCGCCGTCAGCCCACTGCTGCGCGAACTCATCGTCGCCTACACCCGCGATCCCGACGACGACACCCCGCCCCGCCACCGCCTACGCGCCGTCATGCTCGACCAGCTCGCCCTCTCCCCCGAACAGCCCCTGCAACTGCCGGTCCCCACCCACCCCCTGCTCCGCGAACTGCATGACATCCTGCGCAGCGACCCTGCCGACAACCGCTCCCTCGACGACCTCGGGCGTCAGATCGGCGCCAGCGCCCGCACCCTCTCCAGGCGCCTCCGCGACGACCTCGGCCTCACCTACCCGCAGTGGCGCACCCAGATCAGGCTCCACCACGCCCTGATCCTTCTGGCCGACGACACCCCGGTCACCGCGGTCGCCCACCGTTGCGGCTGGTCATCCGCCAGCACCTTCATCAGCGTCTTCCGCCGCACCTTCGGCCACACCCCGGGCACCCGCCCCACCGCCTGAGCACGCGCCCCGGTCAGTGCAGCGGCCGTCAGGCTTTCCGCTGGGCACAGCCTGAAGCCCCGTCGGGGCGAGTGCCTTGCTCAGCGTTCCAGTGGCCGTCGGCCTACCGGCCGCGCAACCCCAGACCCTGGACGGTCGCCGACGCCTCCGTCGCCTTGACTCTCCCCGATCCGTCGCCATACGGGGACGCAGCAGGTCCCGACGCCGAGTCCAGGGCGCTGCGGACGGCCGACAGGATGTCCTCGGTGCCGGCGCCGAGCGCACGGGCCGCGGAGGTGAAATCTCTGGCCAGCGTGTTGAGTTGATGGACATCGTGCCCGTGTGCGGGAGGGAGTTCGGCGACCCGGGTGCCCGCGCCGCGGCGAGTCCGGATCAGGTGCGCGGCTTCCAGCTCGCGGTATGCACGGGCCACGGTGCCGGGTGCCAGACCGAGGTCGGTGGCGAGTTGCCGGACGGTCGGCAGGCGGTCACCTTCGGCCAGTCGGCCGGTCCGGATGAGCGCGGCCAGTTGTGCGCGGATCTGCTCGTACGGCGGTACTTGGCTGGTGGTGTCGACGCGGACGGCAGGGTCACTCATCCTCGCCACTCCCCTCGCCTGTCACGCCGTCGTCGACCGCCCGCGGCGCGACCACGGTCAGCAGGGACCATCCGAGCGTGAACACGCTCAGTACTCCCAAGGGGCAGGTCACCATCACGGTGACCGCGCCCAGCGGGCCCGCGCAGGGGCCGTCGATGAGCGCGACCAGAAAGGTCAGTACGACGAGCAGCACCTGACACGACACCAGCAGTCCCCAGGCTCCCACGATGGCCCAGGCTCGGTCGCGGCGCTGCTGGTGGTCGCCGGGTCCGAAGGCGATGCGGCGCAGCGCCCAGACGCAGGCAGGGGTTGCGACCGCGAGGGCACCGAACATCGGGCCGCTGTAGTACAGCCCGGGCCAGGGGCCGACGGAGGAACGCACCCCGTCGCAGACGACCTCCATGGCGCGCCCCGCCCCGCCTGTCCGGTCACTGCTGGAGGATGCCGTGACAGCCCCCATGACCAGCAGTGCGAGAAGAGAGCCTGCTTCCAGCAGGAGCAGGGGCGTCATACGTGGCGGCACGTGGTCGCGCACCAGGCGTGGGGCGAGGCTGGCGGTGCGGACCGCTTCCTGCGGGCGCAGTGTCAGGGCGTCACCGATCAGGACCCCCGCCACCGCGCACAGGCCGAAGGCGGTGACGGCCAGCACGAGGGGTGTCGTTATGTCGCCGCTCTCGATCGTGAGCAGTTGCCGTGCGACCTCTATGCCGATCGCCAGGCCGGACCAACGGGCGTAGTGGTCGGCGTGGTCGAGGAACCGGGTCTGGAGCGGGACGGTGTCGAGCACGTGAGGATCCCCCAAGGCACCTTGTACCAAGTGATGGATACAAGATGCCCTGCTCTGAAAACTTGTGTCAAACCCTCGATACAAGAAGAGACGGCCGCTGTCCCCCACGCGCCACGGCCCACGACATGACTAGCGGGTCTGTGCCCCCAGGGCGGGCGAGGTGAGCAGAGGCCCGCTCAGGAGCCGGGCCGCGAAGTGGTCAGACGGTGGTCTCCACCGACTCCCGGTCGTCGTCACCGTCACTGATCTCGCCAGCCCTGCGTGCTCACGCTCCACGACCACTGCGAGCAGGTATGTGAGGCGGTGCGGTGTGGTGTGGTCATGTGAGGCTTGGTGAGTCATGCCGGGGCGGGCGTCCGGGGGCCGGCCCCCCGTTGAGTAGGGACCTACGCGTCGCATGAATGGTCCTTCCCGGCCGACCACCGCACCGGCCCCTCTTGAAGGCTCGAAACGGCCAAAGCAACTGGCAGTCCTCCGCCAGGGACGGTCGACGGTGGGGGCTTCCGGGATGGCGGCTCAGCGTGCGACCTCACCCAGGGACGCCGAGCGGCGGATGCTCGAGCACGCGCGGCTTGTACTCGACCAGCTGGGTACGGCCGTCGAAGGTGCGGTGGTCGATCATCTCCAGGGCGACGTCCGGATAGCCGTCGTAGATGCGTTCTTCGCCCGTGGCCCCGGTGATCACCGGGAACATCACCACCCGGAAACGGTCCACGAGTCCTGCCTGCAGCAACGACCGGGACAGGCTGAGGCTGCCGATCGTGCTCAGCAGTCCCGAGCCCTCCGCCTTCAGGGCACGCACCGCCTCGACCGCGTCACCACGGACGAGCGTGGAGTTCGCCCACGTCAGTGGATCTTCCAGAGAGGAGGAGAACACCACCTTCGGCGCCTGCGTCAGCTCGTCGACGGATGCCTCTTCCTCGGGCCTGAAGTCGTCCTGGCCTGCTGGAACCTCCCCTGCCGCGAACCCTGACATCAAGCGGTAGGTATTCGCCCCCATCAAGTACGTGACCTTCGGCTGCTCCCCCAGCCATCCGAGGTACTCCGGGCCCTCCAGACCCCAGAAACCGGGCCACCCCTCACCGGACGCGTAGCCGTCGAGAGAAGTGATGAAATCGACCAATAGCTCCGACATGACAGTGTCCTTTCCCAAGTGGTCACGCGACGTGGTCACCAGGTTGGACCGGCCAACAGCCAGAAACTCATCGCCCGCGCTGCGAAGGACACGAAAGCGGGCGAAGCTGCAGCCGGTCGGACCTGTGGATCCGGTTCACGGCGACAATGACCGCATGAACGTCACCGAGCTGCTCGAATCGGCTTCCCTCCTCGTTCCGCAGGAGGTCGCGACCGAGAACGACCTCTCGGTGGAGGACATCTGGGACTATCTCGTCCACGACGAATGGCAGATCGCGCTGAACCTGCTGGAGGAGCTCGGAGGCGGGCTACCGCTGCCCCTGGCCTTCTGGGAGCAGCTTGCCGAGGCGGCTACGCAGCTTGGCCTTGAGCGGAGCAGGGCCTGGTGCCACTGGCGGTGTTCCGAGATCATGAACGGCATGATCCGGGCGGACCTGATGCTACGGCCCGCCCACGAGACCCGTCGCACGACGCCCATCTCGGGTCACGGTGTTCTGCGACCCATGTGGGACATCGGCAACCTGTCACCCACAGGGCACACCTCCGTCAGCATCGCGGGGCTCTGGGTCGAGGACATGCCCCTTCTGCACCCTGGCGGCCGAGCCACCGTGCGGCTCGTCCCCCTCACCCCTGCCCATTGGACGCACGTCCAGCCAGGTCAGCTCATCACCATGCACGAGGACCGGACGGCCGCCGGCACGGCAGTCGTGCTGGAGGCGCGCCCCCCTTCCCGCACCACCCCCACGATCTGAACGCCGTCCCGCAACTGTGGCCGTACGGCGACAGCGTCGCCAGGCGCTCGGACTCCTCCACAGTTGCCGCTCGTCCAGGGTCCCGAACCATACAGCCTTCGGTGAAGTGGGAGACCTGTGAGAACACCGAGTCCGCTCCCCGCTCTATGCAGGTGACCCGCCACGGAAGGTCGGCGCCCGCGCGTCGTGCGCGGGGGCGTCCGGATTCAGGATCGGCTTCCAGTCGTCGGCGCCGTCGCCTTGCCTGCAATGAGGACTACCGGTTCCGGCCGCGCCCAGAGTGCAGGTCATCGGCCGTTGCCGTACAGCGGGAAGGCCGGGGCCGCTTCGACCTCCCCAGGTTCGACGGCCCCAGCCCTCCCGCCGGACAGCTGCCAACTACCCCGATGATCCGTGCCTATGCACAGCTGTCAGGGCAGGTCCCTCGACGGTGCATCCTGCAGATCATCAGCCTCGTTTACGCAGTTCAGGCACCCGCAGGGGTGACAGAGGTGGGATCGCATGCCCGCAGTCCCGTCACGTGATTGCCGTTCGTCCCGTATCCGGCGAAGGTGGCCCGCCCGTCGGGCTCGATGACCCGGCATGGGGCCCACTGGCCGTTCGTGTACTCGACCGTGACGGATACGGCGTCGAGGCAGCCATTGTGGACATCGGTGTAGCGCCAGCTCTGGAAGTACTCGACGCACTGCGGAGCCGGCTCTCCGACGGTCGCCGCAGACGAAGGCGCGGCCGTCAGGGGCACCAGCAATCCCGCCGCGACGATTGCTGGGAGAGCGATGAAGGACTGTGCGCGTCGCGTCACGTGATTGGTCATGCGGCGCATCCTCAAGCCATTCGGATACGCATGCAACTTGCAGCAAGGATTTTCAGACACTTGGTGGGGATGTATACAAAGAGCCTGGCAATCGAGCTGAGGGGTGTGTGAAAGAGTTTGCAATCTGACCGCCCTCCTCCCCTCCCCGCTGGGGGCGGGCGCTATCGCGCTGCTCTGCGCAGCAGCCCTCCCGCAGGCGGAGCTCTTTACATCGCAGGGCTGGCGAGCAGACCCAGGATCTGCCATGCCCTCCAGTGCGCGGCCAGGTGGAGCCTGGATCGCCGGCGCGGCATCAGGTGCGGAGTCGTGGGGCCGCCGGGGCTGGCCGGTTTCGACGCGGGCGGGGAGGTGTGGCGGCCCCACGGCCCTGCGACCCCGGGCACCATCCCGCCGGCGCCGACCGTCAGTCGATCAGGACGCTCTCACCCGCGGCGAGGCGCCGGTACCGCGTCGGGATCCCGGGGCCCCGCTCACCCAGGAAACCCGCGACCATCGCGGTCCCGACGTCGTTGAGGGCACCGTCGTGCACCGCGTACGTGTCGCGGGGCGCGACCTCGCGTACGTAGTCGATCAGGTCCCCGACGGTGGACCAGGGTGCGTGTACGGGCAGCAGCAGCGTGTCGACCGGGGCGCCGGGGACGGTCAGGGCATCGCCGGGGTGGAAGAGGGCATCGTCGACCATGAAGCCGATGTTGGGGATGCGAGGGATGTCCGGGTGGATGACCGCGTGCCAGGTCCCGTGGACGCGGATGTCGAAGCCGGCCGCGCTGAAGGCTTCCCCCTCCCCCGTGGTGACGACCTGCGTTCCGATGCCGTCCAGTTGCTTGGCCACGGAGGAGTTGGTCCAGATCCGCAGCCCTGGACGCTCCTCGGCCGCCCTGCGCAGTACCTCCTCCGAGAAATGGTCGAAGTGCTCGTGGGTGACGAGTACGGCGTCCGCGCCTTCCAGAGCTTCCGGGCCGGTCAGACCGCCCGGGTCGATGACGAGGCGACGCTCGTCCTTTTCCAGCCGCACGCACGCATGACCGAACTTCGTGAGTTCCATGATCTCCGCACCTCTCACTTCTATGAAGGTTAGTTGTACAACTAGACTGTACAACACGGTTTTGGAGTTCCGGCTACGATGGACCCATGCACGAAGACGCCCTGGCCGAGGAACTGCGGCGGTCGCTCGGGGAACTGGTCCGGGCCGTCCGGACCGTGGACACCATGCCGCCCGGCGAGGCCGCCATCCTCGGGTTCCTCGACCGGAACGGCCCTCTGACGACGGCCGACCTCGCCCGCATGCGCGGTGTCACGCATCAGTCGGCCGCCAAGTCGGTCAAGGACCTCTCGGCCCAGGGCCTGGTCCGCGGGGAGCCGCATCCCGACGACGGCCGCAAGCTCCTGCTGCACCTCACCGACGCCGGCCGGTCCCGCCTCCAGCGGGAACGCACGCTGCGCGCGGGCGCCCTGGGTGTCGCCATCCGCGAGACCTTCGACGCCGACGAGATGCGGCAACTCAGCGAGTCCGTCGCTCTGCTGTCCCGCTTGACCGCGCGTCTCACCGGTCGCTGATCGGGCCTGCTGTCACCGGGTGCCTTGCCTCACTCCGGGCGGTGGCGCGTCGAGAGATGCGCGACGGTGCGCCGAGGAGCCGGTGGCCTCATGCAGGGCTACCGTCATGAGGGTGACTGGAGTCCATGCCGACCGGCGGTGGTCCGCATCCATGCCGGCAGCCTATGAGCAGTACCTCGTCCCGGTCGTCTTCCGCCCCTTCGCCGAGGATCTGGCCGCCCGGGCCGCGGCACTCAGCCCTCGACGCGTCCTCGAACTCGCCTCGGGCACCGGCGCGTTGACAGCACGCCTGCTCGTGGCACTGCCCTCCGCCCACGTCACGGCCACCGACCTCAACGAGGCCATGGTCGCCTTCGGGTCGGAGCGCGCCCCGGGCGCGGTGTGGCGGCAGGCCGACGCGCAGCGACTGCCGTTCCCGGACGGGAGCTTCGACCTCGTGGTCTGCCAGTTCGGTGTGATGTTCTTTCCCGACCGCATCGCGGCGTTCAGCGAGGTCGGCCGGGTGCTGGCCGCTGGCGGCCGGTTCCTGTTCAACACCTGGGGCCCGCTCGAGGCGCACGCCTTCGAAGTCGCGTTGCAGGCGGGGTTGGAGCGGGCGTTCCCCGTCGACCCGCCCGCGTTCTTCAGGACGGTTCCGCACGGCTACGCCGACCCCGCCGTCGTCACGGCCGATCTGACGGCGGCCGGGTTCGCCGTCGAGGACGAGCAGGAGCTCACACTTCCCGGCCGGGCCGCCTCGACCGCCGATCTTGTCATTGGCTACCTCACCGGGACGCCCGTGCGCGCGGCTGTCGAGGCGCACGGAGACGCACCGGGCGTCCGGGCCGCCGTCCTCGAGGAGATGACGGCCCGGCTGGGCCCGGGGCCGGTCGACGCGACCATGACCGCCTACGTCTTCCGCGCCGTCGCGGCGGCTGGGTAGAGGAGGGGTGGGCAGGTCGGGCGGCCGCTGGACGGGCCTCGGGTCCTGCCCCTGTCGCCGGGCGGTCAGTACAGCTTCTCGACAGCCGTGGTCGTCGTCTTCTTGAACGCGGTCACGGGGGCGTCCGTGAAGTCGCCCATCTGCCCCCACTGCACCACGGTGACGGTCCTGCCGTCACGCCCGACGGACAGCAGGGCGATGTCAGAGGCGCCCCAGGACGTCTCGGTGTGCAGGCCTCGGACGCGCGCGCCCTCCTCGACCGCCAGCTTGCCGTAGTCCCGCCCCTGGGCCTCGACGTCGGGCGTGGCGGCCTCGATGCGGTCGGCGCAGGTGCGGATCAGGTCGTCGTAGTGCTTCGCCAAGGCCTTGGCCTGGGCGGTCGTACCCGTCACGACGGTGAGCTGGGCGGCGCTGGTGTCCAGGTCGGTGTGGAACGTGCGGTGCCGGTAGTCGTAGGAGAGCACGCCCTCCGTGCTCACGCACAGTCCGAGTGCCTCGGGGAAGCCCTCGGTGATGGGCCCCGCGGTCCACGACGACGTGGGATGGGGCGGCAGTTGGGACGCCGACAGGAAGGTGGGCGTGGTGGTCTTCGGCGCGGCGCCTGCGGACGGTGCCGTCAGGGCCGTGCCGGCGGCCAGGGTGGCGACGGCGAGCGCAATCACAGCGCTGATTCGGCTGCGCATGGGCATGGGCATGGGTGTCCCCCGTGGATGAATGCATGGATGCATGCCGGATGTGGGTGCCGCGGCCGTGCCAGGTGGTCAGCCCGGATCCGTTCGGCGCGACACCGAAAGCATCGGTGGTCACCACCGCCGGACGCAACGACCATCGGTCGATCGGACGTCATGGAACCGTCCCAGGCCGGGTGACCTGCATGTACGAGGATGCCTGGGATGCCGTTCCGGGCATGGCAAGACGCACGACGCCCGGACAGCAGCCTCTGTCGCGGCGGCGGGCGAGGACTACGGGATGCGCACCGGCGCCCCGACTGCCGTGAACCTCATCACCTGCTCATGGTCTCAACTGGCTCGCCCGGGAAGCCCGTGGACACCCCGCAGCCGATACGCGGCGACCACTCCGGGCTGGGGACTATCGACTGCTCCCGATCGTGGGGATCCGTAGATTCCAGCGGCCGGATCTGCCGGTGAGTTGCACGGCGGCGAGGGGCGGAACGTCGATGCGCCAGAACGACTGCTGGGGCGCACCCGTCGCGTGCAGCAACGCTGCCCGGGCCACGGCCTGTTCGACGACGGCCAAGGCCCGGCCCGTCTCGTCGGGCAGCTCCTCCAGCCAGGCGGAGACCCGGTGGCACAGCTGCGCCACCGACTCGCCGCCGTGCGGAGCCGCTTCGGGGTCCGACATCCACCGGGCGAGTCCGGTCCCGTCACCGGCCGCGATCTCGTCCAGAGTCCGGCCGCGCCAGCCGCCCATGTCCATGTCCCGGAGGGCCGGCTCGACAGCGACGGCGTCCCCTGCGAGGGTCTTCGCCGTCTGACGGCACCGTTGGGAGGGCGCCGCGAGCCAGGCGCCGGCCGACGGCAACGATCCGGCCGTCCCTCGGACTTGCCCCAGGGCCCTCTCGTCCAACGGCGTGTCCGCGCCGAATCTCACGTCGCGTTCCGTCGGCGCCGCCGCGCACAGCAGCGTGAGCCGGATGGTCATGATGGGCCTTTCTGCGAGGTCGGTTCATCGTAGGTGGCGTACGCCATGTTGGCCGAACTGCGCATTGCCCCTACCATCTGGGGCGACAAGGACGACAGCGCTACGGAAGTCCGGTGCAAGCCCGGCACGGTCGCGCCACTGTGTGCCATCCCGCCAGCCAGGTGGGGCGGTGAGTCAGACCCAACGCTGTCGTCGAGTGCTCCACACGACGCGGGACGCGTAGTTCCCGAGGAGGTCTCGCCATGGCGCAGTCCACTGCCGCCCCCACCCCCACCACCCAGACCCTCGCGCCGCTGCCGCTGCGGGCGGTCGCCCCCTGGGCCGTCTTCGTCGGCATCCTGATGCTGGTCCTGCTGTACTTCGTCGGCGCCGAGCAGGGCGCCACCGCACTGGTCTCCGGTGAGGGCGTGCACGAATGGGTGCACGACGCCCGGCACCTCCTCGGCTTCCCCTGCCACTGACGGAGACGTTCGATGAACTCCGTCACCGTACGCACCTTGCTGGTGCGCGGCATGCTCGCCGGCCTGGGCGCCGGCGTGCTCGCCTTCGTCTTCGCCTTCCTGGTCGGGGAAGGCCCCGTGGACGCGGCCATCGCGTTCGAGGAGGCCGGCTCCCATGAACACGGACATGGCGGCGAGGAACTCGTCAGTCGCACCGTGCAGTCGACCGCCGGTCTCGCCACGGGTGTGCTCGTCTTCGGTGTCGCCATCGGCGGCATCGCGGCGCTCGCGTTCTGCTTCGCGCTGGGCCGCATCGGCCGGTTCGGGGCACGGTCCACAGCGGCGCTCACCGCGCTGGCCGGGTTCCTGCTCCTCTACCTGCTGCCGATCCTGAAGTACCCAGCGAACCCGCCTGCCGTCGGCAACCCCGACACCATCGGAAAGCGGACCATCCTGTTCGTGGGAATGATCGCCCTGAGTGTCCTGCTGGGCATCGCGGCGATCCTGCTGGGCCGCAAGCTCGCCCCGTCCTGGGGCAATTGGAACGCCACCATCGCCGCCGGCGTCGCCTTCGTCACGGTCGTCGCGGTCGTGATGGCCGTCCTGCCGGAGGGGGACAACACCCCCAAGGGCTTCCCGGCGACCGACCTGTGGGAGTTCCGGGTGGCCTCGATCGGTCTCCAGGCCGTCCTGTGGGCCGCTTTCGGGTTGTTGTTCGGCTTCCTGGCCGAACGCGTCCTGGAACCGAAGCGGGCCCGCGACGAGGTCGCCTCACTGGCCGTCTGAACGGGACAGCACGCGGCGGGGCTGCTGGGGGCGCGCCCAGGGGTCCCGCCGCCGCCGTGCCGGAAGGCTCGTCTACCGGCCCTTCGGTGCCGCGGCCTCCAGTTCGTCGACGCTGCCGGACATGATCGTGCGGATGTGCTCGGTGATGTGCCGGGCCGGCCAGTCCCACCAGGCGACGGCCAGGAGCCGGGCGATGTCCTCGTCGTCGAAGCGACGGCGGATGAGGCGGGCCGGGTTGCCGCCGACGATGCCGTAGTCGGGAACGTCGTCGACGACGACGGAGCCGGAGGCGATGACGGCTCCGTGTCCGATACGGACGCCCGGCATCACCATGGCACGGTAACCGAACCAGACGTCGTTCCCGACCACGGTGTCACCCCGACCGGGCAGCCCCGTGATCAGGTCGAAGTGCTCGGCCCACGATCCGCCCATGATCGGGAACGGAAACGTCGAGGGTCCGTCCATACGGTGGTTGGCGCCGTTCATGATGAACCGCACCCCCTCGCCGAGTGCGCAGAACTTTCCGATGACCAGCCTTTCCGGCCCGTAGTGGTAGAGCACGTTGCGGGTCTGGAACGCCGTCGGGTCATCCGGGTCGTCGTAGTAGGAGTACTCCCCCACTTCGATCAGCGGCGAGGTGATCAGTGGTTTGAGCAGCACGACCCGGGGCTGGTCGGGCATCGGATGTACTACGGTCGGATCGGCGGGGACGGCTGGCATCTCGATCGCATTCCTCACACATCGTCAGGCTCGGACGGTTCATGATCGCAACTGTCGCCGTCCGGCGACCACCGAGATTGTCCGCGTCTGCCTCGCCCGTGCACGGCTTTCGCCGGGCCATGTGAAGCCGAGGACCACGTCACCAGGAGGAACCAGTGTCACGCCCGGTACCGCATACCGCCGAGGAGAAGCTCGCGGACGCGAAGCAGCGGTTGGGCCTTCCACGCATCGTCGTGATCTGCGGCTCCACCCGGTTCATGGCCGAGATGGGCGAGGCCGACGTGCGGGAGACCGAAGCGGGGAGGATCGTCGTGAAGCCGGGGTGCGACCTGAAGTCGCCGAACCCACTGTGGTCGGATCCTGATCAGGCCAAGGCGCTGAAGCTTCGGCTGGACGAACTGCACCGGGCGAAGATCCGGCTCGCCGACGAAGTCCTCGTGGTCGGCGACTACATCGGGGACAGCACCCGGGCCGAGATCGCCTACGCCCGGTCACTGGGCAAGCCCGTCCGGTTCACGCATCCCGAAGTCGACGCCGACGCCGGTCGATAGGGCGCCGCAGAGGCACCGGCCGGGGCGAGTTCTGCGAACTGCTCACCGTGCTCCCGGAGGAAGGCCACGGCCTGGTCGCAGCCCGTCGGTGGGGAGTACTCGACCTCGGCCCCGTCCTCTTCGAAGCCCCGGTCCAAGGGACCCCCAGCCGACATGATCCGAACCATGTCAGGCGCCACTGACAACGTCCGCGTGTGCGGGGCGGGGCGTCGAGTGCGCGGTGCAGGCCGAGGGGGCTACCCGACGTGAACCGCGGCGCGGGCGTGCCGCAGTTTGTGTGTGAAGCGGTGCATGTGCGGGTCGAGCACTTCCGGCGACTCCTCGAGCACCTCTTCGGCGGTCAGCCACCGGATCGCGTCGAACTCTTCCTGATCGTAGGAGGTGATGCTGTCGGCGTCGGTGACGAGGAGGTACCAGAGCGAGACGTCGGTGTGGACGCCCGGCCCTCGCGTCTCCGTGACGGTGAGGAAGAAGGGGCGCTCGCCGGTGGTCGGCGGCGGCGTTGCCGGGATACCCAGTTCCTCATCGCACTCGCGGACCACCGCGGACCACGGGTCCTCGCCCGGTTCGACGTGTCCGCCGGGCGGCAGCCACAGGCCCGCCTTGCGATGAGCCACGAGCAGCAGCTGGCCGCTCGGGGCGTCCAGGACGACGAAGTAGCTCACCAGGTGCATCGCGGGAACGTCGGACTTGCGTACCCGGTGGAGCGGGGCTCCGCTCGTGATCCACTGCGCGGTGGTGGTCAGGTGGGTGCGCTCGAGGCCGTCCCACGGTTCGATGGCGCCGACCAGCTCCAGCAGGCGGGCTCGCAGCTCTTCGTCATCCCCGTGGGGAGGGGAGGCGGTTGAGGTCATCCGCGCATCCTGTCAGAGGGGTCTGACAGGCGGCCTCTGCCCATCGATTCCCTCCGTCGGCCGGTCGCGCCATGGCCGACCCGGTGGCGCATCGGGACGGCGGTCGTCCGGACTCAGCCGTTGAGGACGCCGGTGGCCTCACTGATCGGGGTTGCGTCCGCGGCACGTGGCACCTTCACGCGGACCGGCTCGCCGATGTCCGACAGGATGGTGGTCACCGTCACCCGCGCGCCGGACATGTTGGCGCTCATGCGCGTCTGCACCAGGTTCCCCTTGCCATCGACCCACGCGTCCGCGAACACCGGCAAGTCGCCGCCCAGGATGTCGCGGGCCTGGCCCATCTTGGTGCGGACGTCCGCGGCCATGCGCAAAGTGACGGTGCGATGGTCGAGGATGCCCCGGTAGTGCACCGCACGCGCACCCTCGACGCTTTCCTCCCCCTCTCGGGAGACCTTGCGCATCGCGGCGATCTGCTGCAGGACGTGCTCGGGGTCGTTCAGCGGCGCCCGCAGCAAGTAGTGCGCCTGGGCCTTGTCCCGGGGGATGGCTCCCCATGTGTCCTCACCGGTCCCCAGCACGTTTCTGACGTAGATCTTGCCCTCTACAAAGACCTGTTCGCTGTGGTCGATGCCACCGCCGGGGAAGTCGACCGCCAGGTGGCCCCGGTCCGCGGCGAAGTCGAAGCCGCCGGTGATGGTGAGGCGGTACACCTGCCCATCACCCTGCACCTCGATCTTCTGACGGAACCCGGCGCTGTCCTCGCGAAGAGCCGCGACCGCCTCCTGGACGGCCGACGGGGCGTCCGACGCTGCCTTGGATGACGATGCCGCTGCCTCAGCCTCGTCGGAGCCTCCCCCGTCGGTCGCGGAACATCCGACGCACAGCAACAGGCCGGCTGCAGCAGCGAGCATGAGAGGACGGCGCATGGAACTCCCCGAAAGTACTGGCGCGCACGCTCTCCTCGCGGCACGCCTCACCCCGTGATCTTACGAAGCTCCGCACATCAGTGCGAGCGCTTTCTGGTGTCGAGCAACACCAGGAAGTAGCCAAGTGACACGCCGGTCAGCGCGCCCGCGCGTCTGGTCGATCTCGACCAGCGGTTTCCCGGGCTGATCGACTCCATCGTGGCCGCGGAGCCGCACTCCGGATGAGGCGGCGGCCTCAGTAACTGTCGTACGTCGGCTGTCCGTTCGTGCGGTAGACGGCGACGACGGTGCCTCCCTTGGTCGTCGTCACACTGACCGGCTCCAGCGCGGTGGGGATGGCTCCGTCGGCGAACAGGCGCTTGCCCGTGCCGATGATCACCGGGTGGATGGTCAGCCGGTACTCGTCCACGAGGCCGTTCCGCATGAGGGTCTGGGCGAGGTCGCCGCTGCCGACGACACTGATGTCGCCGCCGTCGGACGCCTTCAGCTCGCGCACGGCGTCGACGACGTCACCCTGGAGCAGGTGCGAGTTCTGCCAGTCGACGGACGTGAGGGTCCGGGACGCCACGTACTTGTCCATGCGGTTCATCCGGGCGGTGAACGGATTGCCGGGATCGGCGTTCGGCCAGTACGACGCGAAGATCTCGTACGTCTTGCGGCCGAGGAGCATCGCGTCGAAGTCCTCGTACCAGCCGCCGATGGCAGCGCCGACCTCGTCGTCGTCCACCGGCTTCTGCCAGCCCCCGTGCTCGAAGCCGCTCTGCCTGTCCTCGTCCGGACCACCCGGCGCCTGCATGACGCCGTCCAGCGTCAGGAACGTGCAAACGATGATCTTGCGCATGGTGCGCTCCCTTCGTCAGGGGGTAGACGACACGGCGGCCGCGAACTCATCGGCGGCACACGTCACGCTTCCGGGGCACACTGAGCCCATGGAGTACGTCGGCCGGGTGCCCTGTCCTCCCCTCGACCGGTTCGTCGACGACATCTACTGCCTGAGCGGGGTGCCGCGTCACCGCCGCATGAACATCCCTCCGATGCCGTCCGCCCACCTGTTCCTCAACCTGGGCGACCCCGTCGTGCTGCGGGACTCCGCCCCGGGGGCGGCGCCGGCCGTGCTGGCCGACGGGTGGTTCGTGGGCGTGTGGACCAGGCGTTTCGTCGTCGAGTACCCCGCCCGGGTACGGCTCGTCGGGGTGCACTTCAAGCCGAGGGGTATGTCGCCCTTCGTCGGCGTGCCGGCGAGTGAGCTGCGGGATCGATGGCTACCGGTCGACACCGTATGGCAACGCTCCGTGGACCGCATCCGCAACCAGATCGGCGACACCGCGTCGGCGACCGAGACCCTGCGCGTGCTGGAGGCGGAGCTGCTGTCGCGGCTCGCCGAACCACCGCCGCGCGGACTCGATCTCGTCCTGCGCGCGGGCCGTCGCCTGGTCGCGTCCGGCGGCGCGGTCCCGGTCGGTGCGCTGGCCTCGGGCGCCGGGGTGAGCGGCAATCATCTGGCCGCGCAGTTCAAGGCTCACGCAGGGGTCACTCCGAAGCGGCTGGCGCGGATCTACCGCTTCGCCCGGCTGATCGTCTCCGTGGACGCCCGGTGTCCGACCGGATGGCCGGACCTAGCCCATACGGCGGGGTACTTCGACCAGGCTCATTGCAGTCGGGAGTTCAAGGACTTCACCGGGCACACCCCGACGGAGTACCTGGCCCTGCGCCGCCGGTTCCCCGCCGCGCCGGGGTTTCCGCCGGACGCCGGTCCGATGCCCGCCGATTGATTTCCTACAAGCCCGTTCAGGGCTCTCCAGGACAGGATCGGGTGTGCACGGAGCTGCGCGGACTCGGACGCGCACGCGAGGCGGAGTCGAGGAGGATCCCGTGGGCACAGTGATCATGCACGACGTCGTGTCGGTGGACGGCTTCATCGCCGATGACCACGACGACGTGGGGCCACTTCACGAGTGGTACTTCAGCGGTGACACCCCGATCGGAGCCGAGGGCGACCAGCAGTACGACCACTCCAGCCTCGGGAGCGGCTTCAAGGTCTCCCGTGCGTCGGCGCGGTACGTGGGACCGATGTGGGAGTCGATCGGCACGATCGTGATGGGCCGCCGCTTCTTCGACCTCACGAACGGCTGGGAGGGCCATCAGCCCGCCGGTGACCATGTGGTCGTGGTGTCGCATCGCCCCAAGCCCGAGGGCTGGCATCCGGAAGCCTCCTTCCATTTCGTCGACGGCGTGACGGCCGCGATCGACAAGGCGCAGGAGCTCGCCGGGGATCGCGTCGTCGCGGTCAGCGCCGGCGAGGTCGGCGGTCAGGTCCTCGCGGCGGGTCTCGTGGACGAGGTGGCCATGGACGTGGTGCCGGTGGTGTTCGGTTCGGGCAGGCGCTACTTCGGGAACGTCGACAAGCAGTTCCTGCTGGAGGATCCTCACGTGGTCGTCAAGGGCGACCGGGTGCTGCACCTCAGATACAAGGTGCGGAGCTGAGGAGCGCAGAGCGCAGGTGCGATGAGTTCGCGGGGCGCCCGAGGTCTTTCCTCTGACAGGCCCGGCGCGCCGAGGAACCAGGCAGTGCCGGCCATCGGGAGGAAGGGTGGAGGCAGCCATGGGCGGTCCGATCCGGCTGTACATGTCGATGTCGCTCGACGGCTGCGTCGCCGGTCCCGACGACCGGCCGGAGCAGGAGCTCGGACGCGGCGGCGGACGACTCTTCAACTGGCTCGACGACCGGGAGTCCGACGGACCGAGCGGTCAGGTCTACCGTGAGGCGATGGCGACCGGCGCGGTGATCTCCGGACGGCGCACCTTCGAGCTGGCCGGACGCTGGCAGGGGGATCACCACGACGGTGTGCCGATCTTCGTACTCACCCATGAGGTGGACAGCGAGGACATGCCACCCGGACACGCGCGCTTCGTCACCGACGTCGAGGACTGCGCCCGCCAGGCCCGTGCGGCGGCGGGGGGCCGGCCCGTGATGGTCCACGGGGCGGGGGCGGCGCAGGCACTGCTGCGGGCCGGGCAGCTGGACGAGATGGAGATCCATCTGGTTCCGGTTCTCCTCGGGGGCGGTCGGCGGCTGTTCGACCACCTGGGCGGCGAACGCACCGAGCTCGAACTCGTCCGCCGCCTCGAGGACCGGGACGTCACACACCTGCGTTTCCGGGTGCGCCGACCCGAGGAGGCCGCGTGAAGACCCTGTTCGTCTCCTACCGCGTCACCGACCTGGACCGCTCGCTCGGCTTCTACACCGCTGTGGGCTATGCCGAATTGGGGAAGGTCGCGCTCGGCGCTGGCGCCCACCTGGTGCTCCTGAGGTTTCCCGACGAACCGGCGGCCTCCCTCGAACTGGTCCACCGTCCCGGCGACGGACCCGTCGACGTGGGCAGCGGTTTCGACCACCTCGCGATCCAGGTGGAGGAACTGGCCGTCACTTTGGAGCGGCTCGTGGAGGCCGGGCTGAGTCCCGGGCCCCTCGAGTACCCCGGTGGCCCTGACGGCCCGAGGACCTCGTGGCTCACGGATCCGGACGGCTACCGGATCGAGCTTGTGGAGTGGCCCCCGGGACACGCCGACGGGATCACGCCCGCGGACTTCGTCTGACGCCCAGCGCCGCACGTCGGATGTCGGTTCGCCCCCTACGGAGTCCGGCGCGACGGCGCTCACTGCGACGACAGGTCGTAGGCGGTGCCGTCCGCCACGGCCCTGAGCTTGTCCGGGTTGGCCACGTTGTGGAGGGCGGTGATACGGCCGTCCGCATCGAAATCGAAGGTGACCGTCGCGATCACACCCGCCGGCCCGCTGAACACGATCCCCGGCCCACCGTTGATTCCGACGAGTGCCGCCTTCATGTCGCCCGGCTCGACGCCCTGGTAGGTGACGGTACCGATGGCCGAGAACCAGGACGCCACCGTGCCGGCGCCCACGACGGGTCGCAGGGCTTGGCGGACCTTGCCGCCGCCGTCGGTCCACAACGTGACATCCGGGGCCAGCAGTTCCATCAGGGCGTTGACGTCACCGCCGGTCGCGGCCGCGAAGAACCGCTCGGTCACCTCGCGTTGCCGTGCCCGGTCGGCGGCGAAGCGCGGCCGCCGGGCCCGCACGTGCTCCCGAGCCCGGTGCGCGGCCTGCCGCACCGCGGACTCGGAACGCTCCAGCGCCTCTCCGATCTCCGCGTGGCTGAAGCCGAAGACCTCCTTCAGCACGAACACCGCGCGCTCCAACGGGCTGAGCGTCTCCAGCACCACCAGCATGGCCATCGACACCGACTCGGCGTCCAGTACGGCCTCGGAGGCGTCCCCGGCGGTGAGGACGGGCTCGGGGAGCCACGGGCCCACGTACGTCTCCCGCTTGTGCCGGGCGGAGCGCAGCCGTTCAAGCGCCAGGTTCGACACGATCCTCGTCAGGTACGCCTTCGGGTCGGCCACCTGCGAGCGGTCCGCGCCGGACCACTTGATCCAGGCGTCCTGGACGGTGTCCTCGGCATCGGCCGCGCTGCCGAGGATGCGGTAGGCCACGGAGAACAGCAGCCGTCGGTGCTGGCGGAAGGCCTGCTGGTCAGGGGTGGCGGCGGCGCTCGGGTCGGTCACTTGGTCCCCCGGAGCCGCGTGAAACGGCCTCCGCGGGGCCAGAACGCGCCCGAGGCGGGCATCTCCTTCATACGGCCGTACGTCGGCCAGGGCGAGGCGGTCACCGTCTCCTTGTACCGGACGGCCGTACGCCCGGTCAGGCAGAATCCTCGCGGACTGTCGTCGGGCCGCGTGAACTGGACCACGGCGTCCTGCCGTCCCAGGCTCACGGGCGTGTGGTAGTAGCCGAACCGGAACGGCTTCGGCTGCCGGCCCCGGAGCGCCCGGTCGATCGACAGCGCCGCGTGCACCCCGGTCGGCATGCCGCCCTGGCAGGTGCCGTGCATGACGCCGTAGCCCTGCTGGATGGCCGCCGCGTCGCCGATCGCGTACACGTCGGGGTGGGACACCGAGCGCAGCGCGGCGTCGGTGACGATGCGCCCGCGCCCGTCCACGGTCAGCCCGGCGACGGCCGCCAGCCGCGACGTCCGGGTGCCGCTCGTCCAGAGCACCACGTCAGCGGCGATGTTCTCCCCGTCCGCCGACTCGACCGCGTCGGGCAGCACCTTCACCACCTCGACGCCGACGCGCACGTGGATGCCCAGACGCCCGAGCGCATCGCGCACATACGACCTGGCCTTCCGGTTCATCGTCGCGCCAGGCCCCTGCCTTCCCAGCAGTACGACGTTCAGCTCGGGGTGCCGCTCGGCGATCTCCGCAGCCGATTCGACGCCGGTGAGGCCGCTGCCCACGACCACGACGGTTCCGCTGCCCAGCCTGGCCAGGCGATCGGCCAGCAACTCGGCGTCCTGGGGGCTGCTCAGGGTGTGGGCGTGCTCGTCGGCCCCCGGCACCGCCGAGGTGTCGGCGACGCCGCCCAGGCCGTACACCAGGGTGTCGTAGGACAGGACCCGGTCGTCGTCGATACGAACGGTCTTCGTGTCGGGGTCCACCGCCGTCACCCAGCCCCGCACGAACTGCGCCCCCGTGCCCTCCAGCAGTTCCGGGACGCTCAGTTCGGCGAGCTGTTGCCCGGTCGCCGCCATGTGCAGCCTCATGCGCTCGGTGAACCGCTCCTGCGCGTTCACCAGAGTCACCTCCACGTCACCGCGCCCCTTGGTCCGCGCCGCGAGCTGAACCGCCGCGGCCATACCGGCGTATCCGGCCCCCAGGATCACGACGTGGTGCGCGCCTTCCGTGCCCGTCTCCTGACGTGTGCTCATCGTTCCGTCCTCCTCGGTTCGCGTGCTGACGCCCACCAGATGGGATCAGGAGGCGTGAACGTGACATCACCTGCCTGTGATGCACGACACAGCGGAAACGGCCTCATGATCGGTGGCTTCGCGTGGTGCAGTGTGAGCCTCTGACGACTTCGGTAGGTGGGAGCGGTTCCTCTGATGCCCTCGGTCCTGGACAGTTGGACGTTCAAGCCCGCGCTGGTCAAGTCGGTGTTCAGGGACGTGGCGCCGATGCACGTCTCTCGGTCGGCCGCGTGGGCCGCAGCGGCGGTGACGGGGACGGTGCTGACGGAGATCATCGCCGGCGCCAGGACAGCGGCGGCTGTCGAAGGCCGCAAGAAGCTCGTTCCGCAGGACCTGATCGCGGCGATCGATCAGAACGTCGAGCTCGAGGTGGGGACCAAGTGGTACGACTTCAGCCCGACGTTCCGAGGTCTGACCGGTGTCCTGCGCGATGCCGACGGCGTCGTCGTGACGACGCGCCGGCGCAGAGGGGTACGCAAACCGAGTGCCGTGGCCGGAGCCCACAGGTTCGAGGCGGGGGTCAAGCGGCTGTTGCGTGATCAGGGGGTGACGGCCGTCCCGGCGATGGTCCGGGACCTGGACGGCATCGCGAGCGTGTTTCTGGCGGACCTGGCCCGGGACGCGGCCATGGTGGTCCGCGAGGGTGGTATACAGCGCTTCGGCACCGTCAGTGTGGGGGCGCCGGGCGATGCCGCCCCACCCTCGTCCCTCCCACCCTCGTCCCTCCCGGCCGCCTCTCTCCCGGCCTCCTCCCGTCGGGTCTCGTCCTCGCGCCGGACCATCCACAGTGACGACGTCCTGGACGCCACCACGATCCAGTTGATGGGCGGCGACCTCAGGCAGCGAGCACTCACCGCGGCACGAGCCGCCACACAGAACCCTTCGGCCGGCTGAGCGCATGCGACGACCCGACCGGCATCATGCCGGGCCCCTCCGTGTCCTCGTCGTCGACCCAGCCCACGGCGAGCAGGCTCTTCCTGAGCCCATCGCCCTCGAAGACCTCGGCTTGACGCCGACGGTCATGCGACCGTGTTGGGGTGTCCCGGCCCCTTGTCAGTGGCGGTTGGCAGGATCGAGGTCGATGAGGTGCCCGAAGGGCCGATGGCGATGCTGCCGGTGGCGCAGCTGTACGCGCGGGACATACCCGATCTGCACCCGCCACAGGGAGCGGACCTGCTCCAGGTCCTGTGGTGTCCCTTCGATCACCCGATCATGCCCAGGACCGCGCTGTTCTGGCGTGACGCGGCGTCCGTCACCGACATCCTCACCACGCCCCCCGAGCCGCCCGCGATGCAGTTCCACGACTACTTGCCGAAGCCCTACCTGCTCCAGCCCGAACAGGTCACCGACTATCCCGACCACCTCGAGCTGAGCAAGGAGCTCCGGGACCGGCTCACCGACTGGAACGCCTGGCAGGTCACCGACGCGGCGAACGCCGCCATGTCCCCCGTCCGGGCGTCCTTCGATCGCGCCTACCCATCGGAGCCCCCGGAGGCCCGCGAGCGCCGGTTCAGCTCGTACCTGCCCCTGTACTACGACAACGAGCTCGCCGGTGCGCCCGGGTGGAAGGTAGGTGGCTGGCCCCGCTGGGGTGCCACCGACCCCTGTCCCCGCACGTGTCCCGACTGCGGCCACGCCATGGACGCCCTGCTGACCATCGCCACGTTGGAGGGCAACGCCGACAGCGGCTGGCGGCCGTACGAACCCTCCGGCGACCAGTCCACCGGGCCCGACGCCTACGGTCCCCGGCAGCCCACCGAGGTCCAGATCGGCAGCGGATACGACCAGCAGCTCTACGTCTGTCCGGCTTCACCGCACCACCGTCATCTCGAACTCATGCACTGACCAACCGCGCACGCGGCACGGTGGCCGGCGCCGACGGGGAGCGCGTCACACGCAGGGCGTCACAGCTCAGCGTGCTGCGGAGAGCCGCGTCGGCCGCCCTGTGGCACGTATCCCCGTGTCCGCGGGCAGAAGCCGGTCGACCTGCCGATGCCGGTCGAGTCGTTCCCGGCGGACGACGGGCAGCGCGTGTCCACCTGGACGGCCACCGAGTGCCTCGTCACGCGCCCGATCACACCGGGCTGAGAGCGCGCCGGAGGGCGCTGAGATATTCGCTTGGGCACATGAGCGATGCCTGGTTAGGGTGCCCGAATGGCTTTGCAGCGTGCCCTGTTGCCGCGCTCGACACCGGCCGCCTCCGGGGTGTCGTCCCGGTCGATCGCCGCCCTGCTGGACCGGCTGGAGGCGTCACCGATCCAGTGTCACTCCCTCATGGTGGTCCGCCACGGCCACGTCGTCGCCGAAGGCTGGTGGGCACCGTACTCCGCCGAACGGCCGCACCTGCTCTACTCGTTGACTAAGTCGTTCACGTCGGTCGCCGTGGGTCTGGCGATCGTCGACGGGCTGCTGTCCGTGGACGACCGGGTGGTCGACGTGCTGCCCGAGCACGTCCCGGACGGCATCTCGGAGCAGGGACGCCGGATCACCGTCCACCACCTGCTGTCCATGACGGCCGGCCACCCCACGGACAGCCTCGCCGACGCCTGGGAGCTGGAACCCGATGACCTGGTGAAGGGATTCCTCAGGCTGCCGTTCGCCACGCCCGAAGGGACGCGGCACGTCTACGACAACTCCACGACCTTCCTCCTGGCCCGGATGGTGGAACGGGTCACGGGCCGCGCCCTCGACGACTTCCTCGACGACCGTCTCTTCAAGCCGATGGGCGTCGATCACGCTGAATGGGGCCGTGTGAAGAGCGGCGCCGTCTTCGGCTTCCACGGTCTGCACCTCATTACGGAGGCCGTCGCCGCGTTCGGTGAGCTGCTCCTGCGCGGCGGCTCGTGGGACGGCCGGGAGCTCGTCCCGCGCGAGTGGGTGGAGCTCGCGACGAGACGGCACGTCGACTGCGAGCCGTTCGAGGAGGGAACCGACAACGCCGACTTCTCCTGCGGCTACGGCTACCAGTTCTGGAGGTCGCGTCACGGGTTCCACGGGCACGGGGCTTTGGGACAGCAGTGCGTGGTGGTGCCGTCACACGATCTCGTGGTCGCCGTGACGGCCGAAGGGGAGGCCCAGGCGTTGTTCGATGCCCTCTGGGACTGCCTGCTGCCCGGCTTGGACCTGCCGGGGACCGACCAGGACGACGAGAAGCTCGCCGATCGGCTGAGGCGACTGTCCTTGTCTCCGGTGCCGGGCTCCGCCGGTACGCCGGGTTCTGTCAGCGCCGTGCTCGACGCGTCCGCCGACGCCTCCGCTCTGCCGGACGGGACCCTGGTGACCGTCGAGAGCACCGACGGCGGTTGGCTCGTACGCTTCGAGTCGCTGTTCGACGTCGAGGTCGGCCACGGCGACTGGCGGGAGAGCTCTCCGCTCGGCCGCCCTGTGGTGGCGGCCGGCGCCTGGCAGGACAGCACCTTCGTCGCCGACCTCCAGGTCATCGCCACCCCCCACCGTGTCCGGCTGGTCGTCGACAGGGAGTCGGGCACCGCGTCCGCCACGTGGAGCACGGTGCCCCTGACCGGGCCCCGCCTGGAGCTGCACGTGCGGTCACCCCTGATGACACGGCCCGATGTCGCGTAGGCGGTGAGCGTTCCTCCCAGGGGCCCTCGTCGAGCTGAACTCGCGCGGGTCTCGAAGCCGTCGAACACGACCCGATCTCCCTGTCTCTTCGGCACACCGTCCGTGGCCGACGAAAGCCGATCTCCCGCTTCCTCCCTCCTCCTGCCCCTGCCGTCCCACCGTCCCGCGGTCCCGCGGTCCCGCGGTCCCGCGGGACACTTCATCGACTCAACGGGTCAGCGAGACTGCCTGCGGGCCCTCCTCACCTCCCGGTCGACGGCCCAGGCGTCGGCCACCGGGCCGAGGTGACCGAGCTTGTCCGGGTTGATGACCGAGCGGACCGTCCGGATCTCCCCGTCGAGAACGTCGAGGACGAGGATGTGGAGCACCCTGCCGTCGCGGTCGCGGAACAGCGCGCCCGGCTGGCCGTTGATCTCGCGCGTCTCGAAGGTGATGTCGACCTGGGCCATGAACGGGTAGACGGCGGCGAGCAGCCTCGCCACGTTCTCGGCGCCGGCGACGGCCCTGGCCAGCTGCGGGGCCTTGCCACCGCCGTCCCCCACGAGCTGGACGTCGGCCGACAGCAGCTCCCGCAGTCCGTCCACGTCGCCCCGCGCCAGCGCCTCGAAGAACCGCCTCGCCAGCTCCTGCCGCTCCCGCCGGTCCGCTTCGAACCGGGGCCGTCCCTCGTTCATGTGCCGGCGGGCCCGTACGAGCAGCTGCCGGCACGCAGCCTCCGAGCGCCCCACCGCCGCGGCGATGTCGTCGAAGCCGAAGGCGAAGACCTCCCGCAGCACGAACACCGACCGCTCCAGGGGGCTGAGCCGCTCCAGGAGCAGCAGCGCCGCCATCGACACCGAGTCGGCCAGCTCGGCCGCGCGGGCCGGGTCCTCGTAGGGATCGTCCAGCAGCGGCTCGGGCAGCCACGGTCCGATGTACTCCTCCCGTCGCACGCGGGCCGAGCGCAGCACGTCGATCGCGATCCGGGTCACGGTCGCCGACAGGAACGCCTTGGGCGACACGGGCTGCGTGGTCGAGGCGTCGTAGCGGAGCCAGGTCTCCTGCACGGCGTCCTCCGCCTCGCCCACGCTGCCCAGGATCCGGTACGCGATCGAGAACAGCAGTGGCCGCAGCTCCTCGAACTCATCGACCTTGCTCACGTCGTCCTCCTGCTGCGGTCCGTGGGCCTGGCCTGGCCGGGCCGTCGCCGGCCAGGCGTCCTGCGAAGATCATCCGCTGTCTCGGCTGTGCGGCCAACGCTTTGTTCAGTGGGCCTGGCCGACCTGGTAGTCGCCGCCCGGCTGCCGGGTGATGATGTTCAGCCGGTTCGCCGTGTTCATGAAGGAGACCAGCAGGACGAGGGACGCGAGCTGGTCCTCGTCGTAGTGCCGGGCGGCACGCTCCCAGACCTCGTCGCCGACCCCGGTGCCCGCGTCGGCGAGGCGGGTCCCGTCCTCCGCCAGGGCGAGCGCGGCGCGCTCGGCCTCGGTGAAGACGGTCGCTTCCCGCCAGGCCGCGACGAGGTGCAGCCGCACCGGGTTCTCACCGGCCGCGACGGCCTCCTTGGTGTGCATGTCGATGCAGGCGGCGCAGCCGTTGATCTGGCTGACGCGCAGCGCCACCAGTTCCTGCGTCGTGGCAGGCAGCGGCGATTCCTTCAGCTCCCGGCCGACCGCCATGAAGTGCTTGAAAGCCTTGCCGGCGGTCGGGCTGGCGAAGAGGTTCAGTCGCGCGTCCATCGTGTGCTCCTCCGGGTTCGTCGATGTGCTTCACCTCCCGAGACGAGACAGCTCTGCGGCCTGTGACACGCGGTGTGGAGAGTGCACCGGCGGAGGCGTGAGAGCTCCGTCCTGCAGGGCGGCGGTGATCCCGGCGGCGGACAGCAGCGGGTCCCCCTCAGTTCGGCAAGGACCGTCCTCTCCCGGGCCGAAGGAACGCGCCCGCTGACGTCGGCGCCCTCTCCCGGGGTGTACGGCCGTTCGCGGGCCGCGGGTCGGCGCACGGCACCCTTGATCGTCTTCTGGGCGACGCCTAGGCTCCCATGCCCATGGACACGGGGGAACCAGACGGCGGGTGGCGGGCGTGGCACGAGCGGCCGGTCACACGTCGTGTCGCCGCAGGCCTGCTGGCCGCGGCGGGACTCGTCACGCTGGGCACGCTGTTCGTCGTACTGCCGGGCGTGGTGGTCGACCACGACCTGGCCGGGGCGCGCGTCGCAGCCCAGGATCGCCTGAAGGCGGTGAACGACGTCCGTACGACGCTTCTGCAGGTGGTCGGCGGCCTGGTCGTGCTCTTCGGCGCGTACGCCACCTGGCGGCAACTCCGGGTCAGTCAGGACGGGTTGCGCGCCGCGCAGGAGGGTTACGTCACCGATCGGTTCAGCCGGGCCGTCGACCAGCTCGGCAGCGACAAACTGGATGTACGTATCGGTGGGCTGCACGCGCTGTGGCGGATCGCGGAGCAGTCCGCCCGCGACCGGGAGGCCGTCATCTCCATCCAGGCCGCCTATCTGCGGACGCACCTGCCGTGGCCACCCGCCGGTCCGGGTTCACCGGCGGCGGACGCGCCCATCAACGACATCGCGCCCTTGGAGACCCGCTCCGCCGACGCCCAGGTGGCGCTGACCGCGCTCGGTGTCCTGTGCCAGCACCGGGAGCAGTCCTGGGTCAATCTCAGCATCACCGACTTGCGCCGGGCCGACTGCGACGGACTGTGGTTCCCCGAGGTCAACTTCGACCGCGCCTGCAGGGAGGCGGCCGGCTTCTACCGCGCCAATCTGACCCAGGCGTCCCTGATCTCGGTCAACCTGCGGCACGCCGACCTCACGACAGCTATTCTTCGCCGGGCTCGATGCGTTCTGTCCGACCTTCGGGCCGCGAAGTTGGTGCAGACCGACTTGCGTGACGCCGACTTCACGGAGACCGACCTGCGCGAGGCGAACCTCCGCAAGGCCGACGCCCAGGGTGCGGTCTTCCACCGCGCCGACCTCCGTATGGCCGACTTGCGCGGCACCGACCTGAGCACCGCCGAGCTCGGTGAAGCCCGCCTGACCGGCGCTCTTGCCAGTGAGCACACCCGCTGGCCCGCCGGCTTCGACCACGCGGCCGCCGGAGTCGTCGACACCGAAGACCCCGGACCCGAGCCCTCGCCCCTGCTCCAACCGCCCGCCCTGATGTGGCAGGCACCGCCGCTGAGGTCCACTTCCTGACCGTGGCGCGCCGGTCGGCCCGGCGACGACCGGGTTCCGCCCGGCCGACGTCGCCGCCCGGGTGCCGCGTCATACGGATGGACGCCGGGCAATCCCGGTTCGGCGGCCGGTGCTCTGGCAGAGTCGACCCGTGTTCCGTATCGCCGCCAACTCACGCACATGACACCGACCGAGCAGCGCGCCGAGGGCGCGGGACCGTTCACGACGCGCCTCACCTGGCAGTCGCCCGGCGGGGGCACCGCCGTCTGGGAGTCACGGCCGGCCCGGCGTCGCGGCGTCATCGCGGCCGGTCCGTCCGGAGCATCTGCCGGCCGGAACGTCAGCGGCGACGCCCGTGCGCTGGGCCGTCTGCGCAGGCTCAACGCGATCGCGGCGATCGCCTTCGTCCTCGGCGGCGCGCTGTTCGCGGCCGGCGCCGGTGTCGCCCAGGTCGGCTCCGGGGACGCCACCACCTGTGCCTCGATCTACTTCGCCGGCGGCCTGTTCTTCAACACCGGTGGCTACGTCTCCCTGCTCCAGGTGGTCAACGCCCCGCGTCACGAACCCGGCGGTGAGGGGCGTCTGTTCACCCGTGCCTGGCGCTGGTGGAGCTACGAGCCCGGGCGGGTGGACTGGCTGAGCACGTTCGTCCTCTTCACCGGCACGCTGGTGTTCGCCGTCGATCTGCTGGACTCGTTCCTGCAGGGTCTGAGCGTCCAGCAGGTCAACCGGCTCATCTGGGCCCCGGACGTGGTGGGCTGCCTGTTGTTCCTGATCTCCGGCCACCTCGGCTTCGTCGAGATCTGTCACCGCGCCTGGCCCTGTCTGCGGCGTCGCGACCTCGGCTGGTGCATCGTCGCCGTCAACCAGCTCGGCTCGGTCCTCTTCATGGTCTCGGCGCTCGCCGCCTACACCCGTCCCGCCACCGGCAGCCTGGTGAACGCCGACATCGCCAACTGGGGCACCTTCCTCGGCGCGGCATGCTTCTCCCTCGCCGGTGTCCTGCAGTTGTACGAACGTCCGTGACCGTGAACCGCGTCAGACCCGCTTCGCGTACCGGTCCAGGAGGGCCCGGAGCCGGGGGACGTCGTCGGGCGTGCTCAGCCCGTGCTTGGGCAGGACGTCGACGCACAGGATGTTGGGATCGCGGCTGAGCAGGACGAAGTGATTCTTCGTCTCTCGGTAGCCCTGGTAGACCGACCACTTCTGGGTGAGCGTGGTGTGGTCGCTGCTGGTCGTGATCCCGGCCGCGGACACGGAGGTCCGGTACTCGCCCTGCCATCCGACGAGGCGCTGCACCTGGGCGGCCTGAAGCCGCGGATAACCTGCCACCAGGAGGACGACGGCGAGGAACAGCACGGTGGAGACCGCGTCGACCCCACCTCGGCTGATCATGCCGAGCAGCCACTGCGCCACCCACAGGATGAGGAACACGACGCGCAGGATCAGCCCCCACCGCTTGATCCGCTGGCGGGCCTGGAGCCCGGCCAGTGTGTCGGCGGGCTGCGGCCGGTACACCAGGCGCACCTCGGCCTCCCCCGCGACGTCGGACTCTCTCGCTCCGCTGTCACCGGCGACTTCGCGGCCCTCGGCCATGGTCCCTCCCCCGTAAGACGACCTCCGGATCGTACCGGTCGCTCGACGGGCCGCACATGGCCCGCCTCCCTCGGCCAACGACGTAGGTCTCAGCGGCCCGGCATCCGGTGTCGTGCGTCCAGGAAATCCAGCAGCCTGGCGTTCAACAGCTCGGGTGCGGTGAGCGGCAGGGAGTGGTGCGTCGCGCCGGGGAGCACGGTCACCTCGCCCTGCCGAAGCACTCGGCGTGCCCTCTCCGCGATCTTGCCGGCGTCGTGGGCGCGGCTGCGCTCCGCGAGCAGGACCAGCACCGGCATGGACAACTCAGCGGCTGGGGGGCGGCGGCCGGTGACGAACGTGCGGCCGGGGACCGTGCAGGCGAGCGCATAGAGGCGCTGCCAGGTCTCGTCCGGGTGGGCGTCCGCCGTCTCCCAGGCCAGGAAGGAGCGGGCCCGTGCTTCGGTCGGGCGGATCAGGGTGGGCAGGGCCCGCATGAGGTAACCCGGGCGGAACCCGGCGAAGACCTGTGTGGGATCGACGAGGGCGAGGCGCTCCACGCGCCGGGGGGCGTGGAGTGCGTACGTGGCGGCGATCCAGGCGCCGTAGGAGTGGCCGCACACAGCTGCGCGTGGGATCCCGAGCCCGTCCAGCAGCGCGTCGAGCCACGCCATCAGGTCGTTGGCGTTCTTCAAGTGGGTGCCCTGGCGTGAGGTGCGACCGGCGTCGCCCATGAGATCGACCGCGTAGAGGCGGTGCCGTGTGCCGAGGGCCGGCGCGTTCGCGAACCAGACCAGTCCGGTGGCCGATCCGCCGGGCAGCAGCACGAGTGGGCTGCCGTCCGCCGGGCCGTACGCGAGGACACGGGTGGGTCCGTACGGGGTGGCGACGTCGAGTTCCTCGGTGAACCCGGGCCAGCGTGCGCGGAGTTCGTCGTAGGAGCGGTCGAAAGCGGTCAGGGACACGGAACATTCCTCTCGCCCGGCAAGTATCTCGCTCAGCGAGATACTATGCGGAGATCCACCGAGGAGGGGAGTGCCTATGGACGACCGGGATGACCAGACCGACCAGAACCCGCACATGGGACTGGTCCACCTGCTGCGTGCGGTGACGGTGGAATTCGACCTGCTCGGTGCCGAGTTCGCGTCCCGGCGGGGGCTGCACCCCACCGACGTAAGGGCATTGATCCACCTGCTGGACGCGGCCCGGGCGGACATCCGGGCCACACCGGGCTGGCTCGGCGAGCAACTGCGGCTCAACTCGGCCGGCACCACCGCCCTCGTGGACCGCCTGGAGCGGCTCGGACTCGTCCGGCGCAGCAGGGACACCGCCGACAGGAGGCGTGTGCTGCTGGAGGTGGAGGACAAGGCCAGGCAACTCGGGTGGGACTTCTTCGGACCCCTGATCGACGAGGTGGTCGCGGCCGCGGAGGACTTGGACGAGGGCGAGTTGGAGGCGGTGCGCCGCTTCCTGACGTCGGTGCTGGCGTCCGCGGCACGGGCGCGCACGGACTGACGCCGAGCCGTTCGGGCACTGACTCGGGCACTTGGTCAGCGCCGCGCAAGCGCCAGCACGCTCAGTCCGAACATCAGGACGCCGAGAGGCAGATGGACCGACGGGACGTGCGCGATGCCCAGCACCACCTGGATCGAGGCCAGCGCGAGGAAACCTGACGCGTGCAGGATCGGCCGAGGTGAGCCTCCGCCCGGCTTCCATGCCAGTACCGCGGCGAGCACGTAGAGCATCGACGCCCCGTACATCACGCGGGCTCCGACGCTGTGCAGCGTCTCGCCGTAGGACGCGGTCAGCAGCAGTCCGGCGGAGATCGCCTGGAGAAAGATGGTCAAGGTCTGCAAGGCGATGGTGAATCGCAGGAACGCGGTGCCGCGTGCCACGTGAGCCGTCTCGTGAATGGTCATGTGCCGTTTCTCCTGTTCCACCCTCGGGCTGTCCGCCCCGGGGTCGGGCTTCGACGACGTTCACCCACACGACGACGTAGGCCCGCGGAAGGTAAGGCGAGGGGTGGCGGGAGGATGAGGACCGTGGAGACAAGCGCAGTGGAGACGACTGGCGATCGGCGCCAACTGATCAACGTGGCCTACCGGTTGCTGGGTTCGGTGACCGAGGCCGAGGACGCCGTGCAGGACGCGTACGCCCGCTGGTACGGGCTGCCGCAGAGCCGACGTGAGGAGATACGGTCGCCCACCGCCTGGCTGACGACGGTCACCGGTCGGATCTGCCTGGACCTGCTCGGCTCGGCACGAGCTCGCCGTGAACGCTACGTCGGTGCGTGGCTGCCGGAGCCGCTGCCCGACCGCGCCGAGTGGCACCACGCGGACGGAAGCGACTCGGCCGCGCTCGGGGACCCCGCCGACCAGGTCGTCCTCGACGAGTCGGTGACCACGGCCTTCCTCGTCGTCCTGGAGTCGATGACACCGGCGGAGCGCGTGGCGTTCGTCCTGCACGACGTCTTCCGGTACCCGTTCGCCGACATCGCGGACGTCCTCCGCCGGACCCCGGCGGCGTGCAAGCAACTGGCGGCGTCCGCGCGGAAGCGGGTGAGCGTGGCGGCCACCCCGGCCAGGACGGCCGATCAGGCGGAGGTGGTCAGACGCGTCAAAGAGGCCTGGGAGAGCAAGGACGTGGCGGCACTCGTGGGTGTGCTCGACCCTGCCGCCGTGATGACGGCCGACGGCGGCGGCATGGTGGGTACCGTCCTGCGCCCGATCGAGGGCGACGCGCGCATCGCCCAGTACATGGTCGCCATCGCGGACAAGGCCGCCGGCCTCGAGTTGCTGGAGCGGTCGGTCAACGGGGCACCGGGGCTCGTGGCCCGGCATGCCGGCGTCGTCGTGACGGTGGCCTCGTTCGAGGTCGTGGACGGGAACGTCACCCGCATCTGGGTGGTCCGCAACCCGGAGAAGCTGCGGCCGTGGATCACCTACGGGAAGGAAGACGTGGACGGGTGAATCGGAACGGCCCACGAGATTCTTCTCGCGGGCCGTTCCGTCGAATACAGGAAGAACTTGGGCCCGCTCGAGCGGGCATGCGGTGAGCGGACCTCGTCGGGCGGATGCGTCAGGCCCGCCGGACCGGCACCGTCCCCGCCTGAGCACCCCCTCAACACACGCTCGGAGCCGGTGCGCGGGCCGGCGGCAAGGCGCCGCGCCCTGTCCTCTCCTCTGGGCCACCTCTTCAGCAGGCCCTTCCACAGCAGTGCGCGTGCGGTGGGACGCAGCGGGTGGGCTGGGCGCCGGGTGCGGGGCCGTATCCCTTTCCGAGCAGGCGGCTGCCTCTCTGAGTAGGCGGGACGCGGACTCCAACGGTGGAGACCGGGTACTGGGGAGTGGGCGACGGTCTGGCAGGTACGCGACTGCTGTCCTGAGTGTGTGCCATGGGCCCGGCGCCTTGACAATGCCGGCCCCCCTCCCTCAGCACCCGCCCCCCGTCACGCGATGAGCAGGCGGAGGCCTAGATCCGCCGCGTCCAGGTCCGCGAGATCGCCGTTACGGTCGGACCACCGACCGGATGCCAGGTCGTCGCGGAGGTCACGCACCGCCCTCCGCTCGGCCTCCGAGCCGACCCTCGTCCATACGGACATCGCACGCCGCACCGGCTCTTCCAGATACGCGCCTGGTCGACGCCAGTACGCCTCGAACAGGCCGTCCGCGCAGTCCCAGGGGATCGGGACCGGCTCGATGCGGGCGTCGATCGCGTCGGCCATGCCGGTGAGCGAGGGGAAGTCCGCGAGGACGTCGGCGAACTCGGGCAGGTAGTCCCGAGTCAGCCAGAAGCGGTCCCGCCAGCCGGGCTCGTCGGTGTCGAAGGTGAGTACGACGACTCGGCGGGCCACGCGCCGCATCTCGCGCAGCCCCGCGATCGGGTCCTCCCAGTGGTGAACGGTGGACACGGCCATCGCGGCATCGAAGGAGTCGTCCTCGAACGGCAGGCTCTCCGCAGCCGCGGCCACACACGGTGCCGAGCCGGCCGGCCGCTGGCGTCTCATCACCGCCGACGGCTCGACGGCGGTCACATCGCGCCCCGCGGGCTCGTAGTTGCCCGTGCCTGCCCCGACGTTCAGGACGGTCTGTGCGTCGCCGAGTGCGTCGAGGATCTGGGTGGCGATCCGTGGTTCCGTGCGCCGCGTCGCGGTGTACGCGCCGCCGATCGCGTCGTACAGACGCGCTCCGAGCACCTCGAGTTGCTCCTCCGGTGTCACCGTGTCTCCCCTCGCCCGCGCTTGAAGTTCCCTGTCGAGGGCCGCCACCATCGCGTCGGCGCGGTCACGCCGTTCCAGCAGCAGGCCGCGGAGCTGGAGCAGGCGCGCGACCACGTCTGTCGACGCGTCGTCCACCAAGTCCCCGATCTCACCCAGCCCGAGGCCCAGCCGCCGGTAGGCCAGCACCTCCCGGAGGCGCTCCACGTCCTGCGCCGAGTAGGCCCGGTACCCCTTCATGGTGCGTGCCGAGGGACGTACCAGTCCGATCGCGTCGTAGTGGTGCAGCGTGCGCACGGTGACGCCGGCCAGCTGTGCCACCCGTCCCACGGTCCAGTGATCCTCCACGGGCCCGACTATGCCGCCTGACGTCACGTGAGGGTCAAGAGCGTCCAGCTGTGCCCGGGCGCCTCTCACTTCGACGACGACGGTGTTCTCGAGAAGGACGACAGTGGGGGGGCATTCAGGCATCCCACTCGCTCCCGCACCCCCACACTGAGTGCAGACCCGCTCCGGCGGGGTGGTCTCGATCGAGCTCGGCAGGCTGGGGGTGGAGATGGCGGGTTCCGAGGGCAGGCCCTGGTTGTTCATCAGCCATGCGGGAGCCGATCTCGCGTGGGCCGAGTGGGTGGCATGGCAGTTGCAGGACGCCGGGTACGACGTCGAGTTGGACTCATGGCACTGGGGTGCCGGGGACAACGTCATCGTGCGGATGGACGAAGCTCTTGCCGCGCGTCGGATGGTGGCGTTGTTCTCCGCCGCCTACTTCGAGCGCCGGAGATGGACGACGGAGGAATGGACGGCGGTGGTCGCCGGCCGGGAGGGGCTCGTCCCGGTGCGCCTCGACGACGCGACGGCGCCGCCCATGTTGCGTGCGCTCAAGGCCCCGGCCCTGTTCGGAATGGATGAGGAGGCGGCCCGGCAGGCGTTGTTGGCCGCGGTCGCCGGGCCCGTGGGGGTACCCGCCGTGCGACCACGGTTTCCAGGCGACGATGAACCCGGTAGCCACTCGCGATCGACGGGGCCGCGGCTGCCCGGGACGCTGCCCCGGGTGTGGAACGTACCGGCGCGCAATCCAGGACTCGTCGGGCGTGACGAACTCCTCGTCGACCTTCGGGGTCGGCTGGCGGGCGGGCCCACGGCGGTGCCGGTCGCTCTGCACGGAGAGACAGCCGTGGGCAAGAGCCAGGTGGCCGTCGAGTACGCGCACCGCTTCTGCGGCGAATACGAACTGGTGTGGTGGGTGCGGGCGGAACACCCTGCCCTCATCTCCGACCAGCTCGCCCGGCTGGCAGTGGCCATCGGCGCTGCCGACCGGACCAGGTCCCCCCGGGAGGCCGTAGCCGCGCTGGCCGCGGAGCTGCGGTCGCGGACGCGCTGGCTGATCGTGTTCGACAACGCCGAGGACCCCGAAACGGTGACCGCCCATCTGCCGTCCGGCGCGGGACACGTCCTGATCACCTCACGCGACCCGCGTTGGCACGAGCGCGCCATCCCCATGGCCGTCGGCGCGCTGGCGCGCAGGGATTCGATCGCCTTGCTGCTCGGCCGCACACCTTGGTTGGCGACGACGGAAGCGGACCGGCTCGCGGCGGCGCTGGACGACTGGCCTCTCGCCCTGGTGCAGGCGGCCGAGGTCCTGACCACGACCAGCGTGCCGGATTACCTGGAGCAACTCGCCGGCCGAGCGGGCGAGGTGACCGACGCCGGCAAACCGCTCGGCTGCCCCTCGACGCTGGCCGCGCAGATACGGCTCAGCATGCGGCGGCTGCGGGCGCAGGACCCCCAGGCCACCGAAGTGCTCCAGGCCTGCGCGCTCCTGGCCCCGGAGCCGTTCACCCTGCCGGTCCTGCGAGGCCGCGAGGCGGCCGGTGCGTCGACTGTCGGCCGAGTCGTGGTCGACCCGGCCACGAGGAGCCGCGTACTGACGGCGCTTCAGCGACACGGGCTGGCGCGAGTGGAAGGCGGAGCCCTTCACCTGCACCGGCTCACCCAGGCCGTCATCGCGGACCAGCTCACCGGCCCTGAGCGTGCCGTCGCGGCTCGTCACGCCAGCCTGCTGCTCACCGCCGCGTTCCCTGGCGATGCCCAGGACCCGGCCGCCTGGCCCGGTCGGCCCGATCTGCTCCCGCATCTGCTCGTGATCGCATCCGGCGATCTGGTCACGGACGCCGCACGCCTGGCGGCCTGCGAGGCCTGCCAGTACCTGGTCGACCGCGGCAGCGCTGCAGCCGTACTCCCCCGGCTCGAGGGCCTGCACCGCGCCTGGACCGCCGAGTTGGGAGCCGATCACGCCGCCACCCGCCGGGCCACCGCCTGCCTCGCCCGCGCCGCCGCTGCCGTCGCCGACCACGACCGCGCCCTCGCCCTGAACCGCGGCCTCCTGGGCCGGCAACGGCAGGAACTCGGCGAGGACCACCCCGCGGTGCTGCGGACGGCGGCGAACGTGGCCGCCGACCTGATGGATCTCGGACAGACCGAAGAGGCCCTGGAACTGGCCCGGGACACCCTGATCCGTTACCGCCGGGTCGTGGGCGACGAGCATGGCGAGACACTGGCCGTCGCATCCACCGTGGCGGCCTGCCTCGCCGGACTGGGACGCCTGGAGGAGGGCCTCGCCCTCGCCCAGGACACCGTGAGCCGGCAGCGCCGGGTCCTCGGCGAGGACCACCGCGACACGCTCTTCACCGCCTCCAACATGGCCACGGACCTGTCGGAACTGGGACGTCTGGCCGAGGCCTGCGCCCTGGCCGAGGACACTCTGCTCCGCCGTCGGCAGGTCCTGGGGGACGACCATCCCGAGACTCTGGACACCGCGTCCAACCTGGCGGCCAGCCTTGCGGGGCTGGGCCGGATCGACGAAGCCCTCCAGATCGCCCGCGACACGGCCGAACGCCGACGGCGCGTCCTCGGTGAGGACCACCCCGACACCCGGCTCAGCGTCACCCTTCTCAACGCCATCGACCGGGCGGTCCCTGCTCCTCCGGACATGCCGTGACCGTTTGATCGGGCCGCATGGCCGACACGCCTCTTCCTGCGCCTCTGCTCAACGTCGCTCAACACACCTCAGGGCGACGGACGTTGTCGGGAAGCAATCGTCAGCAATCATGCCGTCAAGGTGTTAAATGGTCTCAGCCGACAATGGGGGAGGAAGCGTGCCGACACCCGGAGTGGACCTCATGGCGGGAGCCGCGGTCGGATACCTCGTGCGCCGGGCCCGCAGAATCGGTGCCGGTGGCGATGTCCCAGCCGATCTCGTCCTCGACCAGAACATGGACGCCCTGCATGAACTGGTCGCTGGAGCCATCGGCGAAGACCCCGCCCTCACCCGGCTCCTGGAGCAGGCCGGTGACGGCGAGGTGACCGAGCGCACGATACGGCGGGCCACGGACGCGATCGCCGACAGGGCGGAGGACGACTCCGGCTTCGCCGACGAACTGGCCGCGTCCGTCGACCGTCTGCAGCGTCACGAGGCAGGGCTCGCGCCCCACAGCGGCATCAGCGTGGCGCATGACCTCCGCGTCGAGACGGGCGGCGTCGTCGTCGGCGGCAACGTCTCGGGAGGAGTGACCACCGGCGCCCACCCTTCCACCCCGGGGCCGCACGAGGGCTAAGCGGTCCCGGAGAGACGCCTGCCCAGCCACCGGTCGCGGCCGGGATGGCAGCGATCGGCGGTGGAGTCGTCGCCGAACGCATCGACCACCTCCACCTCGTATCACCGCATGCGCACGAACCGGCCACCCGCCTGCGGCCGATCCGCGCCCTGCCGTCACGCAACCAGGCCTTCACCGGGCGGGCCGCCCTCCTGGAGCGCGTCGCCGCCAGCATGCAGGGCTCCGAGGAGGACGGTCACAGCGACGACCCCGGCGTGGTCTCCCTCATCGGCATGGGCGGGATCGGCAAGACCCAACTGGCTCTCGAGTACGCCCATCGCCACGCCCATGACTACGGGCTGGTCTGGTGGGTGGGGGCCGACCAGCTGGCGGCCGTCATGGCCAGCCTCACCGCCCTGGCCTCGCAGTTGGGACTCACCGCCGGCCAGCCGTCGCTCCTCATACGGGCACTCTGGGTGGAACTGTCCGCCAGGAGCGACTGGTTACTGGTGTACGACAACCTCGACGATCTCGGCGCCATGAACGACCTCCTCCCTCCCAGCGGAGGAAAGCTGCTCATCACCGGCCGCGACCCCCGTATCGGACGTATCGGTACACGCATCGACGTCCCCGAGTTCGAACGCGACGAGTCGATCAGCCTGCTGTCCCGCCGGTGCCCCACGCTGTCCCCCGAGGACGCCGACCGTGTGGCCGCCGCGGTGGGCGACCTTCCCCTCTCGGTGGAGCAGGTCGGATGCTTCCTCGACGAGACCCGCCTGGAGACGTCCGACTACCTCAGGCTCCTGGAGTCACAGCCGACGGCGAGCGGCCTGGACGACCGGACCGTCTCGGCGCACCCCGGACTGGTGTCGGTGGTGGCCACCAGCCGAGACCGGCTGATGGCGACGGCCGGCCCGACGGCCGCCACCCTGCTCGACCGGCTCGCGTTCCTCGCGCCGGAGCCGATCCCGCTGGGCTCCGACCCCGCCGTCGCGGCACCCCGGTTCGGCGTCCAGCTCGGTGACACGGCGACGGCCGCTCTCGCCGTCCGCAAGATCGTCACCCTCGGTCTGGCCCGGCACGCCGACAACGCCCTGCAGATGCACCGCCTCGTGCACGCCCTGCTCCGGGCGAGGCTCCCGCGCGAAGAGCACGAGGTGACCCACCACGCCGCCGAGGAACTGCTCGCCACGATCACGCTGGGCGACCCGGACACCCCCGAGACCTGGCCCGAGTACGGGATGATCGTCCCGCACGTCCGTGAGCTCCTGTCGTCCGCCGCGTCCCTGCCCGGGCCCCAGCTGGACGCGGAGGGTTTCCGCGCCCTGGTCCTGAAGGTCCAGCGCTATCTGTACTTCTCCGGCCAGTCCCGGTCCGCGGTCGACATCTGCCGGATCACCCGGGAGTCCTGGACGGACCGCCTGGGCCCCGACCATCCCGACACGCTCCATTCCGGCTACAACCTCGCGTCCAACCTCTTCGAGCTGGGTGAGTACGCACAGGCGAGGGAGGTCGACCAGGACGTCTGGCACCGGCGGTGCTCGGTCCTCGGGATGGACCATCCCGACACCATCCGGTCGGCGCACCAGCTGGCGGCCGACCTGTGCGACCTGGGCGACTTCGCCGGGGCGCGCGCCCTGGACGAGGAAGGGTGGCGCCACCACCGCCGCCTGCTCGGCGAGGACCACCCGGACACCCTGCAGTCGGCGCACTACCTGGGCTCCGACCTGTACGAACTCGGCGAGCGGGAGAAGGCCCGCGACATCAACGAGGACGTATGGCAGCGGCGGCGCCGGGTCCTCGGCGAGACCCACCCCGACACGCTGCACTCAGCGCACCACCTGGCATCGGATCTCTGCGACCTGGGCGAGCTGGAACGGGCGAGGGAGCTGGAGCTGTGGGTGCTGGGGCAGCGACGCGAGCGACTGGGCGCGGATCACCCGGACACCCTGCGCTCGAGGCACTACCTGGCCATCACCCTGCACCGGATGGGTGACTACGCCCAGGCCCGGACGCTGAACGAGGAGGTCTGGAACCGGCGTCGGCAGCTCCACGGCGACGACCACCCCGACACACTCCGCTCGGCGTACAGCCTCGCCGACGACCTGTCCGCCCTCGAGGAGTACGCCCGCGCCCGGGAACTCCACCAGGACACGTGGGAGCGGCGACGCCGGGTGCTGGGCGAGAACCACCCGGACACGCGGCGTTCGGCCCAGGCCCTGGCGGAGGTGCCCTCAGCTCCGTGAGCGGCTGCCGGCGACCTCGGCCCCGAGATCTGCGATCACCTCGGCGGCCCGCTGGACGACGTCCGGGTCACGCAGCAGGGCCATGCGCAGATGCTTCCGCCCCAGGTGCGGGGACCGCCAGTAGAACCTCTCGCCGGACAGCACGTGGACGCCGTGCCGGGCGAGGAGCTTGCGGACGTCCTCGCCGTCCAGTCCGTCCATCTCCACCTTCAGCCAGGCCAGACCCAGCTTCCCGGTGTCGTCCGTCCGCAGGAACGAGCCGGGGACCGTGCTCTGGAAGAGCGTCCGGTTGCGCGCCACGAGCTCCCTGAGATGGCGTCCGCCGTCCGCCTCGGCGAGACCCAGGAACTCCGTGATCAGCCGGACGGTGAAGGGCGACAGGTGGAGAAGGAAGTCCGAGTGCATCGCCTTGACCTCGCGCACCAGACCCGGTGACACGCAGAGGAAGGGAGCCTTCAGCTCGGCCGCGGGCCAGACCTTGCCGGTGTCCTCGATGACGACGCAGTCGATTCCCGAGGCGGCGAGGATGCCGTAGTGGTCGTAGACCTCGTCGAGGGACAGGTAGACCCGGAAGCAGCCGTCGAGGACGAGGAGCTTGTTCTCGGTCCGGCAGTGGTCGACGATCCGGGTGAACGCCTCCTCGCCGACCACGGTCCCGGTCGGGTTGTTGGGGCTGACGAGGAAGATCACATCCGCGGTGAGTGTGCCGAGCAGCCGCTCCAGCGCGGCCGGCCCGGCCGTCAGTGCCGTCTCCGGGATCGGCTGGAGGGGGACGCGGTGGCGCCGGAGGATGTCCGCGATGTTGTCGAAGCAGGGCTCGATCAGCGCCGCCGAAAGCCCCCTGAGGCGCAGTACGTTGGCCACGATCTCGACGGCCATCGAGGCGGAGTAGGACATCAGGCCGGTGAAGTGATCGGGTATGTAGGACTGCGCTCCGAGAGCGAGGTAGCGGCGTATGTACTCGGCCTCGGCTTCCTGCCCGCCCCTGCGGTCGGACTCCCTGAAGAAGCGTGCCGAATCGCCGATGATCTCGGACTCGGCGCGGGTCCAGGGGCGGAAGGCGTGTCCATCCGACAGATTGAGCTCGAACGGGAGCGCGTCCACCTCCTCTTGCGTGAGATTGCGCTCGACCACCGTCACCCCTCGCGTATCCGTCCGACCTACCGTGCACCTTTCCCTTTGATCGTCCCTCTTGACCCCGACCATCCGCAAGATGCCGGTATGTCAACTTCGCCCGTGCCACTGGCTGTTGCCGGTCCGAACCCGCCATGGGCGCGATGATCCTCGGCGGCCGCACACGGAGGTGCCCGGTCGCATCGCCTCGGGGAGCGGAGGACGTAGCCGGAGAGGGTGGTGCCCACGAAGTCGGAGCCCTTCGCTATGTGCATCCGCAGGGGGAGGATGGCGGAAGCGCCGGGTGGTGACCTGGCCGAGTCGGGGACTCTCGGTGAGGCTCGCCGGCGATGCCGGTCGGCCGCGTCGCCGTGTCCTGCCCGCGCCGGCCGGCCCCGTCGTGGTTGTTTGGGCTCATGCTCAGCAGCGTTCGTGCCCGTGTCCTGCCGTCCGCCCAGCGCCGGACGTTGGACGAACTGACCGAGGACCTGATTCTCCGCTCCGGCGACACCACGTCCAAGCGGTCGGCGTTCTGGACGATGCTCACGCTGGCGGCCGTCATCGCGGGCGCCGGCGTCCTCACCGACTCGACGGCCACCGTCATCGGCGCCATGATCATCGCGCCCCTGTCCACACCGATCATGGGCATCGCCCTCGGCTCGGTGCTGCGCCGCCGCACCGGCTCCGTCACGGTCGTCCTCGTCGGGGCCCTGCTCGTCGTCGCGCTCGGGATGGTCATGTCGCTGGCGCTGCCCAACCACTACGACCTGCTGTCCAACAGTCAGATCTCGTCGCGGACCTCGCCGGACCTGATGGACCTGATCGCCGCGCTGGCGACCGGCCTCGCCGGTGCGATCGCCCTGGCCCGCCGCGACGTCGCCGCCGTACTGCCCGGCGTCGCGATCGCCATCTCTCTCGTCCCGCCGCTGGTGGTGACGGGGGTGTGCCTGGGGAAGCTGTCCTGATGGCTGGCGCTGGGATCACTGGCGCTGTTCGTGTCGAACCTCTTCGCCCTGGTCTTCGCCGGCATGGTGGTGTTCGCCTCGCTCGGCTACGCGGCGGAGGCGGACCAGGCGGCCGGACGCCCCGACCGCAGGGCGTCCGCGGCCATGGCGCTGCTGTTCGCCGTCGTGTTCGTCCCCCTCGCGGCCAACACAGCGGCCACGCTGCTGCTCAACGCCTGGACCGGTCGCACCAAGGACGTGGCGCGGGAGTGGCTCGCCTCCGAGCCCGGTGCGTCCGTGACCAGCGTGGACTCGAACTCCCGCACCCTGCACGTCCACGTCCGCACTCCAGGGGAGCTTCCTCCGGTGAAATCCCTGATGGACCGGCTGGACGGGCAGATCCCAGAGGGCATCCCCATCGTGGTGGACGCGACGCGCGGACAGCGCATCGATGCCGGGAAGGTGGGGGGTTGACGGTCCCCTCGTCCTACGGCGCTCAACCGTGCCTTCGCTGTCTGATCCTGACCCGGGTCTCCTTCACCGCCGAGCAGGCGGAGCGGTGGGGCGCGGTGGCCGAGGTGGTGCCGCTCGAGCAGGCGCGTCCGAGCCCGGAAGGTCTCACCGCTGCCGACCTCGCCCAGCAGCAGCACTGAGACCGCTCGTCCAGGCGTCGGGCAGCCGCTTCGGACGCGGTCAGAGCACCACGCGGTAGTGGGTGGTCAGGCGGCGGTCGTCGTCCAGGACGTGGAAGGCCAGCGCCGGCGGCTGGTCCCGGTCGGCCGCTTGGTCTCCCTCCCAGGGCATGCGCAGGGTCCAGGTGATGGCGGGGCCGACGATCAGGGGACGGCTCGCGAAGGTGGAGGCGGCTGCCGTGTGGGCGTGTCCGGTCAGGACGGCGGCCACCTGTGGGTGCGCCTCCAGCAGGGCGGCCAGCTGCTCGGGCTGTTCGAGTCTGCCGGAGTCGGGCAGGGGGTGGTGAAGTGCGACGGGCGGCTGGTGGAAAGCGACGAGCGCCGGGGTGCCGGTGGGCAGTGCGGTGAGCTGGGCGTCGATCCAGCCCAGCGTCTCGGCGTCGAGGCGCCCTTCGTCCCGGCCGGGGATGGTGGAGTCGCACATCAGGACCGCGGTCCCGGCGATGTGGTGGACGCGGTTGATCGGGCCGTCGTCGGGCGCCTCTCCGAGCAGGGCCTTGCGGTAGGCCGGACGCACGTCGTGGTTCCCGGGGCAGGTGAGCACCGGGAAGGGTGCCGTCAGCAGACGGGCGGCCTCCTCGTACTCGGCTTCGGCACCGTGATCGGCGATGTCGCCGGTGACGAGGAGCGCGTCCACCGGGCGCGGCAGGTTCCGCAGATGGTCCATGACGCGGGCGGCGCGTTCGGTGGCCCTTTCACTCCCGTCCAGGTGCAGGTCGCTGATCTGGGCAAGCAACACCGTCATTCCCCGTCCTCTCCCCTGACGGCTCCGGGCCGCCGTGTATGCCGTGTATGCCGTGTACGCCGAGGTGTGCGGTCCCCCGACTCGCCCTCTAACGGAAACTCTCGCGTTTTCCGTTAGAGACCCTAGAGTGTGCGGGGGAGTGTGATCAAGTGGTCGGCGATCGGAGGGAAGGAGGCGCTCATGGAGCGCTGGCTGGCGCTGGAACTGGCGAGCACGATCCGCCACGACGGGGACGGCGGTGTCGCCGACGACCTCGCGACGCGTCAAGGACTGGACCGCTGGCTCCAGGCGCAGGCCGAACTGCTGGCCGGCCATGTCGTGGTCGGGGAGGTGGCAGTCGACGACGGCCTCAGGAGGGAGATCGTCGAACTGCGGAAGGCGGTCCGGGCCCTCTTCGCCCGTGCGGTCAGCCCCGATCCGCCCAGCTCGGCGGACGCCGGCCGGTTGATGCCGGCCGACCGGGCGCTCACGTACATCAACTCGGTCGCCGCTCGCGAAGCGGTCGTCCCGCAGATGGACTGGCCGTCCGGGGGTGGTCCCGTGGTGCGCCTGGTGTCCACCGAGGGGGATCCGGCGGTACGGCTGCCTGCGGCGCTGGCCCGCGCCGCCATCGACTTCCTGAGCGGGCCGCAGCGCACTCGTCTGCGGGCCTGTTCCGCGCCCCGCTGTGTGCGCTACTTCGTCAGGAGCCACGGGCGCCAGGAGTGGTGCAAGCCGTCCTGCGGGAACCGCGCCCGCGCGGCGCGCCACTACCAACGCCGACGCCTCACCGCCGAGGACGCTCAGGCCTCATGATCAGCTGCGAGTACCCTTCCGGGTATCCGCGTGGGGAGGGCAGTGGGACATGGGTGTGGTGGAGAGCTGGTCCCGGTTGATGGGTCTTCTTCGGCAGCACGCCCCCGGCAATCACGCGGAGTTGCCCGGCCCCGCCACGGAGCGGATGCTCGCGGCCGCCGAGGAACGGATGGGAGTTGCGCTCCACCCGGACCTGCGGGCGTGGCTGCTGCTCAACAACCTGGACCTTCCTGAGGAAGACGTGGACCCCTACGTGGCGTGCTGCGGCTACGCCGGGTTCCCGGACGAGACGAGCTTCCTTCTCGGCATCCGGGCCATGGAAAGGCTGTACGCGAACCACTCGAGGCCGGAAGGGTTCGATCCGCCGGACGAGCCGGACGCTCCGTTCTGGCGCAACGAGTGGATCCCCTTCTTCTCGGACCAGGACGGCTGGCACGGGCTGTTCGTCGATGTGCGGGACGGACGCGTCGGCTCATGGTTCGTCGGCGACATCACGGTCACGGGTAAGTACGAGTCGCTGGCTCACTATTTCGACTCGGTGGCGGAGCTTCTGAAGAGGATCGCGTCCGGCGACCATCCGGCGTGTGAGGTCGTCGAGGGCCGGCTCGTCTGGTCGTGAGGCTTCCTCGGGGACCGCGGTGCGCGTGTCCGCCAGGACCTGGTGCATGAACCAGCACATGACCTCGTACGGGACGTCGGTGTGTGCTGCGCTCGGACTCGTTGCCATCGAGGTCGTGCATCGTGATCCAGTCCGTACGCCCGGCCTGAACTGTTGCTCCGAGTGCACACAACTCCGCATGGCCTCTTCGTCGTACGGCGCAGTCCCGTAACCGTTCAGGACGTGTGCCCAGTGTTCTTCGCTCCCCTCACATCCGGGCTCTGAGCACGTCTATCTCGCAGCCCGGGGCCGCTGCGTCGAAGCCGTGCTCGATCAGCCATCGAACCGTCAGAAGGCTCCGCAACGACCACCAGGCGCGGATCACGTCGCGATCGACGTCCGTGCCGTAGCCGGCGAGCACGTCGTCGAGGTGCGCCTCGTGGCCGAGTGTGAAGGTGGCGAGGTCGTACAGGGCGTCGCCCCGGCCCGCCTCGGACCAGTCGATGATGCCCGTGACCTCTTCCCCCTCGACGAGGACGTGCGCGATCTGCAGGTCGCCGTGTGTGAAGCACGGAGACCACGGGCGCAGTGCGGCCTGACCGATCTGGCGGTTGCGGGTGACCAGGTCTGCGGGCAAGACGCCGTTCGCCACGAGGAGTTCGCACTCGGCGTCCAGCTCCGCCGACAGGGTGGCGATGCTGCGCCCGGCCCCGCCCGGCCGGGGTGGCAGGGGTGCGTCGTGCAGCTGCCGGATGGCAGCGCCCGCGGCGGCCCAGGCCGCCGGTGACCCGGTCGACGGGCCGCCGAGGCGCCCGAGCGTCGTCCCACGGACCGCGGCCGTCGCGAGCACGGACGGCTTGCGCCACAGGACCTCCGGCGTCGGCACCGGCGCGAGGGACATCGCCTCGACTTCGGCGTCCAGACGGGCCGGATCGGCGTCCACCTTCAGGAACACGTCGCCGACGCGCAGAGTCACCCGCTCTGAATGAGCCACGACGACTTCGACCTCGTCCATGGACGCCCAGTATCCCGGGGCGGATCGCCGACGTCGCCGGGTTTGTCACCTGGGCTGATACAGCGGTTGAACGGTCGTAGGAGCTAGCCGACGAGGCGGCGGCGCCAGTCCAGTGGGGTGACGGTGATGGCGCGGCCGGGGGCGCCGTCCCACTCCGTGGGGAGGCCGACCGCTTCGAGGGCAGTCACGACTTCAGCGCCTATGGCCGCGGTGGTGTCGGACGAGCCGTCGAAGCCGCCGTAGTACAGGGCCAGTCCGTGACCGGCCGCCGCGGAGTCCGTGGACTGGGAGTGGAAGAAGACGTAACCGCGGGCGTCGGGGGCGCCCTCGGCACCGATCTCGGACTCGCCGCAGTTGCGGCAGCAGGAGAAGTTCTCTCGGGCGGTGATGCCGGTCTCTTGCAAGGCCGTGAAGGCGCGGGTGAGTCGCTCGGGGTCGGTATCGCCCTGCCATGTGGCCTGTTCCGCGACGCGCTCCAGCCACAGCCGGTCGGCCAGCGCGATCGCCTGCTCGTGTGAGACGGGTCGGCGGTCGGCGGTGACCAGGTAGTCCTCGGCGAGCTCGGCCAGTTCGGCCCGGGATGCATAGCCGCCCGCCAGTACCTGGCGCACACGCCGCTCCAACTCCGCGCGCTCGTCGTCCTCCAGGTCGAGCGGCGGGACTTCCTGCACCGGTCCCATGTCCAGCCGAGACCACATCAGGCCCTCGTCCCATCCCGACTGCCGGCGCGCCCAGCCGGTGAGCACCGCGATGACCGCCTCTGCCGTGTCGGCCGTCGCCTGGAAATGCCGGTCGGCGGCACCGTCGCGATGCTCCACCGTGTAGGCACCGCCCGCTCGGTGCCAGACCTGGGCGAACACGTCGGGCAGGTCGGGTATCCGTTGGATGACCAGGAACCGGTCCCCGTCCCCACCGATGCGCCGGACCAGCCCGCCCAACTCGTCGGCCGACACGCGCACGTGCCGCTCCCAGTTCTCCGTCTCCACCGTGATCTCGAGCATGCCCAGACTCTGACACACGCCTCTGACAACGGCCCTCACCGCCTGTCTGCCCTGTGGATCTTCCTCGCGCTGTGCGTCGTCTTCATCGCCTGGGTGGCATGGGGCTTCCTGCGGTTCGACCATGACATCGACAACCCCCGTGAGGGCGGCCTCTCGGGCTGGCAGTGCGACGCCGGGAAGGACTGCGGGTCCTGACCACGGCGGGGTACGGACGCCCGTCGGAGCGCGCGCTTCGCGGTCCGGCGTCAGTATGGAGAGGGCACGTCCCACCTCCCAGTGAGGGCTGGGCGGCCGAACCAGGGGGGTGATCGAGAGCGAGGCAGCCTGCCATGCATCCTCCTGACGCCAAGGTCGCCGTGATCACCGGTGCGTCGCAAGGCATCGGGGCGGGACTGGTCGACGCCTTTCGCGCGCTCGGGCACCGGGTCGTCGCGACCTCCCGCTCCATCGATCCCTCCGACGAAGCCGATGTGCTCACGGTCCGGGGCGACATCGCGGACCCGGCCACTGCGGACCGTGTCTGTGCCGCAGCGACCGAGCGGTTCGGCCGTATCGACACCCTGGTGAACAACGCCGGCCTGTTCATCGGCAAGCCGTTCACGGAGTACTCCCAGGAGGACTACGAAGCGATCGTCGGCGTCAATCTGACCGGCTTCTTCCGGATCACCCAGCTCGCCGTCGGGCAGATGCTCCGGCAGGGCGGTGGGCACGTCGTCCAGATCACGACCAGCCTGGCCGACCACCCCCGGTCCACCGAGCCCTCGGTCCTCGCCTCCCTGACCAAGGGCGGCCTCCAGGCTGCCAGCCGGTCACTCGCCGTCGAGTTCGCGGCGCACGGCATCCGCAGCAACGCGGTCGCGCTGGGCATCATCAGCACCCCCATGCACGAGGGCGATGACGAGGCGGACCTCGCGCTGCGGCATCCGCTCCGCCGGATGGGCGAGGTGAGCGACGTCGTCGAGGCCGTCACGTATCTCGAGACGGCGTCCTTCGTGACTGGTGTGACGCTCCCCGTCGACGGCGGCCGCAGCGCCGGTGACTGACCGTCCCGTCACCTACCGATCCCCTTGAGCTCGAAAGGGCCGTCGCCGGTCAGGCCGGAGCGGTCGGGCAGGCCGGTGGCGACGCGGAGCTTGGCGAACTCCACGGCGAGCGCGGACGGCGGGTAGTGCGCGTTGAGCCCACTGGGGTTGGGCAGCACCCACACCCGTGCGCCCCCGATGGACGCCGGCTGGGCTCCCACGCCCGCGTCACGCGCCCCGAACGCCGCGCGGTAGCCGGTGACCCCCAGGAAGGCCAGCCACGTGGGGCGCAGGGCGTCCATCCGCCGGACCAGGTCTTCGCCGCCCTGCCGGAACTCGTCCGGCGTGAGCTCCGCCGCCCGGGCCGTCGGCCTGCGCACGATGCTCGTGATGCCCAGGCCCAGCCCCAGCAGGTCGCGCTCCTCCTCGGGCCGGAACCGGTGCGGTGTGAAACCCGAGCGGTGCAGGGCCGGCCACATTCTGTTGCCGGGCGTCGAGAAGCTGTGTCCCCGCAGCGCCGACGCCAGCCCTGGATTGATCCCGACGAAGACGACGTCCAGGCCCTCGGCGACGACGTCGGGCAAGGCCGGGTACGCGTGGCTGCTCATGGTGGGTCCAGTGTGCATCCGCCGGCGGTGACGGAATCCCGGCGTCGGCCCGCCTCAGGCGAGGGGCGTGTCGTCCAGTGCCTTCACGAGGTCACGGGGGGTGTCGTACAGGGCGATGGCGCCCGCGTCCCGCAGTTCGTCGTCGCCGAATCCTCCGGAGCGGACGACGATCGCCGGCATTCCGGCCCGCTTCGCCGCCTCTACGTCCCACACCGAGTCGCCGACCATCACACTCGCCGCGTCGGGCGGCGCGCCCAGCTTCTTCAGGGCCACGTGCAGCAGGTCCGGCGCGGGCTTGGATGCCTCGACGTCGGCGCTGCTGGTCCAGTCGTCGGCGATGTCGCGGGCGTCCAGCTTGTCCAGGAAGGCGTCCACGTGGCGCTCCTTGCCGGAGCTGGCGAGCACCAGCCGGTGACCTCGTTCCTTGATGGCCAGGAGCAGGTCGCGCGCGCCGGGCAGCGGCGCCATCTCGTCGAGCAGCGCGTCGGCCTCGCGGCCCTGCTGCTCCCGGGCCCGGTCGCCCACCCGGCGCTCCAGATCCTCGCCTCCCAGGGCGGTGACCAGCTGGTCCCCGCCCATGCCGATCAAGCGGTGCAGCTGCCACACGGGCCAGATCTCACCCACCGAGCGCAGGGCCCGGTACCACGCGAGCGCGTGGTGGTAGTTGGAGTCGATCAGCGTGCCGTCGACGTCGATGACGGCGATGAGGGATTTCGTCACGCGCACCGGCTACCCATCGACGCGCTGCTCACACGGCCTCCCCCACCCGGCCGGCCCAGCCGGAGAGTCCGTTCTACGTGTGCGTCTCTTCGCCGAGGTCACGTCGGACCCCGGCACCCTGGTCCTCGACCAGTCCCGCCTTGTCGGGCAGATCCAGGACCGCGCCGCAGTGGGCGCAGAGTTCCCCGTCGCCGGCGGGCGTGCCGCACGCCTTGCAGAAGCGGTTCAGCTGGTCGTTCTCCGTCGTGCCTGTCATGACTCTCCGGTATCGGTGGACAGTGGTGCTTCCGGGAGTACCCGAGAGCTGAACGAGGAATCCCGAGGCTTGACGAGGCAGCCCGTGCGATTGGTGAGGCATCCCGCCGAGGCGGGCGTGGCCCGACGGCGCGCTGGACGCACCCTCGACCCGGGTATCCGGGCATCAGGGCGCCCGGGCGGCTCGTCGGGCGTCGCTGGGCGGGCACACGGTGATGCTCACGGCCGCCGCACATCCCGGGTTCGTTCGCGGGCTGGTGCTCGTGGAGGCCGGTGCCGGCGGTCCGCTTCCGGACGCTCCCGCCACCATCGGCTCGTGGCTCGACTCGTGGCCGACGCCGTTCCGTCGCGCGAGGCGGCGGCCGCGTTCTTCGGCGGCGGGCAGGTCGGCGCGGGCTGGGCGGCGGGGCTAGAGGAGCGCGGGGACGGATGGTGGCCCCGCTTCGACCGGGAGGTCATGGTCCGCTCTCTGGCGGAGAACGCCCAGAGGTCCTTCTGGTCCGAGTGGGAGCGGGTCACGTGTCCGACTCTGCTCGTCCTGGCGCAGTCCGGCTTCCTCCCGGAGCAGGAGGCCGACGACATGCTCCGGAGGCGTCCCGACACGTTGGCCCAGTGCGTCCCCGGCACAGGTCATGACCTGCACCTGGAACAGCCCGGCATCCTGCACACCGCACTCCTCGACTTCCTCGACTTCCTCGAAGCCCTCGAGTGACCTCCCCCGGCTTACGATGCCGCGCTCACTGCCGGCCGCATCCGTTCGCCGTCAGGAGGCTCGCGCCCAGCGGGGTGAGGACGTGCAGCACGGTGTTGCGGTCACGGACGGAGGCGGCCAGGCCGGCCTCCCGCAGGATGCCGACATGTTCGCTGGCCGTCGCGGGGGTCACGCCCACGCGCCGCGCCACCTCGCTCGTCGTACACCCGTCCTCCAACGCCCGTAGGACGACGGCCCTTCCGTGGCCGAGCAGCCTGGCGAGCGTGCGGGGCTCCGGCCCCGTCTGCTGAGGCAGCCACCAGCGGTACGAGCGGGCCACCGGATAGACGAGGACGGGCGGCAGATCCGGGTCGGTCAGCGTGATGGGCGTCTGCCAGCAGAACACGGACGGCAACAGGAGCAGCCCTCTGCCGTCGAGGCGCAGATCGCGGTCGAACGGGTAGGCGGTCTCCAGTACCGGCGGACGCCAGCGCAACGACGGTCCCAGGCCGGACAGCAGTGCGTCGACGCCGCCGCGCAGCATCTCGCGTGCGCGGACCGCCCGGTCGGCCTCGATCTGTGCCCGGACGGCCGGCCAGTGCGGGGCCAGGGCGGCGTGGAAGTAGCCGTGGAGTGCCTTCCCGAGGAACTCCAGCGCCGCGGGCTCGCCGTCGGCCAGCGGGCGCAGCCATCTCGGTGCCCGGGCGAGCACGGTCATCTCCTGGCCCAGCCGGCGGCGCGGCGTCGACAGGACGGCCTCGACTCCCTCCGCCAGCCCCTGGGATGCCTCCGGCGGGTTGAGGAAGTCGGGGAAGCTGCCCCGGGGCGGAGCGAGCGCCCGGACGAGGTGCAGCTGGTGGCGGGGCAGTCGGCGCAGCGCTCTACGGGCGTCCGCGCGCCATATGTCGAATACGGCCCGTCCCTGACGTGTTGCCAAAAGGTTCACACTGAGTACGAGTTCCCACAAAGGGTCGGGAGCGTCGGTGACTCGGGTTCGGAGCAGATCTTCTCGCGTGAAATGGACTCGGAGCACGGAATTCCATCGCAGTCAGTCGCGTGTTCAACTGAAGAAATCAGCGCGGGACAGTACCAATGGTCCCGTGACAATGGCGATCGCGATATCACCTTTCACGCCAACCGGCCCGATGCGCACGCCTGTCCGGGCATACCAGCAGGCTTTTTCGGCAGCCGCCGAATCACCTGGCAGCGACCGGCTCCGGCGGGCAGCCTGAATGGCGTGCGACAAGGCTTGTCGCACTGTCGTTCAAGGGGGAAGAACCACATGCGCACACGTGCTGCCATCGGGGCGGCGGCGGCCGCCGCCTTCGCCACCGTGCTGGTCAACGCGCCAGGCGCGGCGGCCGAGGCCGATCCGCCGGGCTGCGGGAAGGAATACTTCTGCGCCTACAGCGGGGAGAACCAGACCGGTCAACTCGTACTGAAAACCAAGGGAAACTGGAGCGGAAGCGTAGCCTTCCGCTCCGCGTTCAACAACGGGGTGCGTTTCCCGGGCGCTGACCACGTCAACGTGACGTACACCGTCGAAGGCGGAACCGAGACCGCGTGCCTGCACTACAACCCGGGTCCGGGCGCCTACAAGGCGAACGCGGTCCCGGGCACCCGTGTCGTCAAGGTCGTTTGGCGCGGCGAGTGCTGAGGCGAAGGGAACTCACCGTGCTGACCGGAAAGCGACTCACCGCACTGGGCGCCGGAGCTGTGGCGGCCGCCTTCGCCGGGGTTCTCGCCGTGGCCCCGTCGGCGTCCGCCGAGCCCAATCCCGCCGGGTGCGGGAAGGGCTACTTCTGCGCCTACAGCGGCGCCAACCAGTCGGGCCGGCTCGTCCTCAGGGTGGCGGGCAACTGGTCGGGGAACCTGGCCGTCGGCTCCATCTTCAACAACGGCGTCGCGTACCCGGGCGCGGACCACGTGGACGTGACGTCGTACCTCGGCGGTCAGCCGTCGACGGACTGCTTCCACTACAACCCGGGTCCGGGCAAGTACAAGGCGAACGCCGAGGCGGGGCTGACCATCACCCGGGTCGTGTGGAGGGGCGAGTGCTGACGCCCTGAACCACCCGCTGACACACGCCGCCGACCGGTGCGAGGTCCCACCGGCCGGCGGTGTGCTGCCTGTGCATCCACCTGCGGCAGGTGCGAGGGATATCCGCAGGTAGGGTGACGGCATGTACATGAGGGGGCGTAGGCCCAGGTCCATCGCGGTGTCGGCGGCGATCGTCGTGAGCCTGTCGGTTCTGTCGACGGGATGCGCTGCGGGGAGTGGCACCGCACGCACGACCGACAGTGCCTCGCCGGACAGCGCCACGACGACGGAGCCGAGCGCCGCCGACAGCGCCAGTACACCCGCCTCGCAGCCGCCCGCCTCCCCTTCCACCGAGGCCGCCGAGCCGTTGAAGGACGGGTCGGCGGTACTCGTGAGCTGTCCGAGTCCGTCGGACCCGCGCGCCACCGTGAAAGTCACGAATCCGAACGGGCGCGACGGCACCTTCGCCGTGAAGATGGACTTCCTGTACGCCCAGGGCTCCCAGATGGTAAAGACCAGGGACCCTGTATGGGTGCCCGCGAAGGAGACGACAACCTACCGGGTACGCGTCACGACCGCGGGTGTCGTGGACAGCATCGACCGCTGTGTGGTCGAACGACGGGCCGCCGCCGTTCAGTGACGTTCAGCAGTGCCGCACGCCCCCGCCGGAGGCCACTGGTAGGCCGCGGTCGTCCACCAGCATGAGGTTCAGGTCGGCGAACCACTCACCGACCCTGCCAATGAACTGTTTCACCAGCCGATCGGCGGTGATGAACTCCGGGAACCCTTCGCTGAAGAGCTCCTTCATCTGCTCGTCCGGCGATGTGCGCGCGTCGGTCCGCCCGACCTTCAAGATCATTCCCCGATCTTGGCACGCCGGAGTCTTCCCCTCAGATGTGGGCACGTATCTGCGTCACGGGGTGCCCGAGTGTGGCGGCGAGCGCGGCTACTGGGCGCCGCAGTCGTCGGCCTGCCTGTCCGGCGGGGGGCACTGAACTACGGCCGGAGCCGGTCCTGTTGCACGTCGAAACAGACCAGGCCCATGGACTCCGCCAGTGAAGCCGCGTAGGCCGACGCCTCCTCCGCCATGCTCCACCGCATGGCGAAATAGATCAGCGGTCCACTGGCTTCGTCGATCAACGGGCCGGCCGACCAGGGCGAGGTGTCCTCCTCTTCCTCGGTGATGTCGCACCACCGCTCGAGCAACGCGGTCACGTAAGCCTCTATGCGTTCCGACGGAGGTTCGTCCGCACCTTCGATGTAGCAGTCGTACAAGTCGCTGAAGATCCGGCCGGCGGTTTTGTCGTCCGCGGGTCTCTCGCCTTCCCAGACAGCAAGGTCATAGGTCATGCCCCGGAGGTTGTCACACGGCACTGACACCCACCCGGCCGACGATGCCAGTCGCTCCGACGGATCCTGAAACTGCTCAGTGACCATCGGCCCGGTGTGGTTCGCTGCTGGGGTGACTCAGAACTTGGAGATCGTGGCGTTCGAATCCGCTGAGGCGTTCGAGGCGTGGCTCGGGGAGAACCACGCCGTTTCGCCCGGCATCTGGCTCAAGCTGCGCAAGAAGAGCCCGGGAGTCGTGGCGCTGGACTACGCCCAGGCGCTCGACGTGGCCCTCTGCTACGGGTGGATCGACGGTCAGAAGGCTGGGCTGGACGATCAGTGGTGGCTGCAACGGTTCACGCCGCGCACGGCGCGCAGCAAGTGGTCCAAGGTGAACCGGGACAAGGTGGCCGCCCTGATCGAGCAGGGCCGGATGCAGCCGGCGGGCCAGGCCGAGATCGACCGGGCCAAGGCGGACGGCCGTTGGGACGCCGCGTACGACAGCTCCAGAACCGCCACGGTGCCGGACGACCTCGCCGCGGCCCTGGCCGCCGAACCGGCTGCCGCGGAGTTCTTCGAGGCGCTGGACCGGCAGAACCGCTACGCGATCCTCTACCGCGTCCAGGACGCCAAGAAGCCGGAGACCCGGGCCCGCCGGATCGAGAAGTTCGTGGCGATGCTCGCGAAGGGCGAGAAGCTGCATCCCTGACGTGCACTGGATCGCTAGGAGGAGCCCTCCTTGTGGACGGCTTCGACGTTGTTGCCGTCCGGGTCGCTGACGAACGCGCAGTAGGCGCGGTACTCGCTCCACCAGCGGGGCGCGTGCCGGGAGGCGCCCCCGGCCGCCACCGCGGCCGCGTGGAAGGCGTCCACCGCGTCCCGGCTGACCGCCGTGAACGCGATGTGCGCCCCCGTGGTGGCGGCATCCTCGGTCTCCGCCTGCTCCAGGGACAACGACGGTGTGTCCTGCCCTGGGCTCCAGTATTCGGCGACGCCGTCGGCCCGGTAACCGATGCCGACGCCGAGCGCGTCCAGCGCGGCGGTGTAGAACCGTTCGCCGGCCTCGAAGTCCGAGGCGAACACCCCGAGATGATGGACGAAGGACGCCGTTGTCTCCATGTCGTCCGAGCTTACGGATCAGTACCGGCCTGCGCCGCGCGGCAAGCGGTGTCCGCCTGTCTCTCTACTCCTCCGGCTCCCAGGCGCGGAGCAGGTCGAGCAGGCCGGCGTCTCCGTCGAGTCGGAGGGAGGCGGCCGGGATGCGGTCGTAGAAGCAGAGGATCAGTTCGCCGGCGGTTCCCGTGACGGAGAGGTCGGGGGTCTCGACGTCGGCGGAAAGACGCGTGGCTCGTGCCCCGTCCGCGTCGAGTGTGAGGCGCCAGGAGGGGCCCTCGGTCGCGTGGAAGTCGATCGTGGCGGGCTTGTGCGGCCAGGCGGCCGGCGTCGCGATGCAGGTGGACAGGAACTCGTCGACGCCGTCGAGCGTCACCTCGTCCGGAAGTGGCCGCGGGGTCCCCTGGGTGACCTGGACGTCGTAGGTGTGCACCGCGGTCTCCTGGACCCGGTGCCGGGCGACGCCGCCCGCGGTCTGCGGGGACTGCGAGGCACGCCACCACGTCCAGCAACCGTGATCCGGGCCCGCCTCCTCCAGCGCGCTCAGCAGCAGCCGCGTCGACTCGGCCAGCCAGGCCAGCAGCGCCTCACGCTCCCGCGGCGCGGCCACGGCGGCCCGTAGGGCGACGGCCTCCGCCGGTGGCGCGTCGGCGGGTCCCGCCTCGACGACGGCGGCCCAGAAGCGGTCTCCGCCGCCCAGGTGCTGCACCAGATCGAACAGCGTCCACTCCGGGCAGGTGGGCACCCGCACGTCGAGACTGGGCGCGGAAGCGATCGCGGCCCGGAAGGCGGTGGACCGTTCGTCGATCAGGCGCCGCAGGTCGGAGAACTCGAGTGTCATGGTCACACCGGGTGTCTATCACCGGGGGACGGACGGCGGACACCGGTTTTCCGCACGGTTGGACGCCGTGGCCCGGGGCACCCGGCGCGGCGTGACGCGGCAGGGCCAGAAGTCGGGCACGGAGCGGATGCCGCGCCGGGAGAAGGGAGATCGCGATGACTGACCAGTTCGCCTTCGGTCAACGGGTGCGGTGGAATTCCGAGGCGGGTCACGTCGAAGGCGTCATCGTCAAGGAGCACACGCGCGACGTGGAGTACAAGGGGCACACCCGGCACTGCTCGCAAGAGGATCCGCAGTACGAGATCAAGAGCGACAAGACCGGTCATGTCGCCATGCACAAGGGCGGGGCACTGACGAAGCTGTAGGCGGCAGGCTTTCCCGGAGCGGCTTGGGCGGCGAGGCAGTGCGATGACGGACCGCGTGTACACGATCGGGCACTCCACCCGCGGCTTCGACGACGTCGTCGGCATGCTGCGCGGCAACGGCGTCACGTGTCTGGTGGACGTCCGGTCGTACCCCTCGTCCCGGAAGCATCCGCAGTGGAACCAGGAAGCGGTCGTCGAGGCCCTGCCGCCCGACATCGGCTATCGGTGGATCCGGGAGCTGGGCGGCCGACGGCACACTCCGGTGGGGGTGCCGAGTCCGAACGGGGCCTGGCGGGTCAAGGCCTTCCGTGACTACGCCGACCACATGAGCACGCCCGCGTTCGCCGAAGGGCTCGGCGAGTTGCTGGAGCTGGCGGCACGTGAACGGCCCGCGATCATGTGCAGCGAGGCGGTGCCGTGGCGGTGCCATCGGCGGCTGATCACGGATGCCCTGATCGTCGCCGGTGTGGAGGTCGTGCACATCATGTCGGCGACCTCGTCCTCTCCGGGGACGCTGAGTCCTCACGCCCAGGTCGTCGACGGCTCGCTGATCTATCCACCGCCTCGCTGAATGCGGGGGCGCCCCGCGCGTGGACCGTTCGAGGGCGGCCGGGTGTGCGCGGCGTACGTCGGGGGAACCGGGGACCTGTTCGACCGGGCGGTGTGAGAGGACTCCATGTGACAGCGTCGGCGTCAGCGGCGGGCGACCGGGACCCCGGTGGCCGGACGGGCGAGTATCAGCCGGACCCGCGCCGGTGGCGGGCGCTGTGGGTCACCCTGGTGGCGGGCTTCATGAGCCTGCTGGACGTCACGATCGTGGCGGTGGCCCTGCCCACCGTGCAGCGCGACCTGCACGCCTCCCCCGCGCAGGTGCAGTGGGTGGTGTCGGGATACACCCTCACGTTCGCCCTCGCCCTGGTCACCGCCGGGCGGCTGGGCGACGCCCTGGACCGGCGCCGTATCTTCCTGACGGCGTTGTGCGGCTTCGTGCTCTTCAGCGCGGCCTGCGGTGCGGCTCCCGACATCACGCTCCTGGTGGTGGCCCGTCTCGCGCAGGGCCTGGCCGCGGGATTCATGGCGCCGCAGAACTCCGCGCTCATCCAGCAGATGTTCCGCGGCGCGGAACGCGGCCGTGCCTTCGGCTACTTCGGGGCGACCGTCGGCATCTCGTCGGCGTCCGGCCCTCTCGTCGGCGGGATGATCCTGGCGCTGGCCGACGGCGCGCAGGGGTGGCGCTGGATCTTCTACGTCAACGTCCCCATCGGCATCCTCGCCGTCCTGCTCGGACGGCGTCTCCTGCCGCGCACCCGGCGCTCCGGGCGGGGACACGTGGATGTCCCCGGTGTGCTGCTCCTGGGGCTCGGCGTCCTGGCCCTGATGTATCCGCTCGTGCAGGCGGAGGCAGGCGGGCTGGGCCGGCTGTGGTGGCTGTTCCTCGTCGGCGCCGCGGTCCTGTTCCTCTTCGTGCGCCGGCAGTACCGTCTGGTCGCCCGGGGGACGAGGCCGCTGCTCGATCCACGGCTGTTCACCACGGTGCGCGGTTATGCCGTGGGCGCCGGTGTCGGCACGCTGTACTTCATCGGGTTCAGCGGCGTCTGGCTCGTCTTCGCCCTCTTCTACCAGGACGGGCGGAACTTCTCGCCCCTGGAGTCGGGGCTCGCCGTGACCCCGTTCGCGCTCGGCTCGGCCGGGGCCGCGGTGCTCGCGGGGCGGCTGGTGGACCGGTTCGGCCGGCTGCTGACCGTGTGCGGGCTGGCGGGGGTGATCTGCGGGCTGGGCGGAGCCGCGCTGCTGCTGCGGTTCGCGCCGCTCGACGTCGCTCCGTGGATCGCCGCCCCCGTGCTGTTCCTCGGGGGCATCGCAGGGGGGTTCGTGGTGTCGCCGAACATCACGATGACCCTGCGGGACGTGCCCGTGCACATGGCCGGCGCGGCCGGAGGGGCGCTGCAGACGGGGCAGCGGCTCGGCGCCGCGGTGGGCACCGCCGCCCTGCCCGGCCTCTTCTACATGGTGCTCGGAGACGGCAAGGACTACCAGAACGCCCTCGTCATCGCCCTGGGCACCGGGATCGTCGGCATGCTGGCCTCGCTGGCGCTGGCCACGTCGGACTGGGTCCGCGACCGGCGGACGCGGGCCCCGCACCGGAAGTGTCCGCAGGAGGTCGCGAACAGTCCTGTGCACTCCCGGCAGAGCTGAATCGCGATACCGCCCGGCGGGGCTGAATCGCGATACCGCCCGGCGGGGCTGAATCGCGATACGGCCCGGCGGGGCTGACGTTCACATCACGGCGAGGCGGTCCACCAGCAGCTCGATCCTGCGCTCCGTGTCCTCCGGCGGCAGGCGTCGCGCCCGGGTCAGAGTGGCCAGTCCGTGCAGGGACGCCCAGAACGTCTCGGTGAACAGCCCCGGGTGGACACCGTCCCCGGCGACCTCGCCCAGGGTCTCCAGCAGGGCGGCGAAGGCGTCCTTGAGCTCGCCGGGGGTGTCCTCCTGCGCGAACGCCAGGCCGCCGTCGAGGTCGAACAGGGCGTCGTAGACCGCCGGATTGCGCTCGGCGAAGTCCAGGTAGGCCCGGGCGAGGGCGGCGACCCGGTCACGCGGGCCGTCGGCGCCAGCCACCGCGGCCCGCACCGCCACGGCCATCTCGGCCGCCCCTTCCCGGGCGACGGCGCCGATGATCTCGCGTTTGCCGCGGAAGTGGCTGTACAGGACGGGCTGGCTGTACTCGATGCGCTCGGCGAGCCGGCGGGTGGTGACCGCGTCCCAACCCTGTTCCTCGGCGAGCTCCCGGGCCGTGGCGACGATGAGGCGCTCGCGCTGCGCCCGTTCGCGTTCCTTGCGTTCCTTGACCGACATGACTTCCATCCTAGCACCGCTAGACAATCGAGCGTAGGCAGAGTTAGCGTTGACCCGTCAGCTAGCAACGCTAGATAGCCGGAGGGGTCGTCATGCTCAACGTCCTGGAAGTCGCCACCACCGTGATCGTCGGACTGATGGTCGGGGTGGAGTTCGCGGTCGCCTTCGTCATGAACCGGATCTTCAGCGCCCTCCCCGAGGACAGCGACCAACTCGCCCGTGCTCACGGCGGCCGGATGCTCGGCGCGCTCATGCCGTTCTGGTACATAGGCTCACTGCTGCTCACCGCACTGTGGGCCGCGGTCACCTGGAACGAGGACGGCACGGCCCTCCTCGTCGTCGCCGGTGCGCTGCTGCTGGTCAGTGTCGTCATGTCGGTCCTGCTGCTCGTCCCGATCAACAACCGCGGCAAGACGTGGACGCCCGAGAACCGGCCGGCGGACTGGAAGGAGCAGATGAACCGCTGGGACCGCTACCACTATGTCCGTGTCGCCGTCATCATCGCCGCCTTCACACTCCTGGTCACCGCCCTCGCCTGAGACGGTCACCGCCCTCGCCCGAGGCGGTCACCCCCTCGTCCGAGGCGGTCACCGCCCTCGCCCGAGGCCGCGAAGGGAGCGGCCCCGGGCAATCCACACCCTCAAGGTGGTGCTACCCCCTCCCCCACCTCGGGGGCGACCGTCATTCCGCGGTCGGTGCACGGTTCAGATACTTACCGTCATGACGCATCCCACGGTTCTTCCGGCAGGTCCGCCCACGCAACGAAGGCAAGACGAACGGCGCGATGGAAGCGACTTCTCCGAATTGTCCCGCCGGATCACCGCGGCCGGTCTTCTCCGGCGTCGCCCGCTGTATTACACCGTGCGTTTCGGCGCGGTGGCGCTTGCTCTCGCCTGGTCGACAGTCGCCTTTTTCACCCTGGGAGACAGCTGGGGGCAGCTCCTCGTCGCGGTCGCCCTGGCCGTGGTCTTCGGTCAGCTCGGGCTCGCCGCCCACGACCTCGCCCACCGGCAGGTGTTCTCCCGCCGACGGCCCAGCGAGGCGGGCGGCCTCCTGGTCGCCGACCTGCTGCTCGGCATGAGCTACGGCTGGTGGATGAACAAGCACACCCGGCACCACGCGAATCCCAACCACGAAGGCAAGGACCCCGACGTGGCGCCGGACATTCTCGTCTGGTCGCGGCGACAGGCCCGTAAAGCGCAGGGCCTCCCCCGCTTCGTCGGCAAGCATCAGGCGGCGCTCTTCTTTCCCCTGCTGACCTTGGAAGGGCTGAATCTCAGCTTCAGCAGTTTCCGGGCTCTGGGGAGCCGCTCGGTGAAACGTCCCGTGCTCGAGGGAACGCTGCTCGTGATGCATTTCGGACTGTATTTCGGCGCCCTTTTCTCCGTCCTTTCGCCGGGCAAGGCGCTGGCGTTCATCGCCGTCCACCAGGGGCTGTTCGGCATCTACCTCGGGTCGGTGTTCGCACCGAACCACAAGGGGATGCCGATGATCGAGGAGGGCACCCGGCTGGACTTCCTGCGCCGCCAGGTCCTCACGTCGCGCAACGTCCGCGGCGGCGCCCTGGTCGACGTCTTCATGGGCGGGCTGAACTACCAGATCGAGCATCACCTGTTCCCGAGCATGCCCACCCCGGCTCTCGGCCGCGCCCAGGCCATCACCGAGCAGTACTGCGCGGAACTGGGCATCCCGTACCACCAGACCGGTCTCATCGACTCCCACCGGGAGGCGCTGCGCCACCTCCGGAGCGTCGGTGAACCGCTTCGCGCCGCGCGAAGCTGACGCGGGGAGCACGTCGTACGCCGGCCCGGTGCCTGACCGGGCCGGCGTTCGGCCGTTTCGGCGGAGGGCTTGGCTGCCCCTGCGCGCGCCCGACGGCGCGGGCCCGCGCACCCTCCCACCCGTCGAGCCAACAAGCGTAGGCCAACAGCTGTTGACTTAGCGCGCCTCCAGGGCGCACTATGACAACAAGCGATGGCCAACAAATGTTGGCACACATCTTCGACGGAGCAAGAGATTCTCATGAACCGGCCCGCACTCCCCTCCCGCACCCGCGTCGCGATCATCGGCGCCGGACCCACCGGGCTGGCGCTGGCGATCACCCTCGCTCAGGCGGGCGTCGACTTCGTCCTGGTCGACCGCCAGGCGGAGGGCGCGAACACCTCCCGGGCCGCGGTGGTGCACGCCCGCACCCTCGAGGTGCTCGACGAGCTCGGCGCCTGCGCCGAGCTGCTGCGCCGCGGGATCAAGGTCACCCGCTTCTCCGTCCGTGACGGCGCCCGCGCTCTGATGGCGATTCCCTTCGACGGCCTGCCGACGCCGCACCCGTACACGCTGATGGTCGCGCAGAACGAGACCGAGGACGTCCTGCTCACCCGGCTGCGGGAGCTGGGTGCCGACACCTCCCGTCCCTACGAAGCGGCGTCCGTCGTCCAGGACGAGTCCGGCGTCACCGTCACGATGACCAGCGGGGAGACCGTACGGGCCGACTACGTCGTCGGCGCCGACGGCATGCACAGCACGGTCCGCGAGGCCGCCGGCATCGGCTTCACCGGAAGCGCCTATGCGGAGTCCTTCGTCCTCGCCGACGTGTACATGCGCTGGGCGCCGGGCCCGCGCGAGGTGTCCCTGAACTTCCACAGCGCCGGACTGATCGTGGTCGCGCCGCTGCCCGGCGACCGCTACCGCATCGTCGCCACGGTCGACGACGCTCCCCAGACCGCCGACCTGGCCTTCCTGCAGCGGATGCTGGACGAGCGCGTCCCCGGGCAGGCCACCGCGCACGAGGTGCACTGGTCCTCCCGGTTCCGGGTGCACCACCGCGTCGCCGACTCCTACCGGGCCGGGCGGCTCTTCCTGGCCGGCGACGCCGCACACGTGCACAGCCCCGCCGGAGGGCAGGGCATGAACACGGGCATCCAGGACGGCTACGCCCTCGGCCGGGCCCTTGCCTCGGGAACCCTCGACGCGTACGAGGCCACGCGCCGGCCCGTCGCCGAGCAGGTGGTCAGGCTCGCCGACCGCATGACACGCCTGGCCACCACGCGCCGCCCGGCTGCCCGTGGTGTCCGCAACATCGCCCTGCAGATGCTCGGCCACACTCCGTTCCGCACCAAGCTCGCCACGGAGCTCGCCGAGCTGAACTACCGCTGACGCGGCACATCGGCGCCGAGGATGGCCCTCAGACGCTCAGGCTCACACCCCGGCGCCTCAGGCTCACACCCCCATCCTCCCTCCCGACATCCACCCGAAAGTCCGGCCGAACATGCGATTCCTCCACGTCAACGTCTTCAGTGACGTCCCCTACGGCGGCAACAGCCTCGCCGTCTTCCCCGACGCAACCGGCCTCGACCCGGCGCAGATGCTCCGCATCACGCAGGAACTGCGCCACTTCGAGTCGGTCTTCCTCCTCCCCTGGAACGCCGACGCCGGCCCCGGGTTCCAGGCGCGGGTCTTCGATCTGTCCGAGGAACTCGACTTCGCGGGCCACCCGGTGATCGGCGCGGCCGCCGTGCTGCACCATCTCGCCGGCATGGGTGGCCCGGTCGACTGGAAGCTGGAGCTGAAGGCGCGCACGGTGCGGGTGAAGGTCCGCCAGAACGGCAAGTCGTACGAGGGCGTTCTGGACCAGGGGCCGGCGTCGTTCCTCGGGGAGCCGGAGATCGAGGGGCTGTCCTCGTGGTTCGACCTGGAAGTGCAGGATCTGCACCCCGGCCTGCGGCCGCAGGTGGTGTCGACCGGGCTGCGGTACCTCATCGTCCCCGTCCGGCCGGGGCTGCTGCACAGGGCCCGCATCCGCTTCGACCTCACGGAGCCCCTCCGCCAGGTGGGCGCGCAGTTCGCCTACCTGCTCGACGCCGACGAGCTCGAAGGCCGGCACTGGAACAACGACGGCATCCTGGAGGACGTCGCCACGGGCAGCGCGGCCGGCTGCGTCGCCGCCTATCTGCGCCGGCACGGGCGGCTCGTCGCGGGTGAGACCGTGACACTGCGTCAGGGCCGCCACATGGGCCGGCCCAGCTCGATGAGCATCGGCGCCTACGACATCGGCCCGCAGCGCCACGGGGTCACCGTGGGCGGCCATGTCAGCCTCGTCGCGGAGGGCCACCTGATGGAGCTGCCGCGATGAACGCCGACCGGGCCACCTACTTCAGCCCGGACCGCATTCGTGCGTCCGCCGGCACCCGGGACGTCCGGGGCCGGTCCGGCAAGCGCTTGGACGCGCCCTGCCCCTGCGTCGTCAGGGACATGGGATGCCCGCTTCCCCTTCTGCCGACCCTCGAACCCCTCCCGTCACACAGGGTTTTCCCTATGTCCCCTGGCGTGGCGGGGAGTTGGTCGAGTAGCTTCCGGCGCACATATGTCTCACAGGGGAGTGCGCATGCGCAAGGCGCTCAGATGGCTGCTGGCGCTCACGGTGCTCATAGGCACACTGAGTTCGGCCGGGGCGGCCACCGCCGCCGGGCCGGAGGCCACCGGCACCACTGACATCAAGGAGAGACTGCTCTCGATCCCGGGCATGAGCCTGATCGAGGAGAAGCCGTACACCGGGTACCGCTTCTTCGTCCTCAACTACACCCAGCCCGTCGACCACCGCCGGCCCTCCAAGGGGACGTTCCAGCAGCGGATCACCGTGCTGCACAAGGACACCGCGCGGCCGACGGTGTTCTACACCGGCGGCTACAGCGTCTCGACGACGCCGCGCCGCGCGGAGCCGACGCAGATCGTGGACGGCAACCAGGTCTCCATGGAGTACCGCTTCTTCACTCCGTCGCGACCCGAGCCGGCCGACTGGTCGAAGCTGGACATCTGGCAGGCGGCCAGCGACCAGCACCGCATCTTCTCGGCGCTGAAGAAGATCTACAGCGAGAACTGGATCTCCACGGGCGGTTCGAAGGGCGGCATGACCGCCACCTACTACGAGCGCTTCTACCCCAAGGACATGGACGGCGTCGTCGCCTACGTCGCCCCCAACGACGTGGTGAACAAGGAGGATTCGGCCTACGACCGCTTCTTCCGCACCGTCGGCACCCAGGAGTGCCGCGACCGGCTGAACGGCGTGCAGCGCGAGGCGCTGGTGCGCCGGACCGCGCTGGAGAAGAAGTACGCCGCGTACGCCACCGAGAACGGCTACACCTTCGACACCATCGGCAGCCTGGACCGGGCCTACGAGGCGGTCGTCCTGGACTACGTCTGGGGCTTCTGGCAGTACAGCACCCTCGCCGACTGCACGGACATCCCGGCCGACGCCAAGAACGCCACCGACGACGCGATCTGGACCTCCGTCGACACGATCTCCGGCTTCTCGGCCTACACGGACCAGGGCCTGACGCCGTACACGCCGTACTACTACCAGGCCGGTACGCAGCTGGGCGCGCCGACCATCCACTTCCCGCACATCGAGAAGAAGTACATCCGCTACGGCTACCAGCCGCCCCGCAACTTCGTGCCGCGCTCCATCCCGATGAAGTTCGAGCCGTCGGCCATGCGGGACGTCGACACCTGGGTGCGGCACAACGCCCGGCACATGCTGTTCGTCTACGGCGAGAACGACCCGTGGGGCGCCGAGCAGTTCCGCGTCGGCAAGAAGGCGCGTGACGCGTACGTGTTCACCGCGCCCGGCATGAACCACGGTGCGAACGTCGCCGGTCTGGTCGAGAAGGAGAAGGCGCTGGCCACGGCCCGCATCCTCGACTGGGCGGACGTCGCGCCGACCGCGGTGCAGGAGAACCCGGCGGCGGCCAAGCCGCTGGCGAAGTTCGACGCCAAGCTCGACAAGCGGGACATCGAGCGGCACCGGACGCTGCGTCCGTAGGCGAGCGCGGCAGCGGTCGTTCACGCGAGGGCCGTGGTCCGGGGTGCGAAAGCCCCGGACCACGGCCCTCGGCACGTCCGGGCGGAGGACGGACCAGGGATGGGACGCGGAGAAAGCCTCCCCGTACCTTGGCGGCCCATCCGAAGGGAGGACGCAATGACCCGGTCACGCACGCTCGGACGCTCGGTGCGACCACGGCCGGGGACCTCATGAGCACGCCCGCCGTCACCGTCCACCCGGACGCCACGCTCGCGCGGGCCGCCCGGATCATGGCGGTGCGGCGCGTCAAACGGCTGCCCGCGGTCGACCGCGTCGGCATTCTGCAGGGGATCGTGAGCCGGGCCGACCTGCTGAAGGTCTTCCTGCGGCCCGACGACCAGATCGCGGACGAGGTCCGCCGCACGGTCGTCTCCCACCTGCGTCCGGTCGCCGGCCACTCCATCGACGTCAGCGTGCGCGAAGGGGTCGTCACCCTGCGCGGGCCGGTCCGCGACACCGCCCTGGTCCCCCTCGCCGTACGTCTGGCGCGGGCCGTCGAGGGTGTCGTGGACGTCGAGCCGCAGCTCACCGGCGGTGACGTGGGCGCTCAGGAGGCTGTACCGCCACCCGTCTGACGGTTCATCCGGCGGGCGTCAAAGCCGCCACGTGCGCGCCCAGGGGCGCGGCGAACTGGTCGGTCGCGTGGACGAGGGCCTCCGGCACCGGGATCGTCACGGCCACACCGGACGGTTCGCGGGAGCCATGAGCGAGCCGCTGACCACCCCCGGCGAAGGGTTTCCACCCGCACCTGCACGACACCTCCGCTCCCGCGACGACGCCGCTGCGCGCCCGTCTGCACCACATTGCCCTGCGCGGGGGCGCGGGCGGGGGAAGGCGCGGGGACGGGGCGGGGCCGTTCCTCGGGAGATGCCGGGCGGCAGGTGGTCCGCCCTCCCCCTGCCGTACCACCCGAGGCCCGACGCGACCCACTCGACGTCGAGCCGTCTCCTGGCGTTCATCCACCCGGCCCGGCATGATCGCCGACGGTCCCTAACGTCGCCCGCATGCCTAGCACTTCACCTTCTTCCACGCTGTCGCCGGCCACGCGGCCACGGCGTGCTCCGCGCTCCCGCGTCGCGCTCCTGGCCTCCGTGCTGCTCGCCGTGTCCCTGCCGGCCGCCGCCCACGCCGAGGGCACGACCCCTGCCACGGACACCGACGCCCCGGCGAGCCGGGTGGTCCTCTCGGCCGACTTCTCCGGCTCCTCGCTGCCCGAGGGCTTCAAGGCGGTCGACGGCACCTGGCAGGTCAAGAACGGCCGCCTGTACGGAACTTCGGCGAACTCCTCGCAGCAGAGCCGGATCACGTTCGGCAAGCACCTCACCGACTTCCGGATCGAGGTCACCGCGCGCTTCGAGTCGGTCGTGGACGCCGGCCGCTGGACGGCCATGGGACTCGACCTCCCTGCGGACGGCTCCGTCCCCTGGTCCATCGCCACGATGCGCACGGGGACCACGGCGGCCAACGGCCTGGAGTTCGCCCAGCGCACCGCGGCGGACACCTGGAACGTCACCGACACCCACGCGGCGCCCTCCTCCGCCGGCACCGGCAAGGACGTGAAGATAGCCGCCGAGGTCCACGGCACCAAGGCCGTCTGGTACTTCGACGGCAAGGAGGTCATGCGGACCTCCAACGTCGCCCGCTCCGCCGACGGCGTGCAGGGCCTGCTGGTCAACGGGGCCTCGGCCTCGTACGACGACCTCAAGGTGACCGAGCTGCCGCCGGCGGGCTACATCCGCCCCGCAGGAGCGCCGCTGACCGTCATCGGGCACCGCGGCGCCTCCTCGGCCGCGCCCGAGAACACCCTGGTGTCGCAGGAGATCGCCCGCCGGGGCGGCGCCGACTTCATCGAGAACGACGTCCAGCCCAGCAAGGACGGCGTGCCGTACATCCTCCACGACAGCACCGTGGACCGGACGACCGACGGCACCGGCCCCGTCCGGTCGCTGACGTCCGCCCAGCTCGACGCGCTCGACGCCGGTTCGTGGTTCGCGCCGCACTACAAGGGAGCCCGGGTCCCGACGCTGGCCGCCCAGCTGGACGACCTGCGCACCCGCGTCGGCGACCTCCTGCTCGAGATCAAGGGCGCGCACACCAAGGCGGAGGTGGCCACCATCGTGGACACCATCCGCACCCACGGCATGACCGGACGCGTCTTCGTGCAGAGCTTCGAGGTCGACGCCCTGCGCTACACCCACGAACTCGCTCCGGACCTGCCCCTCGGCCTGCTCCGCAGCACCCTGGACGCCGACCCGGTGGCCCTGGCGAAGGAACTCCACCTGGCCGCCTACAACCCGGAGGACGGGGCGCTCAGCAAGAAGCCGTCCGTCATCGCCGACCTGCACAAGGCCGGCGTGGCCGTCATGGTGTGGACCGTGGACGCCCCCGACCGCTGGAAGGCCCTGGAGAGCGCCGGTGTCGACGGCGTGATCACCAACCGGCCGACCGAACTGAGCGGCTGGAACAGCGCTTTCCGACAGAGTCAGGCGCAGCCACCGGCCAAGCCTGCGGTGCGTTTCACCTCCCCCGCCGCCGACGCCGTGCTCGACCGCGCGCAGACGCCGGTGCCGACGGTGCAGAGCGAGCACAGCACGTCGGTGGCGCTCACCCTGGACGGCCGCCCCGTGCGCGCCGGTGCGCCCCTGGAGCTGACCACCCTCGCGGCCGGACCGCACACTCTGCGGGCCGTGGCCTCGGGTGACGGCGGCACCGCGGAGGACACGCTGACCTTCACGCTCAAGGCGACCCCGACCGGGCTGGCCCACCTCATCTTCACCTCGGGCGCCAAGAACTCGGCGATCAGCTCGATGACGGGGATGCTCGGGCTCAAGCAGTACTCGGTGCTGGCCACGTGGGCGAAGGTCCAGTCGGGCAAGGCTCTGGACAAGGAGCGGGCGGCACTCATCGCCGAGGACGCCCGCGCTCTGGCCGCGGCGCACTGACACGCCGGCTCACGGTCGGCCCGTGGCGGGCGGAGCTCTCCCATCAGGGCTCCGCCCGCCCCCCGGGTCCGTCAGGTCGTGTCGGCCGCCGCTGCCAGGATCCGGGCCAGTTCGTCCGGTGCCGTGATCATGGGCCAGTGCCCGGAGTCGATGTCGGCGAACTCAACCTCCTTGGCCCGGGACAACTCCGGTACCTCTCCGGCGTCGATCCACTCCCGGGCCTGCTCGGGCGTGAACTCCGGGCACACGACCACGACGGGGACGTCCCACCGCCGTTCGTCGGTCAGCCGCACCACACCCCGGGCCACCCCTTCGGGCACCGGGATCGCGGCGGCCGTGAAGGCGTTCCTGGCCTCCTCGTCGAGATCGGCGGCGTCGGCACCTTCGAAGGGCTCCCAGCCGGGGAACGGCATGACCCCGTCCCTCACCTCGAAGAAGTCGGCGTACGGCCGGCCGTCCTGGGTCGGGATGCCACCGATCAGGACGGCCCTGGCCAGCTTGTCCGGTCGTCGGTCGGCGGCCAGCCAGGCCAGGGAGCAGGCGGCGGAGTGCCCCGCGACCACGACTTTGCCGGGTGCCGCGTCCACGGCCGCGAGCACGGCCTCCATCTGGTCGTCCAGCGTGGCGGGCACGGAGCCGTCCCCCTGCCCCGGCAGCGTGAGCGGCACCGGGCGGTGGCCGAGCCCTTCCAGGGCGGAGGCGACGCCGCCCCACACGGAGCCGTGCAGCCACAGGCCGCCGATGAGCAGGATGTCCATGATGCTCTCCCCTACTGCCGGTTGACGGACGCCACCGTAGGAGGAGATCCGGACGATCGGCTGCCGGATCACCCCGACGACCGTCGGGCAGTCTTCCGACGACCGTCGGGCGGTCGTCGGACGATCGTTCGGGCGGTCGTCCGGGTTGACGGACTAGCCTGCCCGGGTGCCCAACGACCTCAGCCCCACCGCCCGGGCCCTGCGCGCCCTGGAGATCCTCCAGGTCCGCCCCGGTACGACGGCGACCGAACTCGCCGAGCGACTGGGGGTGACGGAGCGCGCCGCCCGCCGTTACGTGGAGATCCTCCGCGAGGCCGGCATCCCGGTGACGTCCACCCGCGGGCCGCACGGCGGTTACCGGCTGGGGCGCGGGACGCGCCTGCCGCCCGTGCACTTCACGCAGGCGGAGGCGCTCGGCCTGGTGATGGCCGTGCTCAGCGGCCAGCCGGGCGCCGCCGACCCCGAGGACCTGGTCAGCGCCGCCCTCGGCAAGGTCGTCAAGGCACTGCCGGAGAGCGTCGGCAGCCAGGCGGCCCTGCTGCACGCCTACGCGTCGGCGGCGCCGGACCCGTACGCCACCCGTCCGGACCCGGCGATCACCGGCGAGCTCGTCGGTGCCGTCGCGGCGCGCCACCGCGTGCGCATCACCTACCGCAGCGAGGCCGGTGCCGAGTGGGTGGCGGACGTGGATCCCTGGTCCCTCGTCGTCCGCTACGGCCGCTGGTACCTGCTGTGCCACAGCCATCGCGCGGACGCCGTCCGCACCTACCGGGTCGACCGGGTCCGTACGGTCGAGACGACCGCGCAGCGGTTCGAACCGCCCGCCGGGCTCGACCCGGTGGCGGTGCTGGAGGAGAATCTGGGCGTCGGCTGGGCGTACCCCACGCGCGTGGTGTTCGACCTGCCGCCGGCCGAGGTGGCCCGCTGGATCCGGCCGCCGATGGGACGTCTGGAACCGCTGGGGGACGGCAGCGTGCTGGTGGGCAGCACCCGCAACCCGGCCATGTACGCGCAGGAATGGCTGGCGGTGCTGCCCGTCCCCTTCCGTGTGGAGGGCGGGGAGGAACTGCGCACGGCCGTCGCCGACCTCGCCGCCCGCTTCACGGCCGCCGTGGCCGGCCCACCCGGCCGGACGCCCTGAGGGCATTGTCAGTGGTGCCCGGCAGGATGGCGGCATGGAAGCTTCGAAGACCGTGCAGTTGCTCTGGGACCGTATGCAGGCACGCGACTGGGCAGGCGTAGGCGCCCTCCTCGCGGACGACGTCACCGTGGAATGGCCGGTCAGCGGCGAACGCATCCGGGGCCGGGAGAACTACGTCCGCGTCAACGCGGAGTACCCGGAAGGATGGTCGATCGAGGTGCTGCGCATCGTGGCTTCCGGCAGCGACGTGGTGTCCGAGGTCCAGGTGCCGCACGACACGATGGGCACCCACCGTGTCGCGTCCTTCTGGACGGTCGAGGACGGGCTGATCACCGAGGGCCGCGAGTACTGGACCGAGCTGGGCGCGGACCCCTCCCCGGCGTGGCGGGCCCCGTACGTCGAACGCCTCTGAGGGGGCGTCGATTCGCGGTCCCCGGCCGGGCCGTCACCGGTCCAGGAGACGCAGGATCCGGGGCCAGCTGTCCGCCTTCGCCCGGGCGTCGGCGGCCTGCGTGCCGCCCAGATCCCCCCACCGGTCCGCCGCCGGGTCGTGGATGTATGTGCCGGCGGCCTGGTAGGGCACTCCGGATACTCCATGCCCGGCACCCTCGTAGACGAGCGCCCCGTGCCGGGTGCCGGAGGCGTTGGCCCGTCCCGCGATGCTCTCGGCGGCGGCTGACGAGAGCCACAGACGGTCCTTGTCGCCGGCCACGGCCAGGACCGTGCCGCGCACGCGGTCGAGCGGGATGGTCTCGAACCGCACGGGGCGGCCCGCACGCGTCCAGCTCACGTGGTCGTGCCCCGGGAAGACGGTGCGGGTGCCCGGTGCCAGCGCCACCGCGTCCCGGACGAGGTCGGGGTGGTACTGGGCGAGCAGTTGCGCCGCCTCGCTCCCGCGCGATCCGCCCACGACCGCCAGCCCGTCCCGTTCGGCGCCGGACCTGCTGCGCAGCAGGCGCGCGGCCCGGACGAAGTACTCGAGCTCGATGTCGCGCAGTTCCTTCGGCCGGCCCGCGCAGGCGAAGTAGCACAGGGACAGCGCCGGGTGGCCGCGCGAGGCGAGAAGGGCGGCCTCCCCGTCGAAGGAACGTCCCCCCTCCGAACCGCCGAACAGCAGGACGGGGGCCTTGCGGGCGGCGCCGGACGGCGGCAGGAAGAGCAGGGCGTCCATGCGGTCGTCCTCGACGGTGAGCCGCTCGTGCCGGACCCCGTCGGCCCGCCACCGCCGGGTCACCGTGCGGTGCGCGATCTCCCGGTCGCCGCTGCGCACCGCGAACCGCACCTCGTACGACGGCTGCGTGGTGGGCGGGCCTGAGGCGAACCAGCTCTCGTCCGCCCCCCCCTTGCGTGGGCGCATCGACCAGAACAGTCCCATTCCGTCGGTCTCCTGGAACGTCCCGCTCAGCGGGCGGCGTCGCGACAGGTCGACGACGCCGTCACCGTCGGCCGTGTACCGGGCGCGGCCCGACCATTCCATCCCCTTGCCGTCGACGGCCCGGGACGTGACGGTGACGGGCTCCCCGGCGTGCAGCCCGGTCACGCGGAGGTGGACGGGCTCGTCCACGAAGGCCGCCGGCCGGTCCACCTCGATCCGGGCACTGGTGCTCGCCTTCGGCGGCCCCTCCGCCGTACAGGCCGCACTCGCCAGCCACGACACCAGCACGGCACCGAGCGCCGTGCGAACCCCCGTACGCATATGGGCACACCCTTACGCAGTGCACCTCGATGGATCAAGCCACTGGCCCGGGAGCCTCCGCCCCCGGGCCAGGGTCGGGTCAGGTCGGATCAGGGGCCGACCGCACCCTCAGGGCATCATCTCGTACGCCCCCGACAGCGCCTCGACGCGCTGCCAGACGCGCTCCGAGCGGTCGCCGTCGACGACCGGGCGCCGGACCGCGCCGAGGGCCCACCGCTGCTGGTCCTCGGTCGCGGAGTCCTTGCCGTGCAGTTCGACGGCGTGGGTGGAGAAGTCCCGTACGAGGACGGCGAACAGCTCGTCGAGGACGTCCTCGTCGAGGTCCGACAGGGCGGCCTGCTCCAGGACCAGCTGCCCGTGCACGACGAGCGCGAAGAGCTGCCCGACGGCGAGGAGCAGGTCGAGGTCGCGGCTCTGCTCCTCGTCGGGTGCGGCGGAGCGCACGAACTCGCAGAGCGCGTCGGCCTGTTCGCGGAAGCGGGTCACGTTGGCCAGGTGGGCGTAGGCGTCGAAGGCCGGCCGCCAGTCGTGGAAGCGCACCGAGCCGAGGCCGCGGGCCGGGCCCTGGCGGAAGAGGAAGTCGTCGTCGGCGGCGTCGAGGCGGGTCGGGACGGGCTCGTACGCGACCGGGTCGAGGAGGTGGTTGCGCATGAACTTCAGGATGAGGGCCAGGTTGACGTGGACGGTGCCCTCGAGCTTGGGCAGGCCGCGGATCTCGACGGCGGCCTGGGCGAAGTAGTTGTCCTTCTCGAAGCCCTTGGCCGCGATGACGTCCCACATCAGGTCGATGACCTTCTCGCCCTCGGTGGTCACCTTCATCTTCGTCATCGGGTTGAAGAGGAGGTAGCGGCGGTCGTCGGGGCCCGCGGTGCGGAAGTAGTCGACGGCCCGGTCGCTGAACAGCTTCATGCCGACCAGCCGGACGTACGCGTCCGTCAGTTCGCGGCGCACGTGCGGGAAGGCGGTGACGGGACGGCCGTACAGGATGCGGTTCTGCGCGTGCGTGACGGCCTCGTACATGGCGTGCTCGCAGATGCCGATCGAGGCGGTGCACAGGTTGAACTTGCCGACGTTGACGGTGTTCAGCGCGGCGTCGAAGGCGGCCCGCCCGGTGTGCAGGACGTCCTCGGCCGCGACCGGGTAGTCCTCCAGGCGGAATTCGCTGACGTACTTGGAGGAGTCGACGACGTTCTTCACGAGGTGGTACGCCGGGCGGCGGCTGTCGGCGGCGAAGAAGACGTACCCGTCGGGGCCCTCGACGTCGGTGCGGCGGCCGAAGACGGAGACGAGCCCGGCGGCGTTGCCGTTGCCTATGTAGTACTTGGAGCCGCTCGCCCGGAAGCCGCCCTCGCCGTCGGGCTCCAGGAGCATGTCGGTGGAGTAGATGTCGGCGCCGTGGGCCTTCTCCGACAGGCCGAAGGCGAACACCTCGCCCTGGGAGAGCAGTTCGGCGGCCCGGGCGCGTGCGGCGGCGTTGTCGCTCTGCCAGACGGGGCCCAGGCCGAGGATGGTGACCTGCCAGGCGTACCAGTAGTCCAGGCCGTAGAAGCCGAGGATCTCGTTGAGCGCGGCGATGCGGGCGGTGTCCCAGCGCTTGTCGCCCTCGCCCTCGCCCGCGGCGGACGCGGGGGTGAGGAAGGTCGCGAAGAGCCCCTCCTTCGCGGCGAAGGCGAGGAAGTCGCCGAGCCAGGCGCGGGTGCGGTAGTCCTCGATGATCCGGCGCTTGCCGCGCTCCTCGAACCAGTCGACGGTGGCGCGCAGCAGCCTGCGGGTCTCCGGGTCGAAGTGCGCGGGGTCGTAGGTCCGCGGGTTGAAGAGCAGCGCGTCGGCCATGGAAGCCGCCTTTCGGCTGGGAGGGGTGAGGGTGGGTCCGGGCCGGGGCCCGGGAGGGCCTGCTCCGCAGGTCGGTCGACGGTGCGGAAGCACCGGTCAGTCGCCGGTGCGGAAGCGGGCGAGTGTGGCGAGGACGTCGTCGAGCCAGGCGATCATCATCTGCTCGTAGGCGATGCCGCCGCGCAGGACGACGTGCTGGAGTTCCCGTTCGGCGTCGAGGCCGCCGTCCGCCGGGGGTGTGCCGAAGTCGCGGGTCTCGCCCGCGCGGTAGTGGGCCAGGCGGGCGGTGTGGGCCTCGCGGTGCCGCTCGACCTCGTCGATGAGGGCCGCCGGGTCGGAGAAGGCGGCGCCGCGCACCTTGACGGCGAGGTCGTGGCGGACGCTCTCGGGCTCGGTCGGTTCGCCGAGCCATGCGGAGAGCGCCTGCCGTCCCGGTGCGGCGACCGAGTACTCCTTCTTGTCGGGACGCCCGTACTGCGGGACGTCCCGGACGTCGACCCAGCCGTCGCTCTCCATGCGCTTGAGCACGCGGTAGATCTGCTGGTGGGTGGCGGTCCAGAAGTACCCGATGGAACGTTCGAACCGCCGGGCCAGTTCGTAGCCGGAGCCCGGCTTCTCCAGCAGGGAGACGAGGATCGCGTGCTCGAGCGCCATGCCCCCGATCCTGCTATGCACCTCGTTGCATAGCAATGTGGGCGGGGTGAGACACCGGTCACGCGGTGCCTGTCGTCCCGCTCACGCCCGCTCACACGCCGTTCCAGGGACGCGATCCTCCCCGATCGGCCGCTTCCGGACGTCCCGGCGGGCTGGTTACGGTGCGGCCATGGACGAGCTGACGCCGATCCTCCACCACGCCGCCGAACAGGCCGCCGACTACCGCCGCTCACTGTCCGAGCGGCCGGTGGCGCGGCCCGTGGACCACGCGGCGCTGCGGGCCGCCTTCGCCGCGCCCCTCGACCGCCCCGGCACCGACCCGCGCACGGTGATCGACGAGCTGGTGGCCGCAGCCGGTCCGGGGCTCGTCGCGTCGGCGGGGCCGCGCTTCTTCGGGTTCGTCGTCGGCGGCGCCCTGCCCGCCGCCACCGCCGCCGACATCCTCACCACCGGCTGGGACCAGAACGCCTTCAACGCCGTGCTCTCCCCCGCCGCGATCGCCGCGGAGGCGGCTGCGGGAGAGCGCCTGAAGGAGCTGCTCGGCCTGCCGTCGACGGCGTCCGCCGGGTTCGTCACGGGCGGGCAGGCGGCCAACACCGCCGGTCTCGCGGCGGCTCGCCAGCACCTGTTCGCCGAGGCAGGCTGGAACGTCGGACGCCAGGGCCTGGCCGGTGCCCCGCGCCTGCGGGTGGTCGCGGGTGAGGAGCGGCACGCCACCGTCGACCGCTCCCTGCGGCTGCTCGGCCTCGGCACCGACTGTCTCCAGCCGGTGCGCACCGACGACTGCGGCGCGCTCGACACCGAGGACCTGCGCCGCGTCCTGGCCGCCGACCCCGACGCGCTCACGATCGTGTGCGCGCAGGCCGGCAACGTGAACACCGGCGCCTGTGACGACCTCCGGTCGGCCTGCGACCTCACGCACGCGGCCGGGGGCTGGGTGCACGTGGACGGGGCCTTCGGCCTGTGGGCGGCCGCGAGCCCGGCGACCCGGCACCTCGTCGACGGTGTCGAACGGGCCGACAGCTGGGCGTGCGACGGGCACAAGTGGCTCAACGTGCCCTACGACTGCGGGTACGCCTTCTGCTCCCGCCCCGCCGTCCACGCCGACGCCCTGTCCTACTCCGCTTCCTATCTCACGCGGGCCGAGGCGACGCCGGCCGGCGGCGCCGACTACACCGCCGAGTCGTCCCGCCGCGCCAGGGGGTTCGCCACCTGGGCGGCGCTCCGCGAGCTCGGCCGCGACGGCGTCACCGAACTCGTCGACCGCTGCTGCGCGCTCGCCAGGCGCTTCGGCGACGGCCTGTCGGCGGCGGGCTTCGACGTCGCCAACGAGGTGACGCTCAACCAGGTCCTCGTCGGGTTCGGGTCGGACGCCCGCACGGACGCCGTCGTCCAGGCGGTGCAGGAGGACGGCACCTGCTGGGTGGGGGCCACGACCTGGCGCGGGCGGCGGCTGATGCGTATCTCGGTGTCCGGTCATGCCACGACCGAGGCGGACGTCGACCGCTCGGTCGCGGCGATGGTGCGGCAGGCACGACGGCTTTGACGTTTCGTCACAACAGGGGCAGCTGCCGCAGATTCGTCTTGGCCAGTTCCACGATCTCGTCGCCCCGGCCGGTGAGGATCGTGCGCGTGGCGAACAGGGTGAAGCCCTTCATCTGCTCGAACGTGATGTTGGGCGGCAGGGACAGCTCCTGGCGGGCGGTCCGTGCGTCCACGAGCGCGGGCCCTTCGTGGGCGAACGCCTTCTGCATCGTCTCCTCGAGCTGGTCGGCGCGGTCGACGCGCGCCCCGAAGAGGCCGATCGCTCGGGCGATCGCGCCGAAGTCCAGGTCCTCCAGGTCGGTCCCGTAGTTGACGATGCCCCCGGCCTTCATCTCCAGCTCCACGAACGACAGGGCCCGGTTGTTGAAGACGACGACCTTCACGGGCAGGTCGAGATGGCGCAGCGTGATCAGCTCGCCCAGGAGCATGCTGAGCCCGCCGTCCCCGCACAGGGCCACGGCCTGCCGCGCGTTCCCCGACGCGCACTGGGCGCCGATGGCCTGGGGCAGGGCGTTCGCCATGCTGCCGTGGTTGAACGAACCGATGAGCCGGCGCCGGCCGTTCATCGTGAGGTAGCGCGCCGCCCACACGGTGGGGGTGCCGACGTCCGCGGTGAACACGGCGTCGGCGGAGGCGTGCCGGTCCACGGCGGCCGCGACCTGCTGCGGGTGCATCATCGACGCGGACGGCTTGCCCTCGGTGAGGTCGTCGAGCCGGGAGCGCACCGTGCGGTAGTGCCCGGTGAGCTTGTCGAGGAACTTCGTGTCGTCCTTGGCCCGGATGAGCGGCAGCAGGGCGGCGGCGGTGTCCTTGACCGTGCCGACCAGCGGCACCTTGACGCCGACCCGGCGTCCGATGTGCTCCCCACGGATGTCGACCTGGACCACCGGGACGTCGGGGGCGGGAAAGAACGGCCGGTACGGGAAGTCCGTGCCGAGCATGAGCAGGGCGTCGCAGTGCTCCATCGCCCGGTACCCGGAGCTGTAGCCGATCAGACCGGTCAGCCCCACGTCGTACGGGTTGTCGTACTCCAGGAACTCCTTGCCGCGCAGCGCGTGCACGATCGGGGACTTCAGCGCTCCGGCCAGCGCCATGACCTCGTCGTGGGCGCCCTGGCATCCGGCCCCGCCCAGGATGGTCACCCGCTCGGCCCGGTTGAGCACGTCCGCGGCCGCCTCCAGGGCGGCGGAGTCCGGGGTGACGTGCGAGGCCGTGGCCCGCACGGGGTGCGAGAACGCCGTCGCGTCGCCGCGGGCGAGCAGCATGTTGCCCGGGACGACCAGGACGGAGACGCCCCTGCGCTCCAGGGCCGTGCGCATCGCGATCCGCAGCAGACGCGGCACCTGCTCGCCGGTCGCGGCCAGTTCGGCGTAGACGCTGCACTCGCGGAACAACTCCTGGGGATGGGTCTCCTGGAAGTACTCGCCGCCGATCTCGTCGGCCGGGATGTGCGCGGCGATCGCCAGGACCGGCACCCGGCTGCGCTGCGCGTCGTACAGACCGTTGATCAGGTGCAGGTTTCCGGGACCGCAACTGCCCGCCACCACCGCGAGTTCACCCGTGAGCGCGGCCTCCCCGGCGGCGGCGAAGGCGGCGCTCTCCTCATGGCGTACGTGCGCCCACCGCACGGTGCCGTTGCGGCGCAGAGAGTCCGTGAATCCGTTGAGGGAGTCGCCGGGGAGACCGTAGACGCGGCGCACTCCGGAGGCCGCGAGGGCCTCTACCATGCAGTCGGCAACTGTCGTGCTCATCTGGCGCACCTAACTGTTTCGTGTGCTGGCGGGAGTTCAGAGGGCACGGCGCCCCCGTCAGGTGAGCGGAAAGACCTGCGTCACGTTGTAGGACATCGAGCCCCGGAATCCCATGCCCGCACGCACCGGGCGGAGATCGGCGAGTTCCTCGCGCGGTGCGTCGAAGAGCTCGATCTCGCTGCTGCCGATCCATACGTCCGCCAGTTGCTGATCGCCGTATTCCATCCGCACCAGTTCGTGGACCGCCGGCTTGTCGTACTTGCCCACTTCGAGCGTCGGGAAATGCCGCAGATTGATGGTGTCCCGGCTCAGCAGAGGCGTCGGGTCCTCCAGGGGCTTCTCCAGCGTGACCCTCGCCTGCGCGAGCGTCCGCTCGTCGCAGGAGACGCTGGCGCCGAAGCGCGCGCCGGGCGACAGCGTGGGCGACGCCTTCCCCGGTGAGGCGAAGACCCGGGTCTGGTGCACCTGCCCGATCTTCTTCGGGAATCCCTGCACCAGCCCGCGTGCCAGCGCGTGGTGGTTGTCGACATAGATGTACGGGCACCATGAGACGGGCTGCCCGTCGTAGTGGGCGTCGACGAGGACGAAGAACTCGCGGTACTGGCTGTAGACCGGGTCGAGGTATTCGTCGTTCTCCCCGTTGAACTGCCAGTCGAAGAAATAGGCGACGACCCGTCCGGACGATTCCGGATCAGGGGTCAGCCCCTCGGGGAGCGTGGCCTCCGCGGCGGCGGGATCGGTGAAGAATTCGACCCCGATGACGTCTCCGGAGTAATGCCAGGGGGGTGCCGGGGCCTCGTTCGCTTCGCCCTTCGGAGAAAGCGGGACAGTGTATCCCTTGAGCATGGGTACCTCCAGCTGGATACAGAGGGAAACAGGCATGTCGCGGCATGCGAAAGCGCCCTTTTCCCCATGAGAGGCGTACCGGTACAAAGTAACTTGGATGCTCAACCGTTGCCTGGGGAGAACCGAGGGCGGGGCATCGTCGCTGTCGCCGAGTGATGACGGTGACGGGCATGTCGTCGCTCCCCGCAAATGGGTGCGCTCAAGCGCCCGTTGCCGTCGGAGGCCGGCCGGGTCCGTCAGCCGGTGCGCGGGGTCAGGGCGGTGCGGTCGAACGGGCCGGTGTGGGCGGCGGCGTGCGTGACGGCGTCGACGACGGCGTCGAGCGGGAACGACCGGACGCGTTCGGGGGCGAGATCCAGTGCGCCGGAGGCGAGGAGCCGGATGAGGCCGACGTTGGCGGTGCGCGGCGCCATCCACTGGCCGCGCACGGTGATCGAGTTTCGCATGATCCAGGGGTAGGGCAGCGCGAGGTCGTCACCGCCGAGCATGCCGACGCCGCCCATGAGGACGACACGGCCGTACTCCCGGACGGTCATGGCCGCCGCGCGGGCCGCGGAGCTGGGTGCGCTCGGCGGGAGCAGGTCGATGACCATGTCGATCGGACCGTCGGCCGCCGCGGACATCGCGGCGCGGTCGGCGGCCTCCTCCCCCGTCAGCGTGACCGGACGGACGCGCGGTCCGAACCGGTCGACGAGGAGGGCGAGGGCGTCCCGGTTGCGGCCGGGGACGACCACGCGGCCCGCCCCCATCGCGAGCCCGACCGCGACCGCGCTGCTGCCGAAGTTTCCGGTGGCGCCGCTGACGAGCACTGTCTCTCCGGGCCTCAGCTCGCCGGCGGTGAGGCCGCCGTAGGGCACGGCATGCACCGCGAGCGCGGCCCAGCGGGCCGGGTCGTCACCCGCGGCGGAGGGCAGCGGGAAGACGTTCTCCGTCGGGACGCGCATCAGCTCGGCGAAGGAACCGTCGTGGAGGTGCCGGGCGAGTGCGGCACCTCCGTCACCGCGGGAGCTCCAGCCCTGGAGCGCTATGTCGGGCGTCAGGGCGTCGTCCCGGGAGCGCACCGTGGGATCGCACCAGACGAGGTCGCCGGCGCGCAGCCGGGTGGCGTCCGGGCCGGTGCGCACGACGCGTCCCACGCCGCCCAGGCCGGGGACGACCGGGGGGACGAGGGGGTAGTTCCGTACGCCGCCGAAGACCTCGGCCGCGTACGGGAGCACACAGGTGCCCAGCACTTCCACCAGCACCTCCCCGCCCACCGGCTCGGGATCGGGCACCTCCCGCACGGTGAGCGGGGCGCCGAACTCCGTCAGAACCGCTGCTCGCATGTCATGACCTCCGCATCCGTCCCTGTCAGCGGGACACCGGGGTCGACGCTAGGCACCGCCAAGCCATGCCGGAAGCGACGATCGTGCATGCGTGGTATGCGTATACGGCATGGATGTCTCCAGTTCGGCCCTGCGGGTCCTGCAGCAGATCGCGGAGTCCGGCAGCTTCACCGCGGCCGCCGCGCGGCTTGGCTACACGCAGTCGGCGGTGTCGCGCCAGGCCGCCTCGCTCGAGCGCGGCGCCGGCACGGCCCTGTTCGAACGTCGCTCCGACGGCGTGCGGCTCACTCCCGCCGGGCTGACCCTGCTGCGGCACGCTCGCACGATCCTGGACACGCTCACGACGGCCGAGCGCGACCTGACCGGCGCCGCCCCGCGCACCGAGGTCGTACGGCTCGGGGTGTTCCTCAGCGCCGGGTCGGCCATCCTGCCCGTCATGCTCGGACGGCTGGCGGCGTCCCGTCCGCACCTCACGGTCACGACCGTCGAGGGCACCACGCCCGGCCTGACCCGGGCCCTGCGGGCGGGTTCCGTCGATCTCGCCGTACTGACGTCCCGACCGCCCCACCGGCCGCCGGACGGCGAGTCGCCCCGGCTGCACACCGAGACCGTGGAGGACACCGAGCTGGTCGTGGCGGTTCCCTCGGGCGGCGCGTTCGCGGGCCGCAGCGCCGTTCACGTCGACGAGCTGGCCGACGCGCCGTGGATCGCGGCGCCGTCGTCGCGGTCCGAGCCGCTGCTCGGCGTCTGGCCGGGTCTGCCGGCCCGGCCGCGGATCGTGCACTCCACCCGTGACTGGCTGACGAAGCTGCAGCTGGTCGCGGGCGGCTTCGGCGTGACGACGGTGCCCGCCCGCCTGGCACCGCTGCTCCCGCCCGGGGTGAGCCTGCTGCACGTCGAGGGCGCGGCTCCCGAGATCCGCCGGATCCTGGTGGCCCGTCTACCGGGCCGCGCGACCCCGGCCGTCACGGCCGTCACCCGGGCGATCATGGCCGCCGTCTGACGATTTCACGTGGCGGGCGGTGTGGACGGGGCCCTCGTCAGGGTCGCCGCCCCCGCGCTCCGGCTGTCACCTGGCAGGCCTTCTCCATGAGGGCGAACGACTTGGGCCCACCGCCGGGTTGGGGCTTGCCGGCCTCGTGACCGACGACCCCGTAACCGGCGTCCAGGTAGTAGGCGTGCAGTCAGGCGTCGCCGGCCAGGCAGTCCAGGCGTACGAACGCCCGGCCCGTCTCGGCCACGCGCCGCTCGGCCGCCCGCAGCAGGGTGCGGCCCGTCCCGGGCGGGGCGGCGGCGCGGTCCACCATGAGCCGGTGCACGTAGCCCGCGACCGGTGGCTGTGGTCCCCAGGCGTCCTCGTCCTCCCACCACAGCTCCCACGCTCCGGCCACCGGACGCCCCTCCGAGGCCCGAATGCGATTTCCCCGGTCGGCTATGCATCGGGCGTCCCGGTAGGACATCCTCGGTCTCCGTGACCCATACGACATCCGAAACCCCGTGGCCCGGAAAGATCAGCGCCCTCACCCTCTTCGTGGAGGACCTGGAGGCCACGAAGCGCTTCTACCGCGACGTGTTCCGTCTGCCGGTGACCTACGAGGACGACGACTCGGCTGTCTTCGACTTCGGGAACACCGTCATCAACCTCCTGCGGTCCACCGCGGCGCACGAGCTGATCGACCCCGCGCGCGTCGCCGAGCCGGACGCCGGCTCCCGTCTTCAGCTCACCCTTCCCGTGGGCGACGTGGACGCGATGTGCAAGGAGCTGGCCGCCCGTGGCGTGACGCTGCTGAACGGCCCCATGGACCGGCCCTGGGGCATCCGTACCGCCAGCTTCAGGGATCCGGGCGGCCACATCTGGGAGATCGCACAGTGACCGAGCCCGCGAAGAGCGAGCTGCACGCCCTGTTGTCCTTCCTGGACGCCCAGCGTCGCCACGTCCTCGGCATCCTCGACGGGTTGGAGCCGGAGGCACTGCGGCAGCCCGTGCTGCCGTCGGGATGGAACTGCCTCGGGCTCGTCCAGCACCTGGCGCTCGACGTCGAGCGGTTCTGGTTCCGGGCCGTCGTCACCGGCGACCCGGCCGTCATCGAGGCCCTGGACGACATCCAGGACGCCTGGCAGGTGGCCCCCGGCGTGCCGCACACCGAGGTGCTCGACCGGTACCGCACCGAGGCGGGCCTCTCCGACGCCGTCGTGGCCGCCACGGACGCGGACGCCCCTCTGGCCTGGTGGCCCCACCACCTCTTCGGCCCACCGCACCTGCACACCGTCCGGGACGTCCTGCTGCACGTCATCACCGAGACGGCGTGCCACGCCGGGCACCTCGACGCGGCACGCGAACTGCTCGACGGCCGACGGTGGTTGGTCCTGACCTGACCCGCCGGCGCGCCGATCGCGGTCCTCAGCCGAGTGTGTAGTCGAACCAGATGCGGTGCGTGCCGTCGGCGTCCACGGCCATCCCTCCGGCACCGGTGATCCCCGCGAGTTCACCGGTGCCGCTCGACGGCACGACGGTGAAGAACTCGGCCGTGCGGTCGCTGCCCGAAGTGGTCGCCGAGTGCACGAAGTTGAAGGCGCCCTCCCGTCCGTGCAGTGAGCCTTCGAACGACTCCATGGCCACATAGGTGCCGACGCCGGTCGCCTGGTCGAACGCGGCCGTGAACAGGGTCGCCGAGCGCCCGACGACCTCCCCCTCGTAGCTCTTCTCCATCGTCGCGACCCCCACGGGCAGCCCGGTGGACACCTCCGGCTCGGGCTTCAGCTCGGTCGGAACGAACGCCTTGACGGTGAAAGTTGCCGTAGCTCTCATGCTCCGACCGTAACGAGAGGGTCTGACAGTGGCGGCTGGATCACCGGGGCCCCCGGAACCCGCAGATGCGCCGCCCCCGCTCAGGTCGCCGTGGGCCAGCCGCGCAGCAGCGTCGCTATCCGTCCGGCCGTGCACGTCGGGTCCAGGAGCAGGTCCTTGAGAGCCACGGCGTGCTCGCGGGCCGGCTTGACGGTGATCCCCGCCGCCTCCAGGTACATGACGCCGGTCGCGGCCGCCACGGCCATGTTGGAGCGCTCCAGCCAGCGGCACCGCCCGAGCGTGTGCACCAGGGCCGCGGCCTTGGCGTAGGGGCTGTCGTAGACGGGCTGCTCGAACAGCTCGGCCCGGTGCCGGGCGACCGCCGAGACGGGGACACCGTAGTCGTCGGGCGCGGGGTCGTTCGCCCCGGCGATCTCGGTGACCTGCAAGATCCAGGGGACGTCGATGTGCAGGTCCATCAGGCGGCGCGCGCTCCCCCGGCGGCCTGCGCCTGCCCGGCGCCCTCGGCCCCCTCCTCGGCCTCGTCGAAGATCGCCTGGTGCTCCGCGAGGAACCGTCCGGCGGCCTCCACCGCGCGGGCGCGCAGCCCGCTCGCGTCGTCCTGGACCAGCCGGGCGAGGTAGTCCCCGACGCTCAGTCCCAGGTCCGCGGCACGCTTCTTCGCGAGGTCCGCGATGTCCTCGTCCACGCGCGCGCCCAGCTGTGTCTTCGCCATGCGGGCATGGTAACAGCTGTTACCACCCGCCCGGAAGACCCGCGTCTTTCCGCCACGACGGGCGCCACCCGTCCACCACCGCCGTGATCCCCGGGAGGCGTGATCGCCGGGACACCCGACCGGCGCACCCGTCGGCCCGCCCCTCCCCTAGCCGCAGCCGCAGCCGCCGAGCCACTGAGCCCCTTCGCCCCAACTCCCCCACCCCACACCCCCCTTCACACCAGACCATCAACCTGCGAAGACAAAACGGATTTCAACTACCGGCTGTGTTCAACGCATTGACACGCTCATTACGCAGCATTTACGTTCCGGCCATCTGAGAGCGCTCTCAAACTCTCGGACTCCCCTCCAGTGAAGACTTGAGGTGCCCCATGCGATCCCCACGCACCAGACCGGCGGCCGTCCTGCTGCTGGCCTCAGCCCTCGCCGCCTTCGGTCTGGGCCCGGCCGCCACTCCGGCGGCCGCGGCCACCGTGCCCGTAGGCAACGGCAGTTACTCCGACACCCGGCCCGCCGGCACGTCCGGCCCCACCACCAACACAGGGACACCCGTCACCCCCAAGGTGACGTCCGCCGCCCGGAGCCGGCCCGTCCCCACCAACGACTGGTGGTCCTCCCTGGCCTTCCAGCGGTACGGCGACAACCCGTGGTCGACCCCCATGTACGGCCACCCGCTCACCTACCAGGCCACGGCCGGCGGCCTCGACGTCGGCTACCCGACCTCCCCGGCGATCGTCGGCGACGGCCGCCAGTACGAGTACGCCCACAAGCGGGACCTCACCATCGGACTGACCGGCCTCAACTCCCCCGACACGAAGGCCGACGACTGGTCCGACTGGACGGTCACCCCCCTGTGGTCCGACGGCACCCGCACCCTGCGGACCACGATCGGCCACGGCTCCCCGTTCGTATACGCCAAGGGCACGGGCGGCAACGCCCAGATCACCACCGCGGGCGCGCCCACCGTCTTCGCCGACCAGGGCAACGTCCTCGGCATCACCGTCGCCGGGCACCACTACGCGCTGTTCGCGCCGAGCGGCAGCGACTGGAACGTCTCCGGTTCCACCGTCACCGCCGGGCTCGGCGGCAAGGACTACTTCTCGGTCGCCGTGCTGCCGTCCACCGGCGCCCTGTCCACCTTCGCGAAGTACGCCTTCAGCTTCGTCACCGACTCCAAGGCGACCTGGAACTACAGCGGCGGCACCGTGCGGGCCACGTACACCCTCACCACGGAGGCGAAGGAGGGGAGCGAGCGCGGCACGCTCCAGGCCCTCTACCGCCACCAGTGGCTGAACACCTCGGACGCGCTGACCTCGTACACCTACGTCTCGCCGCGCGGCACCATGAAGGTCCGCGAGGGGGCCTCGTTCAGCACGAGCCAGAAGGCGTCGGCGGTGCTGCCCGCGCTGCCCAAGTCGAGCGGGGTGGACGCGGCGCGGCTGCGCGGCTACCTCAACGACGTCGTGAACGCCTCCGACCCGTTCTCCGGGGCGTCCGACACGTACTGGACCGGCAAGGCTCTCGGCCGGCTCGCGCAACTGGTGCCCGTCGCCGAGCAGATCGGTGAGACCGGCATCCGCGACCGGATGCTGAACCTGATGAAGGGCAAGCTGCAGGACTGGTTCACGGCGGGCGGCGCCAACGAGTTCAGCTACGACAAGGACTGGAAGACGCTCACCGGCTACCCCGCCTCCTACGGCAGCGACACCGAGCTGAACGACCACCACTTCCACTACGGCTACTACGTCTACGCGGCGGCGATCGTCGCCCAGTACGACCCGGCCTGGGCCGCCGACTCCGCGTGGGGCGGCATGGTCAAGACGCTCGTCCGGGACACCGCCAACCCGAGCCGCACCGACTCCGCGTTCCCCTTCCTGCGCGGCTTCGACGTCTACGCCGGGCACAGCTGGGCCTCCGGTCACCAGGGGTTCGCCGCCGGCAACAACCAGGAGTCGTCGTCCGAGTCGACCAACCTCAGCGCGGCCCTCGTCCTGTGGGGGTCGGCCACCGGTGACACCTCGCTGCGCGACCTCGGCACCTTCCTGCTGACCACAGAGTCGGAGGCGATAGCACAGTACTGGTTCGACGCCGACGAGCAGGTCTTCCCGTCCTCCTTCGGACACGACACGGCCGGCATGGTGTGGGGCAGCGGCGCCGCCTACGCCACCTGGTGGACGGCCAACCCCGAGGAGATCCACGGCATCAACGTCCTTCCCGTGACCGGTGGTTCGCTCCACCTCGGCGGGGAGAAGGCCGCGATCCGGCGCAACATCGCCGAGATGGAACGGGAGAACGGCGGCCCGGCGGTCGAATGGCGGGACATCCTGTGGGAGTTCCAGTCCTTCGCCGACCCGGCGTCGGCCAAGTCCAAGTGGGACGCCGGGAACGGCGGTTACACCCCGGAGGAGGGCGAGTCGAAGGCGCACACGTACCACTGGATCAGCACCCTCGACACGCTCGGCGCCCCGGACGCCTCCGTCACCGGGGACATCCCGACCTCCGCCGTCTTCACGAAGGGCTCGACCCGCACCTACGTGGCCCACAACCACGGTTCGTCGGCCCGGACCGTCACCTTCTCGGACGGCAAGACCCTGTCGGTGCCGGCGCGTTCGACGGCCAGCGGCACAGGGGCCGGCTCGGAAGACCCCGACCCCGATCCCGACCCGGAGGACCCGCCCACGGGGAACGTCTTCCAGCTGCGCGGCGGCGGCGTCCTCACGACCTCGACCGGCGGTACGGCGGGCAGCGACACGATCCCGTCGGCGGGCGGCACCAACCACGACGGCACGCCGTACCAGCCCCTCGTCTACGAGGCGCGGGGAGTGAACGGCACGCTCACCTCGGGCGCCGGCACCACGTTCCGGCTCCAGGTCGACGCGGGCACCACGGTCGGCCTCGGCCAGCAGGCCCGGATCAGCTACGACCTGACCGGTGACGGCACCTTCGACCGGACGGAGACGTACAACTACTTCGCCACCGACCCGGTCACCGGGTGGGAGGAGTACAGCCAGGCCCGGGGCCTCAGGTCCAGCACGGGCACTCTGGGGAACCTCAAGGGCGGCACCGTGCGCCTGGAGGTGTGGAGCGCCATCGGCAACGGTTCTTCGAAGCTGCAGACCGGCACCGACAAGTCGGTGGTGGTGATCCCCTTCAGCTGATCGGCCGTAGTGATTCCGGTCAGCTGATGCCGTTCAGCCGACCGGAAGGCCGCGCGGCGGACGACGGGACCCCACCCCCTCGTCCGCCGCGCGGACCCGTGCCACCCGCACGGGTGAGGGTGACTGCTGGACAGCCCACTCCGGGCGGCACCCTCACGGGAATTGACCCGAGCATGGGAAAACCGGGCTCGCGTCGCCTCTAGTCTGGCGGCCAGCCGATCTTCAGCCACCCCCTCAGGAGTTCCCGTGACGTCACCGAGCAGCCAGCCCGCCCGGCGCATACCCGCCCTGCTCCGCCGCAAGGCGCTCCTCGCCGCCGTCCCCGTGACCGTGACGGCGCTCCTCGCCGGCGCGGGCCCCGCGGTGGCCCACGGCACCGGTTCGGCGGGCGTCGGTGACCCGTACTTCCCACTGGCCGGCAACGGCGGCTACCACGTGGGGCACTACGACCTGACGCTGCGCTACGACACCGGCAGCCGCCGTCTGGAGGGCCGGGCGGTCCTCACCGCCCGCGCCACGCACCGCCTCACCCGCTTCGACCTCGACCTCAAGGGCCTGAAGGTCACCTCGGTCACCGTCGACCGCGCGCCGGCGGACTTCCGCCGCTCCGGGCAGGAACTCGTCGTCACCCCGCGCCGCGCGCTGCCCGCCGGCCGGGCGTTCCGCGTCACCGTCGACTACCACGGCACCCCGAAGCCGGTCACCGACCCGGACGGCTCCCCCGACGGCTGGATCCCCACGGACGACGGCGCCTTCGTGGCGGGCGAGCCGCAGGGCGCGATGACGTGGTTCCCCGCGAACAACCACCCCACCGACAAGTCGACTTACGACTTCACCGTCACCGTGCCCGAGGGACGTACGGCGGTGGCCAACGGCGTGCTGCGCGGGCAGCGCACCGCGCACGGCCGCACCACGTTCCGCTGGCACGCGGCCGAGCCCATGGCCGCCTACCTGGCCACCGTCACCGTCGGCACCTTCAAGGTCGAGCAGTACACCACCCGCGACGGCGTCAAGGTCTACAACGCCGTCGACCCACGGGAGGCCCGGGCGGCCGCGCCGGTGCTGAAGAAGCTGCCCGAGGTCCTCTCCTGGGAGAGCGGCCTGTTCGGGCCCTACCCGTTCCGCGCGGCGGGCTCGATCGTCGACCACGCCCCGGACGTCGGCTACGCGCTGGAGACCCAGACCCGGCCGGTGTACGACTCGGCGCCCGACCTCGCCACGCTGGTGCACGAGAGCGCCCACCAGTGGTTCGGCGACTCGGTGTCCCTGACCACGTGGAAGGACATCTGGCTCAACGAGGGCTTCGCCACGTACGCCGAATGGCTGTACGACGAGCATCACGGCGGCGACACCGCGCAGAAGACCTTCGACGCCCTGTACGCCCGCCCCGCGAGCGACGAGCTGTGGGCGTACCCGCCCGCCGATCCGGGCAGCGGCGAGAACATCTTCGGGACCCCCGTGTACGCGCGCGGCGCGATGGCCCTGCACGAACTGCGGCGCGCGGTCGGCGACAAGACGTTCCTGCGCATCCTGCGGGCCTGGGCGACGAGCCACCGTGACGGGCACGGCACGACGGCCCAGTTCGTGAAGCTCGCCGAGGCCACGTCGGGCAAGCGGCTGGGCGGCCTGTTCCAGACCTGGCTGTTCTCGCAGGGCAAGCCGCGCCGCGCCTGAGCGGGGCGGGGACGGCGGTCGAGCGTGCCGGGACGTTAATGAGTGGAGCGGCCCACCGCGCCGCTGCTAGGTTCGCGGTGGACCGTCGAATCGTCGTAGGAGGTGAGCCCCGTGAACACAGTCACCCATGGGTGCTCCCTCATCCCGTCACGGTCCGGCGGCTGACCTTCGGTGTCGCCAGGAGCGCCTGAGATCGAGGCTCTCCTGGAAGGGGACTCCGATGGATTCGAGAACTCACGCAACAGGTCCGGCCGGACACGCGACGCTGGTCACGCGGGTCGCGTACGGGCAGTGGCACGCGCTGGAGGACGACCTGGTGGTCGGCCGGGGGCATCTGCAGCACCGCCCGGACGGCCGCCTGTTCATCAGTGTCGACGCCTGGCACGACGCCGCCTTCGCGCGGCTCGCCGAGGCGATGACGGCGGCGCTTCCGGGGCCGCTGCACACCGTGGTCGACGAGGCCGACAGCGAGCTGGCGGCCGCCTGGCGGCGGGCCGGTTTCACGGTCGCGCGCCGGGAGGTGGAGTACGCCGTGCCCACCGGCCCGGAGGTCACCGGGCTATGTGTGCCCGTACCGCCGCCAGGCGTCACCCTCGTGCCCGCCGGACAGGCGGACGAGGAGATGCTGCGGGAGGTGGACCACGCCATCCGTGCCGAGGTCGAGGCGACCGTCGGCTGGCGGGCGATGCCCGCCGAGGTGGTGCCCCGCGCCGACGGCGACACCATCGTCGACCCGTCGCTGTACGCGGTGGCCGCGACGGACGAACGCTATCTGGGGCTGATCCGGGTGGTGCGGGTGAAGCGGCCCCGGATCGGGCTGCTCGCGGTGCGGGCCGATGACCGCCGCCGTGGCGTCGGGCGGGCTCTGCTCGCCCACGCGCTGGGTGTGCTCCACCGGGCCGGGATCTCCGAGGCGTGGACCGAGGTCGACGCCTCGAACCCGGCGGCGACGGCGCTGTTCCGGGGCGCGGGGGCGCGGCCGGTGGGCAGCACGCTGGAGCTGGTCCGATGACGGGGCACAAGAACGTCATCGAGGTCGAGGGCAAGGTCGTCGAGTGCCTGCGCAGCGCCATGTTCACCGTGGAGCTGGAGAACGGGCACCAGGTCCTCGCGCACATCAGCGGGAAGATCCGCAAGCACTACATCCGGATCATGCTGGGCGACCGGGTCCTGGTGGAGCTTCCGCCGTACGACCTGGCGCGGGGGCGGATCGTGTTCCGGTACCGGAACTAGACAGGAGGCGGGGCCCGGTCCTGGACCGGGCCCCGCCGTCGTACCGGCCTCAGGCCGGTTCGGGGTGCGGGCTCGGCTGCCGGGCCGGGACCTGGCCCGCGTCGGCCTCCCAGAGCCTGGTCGTGCGGATGTAGACGTAGATCACCGAGGCCATCGCCAGGACCAGCAGCAGACCCCAGATCCGCGGGTGCAGGGCCATCTCCACGGGCAGGTAGCGGTAGCTCAGCAGGAGTGCGGCGAACACCGTCGTACCGTACGAGACCAGCGCGGTCGCCCGTCTGTCCCAGCCTCGCACCTGCGCCCGCAGCGCCCCCTCGATCGTCAGCGCGAACACCACGCCGGCGAGCAGGTCCACGCCGTAGTGGTAGCCGAAGCCGAGGGTGGCGGTGAGGGTGGCGACCAGCCAGAAGGTGCCGGCGTAGCGCAGCAGTCGCGGGGCCCTGCGGGTGTGGATGAAGATCGCGATGCTCCAGGCCGTGTGCAGGCTCGGCATGCAGTTGCGGGGGGTGAGCCCGTCGTACGGCATCGGGTGCGGGGTGCTGAGGGCGGGCGGGGTGTGGGGCCACAGGTTGACCAGTGCCCACTCCGCGCCACCGGTTCCGGACGCGCCGGGGCCGTAGGCGAAGACGGGGCCGACGACCGGGAAGATCATGTAGAAGGCCGGGCCGAGCAGGCCGATGACCAGGAAGGTGCGCACCAGGTGGTGGCGCGGGAAGCGGCGTTCGGCGGCCACGTTGCGCAGCTGGTAGAGGGCGACGACGACGGCGGCCACGGCGAGCTGGGCGTAGACGAGCTGGACGACGGTGTTGCCGACCGGACCGGTGGCCTCCAGCATCCGCCCGACGAGCCACGACGGGTCGCCGAGGGCGCGGTCGGCGGTGGCGACATAGGGGTCGAGCACCATCGTGTGGGTCTTGGCCGTGATGATCAGCCAGGTGTCCCCGGTCTTGCGGCCCGCTATGAGCAGGAAGGCCAGTCCCACGCCCTTGAGCAGCAGGGTGCGTTCGGCGCCGGTGCGGCGGATCACGGCGATGACCGCGAACGCCAGGATCACCCAGAGCGCGCCGCTGCCGAGGAAGTACTCGCTGGGAGCCGCGACGCCGAACGCCTGGCGTATCAGGGCGAAGACGACGTCGATGCCGATCGCGACGCCTGCCGCGAGGAGGCGCTCCCGCCAGGTGAGCACCACCATCAGCAGGGCCAGACCGGCGTACAGCGGTCCCGGTTTGGGGGCGTACACGAGGTCCTTGACCTGACTGGTCATCGGTCCCTCGACGCCGATGCGACGCGCGGCGATCTCCAGCGCGACCAGGAAGCCGAGGACCGCCAGACCGGCCGCGGTCCAGAACATCGCCCGTGGCCGGCGCCACAGGGCGGGGCGTTCGGCCGTGTCCGTTTCACCCGGAGAGGTCCGCTGCGATATGGAACTCACCTTTGGGCCCGATGTGTCATGGGCAACCAAGCCACCTTTCGCGTCGCCCGGCGTGCCCTCCTGGGTGGGACCGCCGTCGGTGCGCACATCGTATCCGGGCGCCGAAGGGCGTTTTCCGCTGGTCATCCGCAGCGCGTCGGGCACCCGCCCCGCCTCGTGACGGCACCGCCGTCCGGACCCCCGAAGGGCCCGGACGGGGGCACGCGGTGACCTGGGTCAGAGGTCAGGCGTCAGGGGTCAGGGGGTCAGGGTCCAGCGGGCGATGTGGCCGACGTCGATGGACGCCCGGTCCTGCACGCGCAGCGACCAGGTGCCGTTGAGCGGCTGCGCCGAGGCGTCGACGGTGAAGGTCTGGTCGACGTTGTCGGCGGAGCCACCGCTGCGGTTGAGCAGCGGGTAGACGGTGCCGTCGGGGCCGACGAGGTCGACGACCAGGTCACCGCGGTAGGTGTGGACGATGTTGACGTAGACCGAGGTGGTCGCGGAGGCGTTGCCCTCGCGGCCGGTGATGGTCACCGGGGACTGGACGGCCGCCCCGTTGTCGGGGATGTCCACGCGGGTGGCGTTCGCGTAGACGTAGGCGATCTGCCAGGTGAAGGTGTCCGAGGCGGTCGCTCCCGTGCTGTCGGTGACCGTGACGGTGACGTCACTGGTGCCGAGGGTGGCCGGGGTGCCGCTGATCAGTCCGGTCGGGCTGATGCTCAGCCCCTCGGGCAGGCCCTCGGCCTCGTAGGTGAGGCTCGCCCCGGAGTTGGTGGTGTAGGCGTCCAGCTGGAGGCCGACCTCCTGGTTGACGCCGCTGATCTGGTCGGCGACCGGGGCGAGGTTCACGCCGAGCGCGATGCGGTTGCCGACGTTGATGCCGGCCCAGGCGTCGGCGACGGCGAGGTAGGTCGGGCTGTAGGCGCCGAACAGGTCCGCGGCGGCGGACAGGGTGGCGGTGCGGGCCCCGGCGTAGTTGGTGGTCGACGTCATGTACGTCGTCAGCGCGCGGTACCAGATGGCGGCGGCGTTCTCGATGCCGATGCCGGTGACGGACTGTCCGTCGTAGGTCGGGCTGTCGTAGTCGACGCCGTTGACGGTCTTCGGGCCGCTGCCCTCGGACAGCAGGTAGAAGAAGTGGTTGGCGGGACCGGAGGAGTAGTGGACGTCGATGCCGCCCAGCGTGGAGCTCCAGTTGTCCTTCGAGGCACCGTCCTTGGAGGGCTTGTCCATGTAGCGCAGCGGGGTGCCGTCACCGTTGATGTCGATCTTCTCGCCGACGAAGTAGTCACCGGGGTCGGCGGGCAGGTTCTCGTGGAACTCGACGGCCGCGGCGAAGATGTCCGAGGTGGCCTCGTTGAGGCCGCCGGACTCGCCGGAGTACACCAGTCCCGCGGTGGCGGCGGTGACGCCGTGGCTCATCTCGTGGGCGGCCACGTCGAGCGCGGTCAACGGGTGGTTGTTGCCGGCGCCGTCGCCGTACGTCATGCAGAAGCAGGAGTCCTGCCAGAAGGCGTTGACGTAGTTGTTGCCGTAGTGGGCGCGGCTGTACGCGGCGACGCCGTCGTTGCGGATGCCGTTGCGGCCGTAGGTGTCCTTGTAGTAGTCCCAGGTCGCCGCGGCGCCGAAGGCCACGTCGACGCCCGCCGTCTGGCGGTCGGAGGGCTGCCCGTTGCCCCAGACATCGTTGTCGTCCGTGAAGAGGGTGCCGGTGCCCGAGGTGCCCTGGTTCAGGTCGTAGGTCTTCTGGTTTGCCCGGTCCGGGTCGACGAGCTGGTACGTCGATCCTGACGCGGTGGTGCCGATCTCGACCTCTCCGACGAACTGGCCCGTGCCGGAGCCGGTGTGCACCTTCTCGGCGGACAGGAGCTGCTTGCCGGTGGCGGCGTCGGTGACGACCTGGAGTTCGCTCGGGGTGCCGTCCTTCTGGACGCCCTCGACGACGGTCTCCCAGGCGAGGACGGGCTTGCCGCTGCCGGCCCAGACGACCAGGCGGGGTGCCCGCTCCGTCTCGGGGCTCTTGACGTCGGCCTTCTCGGACGCGCCGAGGGCCTTGGCGGCCGCGCCGGATGCCGTGATCTTCGGGGTGAGCGAGGACAGCGCGAGGGTCGCCTTGCTGGCCTTGGTGACGGTCGCACGGCCGCTCTTGTCGTGGACGACGAGGTCGCCGCCGAGGACGGGGAGTCCGGCGTAGGTGCGTTCGTAGCGGGTGTGCGTGGTGCCGTCGGCGTCGCGGACGACGTCCTTGACGAGGAGCTTCTCCTTGCCGCCGAGACCGATCCGCTGTGCGGTGCCGGCCGCCGCCGACTGGGCGCTCTTGATGAGGGCCGTGCGGCGGGCGGGGGTCAGGGCGGCCGGGGCGGCGCCCGCCCGGGGTGTGGCGGTGATCTTCGCGGGGCCCGGGTCGGCCGGCGCGGCGGCGGCGAGGCCGGGAGCGGCCAGGGCCAGCAGGGCTCCGACGGCGGTGAGGGCTATCCCGGTTGCGCGTCTGCGCCGGACGAGGGCGCGGTGTCGCAGGGACAAGGTGACTCCTTCAGGACGACGGTCGGCCCGTGTGGGGGCCGTGGACGAGAGGACCGGCGGGGTGGGCCGGTCCCTAGCGCTGCACGGCATGCGGGTGGAAGGAGGTGGGGGGTGGGAACGCCCGCCACGTGGTGACCACGTGGACGGACGGTGAACTCGAGCAGAAGGGTGACACCGGACCTTGCATTTGTCATGAGACCGCCAATGCGACGGCTTGAATTGACCATGCAACTCGGGCAAATGGGCGCGGTGGGAGCGGGATTTCGGCCTCGGGTGGTCACGCGCCCTGTCGGGCAGCGCTGTGTGCCGGTGACTCCGTCGATCCGATCGCGGGTCAGGTCCCGGTGACCCCGTCGATCCGTTCGCGGATCAGGTCGGCGTGGCCGTTGTGACGGGCGTACTCCTCGATCAGGTGCACCAGGATCCAGCGCAGGGAGACGCCCGCGTCGCCGACGATCGCGGCGTCCCGCTCGGGCAGGCGCCCGGCGTCGTCGAGCGAGGCTTCGGCGGTCAGCTCACGGCCCCGGGCGATCTGCTTCCGCCAGGCAGCCGTCACCTCCTCGAGGCCGCGGTCCGGGTCGAGCGTGAAGCCGAGGGTGTTGCCGTCCCCGAAGACGGGCGGGACGTCCAGGGACGCGAAGATCCGCTGGAACCAGTTGCGTTCCACTTCGGCCATGTGCTGCACGATGCCGAGCAGCGTCATCGAGGAGGGGGGCACCGCCGCCTGCCGCAGCCGCTCGTCGTCGAGGCCCGCGCACTTCAGGGCGAGGGTGGCGCGGTGAAAGTCGAGCCACGCCTCCAGCATGGAGCGTTCATCGGCGTGCGGGGGTGGAACGGGCCGTCCGTCGGGTGTCGTGGTCGTCGCCATGGCCCCACCGTGGCAGCAACGGGCCTACTGCGTATGTGACTTCGCCCGCGACGAACGCATGGCGCTCGGGCGGGGTTGCCCGCACCGGGGCGGGGAAAGGCTCTTCACGCTCGTGACACCCGTCCCACGGGAAGGACAGGAACCAATGAGCTCTCTTCTCCCCCGCATCCCCCACCGCCCCGACCGGCTCCGCCGCCTCCGCCGTCTCCGGGCAGGCCGCCTCGCCGCGGCCCTCGCCTTCGCCCTGACGACGTCCGTGATCGCCGCCTCCGCCCCCACTGCGGCCGGGGCGCAGCGCCCGTCGGCCTCGAAAGGCTGGTTCACGTCCTGGGCAAGCTCCCAACAGGGGCTCGCTTCTGAGCAGTTGGACGACCAGTCGGTGCGCATGATCAGCCATCTGAGTCAGGGCGGTGACGCGCTGCGGGTTCGTCTGCAGAACACCTTCGGGAAGACGCCGCTGACGGTGACGGCGACGACCGTCGCGCACAGCGACGGCGACGGCGCGGCGACGGACGGTGCCCCGGTAGCCGTCACCTTCGCCGGGCGCCGCACGGTCGTCGTACCGGCCGGGGGTGAGGTGTGGAGCGATCCGGCCCGGATCGGCACGGCCGCCCAGGACGACGTCGCGGTTTCCGTCTCCGTGTCCGGCACCGTGGACGCGGGGATCCACAACAGCGCCTTCCGCACCAACTACCTGACCCCGCCCGGCTCCGGCGACCACACCGCCGACGCCTCGGGCGCCGCGTACACGCGGACGACCGGCTCCACCTATCTGGTCAGCGCCGTCGACGTGCACAACCCGCGGCTGCGCGGCACGCTCGTCGCGTACGGCAGTTCGGTGGTCGACGGGACCGGGTCGACCGACTGCGGGCCCGGCTGTCAGCGTCCGGGGGAGGATCTGCGGTGGACGGACGGAGTCGCGCGGCGCATCACCGAAGAACTGCCCGCCGACCGGCAGTTCACCGTCGCCAACGCCGGTGTCGGCGGCACCACCAGCGCCGCCACCTGCCCCCGCATGGACCCCTCGCTGCGCGGCCTGGACGCGGTGTCCCGCCTCGAACGCGATGTCCTCGACCTGCACGGTGTCACGGGCGTCCTGTACTACTACGGCACCAACGACCTCGCGGCCGGGTGCGAGGCCGCACCGATCCTGGACAGCTACCGGGACGTCTTCCGGCGGCTGCGGGCCGCGGGCGTCAAGGTGTACGTCACGCCCATCACCCCGCGCCCCGGCTACACGGACCAGAACAATCGGGACCGGCACACCGTCAGCACGTTCGTCTCGACGTGGAACACGTGCGCCGCCACCTGTGACGGGGTGCTGCCCTTCGACCAGGTGCTGAGGGACCCGGTGAAGCCGAACAGCATCAACCCGCCGTACGACACCGGGGACGGCGTGCACGCCAACATCGCCGGTCAGCAGGCCCTCGCGGACATCGTGTCCCTGCCCATGCTGGCGGCGTCGGCGTCCCGCTGAGCACGCCCCGCCGGGCGGTCACTCCGGTGTCGCGGTGGTGACATGGTGCGAGGCCGGGGCCGCCCGCCGGCCGAGCCACTGCTCGGCACCCCAGGCCCGGAACACCTCCACCTCGGTGAAGCCGAGCTTCGCCGCGAGGCGCATGGAGCGGGCGTTCGCGGTCTGCGTGGCGAGCACCACCGGCTCACCGGGCAGGGAGGCGTCGATCCAGTCGAGCGCCGCCGCGCACGCTTCGGCGGCGTATCCGCGCCCCCACGCCCGCGGCAGGAACAGATAGCCGAGGTCGACCTTCCCCACGGCCGCCGCCGTGCGGTGCTCGGTGACCCTGCGGACCAGGACGTGCCCGATCATCCGCCCGTCGAGCTCGACGACGAAGCTGCCCGGCCACCGCTCGGGCACGTCCGGCGTCTCCCGCTCGAGTTCGTCGCGCTGCCGGGGGCCTCCGAGGTAGGTGTGCACCTCCGGCGCCGCCAGCAGCTCGATGAAGGTCGCACGGTCCCGCGCCTCGGCGGCGCGCAGCACGAGCCGTTCGGTCCTGATCGGTGCGGGTGGCCAGGTCACGGGTCCGAGGACGGTCATACCGGCAGGCTAGGGGAAGGTGGTTCCGTCCGTGCGCTCTCCCGCCATACCGTCGCCGTCCTGTTCCTCGCCGACGGAGACGAGACGACCGGCCTCCCTCAACTCCGGCTGTACTCACGGGAAATGGTGGAGCGACGTAAGATCGATTCGCGAACGCGGTCCGTTCTCCCCCACCGGCGCGATGGAGCTGACATGACGACCGATTCCCAGCCGTCCGTGCAGATCGACACCAGCAGGGCCCATCCTGCCCGCGTGTACGACTGGCTGCTCGGCGGCAAGGACAACTACCCCGTGGACGAGGCGGTGGGTGAGCGGCTGCCTCCGGAGGCACGCGACGGTGCCCGCCAGAACCGGCAGTTCATGCACCGGGCCGCCGCGTGGCTCGCTTCCCAGGGCACCGACCAGTTCCTGGACATAGGCACCGGCATCCCCACCGAGCCGAACCTCCACCAGGTCGTGCAGAACGTCGTGCCGTCCGCCAAGGTGGTCTACGCCGACAACGACCCGATCGTCCTGCGGCACGCCGAGGCGCTGCTGGTCAGCTCGCCCGAGGGGGCCACCGACTACATCCAGGCGGACGTGCGCGACCCCGAGTCGATCGTCGAGCACGCCCGGCGCGTGCTGGACTTCGACCGGCCCGTCGCGCTGTCCCTGATCGCCCTGATGCACTTCATCAGCGACGAGCAGGACGCCCACGGGATCGTCCACGCGCTGGTGGAGACCCTCCCGTCGGGCAGCCACCTGATCCTGTCCCACGCCTCGTCCGACCTGTTCCCGGAGCTCTCGGACCAGGTGGTCGCCGAGTACGCGAAGGGCGGCATCCGGCTCGCGTTCCGGCCCCGCCCGGAGGTGGAGCGGTTCTTCGACGGGCTGGACCTCGTGGCGCCGGGTCTGGTGACGGCGACCGAGTGGGCGCCGTCCTCCCTCGCCGCCGAGGCGGAGCCCAGCGGCATCTACGCGGGCGTGGCGCGCGTGCGCTGAGCCTTCTCCGCCGGAGAGGCGGGACCAGCCTCCGCAAGGGGGGCGGGGCTCCGCACCGCCACTTTGTCTCCGTTATGAGAAAAGTAGCGAGATCTTGTGCGGAAGGGGTTACGAGCGCGGACGAAGCCCGCTAACTTCCGGGAATTGAAGCGTTCTTGAGGCCCCACGGAATGCGTGGGGCCTGTGCTCGATGGCGCGACGGCGCGCGCCCGCAACCCCCCACCGGCGGTCGTCCGGCGTCCCTCCGGCGACCGCCGCCACCCCGTCTCCCATGGAGTACTCCATGCGCACGAGATCGCCCTCGCTCAGACGTGTCCGTACGGCGCTGCCGGCCGTGGTGTGCGCCCTGGCCCTGGCCCTGCCGCTGGGCCCCGCCGCCGCGGCGGCCCCCGGCGGAGAACCGGCCGCAGGCGAAAGACAAGCCGCCCCCGCGGCGGCCGCCGAGGACTTCCAGCAGGTCACCCTGGCCAAGGGGGTCGCCGAGACCGGCGAACCCATGACGATGACGGTACTGCCGGACCGCTCGGTGCTGCACACCGCGCGGGACGGCACGCTGCGCCGCACCGACGCGGCCGGCTCCACCGCCGTGGCCGGCAGGCTCGACGTCTACAACCATGACGAGGAGGGCCTGCAGGGCGTCGCGGCCGACCCGGGCTTCGCGTCGAACCGGTTCGTCTACCTCTACTACGCCCCGAAGCTCAGCACACCGGGCGGGGACGCCCCTTCGGACGGAAGCGCCTCCGACTTCACCCCGTTCGACGGGGTGAACCGGCTGTCGCGGTTCGTCCTGAAGAGCGACAACACCCTCGACCTCGCCAGCGAGAAGAAGATCCTGGACGTGCCCGCCTCGCGCGGCCTGTGCTGTCACGTCGGCGGCGACATCGACTTCGACGCGGCGGGCAACCTGTATCTGTCGACCGGCGACGACTCCAACCCCTTCGCCTCCGACGGCTTCACGCCGATCGACGAACGCGCCTCCCGCAACCCGGCGTACGACGCACAGCGTTCGGCCGGCAACACCAACGATCTGCGGGGCAAGATCCTGCGGATCAAGGTGAACGCCGACGGCTCGTACACGATCCCGTCCGGGAACCTCTTCGCGCCCGGCACCGCGAAGACCCGGCCCGAGATCTACGCGATGGGCTTCCGCAACCCGTTCCGCATGAGCGTCGACCGGGCCACCGGCATCGTCTACGTGGGTGACTACGGCCCCGACTCCGGCACCGCCAACCCCTCCCGCGGCCCCGCCGGACAGGTCGAGTTCAACCGGGTCACCAAGGCCGGCAACTTCGGCTGGCCGTACTGCACCGGTAGGAACGACGCCTACATGGACTTCGACTTCGCCACCGGCACGTCCGGGTCCCGGTTCGACTGCGCGGCGCCGAGGAACACCTCGCCGCGCAACACCGGCCTCACCGAGCTGCCGCCCGCGCAGCCCGCCTGGATCCCCTACGACGGCGCTTCCGTCCCGGAGTTCGGCAACGGCTCCGAGTCCCCCATGGGCGGCCCCGTCTACCGCTACGACGCCGCCTCCTCCTCGGACGTGAAGTTCCCGCAGGAGTACGACGGCGACTTCTTCGCCGGGGAGTTCGGCCGCCGCTGGATCAAGCGCATCGAGGCCGGCGGCGACGGCACCGTGCAGTCCATCAACGCGTTCCCCTGGGCCGGGACCCAGGTGATGGACATGGCGTTCGGCCCGGACGGCGCCCTGTACGTCCTCGACTACGGCACCGGGTACTTCAACGGGGACGAGAACTCCGCGCTGTACCGCATCGAGCACGTGACGGGCGGACGCGCCCCGTTGGCGCAGGCCAAGGCGAGCGTCACCTCCGGGAAGGCCCCGCTGTCCGTGTCGTTCTCGTCGGCCGGCAGCAGCGACCCCGACGGCGACACGCTCGGCTACGCGTGGACGTTCGGCGACGGCGCCACCTCCACCGCGGCGAATCCGTCCCACACCTACACCGCCGAGGGCCAGTACACGGCCACGCTGAAGGTCACCGATCCGAGCGGCAAGTCCGCCACGGCCTCGGTGCAGATCACCGTCGGCAACACGGCCCCGACCGTGCGGATCGACATGCCCGCCGACGGGCAGATCTACGACTTCGGCGCCGCCATCCCGTTCAAGGTGACGGTCACCGATCCGGAGGACGGGACGATCGACTGCTCCCGGGTGAAGGTCAACTTCATCATCGGGCACGACAGTCACGGGCACCCGCAGACGTCCGCCACCGGCTGCACGGGCACCCTGCAGACCTTGGCGGACGGGGAACACGACCCGAACGCCAACATCTTCGGGGTCGTCGACGCCGAGTACACCGACAAGGGCGCGGCGGGCCAGCCCGCGCTGACGACACACGACCAGCGGGTCACCCAGCCCAGCCATCGGCAGGCCGAGCACTACGGCGGCTCGGCGGGCGTGCAGATCATCCAGAAGACACCGGCGCACGGCGGCCGTACGGTCGGTGAGATCCACAACGGCGACTGGATCTCCTTCACGCCGTACAACCTCGCCAACGCCCGGACCTTCACGGCACGGGTCTCCTCGGCGGGCGCGGGCGGCACCATCGAGGTGCGGAGCGGCTCCGCGACCGGCACGCTGCTCGGCACGGTCACCGTGCCCGTCACCGGCGGCTGGGAGACCTTTCAGGACGTCACGACGTCCCTGAGCAACCAGCCGGCCGCTTCGGCCCCTCTCTTCCTGGTCTTCAAGGGCGGCAGCGGCGCCCTGTTCGACGTGGACGACTTCTCCTTCAGCACGGCCACCGGCGGGGGCAGTCGTTCGGGTGAGGTGCGGGGCGTGAACGGCAAGTGCCTGGACGTCGACAACGCGAACACCGCCGACGGCACCAAGATGCAGATCTGGACCTGCAACACCACCGCCGCCCAGCGCTGGACCGTCGGCACCGACAACACCCTCCGCGCCCTCGGCAAATGCCTCGACATCGACAACG
>NZ_LLZN01000050.1 GCF_001509795.1 Streptomyces sp. NRRL WC-3605 | reverse complement strand
GCCGGGGAGGCGGGCGGGGCCGGGGGGGCGGAATCCTTGAGTGGGGAGCGCGACGGGGTGGGTGCGGCCGAGTCGGACTGCTGCGTCATCGAGGGGTCTCCCATCGCTCGGCGTCGTCACGGAGTTCGTCGAAGACCGACTTCAGGTGGGTCAACGCGCGTCGCACGTGCGGCAGTTCCAACGGCGCGGGGGACGTGAGGCATTCCGCGCGCTCCTCGTCGGTGCCGGACAGGAGCGCCCCGGTGGACAGCCGGACGCGCAGTTCGCCGAGGTCGTCGCCGAAGCGGTGGCCGCCGGGCGCGGGCATGCCGAGCCGGGCGGCGAGGAAGTCCTCCAGGTCCTGCGCGTCTCCCACGTCGTGGCCGGACAGCCCGGCGCGCAGCGGTCCGAGGTCGACGTACAGATGCCGTCCGGCCTGCGGGGGGCGGGCGACGGCACCGGCGTCCAGGGCGGCCGTGTGGGCGGCTGCGGCGAGCCGCGCGTGCAGCCGTACGGTCGCGGTGATGCGGGTGGTGACCGGCTCGGGCTCGGTCAGGGCGTATCCGGCGGCGAGCGCGACCGGGCCCGCCACGCGCGCGCCGAGCGCGGTGAGCACGTCGAGCACGCGCGCGTGCAGGCCGTCACCGGCGGCGCCCGCGGGGAACCGGGCGACGGCCGCGGGCCAGGCCGTGGGGAGGTGGGCGCCGGCCAGGTCGGTGACGACGGTGACCTGCTCGGGGAGCATCTCGGCGGGGCTGAGCAGCACGGTCTCGTGGGGGGCGTGCACGGTGTCGCGCCAGGTCTCGTCGCTGATCAGATGCAGCCCCTCGCCGGCGGCGGCCTCCAGGCTCCCGTGCAGCACCTCGGGCGGGGCCACGGTGGCGGCCGGGTCGTCGGCGGGCGACAGCACCAGCAGCCGGGGGTCCCCGCCCTCCGCGCGGACCCGGCGGACGGTCTCCAGGAGGGCGTACGGGTCGGGGACGCCGCCGGACTCGGCCGGGGTCGGCACGTGGAAGACGGGGCGGCCCAGCAGGCGTGCGTACGGTGCCCACCAGGCCGCGCAGGGCCGGGGCACCAGGACGTCACCGCCGAGCGCGGCGGTCAGGGCCAGCAGCAGCGCGGGGGCGCCGGGGGCGGCGACGGCCTGCTCGGGCGTGGTCGGCAGGCCCCGCCGGTCCCAGTAGCCGCACGCGGCCTCCAGGAGCGCGGCACCGCCGCCGACGGGCTCGCTCGCGGTCCGGCCGGCGGCGGCGGCGAGCACACCGGCCAGCTCGGGCAGGACGGGCAACCCGTCGTCGGGCAGGGGCGGCCCGAAGCGCACGGGGCCGTGGCCCTCGACGTCCGTCCGGCGCATCCGTACCTCCGTGCTGTGCCAGCCGCCGTATGAGCCGCACGGTGTGTCGTGTACCCGTCGCGCTCTGCGTACCCATCGTCATCCGTCCCATGACCGCCGGCGGACGTCGCGCCCGTCACACCGGCGCGGTCGCCTCCGGCGCACGGGTCCCGGTGGCCGCGGGGTCACGGCCGCCGCCCGGCCGGTGTCCGGCGGCGCAGCCGGTACACCGCGCCCCCGGCCGCACCGGCGATCAGGACGCCGCCGCAGACCAGGGCGGGCACGGAGTCGGTGAAGACGCCGCCCTGCCCGGCCTTCACACCGCCCGGGACGGCCGGGTCGACGGGGACGGCGGACGTCTCACAGGGCGAGGGCTCCGGCGGCCGGGTCCTGCCGCCCTTCCACTCGCTCGCCGAGTCCTCGCCGTCCCCCCACTGCCCGGAGCCGCTCCAGGACGGCTCGGTACACCCGTCGCCGCCCTTGCCCCCCTTCCCCGTCTTCCCGCCGGTGCCGGTCTCGCGGGGCGCGGTGAGCGTGGAGGCGGCGGCGTCGTCCTCGCCCTCGCTCCCCGCCGCCAGGGTGTCGGCCTCGGCCACACCGGCCACGGTGAGGGGCGCGCTCCAGTCCGCCCCCTCGGCCCCGGCCGCCGCGGGACACGTTCCGTCGACGGTCCAGGCGGACTCGGGACCGGCCGCGTCCGGATCACCCGTGAAGTTCTCGGCCGGGGAGATCTGCGCGGCCCCCCGGTAGACGGGCCCGGCGTCCGCCCCCTCGCCCCCGCTGACCCGCTGGAGCTGCACGGTGCCGTCCTCGAACGCCTGGGACACGGCGTCGAGCGTGGCGGGCGCGGCGCCGTCGACCGGGTCGCAGGTGACCGACACGGTGACGGACTCGCCGGGTGTGACGGAGGCGGGCCCGACCTCCGCCGTCGGATCCGCGACGGCGGCCTGGACGCCGGCGCCCAGAGCGGCACCGGCCAGAGCGGCGACGGACAGGGCGCGGACGGTGCGGCGCATGGGGTGGACTCCTTCGGCCGACGACTGCGGTCTACGGGCACACGTGCCCTCAGCCATGACAGCCCGCCCCCCACGAACACGCGCGCGGCCGGACCCCATTCGCGGGACGGGGGGCGGCCGAGCGGGTGACGATGCGGGACGTGGAGTGAGGAGGGGGTAGAGAGCGGGTCCGCGGCAAGGACGCCTGCCAGATCCGGGACCGTCTCGGAGCGTCGGCCGCGTCTCGACGTAGGCGAGAGGTGTGCCGGACCGGTCGGAGAGCCCCGGCCGCGAAGGCGCCCGCTCGACGGTGTGGGCCCGGCACGAGGCCGGGGCGAGGGTGCGTAGGAGCAGCAGCGATGTGGAGCGCCGGCCGGGCCAGGACCGAGACGTGTGGACGGGGCCTGCGGGTGCCGGACCGGGTGCGGCGCGGGCGGGAGCGGGCGCGGGTGCCGCGGGACGGGGACGTGAGGTTCCCCGGGTGCTCGGTCAGTCGGCGTCGTTCAGGACCTGGTCGCGGACGCGGGAGCAGCAGCGGCTGATCAGGCGGGAGACGTGCATCTGGGAGATGCCGAGTTGTTCGGCGATGTGGCTCTGGGTCATGTCGCCGAAGAAGCGCATGTAGAGGATCGCCCGTTCCCGCTCGGGCAGGGCCGCCAGGCGCGGGGCGACGGCCTCGCGGTCCACGACCGTGTCCAGGGCCGGGTCGACGGAGCCCAGCGCGTCGCTGAGGGAGTAGCCGTCCTCGCTGCCCGGCAGTTCGGCGTCCAGGGACAGCGCCGTGAAGCTCTCCAGCGCCTCCAGGCCGGCACGGACGTCGGCCTCGCTCAGGTCGGCGTGCGCGGCGATCTCGGCGACGCTCGGGCGGCGGCCGGAGACGCTCTGCAGGTCCTGTACGGCGAACCGGACGCGGTTGCGCAGGTCCTGCACGCGGCGCGGCACGTGCAGGGTCCACATGTGGTCGCGGAAGTGCCGCTTGATCTCGCCGGTGATGGTGGGCACGGCGTAGCTCTCGAAGGCGTTGCCGAGCTCGGGGTCGTACCGGTCGACGGCCTTGACCAGGCCGAGCGCGGCGACCTGGCGCAGGTCGTCCAGGCTCTCGCCGCGGCTGCGGAAGCGGCCGGCGAGCCGGTCGGCCATGGGCAGCCACGCCTCGACGATCCGCCCGCGCAGCGCGTCGCGCTCCGGGCCGTCGGGCAGCGCGGCCAGCGTGCGGAAGTCGGCGGCGGTGTCGGGTGCGTCGTCGTGCGGGTGCTTCCTGGATTTCACCGGAGTGGGCATGGCGCCTGGCAACTCCCTCGGTCACGTGCTCGGGTGGGACGGTCACCGCGGGACACGCCGAGCGCTCCGGTACCGGGCACACCCGTCCGGGACGCAACGGTCCCGCGGACGTGCCTCCTGTCCGAAGCACTGTTTGTCCGCCTGCCCCCGAGCGGGGTGCCCAAACACGCGGCGCAGGTTTTCCGCCCCGGTACGCGGTCACACGGACTGGTGCCGTGTCGTCCCCGGAGTACCCGGAGTCCCCTGGAGGTCCCGCATGAGCACCACGGTCGCCGACCACGTCCTGGAGCGTCTGCGGGCCTGGGGGGTGGAGCATGTCTTCGGCTATCCCGGCGACGGCATCAACGGTCTGCTCGCCGCCTGGGGCCGGGCCGGGAACCGGCCTCGGTTCGTCCAGTCCCGGCACGAGGAGATGTCCGCGTTCCAGGCGGTCGGCTACGCCAAGTTCAGCGGCCGGGTCGGTGTCTGCGCGGCCACCTCGGGGCCGGGCGCGATCCATCTGCTGAACGGCCTGTACGACGCCAAGCTGGACCATGTGCCGGTGGTGGCCATCGTCGGGCAGACGCATCGCACCGCGATGGGCGGGTCGTACCAGCAGGAGGTCGACCTGCACACCCTGTTCAAGGACGTCGCCTCGGACTTCGTGGAGACGGTGACGGTCCCGGAGCAGCTGCCGAACGTCCTGGACCGGGCGATCCGCACGGCGTACGCGCGCCGCTCCCCCACCGCCGTCATCATCCCCGGCGACGTCCAGGAGCTCGAGTACTCCGCTCCGACGCACGAGTTCAAGATGGTGCCGTCCAGCCTGGAGTCCGGCGCGTGGACGACGGTCCCCTCCGAGGACTCCGTCCGGCGGGCGGCCGAGATCCTCAACTCCGGTGACAAGGTGGCCATCCTGGTCGGCCAGGGGGCCGCGGGCGCGCGGGCCGAGGTGGAGCGGATGGCGGAACTGCTGGGCGCGGGCGTCGCGAAGGCGCTGCTCGGCAAGGACGTCCTGAGCGACGAACTGCCGTACGTCACCGGCTCGATCGGCCTGCTGGGCACCCGTCCGTCGTACGAGCTCATGCGGGACTGCGACACACTGCTGACGATCGGTTCGTCCTTCCCGTACTCGCAGTTCCTGCCGGACTTCGGCAAGGCGCGCGGCGTGCAGATCGACATCGACCCGCACATGGTCGGGATGCGCTACCCGTACGAGGTGAACCTGATCGGCGACGCGAAGGCCACGCTGGAGCGGCTGATCCCGCTGATCCGGTCGGAGGAGCGCGGCCGTGAGTGGTTCGAGACGGTGTGCGACAACGTGGCGCGCTGGCACGAGGTGATGGAGCGGCGGGCCGCGCTGTCGGCCGACCCGGTCAACCCGGAGTACGTCACCCGCGCGCTGGACCCGCTGCTGCCCGCCGACGCGATCGTCACCTCGGACTCGGGCTCGACGTCCAACTGGTACGCCCGGCACCTGACGTTCCGCCCGGGGATGCGCGGTTCGCTGTCGGGAACGCTGGCGACGATGGGCTGCGGGGTGCCGTACGCGATCGGCGCCAAGTTCGCCCACCCGGACCGCCCGGCGATCGCGCTCGTCGGGGACGGGGCGATGCAGATGAACGGTCTGGCGGAGCTGATCACGGCCGCGAAGTACCGGGAGCTGTGGGAGGACCCGCGGCTGGTCGTGGCCGTCTACAACAACCGGGACCTCAACCAGGTGACCTGGGAGATGCGCGCCATGGGCGGCGCCCCGTCCTTCCTGCCGTCGCAGGAACTGCCGGACGTGCGGTACGCCGACTTCGCGCGCTCCCTCGGCCTGACGGGCATCCGCGTGGAGAGGCCGGAGGACGTCGAGCCGGCCTGGCGCGCCGCGCTGGCCGCCGACGGCCCCGCGGTCGTGGAGTTCGTGACGGACCCCGCCGTCCCGCCCATCCCGCCGCACGCCACGTGGGAGCAGATGGAGGCGACGGTGTCCGCGATCCTCAAGGGCGACGCGGACCGCGGCGCGATGGTCAGGCAGGGCCTCAAGGCGAAGTTCCAGGAGTTCCTGCCGGGGCGGGAACGCGAGGACAAGGGGGACTGACGGACCGGTCCGGGGTCAGTCCCCAGAGGTGGCCGCCCGCTCCGTGACCAGGCCCCGGCCCTCCGACGGGAGGGGTTCGGGGTCCTCCGGCAGGAGCAGGTCCTCGTAGCGTCCCAGCGCCAGCGTCACGCAGAGCATCAGGATCGGCAGCAGCACGGCGAGCAGTGCCATGACAGGGTCCTTCCCCAGAACGTCGCGCGGGGGGTGACTCGGGGGGTGAGACGTCCGGGTCTCCCCGGTTCCGGTCCGCAAACCCCCGTGTCGGCCTCCGGTGGACGGGTACGCGGTGCGGAGCCCCGAAGGATCTGGAGGGAGTCATGCAGCGAGGCAGCGACCGGCTGAGCGTTCACCGTGACGACGAGATGAAGCACGAACTACAAGGGTTGCTGCGGTCCGGGCACCCCACCCGGGCGGAGGAGTGGCACGACCCGGAGCCGTCCGCCGACGACGATCCGCTGGTCGCGGGCGGCCCGGTGGCCCCGGGGTCGTCGGCGGCGTCCCTGGAGACGGTCCGGCTGGAACTGGCGCGGATCCTGCGCCGCCACTCCTTCCCGGCGGGCCCGCGGGAGCTGGCGGGCGAGCTGCGGCGCTCCCACGCGCCCGACACTCTGGCCGACCCCGTGGGGCGCCTGCCGCGCTCCGAGCGGTACGCCAACGTGCAGCAACTGGCCGAGGCGCTGACGGACGGCGGACGCGGCGAGCGGCGCTGAGATCCGGCCGTACGGCCGGGTGCCGCGGCGGGTCGTGGCGACACCGCCGCGGTGCCGCCGTGCGGCCGTACGAGAGACGTACGAGGGAGGGGCGGGCATGTCCGCGCTGGTGAAGGACGTCATGACCGCGGGTGTCGCCGCCGTCCGCCCGGACGCCTCGCTCGCCGAGGCGGCCCGGCTGATGCGGGCGCAGGACATCGGTGACGTGGTGGTCGCGGACGGTCAGGACGTGGCCGGTGTGCTCACCGACCGGGACATCGTGGTCCGGGCCGTCGCCGAGGGCATGGATCCGTCGGCCGTGGCCGCCGGGGCCGTGTGCACGCCGCGTCCCGTGGTCGTGGGGCCGCACGAGCGGCTGTCCGTGGCCGTCGCGCTGATGCGCGAGCACGCGGTACGGCGGCTGCCGGTCGTCGAGGACGGCCTGCCGGTCGGCGTGCTGAGCATCGGTGACCTGGCCGAGGACGGCGACCCCCGCTCGGCGCTCGCCGACATCAGCAGGGCCGGCCCGAACGAGTGAACGACATACGAGACCGACGAGAACGCGGAGACATCATGCGCATCGCATTTCTGACCGCCCCCGAGGGCGTCGAGCAGGTCGAGCTGACCGAGCCCTGGCAGGCCGCGAAGGACGCCGGTCACGAGCCGGTGCTCCTGTCGACGCAGTCCGGGGAGATCCAGGCGTTCGACCACCTCGACAAGGCGGACACGTTCCCCGTGCAGGAGGTCGTCGGGGAGACGTCGGCCGGGGACTTCGGCGGGCTGGTCCTGCCCGGCGGGGTCGCCAACCCGGACTTCCTGCGGATGGACGAGAAGGCCGTCGCATTCGTCAAGGACTTCTTCGAGCGGGGCCTGCCGGTCGCGGCGATCTGTCACGCCCCGTGGACGCTGGTGGAGGCGGACGTCGTACGCGGCCGCGTCCTGACGTCGTGGCCGAGTCTGCGGACGGACATCCGCAACGCGGGCGGGACCTGGGTCGACGAGCAGGTGCAGGTCTGCGACCACGCGCCGAGCAAGCTGGTCACGAGCCGGAAGCCGGACGACCTGAAGGCGTTCTGCCAGACGTACCTCGAGGTGTTCGCCGCCGAATCCAAGCAGGCCGCCTGACGGGCGGGCGCACACGGCGGCCGACGCACCGGGCGCGGGACCACGGGTTCCGCGTCCGGCGCGTCCGTGCGCTCAGCCGCTCCCGGTGGCGCCGGACGCCGTGGGCGGGGTGCCGCCCGCGTCGCGGTCCCGGGCGCCCTCACGGGTCCGGCCGGCCGCCACGAGGCGGCCGGGATTGCGGCGCAGGTACTCGCCCTCCAGCTGGGCCATGCGTTCGTTGTGGGCCCGCAGCGCGTCGTTCGAGCCGTACAGCAGCGTGTCGTGGCGCGTCCGGTGGATGGTCTCCAGCTCCTTCATGAGCTGCTGATCGTCCAGCCGGCCGGGGTCGACTCCGGTCATCGTGGTGCCCCGCTCGTCGTGTTCAACCATGCCGTCCGGGTACCCGCCCGCCGATCACACAGCCCCAGAGAGGCGCACGGGAGACAGTCATGGACCTCGCCTTTCTGCATCCACTGTACGAACACCCCGGCCCAGGGGCCTCCGTGTGGGGCGGCACGCCCCCGCACGCCCCGGCCCGCGGAGGACGCGTACGAGGCGCGTACGGAGGGAGGACACGCCGCACGAGCGCCGTCCGACGGCCCGGGCCGTGGCCGCCCACCCGGCCGAGCCGGACGCCGGGCGGTCTTCGCCCATGCGGGTGAGGGGGTGCTAGGCGGCCCGCTGGCGGGTGCTAGCGGGCCCGCTGCACGCGGCGCTCGTCCCAGACCGGTTCCGGGGTCTCGCGGACGCGGCCGTCGCTGCCGAAGACCAGGTAGCGGTCGAAGGAGCGGGCGAACCAGCGGTCGTGGGTGACCGCCAGCACGGTGCCCTCGAACGCCTCCAGCCCCTCCTGGAGCGCCTCGGCGGACTCCAGGTCGAGGTTGTCGGTGGGCTCGTCGAGCAGCAGGGCCGTGACCCCCTCCAGCTCCAGCAGAAGGATCTGGAAGCGGGCCTGCTGTCCGCCCGAGAGCCGGTCGAAGGTCTGCTCGGCCTGCTGGGTCAGCTCGTAGCGGCGCAGCCGGGACATGGCGGCGCCCCGGTCCTGGGCGTGCTCCTTCCACAGGATGTCGAGCAGGGTGCGGCCCAGCAGCTCGGGGTGGGCGTGGGTCTGGGCGAAGTGCCCGGGCACCACGCGCGCGCCGAGCTTCCAGTGACCGGTGTGGGCGACGTCCTCCCCCGCCAGCAGGCGCAGGAAGTGGGATTTCCCGGAGCCGTTGGAGCCGAGGACGGCGACGCGTTCGCCGTAGAACACCTCCAGCGAGAACGGCTTCATCAGGCCGGTCAGTTCGAGGTCCTCGCAGGTGACGGCCCGCACGCCGGTACGGCCGCCCTTGAGCCGCATCCGGATGTCCTGTTCGCGGGGCGGCTCGGGCGGCGGACCGGCCTCCTCGAACTTGCGCAGCCGGGTCTGGGCGGCCCGGTAGCGGGACGCCATGTCGGGGCTGTTCTCGGCGGCCTGACGAAGGGTCAGCACGAGCTTCTTCAGCTGGGCGTGCTTCTCGTCCCACCGTTTGCGCAGCTCCTCGAAGCGGGCGAAGCGCTGGCGGCGGGCCTCGTGGTAGGTCGTGAAGCCGCCGCCGTGCACCCACGCGTCCGCGCCGGCCGGTGAGGGCTCCACCGAGACGATCTTCTCGGCGGCGCGGGCCAGGAGTTCGCGGTCGTGGGAGACGAACAGGACCGTCTTGCGGGTCTCCTTCAGCCGCTCCTCCAGCCAGCGCTTACCAGGCACGTCGAGGTAGTTGTCCGGCTCGTCCAGCAGCAGGACCTCGTCGGTGCCGCGCAGCAGCGCCTCCAGCACCAGCCGCTTCTGCTCGCCGCCGGACAGGGTCCGCACCTGCCGCCACTGCGCCTTCTCGTACGGCACGCCGAGCGCGGCCGTGGTGCACATGTCCCACAGGGTCTCGGACTCGTAGCCGCGCGCCTCCGCCCAGTCGGCGAGCGCCTGGGCGTACCGCAGCTGGGCGGCCTCGTCGTCGACCGTCATGATCGCGTGCTCGGCCGCGTCGACGGCCCGCGCGGCCTCCCGGATGCGCGGCGGCGCCACCGAGACCAGCAGGTCCCGTACGGTCGTCTCGTCGCGGACGGAGCCGACGAACTGGCGCATCACGCCGAGCCCGCCGCTGACCGTGACGGTGCCCCCGTGCGGTTTCAGCTCGCCGGAGATCAGCCGGAGCAGGGTGGTCTTGCCGGCGCCGTTCGGCCCGACCAGCGCCACGACGGCGCCCTCACCCACCCGGAACGAGACATCGCCGAGCAGCGCCCTCCCGTCGGGGAGGTGGTATTCGAGGTGCGCGGCTTCCAGATGTCCCATGAGGCCGCATTCTGCGGGGCGGCCGGGAGCGCGGGCAAACGCTTATCGCCCCGGCTCCTGCCACGGCCGCTCGTCGACGGGCCGGCCCGTGGGTCCGCCCTCGCCCGCCGGGGCCACGACCGCGCCCGCCCAGGACAGCGCCTTCCAGCCCTCGCCGGGGGTGCCCTCCAGGATCACGACGCCGGTGTTCCGCAGCGGGTGGGACGCGGCGAAGTCGACGTCGACGTTGGCGGCGCGGGCCGCGATCCACATGCGGATGGCGGCGCCGTGGCTGACCATCGCGACCGTCCGGGCCCCGCTGTCCGCGGCCTCGGCGATCACCGCGTCGTAGCGTCCGAGCGCCTCGTCGCCGCTCTCGCCGCCCGGCATCCGCAGGGACGTCTCCCCCGCGGCCCACGCGAACACGGTCCGCATGTACGGCTCGGCCCGCTCGGAGTGGCCGTCCAGCAGCTCCAGGTCGCCGGCGAAGACCTCGCGGATGCCGTCGCGCACCAGGACGTCCAGGCCCCGGGCGGCGGCGAGCGGCGCGGCGGTGGCCTGGGTGCGGATCAGGGTGGAGGCGTACCGCCTCGATGTCCTCGTCGGCGAGCGCGTCGGGCAGGGCGGCCGCCTGCTGTTCGCCGAGCGCCGTCAGAGGCGCTCCGGGCGGTGCCGTGTCGAGCAGGAACTCCACGTTGGCGGTGGTCTGGCCGTGACGGACGAGCAGCAGGCGCATGGACGGGTTCCTTCGTGTGTCGGTCCGCGTGGACCGGACAGCCTGGGGCCGGTTCAGGGTACCCAGGGCTGTATGAGCCCAGACGTCGACCTCACCGTCCCCCTGCCCGGCCGGCACGCCCTGCGCGACCGGTTGCTCGCGCTCGACTCGCGGCTGTTCGAGTTCGCGGCCGAGCGGAACTGGCCGTTCGCCGAGCCGGTCCTGCCGAGACTGAGCCGGAGCGCCAACCACGGGGTGCTCTGGTTCGCCGCGGCGGCCGCCATCGCCGCCTCCCGCTCGCCCCGCGGCCGCCGGGCGGCGGCGCGCGGTCTGGCCTCGCTGGGCCTGGCGTCGCTGACCATCAACACGCTCGGCAAGCGGTCCGTGCGCCGGCCCAGGCCGGGTCTCGACGCGGTGCCGCGGGTGCGGCAGCTGAAGCGGCAGCCGGTCACCACGTCGTTCCCGTCGGGCCACGCGGCGTCGGCGGCCGCGTTCGCGACCGGGGTGGCCCTGGAGTCGCCGAAGTGGGGGCTGGCCGTGGCGCCGGTCGCCTGGTCGGTGGCGCTGTCCCGGGTCTACACGGGGGTGCACTTCCCGAGCGACGTGCTGGTGGGCGCGGCGTTCGGGGCGGGTGCCGCGTTCGCCGTACGGGGGCTGGTGCCGACCCGCGAGCCGCGCGTCCCGCCGGCCCGGCCGCGCGCGGACGTGCCCGCGCTGCCGGAGGGAGACGGCCTGGTGATGGTCGTGAACAAGGGCTCGGGCACCCCGGACCGGGTGCGTGCCCTGCTGGACCTGCTGCCGCGTGCCGAGGTCGTGGAGTGCGAACCGCGCGACGTGGGCGCCGAGTTGGAGCGGGCCGCCGGGCACGCCCGGGTGCTCGGGGTGTGCGGCGGCGACGGGACGGTGAACACGGCGGCCGAGGTGGCGCTGCGGCACGGGCTGCCGCTGGCGGTGCTGCCCGGCGGCACCCTGAACCACTTCGCGCTGGACCTGGGCGTGGAGGACGAGGCCGATCTGAGCCGGGCCGTGCTGCGCGGCGAGGCGGTCCGCGTGGACGTGGGCCGGTTCCGGACCCCGGACCGGCACGGGCTGTTCCTCAACACGTGCAGCCTGGGCGTGTATCCGGAACTGGTACGGGAGCGGGACCGGTTCGCGCCCAAGGTCGGCGACTGGCCCGCCGGGGTGATCGCGGCGGCCCGTGTGCTGCGCCGGGACCGGCACCCGCTGCGGGCGGCGGCCGCGGGCCGCGCCCACCCGCTGTGGCTGCTGTTCGCCGGGAACGGCACCTACCACCGGGTGGGGCTCGCGCCCGCACGCCGGCTGGACCTGGCGGACGGTGTCCTCGACGTCCGGGTCGTGCACGGCGGGCGCCGGCCGGCGCTGCGGCTGCTCGCGGCCGCCGTCGCCGGTCCACTGAGCCGCTCCCCCGTCCACGCGGCCGTCCAGGTCGGCCGGCTGCGGCTGTCGGACGTGGAGCCGGGGACGCTGCTGGCGTACGACGGCGAAGTCACCGAGGTGGGCGGTGAGGTGACGCTGGAGAAACTGCCGGAGGCGCTGACGGTGTACCGCCCGCTGCCGGGTTCCTGAGCACCTCTCCTCGTCCCGCATGGTGATACATGGATATCACCATGCGGGACGACGGCGTACGGTGACGCGTACCGACCGGAGCGGCGGCGCGCCGCCCCGGTACGTCGAGACGAGGGGACCAGCCATGCCCGAGAGCCCGTCGCGGACGCGGGAGACCGCCGTCTACACCCATGGACATCACGAGTCCGTCCTGCGCTCGCACACCTGGCGCACCGCCGCCAATTCGGCGGCCTACCTGCTCGGGCACCTGAAGCCGCACATGCGGATCCTGGACATCGGCTGCGGCCCGGGCACGATCACCGCCGACCTGGCGGCCCTGGTCCCGGACGGGCACGTCACCGGGGTCGACCGGGAGCCGGGCGTCCTGGAGCAGGCGCGCGCCACGGCCGCCGGACGGGGCCTGGGGAACATCGAGTTCACGGCCGGGGACGTGCACGCCCTCGACTTCCCGGACGACACGTTCTGCGTGGTCCACGCGCACCAGGTCCTCCAGCACGTCGGCGACCCGGTGGCGGCCCTGCGCGAGATGCGGCGGGTCACCCGGCCGAACGGCCTCATCGCGGTACGGGACTCCGACTACGCGGCGATGACCTGGTATCCGGCGTCCGCCGGCATGGACGCCTGGCTGGACCTGTACCGCAGGGTCGCGCGCGCCAACGGCGGCGAGCCCGACGCCGGGCGCCGGCTGAAGGCCTGGGCGCGGGCGGCCGGGCTCACGGACGTCACCTGCACCTCGGGCACCTGGACGTTCGCCACGCCCGAGGAGCGGGCCTGGTGGAGCGGGCTGTGGGCGGACCGCACGGTGGCCTCCGCCTACGCGGACCGGGCCGTCGGGGGCGGGCACGCGACGGCGGACGGGCTGCGGGAGGTGGCGGAGGCCTGGCGGGAGTGGGGGCGTCGGGAGGACGGCTGGTTCAGCGTCCTGCACGGAGAGATCCTGTGCCGCAAGAACGCCTGACGGACGCCTGGAGGCCACCCGAGCTGCTGGGCCCGGTCACCGCCGGGCCGCGCTCACTCCCGCGGCAGGAGGGGGCCCAGCGGCCCGAGGTCCAGGTTCAGGTCCTCGGGCCGCAGCCCGTAGCGGTCCCGCAGCTCGGCCATGCGGTCCTCCAGCAGCATCAGCGTCAGGCCGATGCGCTCCTCCTGCTCCTCGCTGAGGCCGCCCTCGTCGAAGCGGCGCACCGCCTGCCGCTCCATGAGCTGGCGCAGCAGCTCCACGACGGTCAGGACGAGTTTGACCAGGTCGCGTTCGACGGTGTCGGGTTCGAGGTCGAGCCGGTTGCGTCGTTCGGTCACGGCGAGTCCCCCCAGGGCGACGGGACCTGTTCGTTGACGGAGCTGATCAGCGCGTTCAGGTCGATGCGGACGAGGTCGACGTCGGCGATGCGCAGCGTGATGTCGCCCTTGACGACCACACCGCCGGCGAGCAGCCGGTCGAGCAGGTCCACGAGGGCGATCTCCCGCCGTTCGACGACGGTCACGACTCCACCCCCGGATCCTCCGAGAACTCGCCGGCGAAGGAGTAGGCCGCCCACGGGCCGGTGAGCTCGACCCGGATGCCGGGCACGTCGTCCTTCTCCCGGTCCACCAGTTCCACGAACTCCTCCGAGTCGGCGCGCGGCACCAGATAGGCGGCGTTGAGCACGTTCCGGCCGGTGGCACCGGACAGCGCGGCGTTCTGCGGTGCGTGCATCCGGGAGTCCTCGGCGAAGGCCGAGAGCGTCGCGTGCAGCCGGTCGGAGAACTCCGAGGCGCGCTGCCACACGTCGTCGTGCGCGCGGGTCTGGTCGCGGCGGCGGCGCAGGTAGTCGCGCCCCGACGCGGCCTTGGCCGGCGGCCGGCCGGCCCTGGAGTCGTCGGACGACTCGGGCGGCTTCTCGACGTACACCTTCACGCCCCACTCCACCCGGCCCGCCAGCCGGTCGAGGACCCGCCGCAGCTCCTCCTCGCGGGCCTCGATCATGCTGCGGACGCCGCTGTCGTCCCGGAAGACGGTCGCCAGGCGCAGCGGCAGCGGGCTGGTGACGGCCGTGAGGGCGTCGATGACCTGCTGGTGCGCGCGGGCGGTCGCCGTGAGCCAGTCGAGGTCCTCCAGGTTGGCGCGCAGCGCCTCCTCGGTGAACTCGTGCTCGGGCACCGTGCTGACGACGGCGACCAGCCCGTGGTGGGTGAGCCGCTTCGGCGGAGCCCCGGAGACCCCCGACAGCTGGCGCTGGAGGGGGGACTCGTAGGGGTGGCAGACGGCGTACACGTAGCGCAGACCGCTCATGGGGCCTCCTCCCGCTGGGCCCTGGCCGGCTCCAGCTGGGCCAGTCGCTCACGCAACTCGGCGTTCTCACGGGCCAGTTCGTTCTGCCGGGCACGGGAGGACAGCGCGGGGTCGTCCTCCCACCAGTCGATGCCCATCTCCTTCGCCTTGTCGACGGAGGCGACGATCAGCCGCAGCTTGATCGTGAGCAGTTCGATGTCGAGCAGGTTGATCCGGATGTCGCCCGCGATCACGATGCCCTTGTCGAGCACCCTCTCGAGGATGTCCGCGAGGTTGGCTCCGCCGCCCTGGCCGTACGGGTCGGGGAGCCTGCTCGGCGTGGTCATCGTCGGCTCCTGCTGCCCGCGGGCTCGCCCTCGGGCTCTTCCTCGTCCTCGGGCTCTTCCTCGTCCTCGGGCTCTTCCTCGTCCTCGGGCTCGGCCTCCGGCTCCTCCTCGTCCTCGTAGGCGTCCTCCGGTTCGTCCTCGTCCTCGTAGGACTCCTCGTCCTCGGGCTCTTCCTCGTCCTCGTACTCGGCCTCCGGCTCCTCCTCGTCGGACGACTCGCCGTCCTCGGAGTCCTCGTCGTACGCCTCGGGCTCGTCGCCCTCGCCGCCCTCGTCCTCGGACTCGTCGCGGGCCTCGTCGTCCTCGCGCTCCTGCTCCTCCTCCTCGACCGCGTCCTCGTGGCTGCGGACGACCTCGCCGTCGCGGATCTCACCGCGCCAGCCGTCCTCCGCCTCGCCCTTGAGCGTGATGAACCGGACGTAGTTCTTCAGGTCGAGCCGGACCCGGCGGCCCTGGGCGCGCCAGATGTTGCCGGTCTTCTCGAAGAACCCAGAGGGGTAGTACTCGATCACCAGCAGGACGCGGGTGAGGTTCTCGCCGAGCTCGTGGAAGGAGACGACACCCTTGGTGGTGCCCTTCGCGCCCTCCGAGCTCCAGGAGATCTTCTGGTCCGGCACCTGCTCGGTGGTCTGCGCCTTCCAGCTGCGGCTGGACCACCAGATCTTCGCCTGCCAGTCGGAGCTGGTGTCGTCGGCGCGGTTCGCGCTCTTGACGCCCTTGGCGAAGGTGCTGAAGTCCTGGTACTGCGTCCACTGGTCGTACGCGGTCCGCAGGGGCACACCGACGTCGACGTACTCGATGATCACGGTGGGCTTGTTGCCGGCCTTCTTGCCCTTGCCGCCCTTGCCGCCGAGCTTCTTGAACGCGCCGACCACGCTGTCCTTGGCGCGGCCCGCGCCGAGTTCCAGCGCGCTGCGGACGGGGCCCTTGCCCTCGGCGAGCTTCTTGCCGCCGTCCAGGGCCAGCTTGGCGAAGCCTGGGCTGTTGCCCTCGGCGATGTCGTTGAGCTTGCCGGTGGCCTCGCCGAGCTTGCGGCCGGTGCCGGCGAGCAGGCGCTGGGCCTGGGCGGCGAGGTAGTCCTGCACCTCGCTCTTGAGCCGGTCGGCGGCCTCGCTGTGCGCGAGGTCGGACAACGGCTGCTTCTTCGCCGCCCCGCCGGCCGCGGAGCCCGCGGAGCCGAGTGTCTCGGTCATGCTCCGTCACCACCCTGGGACCGTCGCGAGCCGCCCGTCGTCCTGCGGGAGGCGGACCGCGCGGAGCCGGTCTTCTTCGCCGCCGCCTTCTTGGCGGGGGCGGTCTTCTTGGCCGCCGTCTTCTTGGCGGGAGCCTTCTTCGCCGCCTTCTTCGCCGGAGCCTTCTTCGCGGCCTTCTTGGCCGGGCCCCGCCGCTCGCGCTCCCCGTCGCCGGAGTCCTCGTCGTCGGAGTCCTCGGAGTCCTCGGCGTGCTCGGAGTCCTCGTCGTCGGAGTCCTCGGAGTCCTCAGCGTGTTCGGAGTCCTCGGCGTCGTCGGCGTCCTCGTCGGCACGCGGCTCGTCGCCCTCGGGCTCCTCGTCCTCCTCGTCGTGGCCGTCCTCGTCACGGCTGCTCGAGCCGCCGCCCGCGAGCTGCTCGCGCACCTCGGCGGTGCGGCCGTGCAGCCGGTCGGCGATCGCCTCGATCTGCCGCTCGACGAGGGCCCCGGAGGCGGCCTTGCCGACGCCGCGCAGATCCTGCCGCAGCTGGTCGCCGATCTCCTTGAACTGCGGGTTGCCCGCCAGTTGCGTGGTGACCAGCTCGGCCAGTGCCTTCGGGGTGAGGTTGAGTTTCTTGCCGGCGACGACACTGCCCACCGCCAAGGCCATCTTGGCCTTCTTCGTCCGTCCTAGGAGGTATCCGGCCCCTATCGCGAGGCCCAGTCCAACTCGGTTCATCATGCCGTCCTGTCACCGTTCCCGTAGCCTGCGCGCAGTCCCGTGTCGAGCCGGTCGAGCAGTTCGTCCTCGCGGCGGTCGAACTCCTCCTCGTCGATCTCTCCCGCAGTCAACTGCTCCTCCAGCCGTGCCAGTTCGGCGCGCACGGCACTGGGGTCGTAGTAGAGGCGCTCGGCCTCCTCCAGTACCTTCTTGATGACCCAGCCGCTGCCGCGCGCCGGGGCGAGCGGCAGCAGCAGGATCTCTCCGAGCAGTCCCATGACTCACTCCCTGGCGACCTCGCCGGTCGCGCCGCTGCCGGCGGTCTCCGCGAGGCCGGAGTCGCCCGGACCCGGCTCGACGAAGCTGTACGGCGGCAGCGGGCCGTTGAGCCGCACCTCGAGGTGCGGGTGCCCCTTGCGCAGCTGCTCCACGGCGGCCAGGAACGCGTCCGCCTCGTCGCGGGCGACCAGGAAGGACACGTTGGCGAGCCAGCCGGAGGAGTCGGGGCCCACGCTGATGTCGGCGGCGGCCGGCTCCAGCGTGTGCCGCACGTCGGTGGCGTCCTGGGCCTCCTGGGCCTTGACGGCCGCCGCGACCATCTCGCCGAGCCGCAGCCGGTCGTCGTAACTGCCGCCGCCCGCCTGCCGGTTGGCCTCCGTCATGGCCCGCAGCTCGGGGTTCTCCGACAGGACGCGGTGCAGGACCGCGTCCTCCACGTGGTTGGCCTTGACGTTGTACTCGTCCTTGCCCTCCAGAGCCGCCAGCCGCTCTGCGTAGTGGTCGGCGCGGTCGGCGAGCACGGAGAGGACCGTGTCGTCGTCGGGCGAGACGCTGCCGAACCGCATGGGCAGCACACACCCCGCCGCGCCCGCCTCGGCGAGCACGTTGGAGTGCGCGAGCAGCTCCCGGCGCTTGGGCCGCAGCCCCTCGGGGGCGTCGCTGACCAGGGCGGCGATGGAGCCCTGTGTCAGGACCCGCACGGGCCGCGCCGGATCGCCGACTCCGCCCATGTCCTCCGGGAGGGCGGGGTGCGAGCTCGCGGTGATGCCGTACACGTACGTGCTCACTCCTGCTCCTCCTTCCGGCGCGACGAGGACGTCGACTTACGGGTGCGCCGGGGGCGCTCCTCGCCTTCCTCCCGCGCCTGCTTGAAGGCGTCGGAGATGGTCTCGGCGGCTCCGGAGAGCGCGCCCTTGGACTTGCCGCGCGCGCCGGACTCGGTGACCTCGCCGACGATCTCCGGCAGGCCGGGGCTCTTGTTCGGGCCCGACTCCAGGTCGAGCCGGTTGCACGCCTCGGCGAAGCGCAGGTAGGTGTCGACGCTGGCCACGACGACACGGACGTCGATCTTCAGGATCTCGATGCCGACCAGGGATACCCGGATGAACGCGTCGATGACGAGTCCCCTGTCCAGTACGAGCTCAAGTACGTCGTAGAGGCCGCTGCTGCCGCCTCCGCCGCCGGTCTGCTGTGCCGGGACAACGGTCATACGGACCGTTCCTCCTTGTCTCGGGGACGGTGGGCTGGGTGTGGGGGCGCGGGCCTAGCGGCCGCCGCGCCGGGCGTCGGAACGCCCGCGCTCGTACCGGCCCAGACGCCGGTATCCGGTGAGCTGCCCCTCGGAGTCCAGTTCCACCTGGTAGCTCGCCATCAGGCTCATCGTGTCGGGGACGCGGGACAGTTCCAGGACCTCGACTTCGAGGGTCCAGCCGTCCTCCGTGCGATCGAAGGACGTCACGGTCTCCGCTTCCATGCCGGTGAGCTCGGCGAGCTGGGCCCGCGCCTCGCGCAGTACCTCCATAGGGGTCGGCCCCTTGCCAGTCCCGTCCGTCTGTCGTCTGGATGACTTGGATGTGTTCTGTGAATCATTCATGGGCGCCTCCTACGCCGTGTGGCCCGGAAAGCGCCCCGTAAACCGCCGACTTGCGTCCGGTGACGACCGACGCCCGGTCAGTCACGCAGGGTCGCGAGGCGGCGGCGGGCCGGCCCGAGGGCCCGGGCGCGGCCGAGTGCCGCCCAGGGATCCGTCCCGGCCTGCTCGACGGCGTCGGCGATGCTCCACCGGCGTGCGTGCAGCTCCGGGTCATCGACGGCGTCCCAGGTCACCGGGGTGGCGACGGGGGCGCCGGGCCGGGCGCGGACGGAGTAGGGGGCGACGGCGGTCTGGGCGTAGGCGTTGCGCTGGACGTCCAGGTAGAGGCGGTCACCGCGGTCCTTCTTGCGGGCGGCGGTGGTCAGCCGGTCCGGGTGGGCCGCCGCCAGCGTCGCGGCGACCTCGTGCGCGAAGTCGCGGACGGTGTCGAAGTCGTCCCGGCCGTCGAGGGGGACGACGACGTGCAGGCCGCGTGAGCCGGTCGTCATGGGCGCCGACGGGAGTTCGAGTTCGTCCAGGAGCTCGTGCAGCCGTCTGGCGGCCTCCCTGACCTGTTCGAAGTCGTCCCCAGGCGGGTCGAGGTCGAAGACCAGCCGGTCGGGGTGGTCGAGGCCGCCCGCCGTGCCGGTGCGGGACAACCAGCGGTGCAGGGTCAGACACGCCTGGTCGGCGAGGAACACGAGCGTGGCGGTGTCGTCGCAGACGGTGTGCGTGACGGTGCCGTCCTCCTTGGGCACCTCGACGCGGGTGATCCAGTCCGGGTAGTGCTCCGGCGTGTTCTTCTGCATGAACGTGGGGCCGTCGACGCCGTCGGGATGCCGCTCCAGCATCAGCGGGCGGCCGCGCAGGTGCGGCAGCATGTGGGGCGCGATCGCCCGGTGGTAGTCGAGCAGGTCGCCCTTGGTGTACTCCTTCGCTCCCCCGCCGCCGGGGAAGAGCACCTTGCCGACGCGTCTGACCTCGACGGTGCGGCGGCCCGCGCGCACCTTCGTGGCGTCGTCGCCTTCGGTCACCGTACGACCGCCTCCTCTACGAGCAATTTGGCGGCCGAGGCGATGGACGCGGCGTCGATGCCGGCGGCGTGCAGCTGCTCGTCGGGCGAGGCCGAGCCCGGCATCGTCCGCACGGCCAGACGCACCAGCCGGGGGACGGGGCGCCCGTCGGAGAACGCGTCGAGGACGGCGTCGCCGAGGCCGCCCTCCTCGTGGTGGTCCTCGACGGTGACCAGGCAGCCGGTCTCCTCGGCGGCCCGGCGCAGGGTCTCGCGGTCGACAGGCTTGACCGAGTACAGGTCGACGACCCGGACGTCGATGCCGTCGCGGGCCAGCGTGTCGGCGGCGGCGAGCGCCTCGTGGACGGTGACGCCGGCCGCGACCAGGGTCAGCCGGTCCCGTTCGCCGGAGCGCAGCACCTTGCTGCCGCCGACGGGGAACTCCTCGTCCGGTCCGTACAGCACGGGGGACGCGCCGCGCGAGGTGCGCAGGTAGCGCACGCCGTCGAGGCCCGCCATGGTCTCGACGAGCCGGGCGGTCTGGTTGGCGTCGCACGGGTACAGCACGGTCGAGCCGTACACGGCGCGCATCATCGCCAGGTCCTCCAGGCCCATCTGGCTCGGGCCGTCCTGCCCGATGGCGACGCCCGCGTGGGAGCCGACCAGGTTGATGCCGGCGCCGCTGACCGAGGCCATCCGCACGAAGTCGTGGGCGCGGGTCAGGAAGGCGGCGAACGTCGAGGCGTACGGCACCCAGCCGCGGGTCGCGAGGCCCACGGCGGTCGCGACGAGCTGCTGCTCGGCGATGTAGCACTCGAAGAACCGGTCGGGGTGTTCCTTGGCGAAGAACTCGGTGCGGGTGGAGTCGCCGACCTCGCCGTCGAGGGCGACGACGTCGCCGCGGCCGGAGCCGAGCGCGGCGAGCGCGTGGCCGAAGGCGTCGCGGGTGGCGACCTTCTCGCCCTGGTCCCAGCGGGGCGGCTCGGTGTCCGTGGACGGCACGGAGCGCAGCTGGCGCGAGGCGTGCGGTTCGTGGACGTGGAAGGTGCGGTCGCGGCGACCGCCGAGCTCGGCGATGGCCTCGTCGGCCTCCGGCAGCGGCTTGCCGTGCAGGCCCTCGCGGTCCTGGACGGATTGCACGCCCTTGCCCTTGAGGGTGCGGGCGAGGACGACCGTGGGCTGGCCGGTGGTGGAGCGGGCCTCGCCGAAGGCGCGGTCGATCGCGTCGACGTCGTGGCCGTCGACCTCGATGGTGTGCCAGCCGAACGCCTGGAAGCGGCGGGCGTAGGCGTCGAGGTCGTGGCCGTGCCGGGTGGGGCCGCGCTGCCCGAGCCGGTTCACGTCGACGATCGCGGTGAGATTGTCCAGGCCCTCGAAGGCGGCGTGCTCGGCGGCCTCCCACACGGAGCCCTCGGCGAGTTCGCTGTCGCCGCACAGCACCCACACGCGGTAGCCGGTGCGGTCCAGGCGCCGTCCCGCCAGGGCGACGCCGACGCCGATCGGCAGGCCCTGCCCGAGCGAGCCGGTGGCGGTCTCGACGTACGGCAGGCGGCGGGGCGTCGGGTGTCCTTCGAGACGGCTGCCGAGCTTGCGGAAGGTGACGAGCTCCCCGTCCTCGATGGCCCCGGCGGCCTTGTACGCGGAGTAGAGCAGCGGCGAGGCGTGGCCCTTGGACAGGATGAAGCGGTCGTTGCCCGGGTGCTCGGGCCGGTCCATGTCGTAGCGCAGGTGGTTGGCGAACAGGACGGCCACCAGGTCGGCCGCGGACATCGACGACGTCGGGTGCCCCGAGCCCGCGGCGGCGGAGGCCCGCACGCTGTCCACGCGCAACTGCTGGCCGAGTTCGACGAGTTCATCGGTGTTCATGGGTCCCCTTCCGGGAGGTCGAGGCGGTGGACTTCTCGCGGTGCTGCGCCTTCTCCTCGCGCTGCGCCGGGCTTTCGGGGCGCTTCACCGGGCCCGGGGGTTCGGGGTGCTTGACGGCGTCGGGGTCCCGCATGGGGTCGGACTCGCCGGCGTCGTCCTTCGCCGGTTGGCCGTCGTCCGGCGCTTCCGCCCCGTCCGGCGCTTCCGCCCCGTCCGGCGCTTGCGCCCCGTCCGGGCCGCCCGGCATGCGGACCAGCTCCGGCGAGGCGGTGTCCAGCGGCACGGACCACGACCGGACGAGGCCCAGCTGCACGGCCTGGCGCGGCAGTACGGCGTCCAGCACCCAGTCGGCGGCGACCCGCACCCGGTTGCCGGGCATCGCGGCGAGGTGGTAGCCGCGGGTGACGGCGCCCGCCGCCACGCCGGACAGGTGCACGCCGAGCGGGTTGGCGGCCGCCTTGACACCGCCCAGGTCGACGACGAAGCCGAGGTCGCGGTGGCGGTAGGCGCGCCGCTCCCCCATGCCGAGGGATGCGGCGACGTTGTGGGCGACGGTCCTGCCCTGCCGCCAGGCGTGCTGGGCGGTCATCGGCGTGTACGAGCCGGGCTTCTCCAGGTCGGGTACGGCGGCCGCGTCCCCGGCGGCGAACAGCTCGGCGCGGCCGGGCACCTGGAGGTGCGGGTCGACGAGCAGCCGGCCCCGTTCCAGGGGCAGTTCGAGGGAGGCGGCGAGCGGGTCGGGGCGTACGCCGACGCACCAGACCAGGGAGCGGGTGGGTACGGTCTCCCCGTCGGTCAGCAGGACACCGTCGTGGGTGGCCTCCTTGACGGAGGTGCCCATCCGCACGTCGACGCCGCGTTGCCGCAGCACCTCGTCGGCGGTGCGCGCGAGCCGCTCGTCGAGTTCCGGCAGAACGCGGTCGGCGACGTCGAGCAGCATCCAGCGCGGGCGCATGCCGGCGCGCAGCGGGTGCCTGCGCACCTGGGCGTCGGTGAACAGCTGGCCATGCGCGGCGACCTCGGTGCCGGTGTATCCGGCGCCGACCACGACGAAGGTGCAGCGTGCCCGGCAGAGCGCGGGGTCGTCGCCCGCGGCGGCGAGTTCCATCTGCCGGGTGACGTGGTCGCGCAGGTACAGGGCCTCGGGCAGGCTGCGGAAGCCGTGGGCGTGCTCGGCGACGCCCGGGATGGGCAGCAGCTTGTTGACGCTGCCCGCGGTGAGCACGAGCCGGTCGTAGGAGAGGGTGCCGCCCTCGCCCTCCGGGCCGGTGTAGTGCACGGTGCGTCCGTCGAGGTCGATGCCGTCGGCCTCGCCGAGCACCAGCCGGACGTGCGGCAGGGTGCCGGAGAGGGAGACGGTGACCCGGCGGGGCTCCAGGATGCCGGCGGCCACCTGGGGCAGCAGGGGCAGGTACAGGAAGTAGTCGGTCGGGTTGAGCAGGGTGATGTCGGCCTGGTGCCGGGTGAGCCGGGACAGGGTGCGGGCGGCACGGTACCCGGCGAATCCGGCGCCGACGATCACGATGCGGGGTCGACTCACGGTGGCCTCCGGCCTTGTCGATCGCGTGTCGCATACCTCGGGAGCCTTCCGCGTCCCCCTGCCCCGCGCCCCGAAACGTCCGCCGGCACCGGGGCACGGAGCCGGGCGGCCGGGGCTACCGCTGGTCGTGCGGGCCGGATGCCGCCGGGCCGGTCGGGGGCGGGGCCGACGGCATCGGCGGGTACGGCGTGCCCCGGCCGTCGGCCGGGACGCCGGAGGCCGCCTCGGTGTGGCCGTGGCCCCGGGACGGGCGGGCCGCCGTGCGCAGGGCGAAGGCCACCGCGCCGAGGACCACCGCGGTGATCAGCGCCGCCGCCCAGTCGGGCAGCCCGGCGGCGAGGCCGAGGCCCAGCGCCAGCGCGAGGGCCGCTCCGGCGTACAGCGCGCCGGCGCCCGATCCGGCGTAGAGCGCGGCGCGCCGGCGCTGCCGGCGCGTCTGCTCGCGCAGTTCGTCGCGCACGGTCTCCCGTGCCACCTGCGCCAGTTCGTCGACCAGGTGCTTGTCCAGATGCTCAAGATGATCCAAGCGGTCCATGGCCGGCGGGTACCCGAAGGGACCGTCGGGTAACGGGGAGTGAGGGGATGGCGTGAAGCGATCACCGGCGGCGGGGCACCCGACTAGGCTTTTCCGCATGGAGATTCTGGGAGCCACGCTGCGCGTGTGCGTCGACGACCTGGAGGCCGCGGTCCCCTTCTACGAACGCCTCTCCGGCGGCACGGCCCTGCGCTTCGAGCGCGGTGGTGTGCAGGTGGCCGCGGTCGGGTGCTTCCTGCTGATGAGCGGGCCGCAGGCCGAGTTGGAGGTGCTGCGCAAGGTCGCGGCGACGATCGCGGTCTCCGACGTCGAGGAGGCCGGGAAGGTGCTCGGCGAGATGGGCGCGCACATCGTGGCGGGCCCGGTCCCGACGCCGGTGGGCCGCAATCTGATCGCGATGCACCCGGACGGGGCGATCTACGAGTACGCGGACCGCAGGACGTGAACCGGACCGCGCGCACGGTCAGCGCGGGCCGCGCATCTCCGTGGTGATCGCCCACCGTTCGTGGTCCCGCCACGCGCCGTCGATGAACAGCAGGTCCGGCGAGTAGCCCTCCAGCCGGAACCCGCAGGCGCGGGCTAGCCCGATGGAGGCGGCGTTGCCGGGCTGCACGTTGATCTCCAGCCGGTGCAGCCCCATCATCCCGAAGGCGTGGTCGACGACGAGGTCCAGGCCCTCCCGCATGAGGCCGCGCCCAGCGGCGTGCACGAAGGCGCCGTAGCCGAGGGCGCCGCTGCAGAAGGCGCCCTGGACGATGTTGTTGATGTTGATGTAGCCGGCGAGGGCGCCGCCGTCGTCCTTGGCGCAGACCAGGAAGCCGGCCTTGGCGCGGTCCTCGATCAGCCGTCCCGCGTACGCGGTGTACGCGGCGGCGCTGTCGGGCGGAAAGAGCCAGGGCCGGTGCAGTTCCCTGCTCTCACGGACCCGGGCGGTGAACTCGGCGCCGTCCTCGTAGGTGAAGTGGCGTATGCCCACACGGGGGGCTTCGGCGAGGTAGGGGGAGGCGGGGTGCGGCATCCGGTCAGCCTACGTCCCGCTAGCGGCGCCGGCGTGCGAGCAGCAGGGCTCCGATCAGCGCGCCGATGACGCCCATGCCGAGGAGCGCGACCCACAGCGGCATGGTCACCACGGGGATCAGCAGCCGGATCTCGGTCTCGTCGGTGTTCTCGAAGATGAACACCAGGGCGAGGGCGACGAGCACCAGGGCGACGATCCGGCGGGCGGTCAGGGCTCCCGCCCGGCCGCCCCGCCGGCCGTCCGCCTCCGGTGCGCTGCGGGACGTCTTCCTGGCCATGCCTCCAGCATGCTCCCGGCCGCGTCTCCCCGCCGGGGGGGGGGGCCGCGGGGCGCCGCGGACGGGTCCCCCGCCGTTACCGGCGGTCACCGCAGTGCGGGTTCGTCCAGCGTCAACGTGCCCGCGTCGGCGTCGAGTTCGGCGCCGAGTCCGAAGGGGATCGTGAGTGCCCCCGCGCCGTGCCCGAACCCGAACTCCTCCGCGACGGGCACGCCGAGCCCGCCCAGCCGGTCCTCCAGCACCGCGCGCACCTCGTCGTAGGGCCCGCACTCCTCCCACGAGCCGAGCAGGACGCCGCGCACCCCGTCGAGCAGGCCCGCGCGCAGGAGTTGGGTGAGGGCGCGGTCGAGCCGGTACGGCTCCTCCCCCACGTCCTCCAGGCAGAGCAGGCCGCCGTGTGCCGAGGCGCGGGCGTGCGGGGTGCCCAGTTCGGCGGTGAGCAGGGTGAGGCAGCCACCGAGGGTGACACCGTGGGCCCGGCCCGGTACGAGCACGGAGCCGCCGGAGGCGATGACACGCACCGTCTCGGGTTCGAAGAGGGTGGCCCGCAGATGCTCCTGGGCCCCGGCGTGCTTGATGAAGTCGACGCCGGCGGCCATCGGGCCGTGCAGGGTGGCGAGCCCCAGCCGCACGGCGAACGCCTCGTGCAGCGCGGTGATGTCGCTGAACCCGACGAACACCTTCGGTCCGGCCGCCGCCATGGCGTCCCAGTCGAGCAGGTCGACCATGCGCTGGGCGCCGTAGCCGCCCCGCGCGCACAGCACCGCCTCGACGGACGGGTCGCACCAGGCGCCCTGGAGGTCGGCGGCCCGCTCGGCGTCGGTGGCCGCGAGATAGCCGAACCGCTCGTGCCGGCCGCGTACGTGCGGGGCCACGACGGGGTCGAGGTCCCAGCCGCGCAGCACGTCGAGGCCGGCCTCGATCCGCTCCTCGGGCACCGGCCCGCTGGGCGCGACGACGGCCACACGGGCGCCGGCGGCGAGCCGGGACGGGCGCCGCAGCGGCTCCAGGGCCGGGGTCACCTGCCGAGCTCCAGGGTGGGGACGCCGGGCGGATCGAATCCGAAGACCTGGGCGTACAGGGACAGTTCGGCCTCCAGGGCGCGGACCATGGTGTCCGCGCGGCGGAACCCGTGGCCCTCCCCCTCGAAGGCGAGGTAGGCGTGCGGCACGTGGCGCCCCTGGAGCCGGGCGAGGAACCGCTCGCACTGGGCGGGCGGGCAGATGACGTCGTCCAGGCCTTGGAGCAGCAGGAACGGCGCGGTGAGCCGGTCGGCGCGGGTGACGGGCGAGCGCTCCTCGTACCGGCCGGGCACCTCGGCGAGCGGTCCGACGAGGCTCTCCAGGTACTGCGACTCGAAGTCGTGGGTCTCCCCGGTGCCCCAGCCGGTCAGGTCCAGGATGGGGTAGATGATCGTGCCGCAGGCGTAGACGTCGGTGCCTGTCAGCGACGCGGCCGTGGTCCAGCCGCCGGCGCTGCCGCCGCGGATGGCGAGCCGGCCGCGGTCGGCGGTGCCCTCGTCGGCGAGGGCGAGCGCGACGGCCGCGCAGTCGTCGACGTCGACGACGCCCCACTGCTCGCGGAGCCGTTCGCGGTAGGCCCGGCCGTACCCGGTGGAGCCGCCGTAGTTCACCTCGGCGACGCCGATGCCGCGCGAGGTGAAGTAGGCGATGGTCAGGTCGAGGACGAGGGGCGACCGGGAGGTGGGGCCGCCGTGCGCCCAGACGACGTACGGCGGCAGGGTGCCCTCGGGGGCCGCGCAGTCCGGGTGGTGCGGCGGGTAGACGTGCGCGTGGATGTCCTGGCCGGCGGGACCGGTGAAGGTGCGGATCCGCGGCTCGGGGTGGTAGGCGGGGTCCACGGCGTCCTGGTGGGCGGCGCCGATCACCCGGCAGTGGCCGGTGCGGGTGTCCAGTTCGACGACCTCGTGGGCGGTGTGCGGGCCGGCGCCGACGGCCACGACCCGTTCCCCGTGGACGGCGAGCGTCGGCGCGAACTCGGTCCAGGGCCCCGGCACGTCGACGATCTCGCCGGTCTCCGGGTCCAGGACGCCGAGGCGGAGGGCGCCGCGTCCGTGCAGGACGGCGACGAGGCCGCTGTCGAGCGGGGCGGACCAGCGCAGGCCGAGTTGCCACAGCGGCCCGCCGAACTCCTCCTCGCGCGGGCACAGCGGCTCGCCGTCGCGGTACAGGTTCCACCAGCCGCCGGCGTCGCTCGTGTGCAGCAGGCGGCCGTCGGGCGTCCAGTCGGCCTGGGCGACGGACTCCTCGGGGCCGCCCGCGACGGTCCGCGGGGCGCCGAGGGCGCCGTCGGCGGTGATGTCGGCGACGAGCAGTTCGGTGCCGTCCCACGGCATCCGGGGGTGGTCCCAGGCCAGCCAGGCGGCCCGCCGCCCGTCCGGTGAGATCCGCGCCCCGGTGACGAACCGGTGCCGCCCGTCGGTGAGCTCACGCACGGCGTCCCGGTCGTCCGCCGCGGAGCCGTCGAGCGGGACGGCCGCCATGACGCGCCGCACGTCGGTGGGGCTCTCCCCCGTGAACTCCTCCAGGACGCACCACACCTCGCCGAGGCGGGCCCGCACCTGCGGCTCCGCCCAGCGCAGTCCGCCGCCCACCGGGGACACCGGGGTGAGCGGACGCGGCTCGGCGCCCTCCTCGTACCGGTAGAGGCGCTGGTCGGCGAAGTTCACGAAGACGACGAGCGGCCCGCCGTCGTCGGTGGCCGCGCCGGCCCACGGCTGCCCGCCGTACTCCATGACGCGGCTGCGCACGTTCCACGGCGGGGGCAGCACCGACTCCTCGTGCCCGTCGGCGCGGCGGCGCACGAGGGTGCGCCGGCCGCCCTCGGCGGGCCGCGGTTCGGTCCACCACGCCTCGTCACCGACGAAGCCCACGAAGTCGGGCCGCCCGTCGTGCGCGGCGGCGAGGCCCGCGTCGATCGGCGAGGGCCAGGATCCGTACGCCAGAGTCCGCACTGTCTCCCCCAGGTCGTCTAAGCCGTGCGCAGGAACCGGTCGAGCACCCGGACGCCGAAGTGCAGCGCCTCGACGGGCACCCGTTCGTCGACGCCGTGGAACATGGCCGAGTAGTCGAAGCCCTCCGGCAGCTTCAGCGGCGAGAATCCGTAGCCGGTGATGCCGAGCCGGGAGAACTGCTTTGCGTCCGTGCCACCCGCCATGCAGTACGGCACGGTGCGTCCCTCGGGCGCGAACTCCTCGACGCAGGCCCGCATCAGGGCGTAGGTCGGTGAGTCCAGCGGGGACTGGAGGGCGACCTCGCGGTGGTGGAACTCCCAGTCCACGTCGGGCCCGGTGAGTTCGTCGAGGGTGGCGCGGAACTCGTCCTCGTGGCCGGGCAGGAACCGCCCGTCCACGAACGCCACGGCCTGCCCCGGGATGACGTTGACCTTGTAACCGGCCTCCAGCATCGTCGGGTTGGCGCTGTTGCGGACGGTCGCCTCGACGAGCTTGGCGGCGGGGCCGAGCTTCTCCAGCAGGCCGTCCACGTCGTCCAGGGTCGTGTCGAGGCCGTACAGCTCGGCAAGTTCGGTGAGGGCGCCGCGCACGGTCGGGGTCAGCCGCACCGGCCACTCGTGGTCGCCGATCCGGGTGATGGCGGCGGCGAGCCGGGTCACCGCGTTCTCCCGGTTGACCCGGGAGCCGTGGCCGGCCCGGCCGTGGGCGGTGAGCCGCAGCCAGCCGGTACCGCGCTCGCCGGCCGAGATCGGGTAGATCTGGCGGCCCGAGCCGTCGTGGAAGGTGAACGCGCCGGACTCGCTGATGCCCTCGGTGCAGCCCTCGAACAGGGCGGCGTGCCGGTCGGCGAGGAAGCCGGAGCCGTCCTCGGCGCTCGCCTCCTCGTCGGCGGTGAACGCGATCACGATGTCCCGGCGGGGCCGCACGCCCTGACGGGCCCAGGCCCGTACGACGGACAGGATCATCGCGTCCATGTTCTTCATGTCGACCGCGCCGCGGCCCCAGACGACACCGTCGCGGACCTCGCCGGAGAAGGGGTGCACGCTCCACTCGGAGGCGTCGGCGGGCACGACGTCCAGGTGCCCGTGGACGAGCAGGGCGTCCGCCGACGGGTCGGTGCCCGCGAGGCGCGCGACGACGTTCGTGCGGCCGGGCGTGCGCTCCAGCAGCGTGGCCTCCAGGCCCGCCTCCGCGAGCCGGGCCGCCGCGTACTCGGCGGCGGGCCGCTCCTGGCAGTCGCCGCCGCCCCGGTTGGTGGTGTCGATGCGGATGAGGTCGGACGTGAACGTCACGACCTCCTCGAGTGCCTGCGCGTCAGCCATACTGCTCCTCCACCGCGGCCGAGACGATCGTGGTGACCGCCTTGAAGGTCCGGATCGCCTCGTACATGCGCTCGCTGGTGTACGCCACCTTGCGCTCCCCGATCCGTGCGACGCCGGGGACGACGGTGGCCGCCATCGCCAGGTGCTCGGCGTCGAACTCGACGGCCACCGTGTACGGCCCGGCCTGCACGGGCTCCCCGCGGACCGCGAGGGCGGCGGCGTCCTTGGCCGCCGCGCGGATGTCGGCGGCGGTCCTGGCGGGGGTGCGGCACACGGCCGCGTACCGGGAGACGTGGTCCTTGACGGCGACCTTCAGCGCCTCGGGGGCGTAGCCGAGGGCGTCCTCGCAGGCGAGGTCGTCGCCGGTGACGAGGACGACGGGGACGCCGTACTCGGCGACGACGTGCGCGTTCAGCAGACCCTCGCTGGCCCGGACGTCGTTCAGCCAGACGCCGGTGATCTGGTTGGCGAGGTAGGTGTGGGCGAGGACGCCCTCCATGCCGGCGCCGGTGTGGTAGCCGATGAACGCGATGCCGTCGACGTCCCCGTGCTGGACGCCCTCCACCATCGACAGCGCCTTGTGCCGTCCGGTCAGCATCTCGGCCCGTTCGTCGAGCCGTTCGAGCAGCAGGTTGCGCATGCTCCAGTGGGCCTCGTTGACGAGGACGGAGTCGGCACCGCCGTCGAAGAAGCCGCGTACGGCCGCGTCCACGTCCGAGGTGAACATCCCCCGGCACCGCTCCCACTGCGGTGTCCCCGGCAGAACGTCCCCCGGCCAGGTCACGCCGGTCGCGCCCTCCATGTCGGCGCTGATGAGGATCTTCATGGGGCGCCACGTTACGCGCCCCCGTCAGAACCCGCCACGACCGGTCCCACGGCCCCGCGCACCCCCGGCGCGAGCGGCGGCTGGGCACACGGGTGAGACATCGCGCGCGGGGGCTGCAAAGACCGGGAGGGCCGGGCCGTTCCCTGTTTCATGAGGTCAGTCACGATCGAAGTGAGGCAGCATGGCCGAAGCCAGTACGGGCACCTCCCAGCCGGACTCGTTGAAGCCCGACGCGATCGGGTTCCTCGACGCGCTCGTCATCGGGCTCAACGCCACCTCGCCCGCGTACTCGCTGGCCGCGGTGATCGGCCCGATCGTGGCGCTGGTGGGGGTGTACGCGCCCGGCGTGATGCTGGCGGCGTTCGTGCCGATGCTGCTGATCGCGTCGGCGTTCTACTACCTCAACAAGGTCGACCAGGACTGCGGCACGACCTTCTCCTGGGTGACCCGCGCGATGGGTCCGTGGGCGGGCTGGCTCGGCGGCTGGGCCATCACCATGACCGGTGTCCTGGTCGTCGGCTCGCTGGCGGACGTGGCGGTGACGTTCGCGCTGCTGGCCTTCGGGCTGGACAGCTGGGCCGACAACGAGTGGGTGCGGCAGATCCTGACCGTGCTGCTCATCCTGGTGATGACGGCGGTGTGCGTCATCGGCACCGAGGTGTCGGCCCGGGTGCAGAACGCGCTGATCCTCGCCCAGGTCGCCTGTCTCCTCGCGTTCGCCGTGGTGGCGCTCTACCGGGTCTACGCCGGCACCGGGGATCTCGACGCCGTGAAACCGGAGTTCAGCTGGCTGGACCCGTTCGGCGCGGGCGGCGCACCGCTGACGGCGGGGCTGCTGCTGGGCGTGTTCATCTACTGGGGCTGGGAGTCCGCGGTGAACCTCACCGAGGAGACCGAGAACTCCGCGACCGCCCCCGGTGAGGCGGCCGTGTGGTCGACGGTCATCCTGCTGATCACGTATGTGGCGGTGGCCATCGCGGTCGTGGCCTACGCCGGTCCGGCGTTCCTGTCGGAGAACGCCGACGAGGAGGAGTTCATCTTCGCCCTCCTCGCGGGCAAGGTGATGGGCGGCTGGGACTGGGTGGTGCTGCTGGCGGTGTCGACGTCCGGTCTGGCGTCCACGCAGACGACGATCATCCCGGCCTCGCGCACCGCGCTGTCCATGGCCCGCCGGCACGCCCTGCCGGCCCACTTCGGGCACATCCACCACCGGTTCCGCACGCCGGACGTGAGCACGTGGTGGGTGGCGGGCATCGCCATCGGCTGGTACCTGGTGGTCCGCCAGATCAGTGAGAACGCCCTGTTCGACTCGCTCACCGCGCTGTCCCTGCTGATCGCCTTCTACTACGCGCTCACCGGCCTCGCGTGCGCCGTGTACTACCGGCGTCACCTCACCGAGAGCGTCCGCAACCTCGTGCTGATCGGCCTCGGCCCGGTGGTGGGCGCCGGGCTGCTGGCGTGGCTGCTCGTCGAGTCGGTCGCCGACATGTCCGACCCCGCCAACTCCTACAGCGGTGTCTCGTGGTTCGGGCTCGGGCCGCCGCTGGTGATCGGTATCGGCATCACCCTCGCGGGCGTGATCCTCATGGTGGTGTGGCGGCTGATGGCACCGGCCTTCTGGGCGGAGCGCCCCGACGTGGCCGACCCCGACCTCGTGCACGGCAAGGAGTCCTGACATGCCCGTGGTGTGCGGCTACGACGACTCCCAGGGCGCGGTCCGCGCGCTCTCCGTCGCCGTCGAGGTGGCGGCCGCGTTCGACGACACCCTCGTGCTGGTCTACGGGGCGGCGGCGCCGGGCGCGCTCGGTGAGGAGTACGCCGCCCACCGGGACGCGCTGCGGGAGACCGGCCGGACCGCCCTGGAGCACGCGGTCGCCGTCGCCGAGAAGGCGGGGGTGGCGACGACCGTGGAGGTCATCGACCAGAAACCGGCGGAGGCGCTGCTCGACGCCGCGTCCCGGCACGCGGCGCGCTGCGTCGTCGTGGGCAGCTGGGGCGAGAGCCCGCTGCGGGGCGCCCTGCTGGGCTCCACCCCGCACAAGCTGCTGCACCTGTCGCACATCCCGGTGCTCTGCGTGCCGACGGAGGCGTAGGCCCAGCTCCCCGCCCCCCCGCCCCGGGGCGTCAGGGGCGGCCCGCCACGATCCACGTCGACGGCAGTTCGACGCGGGTGCCGTCGGGGCCGTGCTCGGTGGTGGCCAGCGGCAGCGTGCCGCTCGCGAGCACGTCGAGTCCGGCCGACCGCAGATACCCGGTCAGCGCGTCGTCGCTCACCTCGCCCGGGGCGATGCCGTGCCGCAGGACCGGGGCCAGCTTGGGCGGCGGCCCGGCGGGGCCCCGCGCCAGTCCCATGAGGACGCGCTTGGCGGCCTCGGAGGGTTCGACGAGCAGGACCCGGCCGCGCTCGCCGGCCAGGGTGGCCAGCCCGTCCGCCATCGCCTGCCGGTCGCCCGGGTCGCCCTGGTGCAGGACGCCGCGCACATAGAGGTTGGCGTCGCCGAGTTCGCTGTGCAGCGTCTGGACCTCCGCCTTGTCCACGACGTCGAGCAGCCGGTAGGCCGCCTGCCCGGCCGGGTCGGCCCGGCGGGCGTGGTCGAGGGCCGCGGCGGACAGGTCGGCGCCGATCACGCGCGGGAAGCGGTCGGCGAGGAAGCGGGTCTGGGTGCCGTTGCCGCAGCCCAGGTCGATCATCACCAGGCCCGGATCGGTCAGGTGCGGCTCCAGCAGGGGCAGATGGCGGCCGGCGGTCAGCGCCGGCTCCGCGTCCCAGAACACGGCGCCCGGCTCCCCGGGAGCCTCGCGCCAGAAGCCCTCCCAGGCGTCCCGGTACCGACTCGTCACGCTCATGACCGACTCCCCCTGGGGTGCGACCGGCGACCGCCGAGTGACGGGCGGATCCGGTCTATCGCGGCCGGGCCGGGTCCGACAAGCGCCCGGCGCGTACCTTCACGCGTCTCGTCCGGAACCTCCGCCGACGTTCAGCGGCCGGGGAGCGTCAGTTCGAACCAGACGGTCTTGCCGGTGCCCGTACGACTCGCTCCCCAGGCGCGGGCGAGCGCGCTCACGACGCGCAGCCCCCGTCCGGCGTCGTCCTCGGGGGCGGTGTCCAGCAGGGTCGGCAGCTCGTGGCCGTCGTCGTCCACCTCGCACAGCAGCGTCTCGCCGCGGACGAGCCGCAGTTCCACGGGGCGGTCGCGGGAGTGCCGTAGGGCGTTGGTGACCAGCTCGCTCACCATGAGTTCGGCGGTGCCGGCCAGCCGGGTCAGGCCCCAGGCGCGCAGCCGCTCGCGGACCAGGGAGCGGGCGCGGCCCGTCTCGGCCGGGTCGAGGGCGAGGCGGTGCACGGCGACGTCGGTGGGGGCGATGCCGTTGAGGCGGGCCATGAGCAGGGCGACGTCGTCCTTGCGGCCGTCGCGGGGGTTGAGGGCGCGGATGATCGTGTCGCACGCCTCGTCCATGGACGCGGCCGGGTGGGCGGCGGACGCGCACAGGACGGCGAGTCTGACACCGATGTCTTCGCCGCGCAGCTCGACCAGGCCGTCGGTGCACATGACGATCCGGTCGCCGGGCTCGACGCGGACGCGGACCTCCTCGAAGGGCACGCCGCCGACGCCGATCGGCGCGCCCGTGGGCAGGTCGAGCAGGTCGCCGTGCCCGCTGTCGGCGCGGACCAGGACGGGCGGGATGTGTCCCGCGTTGGCGAGGCGCAGCTCGCCCGCGAGGGGGTCGTAGACGACGTACAGGCAGGTCGCGAGGTAGTTGTCGCCGAGGCGCTGGGCGAGGTCGTCGAGGTTGCGCAGCAGTTGTGCGGGCGGCAGGTCGAGGGCGGCCATGGTCTGTACGGCCGTGCGCAACTGCCCCATCATGGCGGCCGAGTTGAGGCCGTGGCCCATCACGTCGCCGACGACGAGGGCGGTCCGGGCGCCGGGCAGCTTGACCGAGTCGAACCAGTCGCCGCCAACCCGTCCGAGGAGCGTGCCCGGCAGGTACCGGGTGGTGATGTCGCAGCCCGCCATGCGCCGGGGGATCTGCGGAAGCATGCTGTCCTGGAGGGTCTCGGCGACGCTCTCCTGGTAGGTGTACATGCGGGCGTTGTCGAGCACGAGGCCCGCTCTCGCGGCGAGTTCGGCGCCGGTGACGCGGTCCATGTCGTTGAACTCGGCGCGCTCGGGGTGGCGCAGCAGGATCATGAAGCCGAGGACGACGTTGCGGGCCTTGAGCGGGACGACGAGCATCGAGCGGCCGGTGATCAGCGGGCGGATGTCCCGCTTCTCGAACTGGGACGCGATGGCGTGGCCCATCTCGGGGGTGGTCCGGGGGACGAGCACGGGCTCGCCGGTCGTCATGCACTGGAAGAACGGGGTGTGGGCCGGAAAGGGCATGGCCTCGCCGACGGGTACGACGTCGTCCCAGCGGCCGGGTTCGTCGGTGTGCTCGAGGGCGACCCGGTGCCACAGCGTGGTGGTGTCCGGCGCCCCGTCGGGGAATCCCTCGCCGGCGACGACCTGTTCGCGCAGATAGGTGCCGGCGACGTCGGTGAACCGGGGCACGACGGCCTTGCTGACCTCGACGATGGTCCGCGCGAGGTCGAGGGAGGTGCCGATGCGGCCGCTGACCTCGTTGAGGAACTCCAGGCGCTCGCGTACGGCGGCGTACTCCAGGTCCTCACCGTCGTCGGGGTCCTCGGCCGGCGCCGGTAAGCCATGGGCGGCGGCCCGGGCGGCCCGCTCCCGGCGGGCCCGGCGCTCGACCCGTCGGGGCACGCCCCAGTCGGGGGTGACGGGGACCCGGTCGTGCTGGCTGAACTCCAGGACGGGGTAGCCGAGTTCCAGGATCTGGCCGACGATCCGGGCGCTCTCGTCGACGCTCATGCTGGGCAGGATCTCGGGGAGCTTCGAGGCGAGCTCCTCGGCGCCGGGGAAGTCGGTGTGCAGGGCGAAGGCGGGTGCCACCCGGTCGAAGCCGGGGTCCTCGCCCGCCGCTTCCTGCTGGAGCCGGCCGACGTCGGCGCCGAGCACGAGCAGCCGCTCGGGGCCGGGGCCGACCAGCGGGTAGGCCCACCACAGGACGTCGACGCGGTCCCGCTCGGGCACGGTCAGCCGGGCCCGTCCGGCGGCCGGGTAGTACAGCCGTCCGTCGAGGGACGTCTCCAGGTCGTGCCCCGCGTCGTCGTAGGGCCCGTACGGCCCGTACGGCGAGATGTCGTCGTCCTCGGGCAGGGCTCCCGACACCGGCAGGAGATCGACGGCGGGATGCCCGATCGCCTCCTCCTTGGTGGCGCCGAAGAGGCGCCGCGCGCCGGAGCTCCAGTGGGAGACGAGCCCCGCGCGGTCGACCACCACCACGGCGAGCGGGATGCGTCCGGTCGCGGCGTGCTCCGTCGCCGTGCCGTCCCTTTCGGTGCCACGGTCCATGGCCCAGGCCCTCTCTCCCCACGGTCCGCAAGATCTGCGCGCCCCCACCACCGTACGGGTCCCCGCCTCGGGGATGTGTGGCAATAGGGGAATTGATGTACCGGGTTCACAACGGCGCGCGCGGGGGCGGAAAGATCCGGCCGCGCCCCTTTCCCGCAGGACAGCGCCGGGTCGGGCGGCCGGGTCAGTCCTCGTGCCCGAGCTGGAGGTCGCGTTCCGTGCGCCCGCCGCGGGCGACCTGGAGCACGGTGGCGACCGGCGGGTAACCGGCGGCGATGACCGTGTACTCGCCGGACGGGAGGTCGGTGAACCGGAAGGTGCCGTCGGGTCCGGTGGTGAGGGTGTCGACGACGTTCCCGGCCGCGTCGAGGAGGGTGACGCGGGCGTCCTCCACGGGGCGTCCGCCGCCGGCCCGGACGGTGCCGCGCAGGGCGGCGCCGCCCGCGAGTTCGATGTCCTGCCGGGTCTCGCGGGCCGCCTTGACGGTGACCGGGACGGCGGCGGGCCGGAACGCGGTCGAACTGGCGGCGAGGGTGTACTCCCCGGCGATCAGTTCGGTGATGACGTAGCCGCCCTCGCGTTCGCTGCGGGTGGTGGCGACGACCTCGCCGCGGACGTCGGTGAGGGTGACGGTGGCGTCCACGGGGGTGCCGTCGGGGCTGAGCACGCGTCCGGCGAGGCGCCCGGCGCCACCGAGCAGGATGTCGAGGTCGACGGGGCGCTCGCCGACGGTGACGGACACGGCCTGCGGCTGGTGCCCGCCGGCCGCGGCGATCATCACGTACGCCCCGGGGCCGGGGGCGGCCAGGGCGAACCGCCCGTCCTCCGCGCTGGTGGCGCGGCCGACCTGCTGTCCGGCGACGTCGATCAGGGTCAGCGCGGCGCGGGGCACGACCGTGCCGTCGGCGTGCTGGACGGCGCCGCGGACGGCGAGCGGCGCGCCGTGCGGCGAGCGGGCCTGCGGGACGGAGGCCGACGGGGCGGCGGCGCTGGTCTCCTCGGTGGGGGCGTTGTGGGTCACCAGGGGTTTCTCCTTGAGGAAGAAGGCGATGAGCAGGCCCAGCACGAGCACCGGGACGAGGTACAGGAAGATCCTCGGCATGGCGTCGGCGTACGCCTGGATGTAGGCGTCGCGCAGCGCCGGGGGCAGGGTGTGGACGAGCTGCGGGGTGATGGCCTCGGCGTCGGGCAGGTCCGCGCCCGCCCGTGCGGGGAGCCGGTCGGTGAGGGCGTCGGTGAGCCGGCCGGCGAAGAGCGTGCCGAAGACGGCGGCGCCGACGCTGCCGCCGATCTGCCGGAAGTAGTTGTTGGCGCTGGTGGCCGTGCCGAGGTCGGCCGGGCGCACGGAGTTCTGCACGGCGAGGACGAGGACCGGCATCACCATGCCGATGCCGGCGCCGAGCACGGCCATCCAGACGCTGTAGTGCAGCCGGGGCGTGTCGGTCTCCAGCCGGGACAGCAGGAACATGCCGACCGCCGAGAGGGCGCTGCCGAGGAGGGGGTAGACCCGGTAGCGCCCGGTGCGGCTGATGAGCTGGCCGCAGACGATGGAGGCGCCGACGATGCCGCCCATCATGGGCAGCATGAGCAGCCCGGACTCGGTGGCGGTGGCCCCGTCGACCATCTGCAGGAACGTCGGCAGATAGCTGGCGGCGCCGAACAGCGCGACGCCGATCACGAGGCCCACCAGGGCGGTGACGTTGAAGACGGAGTCCCTGAACAGCCGCAGCGGGATGAGGGGTTCGGCGGCGAAGCGCTCGGCGACGAGGAACAGGACCGAGGCGAGTGCCGCTCCGGCGGCGAGGCCGAGGATGACGCGGGAGTCCCAGGCGTGCTCGGTGCCGCCCCAGCTGGTCAGCAGGACCAGGCAGGTGGAGGCGGCGGCGAGCAGCAGGGCTCCGAGGACGTCGAGCCGAGCCCGGCGACGGGGCTTGGGGAGCTTCAGCACGACGGCGACGACGGCGAGGGTGACCAGGCCGAAGGGGACGTTGATGTAGAAGCACCAGCGCCAGGAGAGGTGGTCGGTGAAGTAGCCGCCGAGCAGCGGTCCGGCGACCGAGGCGAGGCCGAACGCGGCGCCGATCAGGCCCATGAAGCGGCCCCGCTCACGGGCGGGCACGATGTCGGCGATGATCGCCTGGACGCCGATCATGAGTCCGCCGGCGCCGACGCCCTGGACGGCCCGGTAGGCGATCAGCTGGTCCATGGTCCCGGCCCGGCCGGCGAGCGCGGAGCCCACGACGAAGACGACGATCGCGAACTGGAAGACGCCCTTGCGGCCGAACAGGTCGCCGAGCTTGCCGTAGATCGGCAGTCCGACGGTGGCGGTGAGCAGGTAGGCGGTGATCGCCCAGGACATCCGGTCGAGGCCGTGCAGCTCGCCGACGATCTTCGGCAGGGCGGTGGCGACGATCATCTGCTCCAGCGCCGCCAGCAGCAGCGCGAGCATCAGGGCGAAGAACACCAACCGCACCCGGCGCGGGGGCAGTTCGCCCGGGGCACCGGGGGCGGGAGGCGGGGCGTCCGGGGGTGCGGCGACCGGTTCGTCCTGTACCAGAGTGCTCCCGCCCACGTACCCGCTCCCCTCGTCGCACTGCCGCACCATGTCCGCGTAGGCGAACAACTACGGGCAAGCGCGACGAGTTACGGAACCAGGTCGGTCGCGGATGAGAACCACTCGATCCGGTGAGGACGGCAACGGCCGCCGGGCCCCGGCGGGTTGGAGCACCCGGGTGCTACTTCTCCACCTCGGCGGCGAGGTTGGCGAGCAGCGCGTCGTAGATGCGGCCGAGACCCTTGGGCGCGAAGGTCCGCTCGAAGAAGCCGCCGATGCCGCCGGCGCCCTGCCAGGTGCTGGTGACGACGACCCGGGACCTGCCCTCGCCGGCCGGGGTGACCCGCCAGGTGGTGACCATGGAGGAGTTGCGGTCCTTCTCGACGAGCTCACCGTCGGTGGGCTCGGTGACGTCCAGGAGGCAGTCGCGCACGCGTTTGCTGGTGGCCTGGAGCTTCCAGTGGACGAGGGTGCCCTCGCCGTCGCCGCCCTCGCGCACCTCGTACTCGCTGAAGTGCTCGGGCAGCAGCTTCTTCCGGGTGCCGGTGTAGTCGGCGAGGGCGTCGAACACCTTCTCCGCATCCGCCGCGACGACCCGCTCCGTAGTGGCCTCGACCTGCGCCATCGACTTCCTCCAGGACCTGAGTTCTCGGGGTTGGGGCAAGCCAACCACCCCGGTGGCACCCCGCCCAAATCGGGGTGCCGAACGGCTCACGGAACCGGTCGCGAGGCGATCGGAAACGGAGACGGGCCAGGGGTAGCACGATCAAGGGAACATGTGTTCTATTCTGGGGGCAGTGCTACCGAGGAGGCACCATGCGCTGGGAGAACCTCGCCCTGGAGACGGACCACAGCCGGGCCGACACCGGTCTGTTCGGCGCGGACGCCGTGGTCACCCGCACCTTCGACACGCCCGAGTTCGCCGGGATCACGTTCCACGAGATCCGGGCCCGCTCGATCGTGAACCGGGTGCCGGGCGCCTCGCGCATGCCTTTCGAATGGACGGTGAACCCGTACCGGGGCTGCTCGCACGCGTGTGTGTACTGCTTCGCCCGCAAGACCCACAGCTACCTCGACCTGGACACGGGGCTCGACTTCGACTCCCAGATCGTGGTGAAGGTGAACGCGCCGGAGCTGCTGCGCCGGCAGCTGGCCTCCCGTCGCTGGCAGGGCGACCACATAGCGATGGGCACCAACGTCGACTGCTACCAGCGCGCCGAGGGCCGCTACCGCCTGATGCCGGGCATCCTGTCGGCCCTGCGCGACCACGCCAACCCCTACTCGATCCTGACCAAGGGGACGCTCATCCTGCGCGACCTCGACCTGCTGAGGCAGTCCGCCGAGGTCACGGACGTGGGCGTGTCCGTCTCGGTCGGCTTCGTCGACCGCGAGCTGTGGCGGACCGTGGAGCCGGGCACGCCCGCTCCCGAGCGGCGCCTGGACGTCGTGCGGACCCTGACCGAGCACGGCCTGGGGTGCGGGGTGCTGATGGCGCCGGTCATCCCGTTCCTCGGCGACCAGCCCGCGCAGCTGCGGGCCACCGTACGGGCGATCGCCGCCTCCGGCGCCACGTCCGTCACCCCGCTGGTGCTGCATCTGCGGCCCGGGGCGCGCGAGTGGTTCATGGCGTGGCTGGGCCGCGAGCACCCGCATCTGGTGCGCCGCTACGAGCGGCTGTACGCGGACGGCGCCTACGCGCCGAAGTGGTACCAGCGCCGCATCACCCGTCAGGTGCACGAGCTCGCCCAGGAGTACGGCATCGGGCCCGCCCGCCCGGGGATGCCCCGCCGCATCCCCGAACCCGTCCCCGCCGAGCCGGAGCCCGGGCCCACCCAGCTCACGCTGCTCTGAGGGGGCGCCGCGGCGGCATCGGGGGGCATCTCGCGACCCGATCGGGTCACATCCGGGCGGAACCCGTTCCTCCGGGCGTCCGTTCCGGGACGAATGCGGCACGGGCCGTGGCACGCGCGGCCCGCTGCCGCATTCGTCCTGGGAGGACCCCTTGGGAAGACGCGCAACCGTACTGTGCGGCGCCGCACTCGTCGTGGCCGGGACCCTGACCGCCGTCCCCGCCGAGGCGAGCGCCCCGCCCGCCGCTCCCCTCACCTGGAAGAAGTGCGGCACCGCCAAGTACCCGACGCTCCAGTGCGCCTCGCTGAAGGTGCCGCTGGACCACGCCGCACCGAAGGGCCGCACGATCACGCTGGCCCTGTCCCGCGTCCCGCACACCGCGAAGACGTACCAGGGCCCGCTCCTGGTCAACCCCGGCGGGCCGGGCGGCAGCGGTCTCGCGCTGGCCGGTCATGTCGCCTCGGCGCTGCCCAAGGCGGTGGCCGCGCAGTACGACGTCGTCGGTTTCGACCCGCGCGGCGTCGGCCGGAGCCGCCCGGCGCTGGACTGCCGCCCCACCCACTTCGCGCCCGTGCGCCCGGACTCCGTGCCGAGCACGCCGTGGGTGGAGCGGGCCAACCTGCTGCGCGCCAAGGAGTTCGCCCGCGCGTGCGGCGAGAAGTACGCCGACGTGCTGCCGTACATCGACACGGTCGGCGCCGCGCGCGACCTGGACCTGATCCGCGCCGCCCTGGGCGCCCCCCGCATCAGCTACTTCGGCTACTCGTACGGCACCTATCTCGGCGCGGTGTACGCCAAGCTCTTCCCGCAGCGGGTGCGGCGGGCGGTCCTGGACTCCGTCGTGGACCCCACCGGCGTCTGGTACGACGACAACCTCGCCCAGGACATCGCCTTCGACGACCGGCACCGCGCCTTCCTGGCCTGGGTCGCCCGGCACGACCGGACGTACCGGCTCGGCACGGACCCGGCCCGGGTCGAGGAGCGGTGGTACGCCCTGCGCACGGCACTGGCGCGGACCCCGGCCGGCGGCACGGTGGGCCCGGCCGAACTGGAGGACACGTTCCTGCCCGGGGGCTACTACGACGGCTACTGGCCGCAGCTCGCCCAGGCGTTCGCGGCGTACGCGAACGACCGGGACGACGGCCCGCTCGTCGAGGCGTACCGGCGGTTCGGCGCGGCGGACGAGGCCGCCGGGAACGGCTACAGCGTCTACGCGGCCGTGCAGTGCCGCGACGCCGCCTGGCCCCGCGACTGGCACCGCTGGCGGGCGGACAACTGGGCCGCTCACACGAAGGCGCCGTTCATGACCTGGAACAACGCCTGGTACAACGCGCCGTGCGCGTTCTGGCCGACGAAGGCGCTGAAGCCGGTGGACGTGACCAACACGAAGGTGCCGCCGGTGCTGATCTTCCAGGCGACCGGCGACGCGGCCACCCCGTACCAGGGGGCCGTCACCGTCCACCGGCGGCTGGCCGGCTCCCGGCTGGTCGTGGAGCAGGGCGGCGGCAACCACGCGGTCACCCTCGGCGGCAACAGCTGTCTGGACCGGCACCTGGCGCGGTACCTGGCCGACGGCACGCTGCCGCGCGGATCCGGTGAGGCCGACGCGACCTGCGCGGCGTCCCCCGCACCGAAGCCGGCCACCGCGAAGACGACGAAGTCGACGACCCGCGGCACGGAACTCCACGACCTGGTGGGTTTCCGCCCCTGACGCCGATGGTGCCCGGTCAATGGGAGGCCCGGCGGGCGGAGCGGTGCCTAGAGTGCACGGCATGGACGATCAGCGCCTCACCATCCGGCCCATGACCTCGGACGACTGCGACCGGGTCGCCGAGATCCGGGTGGGCGGCTGGCGCGCCGCCTACCGGGGGATCGTGCCGCAGACCTACCTGGACGCCATGGACGTGGCCCAGGAGGCCGAGCGGCGCCGTGCCCATCTCGCGGCGGCCGGCGGCGCGGTGGTGAACCTGGTGGCGGAGGAGGGCTACCGGGTCGTCGGCTGGGGCTGCCACGGCCCCTACCGCGACCACGACGGCACCCGCACCGAGGGCGCCGAGCTGTACGCGCTGTACGTGGACCCGGCCCGGATCGGCACCGGGGCGGGCCGCGCCCTCCTCGCGGAGTCGGTGCGCCGGTGCGCGCTCGCCGGGCACCGGCGCATGCTGCTGTGGGTACTGAGGGACAACGCCCGGGCCCGTCGCTTCTACGCGCGGGCGGGCTTCGGGCCGGACGGTGCCGCGGAGCCCTTCGAGGTGGGCGGGGTGGCGGTGCCCGAGGTGCGGTACGCCCGCGCGCTCCCGTCCGGCTGACGGCCGGCCCGCACCCTCAGCGCCGGCGCGGGATCCGGCCCAGGGCCCGCACCGCCGCCTCCGCCAGGGCCGGGTGGGCCAGCGCCTCGTTCAGGACGCGACGGGCCCGGTCGTCACCGAGCACGCCGAGCCCGTCGACGCAGGCGAGGGCCACCCGACGGTAGGGGTCGTGCGGGCGCAGCCGCCGCTCCAGCGTGGTGATGAGGGCGGGCACCGCCTCGGGGGCGCGCAGCTCCACCAGCAGGCGGACCGGGTGCAGCGCGTAGGCGACCCGCAGTTCGTTGGTGGCGAGGGCGGCCGCCGCGCGGGCCGTGCGCGGGTCGCCGAGCCGGGCGAGGGCGTGCGCGGCGGAGGCGCAGCGCTGCGGGTCCCGGTGGTTCAGCAGCAGGACGAGGGATTCGAACGCCCGCCGGTCCCCGGCGAGGCCGAGCCGGAACGCGGCCAACTCCCGGGCCCACAACGGCTGTCCGGGAGCGGTCAGCACCTCCGCGAGTTCGTCGAGGTCGGCGGTGGCCACGAGGCGGTCGTACGCGGGTGTCGCTCCGGACTCCTGCCGTAAGCGCTCCGTGAGTGATCGCAACTCTTCGCTCATGGGAAGAGACTAGGCGCGCGGTCGGGGGTGCGGGACCTACATCACAAACCCGGGGGGTGGCGCGCTCGTTACCCGCGAGTTAATCTCAGACGAGCGAGTTACCCACTCGCACCCCCTCGCGGCGGCCTGGTGACGCAGCCCTCGCGAGAGCAGTCGGTTCGGTACTTCAGGTACCGCAGTACGACTCGGCCACGGGACAGGGCCGGTCGGTCATCACCGCTCCTCGGACGTGTGCACGTCCGCAGCGACGGCACCGGGCGTGTGCGCTCGCAGCCCGGCAACACCCGCACTCCTTCCGCGTCCGGCGCGTCCGGACGCGTTCCCAGTCGTCACCCTCATTCCTGGAGTCCCGCGATGGCCACTCCCCTGTCCGACACCTCTCTGTCCCCGCTCAGGACCGTCGCCGTGGTCGGCCTCGGCACGATGGGCACCGGCATCACCGAAGTCCTCGCCAAGGCCGGCCGCCAGGTCGTCGGCATCGACATCAGCGAGGCGGCCGCCGCCCAGGCCGTCACCGCCCTGGAGTCCTCCACCGCCCGTGCCGTGGAGCGCGGCCGGCTGACGGAGCAGGAGCGCGCGGACGCCCTCGCCCGCGTCCGCACCTCCACCGACCTGCGGGCCGCGGCCGACGCGGACCTGGTCATCGAGGTCGCCCCGGAGTCGTACGAGATCAAGCACCAGATCTTCCGGGAGCTGGACGGCATCGTCCGCCCGGAGACGATCCTCGCGACCGGCACCAACGCCCTGTCGGTGACCCGGCTCGCGGCCGACTCCGCCCGCCCCGAGCGCGTCCTCGGCCTGCACTTCTTCAACCCGGCGCCCGCCATGAGGCTCGTCGAGGTCGTCTCCTCGGTGCTGACCGCGCCGACCGCCGTCTCCGCCGTCACCAACCTCGCCCTGGACCTCGGCAAGGAGCCCGTCGCCGTCGGCGACCGGCCCGGATTCGTCGCCGACGGCCTGCTGTTCGGCTACCTCAACCAGGCCGCCGCGATGTACGAGGCGAAGTACGCCTCACGCGAGGACATCGACGCCGCGATGCGGCTGGGCTGCGGGCTGCCCATGGGGCCGCTCGCCCTGCTCGACCTGATCGGCATCGACACCGCCCGCACGGTCCTGGAGGCCATGTACGCCGAGTCCCGCGACCGGCTGCACGCCCCCGCCCCGATCCTCAAGCAGCTCAGCGAGGCGGGCCTGACGGGCCGTAAGTCGGGCCGCGGCTTCTACACGTACGAGGCCCCGGGCAGCGCCACCGTCGTGCGGGACGCGCTGACGCCGCTGGAGGGCGCCTCCCTGACGCCCGGCCGGACGGTCCGCTCCGTCGGCGTGGCCGGCTCCGGCACCATGGCGTCCGGCATCGCCGAGGTCTTCGCCAAGGCCGGGTACGACGTCGTCCTCGCCGCCCGCAGCGAGGAGAAGGCGCAGATTGCGAAGGCCCGTATCGGCAAGTCGCTGTCGCGGTCCGTGGACAAGGGCCGGATGACCGCCGAGGCGGCCGCGCAGACCCTGGACCGGATCACCGCGGCGGGCAGCTACGACGCGTTCGCCGACGTCGACCTGGCCGTGGAGGCCGTCGCCGAGGACCTGGACGTCAAGCGGCAGCTGTTCGCGGCGCTGGACAAGGTCTGCAAGCCGGGCGCGGTGCTCGCCACCACGACCTCCTCGCTGCCCGTCGTCGCCTGCGCCCGGGCCACCTCGCGTCCGCAGGACGTGATCGGCATGCACTTCTTCAACCCCGCGCCGGCCATGAAGCTCGTCGAGGTCGTCCGCACGGTCCTGACCGCCGACGACGTGCACGCCACGGTCCGCGAGGTCTGCGCGAAGATCAGGAAGCACGCCGTCGACTGCGGCGACCGGGCCGGGTTCATCGTGAACGCCCTGCTGTTCCCGTACCTCAACAACGCGATCAAGATGGTGCAGGAGCACTACGCGTCGCTCGACGACATCGACGCCGCGATGAAGCTGGGCGGCGGTTACCCGATGGGCCCGTTCGAGCTGCTGGACGTCGTCGGACTGGACGTCTCGCTGGCCATCGAGAAGGTCCTGCACCGCGAGTTCCGCGACCCGGGCCTCGCTCCGGCCCCCCTGCTGGAGCACCTGGTGGCCGCGGGCTGCCTCGGCCGCAAGACCGGCCGCGGCTTCCGCGAATATGCCCGGCGCTGACGGCATCGGCGACTGGTTCCGAGGCGACCGCGACTGGGGCGGACTGCTCGATCCGGCCGGAGGACCCCCGCCCGCCCAGGGCGGGGGAAACCCCGTACACGCGCATCGAGCTGCGGACATGCAGTACGTTCGGGTCATGTCCCAGCCCGCCAAGTCCTCACGTACACCAGCTGCGCCCGACGCGCCGGAGAGCGCCGCGGGCGGCCGTGCCGCCGCCCAACGGCTCAAGATGCGCCGCGAACTGGCGGCCGCGGCCATGGAGCTGTTCGCGACCAAGGGATACGAGGCGACCACGGTCGACGAGATCGCGGCCGCGGCCGGGGTCGCCCGCCGCACCTTCTTCCGCCACTTCCGCTCCAAGGAAGAGGCGATCTTCCCGGACCACGACGACACCCTGGTCCGCGCCGAGGCGGTGCTCAACGCCGCCCCGCCGCACGAGCACCCGCTCGACACGGTGTGCCGGGGCATCAAGGAGGTCATGCGGATGTACGCGGCCCGGCCGGAGATCTCGGTCGCCCGCTACAAGCTGACCCGCGAGGTGCCCACCCTGCGGGAGGCGGAGATCGCCTCGGTGGCCCGCTACGAGCGCCTGTTCACCCGCTATCTGCTGGGCCACTTCGACGAGCACGCGCACGACGACGACGCCAACGACGACCCGCTGCTGGCGGAGGTCGCGGCGTCGGCGGTGGTCACCGCCCACAACCACGTGCTGCGGCGCTGGCTGCGGGCCGGCGGGCAGGGGGACGTGGAGGCGCAGCTCGACCACGCCTTCGCGATCGTGCGCCGCACGTTCGGTACGGGGATCGGCGCCGGCCGGGACACCGCCCCGCGTACGACGACGGCCTCGGTGGCCACCGAGGGCGAGGTCCTGGTGACGGTGGCGCGGACCGACGCGCCGCTGGACGAGGTGATGCGCACCATCGAGCAGGCCCTCAAGGAACGCTGAGACGACGGACGGGAGTGGGTTCGGCCACTCCCCCGCCGTGATGACGGCCACCCGCCCGGGTGGCCGTTTTGGCATGTCAGGGGCCCTTTTCTGGCGGCTTCCAGAGCCCGTTCGATCGATCATCGCTCATTTGTTACGTAAAGATTTCATCTGAGAGCAACTTCTGGCACGCAGTGCCTTGCCGGATGACACGGCGTGCCATACGTTGAAGGAGTCCGGGCGGCCGGCGTGCAGAGACCTTTCGTACGCCGGCTGTCCCCGCAAGTCCCTCCCGGGGCCTGCGCGCCCGGCGCCTGCGTCACAGGCAACCTCCCGCGCCACCATGCGCCGCCGCACAGCACCACAGGCCGAACCGACGGCACCCCGAAAAAACCCTCAGCAGCACCGACGTAACCCTCAGCGCCCCTCCCTCAGGGCGCTCACCGCCGGAGGCAACACCGTGACCACGAAGGACATCCTGGCCGCGATCCAGTCGCCCGACTCCACGTCGGAGGACTTCGCCGCCCTCCCGCTCCCCGAGTCGTACCGCGCGATCACCGTGCACAAGGACGAGACGGAGATGTTCGCGGGCCTGACGACCCGCGACAAGGACCCGCGCAAGTCGATCCACCTCGACGACGTGCCCCTGCCCGAGCTCGGCCCGGGCGAGGCCCTGGTGGCCGTCATGGCCTCGTCGGTGAACTACAACTCGGTGTGGACGTCGATCTTCGAGCCGCTGTCCACCTTCGGCTTCCTGGAGCGCTACGGCCGCACCAGCGAGCTGGCCAAGCGCCACGACCTGCCGTACCACATCATCGGCTCCGACCTCGCGGGCGTCGTCCTGCGCACCGGCCCGGGCGTCAACTCCTGGAAGCCCGGCGACGAGGTCGTCGCGCACTGCCTCTCCGTCGAGCTGGAGTCCAGCGACGGGCACAACGACACGATGCTCGACCCCGAGCAGCGCATCTGGGGCTTCGAGACGAACTTCGGCGGCCTCGCCGAGATCGCCCTCGTCAAGTCCAACCAGCTCATGCCCAAGCCCGGCCACCTGAGCTGGGAGGAGGCAGCGGCCCCCGGCCTGGTGAACTCCACCGCCTACCGCCAGCTCGTCTCCCGCAACGGCGCCGGCATGAAGCAGGGCGACAACGTCCTGATCTGGGGCGCGAGCGGTGGACTCGGCTCGTACGCCACGCAGTTCGCCCTCGCCGGCGGCGCCAACCCGATCTGTGTCGTCTCCTCCCCGCAGAAGGCGGAGATCTGCCGCTCGATGGGCGCCGACGCGATCATCGACCGCAACGCCGAGGACTACAGGTTCTGGAAGGACGAGAACACCCAGGACCCCAAGGAGTGGAAGCGCTTCGGCAAGCGCATCCGCGAGCTCACCGGCGGCGAGGACATCGACATCGTCTTCGAGCACCCCGGCCGGGAGACCTTCGGCGCCTCGGTCTACGTCACCCGCAAGGGCGGCACCATCACCACCTGCGCCTCCACCTCGGGCTACATGCACCAGTACGACAACCGCTACCTGTGGATGTCGCTGAAGCGGATCATCGGCTCGCACTTCGCCAACTACCGCGAGGCGTGGGAGGCCAACCGCCTCATCGCGAAGGGCAAGATCCACCCGACCCTGTCGAAGGTGTACTCCCTGGAGGACACCGGCCAGGCCGCCTACGACGTGCACCGCAACCTGCACCAGGGCAAGGTCGGCGTGCTGTGCCTGGCCCCCGAGGAGGGCCTGGGCGTGCGCGACCAGGAGCTGCGCGCCAAGCACCTCGACTCCATCAACCGCTTCCGGAACATCTGAGGGCCGGGGGATGACAGAGCGTCAGGAGCCGCAGAGGCAGAAGGACCGTCCGTGGCTCATGCGGACGTATGCCGGCCACTCGACGGCCGAGGCGTCCAACGAGCTGTACCGGCGCAACCTCGCCAAGGGGCAGACCGGTCTGTCGGTCGCGTTCGACCTGCCCACGCAGACCGGGTACGACTCCGACCACATCCTCGCCCGCGGCGAGGTCGGCCGGGTCGGCGTGCCGATCGCGCACCTCGGTGACATGCGCCGGCTGTTCCAGGACATCCCCCTGGAGCAGATGAACACCTCGATGACGATCAACGCCACCGCCATGTGGCTGCTGGCGCTCTATCAGGTCGTCGCCGAGGAGCAGGGCGCTGACATCACCAAGCTCCAGGGCACGACCCAGAACGACATCGTCAAGGAGTACCTGTCCCGGGGGACGCACGTCTTCCCGCCGGGGCCCTCGCTCCGTCTGACGACCGACATGATCGCGTACACGGTCTCCCACATCCCGAAGTGGAACCCGATCAACATCTGCAGCTACCACCTGCAGGAGGCGGGCGCCACGCCGGTCCAGGAGATCGCGTACGCGATGTCCACCGCCATCGCCGTCCTCGACGCCGTGCGCGCCTCCGGGCAGGTCCCCGAGGAGAAGTTCGGGGACGTCGTGGCCCGTATCTCCTTCTTCGTGAACGCGGGCGTCCGCTTCGTCGAGGAGATGTGCAAGATGCGCGCGTTCGGGCGCATCTGGGACCGGATCACCCGCGAGCGGTACGGCATCGAGAACCCCAAGCAGCGCCGCTTCCGCTACGGCGTCCAGGTCAACTCCCTCGGGCTGACCGAGGCGCAGCCGGAGAACAACGTCCAGCGGATCGTGCTGGAGATGCTGGCCGTGACGCTGTCGAAGGACGCCCGCGCGCGTGCCGTGCAGCTGCCCGCCTGGAACGAGGCCCTCGGCCTGCCCCGCCCCTGGGACCAGCAGTGGTCGCTGCGCATCCAGCAGGTCCTCGCGCACGAGAGCGACCTGCTGGAGTACGAGGACATCTTCGAGGGCTCGCACGTCGTCGAGGCGAAGGTCGCGGCGCTCGTCGAGGAGTCCCTCGCCGAGATCGAGCGGATCCAGGAGATGGGCGGCGCGATGGCGGCCGTCGAGTCCGGCTACCTCAAGTCGCAGCTCGTCGCCTCGCACGCCGAGCGCCGCGGCCGGATCGAGTCCGGCCAGGAGAAGATCGTCGGCGTCAACATCTTCGAGACGACCGAGCCGAACCCGCTCACCGCCGACCTGGACACCGCGATCCAGACGGTCGACCCGGCCGTCGAGGCCCGCGTCATCGCCTCGCTCCAGCACTGGCGGGACACGCGGTACCAGCCGCCCTTCAACCACCCGCGCCCCTGCAAGGCGCTGGAGCGGCTGAAGGAGGCCGCGAAGGGCACGGGCAACCTCATGGAGGCCACCCTGGAGTGCGCCCGCGCCGGCGTCACGACCGGCGAGTGGGCCGGGGCGCTGCGCGAGGTCTTCGGCGAGTTCCGCGCCCCGACCGGGGTCTCCTCGGCGCCGGTCGCGATCCCCGCCGAGGAGGGCTCGGCCATGTCCCAGGTGCGTCGCAGGGTGGAGCTGACGGCGAAGGACCTGGGCGTGGGCAAGCTGCGCTTCCTGGTCGGCAAGCCCGGCCTGGACGGGCACTCCAACGGCGCCGAGCAGATCGCCGTGCGCGCCCGGGACGCCGGCTTCGAGGTGGTGTACCAGGGCATCCGGCTGACGCCGGAGCAGATCGTGGACGCGGCCCTCGCCGAGGACGTGCACGCGGTCGGCCTGTCGATCCTGTCCGGGTCGCACGCGCAGCTCGTCCCGGACGTCCTGGAACGCCTCCGTGTGGCCGGTGCCACAGATATACCCGTGATCGCCGGTGGCATCATCCCGAATGGTGACGCCGAGCAGCTGAAGCAAGCCGGAGTGGCCGCCGTCTTCACCCCGAAGGACTTCGACATCACCGGGATCATCGGCCGCATCGTCGACGAGATCCGGAAAGCGAACAAGCTCGACCCCCTGGAGGTCCCCGCATGACCGTCAACCGTCTGCGTCCCCGCCGCTCCTGTCTCGCGGTGCCGGGAAGCAACCCCCGCTTCCTGGAGAAGGCGCAGGGCCTCCCGGCGGACCAGGTCTTCCTCGACCTGGAGGACGCATGCGCGCCGCTCGCCAAGCCCGAGGCGCGGCACACCATCGTCAAGTTCCTCAACGAGGGCGACTGGACGGGCAAGACGCGCGTCGTCCGCGTGAACGACTGGACGACCGAGTGGACGTACCGGGACGTCGTGACGGTCGTCGAGGGCGCCGGCCAGAACCTCGACTGCATCATGCTGCCGAAGGTGCAGACCGCCCAGCAGGTCGTCGCGCTGGACCTCCTCCTCACCCAGATCGAGAAGACCATGGGCTTCGAGGTCGGCAAGATCGGCATCGAGGCCCAGATCGAGAACGCGCAGGGCCTGAACAACGTCAACGAGATCGCCCAGGCCTCCCAGCGCCTGGAGACCATCATCTTCGGCCCGGCCGACTTCATGGCGTCCATCAACATGAAGTCCCTCGTCGTGGGCGAGCAGCCGCCCGGCTACCCGGCGGACGCCTACCACTACATCCTGATGAAGATCCTGATGGCCGCCCGCGCCAACGACCTCCAGGCGATCGACGGCCCCTACCTGCAGATCCGCAACGTCGACGGCTACCGCGAGGTCGCCCAGCGCGCCGCCGCGCTCGGCTTCGACGGCAAGTGGGTGCTGCACCCGGGCCAGGTCGAGGCGTCCAACGAGATCTTCTCGCCGTCGCAGGAGGACTACGACCACGCCGAGCTGATCCTGGACGCGTACGACTACTACACGTCCGAGGCGGGCGGCAAGAAGGGCTCCGCGATGCTCGGCGACGAGATGATCGACGAGGCCAGCCGCAAGATGGCCCTGGTCATCGCCGGCAAGGGACGCGCGGCCGGTATGCGGCGCACGTCGAAGTTCGAGATCCCGGAGGCCTGACCGCCATGCAGTTCGGACGCACCTACGAGGAGTTCGAGGTCGGGGCGACGTACAAGCACTGGCCGGGCAAGACGGTCACGGAGTACGACGACCACCTGTTCTGTCTCCTCACCATGAACCACCACCCGCTCCACATGGACACGAACTATGCGGAGAAGACGACGGACTTCGGCAAGAACGTCGTCGTGGGCAACTACATCTACTCCCTGCTGCTCGGCATGTCCGTCCCGGACATCTCCGGCAAGGCGATCGCCAACCTGGAGATCGAGTCGCTGAAGCACGTGGCGCCGACCTTCCACGGCGACACGATCTACGGCCAGACGACCGTGCTCGACAAGTGGCCGTCGAAGTCGAAGAACGACCGCGGGATCGTGTACGTCGAGACCAAGGGCTACAAGCAGGACGGCACGCTGGTGTGCGTCTTCCGCCGCAAGGTGATGGTGCCCACCGAGACGTACATCAAGGAGCGCGGCGGCGAGCAGCCGGGCCGCCCCGAGCTGAAGGAACAGGGGAAGTAAGCGATGGCCCGTCTCGCCCAGACCGCCGGTCTGACCGACGTCCAGCAGGAGATCCTGTCCACCGTCCGCGACTTCGTGGACAAGGAGATCATCCCGGTCGCCACCGAGCTGGAGCACCGTGACGAGTACCCCCAGCAGATCGTCGACGGTCTGAAGGAGCTCGGCCTCTTCGGCCTGATGATCCCCGAGGAGTACGGGGGTCTGGGCGAGTCGCTCCTGACGTACGCGCTGTGCGTGGAGGAGATCGCCCGCGGCTGGATGTCGGTGTCCGGCATCATCAACACGCACTTCATCGTGGCGTACATGCTGAAGCAGCACGGCACGCGGGAGCAGAAGGAGCACTTCCTTCCGCGGATGGCGGCCGGCGACATCCGCGGCGCCTTCTCGATGTCCGAGCCGGCCCTCGGCTCCGATGTGTCCGCGATCACGTCGAAGGCGGTGAAGGACGGCGAGGAGTACGTCCTCAACGGCCAGAAGATGTGGCTGACGAACGGCGGGACGTCCTCTCTGGTGGCCGTTCTGGTCCGAAGTGACGAAGGACACCCCGAGGGCACGGCCCCCCACAAGTCGATGACGACGTTCCTCGTGGAGAAGGAGCCCGGCTTCGGCGAGGTCCGCCCGGGACTCACCATCCCCGGCAAGATCGACAAGATGGGCTACAAGGGCGTCGACACGACCGAGCTCATCATGGACGGCCTGCGCATTTCGGCCGATCGGGTGCTCGGCGGCGTCACCGGCCGAGGTTTTTACCAAATGATGGACGGCGTCGAGGTGGGCCGCGTCAACGTGGCCGCGCGTGGCTGCGGCGTCGCTCAGCGTGCCTTCGAACTGGGCGTCCAGTACGCCCAGCAGCGTCACACTTTCGGCAAGCCGATCGCCCAGCACCAGGCCATCCAGTTCAAGCTGGCCGAGATGGCTACCAAGGTGGAGGCCGCGCATGCCATGATGGTGAACGCGGCACGCAAAAAGGACTCCGGCGAGCGAAACGACCTCGAAGCAGGGATGGCGAAGTACCTCGCCTCCGAGTACTGCAAGGAAGTCGTGGAGGACGCCTTCCGGATCCACGGCGGCTACGGCTTCTCCAAGGAGTACGAGATCGAGCGCCTCTACCGTGAGGCCCCGATGCTGCTCATCGGTGAAGGTACCGCCGAGATCCAGAAAATGATCATCGGTCGCAGGTTGCTCGAAGAGTATCGGTTCCAGGGATAGATGTCCGAGTTCGGGGTGTTTTCTTCGAGAAGAAGATCACACCCCGTACATACTCTTCAGCCGCCGACTCGGCTTCCTGGCTTGCCCAGTTGTGGGCCGCGACCGGTACGATCCCCGGAAAGCCGCCGTCCCCCGTTGAAGCGCGGCATCATCCGCTACGAAGGTCATCCATGCCCCACAGCCAAACCTCTGCACCACGCGACAGCCGGGCCGGCGTACGCCTCGCGCGCGGAGCATCGCCGTGGCTTCTCCCGACCGTCGCCACCGCAGCCCTCAGCCTGGCCCGCGCACGCCGCTCCGGCGTCGCCAAGGCCGTGGCCGTACCCGCCACCGCTCTGGCGGCGGGCATGCTGTGGTTCTTCCGCGACCCCGAGCGCGAGATCGCCCAGGGCCGGGTCATCTCCCCGGCCGACGGTGTGGTGCAGAGCATCATGCCGTGGAAGGACGGCCGCACCCGCGTCGCGATCTTCATGAGCCCGCTCAACGTCCACGTCAACCGCGCGCCGCTCTCCGGCACGGTGACGTCCGTCGAGCACATCCCGGGCGGGTTCGTGCCGGCGTTCAACAAGGAGAGCGAGAACAACGAGCGCGTAGTCTGGCATTTCGACACCGAACTCGGCGACATCGAGATGATCCAGATCGCCGGCGCCGTCGCCCGTCGCATCGTGCCCTACATCCCGCAGGGCACGAAGGTCGAGCAGGGCGACCGCATCGGTCTGATCCGCTTCGGCTCCCGTGTCGACATCTACCTGCCGGAGGGCGTGGAGGTCGCGGTCGAGGTCGGGCAGAAGACCGTGGCTGGGGTGACTCGCATTGACCGTGATTGATCCAGAGACACAGCCGGGCTGGGTGCCGGGCGCGGACGAGGTCGACGAAGAGGAGGAGATGCCGCTCTCCCTCCGCCTGTCGATAGCGGACACCCTCACCCTCGGCAACGCCACGTGCGGCTTCATGGCGGTGTACTTCACCACCACCGGCATCCTGATCCCGCACCTCACGGGCAGCCAGGAGTCCGGCATGGCCCGCCACAGCGCGGCCACGGCGGTCATCCTGATGCTGTGCGCGGCGGTCTTCGACCTGTTCGACGGCCTGGTCGCCCGCAAGCTCCGCTCGTCCCCGATGGGCGCCGAGCTGGACAACCTGTCCGACCTGATCAGCTTCGGTCTGGCCCCGGCGTACTTCGTCCTGGTCTACGGCATGGTCGCCGACGACGCGCACCAGAGAGTGGCCGCGGTCGGGGCGATCGTGGTGCTGCTGGCGGTCGTGCTCCGGCTGGCGCGCTTCTCCTGCGTGTCCGTCCCCAACGGGATGTTCCAGGGGATGCCGTCGCCGTTCGGTGCGCTGACGGTCGTCTCGATCGTCCTGCTGGAGCTGCCCTTCGTGGCGACCCTGCTGGCGATCCTGGGCACGGCCTGGCTGATGGTGAGCCGGGTGGAGTACCCGAAGCCGCGCGGCCGTCTCGCGATCGCGATGCTGTCCTGGATCGTGGTGTCCATGGGTCTGCTCGCCGCCTGGGCGTTCGACGCCCCGAGCGGTCAGCTGCTCCTCCAGACGGGCTGCGCGCTCCAGCTGGTGACCGGCGCGGTGATCCCGCTGTTCGCCACGGCCCGCCGGGTGAACAACTTCCGCGACAACCGGCGCGAGGCGCGTGCGGCGCAGCTGCCGTAGCGATCCGCCTCCTGTGACGGGAAGGGCCCCGGACCGAACTGGTCCGGGGCCCTTTCGCATGCCCGGGGGCGCGCCCCGGGGTCGATCAGCTCAGGAAGTCCCGCCCGATGCGTTCCGCGACCCGCTCCAGGATCGGCCCGGCGTCCGCGATGCACACCGACACGTCCGGCTCCTCGTCCGTCAGCGGGTACGCCCTGCGGATGCCGGCCCGGCCCAGCGCCTCCGGCGCGAGCGCGAGGCGCCCGCACACGGCGACCACCTCCTTGCCCGCGGCGCGGGCCGCCGCCGCGACCCCGGCCGGGGCCTTGCCGTGCAGGGTCTGCTCGTCCAGGGAGCCCTCGCCGGTGATCACCAGGTCGGCGCGCTCCACGGCGGGCGCGAAGCCCAGGACGTCGAGCATGACCTCGATGCCCGCCCGGAAGCGGGCGCCGAGCAGGAGGGCGCCGTACCCGATGCCGCCGGCGGCTCCGGCGCCCGGCGCCGAGGCGTGCCGGGCGGCCTGGGGGCCGAGGGCGGTCTCCAGGACCTTGGCGTAGTGCGCGAGGGCCGCGTCCAGCGCGGCCACGTCGTCCGGGGACGCGCCCTTCTGCGGGCCGTACACGGCCGGAGCGCCCTTCGGGCCGGTCAGCGGGTTGTCGACGTCGCTGGCGAGCACCAGGTCGATCTCGGCTAGCCGGGGGTCGAGGCCCGACAGGTCGGCGGTGGCCAGATCCGCGAGGCCGCCCCCGCCGGGAGCCACCGGCTCGCCGTCCGCGTCGAGGAGACGGGCGCCGAGCGCGCTCAGCATCCCGGCTCCGCCGTCCGTGGTGGCGCTGCCGCCGACACCGAAGACGACGGTGCGGGCACCGGCGTCCAGGGCCGCCCGCAGCAGCTCGCCGGAGCCGTACGTGGACGCCGTGAGGGGCGCGAGGACCCCGGCGGGCAGCCGCTGGAGGCCGCTGGCCTCCGCCATCTCCACCACCGCGGTGTCGCCGCGCAGCGCGAACGCCGCCGTCACCTCGTCGCCGAGCGGTCCGGCGACCCGCACCTCGTGCCGCTCGAAACCGGCCGCGACCGCCGCGTCGACGGTGCCGTCACCGCCGTCGGCGACCGGCATGGCCTCGACCCGCACGTCCGGGGCGGCCCGGCGCAGACCGGCGGTGATCCGCTCGGCGACCTGCACGGCCGTGAGCGACCCCTTGAACTTGTCCGCGGCGATGAGCACGCGCTGTGTCACCTGTATCCCCTTGCTCTTCGGGCCCCGCACAGGTCGGGGCCGGTCGCGCCGCTGCGACCTTAACCGGCGGCACCCCGGGCCCGCCATGCCCCGGCCGAGGCGTGGGACGGCCCCGGGGTGCGCGGGCGCGTGGGCCGCCGGAATCGGGTACACCGGTCCTATGACCCTTGTGGGCACGGGCCCGGACCTCGCCGACCGCGTCCTCGGCGGCTGGCTGGGCCGGATCGCGGGCAACATGCTCGGCAAGCCGGTCGAGCAGGGCGACCTGTGGACGCGCGACCGGATCGACCGCTATCTGCGGCGGGCGGCGGCCCTGCCGCTCACCGACTATCTGCCCGAGCCGGCCGACGAGGAGGACGGGCGGTCGCTGCGCCCCGAGTGGCGCGAGTGCGTCCGCGGCCGTATCCACGGCAGCTGCCGGGACGACGACGTCGACTACGCGATCCTCGGCCTCGACCTGCTGGAGCGGCACGGCTTCGGCTTCAGCACCGAGCAGGTCGGCGACCTGTGGCTGCTGCGGCTGCCGTATCTGCAGACGTTCACGGCGGAGCGGGCGGCGTACCGCAATCTCGCGAACGGTCTGAAGCCGCCGCTCACCGCCACCTTCGACAACCCCCACCAGGAGTGGATCGGCGCCCTGATCCGCGCCGACGTCTACGGCTGGACCTCGCCGGGCGTCCCCGCGCGTGCCGCGTCCCTCGCCCGCCGGGACGCGGTGCTCTCGCACACCGGGAACGGGGTGTACGGGGCGATGTGGGCGGCCGCCCTGATCGCGGCGGCGTTCACGGCGTCCACGATCCGCGAGGCCGTCGACCGGGCGCTGGCCGTGATCCCGGCGAGCAGCCGGCTCTCCCGCACCGTGCGCCGGGTGGCGACCCTGCACGAGACGCGGATGTCCTGGGAGGACACGCTGGCCACGGTGACGGAGGAGACGGCGGGCCTGGGCTGGATCCACACGGTCCCGAACGCGGCCGTCCTCACCGCGGGCCTGCTGTACGGCGACGGCGACTTCACCCGCACGATCACTCTGACCGTGCGCGGGGGCCTGGACACCGACTCCAACGGGGCGACGGCCGGGTCGGTCGCCGGGGTGCTGAGCGGCGCCGCGGCGATCCCCGGCCAGTGGACGGAGCCGCTGGAGGACACGGTGCGCAGCGCGGTCTTCGGTTTCGACGGGGTGCGGATCAGCGAGCTGGCGGAGCGGACGGTGCGGCTGGCGGAGCTGGGCGCGTGAGCGGGCGAGTTCGGCGGGGGCTGGGCTGGTTACCCTTCCTGGATGACCTCGACGCCCGACTTCGCCGCCTACATCGCGGGTCTGCCCCGCATCCTCGCGGGAGCCGCCGCCCTCTTCCGTGACGCCGGGGGGCGGGTGCTGCTCGTGGAGCCGAACTACCGCGAGGGGTGGGCGCTGCCCGGCGGCACGATCGAGTCCGACGACGACGAGACGCCCCGCCAGGGCGCGCGGCGCGAGACGCTGGAGGAGATCGGCCTGGACCGTACGCTGGGCCGGCTGCTCGCGGTGGACTGGGTGCACGGCGCCGGACGGCCGCCGCTGGTGGCGTACCTGTACGACGGCGGCGTGCTCACCGAGGACGAGCTGAAGGCGATCCGGTTGCAGGAGGAGGAGCTGCTGTCCTGGCGGCTGGTGCCCCGCGAGGAGCTGCCCGACCATCTGCCGGGCGCCCTCGGCCGGCGCGTCCTGGCTTCGCTGGACGCCCTGGAGGACGGCACGGGACCGGTGGAGCTGGAGAACGGGCACCGGGCGGCCTGACCGGGACCGGGACGGGATCGACCGTCGACGTCCCGGGGCGCGGGCTCGTTGGAGTCAGCCCTCGACGTCCCGGGTCCCGGGCCCGGCGAGGTCAGCCCTCGACGTCCCGGGGCCGGACGTCCACGTCGCGCAGAGCGTCGTCGCGCTCGGCGACCCGTGCCTCGGTGCGGTGGCCGCGCTGGACGTAGTCGCGCAGGACGAGTTCGACGGCGTCCTGGGGGCTTCCGACGCCCGCGAGGACCATGGCCTCCACGACGAGTTCGGCATCGAGCGAGACGGTGACCTTGGCCATGCGGGCACGCTAGCACCGGCCGCCGGGCGGGACGGGGCACTCGCTCGAATATCCATTCGCCGCGTTCCGGCCGTCCGTCCTACTCTCGGCGACATGACCAAGCCCCTCGTGGCCCTGCTCAGCGGCGCCGGCATCTCGACCGACTCCGGTATCCCTGACTACCGCGGGCCGAACGGCCTGTGGCGACGCGACCCCGAGGCCGAGAAGCTCGTGACGTACGAGTACTACATGGCCGACCCGGACATCCGGCGCCGGTCGTGGCTGATGCGGCGGGAGACCGGCGCGCTGAACCCCGAGCCCAACGCGGCGCACCGGGCGGTGGCCGAGCTGGAGCGCTCGGGGGTGCCGGTGCGGGTGATCACGCAGAACGTGGACGGCCTGCACCAGCTCGCCGGGCTCCCGGCCCGCAAGGTCCTGGAGCTGCACGGCACCGCACGGCAGGTGGTGTGCACCAAGTGCCACGCCCGCTCCCCCATGGAGGACGCCCTGGCCCGCGTCGACGCCGGCGAGGACGACCCGCCGTGCCTGGAGTGCGGTGGCGTCCTCAAGTCCGCGACGGTGATGTTCGGCGAACGCCTCGACCCGGAGGTCCTCGGCCAGGCGGTCGCGATCACCAAGGCCTGCCAGATCTTCATCGCGGCCGGCTCCAGCCTCCAGGTCCAGCCGGCGGCGGGCCTGGCCGGCATCGCCGCGGACCACGGCGCCCGCCTGATCATCGTGAACGCGGAACCGACCCCGTACGACGACCTCGCCGACGAGGTCGTCCGGGAGCCGATCGGCACGGCGCTGCCGGAGCTGCTTCGCTCACTGACCGCCGTCGGCGACATGTGACCGGCGCTCACGGGTGCCGCCGTCGGCGCGAAGGAGCCGACTCCGGCGGACGGCGTCGGACCACGGACCTGCTCCCGCTCCGGGTGTGTGCAGGGCCGTGCCCGTCACCTGACCCGTCCACCCGGCCGGGTCGAACACCCCCTCCGTGACCCCGTCCTCCGGTACGACGAGGACGGGCAGGGACAGGCCGACGGCGATCCCGGCCTCGAGCTGAAGCCACGGGGACGTCCACCATGTCGAGGAAGGCGCCTCCTCCTCGGTGCCGGGCCGCCACACGGAGCGACGTGCGTCGAGCTGGCGGAATCCGAGCAGGACGACCCCGTCGGCCTGGCACAGCACCTCGGTCAGGGTGTGCCACGGATCCTCGCCGTGGCAGTCCCTGTTCAGCCGGCGGACCCGGAAGGACTCGCCCTCGAGCCATGCCACCCACTGCTCGAGCCGGGTCTGCTGAGGGGCCGTCAGGATGGACGGCGCGCCGAGGAAGACCTCGGCCTCGCCTGTGGGGCTCATGTTCATACGTGATCTTCGCTGACTACTACGCCGTCGGTGTCCAGCAGGCGGATCACGCGATCAGGGATGTCGGACGCTCCGGCGAACCGCGCGCCGGAGAGACGGGCGCCTTCGAAGTTCGCGCCGGTCAACCGGGCTTCCCGGAAGTCGGCCCCGGTGAGCACGGTGTCGGCCAGGACGGCGTTCACCAGTGTGGCGCGGAAGAAGACCGCGCCGGCCGCTCTGGCGCCCCGCAGGGACGCGCCGGTCAGGTCGGCTTCGAAGAGATCGGCGTTCTCAAGATCGACGATCTTCTTGTCCCCGGCACGACGCCCGAGATAGGCGCGGGTCAGGTTGCAGCCCTGGAGGTCGGCCTGGACGAGGGACGGCGCGAACCGTAATCCGTCGGCGAGCACCTTCTGCACCTGCCCCGACCTGCTCTCCCGGAGGAGCCCGGCGATCACCGCGACCGCCTCGTCGGCATAGGGCGTGCGACCAGCGCCCTGCTCCGAGTTGTTGTCGAAGAAGCGCCGCATCAGGATCGCTCCGGCCATCTGCTGGGTCGTGTTGTCCGACGCCAGAGCCTCCACGACGTCCTTGAAGGCCGCCCCCACGGCGGCGGAGGTGTCGCGCTTGCGCTGGAAGTTCAGTACGCCCAGCACGCTGACACCGACGGTGGCGAATGTCCCGACTATGCCGGCCCAGACCTGTACGTCGCTCCCCGCCATCTCATCCCTCGTGTCGGCACCAGCGCCCGCCGCCCGTCGTCAGGCGCGACCCTACAAGGCGATCATTGCCCGGATGGCGGGCGTCAGAACAGCGTCGCCCCGCTTTCGAAGGCCAGGAGGCGCTGTTTGCGGGGGAGACCGCCGCCGTAGCCCGTGAGGGCGCCGGACGCGCCGACGACGCGGTGGCAGGGGACGATGATGCCGATCGGGTTTCTGCCGTTGGCGAGGCCGACGGCGCGCGAGGCACCCGACTTGCCGAGGGTGTCGGCGAGTTGGCCGTAGGTGCGGGTCTCGCCGTAGGGGATGGTGCGCAGGGCGTCCCAGACTCCGCGCTGGAACGGGGTGCCCGCGAGGCGCAGGGGGAGGGTGAACTCCCGTAGGGTGCCCGCGAAGTAGGCCTCGAGCTGTTCCTCGGCCTGGGCGAAGGGTGCAGCGTCGCGCGGGCCGAAGGTCTCCTCGGCGGGGCGGTGGCGCTGGTCGGTCATGTAGAGCCCGCACAGGACGCCGTCGTCGGCGACGAGGGTGAGCGGGCCGTACGGGCTGTCGATGACGGTGTGCTGTCGCACGGGTTTCTCCTTACGCGGGGAGGACGTTGATGGGGTGACTGTCCGTCGCCCACAGGTACTGCACGGCGTAGGCCCGCCAGGGGCGCCAGGCGGCGGCGCGGGCGGTGAGGGCCGCCGGGGTGGACGGCAGGCCCAGCTCCCGGGCGGCGCGGCGGACGCCGAGGTCGGTGGGGAGGAAGGCGTCGGGGTCCCCGAGGGCGCGCATCGCGATGACGTCGACGGTCCAGGGCCCGAAGCCCGGCAGGGACAGGAGCTTCGCCCGGGTCTCGGGCCGGTCGCTGTCGGGGCCGAGGCGGATGTCGCCGTCGGCGAGCCGGCGGACCAGTGTCGTGAGGGTGGTGCGGCGGCTGCGGGGCATCGCCAGGGCCTCGGGGTCCGCCGAGGCCAGGGCCTCGGGGTGCGGGAAGAGGTGGGTGAGGCCGCCCTCCGGGTCGTCCACCGGCTCGCCGTGCGCGGTGACGAGGCGGGCCGCGTGGGTGCGGGCGGCCGCCGTGGAGACCTGCTGCCCGAGCACGGCCCGTACGGCGAACTCGGCCTCGTCGACCGTGCGCGGGACCCGGCGTCCGGGGGCCTTGCCGACCAGTGGCGCGAGCACCGGATCGGTGCGCAACTGGTCGTCGACGGCGACCGGGTCGGCGTCCAGGTCGAGCATCCGCCGGCACCGGCTGGTGGCGACGGTGAGGTCGCGCAGGTCGCCGAGGGTGAGGCGGCAGGCGATGTGGTCGGGCCGCGGGCTCAGCGCCACGATGCCGTGCCCGTACGGCAGCCGGAGCGTGCGCCGGTACGCGCCGTCCCGCCACTCCTCGACGCCGGGCACGGCGGTCGCCGCGAGATGCCCGAAGAGGTTGTCGGGGTTGAGCGGGGCACGGAACGGCAGACGCAGGGTGAGGGCGCCCGCGGTGCCGCCCCGGGCAGTGCGGGGTGCCCGGGCGCGCAGGTCGGTCGGGGCGAGGGCGAAGACCTCGCGGACGGTGTCGTTGAAGGTGCGGACCGAGGCGAAGCCGGCCGCGAAGGCGATGTCCGCCATGGACAGCGACGTCGTCTCGATGAGGAGCCGCGCGGTCTGGGCGCGCTGGGCGCGGGCCAGGGCGAGCGGGCCGGCGCCGAGCTCGGCGAGGAGCTGGCGCTCGATCTGCCGGGTGCTGTAGCCGAGGCGCGCGGCGAGTGCGGGGACGCCCTCGCGGTCCACGACGCCGTCGGCGATCAGCCGCATCGCCCGGGCCACGAGGTCGGCGCGCTGGTTCCACTCGGGCGAGCCGGGGCTGGTGTCGGGGCGGCACCTCTTGCAGGCGCGAAAGCCGGCCTGCTGGCAGGCGGCGGCGCTCGGCAGGAACCGCATGTTCGCCGGCCGGGGCGGGACCGCGGGGCAGCTGGGCCGGCAGTAGATCCCGGTCGTGACGACCGCCGTGAAGAACCACCCGTCGAAGCGGGCGTCCTTCGACTGCACGGCGCGCACGCAGCGCTCGACGTCGATGTGCATCCCCTTGTTCATGCCTCCAGCATCGGGGACGCGGGCGGGCGCACGCTGGCGAGAATCCGACATGGACGTCGGCCGGCCTGGGCGGCGGCGGATCGCCCCCGCGGGTCAGGGGGACGCGGGGGGACTCGGGCCGATGCCGCGCAGGCGCTCGATGCTGCCACCCAGCTGAGGGCGCAGCCGCTTCAGCACGGCGGGCTCGGCGCTCACCACCCAGCGGGTGCCGACCAGGTACGTGCCGCCGTAGACGGCGGCCGCGTCCAGCCAGTCCCGCTTCAGCTTCTCCTCGGGGAACGTCGTGACGAGGTAGTCGCCCCGCTTGGTCCGGCAGACGCCCTCGCGCAGCTCGTCCGCCTCGGTCCTGATCTTCACCTCGCACCCGGTGAGGCCGGCGATCACCTCCACCTTCGCCGGTGCCACCACCCCCGCCTCGGTGGCGGAGACCCTCGGCGGGCCGCTCGACGCGGCGGCGGGACCGGCGTCGTCACCGCCGCACGCGGTGGCCAGCAACAGGGGCGCCAGCCCGGCGGCGATCGCGGCCCGGCTGCGCGCGCCGCCACCCCTGGTGCCGCCTCCTCGGTTCCTCACGGGTGCCTGGTGTGCCTGGTGCGTCTCCACGGGAAGGGGTACGGATCAGCCGCGGGCGGTGTTCACGCCTCCACCCGCCGGGCGAACACCTCGTACGCGGCCGTGTCGAAGAGCACGAACCGCACTTCCTCGACGGCGGTCTCCGCCGCCCTGACGGTCTCCACCGCGATCCGGGCGCCGTCGTCCATGGGCCAGCCGTAGACGCCCGTGGAGATGGCGGGGAAGGCGACGGAACGGGCGCCGAGTTCGTCGGCGACCCGCAGCGACTCGCGGTAGCAGGAGGCCAGCAGGCCGGAGCGGTCCTCGCCGGACGACCAGACCGGGCCGACCGTGTGGATCACCCAGCGTGCCGGCAGCTTCCCGGCCGTGGTGGCGACCGCCTGCCCGGTCGGCAGGCCCCTGCCGTACCGGGAGGCCCGCAGCGCGCGGCACTCGGCGAGGATCTCGGGGCCGCCGCGACGGTGGATGGCTCCGTCCACGCCGCCTCCGCCGAGCAGGGAGGAGTTCGCGGCGTTGACGATCGCGTCGGCCGCCTCGCGGGTGATGTCGCCCTGTACCAGTCCGATGGTGGTCATGGCCCTTTCCTAGCAGGCCGGTCCGGTCACCGCAGGCGCCGGGGCCGTGGCTCAGGGCTCCTGGCGCAGGCGGCGCCAGACCGCCTTGGCCGCGTTGTGCCCGGACATGCCGTGCACGCCCGGGCCGGGCGGGGTCGCGGACGAGCAGAGGTAGATCGCGGGGTGCGGGGTGCGGTACGGGAACAGCGAGAGCTTGGGGCGCAGCAGGAGCTGGAGTCCGGTGGCGGCGCCGGAGCCGATGTCGCCGCCGACGTAGTTGGCGTTGCGGGCGGCGAGTTCGGCCGGGCCTGCCGTGGCGCGGGCGAGGATCCGGTCGCGGAACCCGGGTGCGTAGCGCTCCAGTTGGCGTTCCAGGGCGTCCGTGAGGTCGCCGGTCCAGCCGTTGGGGACATGGCCGTACGCCCAGAAGACGTGCTTGCCCTCGGGGGCGCGGGTGGGGTCGACGAGGCTGGGCTGCACGGTGATCAGGAACGGCCGGTCGGGTGCGCGTCCCTCGCGTGACGCGGCCCGCAGCGCGGCCCCGATCTCCGCGCTGTCCGCGCCGATCTGCACGGTGCCGGCCCGCCGGGCCTCCGGGGCGGTCCAGGGCACCGGGCCGTCCAGCGCGTAGTCGATCTTGAAGACGCCGGAGCCGTACCGGTAGTTCTCGTAGTAGCCGCCGAATCCGGCGATCCGGGCCAGGGCGGTGGGCGAGGTGTCGAAGACGTAGGCCCGCGCGGGCGGCAGGTCGTCGAGCCGCTTCACCTCGTAGTCGGTGTGCACGGAGCCGCCGAGGTCCTGGAGGTAGGCGGTGAGGGCGTCGGAGATGGACTGGGAGCCGCCCCGGGCGACGGGCCAGCCGCGGGCGTGCGCGGCGAGGGCGAAGACCAGGCCGATGGCGCCGGTCGCGAAGCCGTTCAGCGGGGCCATCACATGGGCGACCAGGCCGGAGAACAGGGCGCGCGCCCGCTCGTCGCGGAAGCGGCGCATCAGCCAGGTCGACGGCGGCAGCCCGGTCAGGCCGAACCGGGCGAGGGTCACCGGGTCGCGGGGCAGCGCGGTCAGGGGCAGCGACATGAAGTCCCTTGCCAGCGTGTCCCACTTGGACAGGAACGGGGCGACCAGTCTGCGGTACGTCCCCGCGTCGCGCGGACCGAAGGAGGCGGCCGTCTCGGCGACGGACCGGGACAGCACGGCGGCGGTACCGTCGGCGAAGGGGTGGGCCATCGGCAGCTCCGCGTGCAGCCATTCGAGGCCGTGGCGGTCGAGCGGCATCGCCCGGAAGGCGGGCGAATTGATGCCGAGGGGATGCGCGGCGGAGCACGGGTCGTGCCGGAAGCCGGGCAGCGTCAGCTCCTCGGTGCGGGCCCCGCCGCCGACGGTGTCCCGGGCCTCGAACACGGCCACGGAGAAGCCGCGGCGGGCCAGCTCCACGGCGGCGGTCAGGCCGTTCGGTCCCGCACCCACCACGACTGCGTCGAGCATCGACGGCACGTTCGGACCCCTTCGTCAGGCGGCGGCCTAGGGATCAGGATAGGCCGGGGCTCCGGCGCCCCACCTCCGCTCCCCCACGGCCGACTCTATTCCCCGTGGTGTCGCGCCGATCAGGCCGGGCTCCCGGCCTGGTCGGCCCGTACCCCCTTACGCCGCGCGGCGCGCTTCGCCGGACAGGAGTCCGGCCACCCGCCGGGCGGTGGCCGCGTCGCGGGCCGCCGCGAACGGCAGGTCGTTGCCCCCGGTGATACGGAACGGGGCGCCCGTGTGCGTCAGGTCGGCGCCGCCCGCCTCCCGCACGAGCAGCAGGCCGGCCGCGTGATCCCATGCCGCCTCCCAGCCGAAGGCGACGGAGTCCAAATCGCCCCGGGCGACGGCCAGATACTCCAGGCCCGCCGATCCGCACGGGCGAGGGGCGATGCCGTCGGTCCACAGGCCGAGGAGGGAGCGCTTCTGCTCGTCGGTGGTGAAGTCGGGGTGGGAGGTGGCGACGCGCAGGTCGCGGGCGGGGTCCGGGGCTCCGGCGCGCAGCCGCTCGCCGTCGAGGAAGGCGCCGCGGCCCTTGACGGCGGTGGCCAGCCGGTCGAGGGCGGGCGCGTACGTCCAGGAGGCGAGCACCTCGCCGTGCCGGGCGAGGGCGACCAGGGTGCAGAAGCCGGTGTCGCCGTGCACGAACTGGCGGGTGCCGTCGACGGGGTCGACGATCCACACCGGGGCCTCGCCGCGGATCGCGTCGTACACGGACGGGTCGGCGTGCACCGCCTCCTCGCCGACGACGACCGAGCCGGGCAGGAGGGCGCCGAGGGCGTCCGTGAGGTGGCGCTCGGCGAGCCGGTCGGCGTCGGTCACCAGGTCGTGCGGCCCGCTCTTGCGGTCGACCTCGTGGTCGGCGAGGCGGCGGAAGCGGGGCATGATCTCGGCGGCCGCCGCCTTGCGGACGGCGTCCTCCACTTCGGTGGCGTGCTGGGCGAGAAACTCTTCGATGGTTTCGTTGTCTTCGATCACCCGTCCATGGAAACACGCGCCACTGACAACGCCCGCCCGCCCGGTGACCTGCGGACGGCCTCCCGGTGAACTCGCCGCGCGGGCGTCACCTGGGGATTCTCAGCGTCCGACGGCATAGCCCTGCATGCCGCGCGGGTTCGCCGCGGCCGACAGGACCCCGGTGCCGGGGTCGCGGGCGACCGCGCACAGGCGGCCCTCCGACCAGGCGTCGCCGACCGTGACGTCGTGGCCGCGCCGCCGCAGTCCGTCCACCAGCGCGGGGTCGGTGCGGGCCTCCACGGTGACGCTCCCGGGCCGGCTGCCGCGCGGGTGGAACGATCCGGGGAAGCTGTCGTTGTGCCAGTTGGGGGCGTCGATGGCGCCCTGGAGGTCGAGGCCGCCGCGGACCCGGCCGCGCAGGGCGACGGCGAGGAAGAAGTGCAGCTGCCACTGGTCCTGCTGGTCCCCGCCGGGCGTGCCGAAGGCCAGCACGGGCACGCCGTCGCGCAGCGCGATCGTCGGGGTGAGCGTGGTGCGGGGGCGCCGTCCGGGCGTCAGGGAGTTCGGCAGGCCCTCCTCCAGCCAGGTCATCTGCAGCCGCGTGCCGAGCGGGAAGCCGAGTTCGGGCACCACGGGGTTGGACTGCAGCCAGCCCCCGCTCGGGGTGGCGGCGACCATGTTGCCCCACCGGTCGACGACGTCGAGGTGGCAGGTGTCGCCGCGCGTGGTGCCGTCGGCGGCCACCTCGGGCTCGCCCGGCACCGGCGACAGGGGCGACTTGGCGACCGTGGGCTCCCCGGCGCCGGGCGCCGGACCGGATGCGGCGACGGCGGCCCCGCGCGCGTGGGTACCGAGCCTGGGCGTACGGCCGCCGGGGCTGCCGGGCCGCAGCTCGAAGGAGGCCGCGTCGCCCACCAGCCCGCGCCTTTCCGCGTTGTAGGCGTCGGACAGCAGGTCGGCGAGCGGCACCTCGGCCGCGTCGCCGTACCAGGCCTCCCGGTCGGCCATGGCCAGCTTGCAGCCCTCGATCAGCAGGTGGACGTACTCGGCCGACCCGTACGGCGGCAGCGTGCCGGGGAGCAGGGCGAGCTGCTGGAGGAGCACCGGGCCCTGGCTCCAGGGGCCGGCCTTGCACAGGGTCCAGCCGTTCCAGTCGTACGTCGCCGGCGCCTCGTAGGTCGCGGACCAGCCGGCCAGGTCGGCGGCGGTGAGGGTGCCGGTGTGGCGTTCGCCGCTGGTGTCGAGGGTGGGCCGGTTCGCCTGCCGGACCAGTGCCTCGGCGATGAAGCCGCCGCGCCACACCGCGCGTGCGGCCTCGATCTGCGCGATCCGGTCTCCGGCGCCGGCGGTCTCGTCCAGCAGGCGTTTCCAGGTGGCGGCGAGCGCCGGGTTGCGGAAGAGCGCGCCGGGGCGGGGCGGCTCGCCGTCCGGCAGGTACACCTCGGCGGAGGAGGTCCACTCGGTCTCGAACAGCTCGCGCACCGTCTCGACGGTCTCGCCGACGCGCTCCACGGGCGCGTGCCCGTGTTCGGCGTACCCGATCGCGTACTCCAGGACGTCGGCGGGTGCCAGGGTGCCGTGGTCGCGGAGCAGGACCATCCAGGCGTCGAAGGCACCGGGGACGGCGGCGGCCAGCGGTCCGGTGCCGGGGACGAGGTCCAGGCCGAGGCCCCGGTAGTGGGCGACGGTGGCGCCCGCGGGGGCGACACCCTGGCCGCACAGCACCCGCACCTCGCCGCCCGCCGGGGCGAGGAGGATCGGCACCTCGCCTGCCGGCCCGTTCAGGTGCGGTTCGACGACGTGCAGCACGAACGCGCCCGCCACGGCGGCGTCGTAGGCGTTGCCGCCGCGCTCCAGGACCGCCATCGCGGACTGCGAGGCCAGCCAGTGGGTGGAGGACACCATGCCGAAGGTGCCCTGAAGGGTGGGACGGGTGGTGAACATGGCGGGCGTCACCTCGCGGTCGGGCGGACGGGTCCGTCCGATCTTCCGTGACCACCAGTTCGATGTTCAACCGTCCAGGAGGGTATGGCGCGAGGGTGACGTGAAGGTGTGGAGGCCGGCGGGCGTCACGCGGTGACGACGACCTTGCCGTGCACCGCGCCCTCGGCGGCCCGTGCGTGCAGGTCCGGCAGCCCGGCCAGCGGCACCCGCTCGGCGACGTCGACGCGCAGTCCGCCGCGGTCGATCATCGCGGCCAGCCGCGCCAGTTGGCCGGTGTCGCTGCGGACGAACAGGTCGACGCCCCGCACGTCGCGCTCCTCGTCGCTCGGAGCGGGCATCCACACGGTGGTGTTCACGAGGACCCCGCCGGGACGGACCAGGGTGACCAGCGCCGCCAGCTCGGCCGGGTCGACCGGTGCGAGGTTGAGAGCGAGGTCGACCGGTTCGGTCACCGCCGCGGTGACGCTGGTGGCGGTGTGGTCGACGACCTCGTCGGCTCCCGCGGAGGCGACCGCCTCGCCGCTGCGCGGGCCGGCCGTGGCGATGACGTGGGCACCGGCGTTCTTCGCCAGCTGCACGGCGTAGCCGCCGACCGCGCCGCCGGCCCCGTTGATCAGCACCCGTTGCCCGGCCGTCAGCCCGCCGTGGTCGAACAGGGCCTGGTACGCGGTCAGTCCCACCACCGGCAGCGCGGCGGCGTCGGCCAGGGGGACGCTCTTCGGGGCCGCCGCCAGGACTCCGGCCGGAGCGAGGACGTACTCCGCGGCGGCTCCGGTGCCGTCCATCGGCAGGAGGCCGATGACCTCGTCGCCGACCGCGAGGCCGTCCACTCCCTCGCCCAGCGCGTCGACGGTGCCCGCGACGTCGATGCCGGGGGTGTGGGGCAGCTCCACCGGGATGGGCCCCTGCATGAAGCCGGCGCGGATGTTGCCGTCGACGGGGTTGAACGAGGTGGCGGCGACGCGGACGCGGACCTCACCGGGGCCCGGGACGGGCTGCTCCACGTCCTCGTGACGCAGGACGCCGGGGTCGCCGTACTCGTGGAAACGCACTGCCTTCATCACGGTTCTCACCTTCGCTGCGATCCAAGTTGCTTCGAATTCGAAGTAACTGATGTCGACGCTACACCTACTTCGAATTCGAAGCAAACGGATGCGCGCAGTAGACTCCCGCCATGCCTGATTCGCCGCCGTCACTCGACCCCGTGCAGCTCGGCACCTATTTCGACCTCATCGAGGTGACCAGCCTGCTGCGGCACGCGGTCGAGCAGCAGCTGCGCGAGAGCGGCGGCCTCAGCTATGTGCAGTTCCAGCTGCTGGCCCGGCTCGGGGACGCGCCCACGGGCAGCCACCGCATGACCGACCTGGCCGACGGCGTCGTCTACAGCCGCAGCGGCCTGACGTACCAGGTCGGCCTGCTCGAGAAGGAGGGTCTGGTGGTCCGCGCCCCCTCGCCGGACGACGAGCGCAGCATCACCGTCACCCTCACCGACGCCGGGCGCGAGTTGCTCGCGAAGGTGCTGCCCGGACATGTCGAGGTGGTCGGCGGGCTGCTGTTCGCACCCCTTTCGCCCGACGACGTCAGGACACTGGCCGGCCTGCTGCGGCCGGTACGCGACCACATGCGCGCGACCCCGCCCCGCTCGGCCGTTTCACGCCGCCGCAAGGGCGGGGCCTGAGCCCAGCCCCTCCCCGCGACGAGCGGACGGTCAGCCGTTCCCCGAGGCGCGGGAGGCGCGGGACGAGGGCGGGGGGAAGGTGTGGAGGGTGAGGATCTCGGGGCAGGGAGCGACGCCGGGGCCGCCCGCCCGGACCCAGGCGATGACGTCCTCGGTGGCGTCCGGGTCGTTGACGAGGCCGAGCCAGACCGGGCGGGCGCCCGCCGCCCGGGCCGCGGCGGAGGGCTGGACGACGACCACGTTGGCGTGGTCGCAGACGTCGAGGCAGTCCGAGACGCGCACCGGCACGCTCTCCCTCAGCCGGGCGGCCTGACGCTCATGGTCGACACCGGTCACCTTCGCACTGCCGCAGCAGCAGTCCCGGCAGAGCACGACCCGGCAGGGTGCGGCCGGGGGACGCCGGTCACCGGGCGACGGCTCGGACGACGGCGGGGGCGGGAGTACGGGCATGACTGCCTTCGGGTCGGGGCTCGTACGCGGAGCCGGCCTGTGGACGTCCTCCACGCCCCGGGGCGCGGAGGTGCCGGCAGGTCTTCGGACTCGGGTTCGTCCCGGCGGGGCGCCTTCCCGGTCTCCCAGTGGCGTGCCTGCCCCGCCCGTCCCCCTCACCGCTGCGCGTCAGTTCCGGATTCGCACCGGATTCCCTGGCCCCGGAGAAGGGGCGCGACCAGCCCTGCGAGGCTATCAAGTCGGGCCTCGGGGCCGCTCGTTCGGCTCGCCCGCGCGGGCCCCGGAGGGACGCGGAGACGCAGGTCACAATCTGGAAGAGGGCAAGGTCACAGCCGTGCCCCCTGCTGCTCCTTTGACGATCTGACCTAGCATCCGAGCATGACGGTCCTGCCTGACGACGGGCTCTCGCTGGCCGCCGAGTTCCCTGACGCAACCCATGAGCAGTGGCAACACCTGGTGGAAGGTGTGCTGCGCAAGGCGGGCAAGGACGTGTCGGGGACGGCTGCCGAGGACGCCCTGTCCACCGCACTCGAGGACGGGATGCGCTCCCGCCCCCTGTACACCGCGCGCGACGCCGCGCCCGACCCCGGCCTGCCCGGCTTCGCCCCGTTCGTCCGGGGCGGGCGCCCCGAGGGCAACACGGCCGGCGGCTGGGACGTACGGCAGCGGCACACCACGGCCGCGGACGGCGTGGTGCTGGCGGACCTGGAGAACGGCGTCACCTCGCTCTGGCTGGTCGTCGGCGAGGCCGGCGTCCCGGTGTCCTCGCTCGGCAGCGCCCTCGACGGCGTCTACCTCGACCTCGCCCCGGTCGTCCTGGACGCGGGCGCCGAGACGGAGGCCGCCGCACACGCCCTGCTCGCCCTGTACGAGGAGCGCGGCGTCGCCAAGGACGCGGCGCGCGGCAACCTCGGCGCCGACCCGCTCGGCCACGAGGCCCGCACCGGCACGTCCCTCCCGTTCACCCCGGCCGCCGCGCTGGCCCGGCGCTGCGCCGAGGAGTACCCGGGCCTCAGGGCCCTGACCGTGGACGCCCTGCCGTATCACGAGGCCGGCGGCTCGGCCGCGCAGGAGCTCGGCGCCGCCCTCGCGACCGGTGTGGCCTACCTCCGGGAGCTCACCGAGGCCGGGCTGACGGTCGAACAGGCCGCCGCCCAGCTGGAGTTCCGCTACGCGGCCACCGCCGACCAGTTCCTGACCATCGCCAAGCTGCGGGCGGCGCGCCGCCTGTGGGCGCGGGTGACCGAGGTGTCCGGGGCTCCCGCCGCCCAGGTGCAGCACGCCGTGACGTCGCCGGTGATGATGACGCGCCGCGACCCGTGGGTGAACATGCTGCGCACCACGGTCGCCACGCTCGCGGCCGGTGTCGGCGGCGCCGACTCGGTGACGGTGCTGCCCTTCGACCACGCGCTGGGCCTGCCCGACGCGTTCGCGCGGCGCATCGCCCGCAACACCTCGACCATCCTCATCGAGGAGTCCCACCTCGCCCGGGTCATCGACCCGGCCGGCGGCTCCTGGTACGTGGAGCGGCTGACCGACGAACTGGCCCACGCGGGCTGGGAGTTCTTCCAGCGGATCGAGCGGGCGGGCGGCCAGGCCGCCGCGCTGCGCTCGGGACAGCTGCGCGACGACCTCGCCGCCACCTGGGAGACCCGCACCGGCAGGCTGGCGAAGCGCCGCGAACCGGTCACCGGTGTCAGCGAGTTCCCGAATCTCGCCGAGCAGCCCGTGGTGCGCGAGCCCGCGCCCGAGCCGCCGTCCGGGGGCCTGCCCCGCGTGCGGCGCGACGAGGCGTTCGAGGCGCTGCGCGCCCGGTCCGACGCGCATCTGGCCGCGACCGGCGCCCGGCCCCGCGTCTACCTGGCCGCGCTCGGCCCGGCCGCCGCGCACACCGCGCGCCTGACCTTCGCCTCGAACCTCTTCCAGGCCGGTGGCATCGAGCCCGTCACCGAGGGCACCTTCGAGGAGAGCGGCGCCACCGAGGCGTGCCTGTGCTCCAGCGACACCGTGTACGAGGAGCAGGCGGCCGAGGCCGCCGGGCGGCTGAAGGCGGCCGGTGCCCAGCAGGTGTTCCTCGCCGGGCGGCCCGGGGACCACCCCGGCGTCGACGGCCATGTCTTCGCGGGCTGTGACGCCGTCGCCGTCCTGTCCGCCACCCTCGACCGCATGGGAGTGTCCTGATGGGAATCCCCGACTTCACCGGGATCGAACTGGGGACCCCGGCCGCGGCGGGCGGCTCCGACGAGTGGCGTACGGCCGTCAAGCAGGCCACCGGCGGGGACGAGCCGCTGTGGGAGACGCCCGAGGGCATCGCGGTCAAGCCGCTGTACACCGGGCGTGACCTGGAGGGCCTGGACTTCCTGGGCACCTACCCGGGTGTGGCGCCGTATCTGCGCGGCCCGTACCCGACGATGTACGTCAACCAGCCCTGGACGATCCGCCAGTACGCGGGCTTCTCAACCGCCGAGGAGTCCAACGCGTTCTACCGGCGCAATCTGGCGGCCGGTCAGAAGGGCCTGTCGGTCGCCTTCGACCTGCCGACGCACCGCGGCTACGACAGCGACCACCCGCGCGTGACCGGCGACGTCGGCATGGCGGGTGTGGCGATCGACTCGATCTACGACATGCGGCAGCTGTTCGACGGGATCCCGCTCGACAGGATGTCCGTGTCGATGACGATGAACGGCGCGGTGCTGCCCGTGCTCGCGCTGTACATCGTGGCGGCGGAGGAGCAGGGCGTACCGCCCGAGAAGCTGGCCGGGACCATTCAGAACGACATTCTGAAGGAGTTCATGGTCCGCAACACCTACATCTATCCGCCGAAGCCGTCGATGCGGATCATCTCCGACATCTTCGCGTACACCTCGCAGCGGATGCCCCGCTACAACTCGATCTCCATCTCCGGCTACCACATCCAGGAGGCCGGGGCGACGGCCGACCTGGAGCTGGCGTACACGCTCGCGGACGGCGTGGAGTACATCCGGGCCGGACGTGAAGCGGGCCTGGACGTCGACGCGTTCGCGCCCCGACTGTCGTTCTTCTGGGCGATCGGCATGAACTTCTTCATGGAGGTCGCCAAGCTGCGCGCGGCGCGCCTGCTGTGGGCGAAGCTGGTGAGGCAGTTCGACCCGAAGAACTCCAAGTCGCTGTCGCTGCGCACGCATTCGCAGACGTCGGGCTGGTCGCTGACCGCGCAGGACGTGTTCAACAACGTGACGCGCACCTGCGTCGAGGCGATGGCGGCGACGCAGGGGCACACGCAGTCGCTGCACACCAACGCGCTCGACGAGGCGCTGGCCCTGCCGACCGACTTCTCCGCGCGCATCGCCCGCAACACCCAGCTGCTGCTCCAGCAGGAGTCGGGCACCACGCGGGTCATCGACCCGTGGGGCGGCAGCGCCTACGTGGAGAAGCTGACGTACGACCTCGCGCGCCGGGCCTGGCAGCACATCCAGGAGGTCGAGGCGGCCGGCGGCATGGCCAAGGCGATCGACGCCGGCATCCCGAAGCTGCGCATCGAGGAGGCGGCGGCCCGCACCCAGGCGCGCATCGACTCCGGGCGCCAGCCGGTCATCGGCGTCAACAAGTACCGCGTCGACAGCGACGAGCAGATCGACGTGCTGAAGGTCGACAACTCCTCGGTGCGCGCCCAGCAGATCGCCAAGCTGCGGCGGCTGCGCGAGGAACGCGACGAGACGGCCTGCCGGAACGCGCTGGACGCGCTCACCCGGGCCGCCGCCGGCGAGGGCAACCTGCTGGAGCTGGCGGTGGACGCGGCTCGCGCGAAGGCCACCGTCGGTGAGATCTCCGACGCCCTGGAGAAGGTGTACGGGCGGCACGCGAGCCAGATCCGTACCATCACCGGCGTGTACCGCAACGAAGCCGGGGAGTCGCCCGCCGTGGACCGCACCCGCACCCTCGTGTCCGACTTCGAGGAGGCGGAGGGCCGCCGCCCGCGCATCCTGGTCGCCAAGATGGGCCAGGACGGCCACGACCGCGGCCAGAAGGTCATCGCGACCGCGTTCGCCGACCTCGGTTTCGACGTCGACGTCGGCCCGCTGTTCCAGACGCCCGCCGAGGTCGCCCGGCAGGCGGTCGAGGCGGACGTGCACATCGTCGGGGTGTCGTCGCTGGCGGCCGGGCACCTCACCCTCGTCCCGGCCCTCAAGGAGGCGCTGGCCGAGGAGGGCCGCGAGGACATCATGATCGTGGTCGGCGGGGTCATCCCGCCGCAGGACGTCGCGACGCTGCTCGAGATGGGCGCGGCGGCGGTCTTCCCGCCCGGCACGGTCATCCCGGACGCGGCGTACGACCTGGTGCGGAGGCTGGCGGACGGACTCGGGCACGAGCTGTGATCGATGTCGACGCGTATGTGAAGGGCGTGCTCGACGGGAAGCGGGCGATCGTCGCGCGCGCCATCACCCTCGTCGAGTCCACCCGGCCGCAGCACCGGGTGCTGGCCCAGCGGCTGCTGACCGAGCTGCTGCCGCACAGCGGGCGGGCGCGGCGGATCGGGGTCAGCGGGGTGCCGGGCGTCGGCAAGTCCACGTTCATCGACGCGTTCGGCACGATGCTGACGGGGCTCGGGCACCGGGTGGCGGTCCTGGCCGTCGACCCGTCGTCCAGCCGGACGGGCGGGTCGATCCTGGGCGACAAGACGCGGATGGAGCGGCTGGCGGTCGATCCGGCGGCCTTCATCCGCCCCTCCCCCACGGCCGGGACGCTCGGCGGGGTCGCCAAGGCCACGCGGGAGTCCGTCGTCGTGATGGAGGCCGCGGGCTACGACGTGGTGCTCGTGGAGACGGTCGGCGTGGGCCAGTCGGAGACGGCCGTGGCGAACATGGTCGACTCCTTCCTGCTGCTGACGCTGGCCCGCACCGGTGACCAGCTGCAGGGCATCAAGAAGGGTGTGCTGGAGCTGGCCGACGTCCTCGCCGTGAACAAGGCGGACGGGCCGCACGAGCGGGACGCCAGGGCGGCCGCGCGGGAACTGGCGGGCGCGCTGCGCCTGATGCACGGCAAGGACGCGTTCTGGACGCCGCCCGTGCTGCACTGCAGCGGGCGTGAGTCGATCGGTCTGGACGCCGTGTGGGAGCGCCTGGAGCAGCACCGGGCGCTGCTGGACTCCACGGGCCGGCTGGCCGCGAAGCGGCGCGACCAGCAGGTCGACTGGACGTGGACCATGGTCCGCGACGAGCTGCTGGGCCGCCTGCACGCGGACCCGGCGGTCCGGTCCCTGGCGCCCGTGCTGGAACAGCGGGTCAGGGACGGCGAGTTGACGGCGACCCTGGCCGCCGAGCGGATCCTCGCGGCGTTCGAGGGGGCCACGGAACCTCACGAGGCGCCGCGCGGCGCGACGAGCCCCGACTCGTAGGCGAACACGACGAGCTGGGCGCGGTCGCGGGCGCCCAGCTTGGTCATGGCCCGGCTGATGTGGGTCTTCGCGGTGAACGGGCTGATCACCATGTGCGCGGCGATCTCCTCGTTGGTCAGGCCGCGCGCCGCCAGCGCCGTCACCTCGCGTTCGCGGCGGGTCAGGGACTCCAGGCCCGGCGGGGTGGCACGGTCGGGCGGCCGGGAGACGAACTCGCCGATGAGGGTTCGGGTCACCGAGGGCGACAGCAGTGCCTCGCCGCGTGCGACGACGTCGATCGCCTGGAGCAGGTCGGCCGGTTCGGTGTCCTTCAGCAGGAAGCCGCTCGCCCCGGCGCGCAGGGCGTCGAAGACGTAGGCGTCATGGCCGTAGTTGGTGAGGATGACGACTCTGACCGCCGCGAGCGCCGGGTCGGCGGCGATGTGACGGGTGGCCTCGATGCCGCTCATCACCGGCATCTGCACGTCGACGAGCGCGATGTCGGGCACCTGGGCGCGGACCAGGTCCAGTCCCTGTGCGCCGTCGGCGGCCTCGCCGACCACCTCGATGCCGTCCTCGGCGTCCAGCAGGGCCCGGAACCCGGCCCGCATCAGCGCCTGGTCGTCGACGAGCGCCACCCGGATCACCCCGTCGGTCATCGCGCCTCCCTCAGCGGCAGCCGGGCCACCACCGCGAATCCGCCCTCCTCGCGCGGGGCGGCCTCCAGCGTGCCACCGAGGGCGGTGACGCGCTCGCGCATACCGGTCAGGCCGATCCCGGGGACGGGCGGGCGGGACGGGTCGGCGGCGCCGTCGTCCTCGACCCGCACGGTCAACCGCCCTTCGGTGTAGGCGAGATGGACGGTGACCTTCGCGGGGCCGGCGTGCCGTGCCGCGTTGGTCAGGGCCTCCTGGACGATCCGGTACGCCGTCCGGCCGACGGGGGCGGGCAGGGGCCGTTCCTCTCCCGACACGGTCAGCTCGGCCGCGAGACCGGCGGCCCGGGCCCGCTCCACGAGCAGCGCGGGGGTGCCGGCCGGCTCGTCGGTGCGCAGCACCTCCAGGGTGGCGCGCAGTTCGCGCATGGCCTCGCCGCTGGCCTCCTGGATGGCGAGCAGGGCGGGCGGCACCTCCTCGCCGCGCTTGCGCGCCAGGTGCACGGCGACGCCCGCCTGGAGCTTGACGATCGAGATGCTGTGGGTGAGGGAGTCGTGCAACTCCCGTGCGATGCGCAGGCGTTCCTCGCCGGCCCGGCGCAGCGCCGCCTCCTCCCGGGTGCGTTCGGCCTCCAGGGCGCGCTGTTCGGTCTGGCGCAGATACGCCTGCCAGTTGCGGTCGGCGAGGCCCGTCACGACCGCGCACAGGAACCAGCCGGCGAGCAGCAGGGTCTCGCGGACGGGCGCCGATCCCGACGGTCCCGTCACCGCGTAGGCGCCGAGGAAGACGGCGGCGGCCACCGCGGCCGTGGCCCGGTGCCCGGCCCGCGAGGCGGTGTGGACGGCGCCGGCGACGGGCAGGGCCAGCGTGGCGGCGGGTCCGGCGTGCACGACGGCGGCGAGCAGGCAGCCGGTGGTGACGGCGAGGACCGCGCGCGGGGCGGTGCGGTGCGCGGCGATGGCGAGCGAACCGGCCACGATCAGCGCCAGGTCCAGCACGGCCGCCCGGTCGTCGGCGACGGCGGCGAGCACCGTGATCGCGCCGGCCACGACCGCGCCGGCCGCGTCGGCGACCCGCTCGCGTGTGAGGCGTCCCCCGTCCATGTCCCGCACCCTAGACGGCGCCGCCGCCGTCGTCGTCCGCCCTGTGGACGGCTCCGGGACTACTCCCGGGGCAGTAGTGCCGTGCGCCGGCCCGCCCCGCCGGAGCAGCGGGGACTGTGTCCGCCGGGACGACGCCGGACGCGGCCCCGGCGGCGCAGGCTGTCGGCCATGACCTCAGCCTTCCGTCACACCGAACCCCTGCCTCCGCGGTCGGCCACCGGCGCCGTCGCCGAGGCGTACGCGCAGATGCGCCGCGACTTCGGCATCGCCGACCCGGCGACCTTCGTGGTGCTGTCCTCCGCGCCCGAACTCCTCGTCCCCGCCTGGGCGTTGCTGCGCGAGTCGCTGATCGCCGGGCCGGGCGGCCGCACCGGCAAGGAGCTGGTGGCGCTCGGGGTGTCGCTCGCGAACCGCTGCCCGTTCTGCGTGGACGCGCACACGGTGCTGTTGCACGCCACGGGCGACCACGCGCTCGCCGAGCGGGTCGCGCGCGGGGAGGCACCCGAGGACGAGACGCACGCCCGCCTGCTGGAGTGGGGGCGGCGCACCCGGGTGCCGGGCGCCGTCCTGGAGCCGTACCCCTTCCCGCGCGAGGACGCCCCCGGATATCTGGGGACGGCGCTCACCTTCCACTTCGTCAACCGGATCGCCTCCGCCCTGCTCGCCGAGAACCTGCTCCCGGCCGGCGCGCAGCGCTTCCGCGCGGTGCGCAGCCTGGTGGGCCGGACGCTCGCGCGGACCGTCCGCAGGCCCGCCCGGCCGGGCACGTCCCTCGCGCTGCTCGACACGGTCGACGCGGGCGAGGCCCCCGCGTGGGCGGGCGGCTCTCCGGTCGGGGTGGCCTACGCGGCGCTGCTGCGGGCGGCCATGGCGGGCGCTGCGCTGCTCGGCGCCGACGACCACGACGCCGTGGAGGCGGCCCTGCTGGACTGGGACGGCGCGCATCCGCCGCTCGTCCCGGACGGCCTCCCGGACCGGCGCGAGCGGCCGGGGGCGCGGCTGGTGCTGCTGGCCGCCCTGGCGCCGTACCGCGTCACCGAGGAGGACGTGGCGGCGTGGCGCCGGCCGGAGCACACCGACCACTGCCTGGTGCATCTGATCGCCTACGGGGCCTTCCTCGCCGTGGACCGCATCGAAAGCTCACTTTCCGCCCGAACCACCCTGGAGGCCCCGTAACTCGCCCAGGACGCCCGGCGTTCGGGCCGGTTCCGTAATGGTGTCGGCACGGAGCGAGTTGACCCTTCCGCCTCACGGAGAGTCGTGTGACACTGGCGTCCCGTCCGCTGTGCGGACCCCCTCCGCACCGTCCCCCACGAAAAGTGCGCCGTGCGTTCACTTCCCTTGCCGCTCGCTCTCACCGCGCGCCTGTCGCCCGTCGTCGTGCTCGCCACGGCGGGCTGGGCGCTGTCGTCCGGCCCCGACGCGACGCCGGCCCCCGAGGACCGAACGGCGGCGCAGCGGACCGAGGAGGAGTCACCGGACGCGCCCGCGACGGCCGCCGCGTCCAAGACGTACACCGCCGCGCCCGCGCCGTGCGGCAGCCTCTCCGCGAAGTCGGTCAAGGCGCTGGTACCGGGGGCGAAGACGGCCGGCAAGGAGATACCGTCGACCGACAAGACGCTGCGCCGCACCTGCTCCTGGAACGCCCTCAAGGGGTTCGAGTACCGCTGGCTGGACGTGTCGATCGAGATCCAGGAGTCGGAGGACGCGGCGGCGGAGTCGTACAAGGGGCGGATCGCGGACCGCAGCGGCGGTGGCGCGGTACCGGGCGTCGGGGACTCGGGCTACTCCGTCGTGAACCTCACCACCGAGGACAAGCAGCAGACCCGCGAGGGCGTGGTGATCGTCCGGACGTCCAACGCGCTGGTCTCCGTCACCTACAGCGGAAGCGACTTCGAGTCGAAGAAGGCGCCGGGCACCGACGAGATCAACAAGGGCGCCATCAAGGCCGCCAAGGAGGCCGTCGCCGCGCTGGAGGACGGCCCCAAGGGCTGACCGTCCTCCGGCGCCGGGCCCGTCAGGCCCTGGCGGGTTCCCTGCGGCCGCCCATCAGCACCACGTACAGCACGAACGACGTGGCCAGGCCGACCGCCCAGCCGTAGTCGGCGAGCGGCTTGAGGAACGGGATCAGGCCGTCGGCCGGGAAGGGCCCGTTCCGGCTGCCGTCGGCGCCGACTCCCGAGTACGAGCCGCCGACCGCGAGGACGCCGCCGACCAGGAAGGCGGCGATGGCCCGCCAGTTCCAGCCGGCGGAGTACCAGTAGCGTCCGCCGGGGGTGTACAGGTCCGCGAGGTGCAGGACCGTGCGGCGCACGATCCAGTAGTCGGCGATGAGGATGCCCGCGACGGTGCCGAGCAGACCGCCGACCACGCCGAGCCAGGTGAAGATGTAGAACTCGGGCGTGGAGATCAGCTTCCACGGGAAGATCAGGATGCCGACGACACCCGTGATCAGCGCGCCGGTACGGAAGTTGATGAGTTTGGGGGCCAGGTTGGCCAGGTCGTACGCCGGGGAGACGACGTTGGCCGCGATGTTCACCGAGACGGTGGCGATGAGGACGACGACCAGCGCGAACAGCAGGCCGAAGGCGCTGTCGGTCTTCGCCGCCAGCGCGACCGGGTCCCAGATCGCCTCGCCGTAGACCGCCTCGGAGCCGGAGGTGACCAGGACGGCGAGGATGGCGAACAGGGTCATCGTGGTGGGCAGGCCCAGCGACTGGCCCCAGGTCTGGGCGCGCTGGCTGGAACCGAAGCGGGTGAAGTCGGGGATGTTCAGGGACAGCGTGGCCCAGAAGCCGATCATGCCCATCAGGGAGGGGAAGAAGACCGGCCAGAAGTCGGCGCCCCAGCCGAGCCGGGAGGGCTGGTCGAGCAGCGCGCCGAAGCCGTCCGCCTTGACGGCGATCCAGATCAGCAGGACGAACGCGCCGACGATCACGAAGGGCGCGGCCCAGTTCTCGAAGTGCCGCAGGAAGTCCATGCCGCGGTAGATGATGGCGATCTGCACGGCCCAGAACAGCAGGAAGCACAACCAGAGCGGCCACGGGTTGCCGGCGATCTTCCCCGCGTTCTCCCAGTGCCCGCCGGTGAGTTTCGAACCTAGGGCGAAGATGCCGCTGCCGCCGATCCAGGTCTGGATGCCGAACCAGCCGCAGGCCACGGCGGCCCGGATCATCGCCGGGATGTTGGCGCCGCGCAGCCCGAAGGAGGCGCGCGCGAGCACGGGGAAGGGGATGCCGTACTTGGGCCCGGCGTGCCCGGTGGCCAGCATCGGCAGGAGCACGATGACGTTGGCGAGCGCGATGGTGAAGACGGCCTGCTTCCAGTCCATGCCGAGGGCGACCAGACCGGAGGCCAGGGTCCAGCTGGGGATGCAGTGCGCCATGGAGATCCACAGCGCCGCGAAGTTGTACGTCGTCCACTTGCGCTCGGCGACCGGGACCGGGCGCAGGTCCTCGTTGGCGAAGGGGCTGTCGGAGGGGAACGCCTCGGGGGCGAGTTCGACGCGGCCGCCGGGGAGGGCGGTCTGCGGTATGGATGACCCCGTGGGGACTGTGTCTGTCATGGGCAGGCCAATCAATCGGGTGGGACGGGAGAGGCCGTGCGGGGGCCCCGCGCCCTCCCCGGGAGGCGGGGAGGGTGACGTGGGGTGGGGGGTCGGGTGCAGCCGTACTGCGAACGCGCCTGTGCGGACTAGGAGTTCAGGGCGGGGATGACCGACGAGCCGTACGCGTCGATCACGGCTTCCTGCGCGTCGTGCATGTCGTAGACGGCGAACTGGTCGACGCCCAGCTCACGCAGCGCGTTCAGCTTCTCGATGTGCCGCTCGACCGGACCGACGAGGCAGAACCGGTCCACGATCTCGTCGGGGACGAAGGCGGTGTCGGGGTTGTCGGCCCGCCCGTGGTGCGAGTAGTCGTACCCCTGCCGGGCCTTGATGTAGTCGGTCAGTTCCTCGGGTACGGCCGAGGAGTGCTCGCCGTACTTGGCGACCAGGTCGGCCACGTGGTTGCCGACCATGCCGCCGAACCAGCGGCACTGCTCGCGGGCGTGGGCCAGCGCCTCGGGCGAGTCGTCCTCGGTGACGTAGGCGGGGGCGGCGACGCAGATCGTGACCTCGGACGGGTCGCGGCCCGCGGCGGCCGCCGCGTCCTTGACCGCCTTCACCATGTACTCGGTCAGATAGAGGTCGGCCAGCTGGAGGATGAACCCGTCGGCCTCCTCACCGGTCATCTTCAGTGCCTTCGGGCCGTACGCCGCCATCCACACCGGGAGTTCGGCACCCGGCTTGATCCAGGGGAACCGGACGACCGTGTCGCCGCCGAGGTCGGCCTCCCCTCCACTGCCGAGCGCCCGGATGACCTTCATGGCGTCGCTGATCCGGGCCAGGGTGTTGGGCTTGCGCCCGGCCACCCGCATCGCCGAGTCGCCGCGGCCGATCCCGCACACCGTGCGGTTGCCGAACATGTCGTTCAGCGTGGCGAAGGTCGAGGCGGTCACCTCCCAGGTGCGGGTGCCCGGGTTGGTGACCATCGGGCCGACCTTCAGGTGCCGGGTCCGCGCCAGGATCTGGCTGTAGATGACGAACGGCTCCTGCCACAGCACGGCCGAGTCGAAGGTCCAGCCGTGGGTGAACCCGTTGTCCTCGGCGCGCCGCATCAGGTCGACGACCCGTGAGGCCGGCGGGTCCGTCTGCAGGACGAGTCCAAAGTCCATGTGCTCCGCTCCTAGTTCAGGTACTGGCAGGTGGAACGGGGCGTGTAGACACCGTGCCCGGCACGGCCGGTGTACTCCCGCTCGGTGATGACGGGTTCGCCGCGCGAGAGGACCGTCTCGACCCGGCCGGTGGTGCGCCGGCCCTCGTACGCCGAGTAGTCGACGTTCATGTGGTGGGTCTCGGCGGACATGACCTGCTCGGCGTGCGGGTCGTAGATCACGACGTCCGCGTCCGCGCCCGGCGCGAGGGTGCCCTTCTTCGGGTACATGCCGAACATCCGGGCCGGTGTGGCGCAGGCGATCTCGATCCAGCGGCGGCGCGAGATGCGCCCGTCGACCACGGCCTGGTGCAGCAGGTCCATCCGGTTCTCGACGCCAGGCAGGCCGTTGGGGATCTTCGAGAAGTCCCCGCGTCCCAGCTCCTTCTGGCCGACGAAGCAGAACGGGCAGTGGTCGGTGGAGACGACCTGGAGGTCGTTGGTCCGCAGCCCCTTCCACAGCTGCGCCTGGTGCTCCTTCGGCCGCAGCGGCGTCGAGCACACGTACTTCGCACCCTCGAAGTCGGGCTCGGCCAGGTTGTCGGTGGACAGGAACAGATACTGCGGGCAGGTCTCCCCGAAGACGTTCAGCCCGTCGTCGCGCGCCCGCGCCAGCTCCGCGACCGCCTCCGTCGCCGAGACGTGCACGACGTACAGCGGCGCGCCCGCGACCTGGGCGAGTCTGATGGCGCGGTGGGTGGCCTCCGCCTCCAGCAGGGCCTTGCGCACCTCGCCGTGGTAGCGCGGGTCGGTCTCGCCGCGGGCGAGTGCCTGCTCGACGAGGACGTCGATGGCGATGCCGTTCTCGGCGTGCATCATGATCAGCCCGCCGTTGTCGGCGGAACGCTGCATGGCGCGCAGGATCTGACCGTCGTCGCTGTAGAAGACGCCGGGGTAGGCCATGAACTGCTTGAAGGAGGTGACGCCCTCCTCCACCAGCAGATCCATCTCCTTGAGCGTCTCCTCGTTCACATCGGAGACGATCATGTGGAACCCGTAGTCGATCGCGCAGTTGCCCTCCGCCTTGGCGTGCCAGGCGTCCAGGCCCTCGCGCAGGGTGTGGCCCACGCTCTGCACGGCGAAGTCCACGATGGTGGTGGTGCCGCCCCAGGCGGCGGCCCGGGTGCCGGTCTCGAAGGTGTCGGAGGCGAAGGTGCCGCCGAACGGCAGCTCCATGTGGGTGTGGACGTCGACGCCGCCCGGGATGACGTACTTGCCGGTGGCGTCGATGGTCCGGTCGGCGGTCCACGCCCCGGCGGCCGGGGTGCCGCTCGCGGCGAGGGCGGCGATCCGGCCGTCCTCGATCAGGACGTCGGCGTGCATCTCGTCGGACGCGGTGATGACGAGACCACCGCGGATGACGGTACGGCTGCTCATTCTCCCTCTCCTACCGTGCTCGGCACTGTGGTCTTACGGGGCGGTGATCGGTCCGTAGGCGTCGGGCCGGCGGTCCCGGAAGAACTGCCAGCGGTCGCGGACCTCGCGGAGCTTCGCCATGTCCAGGTCGCGCACGACGAGTTCGGTCTCCTTGTCGCTCGCGACCTCGCCCACGAACTGCGCCTCGGGGTCCACGAAGTACGTGGTGCCGTAGAAGTCGTTGTCGCCCAGGTCCTCGACGCCGACCCGGTTGATCGCGCCGACGAAGTACTCGTTGGCGACGGCCGCCGCGGGCTGCTCCAGCTGCCAGAGGTAGCGCGACAGGCCACGGGAGGTCGCCGACGGGTTGAAGACGATCTCGGCGCCGGCCAGCCCCAGCGCCCGCCAGCCCTCCGGGAAGTGCCGGTCGTAGCAGATGTAGACGCCGATCCGGCCGACGGCCGTGTCGAAGACGGGCCAGCCCAGGTTGCCCGGCCGGAAGTAGAACTTCTCCCAGAAGCCCGGCACTTGTGGAATGTGGTGCTTGCGGTACTTGCCGAGGTACGAGCCGTCCGCGTCGATCACGGCTGCCGTGTTGTAGAGGACGCCGGGCTGCTCCTCCTCGTACACGGGCAGGATGAGGACGATGCCCAGCTCGCGGGCGAGGTCCTGGAAGCGGCGGACGATCGGGCCCTCGGGCACCTGCTCGGCGTACTCGTAGAACGCCTTGTCCTGCACCTGGCAGAAGTACGGGCCGTAGAACAGCTCCTGGAAGCAGAGCACTTGGGCGCCCTGGGCGGCCGCGTCCCGGACCGCCTGTTCGTGCACCTGGATCATCGACTCCTTGTCGCCGGTCCAGGCGGTCTGGAAGAGGGCGGCGCGGATCACTGGGCTCATCGGGACCTCCGGTCGCTCGGTGTGCAGCGAGCGTAGGAAGCCCGGCGATCGGCTTTGAGTGGCACCGTGTCACGTCTGCGGGCGTGGGGCGTGCCACGGTGTCACCCTGTCGTGGACCCATGTTTCACCGCCGTTTTCCCAGGTCATTGCGTGTTTCAACCGTGTTGCGCGTCATGCGCGAGGAGTGCGATGTGCACCGAGGCGGCCTGCTCGAAGTCGTCGAGGTCGACCCCGAGCCGGGTCTGTATCGCCTCCAGACGGCGGTACAGCGCGGGCCGCGAGACGTGGTGGAGCTGGGCGGTGCGGGACTTGTTGCGGCCGGTGGCGAGGTAGGTGCGGAGGACGGCGAGCAGGTCCTCGTCGGGGCCGCGGAGCAGCCCGTCCAGCTCGCGCTCGGCGAACGACTGCACCTGCGGGTCGTCCCGGAGCAGCCGGATCAGGCCGCGCAGATGGACGTCCCGCAGCCGGACCACGGCGGGCAGGTCGAGGGCCGCGGTGGAGTCGGCGACGGCGTCCGCCACGTGCTGGGCCTCACGCAGTCCGGTGGGCACCTCGTCCCACACGGTCCGGGCGTCGGCGGCGGCCACGACGGTCCGCTCGTCCCCCGCCTCGGAGCGCACCCGGGCCGCGAAGTTGGCGGCGAGCACCCCGGCGTCCTGGTCGCGGGCGAGGCTGAGCAGTACGGCGGTGGCTCCGTCGGCGAGTTCGGCGACGATCCCGGACAGGCCGAGCATGCGCAGCACCCGTTCCAGCCGGGCGGCCTCGCCGTCGCGCACGACGAGCGGGACGAACGTCCGCCGGTTGACGGGCAGTCCGGCCGCCCGGGCGCGCGGCAGCAGCTGACGGGCCGGGACGACCCCGCTGACCAGGTCGGTGAGCAGACTCTGCGCGGACTGTTCCTCCCAGCTGTGCGCGGCGGTGCCGCCGAGCATCCGGTGCAGGACGACCGCCTCGGCGGCGCGGTCGGCGAGGAGCCGCCCGGTGGCGGTGTCGCCCCGGTACCCGCAGAGCACGAGCCGGCCCCAGCGCTCCCCGCGCCCGCCGAGTTCGGCGCGGATCCAGCCGTCGCCCTCGCTGCCCCCGGCCTGGCGGGCGATGCGCTCCCAGTCGCGCAGCACGTCGTCCACGGCGGACCGCTCCCCCGCGGTGGCGAGGACGCGGTGGGCGAGGTTGGTGACGACGACGGGGCAGGCGCTGTGGGAGGCGATCTCGTCGAGCAGGCTCTGCAGCGGGGCGCCGCCGGTGATGAGCGCGGTCAGCGCTGTCCGCACCGACTCCGAGAGGCTGACGGCGGCGAACTTGCGCCGCACCAGCCGGCACTGGACCTCCTCGGTCAGCTCGGCGAACGGGAAGGGCCGGTGCAGGACGACCATGGGCAGCCCGCACCGCTCGGCGGCGCGGCGCATCACGTCGGGCGGGGCCGGGAACGCGCGGCCGAGGCCCAGGACGAGGGCGGCTGCCTCCGCCCGGTGCAGCGAGCGGACGTACTCGGCCTGCTTCTCCTCGTCCCCGGCGAGCAGCACCCCGGTGGTCAGCACCATCTCGCCGCCGCTGAGCATCACTCCGACGTCCGGGGCCTCGGCGACGTGCACCCAGCGAACCGGCCGGTCGAGATGGCCGGCCGCGGCCACCACCTCGGGCTCGCCGGCCAGCACCCGCTCCAGCGTGAGGACCTGACGGACCGACAGAGCGGGCTGGAGGGCGTCCCAGGGCTCTGGGGTGGTGGTCATGGCGGTGTTCCCTCGCTCGGGGGTCCGGGCGTGCCGGCTACAGGCTCCGCAGGGCGTTCTCCAGGATCGCGGCGCCCTCCTCGGCCTCGGCCACGGTGAGCGTCAGCGGCGGGGCGATGCGCAGGGCGCTGGTGTCGTGGCCGCCGCCCTTGCCGATGAGGAGACCGCCGTCGCGGGCCGCCTCCAGCACGGCGGACGCGGCCGCCGGGTCGGCCTCGTCGGTGCCGGGCCGGGTGAGTTCGACGCCCAGCATCAGGCCGCGCCCGCGCACCTCCCGTGCGTGGGGCACCTGGGCGGCGACGGCCCGCAGCCGCTCCCGCAGCAGCCCGCCGACCCGCCGGGCGTTGCCCTGCAGGTCGTGCTCCAGCAGGTACGCCAGGTTGGCGAGGCCGGCCGCCATGGTGATCTGGGTGCCGCCGAAGGTGGAGATGCTGTTGGCGTCCAGGCAGTTCATGACCTCGGCGCGGGCGACGACCCCGCCGATGGACATGCCGTTGCCGATGCCCTTGGCGAAGGTCAGGATGTCCGGCGGGCCGGAGCGGGCGTGAGCCTGCCAGCCCCAGAAGTGGTCGCCGGTGCGGCCCCAGCCGGTCTGCACCTCGTCCGCGATCCAGAGGACCCCGCGTTCGGCGAGCACCTCGCGGAACGCGGCGTACAGGCCGTCGGGTCCGGAGGTGAAGCCGCCGACGCCCTGGACGGGTTCGGCAATCAGCGCGGCCGGCGGGCGGGTGTGCCCGAGGACGTCCTTGAGGTCGGCGACGCAGGCGGCGATGAACGCGTCGTCGTCGAGGTGCGCGAACGGGCCTCGGGTGCGCACCCCGCCGTGCACGTAGAGCGTCTGCAGCGGGGACAGCGAGGTGGGCGACCAGCCGCGGTTGCCGGTGATGCCGACCGCGCTGAAGGAGCGCCCGTGGTAGCTGTTGCGCATCGCCAGGACGGTGTTGCTGCGCCGGTAGGTGGTGGCGAGCAGCAGCGCGGTGTCGTTGGCCTCGGTGCCCGAGGTGGTGAAGAAGACGCGGGCGTCCGGGATGCCGCTCAACTCGGCGATGCGCTCGGCGAGTTCCACCATGGGCCGGTTGAGGTAGAGGGTGGAGGAGTGCAGGATGCGGCCGGCCTGCTCGCTGATCGCCTTGGTGACCTCGGGCAGGGCGTGCGCGGTCATCGTGGTGAGGATGCCGCCGAAGAAGTCGAGGTAGCGGTTGCCCTCGGCGTCCCAGACGTGGCGGCCCTCGCCGTGGGTGATCTCCAGCGGCTCCTCGTAGTAGAGGGCGAGCCAGTCGGGCAGCACGGCGTGGTGGCGTCCCAGCAGGTCCTTGGTCACGGCTGCACCAGCCCTTCGTAGGCGTCGGGACGGCGGTCGCGGTAGAACGCCCACTGCTGCCGCACTTCCTCGATGACGTCGAAGTCGAGGTCGCGGACGAGGAGTTCCTCGGCCTTGTCCCCGGCGGCCTCGCCGACGAACTGCCCGCGCGGGTCGACGAAGTACGACGTCCCGTAGAAGTCGTTGTCGCCGTACTCCTCGACGCCGACGCGGTTGATCGCGGCGACGAAGTACTCGTTGGCGACGGCCGCCGCGGGCTGCTCCAGCCGCCAGAGGTAGGAGGACAGGCCCCGGTGGGTGGCGGACGGGTTGTAGACCAGCTGGGCCCCGTTCAGGCCGAGCTGGCGCCAGCCCTCCGGGAAGTGCCGGTCGTAGCAGATGTAGACGCCGACCTTGCCGACGGCAGTGTCGAAGACCGGCCAGCCGAGGTTGCCGGGCTTGAAGTAGTACTTCTCCCAGAAGCCCTTGACCTGGGGGATGTGGTGCTTGCGGTACTTGCCCAGGAAGGTGCCGTCGGCGTCGATCACGGCCGCGGTGTTGTAGTAGAAGCCGGACTGCTCGACCTCGAAGACGGGCACGACGACCACCATGCCGGTCTCGCGGGCGAGGTCCCGCATCCGCCGCACGGTCGGCCCGTCGGGGACCGGCTCGGCCCAGGCGTAGTGCTCCGGCTCCTGGACCTGGCAGAAGTACGGAGCGTTGAAGACCTCCTGGAAGCCGATGATCTTCGCGCCCTGCCGGGCCGCCTCCCGGGCGTGCTCCTCGTGTTTCGCCACCATGGACTCGGTGTCGCCGGTCCAGGTGGCCTGGACCAGAGCGGCACGAACGACGTTGGCCATGAGCTGCTCCTTCGACGGGACGTCAGAGCCTCTACGCCCGTAGAGGGGGCCGTAGAGGCTCGAAAGTAAGCCCCTGGAACAGCCTTGCCAAGACCATCGTCGTTAACCCGCTGACTCCATCCCGTTTCACACTCCTGAGGGTGACGGATGGGGCCGGTGGGAGGGATGCGGCGAGTGGTGTACGGCCTCCCTGGTCAGGCGGTGAAGCCCGCGACCCGCAGGGCGTGGACCAGGTCCCAGTACCGCTCGTCGGAGACGCCCCGGGCCGCGTCCAGCAGGAGCGGCACCAGCGTCCCGGGGTCGGCGGCGGCGCTGCGCGCGGCCTCCTCCGGGGTGCGGACGCGGACGTACGCGTCGAGCAGCGTCCGTACCTCCCGGTGCCGTCCTTCGCCGGCCAGGCCCATGACGGCCCGCCCTATCTCGGGCGCGGGCCGCACGACACCCTCCCGCAGGATGCGCTCGCCGTCCTCGGAGTGCCCGGCGGCCGTGAGGGCGTCCGCGGCGGCCACCAGGCGGGCCGCGGGCAGGGAGGCGGCCTCCCACAGCAGGGTCGCCCAGTCGGCGGCGAGTCCGGCGTGCCTGAGCTCGGCGGCGAGCAACGGGAAGCGGGCGGCGGGCCAGTACGCGATCTCGACCAGCAGGGCGTGCGCCTCGCCGGTGCGTCCGGCGCCGCGCAGCCGCCGCAGGGTCTCGACCGTGGCGAGGACGTCCTCGCGGTCGGCCGCTCCGAGCTCCTCGGCGGGCGGCCGGGGCGGGGTCTCGGGTGCCTCCTCGGCGACGCCCGCGAACCGGGCGCCCCTCGGGGACCCGCGCCCGCCGGCGGCCGGCGCGGGCGGCGGCTCCTCGACGGCCGGCGGGACGACGACGGGGCCGGTGTCCTCCTCGACGGCCCCGGCGAACCGGGCGCCGCCCCGGCGGCGTCTGCGCTGCCTGGGCACGGTAGGCGCGGGGTCGGGGGAACGCTCGCCCGTGTGCTCGTCCCGCTGTAAGACGGCTCCCTCCGGTTCCGCCTCCGGGATGTGCCCGCGCGGGGGCAGGGCGCGGTGGTCGAGGGCCGCCATACGGCGCAGCAGTTCCTCGCAGCGGGCACTCGCGCGCGCGTGGTCGTCGCGGGCCCAGGCGAGGTCGAGGCGCAGCGCGTCGGCCTCCGCGCGGGTCGTCGCGGAGGCGAGGGCGTGCTCCAGGGCCGTGCGGCGCTCGGCGGCGTACCGCAGTTCGCGGAGCATGACGTCGAGGCGGTCGCCGAGGGCGTCGCGTCCGCCGGGCCGGGCGTCGTGGGCGGCGACCGCGGCGGTGTGCAGCGCGCGGGTCCGTTCGGCGTAGGGGGTCGCACTGTCCGTGCCGTACCGGGCGGCGAGGTCGCCGAGCAGGGACTCGACCACGTCCCAGGGCGGCACCTCGCGTCCGTCGAGGGCGGCGCGCATGCCCTCCGGGTCGCGTTCCCAGAACACGCCGCACCAGCCGCCGCCCTGGTTCAGACGTGCCAGAAGGCCGTCCAGACAGTTCGTGAACTCCCGTACCTCGGACGGGAGTTGTTCCACCGACATCGCCCAACTCCCGCCAGACCGGAACACTCCGGTCCGTCAGGCAACACCAGTCGTGTTACGAACGCGCTACGGGGAGTTTTCCGGCGGGACGCAGAGTGCGCCCGTCCTTCCGGAAGGTGACGGACGTGTCAGGCGGCGGCCTCGGCGCCGCTCTCGGGCGCGCACCGGCCGACCAGGTCGTCCATGGACAGGCCGAGGGCCGTGGCCAGCGCGGCCACGGTGAAGAAGGCGGGAGTGGGGGCGCGCCCCGTCTCGATCTTCCGAAGGGTCTCGGCCGAGACGCCGGCGCGCGCCGCGATCTCCGGCATGCTGCGGTCGCCGCGGGCCTCGCGGAGCAGGCGGCCGAGACGCTCGCCGCGTTCGCGCTCTTCGGGGGTGAGAGGGGTGCGCACCATGGCGCCCATTCTAATACCGCTCCCCCGCCGCCCACCCTGGTCGGACCGGATCAGATCCCATTCAAATACCGGTATAGTAATTGGCATGGTGGAACTGAAGACGGACACGGCGATCGACGAGATGCGGGTGGCGGGGCAGGTGGTGGGCCGGGCGCTCACCGCGGTGCGCGAGGCCGCCGACGTGGGCGTGTCCCTGCTGGAACTGGACGAGGTGGCACGCGGCGTGCTCCGGGAGGCGGGCGCGACGTCGCCGTTCCTCGGGTACCGCCCCTCCTTCGCGCCCGTGCCCTTCCCCGCGGTCATCTGCGCCTCGGTCAACGACGCGATCGTGCACGGCATCCCGGACGGCTACCGGCTGCGCGACGGGGACCTGGTCTCCATCGACTGCGGCGCCCAGCTGGGCGGCTGGGCCGGTGACTCGGCGATCAGCTTCGTCGTCGGCACCCCGCGCCCCGCCGACGTCCGGCTGATCGAGACGGTGGAGCGGGCTCTCGCGGCGGGCATCGAGGCGGCCGTCGTCGGCAACCGCATCGGCGACATCGCCCACGCGATCGGCTCGGTGTGCCGCTCGGCGGGGTACGGCGTGCCGGACGGCTTCGGCGGGCACGGCATCGGCCGCCGGATGCACGAGGACCCGTCCGTGCCGAACGAGGGCCGGCCGGGCCGGGGCATGCCGCTGCGGCACGGCCTCGTCCTGGCCATCGAGCCGATGGTCACCGCGGGCGGCCGCGACGACTACCACGCGGCCCCGGACGGCTGGACCCTGCGGACGAACGACGGGTCCCGCGCCGCCCACGCCGAGCACACCGTCGCGATCACCGCGGACGGCCCGCGCATCCTCACGGCACGCTGACCCCCGGCGCTGTCTGGAGGTGCCCCCGCCCATCGATCGTGCGAAGGTGTTCTACGAACGCGGCCAGGTGCAACCGGCGCCCGCCGGGGTCACCCGACTCCGGCAGTCGATCAGCGAGGGCGACCCTGCCCGCGCAGGGACGCCGGATGGGAACGCCCATGACCAGTGGCTTCAGTGGTCCGGACGACTACGACCCCTTCGGAGAATTCCTCGCCCGCTTCTTCAGCGGACCGCGCTCAGGCCCCCGCCAGATCGACATCGGACGGCTGCTCAGCCAGCCGGCCAGGGAGCTGGTGAGGGGCGCCGCCCAGTACGCGGCCGAGCACGGCAGCCGGGACCTGGACACCCAGCATCTGCTGCGGGCCGCCCTGTCCGCCGAGCCGACCCGGAGTCTGCTCAGCCGGGCGGGCGCGGACCCCGACTCCCTCGCCACCGAGATCGACGAGCGCTCTGGCCCCGTCCAGCATCCGCCGGGCGAGACCCCGCCGCCCACGTCGCTCTCCCTCACCCCGGCCGCCAAGCGGGCGCTGCTGGACGCGCACGACCTGGCCCGGACCCGCGGCCACGGCTACATCGGCCCGGAGCACGTCCTCAGCGCCCTCGCCGCGAACCCCGACTCGGCCGCCGGGCACATCCTCAACGAGGTCCGTTTCGCGCCGTCCGGCCGGATGTCCCCCGACTCCCCGGAAGCGGCGCCGCCCCGGCCCGGACCCGACCAGCGGCCACGCGTCGACACCGGCACGCCGACCCTCGACAAGTACGGCCGCGATCTGACCGACCTCGCCCGGCAGGGCCGGATCGACCCGGTCATCGGGCGCGACGAGGAGATCGAGCAGACCGTCGAGGTGCTCTCCCGGCGCGGCAAGAACAACCCCGTGCTCATCGGCGACGCCGGGGTCGGCAAGACCGCGATCGTGGAGGGCCTGGCCCAGCGGATCAGCGACGGGGACGTGCCGGACGTGCTCAGCGGCCGCCGGGTCATCGCGATGGACCTGACCGGGGTCGTCGCGGGCACCCGCTACCGGGGCGACTTCGAGGAACGCCTCACCACCATCGTGGACGAGATCCGCGCCAACTCCGACCGGCTGATCGTGTTCATCGACGAACTGCACACCGTCGTCGGCGCCGGAGGCGGCGGCGAGGGCGGCGCCATGGACGCCGGCAACATCCTCAAGCCGGCGCTGGCCCGCGGCGAGCTGCACATCGTCGGCGCGACCACGCTGGAGGAGTACCGCAGGATCGAGAAGGACGCCGCGCTCTCCCGCCGCTTCCAGCCGATCCTGGTCCCCGAGCCGACCACCGCGGACGCCATCGAGATCCTCCGCGGCCTGCGCGACCGCTACGAGGCCCACCACCAGGTCCGCTACAGCGACGAGGCGCTGGTGGCCGCCGTGGAGCTGTCCGACCGCTATCTCACCGACCGGCGGCTGCCCGACAAGGCGATCGACCTGATCGACCAGGCCGGCGCCCGGGTCCGGCTGCGCACGCGGACCAAGGGCACGGACGTACGGGCCATGGAGCGCGAGGTCGAGCAGCTGACCCGCGACAAGGACCAGGCCGTCGCCGACGAGCAGTACGAGCAGGCGACCCATCTGCGGGACCGCATCGTCGAGTTGAAGCAGCGCATCGCGGACGCCGGCGGTGACGTCGAGGTCGACGAGGGCATGCATCTGACGGTCACCACGGAGAACATCGCCGAGGTGGTGTCCCGGCAGACCGGCATCCCGGTGAGCAGCCTCACCGAGGAGGAGAAGGACCGGCTGCTCGGCCTGGAGGAGCATCTGCACGAGCGGGTGGTCGGCCAGGACGAGGCGGTGCGCGTGGTCTCCGACGCGGTGCTGCGCTCACGGGCCGGCCTCGCGAGCCCCGACCGGCCCATCGGCAGCTTCCTGTTCCTCGGCCCGACCGGCGTCGGCAAGACCGAGCTGGCCCGGGCGCTCGCCGAGGTGCTGTTCGGCAGCGAGGACCGCATGGTCCGCCTCGACATGAGCGAGTACCAGGAACGGCACACCGTCAGCCGGCTGATCGGCGCCCCGCCCGGATACGTCGGGCACGAGGAGGCCGGCCAGCTCACCGAGGTCGTACGGCGGCACCCGTACTCGCTGCTGCTGCTCGACGAGATCGAGAAGGCCCACCCGGACGTCTTCAACATCCTGCTCCAGGTGCTGGACGACGGCCGGCTCACCGACTCGCAGGGCCGCACGGTGGACTTCACCAACGCGGTCATCGTGATGACCAGCAACCTCGGCTCGGAGGCGATCACCCGGGGCGGCACCGGGATCGGCTTCGGCTCGGGCGACGGGCAGTCCGACGAGGAGGCCCGCACCGAGCGCATCCTGCGCCCGCTGCGCCAGCAGTTCCGGCCCGAGTTCCTCAACCGGATCGACGAGATCGTCGTCTTCCGCCAGCTGACCACCGAGCAGCTGGAGCGCATCACCAACCTGATGCTGGACAAGACGCGCCGGATGCTGCACGCCCAGGGCGTCGCCGTGGACTTCACCGCCGCGGCCGTGGACTGGCTGTCCGAGCGCGGCTACCAGCCCGAGTACGGCGCCCGCCCGCTGCGCCGCACGATCCAGCGGGAGGTCGACAACCAGCTCTCCCGGCTGCTGCTCGACGGCCGGATCGGCGAGGGCGGCCGGGTCACCGTGGACGTCGCGGACGGACGGCTGGACTTCCGCACGGAAGAGCTGCCGCCCGCCCCCGAGTTGTGAGCGTCGCGCCCGGCGTCAGCGCGCCGGGCGCACCACCATCGCGGAGCCGCCGCCGCGCCGGGCCTTCTCGGCGGCGGCCAGCCACCGGCCGTCCGGCAGCCGCTGCACACCGGTGGCCGCGCCGATCTCCGGGTTGAGCCGGAAGCCGTGCCCGATGGCCTCCAGACGCGTTCGCAACGGGCTGTCGTACAGGCCCGGTTCCAGTTCGGTGGTGGCGGCGTTGCGCTGGCTGGCGCGCGGCGCGGCGATCGCGTCGACGAGCGGCAGCCCCCGGTCGAGGAAGCCGGTCAGGGTCTGCAGCACCGTGGTGATGATGGTGGCGCCGCCGGGCGATCCGAGCGCCACGACGGGCTCGCCGTGCCGGTCCAGCACGATCGTCGGGGACATCGACGAGCGCGGCCGCTTGCCGGGGCCCGGCAGGTTCGGGTCGTGGACGGCGGGGCTCGCAGGGGTGAAGGAGAAGTCGGTCAGCTCGTTGTTGAGCAGGAAGCCTCGGCGGGGCACCGTGATGCCGCTGCCGCCGGTCTGCTCGATGGTGAGCGTGTAGGACACGACATCGCCCCACTTGTCGGCCACCGTGAGGTGGGTGGTGCTGTCGCCCTCGTAGGTCGTGGGGGCGGCCGTGCCGCGCGCGTCGCAGGCGGCCGGGTGGCGGGGGTCGCCGGGCGCGACGGGGCTGGTGAGCACCGCGTCGTCCTTGATGAGGCAGCCCCGCGAGTCGGCGTACCGCTGCGAGAGCAGTTCCTTCGTCGGTACGTCCTCGAATGCGGGGTCGCCGACCCAGCGACTGCGGTCCGCGAAGGCGATCCGGCTGGCCTCGATGTACCGGTGCAGATAGCGGACGTCGCTCGCGCGGGAGAGGTCGGTCCGCTCCAGGATGTTGAGGGCCTCGCCGACGGTCGTGCCGCCGGAGGAGGACGGCGCCATGGAGTAGACGCCCAGACCCCGGTAGGTCGTCTTCGTCGGCGCCTGCGCCCGGACGCGGTAGGTCGCGAGGTCCTTGGCGGTGAGGTCGCCGGGCCGGGCGTTCCATCCCGAACCGGCGGCCACGGGCGGTTCGTTCACCGTCCGTACGATGTCCCGCGCGAGGTCGCCGCGGTACAGCTCGCCGACGCCCTTGCGCGCCAGTTCGGCGTAGGTGCGCGCGAGGTCGGGGTTCTTGAAGGTGGAGCCGACGACCGGCAGGCGGCCGTTCGGCAGGAACAGCTTCGCGGTGTCCGGGAAGTAGCGGAACCGCGTCTCGTTGGAGGCGGTCTGCGAACGGAACGTCTCGTCGACGGTGAAGCCGTCGCGGGCCAGCCGTTCAGCGGGCTTCAGCACCGTGCCGAGGCGTTTGCTGCCCCAGGCGTCGAGGGCCTTCTGCCAGGTGGCGGCCGTGCCGGGGGTGCCGACGCTCAGCCCGCTGGTGACGGCGTCGGCGAAGGGGATCGCTGAGCCGTTCTCCACGAACAGCTTGGAGTCGGCGCTGAGCGGCGCGGTCTCCCGGCCGTCGAGGGTGTGCACCGAACGGGACTTGGCGTCGTAGTGGACGAAGTAGCCGCCCCCGCCGACACCGGCCGAGTAGGGCTCGGTGACGCCGAGCGCGGCGGCGGTGGCGACGGCGGCGTCGACCGCGTTGCCGCCCTTGCGCAGGATCTCGATGCCGGCGGCGGTGGCGTCGGCGTCGACGCTGGCCACCGCTCCGCCGTAGCCGGCGGCCACCGGCACCTTCTCCACGGGCCGTGCTCCCCCGGGGCCGGGCGGCGCCGCCGCCCCCACCGAGACCACGGCGGCCGAGACCGCCAGGACCGACAGTTTCCGCGCGACACGGCGACGCATCCGCACCTCCAGTCAGGACTGTCCGCGCAGCGTAACCGCATCCCCGGGGTCCCGACAGACCCCCTCGGAGGACTGTCACGCGAACGCCATGCGTCGAACACCGGTACGTACCAGAGGCGTCGGTTCGCTAGCATGCGCGCCCATGAACGACGACGTGCGCAACATCGTCCTGGGCGTGGTCGCGGCCGGTATCAGCGCCGCGCTCGGCTGGCTGGCCCGCACCTATCTGTGGAGGCGCAGGCTGCGCCGCAAGCAGGCGTTCTTCGGGCTGCCCGAGAACGCGGAATCGCTGCTCGTGGTCAACCGCGGGGCGGGCGGGCCCGAGCTGACGGTGATGCGCTACGACGTGTTCGCCCTGCTGGAACTCGCCGCCCTCATCAAGGACTGCCACGCCCACGCGCAGATCATCCCGCACGACGCGGCGCGCCAGGGCTTCGGGGAGCGCACCGAGTTCTGCGTGGGCGGGCCGGCCTCCAACCGCCGTATGGCCGCGCATCTGGCGTCGCTGCTGCCGGGGGTGCGGGTGAACACGGACGCCGAACCGGGCCCGGAGCGGGGGCTGTTCCAGATCGGCTCCGAGCGCTACCAGGTGGAGCCCGGCAAGGAGGAGTACGCGCTGCTCGCGCGGATCACCGTCGGCCAGAGCCAAGGGTCGCGGCCCGTCTTCCTGTTCTGCGGCCAGACCGCCATCACCAACCAGGCGGCCACCCGATATCTCGCCCGCAACCACGAGCGGCTGTCCCGCAAGCACGGCAACGGCTCGTTCGTGCTGCTGCTGAAGATAGTCAACTCGCAGGCGTACGGGCCGGACGTGGTGGAGCTCGTCGCGGACGTGACGCGGGCGGCGCAGACGGCACTGCCCGCACCCGCGCCCGCGCGCAATAGCCACCGCGCCTCCTGAGGTACATCACATTCCATTAATCTTTACTGGCACGTAACTTACCGACGGGTTACTTACGGTAAACGATCGCGGTTACCGTCGGGTCACTTTGCACGCAGACGAGCGAGGAGTGACCCGTGGGATTCCAACGCACCGCCCCGCGCACGACCGCCGTGGGCATCGTCGCCGCGACCCTCGTCGCCGGTGGCGTCCTCGGGTCCGCCCCGGCGGCCCAGGCGGCCCCGAACGGCGTCCGCTTCGTGGACATCGCCGGCGACGGCGGCATCACCCTGAAGGCCAACGTCGTCACGCCGTCCGGCGCCCGCGCCGGGAGCCGCCACCCGCTGCTCGTCCTGCCCACGAGCTGGGGCCTGCCCCAGGTCGAGTACTTCGCGCAGGCGCAGAAGCTCGCGGACTCCGGCTATGTCGTGGTCAGTTACAACGTGCGCGGCTTCTGGCAGTCCGGCGGCGAGATAGAAGTGGCCGGGCCACCGGACATAGCCGACGCCTCCAAGGTCATCGACTGGGCCCTGGCCAACACCCCGGCCGACCCGCGGCACATCGGCATGGCGGGTGTGTCGTACGGCGCCGGGATCAGCCTGCTCGCCGCCGCGCACGACAAGCGGGTCCGGGCGGTCGCCGCCCTCAGCGGCTGGGCCGACCTCATCGGCTCGATCTACTCCGGCCGCACCCAGCACGTGCAGGCGGGGGCCCTGCTGGACGGCGCGGGCCGCATCACCGGACGCCGGAGCGAGGAACTCAAGGGGATCTTCCGCGACTTCTACGCCTCCGACCTGTCCCGGGAACAGGACCTGATCGACTGGGGGAAGAGACGTTCGGCCGCGACCTACGTCGACCAGCTGAACGACAGCGGCGCCGCGGTCATGCTGGCCAACGCCTGGGGCGACACCGTCTTCCCGCCCAACCAGTACGCGGACTTCTACGAGAAGCTGACAGGCCCCAAACGCCTGGAGATGCGCCCCGGCGACCACGCCACCCCGGAGATCACGGGCCTGCTCGGTGTCCCCAACGACGTGTGGAAGGACACCGAGCGCTGGTTCGACCGGCATCTGCGGGGCGAGGACAACGGCATCGACCGCGAACCGCCCGTCCAGCTCAAGCCCCGTTCCTCCGGCGGCTACGAGAGCTATCCGGACTGGAAGTCCGTCGCCGCCACCGAACGCAAGATCTCCCTCGGCGGCTCGACCACCATCCGGGCCAACGTGGACTCCGGCGCGGACGGCGGCATCGTCTTCCTCTCCAGCATCCTCGACCAGGTGGCCCATCTGCCGCCGATGGCCTCGATCCCGCTCCTCCCCCGGCGCTGGGCGGCCGTCTGGCAGTCCGGGAAGTACCCGGCCGCACAGCACATCAGGGGGACGGCGAAGCTGCACACGACCGTCACCCCGACCGAGGAGAGCGGCACCCTCGTCGCCTATCTCTACGACGTGGGCCCGCTCGGCCTCGGCAAGCTGGTCAGCAACGCGCCGTACACCTTCCACGGGCGTACGCCCGGGCGGCCGTTCGGCCTCGACCTGGAGCTGTACTCCACGGCCTGGGACGTGCCGGCCGGTCACCGGCTGGCTCTGGTGGTCGACACGGTCGACCCGCTCTACATCGAGCACAACCCGTCCGGCGCGCGGCTGACCTTCTCCTCACCGGCGGACGACCCGTCGTACGTGTCGATCCCCCTGCGCGAGCAGTGATCTCCGGCCGGCGCCGGGCGGGTATGGCTCTGTGACTGCTGCCCCCTGCCGCCCCGTGGTCCCGGGGCCGTGGGGGGATCCCCACCCGGCAGCAGCGTCCCTGGTCGCGGCCGGGGCCACCTCCATGGCCCAGGGGACGGACGAATCATCGTAGTCGAGGTCGTGGCGGGCGTGGATCGCGGTGGGGGAAAACCCCCTCGGCCACGCCCGCGCCGCCCTCCCGTCCGGGCGGGTCCCCTTCGTGTGTGCCGTCGTCGCGCGGTTCGGCCATCGGATCGCCGGTCATGCCCAGCCCCAGTCCTCTTCAGCTGTGATGCGGTGGCCGCAAACTATCCAGGCCGGAAGGGACTCGACGCACGACACGCACTTTTCGGGCATAAGCCGTATTTACACCGCTCTTATCCGGAAGTGCAGGTCAAAGCCTTACGTCTCGGCCACCTCCCCGTACCACTGGGACAGTTCGGGCACCCCGTTCACCGCCCACTCGTGCCCGGCGGCCACCACGTCGAACTCCCGTCCCGAGGCGAGCCGTACGACCGGCTGGCCGTCCGGCCGGATCATCCAGCCGGCCCCCCGCACCGTGCGCACGAGGACCGTGCCGAGGTAGAGCCCCGCGTCGTTGCCGAGCCACGCCAGGATGTCCGCGTCGTCCCGCCAGCGCGGCAGCAACTGGTCGAGCGCTTCCAACGACTCGGCGCTGTCGTCGAGTCGCACCCCCGCCCGGGAGGCGAGGGACCTCAACAGCTCGCACTCGGCGAGGAGTCCGGCGATGCCCTCGGGGTCGACGGCTGCGCGTTTCTCCGGCCGGCCGCCCAGAAAAGGGATCTTCATACCTCCAGCGTGTCATTCGCACGGCCGAACGCACCACAGGCGCGCGGACCGCCGATTCGGGTCGAGTTCACGCCGAGTTCGCGCATGGCGCGTTGACGGGTCACCGCTGCCTCCCTACGTTCTCGGTGCGTCACGCGTCTCAGCGGAACCACTCGTGCGAAGTCATGTGCGGTCGTGAACGGGAGGAGTCGAAGGTGCGCCGACGCAGGTGGAGTTCCGCCGTCGTCCTGGCCCTCTTCAGCGTGCTGGTGCCCGGCCTCCCGGCGCACGCGGCCACCGCACGCGGACCCGGACCGCTGCCGCTGGAACGGCTCTTCGACAACACGGCCGTCAGCGACGACACCCGGCCCGCCGAGGCCGACTTCGACGGATCGGGCGCCTCGCTGTCCGCGCAGGACCTCGCCGCCGCCGGCTGGACACCGGGCCGCGCGCTCACCGTTCAGGGCACCCGGCTGACCTGGCCCGGGCGGGGCGGTGCCCCGGACAACGTCCGGGCCGCGGGGCAGGAAGTGCGGCTGCGCGGCCGGGGCGACGCCCTGGCCTTCCTGGTTGCGGGCACGGCCGGCACCGACGTGTCCGGCACCGGTGCCGTCACCTACGCCGACGGCACCCGGTCCGCGTACGCCCTCACCGCCCCCGACTGGCGTACCGGCCCGCTCGCCACCAAGGCGGTGGCCCTGGCCCACCTCAACACGCCCGGCGGCCAGCTCGCCGAACGGCCCCGGTTGTACGTCGTGACGGTGCCCCTCGCGGCCGGTCGCGAGGTCGCCTCGGTACGGCTGCCGCAGGCCCCGGCGATGCATGTGTTCGCGCTCGCGGTGCGCGCCCCCGCGGCCGGCTGGACGGGCAGCTGGGCGACCGCCGCCGGGGGCTACCCGGCCGTCGGTCCCTGGACGGACCGGACGCTGCGGCTCGTGGTGCACACCTCCGTGGGCGGGCCACGGGTGCGGCTGCGGTTCGACAACACGTTCGCGGCCGGGCCGGTGCGGATCGGGAGCACGACCGTGTCCGTGCGGCGGTCGGGCGCGGAGGCGACGGGCACGCCGGTGCGCGTCTCCTTCGGCGGGGCACGGGGCGTGCGGATCCCGGCGGGCGCCCAGGCGTACAGCGATCCCCTGGGCTTCCGGGTGCCCGGGGACGCGCATCTGCTGGTGAGCTTCCATCTGCCCGGGACCGTGCCGGCGGCGCCCGTGCACCGGCTCGCGCAGCAGCGGTCGTACGTGAGCGAGCCGGGCGACCACACCGGGGACGTCTCGGGGGCGGCCTTCCCGACCGTCCTGACCAGCTGGCCGCTGCTGACCGGGGTCGACGTGTCCGGCGGTCCGGGTTCCGTGGTGCTGCTCGGCGACTCCATCACCGACGGCGACCGGTCGACGCCGGACGCCGACCGGCGGTGGCCGGACGTGCTGGCGGACCGGCTGCGCGGGCAGAGCGAGGTGCCACGCTACGGCGTGCTCAACGAGGGGATCTCCGGCAACCGCGTGGTCTCCGACCGGTATCCCGGTGACGGCGTCTCCACCGACACCTCCGGGGTGAGCGCGCTGCACCGTTTCGACCGGGACGTCCTGGCGCAGACGTCGGTGCGGAGTGCCGTGGTGTTCGAGGGGATCAACGACGTGCGCTGGCAGGCCACGGCCGAGCAGGTCGTCGCCGGGCTGCGGGTGCTCGCCGAGCGCGGGCACGCGCACGGGCTGCGGATGCTGGCGGCGACGATCCTGCCGTGCGAGGGCGAGGCGCGGTGCACCCCGGCCGTCGACGCCGAGCGGACCAGGATCAACGACTGGATCCGCCAGGCGGGCGTCTTCGACGGGGTGCTCGACTTCGACGCCGTGGTGCGCGACCCGGCGCGTCCGGCGCGGATGCTGCCGGCCTACGACAGCGGCGACCATCTGCACCCCGGGGACGCGGGGCTCGCCGCGCTGGCCGGGTCGGTGGACCTGCGTTCGCTGGTGCCCCGAGGAGGCCCTGGGGCCTTCTAGACGTCCAGGTCGACCACGACGGGGGCGTGGTCGGAGGCGCCCTTGCCCTTGCGCTCCTCGCGGTCCACGTAGGAGTCGCCGACGGCCTTCGCGAACGCCTCGTTGCCGTACACGAGGTCGATGCGCATGCCGCGGTTCTTCGGGAAGCCGAGCTGGCGGTAGTCCCAGTACGTGAAGGGGTGGTCGTACTTCAGGGGGCGCGGGACCACGTCCGTCAGGCCCGTCTCGCGCAGGGAGGCGAGCGCGGCGCGCTCGGCCGGGGTGACGTGCGTGGCGCCCTCGAAGGCGGCCCGGTCGAAGACGTCGTCGTCCGTCGGCGCCACGTTGTAGTCGCCCATCACGGCGAAGGGGCGGCTGCCGGCCGCGTCCCCGGCGACGGCCGCCTTCAGGGCCTCGAACCACTGGAGCTTGTACGCGTAGTGGGGGTGGTCCACCTCGCGGCCGTTCGGCACGTAGACCGACCAGACGCGGACCGGGCCGCAGGTCGCGGAGATCGCGCGGGGCTCCACCGAGCCGTCGTAGCCGGGGTCGCCGGGCAGGCCCTTGACGACGTCCTCGATGCCGACGCGGGAGAGCACCGCCACGCCGTTCCACCGGCCGGTGACGTGGACCGCCGCCTCGTAGCCGAGGTCGCGCAGCGCGTCGAAGGGGAACTGCTCCTCGGCGACCTTGGCCTCCTGCAGGCACAGGACGTCGGTGCCGCTGCTCTCCAGCCAGGCGAGGAGCCTGGGCAGGCGGGCGGTGATCGAGTTCACGTTCCAGGTCGCGATACGCATGCCTCACAACCTACCGGGCGGGTCCGACAACGCGGTCCCGCCCGGGGTGCGCCCCCTCACACCTCGGCCGAGTCCCCCGGGCCGAGCCGCAGGTGGTCGGTGCCGCCGAGGGCGCCGATCTGGCGGTCGTAGATCGGGCGGGCCAGGTCGGTGAGGAGGGCGTCGTGGATGTCGTACGCGCGTTGCGGCTTCAGTTCGCGGACGTAGTCGATGACCTCGGAGATCTTGTTCCACGGGGCCATGACCGGGAGCATCAGCGTCTCCACGCGCCGGGCGGGCACGGTCAGGGCGTCGCCGGGGTGGAAGACCTTGCCGCCGTCCACGAGGTAGCCGACGTTGGTGATGCGCGGGATGTCCGGGTGGATGACGGCGTGCAGCTCGCCGTGCACCTCGATGTCGAAGCCGGCGGCGGTGAAGGTGTCGCCGTGGCCGACCGTGTGCACGCGGCCGGGGAAGGCCGCCGAGAGCTGCTCCGCGACGGACCTCAGGGTCCAGATCTCGGTCGCCGGGTCGGCCTCCAGGGCCGCGCGCAGACGTCCCTCGTCGAAGTGGTCGGGGTGCTCGTGCGTGACGAGGATCGCCTCGGCGCCGGCCGTGGCGTCCCGCTCCGTGAACCCGCCGGGGTCGATGACGAGCGTCCGGCCGGACTTCTCCAGCCGGACGCACGCGTGCGACTTCTTCGTGAGCTTCATGGGTCCATCCTGACGCGCGCGGGTCGCGGACGCTCACCCCTCCGGGGTGGTCTCCTCGCGGATGACCTGCTGGGCGACCTTGAACGCGCTGTTCGCCGCCGGGACACCGCAGTAGACGGCCGCCTGGAGCAGCACTTCCTTGATCTCGCCGGGGGTCAGGCCGTTGCGCAGGGCGGCCCGCGTGTGGGCGGCCAGCTCGTCCAGGTGCCCGCCCGCGACGAGCGCGGTGAGGGTGACGCAGCTGCGGGTGCGCCGGTCGAGACCGGGCCGGTCCCAGATCTCCCCCCAGGCGTAGCGGGTGACGAACTCCTGGAAGTCCCCGGAGAACTCGTCGGCCTGCGCGAGGGTCCGGTCGACGTGCGCGTCGCCGAGGACCTCGCGCCGGACCTTGATCCCGGCGTCGTACGCGTCCGGGCGGCCGGACGGGGGCGTCGGGGCGACGGCGGCCGGGGCGATCTCCGCGAGGGGCGCGGGCTGCACGGGCGCCGCGACCGGGGCCGGCCGGACGGACGCGGCGACCACGGCCAGCTGTCCGGTGGTGGAGTCGTAGGCGGGCTGCCACGCGGTGGAGAAGTGCCGCACCAGCAGGTCGGTGACGGCGGCGGGCTGCTCGACGGGCACGAGGTGGGAGGCGCCGGGGACGACCGCGAGCCGGGCGTCGGGTATCCCGGCGACCAGCGTGCGGGCCTCCGCGGGCCCGGTGACCTGGTCGTCGGAGCCGACGAGGACGAGGGTGGGCACGGTGACGCCGGCGAGCTGCGGCCGTACGTCGAAGGAGGCGAGGGCCTCGCAGGCGGCGATGTAGCAGCCGGGGTCGGTGGTGCGCACCATCTGCACGGCCCACTCGGTGATGGCGGGCTGCGCGGCCGCGAAGCCGGAGGTGAACCAGCGGTCGGGCGAGGTGCGGGCGATGGGGTCGAGGCCGTTGGACCGCACGATCACGCCCCGCTGCCGGAACTCGTCGGCGGTGCCGAAGCGGGGGGACGCGGCGATCAGGGCGAGCGACGCGACGCGCTCGGGGTGCCGCAGGGCCAGTTCGATGCCGACCGCGCCGCCGAGCGCGCACCCGGCGTATCCGAAGCGCTGCACGCCCAGCCCGTCGAGGGTGGCCAGCAGCCGCTCGGCGAGGTCGGTGACGGAGCCGGCCGGGTGGGCCGGGGCGCCGCCGTGCCCGGGGAGGTCGAAGCGGAAGACACGCCACTGCTGGGTCAGCTCGGGGACCTGCCGGTCCCACATGTGCCACGTGGTGCCCAGTGAGGGACCCAGGATCAGGACGGGAGCCTCTTCTGGCCCGTCAAAGCGGTATTGCAGGGTGTTCGACGGTGTCTCACTCACGCCCCAGACCCTCTCACGTCTCACGAAATCTCACACAGCCGGGGGAAGCCCACGGCTCGATGCATCCGTGGCTCGACTCGTCGGGCACGGCCGACGGCCTCGTCGATCGAGTCCGGGCCTCTCAGCGTGTACGCGCGCCCCTGACGCAGCGTGGCCTGCCAGGTGTTCTGTCCGGGGAGGTTGTGTTGTGGACAGGTGAACCAGGTCTCGGCTGAGGGATCTTGACGGGGACCAGCCCGCACCGCGTACTGACCCGCTACCGCCTGGCCCGCCTGTCCCAACAGGGCATGCGACGCCCGCACCGGACGACGCTCGAACCAACTGAGGTTAGGGAGTTCGGCCGAGGTCACACCCGTCTCAACAGATCAGGGGCCGCGCAGCGATGGCTGCGCGGCCCCTGATCCTGTGCACGCCCCGCACGGGAGCAGGCGCTTCACCCGGTGGGCGGCAAAGCCCACCGGGGGCGCTCACCGGACGCAGTGTGCGTGACCCCTCGGGCGGGTCTGTGAGGTCAGGCCGGGGTGATGTTCTCGGCCTGCGGACCCTTCTGGCCCTGGGTGACGTCGAACGTCACGGCCTGGCCCTCCTGGAGCTCCCGGAAGCCGGTGGAGTTGATCGCGGAGTAGTGCGCGAAGACATCCGGACCACCGCCGTCCTGAGCGATGAAGCCGAAGCCCTTCTCCGCGTTGAACCACTTCACAGTTCCCGTTGCCATGTCTGATGCCTTCCAGTCGATGAACGCCTACCACTCCGTGTGGCAGACGGAGGTGATCGCCCTGGTCCCTGCGGCACAGCACAGCAAAACGCCCACGCCGGAGGCGTGGGCAAGGGGGAGTTCCGAACCACGACAGCTGACGCAGACGCTACACGCCCACACGCCGCGTCACCACAGGAAACGATCACACCGCACGGCAGACCATGCGTGCGGTCCCCGCCGACGCGGACGGGCACGCTTATCTCACGCTGCTGCGGTCGGGTCCGCCGATTCGGTGGCGCGGCGGTATTCGGCGTTGAGGCGCTGGGCTTCCTCCAGCTGGTCTTCGAGAATGATGATGCGGCAGGCGGCCTCGATGGGGGTGCCGTGGTCGACGAGTTCCCGGGCGCGGGCGGCGATGCGCAGCTGGTAGCGGGAGTAGCGGCGGTGTCCGCCCGCGGAGCGCAGCGGGGTGATGAGGCGGGCTTCGCCGAGGGCGCGCAGGAAGCCCTGTGTGGTGCCGAGCATCTAGGCGGCCCGACCCATGGTGTAGGCGGGGTAGTCGTCGTCATCGAGACGGCCGAACGTGTCGTCTGCTGTCATTGCACCTCTCTCTGGGACACCTCGAGGGGCCCTGGCGCCGTACTGGCACCAGGGCCCCGAAGGAACTCCTACACCATCTGCCGGCCCTGATACTGCACCGGCCCTGTGTTTCCGCAGACCCGACCGAGATGGTGTCGGGGGCGCGGGGATCGCGGTTGCTTGACCGGAGACCACCTCACTATCGATGTCCTGCGGTACCCGGGTCCAAGACTTCCGCCCGGGCGATCCTGATGGCGCTCGGCTCCTCCGTTCTTCCCTCTTGATCAACTACTAACTAACGGGAACTCCGTACTACTTGTACTGCGAACTGCTGGTGGCCTCGAACAGCGCCACCCTTCGGCAGCCAGTCCCGTCGCCCATCCTGCGTCTGCTCTGGCTTAGAACCCCACTGCCGAACCTCCCGGTGCGCGCGCCCGCAGCCGGCGCCTTCACCGAGGTACTGCTCACTGACTTCACTGCTTACTGACACTGCGGTGCTGCTCGTGGCGGCCCCTGACCACTGCGGGCCACCCGGTCCGGTCGTCAGTCCCGTCGCCGTCCTCGACCACTCTGGCTTCGGAACTCCACCACCGCACCGTCATGCCAACTACAACTGCGCACTACTGCCCGGCAGTTCATCTCTGCCGGGCTTCTCTTGATCTCGGCTACGCAGAAACCTTACCCACATCGCCGACCAATATCTACTCCGGCGAGTACAGATTTCCGCGCGCGGGAAGATGCGGTACTCCGCCTCGCCCAGTCTGCCTCGACCGGTCCCCATAGATGGTTCAAGCAGCGCGAAGCTCTGGCCGGCGCTCACCGTGACCCACCGCCGCGTGGCATGTCGGGTTGGCGTGACGTCGCCGCCTGCGCCGCGGCTGCCGCCGGCGGCACCGGCCGACACTGCGTCTAGTGAGGACACCACCGACCAGCACGGACGTTTCCAGCCGTGACGCCAGCCGGCATCTGCCGCGCACGCGCACCCCTGACCTGGACGGCGGTACCGGGGCTTCGGCTGGCCCATGGTCACCGGCCTCGCCCACGCCACGGCGCCCACCCTCCGGGCCACCGGCGGCAAGATCGTGAGCGCCTTCCTTGCTCGGTAGCGTCACCGCTCAAGCAGCCGGATGGCCGGCGAATATGGTCCGCCTCATACCGCAGCCCGACGAGTTGCTGGGGACGTTCCGCCCTGGTGGAGTCCGGCCAGAGCCACCAGAAGTCCCTGGCCGCGGCCACCGGTGGCGTTGCCGTCAGCGGTCGGCCGACTGCCGAAGCGCTGTGGAAGCAGAGGGTGTCGGCTGTGCTGGGGGATTGCGCTCACTCGGGCGAGTTCGCCCGCCGTCTTCGACGCCCCCGTGAAGGAGGACGGGCCGCCCACGCGTCTGCAGTTTTATGTCGCCCGGATCCTGCAGGGCAACGGTGACGGGAACCCGCCGCACGCAGTGTGGGCCCGACCGGCGCACCGGTCGGGCCCACACTGCTGATCAGGTGTCGGCTCGTGTCTGATTACCGGGTCAGACCGCGAGAGGGGTGCCGAGCATCGCGGAGGCGTGCTGCATCGGGCTGAGAATGCCCAGGGGCGCTGCCTCGTGGACGGCGCGGCAGGTGAAGCCGAGCTGAGCCATGGCCCGCAGGACTTCCGCGGCGCTGAAGTCACGGCGGTCCTGGCGGGTGATGACCTGGCCGACCTGCTTGACGGGGTAGCGGCGGCGGCCGATGATCACCGATTCGCCGGTGACCGGTTCGGGCTTGATGCCCGTCATCGATTCCAGCACGCCGCTCCTGGTGAGCTCGAAAGGGAAGCGGGCGATGACGCAGCGCATGTGGCCTCACAGGGAGAAGGAAAGAACGGTCCGGTCAGGGACGAGGCGTTTCAGCGGGAGAGGGCGAGGATGCCCAGGGCGCTGCCTTGCTCGTCGACCACCGGCAGGACACCGAGCCGACGGGTGCGCATCGCGTGCTCGGCTTCGGCCATCGTGGTGACGGGTGAGGCGAACGAGCCGTGGTCGCCGAGGACGTCGCGCAGGCGGACACGGTCCGTGTAGTCGGAGCCGTCTCGGACGGCGGCGAGTTCGGTCCGGGTGACCAGGCCGGTGCACTGGCCGTCCTGGTCACAGATGACGAGTCGGACCGTGCGGGCGGCGGCCATGACGGCCAGCGCCACCTCGACGCTCATGTCGTCACAGACGTGCGGTCCGGCCGCGTCCATGACCTCCACCGCCGGCCTGTTAACGGAGTCGGCGTCCGCCGGGCGGAGCTGTGTCTGAACCAGCGTCACAAGGTGCCTCCTGCAGAGATGGGTACGCTTCAAGAGTTCTAGGCCGCCGCGCCGAAGCCGGGCCGGCGTACGGGGGTGCGCCTGGTCGCCGAGGCGGGGCGGCGTCGGCCTCGGGAGGTGGCGCTGCGCTTGGAGCGTTCGACCACCGGTGCAGTGATGACGACCGGGATGCCGGACGGGGCCTGGGCGCCGGTGATCCGGCTCAGGGCCTCGTCGCCCGAGCGGATCTGGGTGGTCTGCGGCCGGATTCCGGCGTCCGACATCAGACGGACCATGCCTCGGCGCTGGTTCGGCGTGACCAGGGTGACGACGCTGCCGGACTCGCCGGCGCGGGCGGTACGGCCGCCGCGGTGGAGGTAGTCCTTGTGGTCGGTCGGCGGATCGACGTTGACGACCAGGTCGAGGTTGTCGACGTGGATGCCGCGCGCCGCGACATTGGTCGCCACCAGCACGGTGACGTGCCCCGTCTTGAACTGCCCCAGCGTGCGGGTGCGTTGCGGCTGCGACTTGCCACCGTGCAGCGCGGCGGCCCGTACCCCGCTGTTGAGCAGGTCCTGGGTCAGCCGGTCGACGGCGTGCTTGGTGTCCAGGAACATGATCACGCGGCCGTTCCGGGCGGCGATCTGGGTCGTGGCGGCGTGCTTGTCGGCGCCGTGGACGTGCAGGACGTGGTGCTCCATCGTCGTGACCGCACCGGCCGACGGGTCGACCGAATGCACGACGGGGTCGGCCAGATAGCGGCGCACCAACAGGTCGACGTTGCGGTCCAGGGTGGCGGAGAACAGCATCCGCTGCCCCTCCGGGCGCACCTGGTCGAGCAGCGCGGTGACCTGGGGCATGAAGCCCATGTCGGCCATCTGGTCGGCCTCGTCCAGCACCGTGATGCCCACGTGGTTCAGCCGACAGTCGCCGCGGTCGATGAGGTCCTTCAGCCGCCCCGGGGTCGCGACGACGACCTCGGCTCCGCCGCGCAGCGCGCCGGCCTGCCGGCCGATCGACATGCCGCCCACCACGGTGGCCAGCCGCAACCGCACGGAGCGGGCGTACGGGGTCAGCGCGTCGGTCACCTGCTGCGCCAGCTCACGCGTGGGTACGAGGATCAGCCCCAGGGGCTGACGGGGCTCGGCACGCTGTCCGGCGGTGCGGGCGAGCAGGGCGAGGCCGAAGGCCAGGGTCTTGCCGGAGCCGGTGCGGCCGCGGCCGAGCACGTCACGGCCCGCCAGGGAGTTCGGCAGCGTCGCGCCCTGGATCGGGAACGGCACGGTCACCCCCTGCCTGCCGAGTTCGGCCAGCAGCTGCTCGGGCATGTCGAGGTCGGCGAAGCCCTCGACGGCGGGCAGTGCGGGGGTGATCGTCCTGGGCAGCGCGAACTCGCCCTGCACGGCGGCGGGCCGGCGGCCGTAACCGCCGGAGCGGACGGGGGCGCCGGTACGCCGCGGTGCCTGCGAGCCATAGCCGCCGGCGCCCCTTCCGGCGTCGGTACGGCCGTCACGGGTGCGGGCGGGGCGGTCGTTCGTGTACGTGCGGTTCATGCGGAACCTTCCTCGATGTGGCACATATCAAGGAATTCCCGCCGCGATGAACGGCATGGAGAATTACAAGTATGGACCGGTGGCAAAAGAATGCAGATCTGGCCGGCAAAACGTCCGTGGGCACAGGTGCTGAAATGGGTGACGCGATGGGCCCCTTGCGATCCGGGGGCCGGCTGCGGTGCAGCGCTTCAGGATGCGCCTGCGTCCTGAGGGAGGAACCGCTTACGGTAATACTGCGGATTCCTCCGGGTCGTCCCGCGGGTGAAACCGCTGCGGGATACGCGTGCAGCTGGGGCCCGCACCCCGAAGGATGCGGGCCCCAGCTGCAGTCTGTGCGTGAGCGTCAGGCCGGAACGATGTTCTCGGCCGTCGGGCCCTTCTGGCCCTGCGCGATGTCGAAGGTCACCTTCTGGCCCTCGAGCAGCTCACGGAAGCCCTGCGCGGCAATGTTCGAGTAGTGGGCGAACACGTCGGCGCCGCCACCCTCCTGCTCGATGAAGCCGAAGCCCTTTTCCGCGTTGAACCACTTCACGATGCCAGTAGCCATGTCATATCTCCTTTGGGGCAGTGCATCGGCATCCGCACCACGCGGACGCCGTGTCGCCGCGATGATTACCCCGCCCGGAAATGACCGGAAATACAAAAGCGCTCCAACCGGCAGAAGCCTGGTGAGGGCACTTGAAGCTTTGGGAACCACAACTGCAACTGAGAACGACAGTAGCACGCCGGAACGACCCTTGTGCGTTGGATAATTCCACGTTGCTCCTCGCGGCAAAAAATCCCGCCGCACGCCCCCCCAAAAATCTGATCCCTCGGGAACAGATATTGATTCACCCGGAGTTCAACGTCTCAGGAAGAGTTGCCGACCGACACGCAGCGCGACGGCTGGGGAAAAGCCGCTGCCGCCCAGGAGACGCAGCTGCGAGACTGTGGGACGACCATGCCGCAGCGGCTGCCGTTCCCAGTCCCGGTTGAGCGAGCCCACCTCTTCGGTGCGGGTGAGGCGCCTGGTCGTGAGGGTGATGGGCCGCCCGGGTGATCAGGCTCTCGGAGTGCTTGATGAACCGTTCGTACTCCCGCGTATGCCGACAGGTCAGGGAACTTCTTCCACCAGTTGTTCGGTCCAGATACTTTTGCCCGAAACGGTGTAGCGGCTGCCCCAGCGATGGGTCAGCTGCGCCACCAGGACCAGACCGCGGCCGCCTTCATCCGTCCACCGGGCCCGTCGCAGATGCGGCTGCATCTGGCTGGGATCGGAGACCTCGCAGATCAGACGTTGATCCCGAATCAGCCGCAGGCCCTGGGGCACCGCCGTAGCGGATGGCGTTGGTGACCAGCTCACTGACGATCAGCTCTGCGGTGAACACCAGATGTTCCAGCTCCCAGGAGGTCAGCCGGTCGGCGACTTGACGGCGTGTCCCTGCGACGAGGCTGGGTCGGCGGCCAGCTCCCAGGTGGCAGTGGCATCTTCGGGAAGTCGGCGCACTTGGGTCACCAGAAGTGCCAGATCGTCGTCCAAGGGCTCTGCAGACGCCTTTCCAGAATGCGGCCACCGATTTCGTGACGCCGGCGGGATGCCCCAAACGCAGAAGCCGGGTAGAAACGCGGTGGTCGGGAACGGCGCGGGTCAGACGGTCAAGGCCTGGTGGACGGTGGGATGGCAGCCCATGGCCTTGTCCAGGCCGACGATCTCAAGGAGCCGTAGCACCGATTCCTGGACGCCGGCGACCCGTCGCGCTGGAGGTGACGGGCACGTGATCGCTGAGGCACGCCACTGGGCGGTGGACTTCCTCACCCGTGTCCGGAGCACGGCCTGCCGGTGTCCGCTCGCGCAATGGACCTGACCCAACTGGTGGTCAGCGAACTCGTCACCAACGCCCGCAGATACGCCCCTGGCCCCGTGCTGGATGGAACTGCGCGTCACCGGGCGCCAGCGTGGAAGTGGTCGTGTGGGGCTAGGGGTGTCTTGTCGATCAGGCCGGGTCAGCTCCCGGTGTCTGGTGCCGTGCCTCGCAAGGCGGAAGGAGGGAGTCGATGCGGCGCATCGGCGACCGACGACAACGCGGCGAGGCGCGGTGCCAGGCGCCGGGAGCCCGGCCTGATCGGCAAGACACCCCCTAGCGATCCCGTCCTGCCAGTGGCGACGGCCGCCGATGCGAGGGCGCCGGCCGCAAGAAGGCGGGCAGACCGCTGCTCGACAAGCCGGCCACCAGCGAACTGGGCGGGGTCTCCCCCACGATCGTGCTGCCGGGCGGCCGATCCGAGGCGGACCTGAGCTACCAGGCCGCGCACATCGCCACCCAGAAGCTGCACCACAACGGCTACAACTGCGTAGCGAGCCAGGCGGTCGTCGTCAGCGCCGACTGGGCGCGGAAGAACCGCTTCCTGGCCCGCCCGCGAGCCGCGCTGGCCGACGCACCCGTCCCCGCACTACCCCGGCAGCGACGACCGGGGCGCCCACGCTCTCGACACGTACGGCTACGACGCCGAACGGCTCGGAACAGGCCGCGCTGATCACAGGTCTCGCCGCGGCGGAACCCGGACTAGCTCTGACCACGGAGCACTTCGCCCCCGTCCTCGCCGTGTTGAAACTCCCCCCGGTGACCCGCGCCAGTTCCTCGCCGAGGCGGTCCGCCTCACGAACAAGGGGCCGAACTCCGCTACGGCACCTTTGCGTTGAATGCCTGGGCCGGGAACGCCTGGGCGATGTCGGCCATCTCACCGCAACCGCCTCCTGGGGTGCTTTTCCGGGGCACACCCCCGACGCGTGCAGAGCAGCATCGGCGTCGTACACAACACGCTCCTCCTGGACGGACCCGAGCGCACCGTGGTCCGGAAGCCCGTTCCACCCCGCGCCCCCGCACGGGGTTCAGCTTGATCGGGTGGGCACTCTGGGCACCGATGCAGCACGCCCGTCGCTTCCTGTATCAAAGCGGCAGCATGCGCCTCACCCCGCAGCCAGGCTCTGCGCTCGACGACCGAGGGCAGGGCCCGGCTCAGGGCAAACTCATCGCCAACGAGACGGGGCGGGATCGGCGCCCGGCCTCGAGTGGTCCAGAAGCTCCTCACGGTGTGGACTTTCCGACACGGAGTGAGTCACGAACACGTCACTCGTCGCAGAGAGTCGGTGAGGCGCCCTGACTTTAGAAGAAGTGCTTGCGTCCACCGACGGCGCGACCGGTCGCACCCAGGATCCACAGGATGGCGCCAACCAGAATGAGGATGCCACCGATCGTCGTCAGCAGACCCATCCCGACAAGCAGGCCGATGATCAGCAGAATAAGCCCAAGAATGATCATGTTGAACCCCATCGTCAATTCCGGCTCAGGCGCGTGTGCGTATGAGCTTCACAAGGGCCTGAGTTCGTCCCTTGGTGGGTAGATCCCGACCAGCTCCGAATGCCAGGACCTCGGTGCAATAGCCCTTGTGCCCGGCGACACGGTGTTCACGCCCTCCTTGGAAACTTTGTTCAGTACGCCATCTGAGCGGCCGCCCTTTGCTCCGGAAGGTCATTCCACCCGGACGGCTGGACGTTGGTGACGGAACTGTGGCCGCAGGCCGGTTCGGTGGCCGCTTCGAGTCTGCCTCTGCTCGTGACACCGCCAGCCCTTATGCGCAGGAACTCGTTCATCGGCCCCAGGTGGACGCGGAGGCGAGAAGGTGCCGGTCGAGGTGACGCCCTCCTGCGACCCCGGAGACGGAGGCGGCCGGGGCGACCCCCGTCCCGGGGCCGCTTCCGCCCCGAGACGGTCACCCGGTGGGCTTGACCGCGTGTCCGGCGACGGTGACGAGTCCGATCGCGACGGGTGTCGCCTGCCGCACGGTCACCGCGCGGAGCCCGGTTCCCGGCTGGCTCGGCTGATGTCCCGCAGCATCCGGCGGACCAGCACACGATGGGCGCCGGACCCGATGACCAGTCCCCGGTAGAGCGCGCCGGGGATCTTCGGGAAGACGGCGTGCGAACGTGCGCTGAGAAGCGTTCCGTCCGGGTGGCCGGCCAGCGAGAAGACGAAGGCGTAGCGCGAGAAGCGGTGCCGGCCCGCGAGGACGAGGCGTTCACCGGGCACGCTTTCGGTCACCGCGAACCCGGGAACGGTCGAGCCCTGCTGCGGCACCGTGCCGGAGACGCCACGCGGCTCGGCGCCCACGAGACGCGCGAATCGGCTGTCGACTCCCAGATGGGTCCGGGTGATCCAGTCGTTGAGCGCATCCCAGGTCCTCGGCACGGGTGCCGCGACACGGAGCCGATGCTCGTCGACGAAGGGGAGGCCGGACGTGACGTCGTTCATGGTGTCGTCCCTCGCTGCCGGGCTCGCGAACGGTAGTTGGCCATCATCGACGATGAGGCAGCCGGTCGTCTTCTAGGGTCGTCCCATGACGTCCGACACCGATGCCTCCGGCTCGCTCTTCGACTCCCTGCGGGCGGACGCCCTCGGCAGCCCCGATCAGCTGCGCGAGTTCTATCCGCAGCCGAACCCGAACGCGCGCCGCAAGGAGATCGACCACCTGACCGAGGAGACCCGGGCACTGATCGGCTGTTCCTCGCTGGTGTTCGTCGGCAGCACGGACCACGAGGGCCGGGCGGACGTCACGCCGCGCGGCGGACCGGCCGGGTTCGTCTCCGTGCTGGACGAGCGGACCCTGGTGATCCCCGACGCGACCGGCAACAAGCGGCTCGACACGCTGCACAACGTGCTGGAGACCGGACGCGTCGGGCTGCTCTTCCTCATACCGGGCCGCCCGACCACGCTGCGCGTCAACGGCCGCGCCTGCGTGTCGGCGCGCCCGGAGCTGCTCGCCCAGCTCACGCCGGTCGGGAAGCCGCCGGTCACCGCGCTGGTGGTGCGGGTCGAGCAGGCGTACCCGCACTGCCCGAAGTCACTGATGCGCGCCGACGCGTGGCGCCCGGAGCGGTGGCTGCCCGCCGACGCCCAGCCGAGCAGCGCCGAGGTGACCCTGGCCCAGCTGAACCTGCCCGGCCTCACCCTGGAGCAGATCGAGGAGGGCGAGCGGGAGTCGCTGCGCCTGCGGTACGAGTGAGTGCCGTACGGGCACGCGGGAGTCAGTCGCCGGTCGTCCTGCCGATCAGCGAACCGTAGGCCAGTTGCAGCGCGTCCGCCCCGGCGAGGGCGGTCAGGGCGCCCATCGCGGTGCGTGTCGCGTGCGGCCAGAGCAGCTGGCCGGCGGTGAGGGTGGAGGCCACCCAGACACTCATGCAGAACGGGCAGGTCGCCAGCTCCCCGGCGGTGTGCCGGCCGCCCTCGGGCTGGGCCTCCTCGTGCAGTTCGGCCGGGCCCTGCGGTTCGACGTACCGGGTGAAGGGAGCGCGCAGCGGGCTGGTGACGGACGCCTTGGTCAGCAGCCGGCTGAGCCGGAACGTGGCGATCGAGGTCAGTGCCACGTCCCAGGGCTCGGGCCGGTCCGGCAGCGGCCGGCCGCGCAGCCGCACGGCGGCCGCCCAGGCCGCCGTGTAGCCGGCGAACCCGGCCATGGCCGCCAGGTAGCCGCCGAGCGGGCGGTCGTGCCCGGCCGCGTAGTCCCTGCGGGTACGTCGCAGCAGTCCGTGCAGACGTCCTGTCCGGCGGCCGTCGACTGCCGTGTCCATGGGCTTCCTTCCTCGCCGGGTCAGGTCACTTCTCCTCGAAGTCCTCGGGGCTCACGCCCGCCTCCTCGAGAGCCTCCTTGACCGTGCGTCCGGTGGCCCCGGCGTCCGAGGTGCCCGCCTTCGACGCGTTCCTCCCGGTGAGGACCTCGTCGGTCGCGCCGGTCTTCGGACGGTTCTCTTCAGGAGTGGTCATCACGGCCCCTTGTCGCGTCGCGGATCTGATGTGTCCCGGCCCGTCCCTCCGGCTGCCCGCTCCGTGAGCGGTCCGGACGGGCGGCGGGACAGACCGACTAACCTCAGCGGGGCCGGCCAAACACGCGGGGAGCGGCCGGCACCGGCGCCCGCTGTCACGTTCCCCGGACGACGGCCACCGGACAGTGGGCGTGATGGAGCATGGCCTGGCTGACCGAGCCGAGCAGCAGTCCGCCGAAGCCGCCGCGCCCCCGTGCGCCGATCACGAGGAGCTGCGCGGAGCGGCTCGCCTCGATCAGGGTCTCCCGCGTCGGGCCCTGCACCGCCTGCGTGGTGACGGCCACGTCGGGGAAGCGTCCCCGGTGCCCGGCGAGCGCCTCGGACACCAGCCGTTCCTCGTCCTGCGCCAGGACGCCCGGCGCGGCGGCGAACGGACCGATTCCCGGTGTGGGCAGCGGCGCGTTCCACGTGGTCCAGGCGTGCAGGCCGAGGAGCGGCGCGCCGCGCAGGGCGGCTTCGGTGAAGGCGAAGTCGGTCGCCGCCTCGGCGGCGGTCGAGCCGTCGACGCCGAGGATCACCGGGCCGTCGGTCCGGGGCTCCTCGCGGACGACCAGGACCGGGCAGCGGCCGTGGGCCGCGAGGTGCACGGCGGTCGAGCCCACGAGCAGGCCCACGAAGCCGCCCGTCCCCCGTGAGCCGACGACCACCAGCTCCGCGGTCCGCGACTCGGTCTCCAGGGTCGCCAGAGGTTCGCCGCTCACGACGGCGTGGCCGACCTCGATCCCCGGGGCGGCCGTCCGCGCCCGTTCGACCGCCTCCGCCACCAGCCGGTCCACCTCCTGGCGCAGCCCGCCGTCCTGCGGGCCCAGCGGGGACGGGCCCATCGGCACGTGCATGGCCGGCCAGACGAACGCGTGGACGACGCGCAGGGCGGCGTCGCGCAGCCGCGCCTCCATCGCGGCGGCCTCCACGGCGGCCAGACTCGACGCCGATCCGTCCACGCCCACGACCACGTGACCGCTCACGATGACTCCCTCGCCGTCGTCGCCCCCGCTCCGTCAAGTCTTCACCCGTCGGGGCGTCCCCGGCATCCGCTGCCCGTCTCCCCGCCCGCGTCCCTGGCCGTGCCCCACGGGGTGAGCGGGCCGCCGCGTTGCGCCATGGGGCCGATCGGCCTCACTCCGAGGACGTCCAGCGGCTGCCGTCCCGCCGCCGTCCGGCCGAGGCTGGAGGGGTACCGCACGCCGGCCGGGCCCGCCCCGGGGTGATCCGGGGTCGCGTGGCCGGAAGGGAGAGCGACGCCATGGTCCGACACGTGTACGCGTTCACCGAGGGCAGCCGGGACATGGCCGCTCTGCTCGGAGGGAAGGGCGCCAACCTCGCCGAGATGACCCGGATGGGGCTGCCGGTGCCGCCGGGGTTCACCGTCACCACCGAGGCCTGCCGTGCCTTCCTCGCCTCCGGCTCGGAGCCGGACGGTCTGTCCCGCGAGATCTCCGACCACCTGACCTCGCTCGAGGAGGCGGCCGGGCGGCGGCTCGGGCAGCCCGACGACCCGCTGCTGCTGTCCGTGCGCTCGGGGGCGCGGTTCTCCATGCCCGGCATGATGGAGACGATCCTCGACGTCGGTCTGAACGACGCGTCCGTGCAGGGTCTCGCCAAGTCCTCAGGGAACGAGCGCTTCGCGTGGGACTCCTACCGCCGCCTCGTGCAGATGTTCGGCACTACGGTCATGGGGGTCGACGGCGCCCTGTTCGAGGACACCATGAACCGGCTCAAGCAGGCGCGGGGCGCCGCGGACGACCTCGGCCTGGACGCGGGCGACCTCGCCGAGCTGGTCGAGGCGTACAAGGAGCTGATCCACCGGCACACCGGCGACGACTTCCCGCAGTCGCCGGCCGAGCAGCTGCGCCGCGCGGTCCTGGCGGTCTTCTCGTCCTGGAACGTCGAGCGCGCCCGGCTCTACCGGCGCCGCGAGCACATCCCGGACGACCTGGGCACCGCGGTCAACGTGCAGACGATGGTCTTCGGCAACCTGGGCTCCGACTCGGGCAGCGGCGTCGCCTTCACCCGCGACCCGGCCACCGGCCGGCCCGGCCTGTACGGCGAATACCTGCCGAACGCGCAGGGCGAGGACGTCGTCGCCGGTATCCGCAACACCGTCCCGCTGGCCGACCTGGAGCGGCTGGACCCGACGTCCTACGCGCGACTGCGTGATCACATGCGGGCGTTGGAGGAGCACTACCGGGATCTGTGCGACATCGAGTTCACCATCGAGCGCGGGCGGCTGTGGATGCTGCAGACCCGGGTCGGCAAGCGCACCGCCGAGGCCGCGTTCGCCATCGCCGCCGAGCTCGTCGACGAGGGTCTGATCACCGAGGACGAGGCGCTGCGGCGCGTCGGCGGCGAGGGGCTGGCCCGGCTGATGTTCCCCCGGTTCGACACCGCGGGCATCGGCGAGGCGCTGGCGCGGGGCATCCCGGCCTCACCGGGAGCCGCCGTCGGGGCCGCCGTGTTCGACTCCGCCGAGGCGGTGCGCCGCGCCGACGCCGGGGAGAAGGTCGTCCTGGTACGGCAGGAGACGACGCCCGACGACCTGCCCGGGATGGTGGCCGCGCAGGCCGTGCTCACCAGCCGGGGCGGCAAGACCAGCCACGCCGCCGTGGTCGCCCGGGGCATGGGCAAGGTGTGCGTCTGCGGGGCCGAGGAGATCGGCGTCGACCCGCACGGCCGTCGCTTCACCGTGGGCGGCACCGTCGTCGAGGAGGGCACGGTCCTGTCCGTGGACGGCTCCTCGGGAGCGGTGTACGCGGGCGCCGCGCCGCTGGTCGACTCCGCCGTGATGCGGTACTTCGAGACCGGCGACCGGTCGGGGCCCTCGGCGGGGCTGGTCGAGGCCGTCGCCCGCGTCATGGAACGGGCCGACGGGGCACGCCGGCTGGGCGTCCGCGCCAACGCCGACACCCCCGAGGACGCGGCGCGCGCCCGGCGGTTCGGTGCCGAGGGCATCGGGCTGTGCCGCACCGAGCACATGTTCCTCGGCGACCGGCGGCCCCTGGTCGAGGCGATGATCCTGGCCCGTACCGACGCCGAACGCGAGCGGGCCCTCGCGGAGCTGCTGCCGCTACAGCGCCGGGACTTCACCGGCATCCTGGAGGCGATGGACGGCCTGCCCGTCACGATCCGGCTGCTCGACCCGCCGCTGCACGAGTTCCTGCCGGACCGCACCGAGCTCGCGGTCCGGCTCGCCGCCGCGCAGGCCCGGGGCATCGCGCCCAGCGCCCACGACACCGAACTGCTGGACGCCGTCAACCGCATGCACGAGGAGAACCCGATGCTCGGCCTGCGCGGGGTGCGGCTCGGGCTGGTCGCGCCCGGTCTCGTCGCCATGCAGGTGCGGGCGGTCGCCGAGGCGGTCGTCGACCGCAGGCGGGCCGGCGGTGATCCGCGCGCGGAGATCATGGTGCCGCTGATCGACACCGTCGAGGAACTGCGGCTGGTCGGCGAGGAGGTGCGGCAGGTCCTGGCCCAGGTGTCCGAGGAGTCCGGCGTCGTCGTGGACTGCCCCGTCGGCACGATGATCGAGCTGCCCCGCGCCGCCCTGACGGCGGGCCTCATCGCCGAAGAGGCCCAGTTCTTCTCCTTCGGCACGAACGATCTCACCCAGACCACCTGGGGGTTCTCCCGGGACGACGTGGAGGCGGCCTTCTTCTCGGCCTACCTGGACAAGGGCGTCTTCAAGGTCTCCCCGTTCGAGACGATCGACCGCGACGGGGTGGGCCGGCTGGTCGAGATCGCGGTCGCCGAGGGCCGCGCCGCCCGGCCCGACCTGAAGATCGGGGTCTGCGGCGAGCACGGCGGGGACCCGGAGTCGGTGCACTTCTTCCACGCGGCCGGCCTGGGCTACGTCTCCTGCTCCCCGTTCCGGGTGCCCGTCGCCCGGCTGGAGGCGGGACGGGCGGCCGTGACGGGGACGGACGGCAGCGACAGCCGGTGACGGAGTCCGGTCACGCCGACGGGACGGCTCGGCGCACACGAGCATGACGCGATCCCCCTCGCCCTCCGGCCGGCGGGGCGCGTCGACGGCGTGGCCGGTGTGGTGAACGACCTGACGCCGGACGCGGGGACGGTGTCGTCAGTCCTGGGAGCCGCCGAGTCCCGTGAGGGCGCCGACCGGGTCCAGGTCCGGGGTACCTCTGGGCCACCAGTCGTCCTGGCCGGGCTCGGACTCGTACGGGTACCAGAGCCCGTCCCGGCCCAGGCGCAGCTGGACATGGCCGCGCGGGTGGGTGAGGCGGTTGCGCCGGGGCCGGAAGGCCGGGAGGTCGGCGGCCAAAAGCAGCGGGCGAGCCCGGTCGAAGCGCCCCGCCGGAGGATCCCAGGGCTCCTCGAGGACGGCCAGGCCCTCCAGGCCGCCCTGCCGCCAGGCGGCGACGGCCCGAGCGAGGTCGGCCGTCGTACGGCCGGCGGCCGACGCGAGGGAGGCGTACAGGGCGCGGCTGCCGGCGGTGAGGCCGGAACCGGGGCGGGCGGCGGCCAGCCGGACCGCGTCCTGCCACAGCGTCAGGCCGCCGACCGGGTCCCGGCCGGTCCCGAGGAGGGCGTGCGCCCGAGCCGCCGCGTCGGTGGCCAGCTGGTCAAGCGCGAACGGGTCCGGGCCGCCCGGCGCCGCCGGGTACACCGGGGGCTGCTCGGGGTGCGGCGGCGCCGGCAGCGGGGGCGGCAGCGGCGGGAGCCTGCGCTCCGCGGCCAGCGCCTCGGTGGCGCGCACGCCCGCCAGGGGCTCCGGTTCCCGTTCCTGCGCGGCGCGGGCGGCGCGCGCGGCGTTGCGCCGGGACAGGGCGTCGAGCAGTTCCCGCTCGCCCCGGCCGCGCAGCAGGAACAGCACGAACGGGTCGGCGTCCAGCAGCCGTGCCGTCTGGTAGCAGAGGGCCGCGGCGTGCTTGCAGGGGTGCCCCCGGTCGGGGCAGCTGCACCGGGGATCGAGGTCGCCCGGGCCGGGCAGCAGCGGCACGTCGCCCTCGGCGAGCGACTGCGGCATCTCCTTGTCCAGCAGCGCGGCGATGTGCGCCGGGCGTTCCGTCACGGTGTCCAGGAACCGTGCCCAGTCGGCGTCGCCCAGTGTCCGCAGCCGCACCTGCACGCGGTACGGCCTGGGCCGGCTGCCGCGCACGTACGCCAGGACCAGTCCCGGTGTCACCGTGATGGCGTCGACGTGCCCTTCCCGCGCGTAACCGCGGCCGCGGGCCAGGCGCTTGACGTCCAGGGCGCCCTCCTCCAGGGCGGTCACCCAGGCGTTGCCCCACCAGGTCTCGGCGAACCCGGCGTCGTCCGGCGGCCGGGGCACGAACGCCGGGAAGGTGCGCCGCAGTTCGCCGTCCCGGCCGGGGGCGGCCATGGAACGGGGCACCTGGGGGGTGGCCGCGGGGACGGGGGCCGGGGCCGGGGAAGTTCCGTACGGGGTCGCGGGGTCCGAGGAAGAGCGCTCCTGGGAAGCGGAGTTCGGGACACGACGGGCCGGGGCAGCAGGGTCCGGGGCACGACGGTCCGGGGCAGCAGGGTCCGGGGCACGACGATCCGGGGCAGCAGGGTCTGGGTCCGGCGAGGGGGTCTCCGACGGCTCCGCCGGTGTCGCGTCGCCGGCAGCCCGGATCGCCGCGTCGGTGCGGTCACCGGGGGCCGGCGCGGACCCCGGGTCGCCGGCGTCGTCAGTGTCGTGGGTGCCGTCGGTGTCGTCCCAGGACGGCATCCGGAAGGCGCCCGCCACCAGGCGCCGGACATCGCGGGCGCGCCGGGCGGCGGTGTCCCGGGCCTCGTCCCCGGTCACCCGCTCCCTCACCTGACCGGTGGCCGCGGCGCGCCGGGGCCGGTGCGCGGTCCGCCCCTCGCGCTCGGCCTCCGCCTGGGCCCGCCGCCGGTCCTCCCGGGCGGCGCGCAGCGCCTCCCGGGCCCCCTCGGCCGCACGCCGCGCGGGAGTGGGCCCGGTACTCGGGCCGGAGTCGGCCGGGGATTCCGCAGGCACGTCCGGACTGGTGGACGCGGCCCGTCTCAGTGCCGCGCGAGCGGCGTCACCGGGACGCGCCTCGGCGGGCGCGCCCCCTTCGGCGGCCGATGCGCCGTCCCCGTCGGCGTCCCGCTCCGCCTCGCGCCGCTCCCGTGCCGCCCGCAGCGCCTGCCGGGCCGCCTCGGCGGGGCTCTGCGCGCGCTCGTCCTCCCCCGTCATGACTCCCTCCTCAGGGACACCAGGTCGGTCAGCTCACGGTCGGTGAGTTCCGTGAGGGCCGACTCGCCGCCGCCGAGGATCGCGTCGGCCAGGGCCCGCTTGGAAGCCAGCATGTCGGCGATGCGGTCCTCGATGGTCCCCTCGGTGATGAGCCGGTGGACCTGGACGGGCTGGGTCTGGCCGATGCGGTAGGCGCGGTCGGTGGCCTGCTCCTCGACGGCCGGGTTCCACCAGCGGTCGAAGTGGACGACATGGCCCGCGCGGGTCAGGTTCAGCCCGGTGCCCGCCGCCTTCAGGGAGAGCACGAGGACCGGGGTGGCGCCGCTCTGGAACCGGTCCACCATGCGCTCCCGGTCCGGCACCGGGGTGCCTCCGTGGAGGATCTCCACCGGGACAGCCCGGGCGGCGAGGTGGGAGGTGATCAGGCGGCCCATCCCCACGTACTGGGTGAAGACGAGCGCCGAGCCGTCCTCGGCGAGCACGGTGTCCAGCAGTTCGTCCAGGAGGGTCAGCTTGCCGGAGCGGACGGCGAGGCGCTCGGCCGCGGCGGACGGGTCCTCCTTGAGGTACAGGGCCGGGTGGTCGCAGATCTGCTTCAGGGACGTCAGCAGCTTCAGCACCAGGCCCCGGCGGGCCATGCCCTCGGCCGTCTCGATCGCGATGAGCGACTCGCGGACCACCGCCTCGTACAGCGCGGCCTGTTCACGGGTGAGCGGCACCGGGTGGTCCGTCTCCGTCTTGGGCGGCAGCTCGGGGACGATCCCGGGGTCGGACTTCCTGCGGCGCAGCAGGAACGGCCGGACCAGGCGGGCCAGGCGCTCGACCGCCTCGTCGTCCTCGCCGTTCTCCACGGCGCGCGCGTGGCGGGCGCGGAAGGACTTCAGGGGGCCGAGCAGGCCGGGGGTGGTCCAGTCGAGGAGGGCCCACAGCTCGGAGAGGTTGTTCTCGACGGGGGTGCCGGTCAGCGCCACGCGCGCCGGGGTCGGGATGGTGCGCAGGGCCTTCGCCGTCGCCGAGTAGGGGTTCTTGACGTGCTGGGCCTCGTCGGCGACGACCATGCCCCAGGGGGCGGCCGCGAGCGTGGGCGCGGCCGAGCGCATGGTGCCGTACGTCGTGAGGACGAATCCGCCGTCGAGGCCGTCCAGGGTGCGGTCGGGCCCGTGGAAGCGGCGGACGGGGACGCCGGGGGCGAACCGGGTGATCTCCCGCTGCCAGTTGCCGAGCAGGGAGGCCGGGCACACGACCAGGGTGGGGGCCGGTCGGGCGCGCTTGAGGTGCAGGGCGATGACGGTGATCGTCTTGCCGAGTCCCATGTCGTCGGCGAGGCAGCCGCCGAGTCCGAGCGAGGTCATGAGGTCCAGCCAGGCCAGGCCCCGCAGCTGGTAGTCGCGCAGCGTGGCCCGCAGCCCCGCCGGGGGTTCGGCGGGGCGGATGCCGGCGGTGAGCCGGTCGCGCAGGGCGGCGAGCGCGCCGACCGGCACCGCCTCGACGGTCTCGCCGTCGACCTCGGCGCTGCCGGTGAGCGCGACGGACAGCGCGTCGACGGGGTCGAGCAGGCCGAGTTCGCGTTTGCGGGCCTTGCGGACCAGGGCCGGGTCGACCAGCACCCACTGGTCCCGGAGCCGGACGACGGGGCGGTGGGCCTCGGCGAGCGCGTCCATCTCGGCCTCGGTCAGCGGGTCGCCGCCGATGGCGAGCTGCCAGCGGAACTGGAGCAGTTCCTCGCTCTCGAAGAAGCCGGTGCCGTCGGTGGCGGAGCCGGGGGCGGGCCGTACGACCGCTGCCGCGCTGAGGTCCTGCGCCAGGTCCCGGGGCCAGTGGACCGCGACGCCCGCGGCGGCGAGCCGGGTCGCGGCGACGCCGAGCAGGTCCCCCAGCTCGTCGTCGGACAGGGCGAGGACGTCGGGGACGTCCTGCTCGGAGAGCCGGTCGAGCGGCGGCCACACCCGGGCGGCGCGCCGGACCGCGAGCGCGGCGTCCACCCGCGCGCGGGGGCCGAAGGCGGTGTCCGCCTCGCCGGACCACAGGGCGGCTGCGTCGGCCACGAGGGTGGGGTCGGCGAGGCTGTGCACCTGGACGATCGCGGCGCCCGCGTTGCGTGAGCCGGCCGCGTCCTCGTCGAAGAGGGTGTGCGCGGACAGGTCCAGGCGGAGCGAGACGCGCACCCCGGCGTCCATGCCGGCGGCGACCTCGGCGGCCCACGCGTGGGCGTTGGGCAGGGGCTGGGCCTCGCGCGCGGCGAAGGGGCGGCCGGCGGCGTGGGGGGCGGCGGGGGTGCGGGGCAGGCTGTCGGCGACGGCGTCGAGGAAGGACCGCAGGAGCGCCTCGGGTTCGGGCAGCCGCAGCGGGCCGGGGCCGGGCAGCGGGACGGCGTGGCCCTCGGGGGGCAGGGCGGCGGCGATCGCCCGCAGGTGGGAGATGTCGTCGGGGTCGAGGGGGCCGGCCCGCCAGGCGTCGTGGCCGGTGGGGGTGAGGCCGGGCAGCAGGCGGCCGCGCGCGGTGAGCCGCAGGGCGTGCAGGGCGGCGGCCCCCCAGCAGGCGGTGGCGGGGTGGGCGGCCGGGTCGTGCCGCGCGCGCACGAGCAGCGGTAGGGCTTCGGTGAGGGGCAGGGTCAGCGCGGCGGTGGTGCGGCGGCGGACCGTGGATCCGTGCGGCCGCACGACGGTGAGCTCGCCGTCCTCTGCGGGCAGCGGGTCGCCGTCCTGGGCGGGCAGCGGGTCGCCGGCCGGGTCCCAGAAGGCGATGCGGCCCTCGCGTGGGAGCGGTGCGGGCAGGAAGACGGCGGCGAGGCGCGCGGGGACGTGCTCGTCCGTACTCGCGGTCGCCGCGGGTGCGCTGCTCATACGTCCCGCGCTGCTCATACGTCCTGCCACCTCCCTCCCCGACGTCGGACCGAGTGTCTCCGACTCTACGGGCGGGGTCTGACAATCGGCCCCGGCCACCGGGGCGGGCACCGGCTACGGGGCGGGCACCGGCTAGGGGACGGTGCGGGCGACGACGAAGACGAAGGGCTTCTGCGGGTCGGCGAGGTTCACCACGATGTCGTGGGTGGGTGCCGGGTTCTTCCGTTTGTCGACGACGCCGTACCAGGGGCCCTCGCCGGTGAACTTCCAGCCGGTGATCTTCTGGTCGCGGGCGCTGATCGTGATGTCGTCCCGCTTCAGGTCGTTCCGGTCGAGCCCCATGGTCCTCAGGTACCCGTCGAGGCCGCCGGGGACGGTCTCGAACTGGACGTAGAGCCGGCTGGTCTTCCAGTTGTTGGTCTCGTAGTAGGCGACCTTGTACGACGGCACCGGGATGGTGACCTTGTAGATGTGACGCTGGACGCGCGCGGGCCAGCCGGCGGTGAGGCCGGTCGCCGAGTACTTGGCCTCCTTGTCCTTGCCGCTGTCGCGGCTCTGGTTGGCGGAGATGACCAGGTAGCCGGCGGGGACGCCGATGAGCAGCACGATGATGAGCAGCGTGAGCGCCCGGCGGCGGTTGCGGTGGCGGCGGTCCTCGGTGGGCTGCTGCGGCTCGTCCGGGGAGTCGGCCTGACGGGGTACGGACACGGTCACGCCGGCCCCTGGGAGGTCCGGCGGGACTCCGCGAAGCGCGCGTAGCGCTCGTAGCGCTCGACACGGCGCCGGTTGGCGCGGCGGAAGCGCCGGGCGACCAGGCGGGCGAGGTCGGCGGCGCCGACCATGCCGGCCTCGGGTCCGAGCTGGGCGCGGGCGATGCGGGCCTCGGGGCGGTAGCCGCGGCCGGTGAGCTGGCGCTTGAAGGCGTCGCGCGCGGGGCCGATGAGCAGGTCGTCCGCGGCGGAGACGCCGCCGCCGATGACGAAGCAGGACGGGTCGAGGGCGGCGGCCAGGTTGGCGATGCCGACGCCGAGCCACTGGCCGATGTCCTGGAGCAGTTCGATGCACATGGCGTCGCCCTCGCGGGCGAGCTCGGTGATCATCGGGCCGGTGATGTCGGAGATCTGGCCCTTGACGTGCTCGATGATCCCGTACGCCACCGGGGAGTCGGCGGCGGCCAGCTCGCGGGCCTCGCGCACGAGCGCGTTGCCCGAGCTGTACTGCTCCCAGCAGCCGCGGTTGCCGCACGGGCAGCGGTGGCCGCCGGGCACGACCTGCATATGGCCGAACTCGCCGGCGACGCCGTACTTGCCGCGTTTGACCTGCCCGTCCTCCAGGATCGCGCCGCCGATGCCCGTCCCGAGCGTGATCATGACGAGGTGGTCCTCGCCGCGTCCGGCGCCGAAGCGCCACTCGGCCCAGGCGGCGGAGTTGGCGTCGTTGTCGACCAGGACGGGCACCGCGAGACGGCCCGCGAGGCGGTCGCGCAGGGGTTCGTTGCGCCAGGACAGGTGGGGGGCGAACAGGACGCGGTTGCGGTCGGCGTCGACCCAGCCGGCCGCGCCGATGCCGACGGCGTGCACGTCGTGGCGGTCGGACAGGTCCAGGACCAGTTCGACGATCGTGTCCTCGACGACCTTCGGACTCTTGGACTTGTCCGGCGTCTCCGTGCGGAGCTTCTCCAGGATGTTGCCGTCCGCGTCCACGACGCCCGCCATCACCTTGGTGCCGCCGATGTCGATGCCCACCGTGGGCACGCGGGGAGCCGACAGATGCGAGCGGCGCTCTCTGGAGCCGACCGTGCGCAGCACGGGGGCCCGCCGGGAGCCGATCGGTGCGGTGAAGTCGCGGTAGGTGCTCATCCCGCCCGATTCTGCCGCACGCTCACGCTGGGTGCCGAACGGGGGAACAATGGGACGGTTGCCGCGAGTGGCCTGTTCCGGGAGGGATTGTGCCGCGGGAACCGGGCGCCGATGACCTCGCAACGGCCGTCCATTTGTCCTGACATTGATACGTACCGGTCGGTCCGCTCAGGACCGTACGAGAAGCTGGAACTCGAACGAGTAGCGGCTCGGCCGGTAGGTGTGGGTGCCGTACTCGACCGCGCGGCCGGTGTCGTCGAACGTCACGCGCTGCATGGTGAGCAGGGGCGCGCCCTCCTTCTCGGCGAGGCGCTCGGCCTCGGCGGAGGTGGCGGCGCGGGCCCCGATGGTCTGCCGGGCGCTGTGCAGGGTGATGCCGGCGGCCCGCATCAGCCGGTACAGGCCGGTGGCCTCCAGCTGCCCGGTGTCGAGGTCCAGCAGGCCGGGCGGCAGGAAGTTGCACAGGTGGGCCATCGGTTCGCCGTGCGCGAGGCGCAGCCGTTCGATCCGGTGGACGTCGCTGCCCTCGGTGACCCCCAGAGCGGCGGCGACCTCGGCGGACGCGGGGACGACGGTGTTGACGAGGACGCGGGTCGCCGGGCGCTGGCCGGCCGACTCCAGGTCGTCGTAGAGGCTGCTGAGCTCCAGCGGGCGTTTGACCTGGCTGTGCACGACCTGGGTGCCGACGCCACGGCGGCGCACCAGCAGCCCCTTGTCGACCAGAGACTGGATGGCCTGGCGGACGGTGGGCCGGGACAGACCGAGGCGCGCGGCGAGTTCGATCTCGTTGCCCAGCAGGCTGCCGGGGGTGAGCGCTCCGTGCTCGATGGCGGCCTCGAGCTGCTGCGAGAGCTGGAAGTACAAGGGCACCGGACTGCTCCGGTCCACGCTGAGCTCGAGTTCCACGGTCGGGTCCATTTCTGGTTTCGGCACGGCCCGACTGTAGTCCCACGGCCTGTTGACGGGAAGTTGTGTAGTTCGATTGTCCGGACATTGTCATTGACAGCGTCCACACCGAACCCCCACTTTGTTTCCATGCGCATCGGGGTCATCGGTACGGGCCGCATCGGCACCATCCACGCGAACACGCTCAGTCGCCATCGTGACGTCGGATCGCTGATCCTCACGGACGCGAATCCGTCGCGGGCCCAGGAGCTGGCGCACCGGCTCGGCGAGACGGCGGCGCCCGGCATGGACGAGATCTTCCGGTGGGGCGTGGACGCGGTGGTGATCACCACGGCGACGTCCGCCCACGCCGAGCTGATCGGGCGGGCGGCCCGCTCCGGTCTGCCCGTGTTCTGCGAGAAGCCCATCGCGCTCGACCTGCCGGGGACGCTGCAGGCCATCGCGGAGGTGGAAACGGCCGGGACGATTCTGCAGATGGGGTTCCAGCGCCGGTTCGACGCCGGGTACGCCGGGGCCCGCGAGGCGGTGCGGTCCGGCCGGCTGGGGCGGCTGCACACGGTGCGGGCCCTCACCAGCGACCAGGCGCCGCCGCCCGCCGCGTGGCTGCCGCTGTCGGGCGGGCTCTACCGGGACACGCTGATCCACGACTTCGACATGTTGCGCTGGGTGACCGGCCGGGAGATCGCGGACGTGTACGCGGCCGGTTCGGACGCCGGGCCCGCGATGTTCCGCGAGGCGGGCGACGTGGACACCGCGGCGGCGGTGCTGACGCTGGAGGACGGCACGCTCGCCACCGCGACGGCGACCCGGCTGAACGGCGCCGGGTACGACGTGCGCATGGAGCTGGCCGGCGAGCTGGACCAGGTCGTGGTCGGCCTGGACGACCGTACGCCGATCGCCTCCACCGAGCCGACCGGGCCGCCCGCGGCGGACAAGCCGTGGACCGGGTTCCTGGAGCGGTTCGGGCCGGCCTACGAGGCCGAGCTGAACGCCTTCGTCGAGGTCGTGCGCGGCGAGCGGGCGAACCCCTGCGACGGGCGGGAGGCCCTGCAGGCGCTGCGGATCTCCGAGGCGTGCGAGCTGTCGCGGCGCGAGCGAAGACCGGTGGCGCTCGGCGAGCTGCCGGGGGGCACGACGACCGCGGCCCTCTGAGGGCGCTCCGGTCCCCTGGACCCCGCGAGCCCGGCATGATCCAAACGAAAGGCCCTAGCGCCCCTCCCCCGTGCGGTCGTCGAGTTCCTCCAGCAGGCCCGCGTCGTACGCCAGGAGCGCGATCTGCACCCGGTTGTTGAGGTCCAGCTTGGCCAGGACGCGGGAGACGTGCGTCTTCACGGTGGCGACACTCATGTAGAGCTCCCCGGCGATCTCGGCGTTGGACAGGCCCCGGCCGACGGCGACGGCGACCTCGCGCTCGCGGTCGTTCAGTGCGGTCAGCCGCTCGCGCGCGTGGGCGCGGCGGGTGTCGGCGGCCGTACCGGCCGCGTGGTCCATCAGCTGGCGGGTCACGGTGGGCGACAGGACCGGGTCGCCGGCGGCCACCTTGCGCACCGCGTCGACGATCTCGGCGGGCGGGGTGTCCTTCAGCACGAACCCGGCGGCCCCGGCGCGCAGGGCGCGCAGCACCTGCTCGTCGGCGTGGAAGGTGGTCAGCAGCACGACCTGCGGCGGGTCCTGCCGGGCACGCAGCCGCTCCGTCGCGGTCAGGCCGTCGACGCCGGGCATGCGGATGTCCATCAGGACGACGTCCGGCCGGGTCCGGTCGGCCAGCGGTCCCACGTCGGCTCCGTCGGCCGCCTCGCCGACGATCTCGATGTCGTCGGCGCCGCCCAGCATCAGGGACAGTCCGGCCCGGACCAGCGGATCGTCGTCGACGAGGAGCAGTCTGATGGCAGTCATGGGCCTCACGTAATCACGGTCGTCCGGTGCGCGGGGACGGGTCCGCACGGGAAGGTCCTCACCCGGACGCCCACGGGAAGGCCCCCGCCCGGACACCCGTGGTCACTCCCACGGCAGCCACGCCCGGATGCCGAACCCTCCGTCCGCCTCGGGCCCGTGCTCGAACCGGCCGCCCGTCAGCGTCGCCCGCTCCCGCAGCCCGATGAGCCCCTGCCCGGAGCCGGGCACGGGCGGCACGTCCCCCTCGGGGGCGCCGTTGCGCACCGCCACGGTCAGGCCCTCGCCCGGTGCGCCGGTGACGGTCACCGTGGCCTCGGTGCCGGGGGCGTGCTTGCGGGCGTTCGTCAGCCCCTCCTGGGTGATGCGGTAGGCGGTGCGGCCCACGGAGGCCGGTACGGCGGCCTGGTCGGTGACGCGCAGGTCCAGGGTGACCTTCATGCCGGCCTCGCGGCACTCGGCGACCAGGGCCTCCAGCGCGGCGAGGGTCGGCTGGGGGCGGCCGGAGTCGTCGGACTCGCCGGCGCGCAGCACGCCGATGATCTCGCGCAGGTCCTGCAGCGCCTCGTGGGCGCTCTCGCGGATGACGCCGGCGGCCCGCTGGATCTCGTCGCGGGGTGCGTCCGGCCGGAACTCCAGGGCTCCGGCGTGCACGCTGAGCAGGGTCAGCCGGTGCGCGAGGACGTCGTGCATCTCGCGGGCGATGGCCTCGCGGGCCAGGCGCTGCGCCTGATCCGCGCGCAGCCGGGCCTCCGTCTCGGCGCGCCGCGCGCGGTCGCGCAGGCTCACCATGAGCTGCCGCTTGGAGCGGACGAACATGCCCCAGCCGACCATCGCGCCGGTGAGCAGGACGACGGAGAAGACGGCCCAGCCGTAGGGGACCTCGGGGTCGGGACGCAGCCAGAAGAAGAGCGGGGTCAGCGCGAGCGAGGCTGCGGCGACCCAGGCCACGTACCGGAAGGGCCGGTGCACGGCGAGGGTGAACAGGGCGACGACGCCCGCGCCGCCCGCGGTGTTCGACACGAAGCACACGGGGACCATGGCGACGGCGAGTGCGAACGGCCGGCGGCGCCTGAGCCACACCGCGCCGCACGCGAGGGCGCCGAGCAGCTGGTCGGCGGCGACGAGGCCGCCGGGGATGTCCTCCTGCGCCAGCGTGTCCGCGGAGAGCAGGCCGAGGAGCACGGCCACCAGGAAGAAGCCGAAGTCGACCACCCAGTCGCGGGCCGTGCGCCGGGGCCGGCCGGGGCGGTCGGGATCGGGCTCGAACTCCGCGGCCAGGGCGGAGGGCAGCAGCCAGCGCCGCTCCGCGAGGAACTGCGGCGGGGACGGGTGCTGTTCGGTGTTCACGGTCGACAAATCTACGCAGGAGCGGCTCCCGGAGGGCCTGCCGCGACGGCATCACCGACCAAAGTCGGGGCACCGCAGACTTTGGTGGGCGCGGACCGCCCGGACGGCCTTCCTTCGGCCGCGCCGGTCGCGCCTCGTGGCCGATGGGCGCGGGGGGCTCGGCGGGCGAGACTCGGGGCATGAAGCAGTTGTTGGAGTTCCTGGGGTTCGTCTGTCTCGTGCAGGGCGTCGCGGGCCTGGTCCACGAGTTCACCGACTGGCACTGGGGTCTGGTGCAGCGCGTCGGGTTCCTGGACGGCTACGAGGTCTACGCGAGCGTGACCCTGCTGGTGCTGGCGTTCGCGCTGTTCGCGGTCGCCGAGAGCCGGACGTCGCCATGACCGCCTCGCGCGCCGATGGCAACGGCGTGAACATTGAGGGGACATCCGGCGGAGAACAGTGAGGTTGACGTTGACATGCCATCTTCTACGCGCGTCATCATACGGCCATGAGATTCCCCCCACACCTCACCCGCATCGGCTCCGCGGCGGCCCTGCTGTCCGCTCTCCTCGTCGGCGGCACCGTCACCGCCACCCCGGCGGCGGCCGCGGTCGGCAGCATCTGCCAGAGCGACCTGCCGTCTCAGGCGCACGACACCCTGGACCTGATCGAACAGGGCGGTCCCTTCCCCTTCGAACAGGACGGCACCGTCTTCCAGAACCGGGAGGGCGTCCTGCCGGGCCGGTCGACCGGCTACTACCACGAGTACACGGTGATCACGCCGGGCTCCGACACCCGGGGCGCGCGGCGCATCGTCACCGGCGAGGAGCCCCGGGAGGACTACTACACGGCCGATCACTACGCGACCTTCGACCTGATCGACCACGGCTGCTGAGGTCCGGCAGGCAGGCCGGACCTCACCACTGACGCTCGCCCCGCGGACCCCCCACAGCACCACCGGCCGCGGGGCGAGACCGTCCCCTGGGGCGTGTTACCCGCCCAGCTCCTGCCGGCGGGCGCGCAGACCCGCCGTCCCCTGCTCGGTCAGCGAGCCGTGCAGGCGCAGCCGGGAGATGCCGCCGTCCGGATAGATGTCCACGCGCGCGTGCGTGCCGAGGGCCGGGGACTCCAGGACGAAGCGGTGGTTGGTGTCCGGCTGGAGACGGGTGCGCGGGACGACCTCCGTCCACGTGCCGCTCTCGCCGTCCTTCACGGAGACCGACGCCCAGCCCGCGCTGTTGCCCTTCAGATACGCGGTGTCGATCTCGACGGCCCGGATCTCGCACTGGGCCGCCAGCCGGTAGCTGATCCAGTCGTGACCCTGGTCGCGGCGCCGGCGGGTCTCCCAGCCGTCGTCCATCTTGCGGGAGCGGCCCGGCTGGATGGTGTTGCCGGCGGGCGAGTAGAAGAGGTTCGAGGCGTCCTCGGCCCGGCCGCCGTTCTCCAGGGCGACGACGTCGAAGGTGCCGAGCGCGGCGAGCCACGCGGGGTCGGGCACGACCTCGCCGTACACGCGCAGACGCGCTATGCCGCCGTCGGGGTGCTGGTTGAGCCGCAGGTGGGTGAAGCACTGCTCGGCCTGTACGGCGAAGCCGTTCGCGGCGTGGCCGCCGACCGGGGTGCGCGGGACGAGCGTCGTCCACTTCACGTCGTCGCCGAGCAGGTCCTCGGGCGACGGCGAACCCGGCACGCAGGCACCCTCGACGGACACCGCCTGCGGGTAGTTGCCGCGGAAGTGGGCCGTGTCGACCACGATGCCGCGGATCACGCCGGGGGCGCCGAGGCGTACCAGCGCCCAGTCGTGGTCCTCGGCCGTCGGCCAGGGGTGCTCGGCCGAGGCGCCGCGGCGCCGCCGGGTCTCCCAGCCGTCCATGACCTTGCCCTTGTGCCCGAAGTGCTCGGGGTCGAACTCGGCGCGCCCGGGCACCAGGAGGTTCTCGCGCTGGGCGAAGAACTCGTCGTTGGCGGCGACGACGGAGGCACCGAGGCGCCGGTCGGCGAGATCGGCGTACCGGGTGAAGGGGAAGTCGGCGGTGCGGTAGTCCGCGTACGGGTCGCCGCCGCCGTAGGGGCTCGCGTCGCCGGTGAAGCTGGGGATCGCCGTCACGGTGATCAGATCTGCCTTTCGCGTCGTCGGATGGGGGTCAGGGGGTGCGGGTGAGAAGGCGTCCCTTCGGTTCGGTGAACTCGCCGTCGTCGAAGACGCGTTCGCCGCGCAGCCAGGTGGCCCGCACGACTCCGTGCAGGGTCCGGCCCGCGTACGCCGTCACGCGGTTGCGGTGCTGGAGGGCGGCCGGGTCCACGGTGAAGGCCGCGTCGGGGGCGAGCACCGCGAAGTCGGCGTCGCGGCCGGCTTCGATGGCCCCCTTGTGGCCGAGCCCGGCCAGCCCGGCGGTCCGGGCGGACATCCAGCGGACCACGTCCTCCAGGCCGTGCCCGCGCCGGCGCGCCTCGGTCCAGACGGCGGCCAGGCTCAGCTGGAGGCCGGAGATCCCGCCCCAGGCGGTGGCGAAGTCGTCGGTCTTCAGGTCGGCCGTGGAGGGCGAGTGGTCGGTGACCACGCAGTCGATCGTGCCGTCGGCCAGGGCCTGCCAGAGCAGGTCCTGGTTGGCGGACTCGCGGATGGGCGGGCAGCACTTGAACTCGCTGGCCCCGTCCGGGACCTCCTCGGCGGTCAGGGTCAGGTAGTGCGGGCAGGTCTCGACGGTGATCCGTACGCCCTCCCGCCGGGCCTCGGCGATCAGCGGCAGCGCGTCGGCCGACGACAGGTGCAGCACGTGCACACGCGCGTGGAGGCGTTTCGCCTGGGCGATCAGCTGGGCGATCGCCGTGTCCTCGGCGTCCCGCGGCCGGGAGGCGAGGAAGTCGGCGTAGCGGGGGCCGCCGTGCTGCGGGGCCGCCGCCAGGTGGTGCGGGTCCTCGGCGTGGACGATCAGCAGCCCGTCGAAGGAGGCGATCTCGGCCATGGTCCGGGCGAGTTCGTCCTGTCCGAGGTGCGGGAACTCGTCCACGCCGGACGGCGACAGGAACGCCTTGAAGCCGAAGACCCCGGCCTCGTGCAGCGGGCGCAGGTCCCCGGTGTTGCCGGGCAGGGCGCCGCCCCAGAAGCCGACGTCGACGTGCGCCTTGTCGGCGGCCGTCTTCTGCTTGACGCGCAGATGGTCGACGGTCGTGGTGGGCGGCAGGGAGTTGAGCGGCATGTCGACGAGGGTGGTGATGCCGCCGGCCGCCGCGGCGCGCGTGGCGGTCCAGAAACCCTCCCACTCGGTGCGCCCGGGGTCGTTGACGTGGACGTGGGTGTCGACGAGGCCGGGCAGCAGGACGTCGTCGCCGACGTCCTCGAGGCGTGCGCCGGACGGCACGGCCGAGCTATACCCGAGGACTGCCGTGATCTTTCCGGCGGCGACCGCGACGGAGGCGGCCCGCATCCCCTCCGGGGTGATGACGCGCGTCGAGCGCAGCACCAGTTCGACGTCGGACACCCGGACCCCTCTCTGCCGCCTTCTCCGCGAGCCGGCCGGACCACCCCGGCCGGACCCCGGAATTTCAACGTTCTGTTGAAGGAGTCTTCACTCCCGTCGCGGCGCCGTCAAGGGCACACTTCTCCACAGTGCGCCCCGATCGGCCCCTCTGGACAGTTCCACAAAGTGAAATTAGACTTCCGCCACGCAGAACGTGAAGACGCCCTCCCGGGGAGTCGACCGACCGGCGGGTAGGCTTCTGCCCTTCCCACGGGTCCCGAAAGGAACGCGCCGTGCCGACGTCCAGCGCCAGCACCACCGACTCCGCCCGGTCCAGCGGCGGTGTCCAGTCCCTGGAGCGCGCCTTCGACCTGCTGGAGCGGATGGCGGACGCCGGCGGCGAGGTGGGCCTGAGCGAGCTGTCCGCCAGCAGCGGTCTGCCGCTGCCGACCATCCACCGTCTGATGCGCACCCTGGTGGCCTGCGGATACGTACGTCAGCAGCCCAACCGCCGGTACGCGCTGGGGCCGCGGCTGATCCGGCTCGGCGAGTCCGCCTCCCGCCTGCTGGGGACCTGGGCCCGCCCCTATCTGGCCCGGCTGGTCGAGGAGACCGGCGAGACGGCGAACATGGCCCTGCTCGACGGCGACGAGATCGTCTACGTGGCCCAGGTGCCGTCCAAGCACTCGATGCGCATGTTCACCGAGGTGGGCCGGCGCGTGCTCCCGCACTCCACGGGTGTCGGCAAGGCCCTGCTGGCCTCCTTCCCGGCCGAGGAGGTGCGCGCGCTGCTGTCGCGCACCGGCATGCCGGCCGCCACGGACCGGACCATCACCACGCCGGACGGCTTCCTCGCCGCGCTGGAGGACGTGCGGCGCACCGGCTACGCCGTCGACGACAACGAGCAGGAGATCGGGGTGCGCTGCCTCGCGGTCCCCGTGCCCGACTCCCCCACCCCGGCCGCGATCTCGATCTCGGGTCCGGCGGGCCGGGTCACCGAGGCGGCGACGGAGCGGATCGTGCCGCTGCTCCAGCAGATCGCCGGCGAACTGGCCGAGGCGCTGGCCAGCCAGAACCAGTCCTGACGGAACCGGCCGCGCCCTGCGGCGAGCAGGCCCCCTCCGCCCGCCCCTCGGCGACCGGTCCACGCCCCTTGCGGGGGACGTCCCGCCCCTCTGTCCCCCGCGCGAGCCACAAGCGAGTGTCCACCCCACGGTGACGACTCCCCCGACCCCGCATTCCTAGTGTTCGACTCACCGCGGAACGCCGGGCCGCGGGCCGGAGAAGGAACCGGAGTCGGAACCGGCAAGGGGAGTCCACGTCATGAAAGCCTGGAAGACAGTCCTGCAGGTCGTCGTCGTCTTCGCGGTCTACGCGGTGTGCGGCGGTCTCGTCAGCGGGGTGAAGGACAACCCCTGGCTCTCGCTCCTGGTGGGCGCGCTCACCGCGGTCGTGATCATCTTCGTCTACCGGTGGGCCGTGCGGCGCACCGAGAACCGCGAGGTGACCGAACTGCGGGCGGAGGAAGCCACGAGCGCGGCCTTCTGGGGCCTGGTCATCGGCACGCTGATGTTCCTCTGCGTCATCGGCAACATCTACCTCCTCGGCGACTACGAGGTCCACGGCATCGACTCGGTGAGCGGGGCCATCGGACTGATCGGCTTCATGGCGGCCGCCGCCGCGACGGAGGAGATCATCTTCCGCGGACTGCTGTTCCGGCTGCTGGAACGCGTCACGGGCACGTACATCGCACTGATACTGTCCGGCCTCGTGTTCGGCGCCATGCACCTCCTCAACGACGACGCAACCGTCGCCGGCGCGCTGGCCATCGCCATCGAGGCCGGCGCCATGCTCGCCGCTGCCTACGCCGCCACCCGCAACCTGTGGCTGCCGATGGGCGTGCACTTCGCCTGGAACTTCATGGAGTCCGGTGTCTTCAGCACCCAGGTCTCGGGCAACGGCGACACCCACGGCCTGCTGGACTCCACCCTGTCGGGCCACCGCCTGATCACGGGCGGCGAGTTCGGTCCCGAGGCGAGCGTCTACGCGGTGCTCTTCGGCACGCTGCTGACGGTCTGCTTCCTGGTGGTGGCCCACCGCCGCGGCAACATCGTCCCCCGGCGCCGCGTCGAGCGCGCCGAGACTCTCGCGGCGCTCACCCGATGACGGAACAGCGATCCGCCGGTTCGCCGGAGCGCCGGACGGACGGAGCCGGACACCGCGAGAGCGGTGCCGGGCTCCGGCCGGCCGGGCTCCGGCTCCGGCCGTCGGTGACCCGAGTCCGCGCGGACGGCATCCGGCACCGTCTGGACAGCGCCCGGAAGCGACTCGGTGGCATCTGGTACCGGCTGGACGTCGTCGTCCGGGACCTTCCGTTCGGGCTCCTCCTCCTGATCGGCTCCTTCCTCCCGGCGCTCCGCAGCAACGGAACGGTCGTCGGGGGTGTCCCCGACCGCCCGCACGACGCGCTGGCCGTCGTCGTGATCCTCCTCGAGTCCCTGCCCCTGGCGGTGCGCAGGCGGTGGCCGGCCCTCTCGCTGGCCCTGGTCTCCGGCGGGTTCGCCGCCGACCAGCTCCTCGGCTACCACACCTTCGCAGCCACGGCGATGGGCGTCGCCCTGGTGAGCACCGGCTCGCACCTGGAGCGGCACCGCCGGAGCTTCGTGGCCGGCCTCACCGTGGCGTACGTGGCGCTGTCGGTCGGCCTCGCCCGCCTCGGCACGGGCGAGACCGTCGCGGAGTACACGACCTTCTACCTGGCGATGGGCCTGGCCTGGGGCGCCGGAAGCTGGCTGCGCACCACCCGGCAGGCGGAGGCCGAACGCCGCGAGCGGGTCGCCGTGGAGACACGGAACGCCGAACGCACCCGGATAGCGCGGGAGTTGCACGACGTCGTGACCCACCACGTGACGGCGATGGTGGTGCAGGCGGAGGCCGCGCGCTATCTGACCTCCGCGCCCGAGCGGCTGGAGCAGTCCCTGAGCGCCGTCTCCGACACCGGGCGCCGGGCGATCACCGACCTGCGGCACCTGCTGGACCTGCTCAATCCCGATCACGGCACCCGGAGCGGCGACGACGCCGCGGCCGAGCCGAGGACACCGGCCGTCGGCCGCGTCCTGACCCTTGTGGAGCAGACCCGCCGGGCGGGCCAGCCGGTGGAGTTCACCGAGGAGGGCGCCCCGCCGGAGTCCACCGGCAGTTCCGACCTCGTGGCCTACCGGGTGGTGCAGGAAGCACTCACCAACGCCCTCAAGTACGCTCACGGCAGCCGCACTTCGGTCGTCGTGCGGCACGGCGAGAGGGAGATCACCGTGGAGGTCGGCACGGAAGGCACCGGCTCACGGGCCGCCGCCGTCGGTGGCAGCGGACGAGGGCTGGCCGGTCTGCGCGAGCGGGTCGACGTGCTGGGCGGGGACTTCAGCGCGGGCGCCGTCGCGGGCGGTGGCTTCGTCGTCCGGGCGCGGATACCGGCCGGGGTCCGCTCGTGACCACACCCCCTCCCTCCGGGGCCGCGCCGACCCGGGTGCTCGTCTGCGACGACCAGGCGCTGATCCGCACGGGCCTGGTCACCATCATCGACGCCCAGCCCGACATGGAGGTGGTGGGCGAGTGCGGTGACGGCCGGAAGGGAGTCGACCTCGCCCGCGAACTCGACCCGGACGTCGTGGTCATGGACATCCGCATGCCGGTCCTCGACGGCCTCGAAGCGACCCGCCTGCTGGCGGGGGCCGGGGTCGCCCGCCCCGTCAAGGTCCTCGTCGTCACCACGTTCAACCTCGACGAGTACGTCTACGAGGCGCTGCGCGCCGGAGCGAGCGGCTTCCTCCTCAAGGACGCCCCGCCCGACCGCCTGCTGCACGGCATCCGCACGGTCGCCCTGGGCGCGGCGCTCCTCGACCCCGAGGTCACCCGCCAGCTCGTCGGCCGGTACGCGACCCGTATCCGCCCCACCGAGGGCGCCCCGGAGGACGTTCCGCTCACCCCCCGCGAACTGGAGGTGCTGCGGCTGATCGCGGACGGCCTGTCCAACGGCGAGATCGCCGCCGCCCTCGTCATCAGCCAGGAGACGGTGAAGACGTTCGTCTCCCGCATCCTCACCAAGCTGGACGTGCGCGACCGTGTCCAGGCGGTCGTCTACGCGTTCCGTCACGGCCTGGCGAGCTGAGCCGATCGGTCCAGAGTCGCGGGCCGACCCCGAGGAAGCGTCCTAGAGCACGTGCCGGGCGGCAGGCGGGACTGTGCGGACACGCCCTAGCCCCGCCCGCGCGGGGGCGTCCCGAACATCTCCACGGCGTCCCGCACCTGGGTGAGGCCGGGCGACAGCGCGCTCACCGAGCCGATGGCCCCGGCGATCAGCAGTAAGGACCGGCGCAGCCGTGGCGCCTCGGGCGCCCCGTCGGCCGTCATCGCGGCCAGCGCCGCCAGTTCCTCCTCGGCGATCCCCCGGTCGGGGAACTCGGCCGGATGCGCGGCGAGTTCGCGGCGCAGACGGGACACGGCCGTCCGCAGCTCCGCCACCCTCGGGTCCTCGCCTGTGCCCGTCACCGACCTCTGCCCCAAGCTCCGCAACAAAGCTCTCCCCCTCGCACGCCGTTGTGCGCCACCAGCCGCGCGCCCTCGCCGAACGCCCCTCGGGGCGCCGGGGACGCCGGTCAGTAAACGCCACCCCCGTACCGATCCGCCACAGCGCGGACGGAAATTCAGCCCTGCGGGTCGGCCCCTCGCGCAGGTGTCAGGTATGCAGGACGCATGACGCACTCACAACCCCTCCCGGTGGCCGGTCTGCTCCTCGCGGCGGGCGGCGGACGACGGCTCGGCGGACGGCCCAAGGCACTGCTGCCGCATCGCGGCCGGCTCCTGGTCGAGCACGCCGCCGGGGTGCTGCGCGCGGGCGGCTGCGCGCGCGTGCACGTGGTGCTGGGGGCGCGCGCGGCGGACGTACGCCGGCGTGCGGGGCTCGACGGGTGCGTCCTGGTGGAGAACCCGGAGTGGGCCGAGGGGATGGGGTCCTCCCTGCGGGCCGGGCTGGGCTCCCTGGCCGGCACGAACGCGCGTGCGGCACTCGTCCTGCTGGTCGACCAGCCTGGCATCGGACCGGAGGCGGTGGCGCGGGTCCTCGCGGCGTACCGGGACGAGTCGTCCCTCGTCTCGGCCGCGTACGACGGCGTCCGCGGGCATCCCGTGCTGTTCGGCGCGGCCCACTGGGCCGGTGTGAGCGCGGCCGCCACCGGCGACCGGGGGGCGCGCACGTACCTCGAGGAGCACGCCGGTTCGGTCGCGCTCGTCGAGTGCGGGGACGTGGCGGAGCCCTACGACATCGACACGGAGGCCGATCTGGCCCACCTGGAGTGACCGCGGTGGCACCCGGCGCCACCTCGCCCCGGCATGAGGAATCTCGACATCAACAAACCATTGAACTTCCACCATGAGGAAACTAGTATCCACTGATCAGAAGCGCTCCGGCCGTTCGGCGGGCGCTTCCCCCGGCATCCGGGAAGACTGGCACCCGGTGCCACACAGCTCGACCGCTCGCCCCAGCCCGCTGAAGGAAGTGACAGCTCATGTCCGCACCAGCGCCGTCCCCGCTGGCCATCGTCGACGCCGAGCCCCTGCCCCGGCAGGAGGAGGTCCTCACCGACGCGGCCCTCGCCTTCGTGGCCGAGCTGCACCGCCGCTTCACACCCCGCCGTGACGAACTCCTCGCCCGCCGCGCGGAGCGCCGCGCCGAGATCGCCCGCACCTCCACGCTCGACTTCCTCCCGGAGACCGCCGCGATCCGCGCCGACGACTCCTGGGTGGTGGCCCCGTGCCCGCCCGCCCTCCAGGACCGCCGCGTCGAGATCACCGGCCCGACCGACCGCAAGATGACGATCAACGCGCTTAACTCGGGCGCCCGGATCTGGCTCGCGGACTTCGAGGACGCCTCCGCGCCGACCTGGGAGAACGTCGTCCTCGGCCAGCTCAACCTGATCGACGCCTACCGCCGGTCCATCGACTTCACCGACGCCGCCTCGGGCAAGTCGTACGCCCTGCGTCCGTCCGACGAGCTGGCCACGGTCGTCATGCGCCCGCGCGGCTGGCACCTGGACGAGCGGCACCTCCGGCTCGACGGACAGCCGGTGCCCGGCGCCCTTGTCGACTTCGGCCTGTACTTCTTCCACAACGCGCGGCGTCTGATCGACCTCGGCAAGGGCCCGTACTTCTACCTGCCGAAGACGGAGTCGCACCTCGAGGCCCGCCTGTGGAACGACGTGTTCGTGTTCGCGCAGGACTACCTCGGCGTCCCGCAGGGCACCGTCCGGGCCACCGTCCTGATCGAGACGATCACGGCAGCCTACGAGATGGAGGAGATCCTCTACGAGCTGCGCGACCACGCCTCCGGGCTGAACGCCGGCCGCTGGGACTACCTGTTCTCCATCGTCAAGAACTTCCGGGACGGCGGGCCGAAGTTCGTTCTGCCGGACCGCAACGCCGTCACGATGACGGCCCCGTTCATGCGGGCCTACACCGAACTCCTGGTCCGCACCTGCCACAAGCGCGGCGCGCACGCGATCGGCGGCATGGCGGCGTTCATCCCGTCCCGCCGGGACGCCGAGGTCAACAAGGTGGCGTTCGAGAAGGTCCGCGCGGACAAGGACCGCGAGGCCGCCGACGGCTTCGACGGCTCCTGGGTCGCCCATCCCGACCTGGTCCCGATCGCCATGGAGTCCTTCGACAAGGTCCTCGGGGACAAGGCGAACCAGAAGGACCGGCTGCGCGAGGACGTGCGTGTGGAGGCGGCCGACCTCATCGCGATCGACTCGCTCGACGCCAGGCCGACGTACGACGGGCTCGTCAACGCCGTGCAGGTCGGCATCCGGTACATCGAGGCCTGGCTGCGCGGGCTCGGCGCGGTCGCCATCTTCAACCTGATGGAGGACGCGGCCACCGCCGAGATCTCCCGCTCCCAGATCTGGCAGTGGATCAACGCGGGCGTGGAGTTCGACAACGGCGAGAAGGCGACGCCCGAGCTGGCCCGCCGGATCGCCGCCGAGGAGCTGCGGGACATCGAGCAGGAGCTGGGCGCGGAGGCCTTCGCCGCGGGCCACTGGCAGGAGGCCCACGACCTGCTGCTCGAGGTGTCCCTGGACGCCGACTACGCCGACTTCCTGACCCTGCCGGCGTACGAACGGCTCAGGGGCTGACGGCGTCCGGACCGGCCTTGTCCGAGTGGCCCAGGGGCTTGCCCGGGGCCACTCGGTCGCGTACGGCGCGCTTGACCGCCGTGGGCTCGGGGAAGCCCTGCTCGCGCCGGTCCCAGACCGGCTCGCCGTCCACCCGGACGACGAAGACGCCGCCCTTGCCCGGCCGCAGGGCCAGCTCGGACAGCTCCGCCTCGAAGGTGGTGAGCAGTTCCTGCGCGAGCCAGGCCGCGCGGGGCAGCCAGCCGCACTGGGTGCAGTACTCGATCTCGACGCGGCCGCTCATCCCAGGTGCACCGATCCGTCCTGTTCCACGGCCGGCTTGCCGTGCAGGTCGGGGACCCGCTTGAGCCAGTCCGGCCGGCCTCGCTGTGTCCTCGCCGCCCGCGCGAGATCCTCGGCGGCGAGTTCCTCCCGGGTCGGGAAGCCGGTGGGCAGCCACGCGGCGGACGCCCGCACGCGGCTGTGCAGATGCGCGACGTAGGCGTCGCGGGCCTCCTGCGGCGTGGCGAAGCCGGGTTCGGCGGCCAGCCAGGCGTCCGGGACCGCCGCCACGACCTCCCGGAGCAGTTCCCCGGTCACCCGGGGCGCCAGCTCCGCGTCGGCGGCGCGCACGTCGGGGCCGTACTGGCCGAGGGCGTGGTGGCGCAGGTCGTAGGCGCGCTCCGGGTCGGAGGCGTCCCAGCGGTGGTGGAAGACGAGGGCCGCGCCGTGGTCGATGAGCCACAGCCGGGGCGGGACGGTGCCGAGGGTGGGCCAGACCATCAGGTTGGAGCTGTGCACGGTCCGGTCGACGTTCGCGGTCAGCGCGTCCAGCCAGACGACCCGCCCCGCCTCCAGCGGGTCCACCCGGAACGTCTTCGCGACCTCGGGGGTGAAGTCCCGGGCGCCCGGCAGATAGTCCATGCCGAGGTTCACGCCGGCGCTGGCGGCGTGCAGGTCGCGCACCTCCTGGTGCGGCTCGCTGTCGGCGACGGCGGGGTCGAAGTGCACCAGGACCAGTTCGGGGAACCGCAGCCCCAGCGCGCGGGCCAGTTCACCGACGATCACCTCGGCGACGAGGGCCTTGCGGCCCTGTGCGGAGCCGGTGAACTTCACGACGTAGGTGCCGAGGTCGTCGGCCTCGACGACGCCGGGAACGGAGCCGCCGGACGTCAGGGGCTCGATGTAGCGGGTGGCTACGACCTCTCTCAACATCCGACCCCTGCTTCCGGCCTGCGGTACGCCCCGAGCATAGTCGCCGGTCACCGCGTGCCGGAGCGGGCGGCGGCCGCTTCGGACGGCTCCGCGGCCACGTCGTCCGGAGGTTCCGGCGGTTCCGGCGTCTCGGGCGTCTCGGGCGGCCGGTCGCGGCGGCGCGGCAGAACGGCCCCCGCGGCCTCCAGGAGGCGGGCGAGCAGATGCGCGCGTCCCGCCAGGACGGGCCCGAGCACGGCCAGGACGAGGACGTAGCTGGCGATGAAGGGGGCGAGCCGCCCGTCGAGTCCGGCGGTGGCGGCCATCGCGGCCAGGATCAGCGCGAACTCCCCGCGGCCGAGGAGCGTGGTGGCGATGTTCGCGGTGGGCTCCGGCCCGTAGCGGTACAGGCGGGCGGCGAACAGGCCCGCGATCACGTTCATGGCGATCGTCAGGGCGACGGCCGCGCCGACGGGACCGGCGACGGAGACGGGAGGCGGGCGCGTGGTCTCGCGCCCGCGTCCCGTCATGCGTCGTCGTGGGGGCGGCCGGCCGTCTCGTCGGAGCGGACGGGTTCGGGTGCGCGGGGGTGCGCGGGCGCCGGCTTCTCGGGCGGCGTGAGCATCTGGACCGCCACACCGGCCGCGACCAGTCCGGAGGCGAGGAGCAGGCCCTGCGGCAGCATCGCGCCGGCGGTCAGCATCACCACCGAGGCGGCCAGCAGCGCCCAGGCCCCACGCCTGCCGCGCGGGCCGCCCGGCGGTGGGCGGCCGGTCTCGGGGCCCCCGGTGAAACGGGGGTCGCGGTGCCGTGGCCGTGTGTCGAGGGGGTGCGGGGATCGGGTCGGGTGCGGCATACCTCCTCCTTCCGGTGACCGGGAGGCCGGGGGCTCACTGTCACCCTCACATGCGACAGGGGGCCGGGACCATCGGGTCCAGTACCCATATCGGCGCATATGCGGCCCTGACCGCCAAGAGCCCGGGGCCGTCGCTCAGCCGGCTCCGGCCAGCGGGTTGGGCAACGGCAGATAGCGGGCGTCGGCGCCGTCCGCGCCCGTCCAGCGCAGCAGCAGGTTGGTCTTGCCGGGAAGCGTGGGGGCCGACAGCAGGGCCGGGATCTCCGGGAGGTCGTGCCGGGCCAGCTCGCGGCGGACGGCGGGCCAGGGGTCGTACCCGCGACGGCGTGCTCCGAGGACCCCGGCGACCTCGGCGAGGTGGTTGACGACCAGGCAGTACACCAGCCGCTCCCAGCCCGCCGCCCGGGACACGTCCCCGAGCAGCTTCACGCCCTCGGCGTCCCGGAACAGGGCCTGCACGGGCAGGCCGCCGGCGTCGACGGCGACCAGGGTGTTCTGCAGGTGCGCCTCCAGGACGACGCCGTGCGCGTCGAACGCCGTCAGGGCGGGCGGGACCACCTGCGCCAGGTACGCCTCCCACCAGGCGGCCGGGTCCCCGGCGGCGTCCAGCGGGCTGCCCTCGAAACCCTCGACGAGCGAGGCGGCCAGCAGCGGCGTCGCCCCGGGCCGGACCCGGCCGCCCAGCCCGTCGCGCACCAGGACCGCCAGTTCCTCGAAGGCGAACGAGGCGGTGCGGTAGCCGCGGTCGCTCAGCCAGGCCGCGTCCTGACCGGCGAGGGCCGCCGTGGCCGCCGCGTCGGTCCGGCGCAGCCGCAGCAGGTCGTGCCGCCACAGCCGCCGGATGTCGTTGGTGATGCGGACGTCGAGGCTGAACTTGAGGAACAGGTCGGGTCCGGGCGCGTACAGCGTGCGGATCGCGGCCGTCGGCCACACGTCGAAGGCGGTCGTGCCGAGCCGGATCAGCCGCCCGTCGGCGAAGGCGGGCGCGAGGTCCACCAGGCCGAGCTGCCAGGGGTGCGCGGGCAGCAGCCGGTAGCCGGGCGGTGCCTCGCCGAGGGCGTCCAGGGCGGCCGTGTCGCCCTCCTCGACGACCAGGTCCTCGCGCAGCCCGAGCAGCGCCAGCGGGAAGCGGGCGTACGCCTCGGGCGCGTACGGCAGCCAGGCCGCGACCGGGCCGCCGCCGCGTGCCTTCGGCGCGGGGTGGTACGGGTGGCCGGTGAGGAGGGACTGCTCGGAGCGCAGATAGAGGTCGCCGGGCGGTACGGCACGCGCGCGTGCGGCGAGCAGGGCGGCCAGCGTGTCCCGGCTGTCGATCATCTCGGCGGGCAGTTCGTGGTTGGACTGGCCGGTGTGGCGGCGCAGCTCGTCCGCGACGAGCTTGACGAGTTCGGCGTGGCCGACGCGGCGCCAGGCGCCGCCGGTGAACACCTCGGGCTCGGCGGGCCGCCGGACGCCGCGGACCCGCAGGAGGCGGCCCGAGCCGCGCAGCCGGTGCACCCGCCGTTCGTCGTCCGGCGCGTCCGTGCGCGCCGTTCCGTCGCGCTGCGGCTCGGCCACCTCGCGGAGCAGGCAGTTGAGCAGCGGGGCGATCGCCAGGGCGTCGGCGCGGGCCGCCGCGTCCGCGGCGGTCGGCGGGGTGAGGTGCACGCGATCCACTGGTTCCCTACGGTCCGTTCAGGCGGGAGACGATCAGTATGTCTGCCGTCGGCGGCCGTCCGACGCCCCACCCGTACCCCGAGGAGCCCTCCCGTGCACCGTCCCCCCAGCGCCGAGGCCGAGATCGCCGCCGAACTGGCCGAAGTGCGCCCCGCGCTCCTGCCCCGGTACACGGCCGCGCTGCCGGGGGCCAGGGCCGCGGTGCTGACCCGGCTCTGGCGGGCCCTGGCGTACGAGCCGCTGGCCTGGGTGAACGGCCGGGACGCCGGCGGGGACGGGCTCGTCCTGCGGCTGGGGGACGGCCGCCGGCTGGACGGCCCGCGGGCGGACCCGTACGCCACCGCTACCTACGTCACCTCGGTGCGGCTGGACGGGACGGTGTACGACGATCCGGTCCGGCTGCTGACGGACCTGGCCGTACCGCACGGAGGGGCGTTCACCTCGGAACTCGGACACAGCGTGGCCTCGTTGGCCCTCGCGCGGGCCGGGCGGGAATCTCACCCGGAAGAGTGGCCCGAGCACGACTGGGAGTGGGAGCAGCGGGTGGTGGACGGGCATCCGTTCCACCCCAACTGCCGTTCCCGGCCCGGATTCTCGGTCGCCGAGCAACTGGCGTACGGGCCGGAGCACCGGCCGGTCGTGTCGCTGGCGCGGGTTGCCGTACGGGCGGACGGGTGCCTGGTGACGGGCGGGTGGCCGGACGAACTGCGGGACGGGGAGCGGCTCCTGGTCCCGGTGCACCCGTGGCAGGCCGAGCATGTGCTGAAGCGGCCGTACGAGGACTGGGTGGACGCCCATCCGCTGATGGCGCTCCGCACGCTCGCCGTACCCGGGGGGCCGCATGTCAAGACGGCGCTGAGCGCGCGGCTGACGTCCTCGGTGCGGGACATCTCGGAGTACTCCGTGGGGATGTCGGCGACGCTGTCCCGGTTCGCGGAGGACCTCGGTGAACGGCTGGACGGGCTGGTGCACTTCACGCGCACGCTGGGGGCCGTGGCGGCCGGGTCGGCGGATCTGGCGGCGGTGCTGCGGGAGCCGCCCGGCCGGTACGCGGGGCCCGGCGAACGGGTGGTGCCGGTGGCGACCCTGCCCGGTACCGGCCTCCCCGCGTCGGGCGCGTGGCTGGCGGCGTTCGCACGGCTGGCGCTGACGGCGGGGCTGCGGCTGCTGGAGACGGGCGTGGCGCTGGAGGCGCACGGGCAGAACCTGCTCGTCGTGCTGGCCGCGGACGGGTCGCCGGTGCGTCTGGTCTACCGCGACCTCGCCGACATCCGGATCAGCCCGGCCCGGCTGGCGCGGCACGGCGTCCCGGTGCCCGACCTGACCGGACGGATCGTCACCGACGACGTGACGGCCCTGCGCCGCAAGCTGTTCGGCTCCCTGGTGGCGGGGGCGCTGGCGGGCACCGCGGGTTCGGGGCCGGCGTTGCGCGCGGCCCTCGCGGCGGCCGTACCGGACCTGCCGGTGACCGTTGATCTGGCGGCCCTGCGCGAGGAGGAGCTGCCCACGAAGGCGCTCACCCTGATGCGGCTGTCGCCCGGGGTGGCCGGCGACCAGTGGACGGCCCTGCCCAACCCGCTGCGGACGGACGTGTTCTGACCTCGTTTTGGAGCGGGCCGTCCCCGGTCACTAGGATCCGCCGATGATCATACGAACACGGTTGGCGGCCGGGGCGTGCGCCCTGCTCGCCCTGCTCGCGGCCGGGGTGGCGTTCCCGGCCGGGGCGGTCGCCGACGAGGTGAGCGCGACGGCGCCCAAGGTCGATCTCGTCCTGGACGTGAGCGGCTCGATGCGGGCGCGGGACATCGACGGCCAGTCGCGGATGGCCGCGGCGAAACAGGCGTTCAACGAGGTGCTGGACGCCACGCCCGAGGAGGTGCGGCTCGGCATCCGCACGCTCGGCGCGAACTACCCGGGTGACGACCGCAGGACGGGCTGCAAGGACACCGCGCAGCTGTACCCGGTCGGCCCGCTGGACCGCACCGAGGCGAAGGCGGCGGTGGCCACCCTGTCGCCGACCGGCTGGACGCCGATCGGCCCGGCGCTGCTGAAGGCGGCCGAGGACCTGGACGGCGGCGAGGGCTCCAAGCGCATCGTGCTCATCAGCGACGGCGAGGACACTTGCGCGCCGCTCGACCCGTGCGAGGTGGCGCGGGAGATCGCCGCCAAGGGCATCGGGCTGACCATCGACACGCTCGGCCTGGTGCCGAACACCAAGCTGCGGCAGCAGCTGAGCTGCATCGCCGAGGCGACCGGCGGCACCTTCACCTCGGTCGAGCACACCGAGGAACTCACCGACAAGGTGAACCAGTTGGTGGACCGGGCGGCCGATCCCGTGGTGACGCCGGTCGCGACCGACGGCGCGGACCGCTGCGAGAAGGCGCCGGCGCTGAAGTCCGGTCTCTACACCGACCGCGAGGAGTTCGGGCAGCAGCGCTGGTACCGGGTCGACGTGCGTCCCGGCCAGGAGCTGCGGGCCTCGGTGAGCGTGGCGGCGGACCGGGCGGTGAACCCGTCGTACGGCGTGCTGGTGCGGGCCGTGACGGTCAAGGGCCGGGAGATCGTGCGCGGCGAGGCGGCCGGGACCGGCCGCACGGACGTCGTGTCGGCCGGTCTTCGCTATCCGAAGGCGGAGGCGGACGACGACGAGGACGCCCCGGCGGAGACCGTGTGCCTGCAGGTGACGCACTCCTTCTCCGCGGGCGCCGGGGTGAAGACCGCTCCGGGTCTGCCGCTGGAGCTGACGGTCGACGTCGTGGACGGGCCGTCGCCCGCGCGGGACGTGGCCTCCTTCGGCCTCGGGCGCGGCTGGTGGCTGCTGGGCGCCCTGATCCTCGCCGGCTTCCTCGCCGGTCTCGTCTGGGGCTGGCTGTCGCGCTGGCGCGTCGCGGTCTGGAGGACCAACTGATGCGGATGACACGAGTGCTGGGCGCGGCCCTGCTGACCCTGGGACTGGCGGCGGCGCCCGCCGCGGCGGACTCCTCGCCGTCGCCCGGAGCGTCCGGGGACGCTGACGCGCCGACGCGGGCGGGCACCTCGTTCCGTACGGCGACCGAGATCGAGCAGGGGCAGACCGCCACGGCGAACGCCTCCACGGGCGACTACCTGTACTGGTCGTTCCCCGCGGACACCGGTCAACGGCCGACGGTCGAGGCGACGGTGAAGCTGCCGGCCGAACATGCCGCCGAGACCTGGCAGATCGACGTGTACGACGGTCTGCGGCGCCGCCAGGCGTGCCGGTTCGGGGCGCAGACGCGCACCGCGGCGGCCGGTGCCGCGCAGGTCGAGCTGGCGTGCGCGCTGCGGACCGTGCGCGGCTGGTCGGAGCCCTGGGACGGCGACCCGCTGCCGGGCACGTACTACGTGCGGCTGACGGCGGTGGACGTGCCGACCTCCGCGCTGGGGCAGCCGGTGAGCGCCGAGGTGCGGGTCGGCTCGCAGGACGCCGGCGGGGCGGCGGCGGTCGACGGTTCGCTCGCGCAACCGCTGGTGCCGGGCGCCGGGGTCACCCGGGACGACGAGGAGGAGTCCGGCGAGGAGGCGCTGCTCGCCAGCCTCGAACCCGATGACGGCTGGGCGTCGGGCTGGTGGTCCGACCGCTGGGTGTGGACGGGGCTCGGCGGTGTGCTGGCCGCGCTCGCGGGCATCGGCGGGTACGCGCTGACGCGCGGTGCGGGGCGCCCGCCGAGGGTGCCGCCGTCGGCCTGACGGCACGTCATGACCGGTCATGGGGCCCGCCGTACAGCGCGTACGGCGGGCCCCCCGGCGTTCACCGGTCGAGGAGCGCCTTGGCCAGGGTGCCGTCCCCGGTGACGGTGGCTCGGCCGTCCCGTACGACGTCGGTGAGGCTCGTCTCGCCGCGCGCCAGGGCCGCGCAGGTCGCGGAGTCCAGGACCAGCCGCGCGTCGGGCTCGCGGGGGGCGGGTCCTTCGCCGTAGACGGGCCCCTCCGCGGCGCCGACGTGGAGGTGGAAGTCGCCTTCTTCCAGGCGTACTTCGAGCAGCCCCTCGCCCTCCAGGGACGACAGCAGCGGCAGCGCGAACCAGTGCGCGCGGACCGCGTCGGTGGGCCGGCGCTCGCCCAGCTCGGACCGGCCCCACTCCCCCAGCGCCTGCAGCACCGGCAGCAACCGCCTTCCCCTCTCGGTGAGTTCGTAGACGTAGGCCGCGCCGGGCGGGGGGAGCCGGCGACGGGTGCTGAGGCCGTCGCGCTCCATGTCCTTCAGCCGCGAGGCCAGCACGTCCGTGCTGACCCCGGGGAGGTCGGCGTGCAGGTCGGTGTAGCGCCGCGGACCGGCCAGCAGCTCCCGGACGATCAGCAGGGTCCAGCGGTCGCCGACGGCGTCGAGCGCCCGGGCGGCGGAACAGTACTGGTCGTAGCTTCGGCGAGGTGACATGCGACGCAGTCTAGACACGTTGTTGGACTTTCCAAGCTCGCACTTGGTAAAACCAAGCAACACACGAATCCGGAGGGGCGAGCGCGCATGGAGTTCCGGCAGTCGAGCAAGCTGAGCGAGGTCTGCTACGAGATCCGCGGCCCGGTGATCGAGCACGCGAACGCGCTGGAGGAGGCGGGCCACAGCGTGCTGCGCCTCAACACCGGCAACCCCGCCCTGTTCGGGTTCGAGGCGCCGGAGGAGATCCTCCAGGACATGATCCGGATGCTCCCCCAGGCGCACGGCTACACGGACTCCCGCGGCGTCCTGTCCGCCCGCCGGGCCGTGGCGCAGCGCTACCAGACCCTGGGCCTGGAGGTCGACGTGGACGACGTCTTCCTCGGCAACGGCGTCTCCGAACTCGTCTCCATGGCCGTACAGGCCCTCCTGGAGGACGGCGACGAGGTCCTGATCCCCGCGCCGGACTTCCCCCTGTGGACCGCGGTGACGAACCTCGCGGGCGGCAAGGCGGTGCACTACCTGTGCGACGAGCAGTCCGGCTGGTACCCGGACCTCGACGACATGGCCGCCAAGATCACCGACCGCACCAGGGCCGTCGTCATCATCAACCCCAACAACCCCACGGGCGCGGTGTATCCGAAGGAGGTCGTCGAGGGCATCCTCGATCTGGCCCGCCGGCACGGCCTGATGGTCCTCGCCGACGAGATCTACGACCAGATCCTCTACGACGACGCCGTCCACCACTCGGCCGCCGCCCTCGCCCCCGACCTGGTGGTCCTCACCTTCTGCGGTCTGTCGAAGACCTACCGGGTGGCGGGCTTCCGCTCCGGCTGGCTGGTCGTCACGGGCCCGAAGCAGCACGCCCGGGACTACCTGGAGGGCCTGACCATGCTGGCCTCCATGCGGCTGTGCGCCAACGCGCCCGCGCAGTACGCCATCCAGGCCGCGCTGGGCGGCCGGCAGTCCATCCGGGACCTGACCGCACCCGGCGGCCGGCTGCGCGAACAGCGCGACGTGGCCTGGGAGAAGCTCAACGAGATCCCCGGCGTCTCCTGCGTGAAGCCCAAGGGCGCGCTCTACGCCTTCCCGCGGCTGGACCCGAAGGTGCACCGCATCCACGACGACGAGAAGTTCGTCCTGGACCTGCTGCTGCGCGAGAAGATCCAGGTGGTCCAGGGCACCGGCTTCAACTGGCCTTCCCCCGACCACTTCCGCATCCTGACGCTCCCCTATGCCGACGACCTGGAGGCGGCGATCGGGCGGATCGGGCGGTTCCTGAGCGGCTACCGCCAGTAGGAGGGAAGGTTCGCGGATTCGCGGTCGCGGGGAACGGGGATGCCATAGAGTGCCGCCACCGATCACGAAGGCCAGGGGATGGGGGACCCCGGAATGAGACCGTCCGGCTTACGCGGCCGTCCGCTCCTTCTCGTCGCGCTTCTGCTGGTCGTGGGCAGCCCCTGGGTGCAGCGACCGCTGAGCGAGTACTACTGGGAGCTCTACCTGAGCGGCGGCTCCCAGCCCTGGCCGCTCGCCTCGGCGTTCATGCCCTCCTGGGGCTACTCCCCCGACCAGTACGCGGGCGTTCCGTATCTGATCACCAACGACCTCCACGCCCTGCTGCTGATCGCCGGGATCGTGCTGGTCCCGGCCCGGCTGCCCGCCCGGTTCCCGGCGTGGCTGCGCCGGGTCGGGGGTGCCGTGCTGGTGTCGTTGGTCCTGCGGGTGCCGGTCTGGGCGCTGCCCGGGCTGTTCCGGCCCGAGCGCCTCGCGTTCGAGCAGTCCGCGGAGGCGCTGCGGCAGCTGCTGCGCCAGGGCCTCCTCTTCGGTCTCGCGGCCGGTGTGCTGCTCGCCCTGCTCTCGGCAGGACCGTCCGTCCCGTTCCCCGGTGCCCGGCCGGCGCCGGCCCGTCGCAGGAGAGAGGGAGGAACCGGCATGAAGACCGGTCCGGTCCACATGCCCGTCGGCAGCGCACCCGGTGACGTCACCCGCTATCTGTGCACAGCCGCCTACGTCGACGAGCAGTTCGCCGACCGGGTGGTGGAGGAGGTGCTGGCGGACGAGGCCAGTGCCGTGGCCCCCTCCCCCGACGTCGACCTCGTGGCCGTCGTCCGCCACTGCCTGACCGCGCGGGATCTCCGCCAGCGGCGGGACCTGCGGCTCTCCGGCGCGTTCGCGCTCGTCGGCGTGTTCGCCCCGCTGTGGGTGCTGTTCTCCCTGGTGCTGCTGTCGACGGCCCGGCGCACCGGCGCCCGCCCGAGTCTGGCCACCCGCGGGCACCACCAGCCCGGGAGCCGGGTGCTGATCGGCACCGGCGTCTCCGCAGCCGTCATGGTGCTGGTCGCCTTCTACGTCGGCTACGGCGTCTCGGCGACACCGGTGTCCGGGCTCGCCGCCTGGCTGCTCGGCGCGTACGGGGGCGGCGTGCCCGCCGTCCTGGCGTCGCTCGCCGCCGTCGCGTTCGCGTGCGTCACGGCCGTGCGCCACGACCTCGCGGTCGACGGGCTGCTGCGCACCACGATGACCCGGGAGGCGTTCCCCCGGCAGCCCCGCCCCACCGTGCCGCGCCACAAGTGGATCGCGGACCGGCTGACGGCGATCAGGGAGGCGCAGAGCGGCAACGTCACGGTGTACAGCGGGTACTCGCCCTTCATCGGCTACGCGGGTTCAAGCTCCAAGTGGTCGATCGCCGTGCCGCTGCTGCCCGCCGACGACACCGGAGGCGTGAAGGCGCGTCCCGCCGTGCCGGAGCCCTTCACCGCCACCGACCTCGTCGACCATGTGCGGGAACGGCTGCGCACGGTCGCCGAGCGCGGCACCGAGGACGGCGCGGCCGACGACGGCGCGGACACGCTGCGCTCCCTGTACGTCGAGGACCGCGTCCTCGTGAGCGGGACCGCCATCGGCGACGACGAGCGGTTCACCAGCGGCACCGGTCTCGCGCCGGTCGCCCGGCTGTCACCGCCCGAGGTCGACCGGATCGTCGAGCGCCCGGCCGGCGCCGTCCGCCACCATCTGGCCGTCCATGTGCCGCTGTGGGGCGGGGACGTGGTGCCGAGCGTGTTCCTGCACTTCTCCGCCGCGGGCCGCACCCTGCACCTGCACTGCGACAACCACGTCCTCGGGCCCGTCCGGGCGGACTACCACGTCGTGGACCGGCTGCGCGGCGGACTGAGCGACGACGCCCGGCGCGGCCTGCTGATCACCGCGCTGTCCCGCACCGGCCCGGCGTTCCTCGCGGCCCCGTTCCGGGCGGTCCGGCACGCCCGCTTCGAGACCCGGCACCACCGGCGCACGATGGACGAGCTGAAGGCCATGGAGCAGGACCCCGTGTTCGACTTCGGCGCCCGGGTGAGCGTGCGCGAGATGGCCCTCAGCCCCGACTACCACAACTACTTCCAGGTGGTGGACTCCGCGCGGATCATCGCCCTGGTGGAGCGTCACACGCTCGCCGCGCTGCGGGAGTTCCTGGACTCGCGCGGCTACGACATCACCGACTTCCGCGCCCAGCAGCAGACGATCCTCAACCAGGGCGTCATCCAGCAGGGCGGCATGAGCTTCGTCGGCAACCAGGCGGTCGGGGCGGGCGCCAGCGCCACCCAGACCGTCCCGCGGCAGACCGGCCCGGCCGCCGTGAGCGGCGGCGGTACCGAGAAATAGGAGAGCGACGGCATGCGTCACGAGGACGGACCCCAGGACCCACCCGTCAACAACGGCATCGTCATCAGCGGCGGCACCCACTACGTGGGCAACCAGGCCGTCGGGCACCGGGCGCAGGCGTTCTCCGGTTCGGTGTCCTTCCCGGCCCAGGACCCCGCTCAGACGGCCCGTACGGCCGAACTTCTCGCGCAGGTCGAGCGGTTGCTGCGCGAGCACCGGGAGGCGCTGGCCGACCCCGACGCCACCGACCGGGAACTGCGGCGCCTGCGGGAGGAGCTGGAGGAGGAGGCACCGGAGCCGTCGGTGCTGCGGCGCGCCCTGGACCGGCTCACCGCGTTCGTCGAACCGGTGGCGCCGCTCGTCACGGCGGTCGGCCGGCTCGCGGAGTCGGTGCAGGCCCTTCCCGGGCCCTGAGCCCCGTCGTCCCGTCCGCCCGGGACGACCGTCCGGCCCAGTCCGCTGCGCGGGCCCCGGCCGCCGTGTGGCAGGGTTCAGGCAGGCGAGCGGGAAGGGTGCGCGGTGGGTGAGGTCTTTCTGGTCCGGCACGGCGAGACCGAGTGGTCGCGGTCCGGGCGGCACACCGGTTCGACGGACGTGCCGCTGACCGAGCGCGGCCGCGAGGAGGCCCGCCGGCTGGTCCCCCTGGTCCGCTCGCACCGGATCGGGGCCGCGTTCGCCAGTCCGGCGCAGCGGGCCCGGGAGACGGCCGAGCTGATCGGGCTGCACGACGTGCGCGTCGACGTCGACCTGCGCGAGTGGGACTACGGCGGCTACGAGGGTGTGACGACCGTCGAGATCCAGCGGGAGCGGCCGGGCTGGTTCCTGTTCACGGACGGGGTCGCGCCCGGCCCGCCGGACCACCCCGGCGAGAGCCCCGAGGAGGTCGGGGAGCGCGCCGACCGGATGCTCGGCAAGGTCGACGCGGCGCTCGCCAACACGGAGGGCTGTGTGGTCCTCGTGGCCCACGGGCACTTCCTGCGGGTGCTCACCGCCCGCTATCTCGGCCTGCCGCCCGGCGACGGGGCGCTGTTCCAGCTGGCCACCGGGGCGCTGTGCCGGCTCGGCACCGAACACGGCCGCCCGGTGATCACCGGCTGGAATGTCAGACCCGGGTCGTAGCCTTCCGGGCGAAGGGGTGCGGCGTCCCGCGCGGGCGGGCGCCGTGCCGGACGCCCGGGGAGGAGCACGCCGTGACACGACCGCCGACCGCCGCCCAGCGGCGGCTCATCGACTCCGCCGACCCCGTCACGGGGCGGCTCAGGGGCACCCCGGCCCAGCTCGCGGCGCTGGTGGGGCGAGGTCTGGCCTTCCGGCACCCGCGCCCGCCGCACGACCACTTCCTGACCCCGGCGGGACACCGGCTGCGGACACCGGAGCAGGCGGAGGCCGAGGGTGCGACCCCGCCCGGGGCCGGGCAGGCGGAAGCGCCCGGGGGCGGGCGGGTCTTCGCCGCGCGGATCGGCGGGGAGGAGCGGCCGGAGGGCGGCCCCGCCCGCGCCCGTGAGGTGCACAGCGCCTGGCAGGGCCTGATGGAGCTGCGCCGGATGACCAACCCGGACGGAGTGGTGGACCGGCCGTGCGCCTGGGAGCGCGGCCATCTCGTGCAGGCCGCAGCGCTCGCCCTGGAGGCCGCCGGGCACCGGCCCGCCGAGGGGGACGGCGAGGACGGCTACCGGGTGCGGGCCACGCCCCAGCCGGACGCGGTCGCCGTGCGCGCGCCGGACGGCGCGCGGCTGCGGGCCTGCGCGGCCACACTGGAAGGGGCGGGCTGGCAGGTCGGGGAGCACACCGAGCCGCGCACCCGGGCGCGTTATCTGCTGGCGTCCCCGCGCAGGGCGTGAGCGGCGTGCCAGGATCGCTGCAACAGGCATCGACCGTCGAAGGGGTAGCAGTGAGCGAGCCGTTCTCCGTCCGGATCACCGTCCGCGGATACGAGACCGACGTGCAGGGTCACGTCAACCAGAGCGTGTACATCAACTACGCCGAGCACGCCCGCTGGTCGCTGCTCCAGGCCGCCGGGATCACCCAGTCCGGGCTGATATCGAAGGGGGTGGGCCCGGTCGCCCTGGAGACGACCATCCGCTACCGGCGCGAGCTGCTGGCCGGTGACGAGGTCGACGTGACGTGCGTGTTCGAGTGGACGGGCGGCAAGACGTTCCGCATCCGGCAGGACATGGTGAAGACGGACGGCACGGTCGCCGCCGAACTCACCGCGGTGGGCGGCCTGCTGGACCTCAAGGAGCGCCGGATGGTCGCCGACCCGCAGGACTACTTCAAGGAACTCGCCACGGATCCCGGCCTGTTCGGGATCTGACGGCGCCCGGTCGACACCCCACCGAACAGATTCGTCGACACGACGTCAGATTCGAGCACAACCATTCGCATACCCCGCGGGTCACACCATGCAGGAGCAACCAACTCCAATGGACACCAGGGGGAAATATGCGATACGCACGTTCTGTCCTGTCCACCGTGGCGCTCGCGGCGCTGACCGTCGGCGGCACGGCCGCCCTCGCGGCACCCGCCTCCGCGGCACCCAACACCACCCCGCAGAAGGTCTGCGGCAGCGGCTACAAGACGGTGAACTCGGCGCCGGTGGGCTCGCTCGGCACCGTGTACCTGACGTACAACTCCAGCAACGGCAAGAACTGCGTGGCGACCATCCGCAACACCCCGGGCACCGCCCAGGACATGTCGGCGTGGATCTACGTCAACGGCACCGACGAGTACGACGAGGACTACGGGTTCTACACCTCGTACGCCGGGCCCACCTACGTCTACGGCAAGGGGTACTGCGTGGACTGGGGCGGCCAGATCAAGAACGTGTACGTGCAGGTGACGGGCTCCAACTGCGGTTCCCTGATGAAGGAGAGCCGGGTGACCTTCACCCGCTGATGCGGCACCGGCAGGGCCGCGCGCCCCGGCGGGACTCCTCGTCCCGCCGGGGCGCGCGGTGTGTTCCGCCGGGGCTCAGGAGCGCGCCGGCGCCCGGGTGAGCTCCTGTGCCGTCTCCATCGGGTGGGTCACGTCCTCGGCGTCACGGCCGCCGCGGCCCAGGTGGTTGAAGACCAGGTTCAGCAGCACGGCGGCCACACAGCCGGTCGAGATGCCCGAGTCGAGCACGATCCGCGCGGTCACCGGGAAGGCGTGGTAGAACTCCGGCGCCGTGATGGGGACGATGCCGACGGCCAGCGAGACGGCGACGATCAGGACGTTGTTGTCCTTCTCCAGCCCGGCCCGGACCAGGGTCTGGATGCCGCTCGCGGCCACGGACCCGAACAGGACGACGCCCGCGCCGCCGAGCACCGGCCGGGGCACGACGGCGATCAGCGAGGCCGCCATCGGGCACAGGCCCATCAGCACCAGGAAGCCGCCGCCGGCCGCGACGACGTACCGGCTGCGGATCCGTGTCATGGCGACCAGCCCGATGTTCTGGGCGAACGCGCTGCACATGAACCCGTTGAAGAGCGGGCTGAGCGCGGAGCCGAGGGTGTCGGCGCGCAGCCCGGCCGCGATGGTCCGCTCGTCGGCCGGACGGTCCACGATCTCGCCCAGCGCCAGCATGTCGGCGGTCGACTCGGTCATCGACACCACCATGACCACGCACATCGAGAGGATCGCGGCCAGCTGGAACTGCGGGGCGCCGAAATGGAACGGCGTCGGGAAGCCGACGACGTCCGCGTCCGCGACGGGAGTGAAGTCGGTGACGCCGAACGGGATCGCGAGCAGGGTGCCGGCGACCAGGCCGAGCAGCACGGCGATCTGCTTGACGAAGCCGGTGGTGAAGCGGCGCAGCAGCAGCACGATGAGCAGGGTGCCGCCGGCGAGCCCCAGGTTGGTGGGCGAGCCGTAGTCGTGGGCGGCCGGGTCGGGACCCTGGGCCCAGCCGAAGGCGACCGGCAGGAGCGAGATCCCGATGAGGGTGATCACGGTGCCGGTGACCACGGGAGGGAAGAAGCGGACCGCCTTGCAGAAGACGGGGGCGGCGAGGAAGCCGAGGAGCCCGGCGACGATGACGGCGCCGAAGATGATCGGCAGGGCGTCGGCCTTGTCGCCGGTGGAGGCGACGATCGCGGTCATCGGGGCGACACCGGCGAAGGTGACGCCGTTGACGAAGGGCAGCCGGGCGCCGATCTTCCAGACGCCGAGCGTCTGGAGGAACGTGGCGAGGCCCGCGGTGAACAGGCAGGCGCCGGTGAGGAAGGTCAGGTCGGTGGCGGAGAGGCCGATGGCCGCGCCGACGATCAGGGGTGGGGCGACGACGCCCGCGTACATGGCGGCCACGTGCTGGAGGCCGGTCGTCGCCATCTTGAGCGCGGGGAGTTTCTCGTCAACGGGGTGGTCGGCCACGGCGGCTTCCCTCCGGTCGGTTACACGGCCGCGCGGAACGGCTGCCGTGGGTTTCAGGGAGGTGGTGCATGGTCGTGCGGGACCAGTCGTACGGGGGGACGGTGGACCGTGTCCGGGGCGCGCGCGTGCGCACGCCCCGGCGACGGCCGCCCCGGGACCCGAGGGTCCGGAGCCGCCGGCCGGGAGCCGTCCCTCCCGGCCGGAGTTCATTCGCCCTGCGACAGGGCGCGTTACGGTGCGGCGATCTCGGCGAGCCGGCGCGCCTCGTCCCGCGTGGAGCGGGCGATGGCGTCCTCGTCGGCGGTGAGCAGCCGCCCGTTCTCGACGATCTGGCGGCCGTTCACGAAGGACGCGGTGACGGGGGCGGCCGCGCCGAACACGAGGGCGGTGACCGGGTCGGCGATGGAGGCGTGGGCGAGGGTGTCCATCCTCCACAGCACGAGGTCGGCGAGCTTGCCGGGTTCGAGGGAGCCGATCTCGGCGGCGCGGCCGAGGACCCGGGCTCCGCCGTGGGTGCCGAGCCGCAGGGCCTGCCGGGCGGTGAGGGCGGACTCGCGGTGGGCGCCGAGGCGGTTGATGAGCAGGGCGTTGCGCAGTTCGGTGTGCAGTTCGCCGGACTCGTTGGAGGCGGTGCCGTCGACGCCGAGGCCGACCGGGACGCCGGCGGCCAGCATGTCGGGGACGCGGGCGATCCCGGCGGCGAGGCGGGCGTTGGAGGACGGGCAGTGCGCGACACCGGTCCTCGTGCGGGCGAAGGCGGCGATGTCGGAGTCGTTCATGTGGACGCAGTGCGCCATCCACACGTCCTCACCGAGCCAGCCGGTGGACTCGAAGTAGTCGGTCGGGCCCATGCCGAACAGCTCGTGGCAGAACTTCTCCTCCTCCACGGTCTCCGAGCCGTGGGTGTGCATGCGCACCCCCAGGCGCCGGGCGAGTTCGGCGCCCTGGCGGAGCAGTTCGGTGGAGATGGAGAACGGGGAGCAGGGGGCGACGGCGACCTGGGTCATCGCCTCGAAGGAGGTGTCGTGGTACTGCTTCACGGTCTCCTCGGTCGCGGCGAGCGCGCCCTCGAGGGTCTCGACGGCGAAGTCCGGGGGCAGTCCGCCGTCCTTCTCGCTGCGGTCCATGGAGCCGCGGGCGAGGGTGAAGCGCACGCCCATGTCGCGGGCGGCGCCGATGATCGCGCCGGACAGGTCGCCGGAGCCCTTCGGGTAGACGTAGTGGTGGTCCATGGCGGTGGTGACACCGCCGCGGGCCATCATCGCGAGCGAGCCCTGCGCGGCGGCGCGGACCATCCGCTCGTCGATGCGCGCCCAGGTCGGGTAGAGGGCGACGAGCCAGTCGAAGAGGTTGTGGTCGGTGGCCAGGCCCCGGGTGATCCACTGGTAGAAGTGGTGGTGGGTGTTGACCAGGCCGGGGGTGACGAGGTGCCCGGTGGCGTCGATCCGGCGGACGACGTTCTCCAGGCCCTCGGGGGCGCGGCCCGCGCCGAGGGACTCGATGCGGTGGCCGGCCAGGACGACGTGTCCGGTGTCGTACTCGGTGTCGTGCGCGTCGACGGTCGCGATCGAACAGTTCTCGATGACGATGCGCTGGGCTGCTGCCATGGTGCGTCCTTTGCGCTGTGGAGAGAGGGCACGGCAGGACCCCGGGAGTTTGAGTGCCGCGGCCGGCGGGCCCGCGAGGCCCGGCCCGCCGCCCGCGGGTGCCGAAGGTGGTGCGTCGGTCTACAGGTTGGTGAGGTCCGCGGGGATGCGGGCCTCGCTGCCGTCCCGCAGGACGGTGGCCTCGATCAGGCCGTAGGGGCGGTCGGCGGCGAAGTACACGGCCCCGTCGGCGGTGTCGTTCTTCAGCCCGAACGGCTCCAGGTCCACCAGGAAGTGGTGCTTGTTCGGCAGGGAGAAGCGGACCTCGTCGATCTCGGCGCGGTTCTCGATGATGCGGGCGCCCATCTCGTACAGGGTCTGCTGCAGGGAGAGCGAGTAGGTCTCGGCGAAGGCGCGGAGCATGTGCTGCCTCGTCTGCTCGTAGGACTCGTCCCAGTCGGGCGCGGGCTGCTCGCCGTCGGTCCAGTTGAAGCGCCAGCGGGCGGAGACCTCGGTGGCCAGGATGCGGTCGTGGGTCTCCTGGAGCGTCGTGTACTTGTCCTTGACGTACCCCCAGAATTCGGAGTTCGTCGAGTTCAGCACGACGAGGTCCTTCAGGCCCGAGACGACCTCCCAGCTCTCGCCGTCGAAGGTGATCTGGGTGAGGCGGGTCTCCTGGCCCTGGCGGACGAAGGAGTGCTTGATCTCCTCGCCGTCGGCGCCGGTGCCCTCGATCCGCTCCCAGGAGTACTCCTCGATGCGGATGCGCGCCCGGTGGATGGGCTCCTGGCTGGTGACGAAGTGCCGGGCGAGGTGGATGCCGAACTGCTCGGCGGACTCGATGCCGTGCTCCTTGGCGAACGCGAACACCGTGTTCTTGGTGGTGTCGGTCGGCAGGACGTTGGCGTTGGAGCCGGAGTGGTGGACCTCGTCCATGTCGCCGGACAGCGCGACGGAGACGTTCAGGTCCTTGATGTGGTGGGTGGTGCCGTCCCGCGTGATCCTGACGACTCGGTTCTCGGCCTTGCCGTACTGGTTCTGTCCCAGAAGCACAGGGCGGGCAGGGCTGGAATGGGCGGTCATGTAGCTAGCTCCCTCGGTATACGGAGTAGCCGAACGGGTTGAGCAGCAGCGGTACGTGATAGTGCTCCCCGGGCGTCACCGCGAAGGTGATCGCCACCTCGGGGAAGAACACGGCACCGCTGTCCCGATTCGCGGGGGCGTCCTGCTGCGCATCGGCTTGCTTCTTCTCGAAGTACGGCTCGACGGCGAAGTCGAGCCGGACGTGGGTGGTGCCCTCCGGCGGGGCCGGGAGGTCCTTGCACCGCCCGTCCGCGTCGGTCGCGGAGCCGCCGAGCTCCCGCCAGTCCGCGTCCCGGCCCGCGCGGGCGGAGAGACGGACTGCGACGCCCTCGGCGGGCCGGCCGACGCTGGTGTCCAGGATGTGCGTGGACACGGAGGCGGTGGTGCTGGTGCTCATGGTCTGCGTCCTTGTCAGTCGTCGTCGACGAGGCGGGCGAGCCGGATACGGTTGATCTTCCCCAGCTCGGCGCGGACGATCTCGCGTTCCTGCTCGGGCGCGTTGCCGATCCGCTCCTTCACCGCGTCGCGCATCTGCTCGCCGGTCCGGCCGGTGGCGCAGATGAGGAAGACGTGACCGAACTTCTCCTGGTAGGCCAGGTTGAGTTCGAGCATCTCCGCCTTGAGCTCCTCGGACGCGCCGGCCATGCCGCGCTGCTCGCGGGCCGAGGCCGGGTCGCCCGGCCGGGGGCGGCCGATCGGCGGGTGGCCGGACATGGCCTCGGCGAGGTCGCCGGCGGTCAGCCCGGCCGTGGCGGCGTCGCCGGTCCGGTAGAGCTCGTCGGGGGTGGCGTAGGGGCGGCCGGCGAGCAGCCGCCGCACCCAGGCGGTGGAGGCGCACACCTCGTGGAGCGCGGCGTGCGCCGTGTGCTCCTCCAGGGCGTTGAACCGGGCCAGGCCCGGGGGCGTGGTATTCGGCGTCACGGGAGCCTCCGTGGCCGCGAACGGCCTTCGTGCTGAACGGGCGTGCCGTTAGCTAACGCCTCGCGGCGACGGCACGTCAACACTTTGTTGAAAATTCCCGGTAACGAAACCGGGGAGCTCCGGTCAGGGGTTCTTGTCCCGGTTCAGGTAGTTGTAGACGGTGAAGCGGCTGACCCCGAGGGCGCTCGCGACGGTCTCCACCCCGTGCCGCACGGAGAAGGCGCCTCGGGCCTCCAGGGTGCGGACGACCTCCTGCTTGGCTTTGCGGTCCAGGTCGGCCAGGGGCTTGCCCATGCGGCGCTCCATGGCGGCCAGGATGTGGTCGAGGGAGTCGGCGAGCTGGGGCAGCCGTACGGCGACGACGTCGGAGCCGCGCCAGGAGAGCACGACGTCCTCGGAGCCGGCCTCGTCGGGCGGCAGGAGTTCGCCGCCCATGGCGTCGACCAGCGGCTTGACGGCCGCGATGAAGGCGTCGTCCCCGTCGCCGGTCACGCCCCGCCCTCCTCGATCACGTTGACCTGGAGCGAGATGCGGGTGGCGCCCGCGTCGAGGCTCTTGCGCAGCAGGGCGTCCACGGCGGCGAGCACCGCGTCCGGGCGGCCTTCCGCCGTGTTGCCGAACGGGCCGACGTCCACCGCGTCCAGGTCGGCCGCCTCGATGACCTCGCGGGCCGCCACGGCGTGCGCGGGCGCCTCGTCGAGGTCGAAGGGCTCGGTCGTGAACTCCACTCTCAATCGCACGCGCACAACCTAACGCGCACCACGGTCATCCGCCGAGCCCTCTTGACAACCTCCGGCGGCCGACGGCAGTCTTCCAATAAGCAGAAACAAACTTCCGCTATACGGAATAGCAACCACGGAAGGGAGCGCCGGCCCCGATGGGATTCGCAGAGCAGCGCTTCAACGTCAACCTGTCGATCCTCTTCACGGAACTCCCGCTCCTGGAGCGTCCCGCGGCCGCCGCCGCGGCCGGCTTCACCGCGGTCGAGCTGTGGTGGCCCTGGATCGACTCCCCCACCCCCGAGCGGTCCGAGCTCGACGCCCTGCGGAAGGCGGTCGAGGACGCGGGCGTACGGCTCACCGGGCTGAACTTCTACGCCGGGCGGCTGCCCGGTCCCGACCGAGGCGCCCTGTCGCTGCCCGGCGAGGAGTCGGAGCGGTTCCGCGCCAACGTGGAGGTCGCGGCGGAGTTCGCCGGGTCCCTCGGCTGCGGGGCGCTCAACGCCCTCTACGGCAACCGCGTCGACGGCGTGGACCCGGCCGAGCAGGACGCGCTCGCGCTGGAGAACCTGGTCCTCGCGGCGCGGGCGGCCGACCGGATCGGCGCGATCCTGCTGATCGAGGCCCTCAACGAGCCGGAGTCGCCGCGCTACCCGCTGGTCAGCGCGCCCGCCGCGGTGGGCGTCGTGGACAAGGTGAACGCGGCGACCGGACTGGGCAACGCGAAGTTCCTCATGGACCTCTACCACCTGTCCATGAACGGCGAGGACCTGCCGGCGGTGATCGAGCGGTACGCGGCGCAGACCGGCCACGTGCAGATCGCCGACAACCCGGGCCGCGGCGCCCCGGGCACCGGTTCGCTCCCCCTGGAAGACCTCCTCGACCAGCTGCAGAAGGCGGGCTACGACGGCTGGGTCGGCCTCGAGTACAAGCCGGGCGACCGCCCGAGCGCCGAGGCCTTCGACTGGCTGCCCCGCTGACCCGTTACCGAAAGGCACCCCATCATGAGCAACGCCCTTGCGGATTCCTCCCACCCGACCCGCCCGGCGATCGCCTGGATCGGCCTCGGCATCATGGGCTCCCCCATGTCCGAGAACCTGATCAAGGCGGGCTACCAGGTCACCGGCTACACGCTGGAGAAGGACAAGCTGGACCGGCTCGCCGCGGCGGGCGGCACCGCCGCCGGCTCCATCGCCGAGGCCGTGCGGGACGCCGACGTCGTGATCACCATGGTCCCGGCGTCCCCGCAGGTCGAGGCGATCGCGTACGGCCCCGACGGCATCCTGGAGAACGCGCGCTCCGGCGCGCTGCTGATCGACATGTCCTCGATCACCCCCCAGACCTCCGTGGACCTGGCGAAGGCCGCCGGGGACAAGGGCATCCGGGTGCTGGACGCCCCGGTGTCCGGCGGCGAGGCCGGCGCGATCGAGGCCGTGCTGTCGATCATGGTCGGCGGCGAGCAGGCCGACTTCGACGAGGCCAGGCCGATCTTCGACGCGCTCGGCCGAACCGTCGTGCTGTGCGGTCCGCACGGCTCGGGCCAGACCGTGAAGGCCGCCAACCAGCTGATCGTCGCCGTGAACATCCAGGCGTGCGCCGAGGCCGTGGTCTTCCTGGAGAAGTCCGGCGTGGACCTCGAGGCGGCCCTGGACGTGCTGAACGGCGGCCTGGCCGGCTCGACCGTGCTGACCCGCAAGAAGGACAACTTCCTGAACCGGGACTTCAAGCCGGGCTTCCGCATCGACCTGCACCACAAGGACATGGGCATCGTCACGGACGCCGCCCGCAGCGTCGGCGCGGCCCTGCCGGTCGGCGCCGTGGTCGCCCAGCTCGTGGCGTCCCTGCGCGCCCAGGGCGACGGCGGCCTGGACCACTCGGCCCTGCTGCGGTCCGTGGAGCGCCTGTCCGGCGCCTCCTCCTGAGACCTCCGGGCGGTGCCGGCGCCGACACATGTCCTGTCGCGCCCAGGCACCGGCACCGCCCGGACACCCCGCCGGCACACCTCCGGCGGATTCGAGACGGCGTCCGGCTCCTGACGGGAGGTCATGAGCCGGACGCACCGCCCGCGCCCCCTCGCCGGCCGGCCCGGATGAGGGGTGGCCGCCCGGAGGGGGGCGCGGGCCGCGTGTGGACCGCGGCGGCGAGCGAGCCAGTGCGGTGGTGAAGGTCCCGGCCGCCTCCTTCGACCTGAGGGGAGGCGGGCCAGGGTTCCGTCGCTCCCGCCGCGGTCCCGGCACGTATGGCGGACACCGCCCCCAGAACGCCGTCCGGCGGCGCGAACGTACTGTCGCGCCCAGCCTCGCGCCGTCGGACGGCCACCACCGGACAGCCACGCGGCGCCGGGTACGGAGACTCCCGTGCCCGGCGCCGTCCGCATGTGCGGGTGGGCCGGCGCGGGTGCCGCGCCGGGGTGCGGAGCGGGGCCTTTCGCAGCAGTCTGAAGGCATGACGGCACGACCGACCGAGCATCCGCACGTCGTGGTGCACCCTCCCGGGCTGGACGGCTCCCGGCGGGTCACCGAGGGCGACGAGACGCTGGGCATCGCCACGCACGTGGACGACGTCAGCGAGATCCTGCGGCTCGCCGACCACTACGTCACCGACGTGGCGGAGAGCGACTTCATCGACTGGCAGGGCGGCGGCCCCGACGACTGGCCGGGCCTGTCGGAGCACCACGAGGAGGGCTGACCGGCCGCGTACAGCCGGCGGCGTAGGACGTCTACGTCATGCTCAAATCAAGCTCTGAACTTCGTTCAAGGGGCTTCGAACACCCCCGGGGCAGGGCAGATTGTCGTCACACGGGGCCCGCCGGCACGGGGGCAGCGGGTCCCGTGACACGGGGTAGGCACGGGGGTGCACACCACGGGGGAGCACATCCACGGGGGAGCACGAAGAGGGCGGTCCGGCTGTCGGCCGGACCGCCCTTCGCGGTCGGTGGGGGGGGTGGACGCCCCCGGGTCGGTCGGGGTCAGACCTCGAGCGGCCTCACCGACGTCGGCGCGTGGCCCGGCTCGGTCGCGATCTCCTCGAACTCCACGACGTTGCCGATGTCGTTGGTCGTCGACATGGAGATGTTGGTGACGCGCTCCAGGATCGCCTCGACGACGACCGGGACCCGGTACTCCTGTGCCAGCTTCTTCGCCTGCTCGAAGGCCGCGCCCAGCTCGGCCGGGTCGGTGACGCGGATCGCCTTGCAGCCGAGGCCCTCGGCGACCTTGACGTGGTCCACGCCGTAGACGCCGAGCTCCGGCGAGTTGACGTTCTCGAACTCCAGGTTGACCTGGAAGTCGATGTCGAAGGCCCGCTGCGCCTGGCGGATCAGGCCCAGGTAGGCGTTGTTGACCAGCACGTGGACGTACGGAATCCGGTGCTGCGCCCCGACGGCCAGCTCCTCGATCATGAACTGGAAGTCGTAGTCGCCGGACAGCGCGACGACGGGGGCCTCCGGGTCGGCCTTGGCGACGCCCAGCGCGGCCGGGACGGTCCAGCCGAGGGGGCCGGCCTGGCCGCAGTTGATCCAGTGCCGGGGCCGGTACACGTGCAGCATCTGCGCACCGGCGATCTGAGACAGTCCGATCGTGGAGACGTACCGGGTCTCCGGGCCGAAGGCCTTGTTCATCTCCTCGTAGACGCGCTGCGGCTTGATCGGGATGTCGTCGAAGTGCGTCCGCCGCTGGAGGGTGGCCCGGCGCTCCTGGGCGGAGGCGGCCCAGGCGCCGCGGTCGGGCAGCCGGCCCTCGGCCTTCAGCTCCTTCGCCACCTCGACGAACAGCTCCAGGGCGGCCCCGGCGTCGGAGGCGATGCCGTAGTCCGGGGCGAAGATCCGGCCGATCTGGGTGGGCTCGACGTCGACGTGCACGAAGGTGCGGCCGGCCGTGTAGACGTCCAGCTTTCCGGTGTGGCGGTTGGCCCAGCGGTTGCCGATGCCGAGGACGAAGTCGGACTCCAGGAAGGTGGCGTTGCCGTAGCGGTGCGAGGTCTGCAGGCCCACCATGCCGGCGTTCAGCTCGTGGTCGTCGGGGAGCACGCCCCAGCCCATCAGGGTGGGGACGACCGGGGTGCCGGTCAGCTCGGCGAACTCGACGAGGAGGTCGGCGGCGTCCGCGTTGACGACACCGCCGCCCGCGACGATCAGCGGCCGCTCGGCGGCGTTCAGCATGCCGAGCGCCTTCTCGATCTGGGCGCGGGTGGCGGCGGGCTTGTAGACGGGCAGCGGCGCGTACGTGTCCGGGTCGAACTCGATCTCGGTGAGCTGGACGTCGATCGGCAGGTCGATGAGGACGGGGCCGGGGCGGCCGGAGCGCATCAGATGGAAGGCCTGCTGGAAGACACCGGGGACCTGCGCGGCCTCCAGGACGGTGACCGCCATCTTCGTGACCGGCCCCGCGATCGCGGCGATGTCGACGGCCTGGAAGTCCTCCTTGTGGATCACGGCGGTCGGCGCCTGGCCCGTGATGCACAGGATCGGGATGGAGTCGCCGGTCGCGGAGTACAGACCGGTGATCATGTCGGTCCCGGCGGGGCCGGACGTGCCGATGCAGACGCCGATGTTGCCGGGGTGCGCGCGGGTGTAGCCCTCGGCCATGTGCGAGGCGCCCTCGACATGGCGGGCGAGGGTGTGGTGGATGCCGCCGGACGCCTTGAGCGCCGCGTAGAAGGGGTTGATCGCCGCGCCGGGCACACCGAACGCGTCATGGACGCCCTCGCGCTTGAGGATCTCGACTGCCGCACGGGCAGCGGTCATACGAGCCATTGAGGTCTCCTGCTTCGGCCGTCGGATTCGCACTCCCGTCGCGCCCCGCGGTGAGCAAGTCCGTGATGAGTTCCACCGTCAAACTTTCCGCATGACGGAATTTGTTTTCTACTATCTGGAAGCAATGTAAGTGGGGCGCCGGAGACCGTCAAGAGGGGGACAAGCGGCCCCCGGCAGGAGGACGATGGGGCCGCTGTCCGATGCGAACCGTCCTGGAGCGGGCCATGTCCGAGAGCGTGCCGGTGTGCTGCCCGGCCTGCCGGAACGAGCACCACTACGAGGCACCCGTCTATCCGTGCGCGTGCGGGGCGCCCCTAGCACCCCGGCTCGACCCGGACGGGACCGCCACCGCCGTCACCCACCGGGCCTGGGACGACGAGTGGGTCACCGTGGGCTGCTCCGCGTGCGGCCGGGAGAGCGAGTGGCCCCGCCCGGAACTGGGCTGCCCCTGCGGCACGGTCCTGCGGATCCCCCTGCTGGCTCTCTCCGCCGAGCCCCGGCAGCCCCCCGCCCCCCGCCGCGCCTTCCAGCCCGTGACGATCCGCACCGCGCGGGACGCCGTCACCGCGGCCGCCGTCTACTTGCGCTGGCTCGGCTACCGGGACATCCGCCGCGCCGACCAGCGACCGACCTCCGGCATCGGCCTCGCCGCGCACGGCCTCCTCGCCCAGGTCGACCCGACGGTGAACCCGGCATCCCGCCGGGACGTGGAGTGCCTGTGGCTGACGGCCATGACGGAGTCGACGCACTGCGTCTACTTCTCCCTCGCCGGCTACACCCCGGACGCCCGCGTCCGCGCCGACTCCCTCCACGTCCCCTTGTTCGTCCTCGACCTCACGGGCACCCCCCAGCCGGTCAACAGCCAGGCCGACGAACTGGACGCGACGGGGGCGGGGTGAGCGCGAAATCCGCTGGCGCGCCGGCCGGAACCAGGCCGACACTCACCCCATGCGCATACGTCCCGTCCTCCCCAGCGAGCTGCCGGTCCTCCAGGACATCGAGCGGGCCGCCGGGGAGGTCTTCCGTGAGATCGGTATGGCGGAGATCGCCGACGACGAGCCGTTCCCGGTGGACGTGCTGGAGCGGTACCGGAGGGCGGGGCGGAACTGGGTGGCCTGTGACGAGGAGGGCCGGCCGGTGGGGTACCTGGTCGCCGAACCCGCCGACGGGGGCCTGCACGTCGAGCAGGTGTCCGTGCACCCCGACGCGGCGCGCCGGGGTGTGGGACGGGCCCTCCTCGCGTACGCCGGGGAGCGCGCCCGTGAGGAGGGGCTGAGCGGGCTGACGCTGACCACCTTCGCGGACGTCCCGTGGAACGCGCCGTACTACGGGCGGCTGGGGTTCCACGTCGTGCCGGAGGACCGGCTCACCCCCGGGCTGCGGGCGATCCGCGCCCGGGAGGCGGAGCTCGGTCTGGATCGGTGGCCGCGCGTGTGCATGCGGCGCGGCTAGCCGGTCGCGTACCGCTTGCGCAGTTCCACCTTGCGCACCTTGCCGGACACCGTCATCGGGAACGCGTCGAGGAGGGTCAGGCGGCTCGGGATCTTGTAGTGCGCGAGCTGTCCGTCGCAGAAGGCGCGCAGTTCCTCCAGCGTCAGCGGGTCGGCCGGGTCGCGCGGGATGACGCAGGCCAGCACCTCCTCGCCGTACCGCTCGTGCGGCACGCCGACCACCTGGACGTCGGCGATCTTGGGGTGGGCGTAGAGGAACTCCTCGATCTCGCGCGGGTAGATGTTCTCGCCGCCCCGGATGATCATGTCCTTGATCCGGCCGACGATCTCCACGTACCCGTCGTCCCGCATCATCGCCAGGTCGCCGGTGTGCATCCAGCGGCCCTGGTCGATCGCCTCGGCCGTCTTCTCCGGCTCGTCCCAGTAGCCGAGCATCACGCTGTAGCCCCGGGTGCACAGCTCGCCCGACGTGCCGCGTTCCACGGTCACGCCGGTCGCCGGGTCGACGATCTTCACCTCGATGTGCGGCAGGACGCGGCCGACGGTGCCGGTGCGGTGCTCCAGGTCGTCGTCCATGCGGGTCTGGAGGGACACCGGGGAGGTCTCCGTCATGCCGTAGCAGATGGAGACCTGCTCCATGTGCATCTCGGCGACCACCCGCTTCATCACCTCCACCGGGCACGGCGAGCCCGCCATGATGCCGGTGCGCAGGGTGGAGAGGTCGTAGCCGGCGAAGTCGGGGAGGTTCAGCTCGGCGATGAACATCGTCGGCACGCCGTACAGCGAGGTGCACCGCTCCTGCTGCACGGCCTCCAGGGTGGCCCTCGGGTCGAAGGACGGGGCCGGGATGACGACGCAGGCGCCGTGGGACGTGGCGGCCAGATTCCCCATCACCATACCGAAGCAGTGGTAGAAGGGCACCGGGATGCACACCCGGTCCTGCTCGCTGTAGGCGATCAACTCCCCCACGAAGTAGCCGTTGTTCAGGATGTTGTGGTGGGAGAGCGTGGCGCCCTTGGGGAAGCCGGTCGTGCCCGAGGTGTACTGGATGTTGATGGGGTCGTCGCAGGACAGCTCCGGGAACGGGGCGGGTGTGCCGCGCGCGATCAGCGCGTCCCAGCTCAGATCGCCGATGTAGGCGGTCTCCCGCAGCGCCGGGCACCGGCCGCGCACCTCCTCGACCATCGCCCGGTAGTCGCTCGACTTGTGACTGAGCGAGGCGAACAGCAGCGAGACGCCGGCCTGGTTGAGGACGTACTCCAGCTCGTGGGTGCGGTACGCCGGGTTGATGTTCACCATGACGGCGCCGATGCGGGCCGTGGCGTACTGGACGAGGACCCACTCAGGGCAGTTGACGGCCCAGATGCCCACGCGGTCGCCCTTGGCGACACCGCTCGCCAGCAGCGCGTACGCCAGCCGGTCGACGTCGGCGGCGAACTCCGCGTACGTCCAGCGCCGCCCCGACGCCACGTCGACCAGCGCCTCCCGGTCCGGCCAGGCGGCGACGGCCCGGTCCAGGTTCGCCCCGATCGTGTCCCCCAGCAGGGGCGTGTCCCCGGTTCCGTGGGTGTAGGAGTTCACCGGAAGTCCTCCTCGCGGTACTCGGCGTCCGACCCCGCGGCGGTGGCCTCGCGCAGTTCGATACGGCGGATCTTGCCCGACACGGTCTTGGGCAGCGGCCCGAACTCCAGGCGGCGCAGCCTTTTGTAGGGCGCCAGGACCTGCCGGGAGTGCTCGAAGAGCACCTTGGCGGTGTCGGGTCCGGGCTCCCAGCCCTCCGCGAGGACGACGTACGCCTTGGGGACCGCGAGCCGCAGTGTGTCGGGCGCGGGCACGACGGCGGCCTCGGCGACCGCCTCGTGCTCCAGCAGGGCGCTCTCCAGCTCGAACGGGCTGATCTTGTAGTCGCTGGCCTTGAAGACGTCGTCGGACCGGCCCACATAGGTGATGTAGCCGTCGGCGTCGCGGGAGCCGATGTCGCCGGTGCGGTAGTAGCCGCCCGCCATCGCCTCCGCCGTACGCTCCGGGTCGCCGTGGTAGCCCGTCATCACACCGACCGGCCGGGCGGAGAGGTCGAGGGCGATCTCCCCCTCGTCGGCGCCGGGGGCGCCGGTGACCGGATCGAGCAGTTCGACGCGGAAGCCGGGGCTGGGCCGGCCCATGGAGCCCGTCTTCAGGGGCTGGCCGGGGCTGTTGGAGACCTGCACGGCCGTCTCGGTCTGCCCGAAGCCGTCCCGGATGGTCACCCCCCAGGCGCGCCGCACCTGCTCGATGACCTCGGGGTTGAGCGGTTCACCGGCGGCGACGACCTCGCGGGGCGGGGTGCGCAGCGCGCCCAGGTCGGCCTGGATGAGCATGCGCCACACCGTCGGCGGGGCGCAGAAGGTGGTGACGCCGACCCGGTCCATCTCGGCCATCAGACGGGCCGCGTCGAAGCGCGTGTAGTTGTGGATGAAGACGGTCGCCTCGGCGTTCCACGGCGCGAACAGGTTGGACCAGGCGTGCTTGGCCCAGCCGGGCGACGAGATGTTCAGGTGCACGTCCCCCGGCTTGAGGCCGATCCAGTACATGGTGGCCAGATGCCCGATCGGGTACGAGGTGTGGGTGTGCTCGACCAGCTTGGGGCGGGCGGTGGTGCCGGAGGTGAAGTAGAGCATCAGGGGGTCGTCGGCGCCGGTCGGCCCGTCGGGGGTGAACGCGGCGGAGGCGTCGTAGGCGTCCTCGTACGCCAGCCAGCCCGCGCGTGCGCCGCCGACGGCGATCCGGGTGTAGTCGCCGGGCACGTCGTCGAACTTGCCGGTGTCCTCCGAGCGGACCAGGACGTGCCGGACGTCTCCGCGCTCCGCGCGGTCGCGCAGGTCGGCCGGGCCGAGCAGCGGGGTGGCCGGGATGACGACGGCGCGCAGCTTCATGGCGGCCAGGGCGGTCTCCCACAGTTCGGCCTGGTTGCCGAGCATGACGAGCACGCGGTCCCCGGCGCGTACGCCCGTCTCGCGCAGCCAGGTGGCGACGCGGGCGGAGCGTTCGGCCGTCTCGGCGAACGTCAGCCGTACCTCGGTGCCGTCCTCCTCCACGATGTGCAGCGCGATCCGGTCGTTCCCGGCCGCGACGGCGTCGAACCAGTCGAGCGCCCAGTTGAACCGCTCCGGCCGGGGCCAGGTGAAGCCCTCGTACGCCGTGGCGTAGTCCTCGCGGTGTTCGAGCAGGAAGTCCCGCGCCCCGCGGAACAGCTCCGTCCCCGTCTTCATGCGTCCTCCTGGTTACCGGACCTTGCCGGGCGGCCCTCTGCCATCGTGTAATCCGTGACGTGGGTCTCACTACCCCCGAACGGGGGTGTGCGCTCGGGACGCGGCGGGTGAAGGGGCGAGCAGGGTGGCAGTGGAAGCGGCCGCAGCGGTGGAGATCGGGCGTGGGCTGGTGCGTCTGCGCCGCTCGACCGGGCTCCCGGTCGCCTTCGGCGGCCTGCTGGAGCCGGGCCGCCCGCGCGTGCGCATCAGCGAGCTGAACGGCACCGCCACGGACGCCCTGCGCCGGCTCGCCGTCGTCGCGGGCAACGGCCTCGGCGGCAAGGCCGTGGCGCTGGCCCGCCCCTGCGCGGTCACCGACTACTCGGCCTCCCGGCAGATCAGCCACGAGTACGACGCCGTCGTCGCCGCCGAGGGCCTGTGCGCGGTGGTGGCGGTCCCGGTGGTCGTACGGCGCCGGGTGCGCGGTGTCCTGTACGGCGCCCTGCGCACGGCCCAGCCGCTGGGCGACCGCACCCTGACGGCCGCGGTGGACGCGGCGCGGGACGTGGAGCAGGCCCTGGTGGTGCGGGACGAGGTGCAGGGGCTGCTGGAGACGGCCCGGCCGCGGACCGCGCCGCCCGAGGGGGGTGCCGCCTGGGAGCAGGTCCGGGAGGCGCACGCGGCGCTGCGGGCGCTGGCGCCGCGCATCGGCGATCCGGCGCTGCGCGCGGAGCTGCTGGAGGCGGCCGGTCTGCTGGCGGCGGGGGCGGGGCAGCGGAGCGTGGAGCTGGCGCCGCGCGAGGTGGACGTGCTGGCGTGTGTGGCCGCGGGCGCCACGAACGCGGCGGCCGCGGCACGACTGGGCCTGCGCGCGGAGACGGTGAAGGGCTATCTGCGGTCGGCCATGCGCAAGCTGGGCGCCCACACGCGCGGGGAGGCCGTGGTGGCGGCGCGCCGGGCGGGGCTGCTGCCGTAGCCGTGGACACGGACCGGTGGGTGCGGCGGGCGGCCCCGGACGGGGGCGGCCCCGGTCCCGCGGGGCGGGGCCGCGCGGGGGTGGACGTGCCGCTCGGGACGACTCACCATTCATTCATCGACGCCGTGAATTTCTCCATGCGGGCCGGCTGTTATTCGGCTCACCTCCCCGCGGCTCCGAATTTCAAAGAACCGTTGCCTAATATTGGCCCGAACACGACACACGGAGGGGAGCGGTGACCGTGCCACGGGACTTCAAGGAGCCTGCCGGCTGCCGCTCCGACCAGGTCATCGGGCGGGCCGAACTGGTCACCTCGGCACGCGAGCAGCTCGCGCGGGGCGGGAGCGTCCTGCTTCACGGTCCGGCTGGAATTGGGAAGTCGACGGTCCTGCGGGCATTGGCCGCGGAATACGGCCAAGAGGCACGAACCGTCTTGCGCTGCTCCCCCACCGAGTCCGAATCCCACCTTCCCTTCCTGGCCCTGGCCGACCTCCTCGGCCTCGTCCTCGACGAGGTGTCCGGGCGGCTGCCCGCGGCCCAGCGCACGGCCCTGGAGGCGGCGCTCACCGGTCGCGGCGAGTCCACGCTCCAGCGGGACGGGCTGGCCCTGCGGCTCGCCGTCCTGTCCGCGCTGCGCGCCCTGGCCGACGCCGGGCCCGTGCTGATCGTCGCCGACGACGCCCAGTGGCTGGATCCGGCCAGCGCCGAACTCCTCGGCTTCGCGGCCCGCCGGCTCGGCGAGACCCCGGTGCGGATGCTGTGCGCGGTGCGCACCGAGGGCGAGGAGTACGACCAGATCCTGCGTGCCTCCCCGCCCGACACCCTCGCGATACGTCTGGGCCCGCTGTCCCGGGCCCAGCTCTCCGTCCTGCTCGACCGCCGCGGCTACACCGGTCTGCCCCGCTCCACCGTCCGTGACATCCACCGCACCAGCGGCGGCAACGCCCTGTTCGCGCTCGAACTGAGCCGGGCCCTCGCCGAGAACGCCACCCCGCCCCGCCCCGGCGAACCGCTGCCGGTGCCGACCTCGCTGCGCGCCCTCGTGCTGAACCGGCTGGAGATGCTGTCGGAGGAGGCCCGTCGCACCCTCCTCGTGGCCAGCGCGGGCGCCCGCCCCACCCTGGCCCTGCTGCACGCGGCCGGGCGGGCCAACGCCGAGGCCGAGACGGCCCAGGCCGCCGCCCTCGGGCTGCTGGCGACCGAGCCGGAGGGGCCGGCCGTGCGGTTCGCGCACCCCATGATCTCGGCCGCGCTGTACGCGGAGGCGCCCGCGCAGGAGCGCCGGGCCGTCCACGCCGCCCTGTCCACGGCCGCCTCCGACCCGATCGAACGCGCCCGGCACCTGGCCCTCGCCACCAGCGGCACCGACCCGGAGGTCGCCGCCCGGCTGGCGGAGGCCGCCGCGCTGGCCCGCGACCGGGGCGCGCCGTCGGTCGCCGCCCAGCTGTGCCTGCTGGCCGCCCGGCACACCCCGGCGGACGGCGACCCGAGCCCGGACGCGCTGCGGCTGAAGGCCACCGAGGACGCGATCACGGCGGGCGAGCTGGACCTCGCCCGGGACATCGCCCGCGAGGTGCTGTCCCGTACGTCGGTGCCCGCGGAGCGGGTGCGGGCCTGGATCGCGGTGATCGAGACCGCGGGCCACGCCATGTCGGAGGTCGACGCGATCTTCCCGCAGGCCCTGGCCGACGCCGGTGACGATCCGCGGCTGCTCGCCCTGGTCCACTACCAGCTGACCTGGCGGGCCGTGCTGGTCAAGGGCGACTTCGACGAGGCCCGCGAGGAGGTCGCGTACGCCGCCGAGCTCGCGGCGCGGGCCGGCGACCGCTACACCGAGCTGATGGCGCTCGCCTTCCAGGCCCAGATCGAGACGCTGATGGGGCATCGGGACGCGCCCGCGACCATCAGGCGCGCCCTGGAGGAGCCGCAGGATCCGCGCGTGGCCTGCCACCACAACGGCGCCGGGTACTCCCGCTTCCGCTGGCTGATCATGAGCGACCAGCTGCCGGAGGCCCGGGCGGCCGTCACCGGGCTGCTGCGCGAGGTGCGCCGGCACGGCTGGGTGGAGAGCGAGGTGCACTTCCTGCGCGGGGTTGCGGAGACCGAACTGCACTCCGGTCAGTGCGGGCGGGCCCTCGACCTGGCCCGCGAGAGCCTGCGGCTGGCCCGGGACACCGGGATCGGCGAGGTGGCGTCGGCGGTGCTGACGTCCCTCGCGGAGGCGGCGGGCGGGCAGGTGGACCGGGCGCTGTCCCTGGCCCGGGAGGCCGTGGAGCACGCCGAGGAGGACGGCGACCAGATGTACGTCTCCCGTGCGCTGGCCGCGCTGGGGCACGCCGAGCTGGTGGCGGGCGACCTGCCGGCGGCGGTGCGGTCGCTGCGCCGGGTGCGGGAGGTCGAGCAGGGCCTCGGGATCACGGACCCCGCGCGCGGACGGTGGCACGGCGACCTCGCCGAGGCGCTGGTGGGCACCGGTGAGCTGGCGGAGGCGCAGGACCTCATCGACGTCGCCCGGGGGCAGGCGCTGCGGCTGGACCGGGACAGCGTGCTGGGTGTGCTGGACCGGGCCGAGGCGGTGCTGCGCGCCGCGCGCGGCGACCGGGAGGGGGCGGTGGCACAGCTGACGGCCGCTCAGGACCGGCTGGGGGCCCTCGGATACGGCCTGGAGGCGGCCCGCGCCGCCTTCGCGCTGGCCCGGCTGCGTCCCGAGGCGGGCCCGGCCGCCTACGAGGAGGCGGCCCGGCTGTTCCGCCGCTGCCGGGCGCTGCCGTGGCTGCGGAAGGTCGAGGCGGCGGCCGCGGAGCGCACGGCGGCGACGCTGCCCCCGCCCGGACCGGCGCCGGGCGGCCTTGCGGGCCTGGACGGGCTGGCCTCGATGGAGCGTCAGGTCGCGGGCCTGGTCATGGAGGGCGCGACGAACCGGGAGATCGCCGCGCGCCTGTTCATCAGCGTCAAGACCGTGGAGGCGACGCTGACCCGGGTCTACCGCAAGCTCGGCATCCGTTCCCGGGTCGACATCGTCCGCCTGGCGGCGGGGCGCCGGGCGCCGTGAGGCGCGAGCTCTAGGGGGTGTCGGGCCCGGCGTACGGCACGGGTTCGGCGGTGCGTTCGGGCGGAGTTCACCCCATCGCGTCGGTGTGCCCCGGTTTACGCGGCACGACCGAGGGTTTTCCCTGCCCAACTCCCTTAGGGGGTTCCCTCATTGGGCAGGGGATCAGCCGGGACCTACCTTGTGGGTGTGCCGCTCGCCGGGCACACGGGGTCGGTCCCTCGGCCCCACCGAGACCCAGTGCCCGCGCGAACCCCCCACCGGCCATCCCCCACCGAGGAGTCTCCTTGTCCGGGCTCACCCGTGCCAGAAGGACCGCCGTCGTCACGGCGGCGGCCGCCGCGGCGGCCGCACTGCTCAGCGCCCCCACCGCTGAGGCCGCGTCCACCCGCATCGTCGGCGGGACCACGACCACGACGTCCGCGTATCCCTTCATGATGCAGATCACGGACGCCTCGCAGAACCAGTTCTGCGGCGGGACGCTGGTCTCCCCCACCAAGGTCGTCACGGCCGCCCACTGCATGGCCGGCGAGAGCCCCGGTGACGTCCGGGTCGTCGGCGGCCGTACCTACCTGAACGGTACCGACGGCACCGTCGCGAAGGTCGCCGGCATCTGGGTCCACCCCGACTACACCACGGCCACCAAGGGTGACGACGTGGCCGTGCTGACCCTGTCGACGTCGATGCCGTACGCCACCGCGGGATACGTAGGCTCCTCGGACACGGGGGTGTACGCGGCCGGAACCAGCGCCCGCATCCTCGGCTGGGGCACGACGTCGTCGGGCGGCAGTTCCTCCGACCAGTTGCGGACGGCCACCGTGCCCACGGTGTCCGACTCGAGTTGCGCCGGCTCCTACGGCTCGGACTACGTCGCCTCCGACATGGTCTGCGCCGGGAAGACGTCCGGCGGCGTCGACTCCTGCCAGGGCGACAGCGGCGGTCCCCTGCTCATCGGGGGCGTCCTGGCAGGGATAACGTCCTGGGGCGAGGGCTGCGCCCAGGCGGGGTACCCGGGTGTGTACACCCGGCTGACCACGTTCTCGGACGAGGTGACCGACCAGGTCCGGTCCTAGCCGGGAACCACAGACCAGGGGGCGTTGCGGGCCTCCACGAGCGGCCCGCAACGCCCCCTGTCCATCTCCCGCCTCTCCGCTCCCTGTCCGTCGTCGGTGGCTCCTGTTTGAATGGGCCACCGACAGTGATGTGGGGGTGAGGTCATGGTGTCCACCGACCGGATGCCGGCGTTCGCGGCGATGTCGCTGCTGGTGATCGTGATTCCGGGGCCCAGCGTCCTGTTCGTCATAGGCCGCGCCCTCGCGCACGGGCGCCGCACCGCCGTGGCGACCGCGCTGGGCAATGTCGTCGGCTCGTACCTGCTGGTGGTCGCCGTCGCGGTCGGGATCGGCTCCCTCGTGGAGCGGTCGGTGACCGTCTACCTGACGGTGAAGCTGGCCGGCGCCGCCTATCTGGTCTGGCTCGGCGTGCAGGCGTTCCGGCACCGCAAGGAGTTGAAGGCGTCGGCGATCGGCACCGGGGCGCGGGAGCCGGCGCGCGGTGATCTGCGCACGCTGCTGGACGGCGTGCTCGTCGGCGTCACCAACCCCAAGGGCGTGGTGTTCTTCGCCGCGGTGCTCCCCCAGTTCGTGGACCACGCGGCGGGTCATGTGCCGTTGCAGATGCTGGTGCTCGGCCTCGTCCCCATCACCATCGGCCTGGTCACGGACACCCTGTGGGGCCTGACGGCCTCCGCCGCCCGCACCTGGTTCGCCCGCTCCGACCGCCGCCTGTCCCTGATCGGCGGTGCGGGCGGCTGCACGATGATCGGCCTCGGCGTGACGGTCGCGGTCACGGGCCGCGCGGACTGAGCCCGGCGCCGCCGCCAGGTGCCCGGCAGCCCGCTCGGCCGGTCGGCGGAGCGCGCGAACTGCCGCTCCCCGATGGGCTTTTCCCAGCCCTTGTGCCCGGGCACGCACACAGCGTGAGACCTGTTACGATCATCGTACTTTCGGCAGACTGACGCGGCGTCATGCCGCGCGCGGGGGGACAGTCGCCTCCAGGACCCCATCGCGAAGGAGTCGCTGTGGACCCGTGCACCCGGCCCGATGGGCGGGCGAGCCGACGGCCCCGGAAGGAACCCGGCTGCCGGACCGTCGCCACCCCGCAGGCCGGCGTACTCCCCCACCGCTGAACCCGCCTCGCTGAACAGCAGGCAACATCCGTCCACAGAAGGCGTGTTGGCCTTGCGGAGGAACGGTGGCGCGCTCTCGGGCGCCCTCACGCCGGTGATAGCATCCCCGCATCTGCGACCTTGATCCACTTACTTCAAGCATTGACTTGAGGTCCGCACGCTCAGCAGCCACAGAGCTCGGGTAGGCGGCATGGTTTGTCGTGGGTGCGTACTCGCGGGGGAGTTATCCGTCTACGTCCGCATTTCATGCGCCGGGAAAGGTTTCCATGTCTCGAGACGCGCTTGCGTGGTGCCTGGTTGCGATGACGGCCATAGCCGTCGCAGCGATCGTGGCACTCGTCGTCCGCAACAGAGCCCTGGGGAGGAGAAAGCAGCAGGCCGAGGAGGCGCTGAAGGCGGAGCTCGCGACCGCGCAGGGCCACCTCACCTCGGTGCAGGCCGAGTTGGCCCGGTACAAGCACCAGTTCGACACCACGATCCGGCAGGCGGAGGAGGCGGCCGAGGACAGCACCAAGGCGGTCCTCAAGGGCTCCGCCCGCTTCCTGCAGAGCCTGGCCGCCGAGCAGATGACCGTCCTGGAGGGCATCCAGGGCAAGTACGGCAACCACCCGGTCCTCGCCGAACTCCTCGAAGTCACGCACGCCAACGCGCAGATGCAGCGCAAGGCCCAGGGCATCGCCGTGCTGTGCGGCGCGCCGGCCGGCCGCCGCAACCGGCCGGGCAGCGTGTACGACGTGGTGCGCAACGCGCAGTCGCAGATCCGCAACTTCCGCCGGGTCGAGATCATGCAGCAGACCGGTTTCGCGCTGAAGGCGTCGGCCGTCTCGCCGGTCGCGCTCGCCGTGGCGGAGCTCCTCGACAACGCTGCCAGCTTCTCCCAGCAGGACGCACCGATCGAAGTGACGTTCCAGCGGATCCAGAAGAACCTGTGCATCGTCATCGACGACGCCGGTGTCGGCATGAACGACGAGGAGCGCCAGCGGGCCACCGCCCTGCTGTCCGGCGACTTCGTCCCCCGGCTCTCCCAGCTCGGCAACCAGCCGAAGTTCGGCTTCCCGCTGATCGGCCTGCTCGCGCGCCAGTACGGCTTCCGGGTCGACGTCACGGGCATCTCCCGGTACGGCGGTGTCCGTGCCGTCGTCCTGCTGCCCGAGGAGCTGTGGACGGAGGAGCAGCCGGCCCCCGTGCAGGAGGCTCCGGCCCCGGTGAGCATCGTGCGCGACGAGCAGTCCGCGCCGAGCCGGCCGCGCACGGTGCACGGCCTGCCCAAGCGCGTCTCCCGGGCGACCGCCCCGGACGACCAGCGGCAGCCGTCCCGGACGGCCCAGGACACCGGACGCGTCTCCGGACGCAGCCGCGGCGCCCTGGGCGCCCTGCAACGAGGCACCATCTCGGGCCGCACGTTCGATTCCGCAGCCACTGAAGGGCCCCAAGACGCATGACCACCGACCTGTCGTGGATGCTCGAAGACATCGTGACCAACGTGCCCAAGGCACGGCACGCCGTCTTGCTCTCCGCCGACGGCATCTCGCGGGGGGCCACCCAGGGTCTCGTCGACGACGACCTGAGGACGATCTCGGCCGCCATGGCCGGCATGCAGGCACTGAGCCGTGCCGCGTCCCGGTTCATCGAGCCGGTGCAGGATCCGCAGTGGCACCAGACGATCATCGAGTTCTCGCACGGGTGGATCTTCCTCATCGGGGCCGGTCAGGGGGCCTATCTGGCCGCCGCGGCGGAACTCGACGTCGACATCCAGCAGATCTCCTTCCGGATGCACCGGCTCGTGGCGCGTCTGGGCAACAACCTGACGACCCCGCCGCGCGTCGACGCCGAGGAACCGTCCCTGCACGGGGCGGGCGCCTCCGGCGGGGCGGACGCGGGCGGCCGTACCGGCACGGTGCTCGCCGACCTCGACGAGGTGATCTCCGGCGTGCACGGGGCCCGGCACGCCGTGCTGCTCGGCGCGGAGGGCCTGCCCCTCGGGGCGACCAGCGGGATCGACCGGGACCTGGTCGACACCATCTCCGCCGCCATGATGGGCATCCACGCCTACAGCCGGGTCACGTCCCAGTTCGCCGGGGTCCAGGCGGGCGCGGAGTGGCGGCAGACCGTCATCGAGTTCCAGCACGGCTGGATCTTCCTGATCGCCGGTGACCACGGCCGCCTGCTGGCCGCGGCGGCCGAACACGACACCGACATCGAGGAGTTCACCACGCGGCTGGGCGAGGTGGTGCCCCGGCTGACCGAGGAGCGCGTACCGCGACGGGAGGCGCCGAGCGATGTCTGACGCACACGACTCCGACCCGGAAGTGGAACTGACGTCCGCGTTAGTCCCGTTCTTCGTGATCACCAACGGCCGCGCCCTGCCGCCCGACCAGCAGTACGAGCGCACCGCCCTGGTGACCGCGCACCAGGACACCGCCGCCACGGCCCGCACCCTCGCCCCGGAGGAGCAGGCGATCATGGATCTGGTCGCCAACCGCATGCTGGCCGTGGCCGAGATCGCCGGCCGCACGCACCTGCCGCTCGGCATCGTGCGCATCCTCCTGGCACAGCTGGAGGAGAGCGGTCTGGTCCTCGTCCGCAAGCCCGCCCCCCGGGCCGACAGCAAAGACCGAGAACTGCTCAGTGCCGTCCTCGAAGGCCTGAAGAACATCGGAGCGTAACCCGTGTACCTGGACGCAGACGACGTGCGCTCGGTGAAAGTCCTCGTCGTAGGGCCCTTCGGAGTCGGGAAGACCACCTACATCGGCAACATCTCCGAGATCGAGCCCCTGCAGACCGAGGAGGAGATCACCGAGGCGAGTGTGGGCTACGACGACCTGTCGCGCACACCCGAGAAGACCACCACCACGGTCGCCATGGACTTCGGCCGGCTCACGCTCAGCGACGAGCTGGTCCTCTACGTCTTCGGAACGCCCGGTCAGGAGCGTTTCAAGGAGATGTGGGAGGAGCTGTCCCGCGGAGCGCTCGGCGCGCTCCTCATCGTCGACCCGGAGCGCCTGGACGAGTCCTTCCCGGTCCTGGACCTGGTCGAGCGCTTCGGCCTGACCTACGCCGTCGGCGTGAACCACTTCGAGGGGACGACCACCTACCCCCTCGACGAAGTCCGCGAGGCGCTGAACCTGCACCCGGACACCCCTGTCGTGGCCTGTGACGTCCGCGACCAGAAGTCCGCGCTCCAGGCCCTGATCGCCCTCGTGCAGCACCTCATGTCCCTGCTCGACTAGGAGCTCGCCATGCAAGAACCCCACGCCACGCGGGGCATACCCGCCGGGTGCCCCGCGCACGGCAACGCGCAGCTGTACGGCCCCGAGTTCGCCGCCGACCCCGACGCCACGTACGGCCATCTGCGCTCCCTCGGCCCGAGCGCGCCCGTCGACATAGCGCCGGGCGTCGAGGTCGAGCTGGTCACCAGCTACGACGCCGCGCTGTTCATCCTGCAGAACCCGGCGTCGTTCGTCCGTGACTCGCGCCGCTGGAACGCCCTGAACGAGGGGCGGGTGCCCGCCGACAGCCCGGCGCTGCCCATGATGGGCTACCGCCCGAACGCCCTGTTCAGCGACGGGGCGGCGCACGCGCGGCTGCGGCAGGCGGTCGTCGACAGCCTCGCCACCGTCAACGAGCTGCATCTGCGCCGCAAGGTGCAGCAGTCGGCGGACTACCTGATCAGCCAGTTCGGCTCGGACGCGTTCGGACACGGCGAGCTGATGGCCGCGTACGCGATGCCGCTGCCGCTGCTGGTCTTCAGCGAGCTGTTCGGCTGTCCGCCCGAGCTCGGTGACCGGGTCATCGCCGGCATCAGCGGCATCTTCCAGGGCACGCCGGGCGCCGACGAGGTGCTCGGGGCGGCACTGGCCGAGCTGATCGCCCTCAAGCACCGTCGGCCCGGCGAGGACCTGACGACGAAGCTGATGCAGCACCCGGCGCGGCTGAGCGACGAGGAGGTCCTGCACCAGCTGGTCACCCTGCTGTCCGGCGGCACCGCCCCGCTGGCCGCCGCCATCGCCACCAGCACGGCCCTGTATCTGAGCGAGGACGCGCAGGCGGCGCTGCCCGTCGAGGACGCGGTCGCGCAGACGCTGTGGAACTTCGCGCCGATCGCCAACTACGCCGGCCACTACCCCACGCACGACGTGCAGCTGGGCGGCAGAATCCTCCGGGCGGGCGACCCCGTCCTGATCTCGTTCGCGGCGGCGAACACCGATCCCAAGCTGGCGCAGCACCGTGAACAGCTCAGCGCCAAGGCACACTTGGCGTTCGGCGCCGGTCCGCACGCGTGCCCCGCCAAGGACCCGGCCTTCATGATCGCGGTGAGTGCCGTCGAGTGCCTGCTCAACGGGCTGCCCGACCTCGAGATGCGCGTCCCCTTCAAGGACCTCATCTGGGGTGAGGGGCCGTGGAGCCGTTCGCTGGCGTCACTGCCGGTGCGTTTCACGCCGCGCCCGGCCGGGCCGTCCCCGGCCGAAACCGCTCGCTCGGCCGCGCCGCAGCCGGCCGCGTCGGCCCCCCGGCCCACGGCGACCGCACATTCCCAGCCAACCGCCCAACCGGCCCACTCGCGTGGCCTGTTCTCCCGCTTCCGGGCCTGGCTCGGCGGCGAGTGACGAAGGTAACCCTCACCTGGCCTCCACAAGTGGATGCTTCAAGCACCGCATGGGTACGTATGGCGGCTGATCTCCCAGGAAGGAGCCGCCATCGTGGTGGTGGACGCTCGCCCGTCACACGACCGTCGTTCAGCTGTCAGCCTCTTCGCCCGTCTGCGGACGGCGGAGGGGCAGGCCGATCCTTTTCCCTACTACGCACGGCTCAGAGCCATGGGCCCTGTCACACCCGCCCCTTGGGGCAATGTGCTCGTCACCGGTTTCGACCTGTGCGACCAGATCCTGCGCTCGCGTGACTGGCTCGAACCGGACAAGCACTGGCGCGCGCGGCAGGGGGCGGGCACCCGCTGGAACGCCCCCTCCTCCCAGGAGATGAGCAACACCCTGCCCGCGCTCAATCCTCCCGACCACACCCGAATACGCAGGGCAGCAGGAACGTTCGGCCGCAAGACCCTGGAGCGGATCGGACGCACGGTCGGCCGTACCACCGACCACCTCCTGCTGTCCCTCACCGAGCAACTGCACGACGGCATGGTGGACTTCGTGTCCCTCGTGAGCGAGGAACTGCCCGTCGCCACCATCGGCGACTGGCTCGGCCTGCCCGCCGCCGACTGGCCCCGGCTGCGCGAACTCACCCACGAGCAGGTCTTCACCCAGGAACTCCTGCCGACGGCCAGCCAGCTGGCCCGGTCCGACGCCGCGACGGCCGAACTGCGGGCGTACTTCATGGACCTGGTCCGCCGGCGCCGCGCACAGCCGGGCGACGACCCGGTGTCCCTGTGGATCCACACCTTCGACACCCTGGAACCCGACCGGGACCAGGCCGACGAATCGGTGTACTTCCTCGCCCTCTTCGTGCTGCTGGCGGCGCTGGAGACCACGTCCACCCTGCTGTCCACGATGGCCCTGCGGTTACTGGAGCAACCGCTGCGCCGGGATCTGCTCGCCGCCGACCCGACGCTGGTGCCCGCCTTCGTCGAGGAGACGCTGCGCCACGACCCGCCCACCCATGTGATCAGCCGTGTCGCGGCCGACGACACCGTTGTCGGAGGCGTCGAGGTCCCCAAGGACGCCATGGTGCACCTGATGGTGGGCGCCGCGCACCGCGATCCGGCCCGGCACGCCGACCCGGACCGCTTCGACCCCGAACGGCCCCGCTCCGACCACCTCGCCTTCAGCAACGGCATCCACTACTGCCTCGGCGCGCCCCTCGCCCGGCTGGAAGCCCAGACCCTCCTCCACCACATGATCAGCCGTCTGCCCCGCCTCACGCTCGCCCGGCGCCCCACGTGGGAGCCCCGGGTGGCCTTCAGGCGCCTGTCGAACCTGGACGTCGCCCTCGCATGACCGAGACCCCCTCCCCCCTCACCCATCGCGCGCTCAAGGCCGTGGCCGTCGACGAGGACGGCCCGGTCCTGCACGTACGCCTCAACCCCGAGCAGGGTGAGGACACGCTCGGTGTCGCCGCCCTCGACGATCTGCTGGCCGTCCTCGACGGCCTGCACGAACGGCCCGACCTGCGCGTCCTCGTCCTGTCGTCCGACGGCGAGGACTTCTGCCTGGGCGCCGACCGCACGGAGTACCAGGAATCCCTGGCCGCCGACCCCACCGGCGGCGACCTGCGGCGCGTCGCGGACAAGGCGCAGCGGCTGTGCCAGGCGCTGGAGACGGCCCACGTCGTCACGATCGCCCGGCTGCACGGCAAGGTCGTCGGCGCGGGCCTCGCCCTCGCCTCCTACTGCGATCTGCGCGCCGCCGCCGACACCACCCGGTTCCGTATGCCCGAGGTGGGGCTGGGCCTGCCGCCCGCCTGGGGCGGGGCCATGGGCCGTCTCGTCGCCGAGGCCGGCGCGGCCCGGATCCGTGAACTGATGCTCACGTGCGACCTGTTCGACGCGGCCACCGCCCAGCGGCTCGGCCTCGTGCACCGGACGTCCCCCGCCGACACCCTCGACCAGATCGTCCGGTCCTGGGTGAAGCCGCTCCTGCGCAGACAGCCGGAGGCGCTCGTCCTCACCAAGCGGATGCTCGCCGGTTACGCCCGCGCCGACCGCACCGCCGATCTGTCCCTGCTCGACTCCCACCTGCTCACGGCGCGGCTGACCGCCCCCGCCGCGCGCCCCTGACCGGAACACAGGCGCTCCCGCTCCCCCGCCCCGCCCGCCGGGAAGGGAGGACCGGGGGCGTCCGCGTGCCGGTCAGGCGATGACGGTGCCGAAGCGGACGTCGTAGGACTCCTGCGGGTACAGCACGCCGAGGACCCGCTCCGCCTCCTCGGTCACGTCGGCGCGCTCGGCCCGGCCGAGGACGGAGAACGGTTCGATGACGAGGGCGTCGCCGATGAGGCGCCAGACGCCCGCGAGGAAGCCGTCGACCAGCAGCGGGCAGTAGAAGGTGTTGGCCTGCCAGGTACGGCCGCGGTGCGCGGGCGGAATGACCCGGCCGCGGTCGGCGTGGGAGAGCAGGAGGTTGTCGAACTCGGGCAGCAGGCGCGGCGGTGCCGGGGTGTCCGGGTCGGGTCGCGGGGCGTCGGGCAGGTCGAACAGCTCGACGCCGTTCTCGTCCCGGAAGGTGACCAGCTCGGGCCGCAGCCGCTCGAAGACGGCGCGCATCCGGGTGAGACCGGCCCAGGTCTGCATGTCCTTCACGGACGCCGGACCGAAGGCGGCCAGATAGCGCCGGACCGTGTCGTCGGCGGAGGCGGCCGGCTCGGCCGGGCGCCCCAGCCAGTGTTCGAGGGTTGTCAGGGACACCTGGGCGCTGCGGCCCCACTGGCCGCGCGGGGTGATCTGCACCAGCGGGAGCCGGCAGCGGGCGGCCACGGCGAGCGACTGCGGGTCGGCGTCCGGCCACTCGGCGCTCAGCGCCTCGCGCAGCTGCTTCATCGTGCGGGGCGCCTCCTCGACGAGCTCGCGGGCGAGCACGGCGAGCCGGTCGAGGTCGACGCCCACGAGGCCCTTGCGGAAGTAGGTGATCTCGCGTTCGCGGGCGGGCTGCACCAGCGGACGGAGCGTCAGGCCGTCGTCGGCGGTGTGCAGATGGATCGTGGAGCGCATGGTGACCATGCGGACGAGCGACCGGTCGCCGAGCGGTGCGGCGAGCGCGTCGGGCGTGAACCCGTCCAGGCGGGCGGCGAGCGCATAGTACGGCGGCTTCACCTCCTGCGCCTGGAGGCCGACGAGGTGCGCGACCGTCTCCGGGGCGGTGAGCGGGGAGCGGCGCAGCAGCAACTGCCGTTCCAGGGTGGCGCGGTTGAGGGCGCGAGTGGTCAGGACCGGATCCGTGCCGCTCATCGTCCTCGCCGCCTTCGTCGTGGTGGAGGTCCGCTTCATGCTCCGCAGGGTACGGAGGATCGAGGACAGGTCGTGTCCTATTACGGGAGCTCGGGGCCGGGCCGACCGGCGGTGCCGGGCTACGTCATTCGGTGGCCTTTGACCGTCCCGGCGTTATTCAAATCAACCGATTTCCTATTCATTCCACTATCCGGCTCTTGGTGCTGACCCGCCGTCACGAGGCCCTGAACCCAGTCGAGGAGAGTGGAAGATGAGGACACCGCCGAGATGGCGATCCGTCCTGGCGCCCGCCGCCATGGCAGCCGCGCTCGCCGCAGCCGCCCTGGCGAGCACGGGCTCCGCCCATGCCGATGACCACGCCACGCCGCACCCGTCGTACCCGGCCCACCCGGCTCAGGCCCCGGCCCACGGGCCCCAGCCCGCGTACCCGGCGAAGCCCGGCCACCCGGCGAAGCCCGGTCACCCGGCGAAGCCGGAACAGCCGGTACACCCCGCCAAACCGGACCACCCGGCGAAGCCGGAACAGCCGGCGCACCCCGCCAAGCCCGAGCACCCGGCGAAACCGGTCAAGCCCGAGTACCCGGCGCACCCGGCGAAGCCGGCCCGCCCGGAGAAGCCGGCGTACCCGGCCAAGCCGGTGAAGCCTGCGTACCCGGAGAAGCCGGCAAAGCCGGAGCAGCCCGCGAAGCCGGCATACCCGGTGAAGCCGGCGTACCCCGAGAAGCCTGCCAAGCCGGAACAGCCCGCGAAGCCTGAGTACCCGAGCAAGCCCGCGTACCCGGCCAAGCCCGCCAAGCCCGAATACCCCAGCAAGCCCGCGTATCCGGCGAAGCCCGCCAAGCCCGAGTACCCGGCCAAGCCCGGGAAGCCTGAGCACCCGAGCAAGCCGGCGTACCCGGCGAAGCCCGCCAAGCCTGAATACCCGGCCAAGCCGGCGTACCCGGCGAAGCCCGCGAAGCCCGCGAAGCCCGCGAAGCCCGAACTTCCCAGCAAGCCTGCGTACCCCGCCAAGCCGTCGAAGCCTGAGTACCCGGCGAAGCCCGCGTACCCCAGCAAGCCGAGCAAGCCCGCCTACCCGGCCAAGCCCGCCAAGCCCGAGCAGCCGTCCAAGCCCGCGTACCCGGCCAAGCCCGCCAAGCCGGAGCAGCCGTCGAAGCCCGCCTACCCGGCCAAGCCCGCCAAGCCCGAGCGGCCGTCCAAGCCGGCGTACCCGAGCAAGCCCGCCAAGCCCGACCACCCGAGCAAGCCCGCGTACCCCAGCAAGCCCGCCAAGCCCGACCACCCGAGCAAGCCCGCGTACCCCAGCAAGCCCGCGAAGCCCGACCACCCCTCCAAGCCGGCCCACCCCGACAAGCCCAGCAAGGGTGAGCACAAGGGCAAGGGAGGGCACGAAGGCAACGAAGGGCACGAAGGCCATGACGAGTGAGCTGGGGCTGACGCGCTGAGCGATGCCCTGCGAACGGCCGGACCCGGACCCCCGGGGCCGGCCGTTCCGCGTTTCGGCGCCCTACCCGTCCTGGTCGGAAACATCCCTTTAGGTGGCTGTGCCGCAGCCCGGCGCTCACCATCGGCGCCGTCATCACCGCGCTGAACGTCAGGGCAGTTCCTGCTCGGCCCAGATGATCTTCCCGCCGGGTGTGTAGCGGGCGCCCCAGCGGTGTGCGAGCTGGGCCACCAGGAACAGGCCCCGGCCGCCCTCGTCCGTGCTGCGGGCGTGGCGCAGCCGGGGGGCGGTGCTGCTGGCGTCGGCGACCTCGCAGGTCAGCCGGGTGTCGCGCAGGAGCCGCAGGCGCACCGGGGGTTCGGCGTAGCGGATCGCGTTGGTGACCAGCTCGCTGACGATCAGTTCGGTGGTCATGGCGAGGTCGTCGAGGTGCCAGGCGGCCATCTGCCGGGTGGCGCGGGCGCGGGCCTCGGCGACGGCGGCCGGGTCGACGGGCACGTCCCAGGAGACGACGTCCCCGGGGTCCAGGGCCCGGGTGCGGGCCAGCAGCAGGGCGACGTCGTCGGGCTGCTGCTCGGGCACGAGGTCGCGCACGGCGGACGCGCAGAGGGTGTCGAGGTCGCGGTCGCGCCGGGAGAGCAGGTCGCCCAGCCGGGCCATGCCGCTGTCGACGTCGGCGCTCTCGCTCTCGACGAGGCCGTTGGTGTAGAGCCCGAGCAGGCTGTGCTCGGCGAGTTCGATCTCGGCGGACTCGAAGGCGAGGCCGCCCAGCCCGAGCGGCGGCCCGGCGGGCGGTTCGGGGTAGGACACCTGCCCGTCGGGCGCCACGACGACGGGCGGCGGGTGTCCGGCGCGGGCCATCGTGCAGCGCCGGGTGACGGGGTCGTACACCGCGTACAGGCACGTCGCGCCGAGGAAACCGGCCCCGCCCGCGTCGTGCTGCCCCTCGCTGAGCCGCAGGACCAGGTCGTCGAGGTGCGCGAGGAGTTCGTCGGGCGGCAGCTCCATGTCGGCGAGGGTCTGCACCGCGGTGCGCAGCCGTCCCATGGCGGCCGCGGCGGCTATGCCGTGCCCGACGACGTCGCCGACGACGAGCCCGACCCGGGCGCCCGACAGCGGGATGACGTCGAACCAGTCGCCGCCGACGCCGTCCGTGGGGTCGGCCGGACGGTAGGCGGAGGCGACCTCCAGGGCCGTGCCGCCGGACAGCGCCTGCGGCAGCAGACTGCGCTGGAGGGTGACGGCCGCGGTGTGCTCCCGGGTGTAGCGGCGGGCGTTGTCGACGCAGAGGGCCGCGCGGGCCACCAGTTCCTGGGCGACGAGGACGTCGTCGGGGCGGAAGGAGGCGGGGTTGCGCGAGCGGATGAACGTGGCGAGGCCGAGCGCGGTGTCCCGGGCCCGCATGGGCACGCAGATCAGCGAGTGCAGCCCGTAGGCGCGCATGCTGGCCGCCCGGCGCGGCTGTTCGGCCGCCCACCGGGAGTCGAAGGGGTCGAGGACCGGGATGAGGACGGGGCCGCCCTCGCCGAGCAGGTGCTCGTCGTGCGGCGGCGGTACGAAGTCGACCGGGTCGCCCACGCGCGCGACGGCCTCGGGGCAGCCGTCGCGGACCGACCGCAGACCGGCCCGGCGCATCGCCGCGCCGACGAGGGCCGGTCCCGCGTCGGTGAGCCAGGCGCCGTGCCCCTCGGTGCTGAGCACCGGTTCCAGCAGGTCCACGGCGACGAAGTCCGCGAACGCGGGCACGGCGAAGTCGGCGAGTTCCTGTGCGGTCGACAGCACGTCGAGGGTGGTGCCGATACGGGTGCCGGCCTCGTTGACCAGGGTCAGCAGCCGGCGGGCGGTCCAGCGCTCGGTGACGTCCACGACCATGTAGCAGACCCCGCTGACCGTGTCGTCGGGGTCGACGAGCGGGAAGAACGACGTCGAGTACGCGCGCTGGCGGTGCGGGTCGGACCAGCTCCAGCCGACGTACTCGTAGTCGGTGACCGGGACGCCGGTCTCCAGGACCTTGCTCATCAGGCCCTCGATGGTCTCCGCCTCGAGGCCGGGCAGCAGGTCGCCGAGCCGGCGGCCGAGCCGCTGCCCGCGCGGGACCCCGCCGAGGCGCTCCAGGGTGTCGTTCAGCCAGACGTAGCGCAGCCCGCGGTCCACGACGGCCATGCCGACCGGTGAGCGGGTCAGGAATCCGTTGAGGACCGACTCGCCGACGACCCACGGCGGGAGCCGGTCCCGCGCCGAGACCAGGTAGCACTCCTCCTGACCGACGCGGAAGCCCGGGGAGACCCGTACGTCGACGTCGACGGTGTGCCCGTCGCGGTGCCGGACCGGGAACCGGCCGCTCCAGCCCGAGCCGGACCGGCAGCGCTCGGCGACGGCGACCGCCCGCGCGCGGTCGCCGGGCGTCGCCAGCAGGGCCAGCCCCGGGGTGCCGACGACGTCGGCCGCCGGGAGTCCGAGGAGTTCCTCCGCGGCCCGGGTCCAGGCGAGCACCTGCCCGCCCGCGGAGACGACGGCGGCGGCGTCGCCGGCCGCGTCGAGGGGCTCCCGCCGGGCCTCGGCTCCGGGGGTGTCCGGGGTGTCTCGCGGAGCGTCCATGGCTCCTCACGCAGCGTCTGTGGGTCCCGTGCTCACAGGACCCATGTTCCTGCTTGCGTCTCCCGCGCGCACGGGACGGCCGTCCGGTGCGCGCCGAGCGTGGTGGAGAGAGCATGGAGGTGCCGGCCCCGTACTCGCCGTGCCGAGGGTGGCCGGTGAGCCCGTCCGGGGGTGGAGGAGGCGCCGCGATGACAGCCGGATCCCTGGAGTCCGATGCGGGTGGTCACGGTGCCCAGCCGCCGCGGCCGACCGGACTGCTCGACGTGCTGAGCGTGGCCGCGGTGGTGCTGGACGCCGACGGGCGCATCGTCTTCTGGACCCCGCAGGCCGAGGAGCTGTTCGGGTACTCCTCCGAGGAGGCGCTGGGCACGCACGCGGCCCGGCTCTTCATCCACCCCGAGCATCTGCCGTCGGTGACGAAGCTGTTCGCCGAGGTGCTGCGGACCGGCCAGAGCTGGGCCGGCACGTTCCCGGTGCGGCACAAGGACGGCAGTACGCGCATGACGGAGTTCCGCAACATGCGGCTGCTGGACGACCTCGGGGACGTGTACGCCCTGGGCATCGCGGCCGACCACTCGCTGCTCCAGCGGGTCGAGACGGATCTGGCGCTGTGCGAGCGGCTGATCAACCAGTCCCCCATCGGAATCGCGCTGGTCGGCCCGGATCTGCGGTTCCTGCTGGTCAACCCGGCGCTGGAGCGCGTCGACAACACGCCGGCCGGTGAGCACGTGGGCCGCCGGCTGCGGGAGACGCTGCCGCTGTCCGACCTCGACACCATCGAGGCGTGCGTGCGTCAGGTGATCACCACCGGGACGCCGCTGCTCGACCAGTACCACGTGGGCCGTCCGCCGGACGAAACGGACCGTGAGCGGGCCTGGTCGCTGTCCTTCTACCGGCTGGAGGACTCGGGCGGGCGGGTGCTGGGCGCCGCCATCTCGTTCGTCGACGTCACCGAGCGGCACCGGGCCGCCGCCGCGGCCGACCGGGCCCGGCGCCGGCTGGCGCTGATCGCGGAGGCGTCCACGCGGGTCGGCACCTCGCTGGAGGTGGAGCGGACCGCCGACGAGCTGGCGGACGTGGCCACGCCCGAGCTGGCCGACGTGGTCGCCGTGGACGTGCTGGACGCGGCGCTGGCATGCCGGCGCACCCGCAGGCCGGAGAACGGCCCGGAGCTGTTCCGCGCCCTCGCCCTGAAGTCGGCGTATCCGAGCGCCGCGCTGCGGGCCGCCGACCCGCCCGGTGATCTCGCCGCGTACGAGGGGGACCGGCTGGTCACGCTGTGCGTGCACACGGCGCGGCCGGTCCTGGTGCGGCACGTGGGCGAGGCGGATCTGCCGCGCATCGGGCGGGACGCACAGGCCACGGAGCTGCTGGCGCGGGCGGGCGTGCACTCGTACCTGGCGGTGCCGCTGATCGCGCACGGCGAGGTGCTCGGGGCGCTGGACCTGAAGCGGACGCGCAATCCGGTGCCGTTCGACGAGGACGACGTGGTGCTCGCCGGCGAGCTGGCGGGGCGGGCCGCCGTGGCCATCGACAACGCGCGCTGGTTCCAGAGCGTGCGCAACACGGCGCTGACCCTGCAGCGCAGCCTGCTGCCCGACCACGCGCCGCACCACACGGGCTTGGAGCTGGCCTCCCGCTACCAGCCGGCGCAGGCGACCAGCGAGGTCGGCGGCGACTGGTACGACGTGCTGCCGCTGGAGGACGACAAGACGGCGCTGGTCGTGGGGGACGTGATGGGGAACGGCATCGACGCGGCCGCCACGATGGGCCGGCTGCGCACGGCGACCTGCGCCTACGCGGACCTCGACCTCGATCCCGGCGCGGTGCTCCACCATCTGGACAAGATCACCTGCGATCTGGAGCACTACATCGTGACGTGCCTGTACGCGGTCTACGATCCGCGCACCCGGCAGCTCCAGGTCGCGAACGCCGGGCACATGCCGCCCGCGCTGTCCCGTCCGGGCCGGAAGCCGCGTCTGCTGCGGCTGCCGTCGGGGGCGCCGCTGGGGGTGGGGGGTGTGCCGTTCGAGACGACCACGGTCGAGCTGGTGCCGGGCGATCTGCTGGTCCTGTACACGGACGGGCTGGTGGAGACGCGGCACCACTCCATCGACGACCGGCTGGACGTGATGCTCGGCTTCCTGGACGAGCCGCGCCGGCCCCTGGAGGAGACCTGCGACCTGCTCCTGTACGGCCTGCGCCATCCCGACGACCACGACGACGTGGCGCTGCTCGTGGCGCGGATGGTGTGATCGCGGCCCCGGAGCCGCCTTGCCCGGGGCGGCTGCGGGGCGCACCCTGGTCCGTATGGGTGACGCTCCGAACGGTCCCACCCTCATCGGCTCCGTACAGCGGGCCTTCCGGCTGCTGGAGGCGATGAGCGCCCACGACAACGGCGCGCCCGCCAAGCAGCTGGCGCGGGAGACGGAGCTGCCGCTGGCGACGGCCTACCACCTGCTGCGGACGCTGGTGCACGACGGCTATGCGCGCAAGCTCGACGACGGCGCGTTCGTGCTGGGCGACCGGCTGGGGACGCTGCGGACCTCCTCGGGCCGGGCGCAGACGCTGCTCAGCCGGGTGCGTCCGGCGCTCGCCGCGCTGCGGGACGAGCTGTCGAGCGCCGCCTACCTGACGTTCTACGAGGACGGGGAGATCCGGGTCGCCGAGATCGTCGACGGTCCGCGGGCCCCGCGCGTCGACCTGTGGGTGGGGTTCGAGGACGCCGGGCACGCCACGGCGCTCGGCAAGTCGGTGCTGCGCGAGCTGGACGAGGAGGCGCGGCGGGAGTACCTGTCCCGGCACCACCTGGCCGATCTGACGCCGAGGACGATCACGGACCCGCCCGAGCTGCTGCGGCGGCTGGACACCTCGCCGCTGGCCCCCGCGGTCACGGACATGGAGGAGTACGCGCTCGGCACGGTCTGTGTGGCGGTGCCCGTGTACAGCGGCGGCACGCTGGGCTCGCTGGGGGTGTCGCTGCGGGCGGACCGGCGCCGGCGTCTGGAGGACGTCACCGCGCTGCTGATGCCGACGGCGGACCGGGTGACGCGGAGCCTGTCGCTCACTATCTGAAATCCCGCCGCTTGCCCTGACACACCTCGCACCCGTTTCCTAATAAATAGGACATATCAGGTTCCCGGGGTGATCTTCGGCTCCGGACGCACAGAACGAGGACAGCGGACAAGAATGAGCCAGGCCCCCGAGCACGGACCTGACCACTGGTCGCGGCGATGGGTCGTCGCCGTGGCCGTACTGCTGATACTGATCGTCACCGGGCTCGCCCTCGCCGACCTGCTCGGCGGCTCCAGGACGGCCTGGGTGCCCCTGCTCGCCACGGTGCCGGCGCTCGCCGCCACCGCCGGCGGCCCTCGCACGGTCCTGTGCGGAGGGCTCTTCGCCGGCGCTCTCGGGCTGGCCCTCGCCTTCCATCACGACGCCCCGGGCCGCGTCCTGGGCATGACGCTGGCGTCCCTCGCGGTCGTCACCCTGGCGTGCGGACTGACCACCGTGCTGGGCGGACGCCGTGAGCGGGTGCTGGAGGCGGTGCGCTCCGTCGCCGAGGCCGCGCAGCACGCTCTGCTCCAGCCGGTCCCCTCGACGGTCGGCCCGTTCCAGGTGGCGGTGCGCTACAGCGCCGCGGCGGCGGAGGCCCGGATCGGCGGCGACCTGTACGCCCTGGTGTCCACACCGCACGGGGTCCGGCTGATCGTCGGCGACGTCCGCGGCAAAGGTCTGCCGGCCGTGGGCACGGCGGCCCTGGTCGTCGGGGTGTTCCGGGAGGCCGCGCACGACGAGCCCGACCTGCTGGACGTGGTCGCCCGCATCGAGCGCAGCCTGGCCAGGAACCTGGGGCCGGACGACTTCGTGACCGCCGTGGTCGCCGGACACCCCCGGCCCGGGGAACTGGAAGTGGTCAACTGCGGGCACGCCCCGCCGCTGCTGGTGCGGGACTCGGCCGTCGTACCGGTGGAGCCGGACCGGCCGGCGCCGCCCCTCGGGCTGCGCGCCCTGTCCGGCGAGACGCCCGAGCTGCACGTGCTGCCCTTCGCCGACGGCGACCAGCTGCTGCTCTACACCGACGGCGTCACCGAGGCGCGCGACCACGACCGCGAGTTCTATCCGCTGGCCGAGGGCCTCGCGCGGCACATCTGCGACGATCCGGCGCGGACCGTCACCGCGCTGCACGACGAGCTGCTGCACCACGTCGGCGGGCATCTGCACGACGACGCGGCCCTGCTGCTCCTGCGCAAGCCGGTCCCGGCCGAGCAGACCGCCTGCGCTCCCACCGCCCCGCAGGAAGCCGGGCGCGTCAGCAGCCTCTCAGCCTGAGACCCTTCGGTCCTTTCGCCGCCGCCCCGCTCCGAGGCGGCGGCGAAACGTCTGCCCAGAGGCTACGAGGACCCCCTATACACCGGGCGTATACACGCTATGTATAGTCCGGGCATGCGCCTACTGCCCCAGAAGATGAGAAAAACCTGGATCTGGTTGTCCGCCACCGCCGTCGTGACGGCGGCGGCCTGTCTCGTGGCCTTCAACCAGTACGTACGCCTGGACACCACGTCACCCGCCACGGCCCGCTCGCGGAGCGCCGCCCACGCCTCGTTCGGCAGCGTCGACTGCCGTGAGGCCAAGTGCGTCGCGCTGACCTTCGACGCCGGGCCCAGCGAGCACTCCGCGCGGCTGCTGGACATCCTCAAGGAGGAGAAGGTCCCGGCGACCTTCTTCCTCCTCGGCAAGCGCCACATCGACACGTACCCGGACCTGGTACGGCGGATGGCGGACGAGGGCCACGAGCTGGCCAACCACACCTGGGACCACAAGCGGCTCACGGACATGGGAGCCGACGAGATACGCGAGGAGATAGAGCGGCCCAACAAGGAGATAGCGGCGCTCGTCGGGCGGCGCCCCACCCTGATGCGCCCGCCGCAGGGGCGCACGAACAACACCGTGCACGAGATCTGCCGCGAGCTCGGGATGTCGGAGGTCCTGTGGAGCGTGACGGCCAAGGACTACAGCACCGACGACTCCGCCCTCATCCAGAAGCGCGTCCTCGAACAGACCGAACGCGACGGGATCATCCTGCTGCACGACCTCTACGACGGCACCGTGCCGGCGGTCCCCGGGATCATCGAGGGCCTGAAGAAGCGCGGATACTCGTTCGTCACCGTTCCCCAGCTGCTCGCCCCGGGACAGGCGGAGCCCGGCAAGGTGTACCGGTGAGCCGGGCGTGACCAGCGCCGATCGGGCGAGGACGTTCCGTAGGATCGCCCCGTGGCCACCTTCCTCCTCCAGCGCACGGTCCCGCTCCCCCTCGACGAGGCGTGGCGCCGCCTGACGGAGTGGCACCGCCACGGCGACGTCGTCCCGTTCACCCGGATCCGCGTCGTCACCGCCGGGCCCACCCGGGAGGGCACCCGCTTCGTCGCCCGCACCGGCCTCGGCCCGCTCGGCTTCGACGACCCGATGGACGTCACCCGGTGGGAGCCGCCCGGCGCCACCGCTCCGGGCCGGTGCAGGCTGGAGAAGCGGGGCCGGGTGATCACCGGCTGGGCGGAGATCGAGGTGGGCCCGGGACCCGGCGGCCGTACCCGGGCGGTGTGGCACGAGGAGGTCCGTGTCCGGTTCGTGCCGCGCCCCCTGGACGGTGTGGTGGGGCTGGCCGGCCGGTACCTGTTCGGACAGGCGATGAACCGGCTGCTGCGCACCCCCTGACCCGGCCCGACGCCCGCGCCGTTGCGTAGGGTTGGCGTTCGGCGGAGACGACGGGGGGGACGCGGGCATGACCACTGCGGACGTGGAGGCGCCGACGGCCGACGAGGCCGAGGCGCTCGCCGTGGACGGCTTGCGCTGGCTGATCGGTGCCGGGCGGAAGACGGACGGCGGCGACGGGCTGGGATGGCCGGTCCGGCCCTCGGACGAGGCGGTCGACCCGATGCTCTACAACGGCACGGCCGGTGTCGTCCCCACCCTGCTGGAGGCGTGGCGGCACTTCGGGGACGACGTCTACGCGGACACCGCCGTGCGCGCGGCCCGCGCCTTGGAGGAGTTCGCCGGATCGTGGGAGGACCACTCCCTGTACTTCGGCCGCACCGGCATCGCGCTCGCCCTGCGGGCGGTCCACCGCGAACTGGGAGACGCCCGGGCCGGATCCGCCGCCGAGCGGGCCCTGGAGGGCGTGCGGGCGGCCTTCGACGGGGAGCGCTGGGGCGAGCTGTACGAACTGATGGGCGGCAACGCGGGCATCGGCCTCGGCGCGCTCCTCGCCGGGCAGGACGACCTGGCCGTGCTCGCCGTGGAGCCGTACGCGCGTACGGCCGAGCCGACGGCGGCCGGCGTGCGGTGGCCGTTCCGTCCCGGCGTCGAGGGCCGTATGCACCACGTGTCGCACGGCACCCTCGGTGTCGTGTACGGACTGGCCGCGGTCGGCGGGGCGACCGGGCGGTCCGATCTGCTCGGCCTCGCCCTCGCCGGGGCCGCCGACGTGGTCGCCCGCGACGAGGACGGGCCCGACGGCTTCCTCGTCCCGCACTCCGACCCGCCGCACCGCCCCGACGTCACCCCGCGCTACAGCTACGGCTGGTGCCACGGACCGGCAGGCGACGCACAGGTCTTCCGGCTGCTGCGGGACGTCACCGGCGACCCCGCGTGGGCGGCGCTGGCCGACCGCTGCTGGCACACCGTCACCCGCTCCGGGCTGCCGAGCCGGCTGCGCCCCGGCTTCTGGGACAACCACGGGCGCTGCTGCGGCACGGCGGGCGTCCTGGCCCTCGCCGGCGACCGGATCGCCGAGCAGGGCGACTCCCCCGGCTTCGCCCGTACGCTCGTGGCCGCGCTCGCCGCGAACGCCGTACGGGACGCCGACGGCGCGCGCTGGTCCAACGTCGAGCACCGCGCCACGGCGAGCGACCTCGAACCGGAGTGCGGCTGGGCGATGGGCGGCGCGGGCATCGTGCGCGAACTCCTGCGCCATGTACGGATCGTGCGCGGCGGCGACCCGGCGTACGCCGTCGCCTGGCCCGACCAGCCGGTGCCCCGGACTCAGGCCACCGAGCCGATCCTTCCGGCGGGCGCGGAGGCGGAGGCGGCGTCGTGATGGATCGGCGTGTGCGCCCCGGTCAGTGACACCCCGCTGCCGCCGCGCCGGTTCGCGACGATCTCCGCCGCGATGGACAGGGCCGTCTCCTCGGGGGTGCGCGCGCCGAGGTCCAGGCCGATCGGGGAGCGCAGCCGGGCCAGTTCCAGTTCGGTGACGCCGACTTCCCGCAGGCGCTCGTTGCGGTCCAGGTGGGTGCGGCGCGAGCCCATCGCGCCGACGTAGGCGACCGGCAGGCGCAGGGCGAGCCGCAGCAGGGGCACGTCGAACTTGGCGTCGTGGGTGAGCACGCACAGGACCGTGCGCGCGTCGGTCCCGGTGCGCTCCAGATACCGGTGCGGCCACTCCACGACGACCTCGTCGGCCTCCGGGAAACGGGCCTTCGTCGCGAAGACCGGGCGGGCGTCGCACACCGTGACGCGGTAGCCGAGGAACGCGCCCACACGGACCAGCGCCGAGGCGAAGTCGATCGCGCCGAAGACGATCATGCGGGGCGGCGGCACCGAGGACTCCATCAGCACGGTCAGCGGCTCCCCGCAGCGCGAGCCCTGTTCACCCAGTTGCAGGGTGCCGGTGCGTCCGGCGTCGAGGAACGCGGCCGCCTCCGCCGCCACCGTGCGGTCCAGCTCGGGGTGGCCGCCGTAGCCGCCCTCGTGGCCGCCGTCGGGGCGTATGAGCAGCGCGCGGCCCACGAGTTCGGCGGGCCCGGAGACGATCCGGGCGACGGCGGCCGCCTCACCGGCCGCGGCGGCGGCCAGCGCCGCCGCCACCACAGGGCGGACCGGGTCCTGGGACCGGACCGGGGTGACCAGGATGTCGATGACCCCGCCGCAGGTCAGGCCGACCGCGAAGGCGTCCTCGTCGCTGTAGCCGAAGCGCTCCAGGACGGTCTCGCCGTCCCGCAGCGCCTGCTCGCACAGCTCGTACACCGCGCCCTCCACGCAACCACCGGAGACCGAGCCGATCGCCGTGCCGTCGGCGTCCACCGCGAGCGCGGCGCCGGGCCGGCGGGGGGCGCTGCCGCCGACCGCCACCACGGTGGCCACGGCGAAGTCACGTCCCTGCTCGACCCACCGGTGCAGTTCCTCGGCGATGTCCAGCATCTGTCAGTCTCCTCAAGGCGGTTGCGGGGAGGGGGGCGTGCGGGCGCCGGCTAGTGCACGCCCATCCAGCTCTCGATGGGATTGAGGGCGAAGTAGACCAGGAAGACCGCGGTCAGGCCCCACATGAAGGCGCCGATCTCGCGGGCCTTGCCCTGGGCGACGCGGATGGCGACGTAGGAGATGACGCCGGCGGCGACGCCGGCCGTGATCGAGTACGTGAACGGCATGATCACGACGGTGAGGAAGACCGGGATCGCGGTGCCCCGGTCGGACCAGTCGACGTGCCGGGCGTTCATCATCATCATGGCGCCGATCACGACCAGGGCGGCCGCCGCCACCTCGCCCGGCACGATCGCCGTGAGCGGGGTGAAGAACAGGCAGGCGGCGAAGAACAGCCCGGTGACCACGGAGGACAGGCCCGTGCGGGCGCCCTCCCCGACGCCGGTCGCCGACTCGACGAACACGGTCTGGCCCGAGGCGCCGGCCGCCCCGCCGATCGCGCCGCCCGCGCCGTCGATGAACAGCGCCTTGGACAGGCCCGGCATCCGGCCCTTGTCGTCGGCGAGCTTGGCCTCGGTGCCCACGCCGATGATGGTGGCCATCGCGTCGAAGAACCCGGCGAGCACCAGCGTGAACACGATCATGCCGACGGTCATCGCGCCGACCTCGCCCCAGCCGCCGAACTCGACGTGTCCGAAGAGGGAGAAGTCCGGCATGGACACCGCGCCGCCGTGCAGTTCGGGGGCGCCACCCGCCCACTGCTTCGGGTCGACGACGTCGAGCGCGTTCAAGGCGACGGCGAGGACCGTGCCGCCGACGATGCCGATGAGGATGGCGCCCGGGACGCCGCGCGCCTGGAGCATGAAGATGGCGAGGAGGGTGACGGCGAACAGCAGCACCGGCCAGCCGGCCAGTTCACCGGCGGGGCCGAGGGTGACCGGGGTGGCCTCGCCCTGGTGCACGAAGCCGGCCTTGTAGAAGCCGATCAGGGCGACGAACAGGCCGATGCCCATGGTGATGGCGTGTTTGAGGGCGAGCGGGATCGCGTTCATGATCATCTCGCGGAGGCCGGTGACGACCAGCAGCATGATGACGACGCCGTACATCACGCACATGCCCATGGCCTGCGGCCAGGTCATCTGCGGGACGACCTGCGAGGCGAGCACGCCCGAGACGGAGAGGCCGGCGGCGAGGGCGAGCGGCACCTTGCCGAAGAAGCCCATCAGCAGCGTGGAGAAGGCCGCGGCGAACGCGGTCGCGGTGATGAGCGCCTGCTGCGCGAGGGTGTTCCCCGCCGCGTCCTTGCCGGACAGGATCAGGGGGTTGAGCAGGAGGATGTACGCCATCGCCATGAAGGTCGTGACGCCACCGCGCACCTCGCGCGCCACCGTGGATCCTCGGTGGGATATGTGGAAGTACCGGTCGAGCCACGACCGGCCGGCCGGGACGCGGGTTCCTTCACCCGCGTCGTCGGCGGTGACCGTGGGCTTGAGGGACTGCTGGGTCATGTGGGCCTGCTCCCAAGGTTCAAAGGGGCACCCGCGGCCGCCGGCGGCGGTGGAGCACGGGATTTGGGGAGGTGCACGACCCGGGGGACGGCCCGAGACGAACATGTGGGGTGGTCCTGGGGGGACGGATCCCCCCAGGAGACAGCCGGTTCGCCCCCGGAGGATCAGGTGCCGGTGAGGTGTTCCGGACGGACCGGCGTGCGGTCGAGCTCCAGCCCCGTCGCGTCCCGGATCGCCGCGAGGACGGCCGGGGTGGACGACAGGGTGGGGGCCTCGCCGACGCCGCGCAGCCCGTACGGCGCGTGGTCGTCGGCGAGTTCGAGCACGTCGACGGGGATGGTCGGCGTGTCGAGGATCGTGGGGATCAGGTAGTCCGTGAAGGAGGGGTTGCGCACCTTCGCCGTCTTCGGGTCGACGATGATCTCCTCCATGACGGCCACACCCAGTCCCTGGGTGGTGCCGCCCTGGATCTGGCCGATGACGGACAGCGGGTTGAGCGCCTTGCCGACGTCCTGGGCGCAGGCCAGCTCGATCACCTTCACCAGGCCGAGCTCGGTGTCGACCTCGACGACGGCGCGGTGCGCGGCGAACGAGTACTGGACGTGGCCGTTGCCCTGCCCGGTGCGCAGGTCGAAGGGCTCGGTGGGGCGGTGCCGCCACTCGGCCTCGACCTCGACGCTCTCGTCCTCCAGGACGTCCACGAGGTCGGCGAGGACCTCGCCGCCGTCGGTGACGACCTTGCCGCCCTCCAGGAGGAGTTCGGCGGTGGCCCAGGCCGGGTGGTACGAGCCGAACTTGCGCCGCCCGATCTCCAGCACCTTCTCGCGGACCAGCTCGCAGGAGTTCTTCACGGCGCCGCCGGTGACGTACGTCTGCCGGGAGGCCGAGGTGGAGCCGGCCGAGCCGACCTGGGTGTCCGCCGGGTGGATCGTCACCTGGGCGACGCCGAGCTCGGAGCGGGCGATCTGCGCGTGGACGGTGACGCCGCCCTGGCCGACCTCCGCCATCGCCGTGTGCACGGTGGCGACGGGCTCGCCGCCGACGACCTCCATGCGCACCTTGGCCGTCGAGTAGTCGTCGAAGCCCTCGGAGAAGCCGACGTTCTTGATGCCGACGGCGTAGCCGATGCCCCGGACGACGCCCTCGCCGTGCGTGGTGTTGGACAGGCCGCCGGGCAGCTGCCGTACGTCGGCGCCCTCGCTGGACTCCCACTGGCGCTCCGGCGGCAGCGGCATGGCCTTGACGCGGCGCAGCAGCTCGGCGACCGGCGCCGGCGAGTCGACGGGCTGGCCCGTCGGCATGATCGTGCCCTGCTCCATGGCGTTGCGCTGCCGGAACTCCACCGGGTCCAGGCCGAGTTCCTTGGCCAGCTTGTCCATCTGCGCCTCGTAGGCGAAGCACGCCTGGACCGCGCCGAAGCCGCGCATGGCGCCGCAGGGCGGGTTGTTGGTGTAGAGCGCGATGGCCTCGATGTCGACGTCGTCGACGACGTAGGGGCCGATGGACAGCGAGGACGCGTTGCCGACGACGGCCGGGGAGGCGGAGGCGTACGCGCCGCCGTCGAGCACGATCCGGCACTTGACGTGGGTCAGCCTGCCGTCGCGGGTCGCGCCGTGCTCGTAGTACAGCTTGGCGGGGTGGCGGTGGACGTGCCCGAAGAAGGACTCGAACCGGTTGTAGACGATCTTGACGGGCTTGCCGGTGCGCAGCGCGAGCAGGCAGGCGTGGATCTGCATGGACAGGTCCTCGCGGCCGCCGAAGGCCCCGCCCACACCGGACAGCGTCATCCGGACCTTGCTCTCGGGCAGGCCGAGGACGGGCGCGATCTGGCGCAGGTCGCTGTGCAGCCACTGGGTCGCGATGTAGAGGTGGACGCCGCCGTCCTCCTCGGGCACGGCGAGGCCGGACTCGGGGCCGAGGAACGCCTGGTCCTGCATGCCGAAGGTGTACTCGCCGGTGACGATCACGTCGGCCCGTCCGGCGGCGCGGGCCGCGTCGCCGCGGACGATCGGCTGCCGGTGCACGATGTTCGGGTGCGGCACGTGCCCGGCGTGGTGGTCGTCGCGGTTCTCGTGGACGAGGATCGCGTCGGGGGCGGTCGCGGACGCCTCGTCGGTGATGACGGGCAGGTCCCGGTACTCGACCTTGATCTTGGCGGCTGCGCGCCGCGCGGTCTCCGGGTGGTCGGCGGCCACGAGGGCGACGGGCTCGCCGTGATGGCGGACCTTGCCGTGGGCGAGGACCGGGGTGTCCTGGATCTCCAGGCCGTAGTTGCGCACCTCCGTCGGCAGGTCGTCGTAGGTCAGGACGGCGTACACGCCCGGGGTGGCCAGGGCCTCGGCGGTGTCGATGGACACGATCTCGGCATGCGCGACGGTGGAGCGCAGGATCTGGCCCCAGAGCATGTCCTCGTGCCACATGTCGGACGAGTACGCGAACTCGCCGGTGACCTTGAGGGTGCCGTCGGGGCGGAGCGTGGACTCGCCGATGCCGCCCTTGGTCTGCGCGCCCTGGGTGATCTTCGTGGGGGTTCCGCTGGGGGACGCCATCGTCAGACCGCCTCTCCCTGCCGGGCGGCCGCGAGGCGGACCGCGTCCATGATCTTCTCGTAGCCGGTGCACCGGCACAGGTTGCCCGAGAGGGCCTCGCGGATGTCCGCGTCGGTCGGGTTGGGGTTGCGCTCCAGCATCTCGTCGGCGGCGACGAGCAGTCCGGGGGTGCAGAAGCCGCACTGGACGGCGCCGGCGTCGATGAAGGCCTGCTGGATCGGGGCGAGTTCGGTGCCCTCGCCGGTCTGCGAGTCGGTGCCCTTGGCCTGCCAGGCCTTCGCCTCGTCCAGCGAGTTGCCCGAGGAGCCGCCGCAGGACCGCTGCCGGGCGTGGTCCGCGAGGCCCTCGACGGTGACGACGTCACGGCCCTCGACCTGTCCGGCCGCGACGAGGCACGAGCACACCGGGACGCCGTCCAGGCGGACCGTGCAGGAGCCGCACTCGCCCTGCTCGCAGGCGTTCTTGGAGCCGGGCAGGCCGAGCCGCTCGCGCAGGACGTAGAGCAGGGACTCGCCCTCCCACACGTCGTCGGCTTCCTGCGGGCGTCCGTTGACGGTGAAGTTGACGCGCATCAGGCGACACTCCCTTCCTGATCGGTCGTGCCGTCGGCGCGGCGGTAGGACTCCCAGGTCCAGGTCAGGGTGCGGCGGGCCATGACGCCGACCGCGTGCCGGCGGTAGCTCGCGGTGCCGCGGACGTCGTCGATCGGGTTGCAGGCGGCGGCGCACAGGTCCGCGAACTGCTTGGCGACCGACGGGGTGATGATCTTGCCGTTGTCCCAGAAGCCGCCCTCCTCCAGCGCGGCGTTCAGGAACTCCTCGGCGGCCTTCGCCCGGACGGGCGTCGGCGCGGCGGAGCCGATGCCGGTGCGCACGGTCCGGGTCTCGGGGTGCAGGGCGAGGCCGAAGGCGCACACCGCGATGACCATGGCGTTGCGGGTGCCGACCTTCGAGTACTGCTGGGGCCCGTCCGCCTTCTTGATGTGCACGGCGCGGATCAGCTCGTCGGGCGCGAGCGCGTTGCGCTTCACGCCGGTGTAGAAGTCGTCGATCGGGATACGGCGGCTGCCGCGCACCGACTCGGCCTCGACCTCGGCGCCGGCGGCGAGGAGGGCGGGGTGGGCGTCACCGGCCGGGGACGCGGTGCCGAGGTTGCCGCCGACGCCGCCGCGGTTGCGGATCTGCGGGGAGGCGACGGTGTGCGAGGCCAGGGCGAGGCCCGGCAGCTCTGCCCGCAGGTCCTCCATGATCCTGGTGTACGGCACCGAGGCGCCGAGCCGCACGCTGTCCTCACCGACCTCCCACGCGGAGAGGTCCTCGATCCGGTTCAGGTCGAGGAGGTACTCGGGCCGGCGGTGGTCGAAGTTGATCTCGACCATCACATCGGTGCCGCCCGCAATCGGCACAGCGGTGGGGTGCTCGGCCTTCGCGGCGAGCGCCTCCTCCCAGCTGGCGGGGCGAAGGAAGTCCATGACCGGCTCTCTTCTTCGTCTCGTGGGTCGAACGGATCGAGCCAGATCGGGTGCGGCGGTCCCGGCTCGTTCATGTGCTGTTCACGCGGAATGGCCTCAGTACACAGGCCCGTGCTCCAGCGGGGTCAGTCACGGAAACCATGAAGGAGTTGGCTGGCCACGGCGGGCATCTTGTAGATTCGTATGAACGGAGGACACCCGTAACCTCCCTGCTTTCCCGGGGAAACATCCGGCACGGCTCTGTGACCTGGGACACCGTCCGAAAGACGACGAGCGCGCCGCCCGTGGGGGGCCGCTCGCCGCCCGTGACCGGGCCTGCCACGGACCCCTCATGATCCATCGTAGTTTTCGAGACAAGGAACGGCGGCGACGAGAATGCGGCTGCGCGCACTGCTGGACACTGATGCGCTGGGCCTGAAGCTGCTCGGCGGCGAGGACGAGCTCGACCGCACGGTGCGCGGTGTGATGACCACGGATCTGAGGGACCCCAGCCGCTATCTCTCCGGCGGCGAGCTGGTGCTCACCGGGCTGGCGTGGCGCCGGGACGCCGCGGACTCCGATCCTTTCGTGCGCATCCTCGTGCAGGCCGGTGTGGCGGCCCTGGCGGCCGGTGAGGCCGAGCTCGGCGACATCCCCGAGGATCTGGTGGTGGCGTGTGCCCGGCACCGGCTGCCGCTGTTCGCCGTGCACGAGTCGGTGGCGTTCGCTACGGTCACCGAGCATGTCGTCCGGCAGGTCAGCGGCGAGCGGGCCGGGGACCTGGCGGCCGTGGTCGACCGGCACCGCCGGCTGATGACGTCGGGCCCGGCGGGCGGCGGCCCGGACGTGGTCCTGGACCTGCTCGGCTCCGACCTGGACCTGCGGGCCTGGGTGCTGTCGCCCGCGGGACGGCTGATCGCCGGTTCCAAGGCGGCGGGTCCTGCGCTGCCCCCCGACCTGTGCGCACGGCTGGCGGCCGGGCATCTGGCGGCCGCCCGCTCGGGCCGCCGCGGCCCGCACCGGGTGACGCTGGGGACGACGGTGTACTCGCTCTTCCCGGTCCGCGGCGGCGGGCGCCCGGCCGGGGACATCCGCGAGACGGTGCTGTCCGAGTGGCTGCTGGCCGTGGAGGCGGACGCCGGCGACTGGCCCGCGGAGCGGCTGGACCTGCTGCAGGGCGTCACCCAGCTGATCGCGGTGGAGCGCGACCGCCGGGACGCCGCCCGCACGGTACGGCGCCGGCTCGCGCAGGAGGTCCTGGAACTGGTCCAGACGGGCGCGGCGCCCGCCGAGATCGCCGCCCGGCTGCGGGTGGCGGCCCCGGTGCTGTTGCCCGGCCTCGGGGCGGCCCCGCACTGGCAGGTGGTGGTCGCCCGGGTCGAGTGGGCGGACGGCGCCATCGAGCCCGGTCCGGCCGCGCAGGCCCTGCTGGAGGAGATCCTGGTGGATCCCCGCGCGACCGGCCCCGAGCCGTCGGACCGCATCGCGGTGGCGCACACGGGCGAGGAGGCGATCGCGCTGGTGCCGCTGCCCGCGGTCTCCGCCGAGCACGACGGCTCGGAGGCCGGCGTCCTCGCGGACGCGCTGCTGGACGCGGTGGCCGAGCCCCTGTCGGCGGGGCTCGGCGACGACGGCCGGATCACGCTCGGGGTGAGCGCGGCGGTGCACTCGGCGGAGGGGCTGCGCGGCGCCCTGGAGGAGGCCCGGCACGCGCGCCGGGTCGCGGCGGCCAGGGTGGGGCGGGTGTGCGCGGCAGGGCATCAGGAGCTCGCCTCGCACGTCCTGCTGCTGCCGTTCGTGCCCGACGACGTCCGGCGGGCGTTCACGGCCCGGCTGCTGGACCCGCTGCGGGACTACGACCGCCGGCACCGCGCGGAGCTGATCCCGACGCTGGAGGCGTTCCTCGACTGCGACGGCTCCTGGACGCGGTGCGCGACCCGGCTGCACCTGCACGTCAACACGCTGCGCTACCGCGTGGGCAGGATCGAGCAGTTGACGGGCCGGGACCTGTCCCGGCTGGAGGACAAGCTCGATTTCTTCCTGGCGTTGCGGATGAGCTGAACCCGGCGCGGGGGCGCACGGGGTGGCACCAAGTGCCGCTCGTGTCCCACGACTTTGTGAAATCCTTCACCCACCCTCTTGGCCGGGCGCGATGATTCGTGCTGAGATGCCGCCACCACTCAACAGCTCGATGGCGTGCTCGGGGAGGGCGAGGTGGCGTATACCGCCATGTCTGGTAACGGAACGACCGCCGGCGACGATCCACTCCAGACCGCGGTATGGCGGCTGCGCTCGCGCGCGTGCTGGGCGGACGCGGCGGCCCTGCTCCAGCCGGTCACCGCACCGGCCGCGCTCCAGCGCGCGGCCCTGCTGGTGGAACGGTGCCTGTACACCGAGCGGGGCTGGGAGGAGGCCGAGGACGCGCTCCGTACGGCCGAGGCGCTGGCCCACACCGACGACGAACGCGGCGCGGCCGCTTGTGAACGGGGGCAGCTCGCGTACGCGGCGACGCTGCACTCCGTGCGCGACCGGGCCGACGAGGCGCGGGCGGCGCTGGGCCGGGCGGCGGCCCTGATCGCGCCGGGGGCGCCGGGCCGGGCCCTGCTGGACTTCCGCCGCGGCCTCCTCGCGGAGAACCTGGCGCGCTCGCCGCAGGCGGCCCGCGCGGCCTACCGCCGGGCGCACGCGGGCGCCACGGCGCACGCCGACCCGCTGCTGCTGTCGTTCACCTGGCGGCATCTGGCCGGGCTGGCGCTGCGCGACGGGGAACTGGCCGAGGCACGGCACGGCTTCGCCGAATCCCTGCGCATCCGCGAGGAACTGGGCTATCTGGTCGGCACCGCCCCGGCCCTGGCGTCCCTGGCCGACACGGAGACCGAACCGGAGGCGTCCCGCCTCCGCGAGGAGGCCCGCCGCCTGTTCCGCCTCCTCGGCGGAGTCCCCACCTGGCTGGCGGACCAACTGGCCCCGTTGCCACCGGCGGCGACGACCTGAGGGGGCTTGAGGGCGCCCTGCCCGGGGGCGTGAGGGGCGTTCTCAGCGGGCGCCGGTGAAGTGCTCGTCGACCAGGGCCCGCACGACCTCCAGGTCGCGGGCGATCAGGGCGTCGAGGAGGGCGGTGTGCTCGGCTGCGTCGGCCAACAGGTCGGCGTGGCCGCGGCCCTGCGGGCGGGACGGGCCGGTCAGCGGCCACTGGGCGCGGCGGTGCAGGTCGTCGGCGATGCGCACGAGCTGGGCGTTGCCCGCGAGGGACAGCACGGCTCGGTGGAAGGTGCGGTCGGACTCCGCGTAGGTGGCCCGGCATCCGGTGGCCGCCGCGCGGACGGTCGCCTCGGCCAGCGGGCGCATCTCGGCCCAGCGTTCGGCGGGGACGGCGCGGGCGAGCCGGAGCATGACGGGGACTTCGACGAGCGCCCGGACCTCGGCGAGGTCGGCCAGGTCCCGGGCGCCGCGTTCGACGACCCGGAAACCGCGGTTGGGCACCACCTCGACGGCGCCTTCAAGGGCGAGCTGCTGCATGGCTTCCCGCACCGGGGTCGCCGAGACGCCGAAGCGTTCGCCGAGGGCGGGGGCCGAGTAGACGGCGCCGGGCGCCAGCTCACCGGTGACGAGCGCGGTGCGCAGGGCGTCGAGGATCTGCCCCCGCACGGAGGCGCGCTGCACGACCGGGCGCGGGGCGGGGATGGGCCGCTCGCTGTGGGTGTGCTCGCCGCGCACGGCGGCGGACGGCGTGCCCTGTGCCGGGACACGGGGTTCCGGCGCGGCCGCCGCGGCCTCCTGGACGTGCGGCGTCCCCGGGGTCCCCGTCGTCGCGGAGCTTCGCGCGCCCTGCTTCACGGGTCCTCCTCCGGGACGGTCGGTACGTGGGGTATTACGGCGGCTTGTTACTCACCCGTCAAGCACCTTAGGCGGAGAACGCGACAGTTCAAACCTCACCGAGCTAGGGGTAAGGTAAGCCTTACCTTCAATGCCTCGCGGATTGGCGGCTCCGATGCCCGTGCCCTCCTCAGCCCTCGCGCACGCCTACGCCCGTCTCGCCGAGGTCCTCCCGGGGCTCGACATCACCCAGCCCGTCACCGACGCGGCGCTGCCCCGGCACGGCGGCTGGGTCACCGCGAGCGCGCTGGCGGAGGGCGGCGCCGGGCTCGACGCGTTCCTCGCCTGGGACGACGCCCAGGTGCTGAGGGACTACGGGCAGTCCGCCCGCCCGGACGTCGTCGCCAGCTTCGGGCTGCACCGCTACGCCTGGCCGGCGTGCCTGCTGATCACCGTGCCGTGGTTCCTGCTGCGCCGCGTCCCGCGCTTCCCCGTGACGCATGTCTCGTACGACCGCACCGACCCCGGCGCGCCCCTGGGCCGCCTGGCGGCGCGCCCCGCCTCCTTCGCCTGCCTGCCCGGCGACCCGGCGGCCGGCCTGCCCGGCGCGCGCGTGGTCCCCGACGAGGAGGCCCTGCGGGCCGAGGTGCGCGCGGCTGTCGCCGAGCACCTGGAGCCGGTCCTCGGCGGCTTCGGCCCCCGGATGCGGCGGCGCGGGCGCGCCCTGTGGGGCATGGCGACGGACGAGGTGGTCGAGGGCCTGTGGTACGTGGCGCACCTGTTCGGGGACGGCGAGCAGGAGCGGGCCCGCCACGAGCTGGAGCTGCTGCTGCCGGGGGCGACGACGCCGTACGTGGGCTCGGCCGCCTTCCGTGAGCTGACCGGTCCGGACGGCGAGTCCCTGCCCACCCGCGACCGGGCGAGCTGCTGCATGTTCTACACGCTGCGCCCCGAGGACACGTGTGCGACCTGCCCGCGCACCTGTGACGCCGACCGCCTCGCCAAGCTCCTGGCGACGACGGCCTGAGCGGGCGCGCGGAGCCCGATTCCCGCCCCCCGAAGGGGAACTGACGCCCCCTCGGGAGCGGTTCCACCGCCGCGTGCCTTAAGATCACCGACGGACGGCACCCCCGCGTCGGTCACACTCGCTTCACAGCTCCCTCACTTCGCGCGGGAACTTTCCGTGGAACCACCCGCACGGGTAGTGTTGTTCGAACTCAACTCCCGCCCCTCAAGCGGCAGTTCGAGCAGAACGCCGCCCTGGGCATCCCCTTGCACCTCCTTGGCGGCCTCTTGCCCCGAAACCCCCTGAGGGCCAGCGGGATTGGGCCACTATGGCGGGCGTTACGCCCTATCCCAATGCAAGGGACCCCAGATGAGATTGACCGACATATCGCTGAACTGGCTGCTTCCGGGCGCCGTGCTGCTCCTGGGCATGCTGGCGGCGGTGGCGGTGCTCGCGCGCGGCAAGCGGTCCGGGGAGCACGCGGCCGAGGACTCCTGGGAGCGCAGCGAGGAGCGCCGCAGGCGCAAGGAGGCCATCTACGGCACGGCCTCCTATGTGCTGCTCTTCTGCTGTGCCGCCGTCGCCGCCGCGCTCTCCTTCAAGGGCCTGGTCGGCTTCGGCGAGCAGAACCTGGGCCTCAGCGACGGCTGGCAGTACCTCGTGCCGTTCGGTCTCGACGGCGCGGCGATGTTCTGCTCCGTGCTCGCCGTGCGCGAGGCCAGCCACGGTGACGCGGCGCTCGGCTCCCGGATACTCGTGTGGACGTTCGCGGGTGCCGCGGCCTGGTTCAACTGGGTCCACGCGCCCCGTGGTCTGAGCCACGCCGGCGCCCCGCACTTCTTCGCCGGCATGTCCCTGTCGGCGGCCGTGCTGTTCGACCGCGCCCTCAAGCAGACCCGCCGGGCGGCGCTGCGCGAGCAGGGTCTGGTGCCCCGCCCGCTGCCGCAGATCCGTATCGTGCGCTGGCTGCGGGCCCCGCGCGAGACGTACAGGGCGTGGTCGCTCATGCTGCTGGAGAACGTGCGCAGCCTGGACGAGGCGGTCGACGAGGTCCGCGAGGACAAGCGGCAGAAGGATGCGGCCCGGCTGCGCCGCCGCGAGCAGGAGCGCATGGAGCGCGCCCAGCTCAAGGCCATCAGCCGCGGCCACCGCGGGTTCATCGGCCGCGGCACCGGCCGGCAGGGCGAGCCGCAGGCCCTGGAGCCGGCCTCCTCCCAGGTCACCGCGGAGCCTGCCATATCGGCGCCGGAACCGCTTCCCGTGCGCACGCGCCCTTCTCTTGAGCCTGTACGCACCGGTTCGGAGCCGGTGACCGTGGACCTGACCGCGGAGGACGACACGATGGCGCTGCCGCGGCTGGACTCGCTGGAGCGCAAGCTCAAGGACCTGGAGCAGCAGTTCGGCTGAGCCGGTCCTGACCACGGGAAGGGGCGCGACCCACGGCACGGGTCGCGCCCCTTCCCGTCTCGCCGGGCGTCACACGTCCGCGCCGAGCTCGAACCACACCACCTTGCCCACGCCGTGCACGCACACGCCCCAGGCGTCCGCCAGGGACTGGACGAGCAGCAGGCCGCGGCCGCTCGTACCGGTGTCGGCGTCCGGTACGCGCATCCTGGGGCGCCGGGACGTGAAGTCCCGTACCTCCACGCGCAGTCCGTGCGGTCCCACGGTGGCGGTCAGGACCGCGTCCCGGTCGGTGTGCACGAGAGCGTTGGTGACGAGTTCGCTGGTGAGCAGTTCGGCGGTGTCGGAGCCGCCGGTCGAGCCGCACTGCCGCAGCAGTTCGCGCAGCGCCCTGCGCGCCTCCGGTACCGCCCGCAGGTCGGCCCGGCCGAGTCTGCGCCTGAGCTGGGAGGTCCGCGTGTGTTCCCCGGCGCCCGCGGTCCCGTCCTCCACCGTCTTCGCCGAGGAGGCCCCGTACGCCGTGGGACCGCCTCCCCGTGCCTGCCTCTTCATGACCCCCGCCTGCGTGCCGATGTCGGTTCCCCTCCTGGCTCGAACACGTTCACGGGAACCATTCCCCGGTCCCGGTGGCGAACAGTCATGTCCCCTCGGCGACGGCCAGGTGTTCGGCCATCGGCGGCCGGTCCTCACAGGTGGGTGAAGGGCCGAAGACGGCACGGCGGCCGTCCGGCGGGACGGCCGGGCCGCGACCGTCACCCGCCGCACGTCCAGGTCGGGACGCGACGGGGTTTGCGGCGGCGTGAGGCGGGGCCGTCCTCCGGTGCGGGCAGGAGAGGGCCGTACGGCGCCCCGGCGCGCGGCCGCCGCGCCGAGGGGCGCGAGGGCGGCGGAACCGGGCGGGATCACACGGAACGCCGACCCGTCCCTGCCGAAGACGGCGTAGCCGGTGCGGACACACGGGTGGACGGGGGCGTCGGCGGCCGAGACCCCTCGGCGCCGACGCCCCCGTCCTGGGAAAGTGGCTGAAACGGGACGCCGGCCCGCGCCCGCCGGGGCCGCCCGCCCGACCCCCGTGCGGGAGGGCGGCCCCCGTGACGGGCCGGCCGTGCGGTCAGTACAGCTTGTCGACCGCGGTGGTGGTCGTCTTCTTGAACGCCTTCACCGGCGCGTCCGCGAAGCCCCCCATCTGCCCCCACCGGACGAGGGTGACGGTGCCGCCGTCCCGGCCGACCGACGTCAGGTCGATGTCCGTCGCGCCCCACGCCGTCCGGGTGTGCACCCCGTGCACCCGGGCCCCCTCCTCCACCGGCAGGGTGCCGTACGCGCGGTACTCGGCCTTGATCTCGGGGTCGGCGTCGGCGCGCAGCGCGCAGCGCCGGACCTCCTGGTCGAGCCGCTGGGCGAGGGCCTTCGCCTTGGCGTTGTCGCCGACCACGACGACGATCTGCTGGGCGTTGGTCTCCAGGTCGGTGCGGAAGTCGCGGTGGCGGATGTCGTAGGCGAGCAGCGCCTCGCCGAAGCAGAACTCCAGTTCCTCCGGCACCCCGTCGGAGACCGGTCCCGCGGTCCAGCCGGTGGGGTGCGGCGGCAGCTGGGACGCCGAGAGGAACTTCGGCGCGGGCTTCTTGGGCGCGGCGCCGGCGGGTGCGGCGGTGAGCGCGGAGCCGGCGGTGAGGCCCGCGACGGCGAGCACGGCGAGCACGCCGGTGCGGATGGTCCTGGACATGGGTGTCCCCCCGTGGGATGAGTCGGTGCGTGACGACCGCGGAAGAGGCCGCCCCCGACGCCGTTCGGTCGTCGCGGCCCGGTCGGTGCGGCACCAGAAGCATCAGCCGTCACAGCGGGCGGCCGCAAGCGCCGGACGCCGATCCGCGACGGTGGAACCATCCCAGCCCCTGTGACGTGCACATACAGGGAGTGCCTGGGATGCCGTCCCGGGACGGACAGGACACGGGGGAACGGTGTCGGAAGTGCGGGACGACGTCCAGGAGTTCGCGGCGCTGCTCAGACGGCTCAAGGAACGCACCGACCGCAGCTACGGTCAGCTCGCCCGCCGTCTCGCGATGAACACCTCCACGCTGCACCGCTACTGCGCCGGTGAGGCCGTCCCGCTCGACTTCGCGCCCGTGGAGCGGTTCGCGGCGCTGTGCGCGGCGACCCCCGAGGAGAGGCTGGAGCTGCACCGGCTGTGGATCCTCGCGGTGGCGGCCCGTCAGCGGGCGCGCACCCAGGGCGCGAAGCCGGCCAGCGATGCCCCGGAACGCGCGCCGGTGCCGGCACCGCTACCGGCGCCAGAACCGCGACCGGCATCGGCATCGGCATCGGCATCGGCATCGGCGGAACGCACCGAGGCTCCGGCGGAGACGGCCGAGACACCGGACGAGCCCACTGGGCGGGAGGAGCCCACCGGGCCGGACGAGCCCGCACCCGACGTCACTCCCCCGCCCACCCCGGCGTCCACCCGCCCCCGGT
>NZ_LLZN01000049.1 GCF_001509795.1 Streptomyces sp. NRRL WC-3605 | reverse complement strand
GAGTTCTCAAGGAACGGACGCTTCCTTCGTACTCACCCTCTCGGGCTTTCCTCCGGGCGCTTCCCTTCGGTCTTGCGTTTCCGACTCTATCAGATCTTTTTCTCGATCCGATTCCCTGCCGGCGGGACTGCCGAGGGCTTCTGGCTTTCGCCTGTCGGCCTTTCGACATTCACTACGTTAGCCGATTCCCCCGCCCGATTCATAATCGGGCTCCGCGGAATCGAATTCGGGCATACGGGGACGCCAGAATCGACCCCGTTTCAGGGGTTGTACTAGGTAGTGGGTTGGCCGCTACGGCTGCTGACTTCGCAGTACCCGCTTCAGCGGCTTGGGCCACGTTACGCGTCCCGCCAAGCCGCGTCAACTCGGGCTGGTGGGCGGCTTGGCCCTCGGGCTCAGCCGGTACGCGGAGACCGTCGGGTCGCCGGCCACGTAGAAGCGGTGCTGCCAGTCGTGGGCCTTGCTCACGCCGACCCGGGGGCCTACCCGGACGAGGTCGTCGGGCACCGTGTCTCCCCAGGACAGGGTGACCGTGGTGCCCGTCAGGAGGTCCGCGCCGTCGTGCGCCGCGGTGATGCCGAGCGCCTGGCAGAAGTTGCCGGGGCCCCGGGCGAGACGTGCGTCCTCCACCTTCGGGCCTCGCCGCTCGCGGGCCAGCTCCTCCCCCTCGATGACACGCCCGGCGCGGATGAGGACGGCCGAGGCGATGCCGTCGGTGCCCGTGACGACGTTCGCGCACCAGTGGAGACCGTGGGACCGGTACACGTACAGGTGTCCCGCCGGGCCGAACATGACGGCGTTGCGGGGTGTCCTGCCCCGGTAGGCGTGGGAGGCGGGGTCCGCCGCGCCGGAATACGCCTCGGTCTCCGTGATGGCGATGCTGACGGTGCCCTCCGCGCTCTTGTGGGTGAGGACGGCACCGAGCAGCCGCGGGGCGACTTCCTCGGCGGGGTGGGCCAGGTCTTCGACGTTCATACGGGCCGCCGGGCCCCGTGCGGGGCGGGCCGGTCGGTGCGGGAGCGCGGCGGGGGCGTACGGTCGGGGCTCACGATCATGCCGTCCGAGCGTAGTGGAGACGGCGTGGTCGCCACGGGGTGGTCAGGGAGCGCACGCCTTGTCAGGGTGGGATCGCGGAACCGGCCACGGCCGGATCGCGTTTGTAGGGATCAGGGATCCACTCTGAGTTGAGGAGAGTCATGGCGTTCAAGAAGCTGCTCGCGAGCCTGGGGGCCGGCGGTGCTTCGGTCGAGACGGTGCTGACCGAGGTCAACGTCGTCCCGGGCGGTGTCGTCCAGGGTGAGGTGCGGATTCAGGGCGGGTCCGTGAACCAGGACATCGAGGGTCTGGCCGTCGGCCTGCAGGCGCGGGTCGAGGTCGAGACGCAGGACTCGGAGCACAAGCAGGACATCGAGTTCGCGAAGGTGCGGCTGGGCGGGGCGTTCGAGCTGCAGGCCGGTGCGGTGCACGCGGTGCCGTTCGGGCTGGAGATCCCGTGGGAGACGCCGATCACGATGATCGACGGGCAGGCGCTGCGCGGCATGAACATCGGTGTGTCGACGGAGCTGGCGATCGCGCGGGCCGTGGACTCCAGCGACCTGGACCCGGTCAACGTGCACCCGCTGCCCGCGCAGAAGGCGATCCTGGACGCGTTCATCCAGCTTGGTTTCCGCTTCAAGAACGCGGACATGGAGCGCGGCCACATCCGCGGTACGCGGCAGAAGCTGCCCTTCTACCAGGAGATCGAGTTCTTCCCGCCGCAGCAGTACCGCGGTCTCCACCAGGTCGAGCTGAGCTTCGTCGCGGATTCGAACGCGATGGACGTCATCCTGGAGATGGACAAGAAGCCGGGGCTGTTCAGCGAGGGCAGCGACACCTTCCGGTCCTTCCAGGTGGGTCTGAACGACTTCCACGGGACCGACTGGGCGGCGTACCTCAACCAGTGGCTGTCCGAGGTCGGCAGCAAGCGCAACTGGTTCTAGGCTCGGAACTGCTGATTCCACTGTTTCGTCAGGAGGTATCGAAGTGTCCGAGCTCAAGCGGCGGCCGCTCCCCCACGACTTCCATCCGCCCGTGCCGTCCTTCACGGTCACGAGTGAGGACGTCCAGGACGGCGGGACCCTGAAGGACGCCCAGGTCCAGGCGGCGGGCAACACGTCGCCGCAGCTGCGCTGGGAGGGCTTCCCGGAGGGCACCAAGAGCTTCGCCGTGACCTGCTACGACCCGGACGCCCCCACGGGGAGCGGGTTCTGGCACTGGGTGCTCTTCGACATCCCGGCGTCGGTGACCGAGCTGCCGGCGGGTGCGGGCGGCGGCGCGTTCGACGGGCTGCCGGAAGGTGCCGTGCACACGCGGAACGACTACGGGTCGAAGGACTTCGGTGGGGCCGCGCCGCCGCCCGGGGACGGGCCGCACCGGTATGTGTTCACGGTGTACGCCGTGGACCAGGAGAAGCTCGGTCCGGACGCCAACGCCAGCCCGGCCGTCGTCGGGTTCAACCTGCGGTTCCACACGCTCGCGCGTGCGCACCTGATCGCCGAGTACGAGGTGCCCGCCCAATCCTGACGTTCATGGAACGTTTGCCCGCCCCCGGTCATGGAAGTGATCGGGGGCGGGCACTTTTTATTTCGTTGTCCATCTCGGCGTGCCCGGCCAGAGTTGATCCCAGCCCGCCAGGGGGTGGGCAGGTGTGCACGGGAGGTGGGCTGCAATGCGGGAGACGCTGGTACTGAACGCGAGCTTCGAGCCGCTGTCGACGGTGACGTTGAACCGAGCCGTCGTGCTGGTGCTCCAGGACAAGGCCGTCGTCGAGCAGGCCCACCCCGAACTGCGCATGCGCGGAGCCGCGGTGGACATACCGGCGCCGCGGGTGATCAGGCTCTGCCGGTACGTGAGGGTGCCGTTCCGAAGACGTGCGCCGTGGTCGAGGCGGGGTGTGCTGGTCAGGGACCGGCACCGGTGCGCGTACTGCGGCCGCAGGGCGACGACCGTGGACCACGTGGTGCCGCGGTCGCACGGGGGGCAGGACACGTGGCTGAACACGGTCGCCTCGTGTGCGGAGGACAATCACCGCAAGGCCGACCGGACGCCCGAGCAGGCGGGGATGCCGTTGCTCCGGGAGCCGTTCGAGCCCACTCCCGCTGATGCGATGTTGCTCTCGCTGGGGGGCGACGAGTTCGCGGCGCTGCCGGATTGGCTGGGGATGGACGCGGCGTAGCCGATCGCCGTCGGGGCCTTGATTGTTCGTCGGCCGCCGTTGGTCCGCGGCTGGTCACGCGGCTCCCCGTGCCCTGGGCGGCACAGGGGCCCGGCTTCCTGGAGAAGCCGGGCCCCTTTGTCGTACCGCGGAAACCGCCTCAGTCGATCGACGGCTTCTCCCGGCGTTCCGTCGCCTGGCCGGGGATGCCCGTCGATCCGCCGCCCCCCGAACCGCCGCCCAGGCCGCCGAAGTTGCCCATGGCGCCCGACAGGCCCTTGAGGGCGTCGCCGATCTCGCTGGGGACGATCCAGAGCTTGTTGGCGTCGCCTTCGGCGATCTTCGGGAGCATCTGGAGGTACTGGTAGGAGAGCAGCTTCTGGTCGGGGTCGCCGGCGTGGATGGCCTCGAAGACGGTGCGGACCGCCTGGGCCTCGCCCTCGGCGCGCAGGGCGGCCGCCTTGGCCTCACCCTCGGCGCGCAGGATCTGGGACTGCTTCTCACCTTCGGCGGTGAGGATGGCGGCCTGGCGCGTACCTTCGGCGGTGAGGATCGCGGCGCGCTTGTCACGGTCGGCGCGCATCTGCTTCTCCATCGAGTCCTGGATGGAGGTGGGCGGTTCGATGGCCTTCAGTTCGACGCGGTTGACACGGATGCCCCACTTGCCGGTGGCCTCGTCGAGGACGCCGCGCAGCGCCGCGTTGATCTCCTCGCGGGAGGTCAGGGTGCGCTCCAGGTCCATGCCGCCGATGATGTTGCGGAGCGTGGTGACGGTGAGCTGCTCGATGGCCTGGATGTAGCTGGCGACCTCGTAGGTGGCGGCCCGGGCGTCGGTCACCTGGTAGTAGATGACGGTGTCGATGTTCACGACCAGGTTGTCCTGGGTGATCACCGGCTGCGGCGGGAACGGCACGACCTGTTCGCGCAGGTCGATGCGGTTGCGGATGGTGTCGATGAACGGGACCACGATGTTGAGGCCCGCGTTCAGTGTCCGCGTGTAACGGCCGAAGCGCTCGACGATGGCCGCGCTCGCCTGCGGGATGACCTGGATCGTCTTGATCAGGGCGATGAAGACCAACACCACCAGAATGACCAGGACGATGATGACCGGTTCCATCGTCGTTTCCCCGTACCCCTTCTCCACTGCGGCAACTGCGCCAACTTCGGAAGATCTTAGGTTTGTTGAAGATCTTGGTGACGAGTCTGACAGACCGTCGCGTGACTCGTGAGGGCTTCGCGTCACTTGCGTCGTACGAGGTCACATGACGATGGCCGTGGCCCCCTCGATGTCCACGACGTCCACTTCCTGGCCCACTTCGTAGGTCCGGCCGGTGTCGAGCGCGCGGGCGGACCAGACCTCGCCTGCGAGCTTTATCCGCCCGCCGGAGGCGTCGACGCGCTCCAGTACGACTGCCTGCTTGCCTTTCAACGCGTCGATGCCGGTGGCGAGTTGGGGTCGCTGGGCGCGGTGTCTGTTGGCGATGGGCCGCACGACGGCGATGAGGGCGGTGGAGACGATGACGAAGGCCACGACCTGGGCGACGGCGTCACCGCCGAGGAAACCGGCCACCAGGGCGGCCGCGACGGCGCCCACCGCCAGCATGCCGAGTTCGGGCATCGCGGTGATGACGAGCCCGATGCCGAGCGCTGCCGCGCCGATCAACCACCAAACCCACGCGTCGATTTCCACATGGTCATGGTAGGCCCGGGGGCCCTGCCGCGGACAGGGCGCCGGTCGTGCGGACGGGATCAGGACAGCGGAAGGCCCTGGGCCGTCCAGCGGTCGCCGACCTGTTCGACGACGAGCGGGAGGCCGAAGCAGAGGGAGAGGTTTCGGGAGGTGAGTTCGAGCTCCATGGGGCCCGCGGCGAGGACCTTGCCCTGACGGATCATCAGGACGTGGGTGAAGCCCGGGGGGATCTCCTCGACGTGGTGGGTGACCATGAGCATCGACGGGGCGATCGGGTCGCGGGCGAGGCGGCCGAGGCGGCGGACGAGGTCCTCGCGGCCGCCGAGGTCCAGGCCGGCCGCGGGCTCGTCGAGGAGGAGCAGCTCGGGGTCGGCCATGAGGGCGCGGGCGATGAGGGTCCGCTTGCGCTCGCCCTCGGAGAGAGTGCCGAACTTCCGGTCGGTGAACTCGGTCATGCCGAGGCGGTCGAGGAAGGCGCGGGCCCGCTGCTCGTCGATCTCCTCGTAGTCCTCGTTCCAGGTGGCGGTGATGCCGTAGGCGGCCGTGAGGACGGTCTGGAGGACGGTCTGGCGCTTGGGGAGCTTGTCGGCCAGGGCGATACCCGCGACGCCGATGCGGGGACGCAGCTCGAAGACGTCGGTGCCCGGCCTGCCGAGGGTCTCGCCGAGGATCGTGGCGGTGCCCTTGGTCGGGTAGAGGTAGCTGGACGCGACGTTCAGGAGGGTGGTCTTGCCGGCGCCGTTCGGGCCGAGGATGACCCAGCGCTCGCCCTCCTTGACCGACCAGGAGACCTGATCCACGAGAGCCCGGCCCTCACGGACCACGGTTACGTCCTGAAGCTCCAGAACATCGCTCATGAGCGCGTTGTCTCCCCTTGCTGTGACCGGTCTCGGCGTCTCGGTGGTCGCGTGCGCCCGCAGGCGCAGCCCCTCAAGGAAATCTACGCCACCGGTCCGGCCCATCCTTCCATCGGTCCGGTCCTTAGGGTGGTGGCATGCTTTCGGAACCGCGCTCAGGACGCCTCGCCGCTTGGGGTAATGCCCTTTTGGCCGGACTTGTCTCACCAGATGACGCTGTGCTCCAGATCGTCGGGGACGACGCCGTGCACCGGGTGGAGGGGCTGCCCGGCGAGTCGGCGCCCGTCGGGCTGACGCTGGCCCTCGGGCGGCTGCGGCGGCTCGGGGTCTCCGGACTGCGGGTGGCGCTGCCCGCGCCGGGGCATCCGCTGGGGCTGAGCGGGCCGCCCGAGTTCAACGCGCGTGCCCTGGAGGCGGAGGAGGCGGTGGTCTGCCACGGGGCGGCCTTCGGGCTGGTGCCGGAGGTGTACGAGGCCGGGCCCGAGGGTGATGTCCATGTGGACGTCGTCTGGCATGTGCTGCCGGTGCGGGAGGCGCCGCCCGCCGATGTGCCGTCGCTGGGCGAGGCCGAGCGGGAGCTGGCGGAGGGCCTGCGGGACGCGACCGAGGTGCTGGCGAAGCTGGACGTGGCCGCGTCGGGACCGGTGGCCGAGGCGGCGATCGACGCGTACCGGGCCCGGTCCGAGCGGGGACAGGAGGTACTGGCGCCGGGGTATCCGCCGCGGGCGGTCCGGGTGCTGGAGCTGGCCCGGCGGGTGGGTCTGCTGATCTCGCTGGCGCAGGAGAACGGGCACGGGGGCGCCGTCAGCTCGGCCGAGATGCGGGCGCGGGCGGAGGCGCTGAGGCCCGTCGAGCGGGTGGCCCGGCGGGCGCAGGTGGCGGCGTACAACGCGGCCGTGGAGCAGCGCGAGGCCCGCTGAGGCCCGAGCAGGTGGGTACGGGCGAGGGTCCTCTCACGTCAGCGGTGTGAAGGACCCTGCCCGTGGAACAGCGCCTACCGATCGGCCTCCCGGGGAGGCGCCCGGGAGGCCTGAGGTCACTGCCTGGTTGGGCGAGGCGTCACTTGTTGACGGCCAGGTTGCCGAAGGCCGGGTTCAGGACGCCGATGACGTTCACGCTGTTGCCGGAGACGTTCGCCGGGATGTGGATCGGGGCCTGGATCAGGTTGCCCGAGACGATGCCCGGGGAGCCCACGGCCTTGCCGTCGGCGTGCGCGTCGGTGGCGGAGGCCATTCCGGTACCGGCGGCCAGCAGGCCACCCGCCACCATCGTCACGGCCGCTGCCTTCTTCAGGTTCTTCACTTTCAAGCCCTCCTAGCGATCGCCGCGGCAGTCGCCGCAGCACGCACTGGAGAACGCCGGAGGTCCGGGAAGGATGCGGCCATCCGGGGGACATTCCCACGACGGTATGAATCTCAGCCCGGACGGGAACCTTCCGGTTCGCCCTCCGTGACCCCTTGCGCAGAGCGTTTCAGCCGGTCACGCCATGGCGTACGGCCCACAGGGCGGCCTGCGTGCGGTCGGAGAGGTCCAGTTTCATGAGGATGTTGGAGACGTGCGTCTTGACGGTCTTCTCCGACAGCACCAGCGCCCGTGCTATCTCGCGGTTCGACCGGCCGTCCGCGATCAGGCCGAGGACCTCGCGCTCCCGTTCGGTCAGCGACCCCGCCCGGCCCTGTCCCCCGCCGTTCTCCTCCTGGGAGAGCAGGGCGCCGGCGACCTCCGGCTGGAGGAGGACGTGGCCGGCGTGGACCGAGCGGATGGCCCCGGCGAGCGCCTCCGGGTCGATGTCCTTGTAGACGTATCCGGCCGCGCCCGCGCGCAGCGCCGGGATCACCGTGCGCTGCTCGGTGAAGCTGGTGACGATCAGCACACGCGCGGGGTTGTCGAGCTCGCGCAGCCGGCGCAGGGCGTCGACGCCGTCCATGCCCGGCATCTTGACGTCCATGAGGACGACGTCCGGCCTCAGCTCCTCGGCGCGGTCCACGCCCTCGGCGCCGTCGGCGGCCTCCCCCACGACCTCGATGTCGTCCTGGATCTCCAGGAACGTGCGCAGTCCCCGGCGGACGACCTGGTGGTCGTCGACGAGCAGCACCCTGATTGCGTCAGCCACCGGGGACCTCCATCTCGATCGTGGTGCCCTTGCCGGGCGCCGACTCCACGGTCAGCGTGCCGCCGACCCCGCTCGCCCGGTCCCGCATGGAGACCAGGCCCAGATGGCGCCCGGCGCGGCGCACCGTCCTCGGGTCGAAGCCGCCGCCGTCGTCGGTGACGCGCAGCGCGGCTCCGGCGCCGCGCCGGTCGAGCGTCACGTCGACGTGCTCGGCGCCGGAGTGCCGCAGGGCGTTGTGCAGGGCCTCCTGGGCGACGCGCAGCAGGGCCTCCTCCTGGGCGGCGGGCAGGGCCTTCACCCCGCGGCCGGTGAAGGTCACGCGCGCGCTGTGGGCGCGGTCGAGGACCTGGATCTGGGTGCGCAGGGTGGCGACGAGGCCGTCCTCGTCGAGGGCCGCGGGGCGCAGCTCGACGACCGCTGCGCGCAGCTCGTCGGCGGCCTCGGCGGCGAGGGCGGCGACCTGGTGCAGTTCGCCCTTCGCGCGGGCCGGGTCGCGGTCGATCAGGGCGGTGGCGGCCTGGGCGGTCAGCCGCAGGGAGAACAGCTTCTGGCTGACGGCGTCGTGCAGCTCGTGGGCGAGCCGGGAGCGCTCCTCGGCGATGGTCAGCTCGCGGCTGCGCTCGTAGAGGCGGGCGTTGGTGAGGGCGATCGCCGCGTGCTGGGCGAGGATGGCGAGCAGTTCCTCGTCGTCGGCGGTGAAGCCGCAGCCGCCGTACTCCTTCGGGCAGTTCTTGTTGGCGAGGAAGAGCGCGCCGATGACCTCCTCGCCGTCGCGGATCGGCAGGCCGAGGAAGTCGGACATGTCGGGGTGGGCGGAGGGCCAGCCCTCGAAGCGGGGGTCCTTGCGGACGTCCGCGAGGCGCTCGACCTCGGCCTCCTGGAGCATGGCGGCGAGGATGCCGTGCTGCCGCGGCAGCGGGCCGATGGCCTTCCACTGCTCGTCGCTGACGCCGTCGACCACGAACTGGGCGAAGCCGCCGTGGTCGTCCGGGACGCCGAGCGCGGCGTACTGCGCGTCGAGCAGTTCGCGGGCCGAGGCGACGATCGTCTTCAGGACGTCGCGCACCTCCAGGTGCCTGCTCATGGCCAGCAGCGCGGAGCTCACGGCGGCGAGGCCGGACCGGGGGCCTTGTGTCATGTCCCTCACGGTACCGGCGGGGTGCGACACGCGGATCGGACCGGCGGCGGCGGTGGGCCGGGGCGGCGGACCTAGGACCCGGCGTAGGTCTTCGGTCCCCCGTGCCCGGGGCGTAGGGCGAACGGCCCCGCCGGTTGCGGCTCGCGTCCGAGGCGGCCGGGGCGGGCCGGTTCCTAGCGTGAGGGCACCGCCGGGTCCACGGCGGTCGCAGGGACGAGGGGACGGTTGCCATGGCGGTAGCGATCATCACAGGGGCGTCGAAGGGGCTGGGGCGGGCGCTCGCCGAGGGCCTGGCCGGGCGGGGCTGGGATCTGGTCCTGGACGCGCGGACGGCCGGGGCGCTGGAGCGGACGGCGGCCGCGCTTCGGCGGCACGGCACGCGCGTGACGGCGGTGCCGGGGGACGTGACGCTCGCGGAGCACCGGGCGGCGCTGGTCGGGGCGGCCCGGCGGCTGGGCGGCGTCGATCTGCTGGTGAGCAACGCCAGCGCGCTGGGGGCCGAGCCGCTGGTCCGGCTGGACGCGCTGCCGCTCGAGGGGCTGCGGCGGGCGCTGGAGGTGAACGTGGTCGCCGCGCTGGCGCTCGTCCAGGAGGCGCTGCCGCTGCTGCGGGCGTCCACGGCGGGCGCGGTGGTCACGGTCAGCTCGGACGCGGCCGTGGAGGCGTACGGGACCTGGGGCGGGTACGGGGCGTCGAAGGCGGCGCTGGACCAGCTGGCGGCGGTGCTCGGCGTCGAGGAGCCGGGGTTGCGGGTGTGGGCGGTGGACCCAGGGGACATGGCCACGGACCTGTACGCGGCGGCCGTACCGGACGACGGCGAGCCGCGCCCGGAGCCGGACGCGGTGGTGCCGGGGTTCCTGCGGTTGCTGGACGAGCGGCCGCCCGGCGGGCGGTACGCGGCGTCCGAGCTGGTGGGAGGCCGGCGGTGAGGCTCATGGTGCGGGTGCCGTCGGAGCTGTCGGCGCGGGTGCCGGCCGAGCAGCGGGGGCCGGGGCTGGACCGGGACTCCGTACGGCTGCTGGTGTCCCGGGGCACGGAGGTGGGCCATCACTCCTTCCGTGAGCTGCCGGGGCTGCTGCGGGCCGGGGACGTGCTGGTCGTCAACACGTCCGAGACGCTGCCGGCCGCGGTGGACGGCCGGATCGGGCCCAAGCGCGTGGTGGTGCACTTCTCCACGTGCGGGGACGACGGCCGCTGGGCGGTCGAGCTGCGCGATCCCGACGGGCGGGGCACCACGCACGCGCGTCCGGGCGGGCCCGCGGGTACGGAGGTGCGTCTGCCCGGCGGCCTGCGGCTGCTGCTGGAGGAGCCCCTGGACCGGGCGGGCGGGCGGCTGTGGTGGGCGCGGCCTGTGGCGGAGGGCGTTCCGCCGGGCGGCGAGGCGGCCGGGCCGGGGCGGGTGCTGGAGGTGATGCGGGCCCACGGGCGGCCCATCCGCTACGCCTATACGGAGCGGGACCAGCCGCTGTCCGTGTACCGGACCGTGTTCGCGCTGCCGTCGGCCGATGGCGCGGGCAGTGCGGAGATGCCGAGTGCGGCGCGGCCCTTCACGGCGGGGATGGTGACGGAGCTGGTGAGCCGGGGGGTGCAGTTCGCGCCGGTCGCGCTGCACACCGGGGTGGCGTCGGCGGAGGCGCACGAGCCGCCGTATCCGGAGCGGTTCCGGGTGCCGGAGGCCTCGGCGCGGCTGATCCGGGCGGCGCGGGCGGGGTCCGGCCGGGTGGTCGCGGTGGGGACGACGGCCGTGCGGGCCGTGGAGTCGGCGGTGGACGCGGACGGCGTCGTCCGCGCGCGTGAGGGGTGGACGGACCTCGTGGTGACCCCGGAGCGGGGGGTGCGGGTGGTGGACGGTCTGCTGACCGGGCTGCACGAGCCGGAGGCGTCGCATCTGCTGATGCTGGAGGCGGTCGCGGGACGGGCCGCGATCGAGTGCGGTTACGCGCAGGCGCTGCACGGGCGGTACCTGTGGCACGAGTTCGGGGACGTCCATCTCCTGCTGCCCCCGGAAGGGCCTCACGCAGAGCGTTGCGGCAGCAACTGCGCGTAAGACGGGGGCGGTCGCCGTGTGAGCCCGCACATAGGGTGCAGGTCACGTACGAAAGTCCGTAGTAGGTAGCGGTGTCCCTTTTGAGCGGCCCAGACAGTCCTGACTGTCCTATTTTGCCCCTCCTGGGTCTCCTATCGAGGATCGTACGTCACACCTTTGCCACGCGATTTTGCGGCCGCTAAGAATTGCTCTCGTCGCTCAGCGCCGTGGGTCAGCCCGCGGCGTTTGTGCAGGAAGCACCCGTGTCCCCGCCGGACAGCGAGCGACCTCCCGCAACTCAGAGAGGTCCCCACTGCCATGCTCAAGAACACCAAGAACCGCATCCTCAGTCGCCCGATCACCAAGCGCCACAAGATCGCCATGGCCGGAGTCACCACGCTCGGTGCCGCCGCCATCGCCGTCTCCGCCGCCGTCCCCGGCAACGCCGAGTCGACCACGGCCGAGGCCCCCACGGGCAAGGTGGCGTACAGCGACAAGCAGATCAAGGACGTCAAGGGCAGCGTCACCGACCAGCTCGCCTCGAAGTCGGTGAAGGCCCAGGAGATCGCCGCGAAGAAGGCCGCCGCGGACGCCGCCGCGAAGAAGAAGGCCGCCGCCGAGACCGCGGCCAAGAAGAAGGCGGCCGCCGAGGCCGCCGCCAAGAAGGCCGCCGCGGCGAAGAAGGCCGAGGCCGCCCGCAAGGCGAAGGAGGCCGCCAGCCGGTCCGCGAAGCGGGTCGAGGTCAAGCAGGTCGCCGCCAAGACCTACCCGAACAACCTCGACGGCTGGATCCGTGAGGCCCTGGACATCATGAAGAAGCACGACATCCCGGGCACCTACCACGGCCTGCACAAGAACATCATGCGCGAGTCCTCGGGCAACCCGAACGCCATCAACGACTGGGACATCAACGCCATCAACGGCGTCCCGTCGATCGGCCTGCTGCAGGTCATCAAGCCGACCTTCGACACCTACCACGTCCCGGGCACCGCCTGGAGCCAGTACGACCCGGTCGCGAACCTGACCGCCGCCGCCAACTACGCGGCGCACCGCTACGGTTCGATCGACAACGTCAACAGCGCGTACTGAGGCACTCGGCGGACCTCTCCGTCTCAGCGACACGCCGAAGCGCGGCACCCCGGCGGGGGTGCCGCGCTTCGCCTCGCGGGACCGGCCCCCGCCGCTCGCGGACTACTTCCGCATGACCTCCGGCTCGTGGCGCCGCAGGAAGCGGGCCACGAAGATGCCGCAGATCACGCCGAGGGCGATCAGGGCCAGCATGTCCATGGTCCAGGCGCCGACGGTGTGCTCCCACAGCGGATCACCGCTCTCGCCCTTGTCGGGCGGGCTGATCTTGTTGAAGTCCAGCGTGGCGCCGGCCGCGCCCACCGCCCAGCGCGACGGCATCAGGAACGAGATCTGGTTCGCGCCGATCGAGCCGTTGAGCGCGAAGAGGCAGCCGGTGAACACCACCTGGATGATCGCGAACATGACCAGCAGCGGCATGGTCTTCTCGGCGGTCTTCACCAGGGCCGAGATGATCAGGCCGAACATCATCGAGGTGAAGCCCAGCGCCATGATCGGCACCGACAGCTCCAGCAGCGTCAGGTTCCCCAGGACCAGCCCCTCCTCGGGGATCTCCCGGCTGGAGAAGCCGATGACGCCGACCATGAGGCCCTGGAGCACGGTGATGAAGCCGAGCACGAACACCTTGGACATCAGGTACGCGGACCGCGACAGGCCGGTCGCGCGCTCCCGCTCGTAGATGACCCGCTCCTTGATCAGCTCACGCACCGAGTTCGCGGCGCCGGCGAAGCAGGCGCCTACGGCGAGGATCAGCAGGACGGTCGTGGCCGTGCCGTTCGGGATGATCCGCCCGGTCTGCGGGTTGGCCGGGTTCGGCAGCAGTCCCTTGCCGGAGTCGATCAGCAGGCTCACCGCGCCGAGGACGCCCGGCAGGATCACCATGAGCGCGAGGAAGCCCTTGTCGGAGACGATCACCGACACATAGCGCCGCACCAGCGTGACGAACTGCGACATCCAGCCCTGCGGCTTCGGCGGCCTCATGGCCTGCATCGGCGGCATCTGTACGGACTGCGGGGCTATCGCGTCGATGTCCGCGGCGTACATCTGGTAGTGCTGCGAGCCCTTCCAGCGTCCCGCCCAGTCGTAGTCGCGGTAGTTCTCGAAGGCGGAGAAGACGTCGGCCCAGGTGTCGTAGCCGAAGAAGTTCAGCGCCTCCTCGGGCGGGCCGAAGTAGGCGACCGCGCCGCCCGGCGCCATCACCAGCAGCTTGTCGCACAGCGCCAGCTCGGCCACGGAGTGCGTGACGACGAGGACCGTACGTCCGTCGTCGGCCAGGCCGCGCAGCAGCTGCATCACATCGCGGTCCATGCCCGGGTCGAGGCCAGAGGTCGGCTCGTCGAGGAAGATCAGCGACGGCTTGGTCAGCAGCTCCAGGGCCACCGAGACGCGCTTGCGCTGGCCGCCGGAGAGGGAGGTGACCTTCTTCTCCTTGTGGATGTCCAGCTTCAGCTCGCGCAGCACCTCGTCGATCCGCGCCTCGCGCTCGGCGGTCGTGGTGTCGGCGGGGAAGCGCAGCTTGGCCGCGTACTTGAGGGCCTTCTTGACGGTCAGCTCCTTGTGCAGGATGTCGTCCTGCGGGACCAGACCGATGCGCTGGCGCAGCTCGGCGAACTGCTTGTAGAGGTTGCGGTTGTCGTAGAGGACGTCGCCCTGGTTGGCGGGCCGGTAGCCGGTGAGCGCCTTGAGCAGCGTCGACTTGCCGGAGCCGGACGGGCCGATGACCGCGATGAGGGACTTCTCGGGGACGCCGAAGGAGACGTCCTTGAGGATCTGCTTGCCGCCGTCGACCGTGACGGTCAGGTGGCGGGCCGAGAACGACACCTCACCGGTGTCGACGAACTCCTCGAGGCGGTCGCCGACGATACGGAACGTGGAGTGGCCGACGCCGACGATGTCGGTCGGTCCGAGCAGCTGCGAGCCGCCCTTGCCGATCGGCTGGCCGTTGACGTAGGTGCCGTTGTGGGCGCCGAGGTCGCGGATCTCCATGCGGCCGTCGGGTGTCGAGTGGAACTCGGCGTGATGCCGGGAGACCTGGAGGTCGGAGACGACCAGGTCGTTGTCCAGCGCACGGCCGATGCGCATCACACGGCCGATGGAGAACTGGTGGAACGTGGTGGGGCTGCGGTCGCCGTACACCGGCGGCGCCCCCGCGCCACCGCCGGCACCCTGCTGCTGCGGGATGTGCGCGTCCCGCTGCTCGGGCTGCTGCCACCCGGCCTGCCCGCCCTGTTGCTGCTGCGGCGCGGGCTGTGCGGGCGCCTGGCCCCAGCCGGGCTGCGCGCCCTGCGCGGCGTACGGCTGCTGCTGCGGCTGGGCCTGCTGGGGCGCGGCGGAGGCCGCCGCGCCGGACAGGGTCAGCTGCGGTCCGTCGGTCGCGTTGCCCAGGTGCACGGCCGAACCGGGGCCGATCTCCAGGTGGTGGATGCGGTGGCCCTGCACGAACGTGCCGTTGGTGCTGCCGTGGTCCTCGATGACCCAACTGCGGCCGCTCCAGCTGATCGTGGCGTGCCGCCAGGAGACCCTGGCGTCGTCGAGCACGATGTCTCCCTGGGGATCGCGTCCCAGGGTGTAGGGCCTGGACGGGTCGAGCGTCCAGGTCCTTCCATTCAATTCCAGTACGAGTTCCGGCACTCCATGCCCCACTGAGTAGTCCCCCGAGTTACCCCCGTCGCAGGGAGTCTAGGGATGTCGAACATCGTCGGGAACTATTTCAGGCTCCGCCCCCTGACCGAAAGTCGGACCTTGTGAGGAGCACGCGTATGCGGTTCCGCTGGTTCCGTTGACGGGGTGGAAATCAGTCCGGAGAGTGGTAATCCACGCGAGGGGGACATGCGCGGCGACCGTCCGCGCCGCGGATCGGGGGGTCTGCCATGAGCGCGTCCACGAACGTCGGGACCTCGGGGCCGGGAACCGGGCCACCGTGGGGCGACGTCCTGCTGTCCGCGGTCGTGTCCGTGAGCTGGGCGCTGATCGGGATGGCGGGCACCGCCGCCCTCGGGCTGCATCTGCTGGGCGCGGACGCGACGGCCTCGCTGGGCCCGATGTCCGCTGCGGTGGTGGCGCTCGGGGCGGGTGGTTCGGTCACCCCGTCCGGAGACGTGTCCGCCTTCGGGCTGAGCAGTGCGCAGGCGGCGACGGCCATCGACATCGCGCCACTGGGCGTCGGCCTGGTCGGCGCGCTGCTGCTGGCGTGGCTGTTCCTGCGGTCCCTGCGGACCGCGGGAGAGGTGGTCGCGCCGTCCGAACTCCTCGCGCGCGTGGGCACGGTGGCCGCCCTGTTCGTGGCGATGCTGGGCGTACTGTCCTGGGCGGGCCACGACGTCGTCACGATCGACGGCGGTGAGCTGGGCCTCGACGACGTGCCCGGGGGCGGCGGGAGCGTCGAGGTGCCGGGGCTCGGGGACATCGGGGGCTTGCTGCCCGACCGGATCGGCGACCTCGTCGGCGCGAAGGCCGCGGTCGGCTTCACGGTGGACACGGCACCGACCCTGCTCGGCGGTCTGGTCTGGTGTGCCGGTGTGCTGCTGATCGCCCTGCTGGCCTCGCGCCGGACGCCGCTGCCGCGCGGCTGGGAGGCCGTGCACCGCGTCGTACGGCCCGCCGTGTCCGCCCTGGTCACCGTGTTGCTGGTCGCGGTCGCGGCCGGGCTCGCGGCGGCCGCCTACGCGGCGGTCGGCGACGCCCACCCGAAGCGGATCGCGGGGGCCGCGCTGCTCGGCGCCCCGAACGGGGTGTGGCTCGGGGTGCCGCTCGGCCTGTTCGTCCCCTTCGACGGCCGGGCGACGGGCCCGCTGACCCGGCTGCTCCCCGACCCGCTGGACGACCTGCTGGCCGGCGGCGACGAGCGGTCCGTGACGCTGGGCCGGCTGGCCGAGCTGGACGGACGGGTGTGGCTGCTGGGGGTGGCGGCGGCGCTGATGATGCTGCTCGCCGGGGTGCTCACGGCGGTCCGGACCCCGGTGACGGGTCCCGGGGACGTACGGGATCCGGGGGCGGTGCGGTTCGCCGGGCGGTGCGCGCTGCGGCTGGGGACCGCTACGGCGCTCGCCCTGGCCCTGCTCGTCCGGCTCACCGCGTTGTCAGCGGACGCGTCCTTGTCGGTGCTGGGCTTCGACGCCTTCGGTGCGAGTGTGGAGCTGCGCGGCAGCCTGGCCATGGCGCTGCTGCTGGGAGCCGCCTGGGGTGCCGGTGCCGGTGCCGTGGGGGCGCTGGCGGCGTGCCTGGCGGGGACGGCGGGGGTGCGGACGGCACCCCTGGCGCGGGCGGGCTCGGACGGCGGGCCGGGGTCCGGGAGCGGCGCGGGACCATCGGGCCCGTACACGCCGGGTACGCCGTACCGGCCGCCGAATCCGGCGACCAATCCGTATCTGCGGGTGCCGGAGGCGCTGCGCGAGCCCGAGGACGCCCGGCCGCCCGGAGCACCCCGAGCGTCCGGAAGCGCGGAGCCTGACGGGGGCGCGCGGTTGTCCGACGCGGCGTGGTCGTCTGACGAGGCGTGGTCGTCCGACGAGGCGCGGGGGCCATGGGAGGCGCGAAGGCCCGGAGGGGTACGGGAGCCCCGGGAGGCGCAAGGGCCCGGAGGGGGACGGGCGCCCGGGACCTTTGGAAGCAGGGAGCCGGACGAGGGGGCGCGGGAGCCCGGAGAGACGCGGAGGCCCGGAGAGACGCAGGAGCCCGGCGGGGCGCAGGAGCCAGGCGAGGCGCAGCCTCCCGGCGAGCCCCCGCCGCCCCGGGTCGGGGACGTCTACGGCGCCCCCACGGTCGTACGGCCGATCGAGCCGCCGCGGCGGCGGGGGCGGGGCCCCTCCGGGAGAGACGACGGGCCGCCGCCTCCTCCCCCGCCGCCGGGCACGCCGAAGGGCAGGCGGTAGAGGCCGCCCGGGGGCGGGGCGCCGGGATCGCGTCCTCCGCGTGTCACGGAGAGTCCGGTGTCCGTCAGGCGGACCTCGGGGGCGCTCGGCACGGAGTGCCGGATACGGTGGAGGCACCATGAGCGCTTCGCAGACCCCAGACCTCCCCACCCTTCTCGTCAAGATCTTCGGGAAGGACAGGCCGGGCATCACGGCCGGACTCTTCGACACGCTGGCGGCCTACGCGGTCGACGTGGTCGACATCGAGCAGGTCGTCACCCGTGGCCGGATCACCCTGTGCGCGCTCGTGACCGAGCCGCCGGCCGGGCTCGAGGGGGATCTGCGGGCGACCGTCCACAGCTGGGCGGAGTCGATGAAGATGCAGGCGGAGATCATCTCCGGCCTGGGCGACAACCGTCCGCGCGGCGTCGGACGCTCCCTGGTGACCGTGCTCGGGCACCCGCTCACCGCGGAGGCGACGGCCGCGATCGCCTCCCGGATCACCGGGTCCGGCGCCAACATCGACCGCATCTTCCGGCTCGCCAAGTACCCGGTGACGGCGGTGGAGTTCGCCGTCTCCGGGGCCGCTACGGAACCGCTGCGCACCGCTCTCGCGCCGGACGCGGCGGCCCTCGGCGTGGACATCGCCGTCGTCGCGGCGGGCCTGCACCGCCGTGCCCAGCGCCTGGTGGTCATGGACGTCGACTCGACGCTCATCCAGGACGAGGTCATCGAGCTGTTCGCGGCGCACGCCGGCTGCGAGGACGAGGTCGCCGAGGTCACGGCGGCCGCGATGCGCGGGGAGCTGGACTTCGAGCAGTCGCTGCACGCGCGCGTGGCGCTGCTGAAGGGGCTGGACGCCTCGGTGGTGGACAAGGTGCGCAGCGAGGTGCGGCTGACGCCGGGCGCGCGCACGCTGATCCGGACCCTGAAGCGGCTCGGCTACCAAGTGGGCGTGGTGTCGGGTGGGTTCACGCAGGTCACCGACGACCTGAAGGAGCGCCTCGGGCTGGACTTCGCCCAGGCGAACACGCTGGAGATCGTCGACGGCCGGCTCACGGGCCGCGTCACGGGCGAGATCGTGGACCGCGCGGGCAAGGCCCGGCTGCTGCGCCGCTTCGCGGCCGAGGCCGGTGTCCCCCTGGCACAGACGGTGGCGATCGGTGACGGCGCCAACGACCTGGACATGCTGAACGCGGCCGGGCTCGGTGTCGCCTTCAACGCCAAGCCGGTGGTCCGCGAGGCCGCGCACACGGCGGTGAACGTGCCCTTCCTGGACACCGTCCTGTATCTGCTGGGCGTCACCCGCGAAGAGGTCGAGGCGGCGGACATCGTCGACGGGGAGTGACGCCCCGCGCCCGTGTCCGTGACGCGGGCCGGGCAGCTGGAGGGGGCCGGACGTACGAGGGCCCGGCGCCGTGACGGCGCCGGGCCCTTCGCGTGCGCGTCGGTCACTCGGAGGGCGCCCAGTAGTCGACCAGGGTGGCGACGCCCGGCTCCAGGGCCTTCCAGGTGCCGGTGAAGGTGAGGACCGCGTAGGCGGCGGCCGGGAAGCCGCGGCGGTTCATCCGGTCGCGGGCGTCGCCCTCGGCGGAGCCCGCGAGGACCTCGGTGAGGCCCTGGACGCCGGGGTTGTGGCCGATCAGCAGGAGGTTCTGCGCGTCGTCGGGGGTCTCGTTGAGCACGGCGATCAGCTCGCCGGGCGAGGCCTCGTAGATCCGCTCCTCGTAGACCGTTTTCGGCCGGTGCTCGAACTCGTGGACGGCGAGTTTCCAGGTCTCACGGGTGCGGACCGCGGTGGAGCACAGGGCCAGGTCGAACGGGATGGCGGTGTCCGCCAGCCTGCGCCCGGCCTCGGCCGCGTCCAGGCGGCCCCGCTCGGCGAGGGGACGCTCGTGGTCCGTCACCTGGGGCCAGTCGGCTTTCGCATGCCGGAAGATCACAATCCTGCGGGGTTCTGCGACGCTCATGAGATCCAGCTTCGCATGAAACAGGCCACGGGGCGCAGGGAGTTGACCGGGCGCCTCGGGTGGTGCTCAGCGGGTGACCAGCTGCTGGACGCGCTCGAGGAGCAGGCTGATGCCGGGCTCGGCCTGGGCGGCCTGCGCCTCGGACGGGTTCAGGATGAGCAGCAGGAGCGTCACGAAGGCGAGCGTCGGCAGGGCCAGGGCCCACCAGGGCAGCCGGGTGTCGGCACGGCCCGTGGCCGCCGGTCGGGGCGGGGTGTGCGTAGGGGCCGACATGCTGCCTCCGTGGGTCCTCGGTCCTCCGTGGCCGCCTTCGGGCGGGCACATCTCGAAGGTACGGAGCGCGGGGCCGCCAACCCATCCGGTGATCCACCCAGTTGACCCTGACACTCACCCCCTAGGGGACAGGGGGGCTACCCCCACCCCCGGAGGTGCCGAGGGGGCGGGTGGGGTTCGGCGGGGCGGCCGGGTCAGGGGGAGGCGATCGTCGCGATGATTCCGATGATCACGAAGATGGCGAGGAACGCGCCGAGGACCAGCAGCAGCTTCTTCTGGCCGTTCTGGGGGTTCGGGTCGAGCACGGGCATACGGCCAGTCTCGCACCCTCTGCTCCCCCGCCCCCGGCGGGGGTGCGCTCAGCGCGTCGCCTCGGCCTCCACCGTACGGTCGCGTCCGGCGAGGACGCCCACGGCCATCTGCGGGATCATGAGGCCCGCCATCAGGGCGATGGGCAGGCCCCAGCCGCCGCTGTGCTGGTAGAGGACGCCCACGAGGAGCGGCCCGGGGATGGAGATCAGATAGCCGGTGCTCTGGGCGAAGCCGGAGAGCTGGGCCACGCCCGCGCTGGTCCTGGCGCGCATGCCGACCATGGTCAGGGCCAGCGGGAACGAGCAGTTCGAGATGCCGAGCAGCAGGGCCCAGAGCCAGGAGCCGCCGGCGGGCGCGAGGTACAGGCCGGCGTAGCCGGCGAGGCCGCAGGCACCCAGCGCGAGCACGATGGGGCCCTGGTGGGGCAGGCGGGTGGCCAGGCGCGGGATGACGAAGGCGAGGGGCACGCCCATGACCATGGTGACGGCGAGCAGCAGCCCGGCCGTGCCGGCGTGCACGCCGGAGTCCCGGAAGATCTGCGCCATCCAGCCCATGGTGATGTAGGCGCCGGTGGCCTGGAGGCCGAAGTAGACGGCGAGGGCCCAGGCGGTGCGGCTGCGGGTGACGCGCAGCCGGGGGGCGTCCACGCGCGCGTGCGGGTCCTCGGCGGGCGCGGTGCCCCGGTCCCGTACGAAGGGCAGCCAGGGCAGGACGGCAGCCGCGCCGAGGGCTCCCCAGACGGCGAGGCCGATCTGCCAACTGCCGCCGAGCGCCTCGGTCATGGGGACGGTGACGGCGGCGGCGGAGGCGGTGCCGAGGGCGAGGGCCATGGAGTACAGGCCGGTCATGGAGCCGACCCGGTCGGGGAACCAGCGCTTGACGATGACGGGCATCAGGACGTTGCTGACGGCGATGCCCATGAGGGTGAGGGCGCTGGCGGCCAGGAAGCCGGCGGTGCCGCCGGCGTAGGGCCGGATGAGCAGGCCGGCGGTGATGGCGACCATGCCGGCGCAGACCACGGCGCCGGGGCCGAAGCGGCGGGCCAGGCGGGGGGCGGTGACGCCGAAGACGGCGAAGCAGAGCGGGGGCACGGAGGTCAGCAGCCCGGCGACGCTGCCGCTCATGCCGAGCGCGTCACGGACCTCTTCGAGGAGTGCGCCGAGGCTGGTGATGGCGGGGCGCAGGTTGAGCGCGGTGAGGACGATGCCGGCGATGAGCAGACGGGTCGTCCACGCGCGCGGGGCAGGCTTCGCCGGGGTGGGGGTCTCGGGGGTGCGTATCCGTGTGGACGTCGTCGCCCGATTCTCCTCGCGTGCCATGGGAGCCATCATAGAATCATGGGATGATTGGTTGTCCACCCTGGGGCTCACCGGTCCCGCCCCTGTCGTGCGAAGGTGTGTCATGCCCCTGAGCCACCCCCGCCGCTCGGCCCTGTCCGAGCAGGTCATCCAGGCCCTGCGCAACCAGATCACCTCGGGCGAATGGCCGGTCGGCTCCCGCATCCCGACCGAGCCGGAACTCGTCGAGCAGCTGGGGGTCGCCCGCAACACCGTCCGTGAGGCGGTCCGGGCGCTCGCGCACAACGGGCTGCTGGACATCCGCCAGGGCTCCGGCACCTATGTGGCGGCGACCAGCGAGCTGGCCGGAGTGATGCACCGCCGCTTCGCCGGCGCCGACCCCCGGCACATCGCGGAGCTGCGCTCCACGCTGGAGTCGTCCGCGGCGAAGCTGGCCGCCGAGCGGCGTACCGAGAAGGACCTCAAGCAGCTGGACGCGCTGCTGGTGCGGCGCGAGAAGGCGTGGGAGTCGGGCGACGCGGAGGCCTTCGTGACGGCCGACGCCACCTTCCACCTCGCGGTCGTGGCGGCCTCCCACAACGACGTCATGAGCGCGATGTACGCGGACCTCGGCGAGGTGCTGCGGGACTGGCTGCGCGACGACATCGGACCGCGGCTGACCCCGGAGACGCACATGGACCACGCCCGGCTCGTGGACGCGATCCGCACGGGCGACGCCGAGGCAGCCGCGGCCGAGGCGGCGAGCTATCCGTTCCTGTGCCGGCCGGGGCGCCTCAGCGGTCCCGGCGGTGACTGATCCAGGCCGAGTCCACCTCTTTCCAGCAGCGGCCGGCCAGACGGACGGTCTGCGCGGGCTCGGCCCGTACCGGACGGCCGTCGGCGTCGAGGTCCCACCAGCGGGCGCACTCCACGTGCAGACTCACGCGGTCCGTCCTCGGATAGGGGTTGTGGCACGACGCGGTCACCTCGGAACCGGTGACCCGTATGCGGCACTCGGCACCGAACGGCTCCGTGCCGGCCGGCACACGTGTGTGGGCGTGGGCCGCCGACCCGTACGACAGGGGAAGCACGAGAGCGACGGCGACGGTCGTTGAGGCCAAGCGGCGGGACAAGCGCACAAGGGGACCTCCTCGGCCGTTGCGGGTGAGGGGTTCGCGTGGTGAACGCGTACTCCAGGGTGCCCGCCGGCCGGTCTCCCCCGCCCGGCCGGGTGGGCCGAACGGGTGACGCCCCGCCCCCCGCGCGCGGCGGGGGAACGGGGCGTCGGGGACTGCCGGAGGATCAGGCGCCGATGGCGTGCAGGCCGCCGTCCACGTGGATGATCTCGCCCGTGGTCTTCGGGAACCAGTCGCTCAGCAGGGCGACGATGCCGCGGCCGGCCGGCTCCGGGTCCTTCAGGTCCCACTCCAGCGGGGAGCGGGTGTCCCACACGGAGGCCAGCTCGCCGAAGCCCGGGATGGACTTGGCGGCCATGGAGCCGATCGGGCCCGCGGAGATCAGGTTGCAGCGGATGTTCTGCTTGCCCAGGTCACGGGCCATGTAGCGGCTGGTGGCCTCCAGGGCGGCCTTGGCGGGGCCCATCCAGTCGTACTGCGGCCAGGCGTACTGCGCGTCGAATGTCAGGCCGACGACCGAGCCGCCGTTCTGCATCAGCGGCATGCAGGCCATCGTCAGCGACTTCAGCGAGTACGCGGAGACGTGCATGGCGGTGGCGACCGACTCGAACGGCGTGTTCAGGAAGTTGCCGCCGAGGGCGTCCTGCGGGGCGAAGCCGATGGAGTGCACGACGCCGTCGAGGCCGCCGAGCTCCTCGCCGACGAGGTCGGCCAGGCGGCCCAGGTGCTCGTCGTTGGTGACGTCGAGCTCGATGACCTTGGTGGGCTTGGGGAGCTTCCTGGCGATGCGCTCGGTCAGCGTGGGCCGCGGGAACGCGGTGAGGATGATCTCGGCGCCCTGCTCCTGGGCCAGCTTGGCGGCGTGGAAGGCGATGGAGGACTCCATCAGCACACCGGTGATCAGGACGCGCTTGCCCTCGAGAATTCCGCTCATGGTGATCAGTGACCCATTCCCAGTCCGCCGTCAACGGGGATGACGGCTCCAGTGATGTACGAGGCGTCGTCCGAGGCGAGGAACCGCACCGTCGCGGCGATCTCCTCCGGCTGCGCGTAACGGCCGAGCGGGACCTGCGACACGATGTTCGCGCGCTGCTCGTCGGTGAGCACCTTGGTCATGTCGGTGTCGACGAAGCCGGGCGCGACGACGTTGAAGGTGATGCTGCGCGAGCCCAGCTCACGGGCGAGGGAGCGCGCGAAGCCGACCAGGCCGGCCTTGGAGGCGGCGTAGTTGGCCTGGCCGGGACCGCCGAGGAGGCCGACGACCGAGGAGATCAGCACGACGCGGCCCTTCTTGGCGCGCAGCATGCCGCGGTTGGCGCGCTTGACGACCCGGAAGGTGCCCGTGAGGTTGGTGTCGACGACCGAGGTGAAGTCCTCCTCGGACATCCGCATCAGGAGCTGGTCCTTGGTGATGCCGGCGTTGGCGACGAGCACCTCGACGGGCCCGTGCGCGTCCTCGATCTCCTTGTAGGCCTGCTCCACCTGCTCGGTGTCGGTGATGTCGCACCTGACGGCGAGGCAGCCGAGGTCCGTCAGGGCGGCCGGCGGCTCACCCGAGCGGTATGTGATGGCGACCTTGTCGCCGGCTTCGGCGAACATGCGGGCGATGGCGAGGCCGATGCCCCGGTTGCCTCCGGTGACGAGAACCGAGCGGCTCAACGGATCACCCTTTCGATAGGGGTCTGACAGATCCGCCCGGACAGCTGGATGACAGGCGGCTTCTCCGAAAACCTATCGGTCGTGCCTGCGCGGACGACATTCGGGCACCGACAGTGGCTCGGGTGAGTCACTGTCGGGTCTCTACAGAAAGTCGCCGGGTCGAGCCGCAAACGTGTGGTCCCGGGCGCCGCCCGCGCGACATGATCGGTGCCGACAGGTCACGACAGCAGGGAGACCCCCGTGCCCCATACCATCGACGAAGCCTTCACGGCGCTTCCGCTCCGCGCGTTGGCCGACGCGGCCCTGGCACGCGCGCGTGCGCTGGGCGCCGAGCACGCGGACTTCCGGTTCGAGCGGGTGCGCAGCGCCTCGTGGCGGCTGCGGGACGCCCGGCTCGCCGGGTCGTCCGACACCACCGACCTCGGGTACGCGGTGCGGGTCGTGCACGGCGGCACCTGGGGCTTCGCGTCCGGTGTCGACCTCAGCCTGGACGCCGCCGCCAAGGTCGCCTCGCAGGCCGTGGCGATGGCGAAGCTGTCCGCGCAGGTGATCAAGGCGGCCGGCTCCGAGGAGCGGGTGGAGCTCGCCGACGAGCCGGTGCACAGCGAGAAGACCTGGGTCTCGTCGTACGAGATCGATCCGTTCACCGTGCCCGACGAGGAGAAGTCGGGGCTGCTCGCCGAGTGGAGCGGGCGGCTGCTCGCGGCGAACGGCGTCAACCACGTGGACGCCTCGCTGCTCACCGTCCACGAGAACAAGTTCTACGCCGACACGGCCGGCACCGTCACCACCCAGCAGCGCGTACGGCTGCACCCGCAGCTGACGGCCGTCTCGGTGGACGAGTCCAGCGGCGAGTTCGACTCCATGCGCACCATCGCGCCGCCCGTCGGACGTGGCTGGGAGTACCTGACCGGCACCGGCTGGGACTGGGAGTCCGAGCTGGCGCAGATCCCCGAGCTGCTCGCCGAGAAGATGCGCGCGCCGAGCGTGGAGGCCGGGTCGTACAACCTCGTCGTCGATCCGTCGAACCTGTGGCTGACCATCCACGAGTCCATCGGGCACGCCACCGAGCTGGACCGCGCCCTCGGCTACGAGGCCGCCTACGCCGGCACCTCCTTCGCCACCTTCGACCAGCTCGGCAAGCTGCGGTACGGCTCCGATCTGATGAACGTCACCGGTGACCGCACCGCCGAGCACGGCCTCGCGACCATCGGGTACGACGACGAGGGCGTCGCCGGCCAGTCCTGGGACCTGGTGCGCAACGGCACCCTGGTCGGCTACCAGCTGGACCGGCGCATCGCGAAGCTCACCGGGTTCGAGCGCTCCAACGGGTGCGCGTTCGCCGACTCCCCCGGCCGGGTGCCGGTGCAGCGCATGGCCAACGTGTCGCTCCAGCCCGATCCGGCGGGGATGTCGACGGAGGACCTGATCGGCAGCGTGGACCGCGGGATCTACGTGGTCGGCGACCGGTCCTGGTCGATCGACATGCAGCGCTACAACTTCCAGTTCACCGGGCAGCGCTTCTTCCGGATCGAGAACGGCCGGATCACCGGGCAGCTGCGGGACGTCGCCTACCAGGCGACCACCACGGACTTCTGGGGCTCCATGGCGGCCGTCGGCGGCCCCCAGACCTATGTCCTCGGCGGCGCCTTCAACTGCGGCAAGGCCCAGCCCGGGCAGGTCGCGGCGGTGTCGCACGGCTGCCCGTCGGCCCTCTTCAAGGGCGTCAACATTCTGAACACCACGCAGGAGGCCGGCCGATGAGCGCCCGTACCCACAAGCCGCACGAGATCGTCGAGCGGGCCCTGGAGCTGTCCCGGGCGGACGGCTGTGTCGTGATCGCCGACGAGCAGTCCACGGCGAACCTGCGCTGGGCCGGCAACGCCCTCACCACGAACGGCGTCACGCGCGGGCGCACGCTCACCGTCGTCGCGACCGTCGACGGCAAGGAGGGCACCGCCTCCGGTGTCGTCTCCCGGGCCGCGGTGACCGTGGACGAGCTGGAGCCGCTGGTGCGGGCCGCCGAGGCCGCCGCGCGCGCCGCGGGCCCCGCCGAGGACGCGCAGCCGCTGGTGACGGACGTACCGGCGTCGCCGGACTTCACCGACGCGCCGGCGGAGACGTCGTCCACCGTGTTCGCCGACTTCGCCCCGGCGCTCGGCGAGGCGTTCGCACGCGCGCGTGCGGGCGGCCGGGAGCTGTACGGCTTCGCCAACCACGAGCTCGTGTCGACGTACCTGGGCACCTCCACCGGGCTGCGGCTGCGGCACGACCAGCCGAACGGCACGCTGGAGGTGAACGCCAAGTCGCCGGACCGTACCCGCTCGGCGTGGGCGGGCCGCTCCACCCGTGACTTCAAGGACGTCGACCCCACCGCCATGGACGCCGAACTCGCGGTGCGCCTGGGCTGGGCCGAGCGGCGCCTGGAGCTGCCGGCGGGCCGGTACGAGACGCTGCTGCCGCCGACGGCCGTGGCCGACCTGCTGATCTACCAGCTGTGGTCGGCGTCGGGGCGGGACGCGGTGGAGGGCCGTACGGTCTTCTCCCAGCCCGGCGGCCGTACGCGCGTGGGCGAGCGGCTGACGGAGCTGCCGCTGAGCCTGCGCAGCGACCCGAACGAGCCGGGCCTGGAGTCCGCGCCCTTCGTGATCGCCCACTCCTCGGGCGGGGACCAGTCCGTGTTCGACAACGGGCTGCCGCTGACCGCGACCGACTGGATGCACCGGGGCGAGCTGCGGAACCTCACGACCAGCCGGCACAGCGCCGGGCTGACCGGGCTGCCGGTCGCGCCGGGCATCGACAACCTGATCCTCGACGGCGGCGAGGACCGCTCGCTGGAGGAGATGGTCGCGAACACCGAGCGCGGTCTGCTGCTGACCTGCCTGTGGTACATCCGCGAGGTCGACCCGGCGACGCTGCTGCTGACCGGCCTGACCCGGGACGGCGTGTACCTGGTCGAGAACGGCGAGGTGGCGGGCGAGGTCAACAACTTCCGGTTCAACGAGTCGCCGGTGGATCTGCTGGGCCGCGCCACCGAGGCGGGCCGCACCGAGAAGACCCTGCCCAGGGAGTGGAGCGACTGGTTCACCAGGGCGGCCATGCCGGCGCTGCGCGTCCCCGACTTCAACATGAGCTCTGTCAGTCAGGGCGTATAACCTCGTAGGCGGCTGTCACTCGACTGCCCGAGACCATCAAGGAGACACGAGAACCGTGACGGACATCGTCGACGAGCTGAAGTGGCGCGGCGTGATCGCCCTGTCCACCGACGAGGACGCCTTGCGCAAGGCGCTCGCGGACGGTCCCGTCACGTTCTATTGCGGCTTCGACCCGACCGCGGCCAGCCTGCACGTCGGCCACCTCGTCCAGGTGCTCACGATGCGCCGACTCCAGCAGGCGGGCCTGCGCCCGCTGGCGCTCGTCGGGGGCGCCACCGGCCAGATCGGCGACCCCCGCCCGACGGCCGAGCGCACGCTGAACGACCCGCAGACCGTCGCGAACTGGGTGAACCGGCTGCGCGCCCAGATCGAGCCGTTCCTCTCCTTCGAGGGGGACAACGCGGCGACGATGGTGAACAACCTGGACTGGACGGCCGGCCTGTCCGCCATCGAGTTCCTGCGGGACATCGGCAAGCACTTCCGCGTCAACAAGATGCTCACCAAGGACTCGGTCGCCCGCCGGCTCCAGTCGGAGGAGGGCATCAGCTACACGGAGTTCTCCTACCAGCTGCTGCAGGGCATGGACTTCCTGGAGCTGTACCGGCGGTACGGCTGCACGCTCCAGCAGGGCGGCAGCGACCAGTGGGGCAACCTCACGGCGGGCCTGGACCTGATCCACCGGCTGGAGCCGCACGCGCAGGTCCACGCGCTGGCGACACCGCTGATGACCAAGGCGGACGGCACCAAGTTCGGCAAGACCGAGGGCGGCGCCATCTGGCTCGACCCGGAGATGACGACGCCGTACGCGTTCTACCAGTTCTGGCTGAACGCGGACGACCGGGACGTCTCCACGTACCTGCGCATCCTGTCCTTCCGGTCCCGTGAGGAGCTGGAGGAGCTGGAGCGGCAGACCGAGGAGCGGCCGCAGGCCCGGGCGGCGCAGCGTGCGCTGGCCGAGGAGCTGACGACGCTGGTGCACGGTGCAGACCAGACGGCCGCCGTGATCGCCGCGTCGAAGGCGCTCTTCGGTCAGGGCGAGCTGGCGGACCTGGACGACCGGACGCTGGCGGCGGCGCTCTCCGAGGTGCCGCACATCCAGGTCGAGCAGCTCGGCCCGGTGGTCGACCTGTTCGCCGAGGTGGGTCTGGTGGCCAGCAAGTCGGCCGCGCGGCGCACCGTGAAGGAGGGCGGCGCCTACGTGAACAACGTGAAGGTGGCCGGCGAGGACGCGGTCCCCGCGAAGGAGGACCTGCTGCACGGGCGGTGGCTGGTGCTGCGGCGCGGCAAGAAGAACCTGGCGGCGGTCGAGGTCACGGGCGTCTGAGCGACGAGTTACTGCGACGAGGGGCCTCCGTTTCCGCGGGGGCCCCTCGTCGTGTCGGGTCTCAGGCCCGCTCTCTGCCTTTGCGTTTGCCCAGCGTCGCCATGTAGAGCATGTCGCCCACGTACACGATGATCACCGCGGCGACGATCTGGAAGATGTGCCGGCTCCAGTCGATGCCGCGCGTCGACTCGACGCCGAACGCCCGGGCCACGGAGTTGCCGACGATCGCGCCGAGGATGCCGAAGATCGTGGTCAGCCAGAGCGGGCTGTGCTGCTTGCCCGGGATCAGTGCCTTGGCCAGCAGGCCCAGCACGAATCCCACGATGATCGCCCACAACCAGCCCATGGCTGCCTCCTTGTACGGCTCGGGTGGAGCAGTACGGCCAGTCTTGGGCCGGTCGGGGTACGCCGCATGCCGGGCACGACCGTACGTGTGAGGACGCAGACCGTCCGGTCCGGGCACCGGGAGACCCGGTCTCGTAGGCGGCGCAGGCGAGGCGTACGGTGGGAGTTGTCCCGGTCCGGCCCCCCGACCGGCGGTGGACGTGTGAGAGCAGGGGGAGGGTCCGATGCGGGCGGATGGTGGAATCTGATGCGGAAGCTGCATGCGGGCGGCAACGCCGAGGTGTTCCGGATCACCGGAGCCCGGACCGGGCTGCAGGAGGACGTGCGCGGTCGCCAACGCCGCTATGTCATCTCCATGTCGGTCCGCACCCTGTCGGTGATCCTCGCGGCGTCGCTGTGGAACGTCGAACGGCACGTCGCCATCGTGGCGTTGGTGCTCGGGCTGGTCCTGCCGTACATCGCCGTGGTGATCGCCAACGCGGGACGGGAGAACGCGCCGTCGCTCCCGTCGACCTTCGTGGCCATGCCGACGCGTCCCATGATCGATCCGTCGCGGACGAATGACGGTTTCGCGGAACCGTCTCCGGAAGATGTGGCGGGCGCCGCTGGGCCCGGCGGACAAAGCGAACCGCGCGACCGGACGTGATGTCGCGGAGCGTTGCACTCCGGAAGACCGGGGTGCGCCAACCTCAGTAAAACCTCAGATCGATACTGTTGTTCAGGTGCCGGGCGGCGGGTTACCCGTGACATACTTCGTAGGCGCTCCGCATCCCCCGTCGGAGCGACGGACCGACGCCGGGCAGCTCCCCCCGTGGCTGCTCGGCGTCGCCTTTTTGTGCGCAAATCGGTGAGACGAAATCGTGAGTGACGAGACCTTCGAGACCCCTGTCTGTTCCGCCAAGGGCTGCCGTGCCGACGCCCTGTGGGTGCTCGCGTGGAACAACCCGAAGATCCACGCGCCGGAGCGGCGCAAGACGTGGCTGGCGTGCGAGGAGCATCGCGAGCATCTGTCGCAGTTCCTCGGGGTGCGGGGGTTCCTGAAGGACGTCGTGCCGCTGGAGGAGTGGGAGGCGCGGGGGGCCTGAGCCCCGGTCCGCGCCTGCGCCCCTGTCCGCGCCTGGGCCTCTGCCCGGACGCCCGAGGGCCCCTATCCCCCGATGGCGGACATCGGCCGGTCCGGCTGCACGAACGACGGGTCGTCGAGGCCCGCGCCCGCCTTCTTGCCCCACATCGCCAGCCGCCAGATCCGGGCGATCTCCTCGTCCGGCGCCCCGGAGCGCAGGGCCGCGCGCAGGTCGGTCTCCTCGCGGGCGAAGAGGCAGGTGCGGACCTGGCCGTCGGCGGTGAGGCGGGTGCGGTCGCAGGCCGAGCAGAAGGGGCGGGTGACGGAGGCGATCACGCCGACGACGTGCGGCCCGCCGTCCACGATCCACCGCTCGGCGGGGGCCGAGCCCCGCTTCTCCGCGCCCTCCTCGGTCAGCTCGAAGCGGGTGCGCAGGGAGGTGAGGATGTCCCCGGCGGTGATCATGCCGTCGCGCTTCCAGCCATGCTGGGCGTCCAGGGGCATCTGCTCGATGAAGCGCAGCTCGTAGTCGTGCTCGACGGCCCAGGCGAGCAGGTCGGGGGCCTCGTCGTCGTTCAGGCCCGGCATCAGCACGGAGTTGACCTTGACCGGGGTGAGGCCGGCCTCGCGGGCGGCGTACAGGCCCTCCAGGACGTCCTTGTGGCGGTCCCGGCGGGTGAGGGTCTTGAAGACGTCGGGGCGCAGGGTGTCGAGGGAGACGTTGACCCGGTCGAGACCGGCGGCCTTCAGGGCGGGGGCGGTGCGCTTGAGACCGATGCCGTTCGTCGTCAGGGACATCCGGGGGCGGGCGTCCAGGGCGGCGACCCGCTCCACGATGCCGACGAGTCCGGGGCGCAGGAGGGGCTCACCGCCGGTGAAGCGGACCTCCTCTATGCCGAGCGAGGTGACGGCGATGTCGATGAGCCGCACGATCTCGTCGTCGGTCAGCAGATCGGGCTTGGCCAGCCACTGCAGGCCCTCCTCGGGCATGCAGTACGTGCACCGCAGATTGCAGCGGTCGGTCAGCGAGACCCTCAGGTCGGTGGCCACCCGGCCGTAGGTGTCGATGAGCACGTGGGCCCCCTCCTGGTCATGACCAGTTCTCGACGTACGTCCGTCTCCTGCGAGCCTACGTGACCGCACGGACAGTGACACGGGTCCGATCCCACGACGTGGGACGGGGCGGGTGGTAGGGACGTACGAGGCGGTGCCGGACGGCGGGCCGCTACCCGTCGTACGGCGGCTCGGCGAGGGCGTGCGCGAGCCGGTCGACCACGTCGGCGACGGTGAAGTCCCATCCGGTCAGGCGCGGCCCGCTCCAGTTGATCCCCACCCTCAGGTCGTCCTCGGCGAGATCCGGCAGGGCGGCGCCCCGCCAGTGGTCGAGCGGCATCGGGACAGCCCGGAACGCGGGCCCCCACAGCTGGGCGGCGCGCTGCGCGCGGGCCTCCGACGACCAGTAGGGGAAGGTGGGCCGCCCGGAACTCGAGACCGGAATCGGACTGCCGTCGTCGTCCCGGACCCACCAGACGGTCCTGCTCGGCTGCCGCCAGGGCCCGCCACTCACCCGCCCCCAGGGCATGTCCTGAACTCACGGCTTCCCTGCTTCCACTCATCTCCGGCACGCCGAGCGGCCACGCCGCACATCATGCGACGTGGCCGCCCAGGGGGAACAGGATCAGTGGGCGCCCGTGCCCGTCAGGGAGCGGACTTCCAGTTCCGCGTACTTGCCGGCGTCCGGTTCCTCCTTGGAGAGGATCGTGCCGAGCCAGCCCATCAGGAAGCCGAACGGGATGGAGATGATGCCGGGGTTCTTCAGCGGGAACCAGGCGAAGTCGACGTCCGGGAACATCGCCTTCGGGTCGCCGGAGACGACGGGTGAGAAGAGCACCAGGCCGACGGCGACGATCAGACCGCCGTAGATCGACCACAGGGCGCCCTGGGTGGTGAACCTCTTCCAGAACAGGCTGTAGAGGATCGTCGGGAGGTTGGCGGAGGCCGCGACCGCGAAGGCCAGGGCGACCAGGCCGGCGACGTTGAGGTCGCGGGCCAGGGCGCCGAGCAGGATGGAGACGGCGCCGATGCCGATGGTGGCGAGGCGGGCGGCCCTGACCTCCTCCTTCTCCGTGGCGGTGCCCTTCTTGATGACGTTCGCGTAGATGTCGTGCGCGAACGACGAGGACGACGCCAGGGTGAGGCCGGCGACCACCGCGAGGATCGTCGCGAAGGCGACCGCCGAGATGGTGGCGAGCAGGATGGCACCCCAGGCCGAGTCGACGCCGCCCAGATGCAGCGCGAGCAGCGGGGCCGCCGTGTTGCCGGACGGGTTGGACGCGATGATCTCGTCCTGGGAGATCAGCGCGGCCGCGCCGAAGCCGAGGGCGATGGTCATCAGGTAGAAGACGCCGATGATGCCGATGGCCCAGTTCACGGACTTACGGGCGGCCTTGGCGTTGGGCACCGTGTAGAAGCGGATCAGGATGTGCGGCAGACCCGCGGTGCCGAGGACCAGGGCGATGCCCAGGGAGAGGAAGTCCAGCTTGGAGGTGCCGTTGGCGCCGTACTGCAGGCCGGGCTCCAGGAAGGCGGCGCCCTTGCCGCTGTTGTCGGCGGCCTTGCCCAGCAGGTCGGAGATGTTGAAGTCGAACTTCAGCAGCACCAGGAAGGTGATCAGGATGGTGCCGCCGATGAGCAGCACGGCCTTCACCATCTGGACCCAGGTCGTGCCCTTCATGCCGCCGATGGAGACGTAGACGATCATCAGCAGGCCGACGAGGGCGACGATGAGGATCTTGCCCGCGTCGGAGGTGATGCCGAGCAGCAGCGAGACCAGCACGCCGGCGCCGGCCATCTGCGCCAGCAGGTAGAAGATCGACACGACGATCGTGGAGGTGCCGGCGGCGGTGCGGACGGGCCGCTGGCGCATCCGGTACGCGAGCACGTCACCCATCGTGTAGCGGCCGGAGTTCCTGAGCGGCTCCGCCACCAGGAGCAGCGCGACCAGCCAGGCCACCAGGAAGCCGATGGAGTAGAGGAAGCCGTCGTAGCCGAAGATCGCGATGGCGCCGGCGATGCCGAGGAAGGACGCGGCGGACATGTAGTCGCCGGAGACGGCGAGGCCGTTCTGGAAGGCGCTGAACGACCGGCCGCCGGCGTAGAAGTCGGCGGCGTCCTTGGTCTGGCGGCCGGCCCAGACGGTGATGAAGAGGGTCGCGACCACGAAGAGCGCGAACAGGGTGATGATCAGCGTCCGGTGCTCGCTGGCCTCGTTGGCCGCGAGGGTCATCGCGGGGCTCATGCGCCGCCCTCCATACGTGTCTTGATGGCCTCGGCCTTGGGGTCGAGCTTGGCGTTCGCGTGCCGCGCGTACCACCAGGCGATGAGGAACGTGGTGACGAACTGGGCGATTCCGAAGACGAACGCGACGTTGATGTTGCCGACCAGCTTGGTGCCCATGAAGCCGCCCGCGTAGTTGGACAGCAGGACGTACAGCAGGTACCAGACGATGAAGGCGACCGTCAGCGGAAAGGCGAAGGAGCGGTAGGAGCTGCGCAGTTCGGCGAACTCCGCACTCTGCTGCACCTCGGTGAACTCCTCGGTGGTGGGGAGCCGATGGGTCTCTTTCGAGGGGGGCGGTGCGTCGGTGGCCACGGAGTCTCCTCGCGTTGCGGGCGCTGGTGCGGCGGTGGACGGGGGCGGTTCGGGCGTCGGGGGCGGCGTGGGTTCGGACATGACGGCTCTGTCTTTCGCAGTGACATGGATCACGTGACCGGCTGGCGATGGTAGGGCCACGGCGAGTGATCCAAAAGGGGGCACGACCGGGCTCGCGCCTCCTGCCCAAGGTCACGGCGCCGCGTGAGGACCGGTTCAACTCCCGCTGCTTCTTTCCGAAGATGCCGCGTCCGGATTGCTGGCCAGGGAGTTCGGGGATAGCTTCGGGCTGCACCACTCGTCATGTACCTGCCCGGGCGTCATCCGTGTCCCGGGCCGTTCCGTTCCGGATGATGTGGAGATCCCATGACTCATCTGCGGTCCAGACGCCGTCTCGGCCTCGCGGTCCCGCTGGTCCTCTCGCTGACCGCCACGCTCGGCTTCCTGCCGACGGCGTCGTCCGCGGCCCCGCAGGCGGAGCCCACCGCTCAGGCCGCGGACGCGTCCTCCCTGGCGTATGTCGTCAACACCAGGACGGACCACCGCACGATCGAGTCCGTGAAGAAGGCGATCCGGGCGGCGGACGGCACCGTGGTCGCCGCGTACGACCGGATCGGTGTCATCGTCGTCCACTCGGCGAATCCCGAATTCGCCCGCACGATACGGGCGGTGCGCGGCGTGCAGTCCGCGGGAGCCACCCGTACGGCGCCGCTGACCGCCGCCGGCACGACGGACGAGGGGCCGGTCGAGCCCCTGACGAAGCAGCAGGCCGCGAAGATCGCGGGCACCGCCAAGACGACCACGAGCGGCGCCGAGGGCACCCCGGAGCCGCTGGAGGCGGACCAGTGGGACCTGCGGGCGATCGGCGCCGACAAGGCCGCGCTCATCAACCCGGGCAGCCGCAAGGTGACCGTCGCCGTGATCGACACCGGCGTCGACGACACCCACCCGGACCTCGCCCCGAACTTCTCCGCCTCCCAGTCGGCCAACTGCGTCGGCGGCAAGGCGGACACCAGCGAGGGCGCCTGGCGGCCGTACACCAGCGGGGACTACCACGGCACCCATGTGGCCGGTGAGATCGCCGCCGCCCGCAACGGAGTCGGCGTGGCCGGTGTGGCGCCCGGCGTCAAGGTGGCCGGCATCAAGGTGAGCGACCCGGCCAGCGGGCTGTTCTACCCGGAGAACGTCGTCTGCGCCTTCGTGTTCGCCGCCGACCACGGCGTGGAGATCACGAACAACAGCTACTACGTCGACCCGTGGATGTACAACTGCAAGGCCGACCCGGACCAGAGGGCCATCGTGGACGCGGTGAACCGCGCCCAGCTGTACGCCCAGCACAAGGGCACCCTGCACGTCGCCTCGGCGGGCAACAGCAACCACGACCTGGCCTCGGACGCCATCGAGGACACCTCCAGCCCCAACGACACCACCCCGGGCCCGCGCACCGTCGACCCGTCGGTGTGCCTCGACATCCCGACGCAGCTGCCGGGTGTCGTGACGGTCAGCGCGACCGGCGTCCAGAACCTCAAGTCGTACTACTCGTCCTACGGCCACCGGGTCGTCGACGTGGCCGCGCCCGGCGGTGACGGCCGCTACCAGGTGCCGGACACCCCGTCGAAGAACGGGCGCATCCTGTCCACGCTGCCGGAGGGCGGCTACGGCTACCTCCAGGGCACCTCGATGGCCTCCCCGCACACCGCGGGCGTCGCCGCACTGCTGAAGTCCCGCTACCCGAAGGCGACTCCGGCCCAGCTGAGGGCCCTGCTGAAGGCCCAGGCGGACAACCCGGGCTGCCCGGCGTCGTACGACCAGGACGGCAACGGCACCCAGGACGCGCTGTGCGAGGGCGGCAAGCGGCTCAACGGCTTCTACGGAGCCGGCATCGTCGACGCCCTGGACGCCGTCGACTGAGCCGTATGGCGCATAGTGCGGTCATGACCGCACTGGAATCCGCCTGGTCGGCGGTGGGCGGCGACGCCGCCCTGCTCGAACGCGTCACGGCCGTGGTGCGGGAGGGCGCGCTCACCGCGCGCCTTCCCGTGCGGGAGGCGGCGCGCGCCTGTGTGGGCGCGTGCGCCCTGGCCGCCGCGGAGGCGGGGGCCCGGCGGGCCGGTCTCGCCGGGGTGCCCGCCGTACGGCTGGACGACGGCGCGATCGCCACGGCGTTCGTCAGCGAACGGCATCTGCTGGTCGACGGGCGCGCGCCGGTCTGGTTCGCGCCGCTGTCCAGGTTCTGGCCGGCCGCCGACGGCTGGGTGCGCACCCACGCCAACTATCCGCACCACCGGGCCGCTCTGACGGCCGCGCTGGGCGTCTCCGGGGAGGACCCGGACGCCGTGGCCGCGGCCGTCGCCGAGCGGCCCGCGCGCGAGGTGGAGGACGCCGTGTACGCCGCCGGCGGTCTCGCGGTGGCGCTGCGCACGCCGGCGGAGTGGGCGGCGCACGAGCAGGCGGCCGAGGTGGCCCGGCGCCCGCTGGTCGGACGGGAGCGGACGACCCCGGCACGCGCGCGTGCCCTCCCGCCGCTCGACGGCACTCCCCTGCTGCCCGCCGCCGGGGTGCGGGTCCTGGACCTGACGCGGGTCATCGCGGGACCGGTCGCGACCCGCACCCTCGCGCTGCTCGGCGCCGACGTCCTGCGCCTGGACGCGCCGCGGCTTCCCGAACTGGCCGACCAGCACACCGACACGGGCTTCGGCAAACGCTCGGCGCTGCTGGACGCGGCGGTGGACCGGGGCGCCCTGGAGGAGCTGCTGTCGGCGGCGGACGTGGTCGTCACCGGGTACCGGCCCGGCGCCCTGGACCGGCTCGGGCTGTCGGCGCGGGCGCTGGCCGAGCGCTGGCCGGGACTGGTGGTGGCGGAGCTGTCGGCGTGGGGCGCGTACGGCCCCTGGGGCGGGCGGCGCGGGTTCGACAGCCTCGTCCAGGTCGCCACCGGGATCGCGGTGACCGAGGGGTCGGCCGAGCGGCCGGGCGCCCTGCCGGCGCAGGCCCTCGACCACGGCACGGGCTATCTGCTGGCGGCGGCCGTGCTGCGGGCGCTGACCGACCGGGGCGAGGACGGGTACGGCTCCCGCCTGAGCCTGTCGCTGGCCCGTACGGCACACTGGCTGACCCATGAGCTGGGTCCGGGCCCGGCCGGGGACACGGTGTACGACTCCGCGGACGCCTGGCTCGCCGAGCGGGACAGCCCGCTGGGGCGGCTGCGGTACGCCCTGCCGCCGCTCTCCTTCGAGGGCGGTCCGCGCGACTGGGCGCGGCCTGCGGGGGTGTGGGGCGCCGATCCGGCCAGGTGGCTGTGAACACCGGGGACGGAACGGCGGAATGGTCTTCCGTCAGTTCTTTTCCGGCGCTTGTGCGCCTCTGCGATGTTTTGTGAAGATCTCGAGGTGACGTTGACGAGATCCTCGACCGGCATACCCGAGGGGGGCGGACCCCGGCCCCGCCCCGGCGTGGGCCGGGCCGTCGCCGTACTGGTCCTGGTCGCCGCGGCCGCGGGCGTCCCGCTGCTCGGGCCGTCCGCCGCGCTGCACGGCACCGGGGAGGCGGCAGCGCCCGGCACGGCCGGGATCGGGCTGCTGCGCACGGTGCTGTTCGCGGCGCTGTGCGCCCCGCTGGGCGAGCTGTTCGTACGGCGGCTGGTGCGGTCGGTGCCGGGGACGCCGCCGGCCCTGCCGAGGAGCTGGGCGCCGTACGCCGCCGCCGTGGGTTTCGTCGCGGCCCTCGGGCTGGCATCGGTCGTCTCCACCGGGAACCTGGTGCCGCACAGCCCCGCCGACCTCGACGTGGGCGGGCTCTACGCCACGCGTGACGGCAAACTCGCGCTCCTGGAGGTCAACGCGTTCGTGGTGGCCGGGCTGTGCGCGGTGTCGGGCCGGCCCGGCACCCAGGTGTGGCCGCTGGGCGCGCTGGTGGTCGCCGAGGCGCTGCGCGCCCACCCCACCACCGAGTACGACCCGCTGCTCGGCTCCGCGCTGACGCTGGTCCATCTGACCTGCGCCTCGCTGTGGGTGGGTGGGCTGCTGTACGTCCTGCGGACGCTGCGCGGCCGGGGTGCCGGGGATGCGGGCGCTGCCCTGCTCGGGCTGTACGCGCGCGTGGCGGCCGCGCTGCTCGTCGCCCTGACGGCCACCGGGGTGTGCAGTTCGCTGCGCCGGATGCCGGCGGAGACGATCCTGACGCAGCTCACGGAGACGGCCTACGGGCGGGCCCTGCTGGCGAAGGTGATCCTGATGGTCGTCGTCGCCGGGCTGGCGCTGTGGGCCCGGATCCGGCTGCGCCGCGCCGCCGATCCGCTGACGGCGTGCACGCCCGCGCGTGCCGAGGTCGTCGCGCTGGCCGGGGTGGTCGCGCTGTCGGGGCTGCTGACGGCGCTGCCGGTGCCGATCCGCTGGTGAGCGTCAGGGCGTGACCATGACCTTCAGGGCGGTGCGCTCGTCCATCGCCCGGTAGCCGTCCGGGACGCCGTCCAGGCCGACGGTCAGGTCGAAGACGGGCGACGGGTCGATCGTGCCGTCCAGGACGTCGGGCAGCAGCTCCGGGATGTAGGTGCGCACCGGGGCGACACCGCCGCGCAGGGCGATGTTGCCGTCGAACATGACACTGAGGTCGAGGCCGGTGCCGCTGCCGTGCGGCACGCCGACGAACCCGATGGCGCCGCCGTCGCGGGTGACGCCGACGGCGGTCCGCATGGACTGCTCGGTGCCGACGGCCTCGACGACGGCGTGCGCGCCCTGGCCGCGGGTGAGTTCGCGGACGGCCTCGACCGCCGCGTCGCCGCGCTCGGCGACGACGTCGGTGGCGCCGAAGCGGCGGGCGATGTCGGTGCGGACGGGGTGCCGGCCGAGGGCGATGATCCGTTCGGCGCCGAGCCGGCGGGCGGCGAGCACCGCGCACAGACCGACGGCGCCGTCGCCGACGACGGCGACCGTGGCGCCCGGCCGGGCGCCCGCGCCCAGGGCGGCGTGGTGGCCGGTGCCGAGGACGTCGGAGAGGGTCAGCAGGGCCGAGAGCAGGCGGTCGTCGGAGGCCGCGTCCCCGGGCAGCCGGACGAGGGTGGCGTCGGCGAACGGCACCCGGACGGCCTCGCCCTGGCCGCCGTCGGAGCCGACGGAGCCCCAGAAGCCGCCGTGCTCGCAGGAGGTGGTGAGGCCCTCGCGGCAGTAGTCGCAGACGCCGTCGGACCACATGAAGGGGGCGACGACGAGGTCGCCGCGCCGCAGCCCGCTCACCTCGGAACCGGTCTCCTCGACGAGGCCGAGGAACTCGTGGCCGATGCGCTGCCCCGGCCGGCGGGCCGACTCGCCCCGGTAGGCCCACAGGTCGCTGCCGCAGATGCAGGCGCGCAGCACCCGGACCACGGCGTCCGTGGGCTCCTGCACGGCGGCGTCGGGCACGTCCTGGACCCGCATGTCGAAGGGGGCGTGGATCGTGGTGGCTCGCATGACGAGGGTCCTTCTCGTGGGGGCGTCGCGTGTCCGGGGTGGGCGCCCGGGATGACCGGGCGCGCATCTCACCGTACGTCCCGGTCACCGGCCGGCGCGCTTCGGGGAGCGACTCCCGACGTGCCGTCACCTGGTCGTCTACACCCCGGCGACGTCCAGCGCGCTGCCCGCCGCGTAGGTGACGGCCATCGCCAGGGCGCCGCCCGCCATGTTCCGCAGGACGGCCCGGCCGGGGGCGGCGGCGCCGAGGCGGGCGCTGCTCCAGCCGGTCAGGGTGAGGGCGGCCAGGACGGAGGCGACGGTGACGGCCAGCCGGGTGTCGGCCGGGGGCAGCACCATCGCCAGCAGCGGCAGCAGCGCGCCGGCCGTGAACGCCAGGAAGCTCGCCCACGCCGCGTGCCAGGGGTTGGTCAGCGCGTCCGGGTCGATGCCGAGCGCCACGCGCGCGTGGGCCCGCAGGGCGTCCCGCTCCGTCAGCTGGACCGCGGCCTCGCGCGCCACCTCGTGCGACAGCCCCCGGCGCCGCAGGAGGTCCGCCAGCGCCTCCAGTTCCTCCTGCGGACGCTCTTTCAGCTCGCGCCGCTCCTGGGCGAGCGCGGCCCGCTCCGAGTCGCGCTGGGTGGAGACGGACACGTACTCCCCCGCCGCCATGGACATCGATCCGGCGAGGAGTCCGGCGAGGCCCGCCGTGAGCAGGGCCGGGCGGGTGTCGGTCACACCGGCCACGCCGACGACGAGGCCGGCCGTGGACACGATGCCGTCGTTGGCACCGAGGACGGCCGCGCGCAGCCAGTTCAACCGCTCCCCCAGGGCGCCCCGGTGGGCCTGGTCGCGCTTCGCTTCGGTCATATGGGGAGGATCGCACCGCCGGGGACATCGGGGACGTACCGACGCTCCAGGGGTGGCCGGCGGGTCGCCGGGGCCAGCCAACACCGTGTCCGTGCCGTCCGGTTGGCGCCCGTCTGTTCGCCGGGCCCGAACAGGCGGGCGGGGCAGGGCACCTGAGGGCCGGCGGTGTCAGTCCCGGGCCGTATCCTCAGTGACCATGCTCGAAGACCCGACGACCACAGCGTCCTCCCCCGCTGCGTGGCCGGCCGCGTATCCGCAGGGATACGCGGTCGTTGACGTGGAGACCACCGGCCTCGCCCGGGACGACCGGATCATCTCCGCGGCCGTCTACCGGCTGGACGCGCTCGGCGAGGTCGAGGACCACTGGTACACGCTGGTCAATCCGGAGCGGGACCCGGGGCCCGTCTGGATCCACGGTCTGACGAGCGAGACCCTGGAGGGCGCCCCTCTCTTCGCGGACATAGCCGAGGAGTTCGCGGCCCGGCTCGACGGGCGGGTGCTCGTCGCGCACAACGCCGTCTTCGACTGGCAGATGATCGCCCGGGAGTACGCGCGCGCCGAGCGGCGGGCGCCGGTCCGGCAGCGGCTGTGCACCATCGCGCTGTCCAAGGAGCTGGGCCTGCCCCTGCCCAACCACAAGCTGGCGACGCTGGCCGCGCACTTCGGCGTCGTGCAGCGCCGGGCGCACCACGCGCTGGACGACGCGCGGGTGCTGGCGGAGGCGTTCCGGCCGAGCCTGCGGGCCGCGGCGGCGGGCAGCGTGCGGCTGCCGCTCCAGGAGTGCCTGCCGCTGACGGAGTGGCGGGACACGGCGGTGCCCCGGATCGGCCGGCAGCCGGGCGGCTCCGCCGGCTACCGCCCGACGAGCTGGCGTCCGTCCCGCAAGCGGCCCGCCTGCCCCCACCCGAACCCGGGGCGCTACCAGGAGGGCGGGCGCCTCAAGCAGGGGATGCGGGTCGCCTTCTCCGGGGACACGTCGACCGAGCGCGACCTGCTGGAGGACCGGGCGGTCGACGCCGGGCTCCATGTGTCGACGAGCCTGTCCCGGCTCACCAGCCTGCTCGTCACGAACGACCCGGACTCGGGCACCTCGAAGGTGCTCAAAGCGCGGCAGTACGGGACGCCGGTGGTGGACGAGGCGGCGTTCGGTCAGCTCCTGGAGGACGTGGAACCGGCCACGGAGGGGTGACCGTACGGACGGGTGATTGACGCGCGACTCGCCCGGAGCCCTCTCGCCCGCGCCGCGGCGGGGGCCCACCCTGTGGCCCATGGCGACATGTGAAGTGTGCGGAAACGACTACGGCATGACCTTCGAGGTGCACGCGCAGGGCGCGGTGCACGTCTTCGACTGCTTCTCCTGTGCGATCCACCGCATGGCACCCATCTGCGAGCACTGCCGTGTGCAGATCATCGGGCAGGGGGTCGAGGTCGACGGCAACTGGTACTGCGGCGCGCACTGCGCCCGCGCGGAGGGAAAGGCGGGCATCGTCGACAAGGTGTGACCCGGTACCCGCGTGAAAGCACCCCTCGACCGAGTTGTACGGTCGTGGGGTGTACCGCTTCCTGTTGTCCCGGCAGTGGGTGATCCTCACGCTGATCGCCCTGCTCCTCATCCCCACGATGATCAGGCTGGGCTTCTGGCAGATGCACCGCTACGAGGAGCGCGCCGCCCGCAACGACCTGGTCGCCGCCGCCCTCGACGCGAAGCCGGTGCCGGTGGAGCGGCTGACCTCACCGGGGCACTCCGTGACCACCGGGCAGCGCTACCGCACCGTGACCGCCGTGGGCCGCTTCGACCCCGGCCACGAGGTGGTCGTCCGGCGGCGCGTCAACTCCGACGACAAGGTCGGCTTCCACGTCCTGACCCCGTTCGTGCTGACCGACGGCCGGGTGCTGCTGGTCAACCGCGGCTGGATCCCGGCCGACGGCCCCAGCCAGACGGCCTTCCCGAAGATCCCCGCTCCGCCGGGCGGCCGCATCACCGTCTCGGGCCGGCTGATGCCCGACGAGACGACCGAGGCCAGCGGCATCAAGGACCTCAAGGGCCTGCCCGACCGCCAGATCATGCTGATCAGCAGCGAGCAGGAGGCCCGGCGCCTGGACGCCCGGGTGCTCGGCGGCTACATCGTGCAGACGGCGCCCGAGCCGCAGGGCGACCGCCCCGAGCCGGTCGGCCCGCCCGGCGACGAGAACGCCGCGCTGAACTACGCGTACGCCCTGCAGTGGTGGCTGTTCGCCGCGGGCGTCCCGCTGGGCTGGTTCGTCCTGGCCCGCCGTGAGGCGCGGGAACGGGCGGCGGGCGCGGCGGAGCCGGCCGAGGCGGAGCCGGTCGCCGCGGCACCGACGGCCTGACGGCCCGGCCGCCGGCTGTGGCGCCGGTCACTCCCGGGGCTCCCGCCTGATTGGCGGTGTGATCCCCGGGGAATCCGCACTTGCGTGCACCCCCGCATCGAGGACTACGCCCTGATCGGCGACGAGCAGACGGCGGCCCTGGTCGGCAGGGACGGTTCGGTCGACTGGCTGTGTCTGCCCCGGTTCGACTCGGCCGCCTGCTTCGCCAAGCTGCTCGGCGACGAGGACAACGGCCACTGGCGGATCGCCCCGAAGGGCGTCGACGGCCCCTGCACCCGCCGCGCCTACCGCCAGGACACCCTGGTGCTGGACACCGAGTGGGAGACCGCCGACGGCGCGATCCGGGTCACCGACCTGATGCCCCAGCGTGACGAGGCTCCCGACGTCGTGCGCATCGTCGAGGGGCTGCGCGGCCGGGTCACCGTGCACAGCACCCTGCGGCTGCGCTTCGACTACGGCGCCGTGATGCCCTGGGTGCGCGAGTCGCACGGGCACCGGGTGGCCGTCGCCGGCCCGGACTCGGCCTGGCTGCGCAGCGAACCGCAGGTGCGCACCTGGGGCGAGGACTTCGGCACCCACGCGGAGTTCACCGTCGAGGAGGGGGAGAAGGTCGCGTTCGTCCTGACCTGGCACCCCTCGCACCAGCCGCGCCCGGCGCTCGTCGACCCGTACGAGGCGCTGGAGGCCAGCGTCCGGGACTGGCGCGCCTGGGTGGAGCAGTGCCACTACGACGGCCCCTACCGCGAGGCCGTGGTCCGCTCCCTGATCACGCTGAAGGCCCTCACCTACCGGCCCACCGGCGGGATCGTCGCCGCCGCCACGACCTCGCTGCCGGAGGAGATGGGCGGGGTGCGCAACTGGGACTACCGCTACTGCTGGCTGCGCGACTCCACCCTCACGCTGAACGTCGGCCTGTCGGCGGGCTACCGGGAGGAGGCCGAGGCCTGGCGCGACTGGCTGCTGCGGGCGGTCGCCGGCGATCCGGCCGACCTGCAGATCATGTACGGCCTGGCCGGTGAGCGGCGGCTGCCCGAGTTCGAGGTGCCCTGGCTGTCCGGCTTCCAGGGCTCCGCGCCCGTACGCATCGGCAACGAGGCGGTCAACCAGCTCCAGCTCGACGTGTACGGCGAGGTCATGGACACCCTGGCGCTGGCCCGTAAGGCGGGACTGCCCACCGAGCCGCACATGTGGGCGATCCAGGTGGCCCTGGTGGAGTGGCTGCGCGAGCACTGGCGGCAGCCCGACGAGGGGTTGTGGGAGGTGCGGGGCGGCCGCCGGCACTTCGTGCACTCCAAGGTGATGGTGTGGGTGGCCGCGGACCGGGCGGTGCGCACCCTGGAGCACAACCCGAGCCTCCATGGCGACCTGGAGGGCTGGCGCGCGTTCCGCGACGAGGTGCACCGGGAGGTGTGCGAGCGGGGCTACGACGCCGAACGCAACACCTTCACCCAGTCCTACGGCTCCCGGGAGCTGGACGCCGCCGTGCTGCTCATCCCGCGCGTGGGCTTCCTTCCGCCGGACGATCCGCGGGTCATCGGCACCATCGACGCGGTCCGCGCCGAGCTGAGCCACGACGGGCTGCTGCGCCGCTACGGCACCGAGGGACAGTCGGTCGACGGGCTGCCCGGCGGCGAGGGCGCGTTCCTCGCCTGCTCGTTCTGGCTGGCGGAGGCGCTGCACATGGCGGGCCGCGCCAAGGAGGCGCGCGAGCTGTTCGACCATCTGGTGGGCCTCGCCAACGACGTGGGCCTGCTGGCCGAGGAGTACGACCCGGTCGCCGGGCACCAGCTGGGCAACTTCCCGCAGGCCTTCAGTCACATCGGTCTGGTGAACACCGCCCTCGCCCTGTCCGGGGACGGCGGGGCAGGATAGGGACCATGGATCTTGGACTGAAGGACCGGGTGTACGTCGTCACGGGTGCCACGCGCGGCCTGGGCAACGCGACGGCACGGGAGCTCGTGGCCGACGGGGCGAAGGTCGTCCTGACCGGCCGGGACGAGGAGCGGGTCGCCGCGGCCGCCGCCGAACTGGGGCCCAACGCGGTCGGCGTGGCCGTGGACAACGCCGACCCCGGCGCTCCGGAACGGCTCGTCGCCGCCGCGCGCGAGGCGTTCGGCCGCTTCGACGGCGTCCTCGTGAGCGTCGGCGGCCCGCCCGCCGGGTTCGTCGCGGACAACACGGACGAGCAGTGGCAGGCGGCGTTCGAGTCGGTGTTCCTGGGCGCGGTCCGGCTGGCGCGCGCGGCGGCGGCCGAGCTCGACGAGGGCGGGGTCATCGGGTTCGTGCTGTCGGGCTCGGTGCACGAGCCGATCCCGGGGCTGACCATCTCCAACGGGCTGCGGCCGGGTCTCGCCGGATTCGCGAAGTCCCTCTCCGACGAGCTGGGGCCGCGCGGCATCCGCGTGGTGGGGCTGCTGCCGGCGCGGATCGACACCGACCGGGTGCGGGAGCTGGACGCCCTGTCCGCCGACCCGGAGGCCACCCGGGCGGCGAACGAGTCCCGCATCCCGATGCGCCGCTACGGCCGTCCGGAGGAGTTCGGGCGGGCGGCGGCGTTCCTGCTGTCGCCGGCCGCGTCCTATCTGACGGGGATCATGCTGCCGGTGGACGGCGGGATGCGGCACGGGTTCTGAGCGGCGTGCGGGCGCGGGGCGGCTTCTGAGCGCCGTACGGGCGCGCCACGGCTTCCGAGCGGCGTGCGGGCGCGGGCCGTCAACTGACCCGTTCCGCGCCGTGCTTGACGCCCTTCATGCGGACCTCCACGGGCAGGGACGCCAGCCCCGCCGAGGTGCGGGCGTGCGCCAGGGCCCCGTCGGTGAACTCGTCCAGGGCCGCCCCGGGGTCCACGTGCGGCTCCAGCAGCAGCCGTACGCGGGCCTCGGGCGCGGTGCGCCTGCCCCGCAGATGGACGCGGGCGCGCTGCACGCCCTCCTGGGCGGCGGTCTCGCTCGCGAGGGCGTCCGCCAGGGCGCGGCCCCGCAGCAGCGCGCCCTCGCCGTCGCCGGTGTCGACGAGGACCTCGGTGAGGCGGCGCCGGCGCAGGTTCGCCGTCAGCCACCACAGGGCGAGCAGGACCAGCACCGCGAGGACGGCGATGACGGTGGGCCACCACCAGCCGTCGTCCCGCCAGCGGGTCCGCTCGGCGTCGCTGAGCAGCACGTCGTGCCGGTCGTCGTGGATCCACCAGGAGGGCGCGGGCGCGCCGAGCCCCACGGCGAACACCGAGCCGCCGATCACGAGCAGCACCAGTCCGACGAGCCCGGTGAACACCCGGTTCACGGTCCTGAGCACGGCCCTCACCCCTTCCTTCCGAGGCGCCGCACCCGCACGGACAGGGCGGGCCGCCGGGCCAGCCCCAGCCCCCGCACGGTCTCGGCGAGCGTGGCGTCCAGCTCGGCGCGTACGTCGTCCAGGTCGCGGAAGTGCGAGACGGCACGGACGTCGGCCTTGGAGCGGCGCATGCGGACCCGCACCGACTGCACGCCGGAGACCTCCATCGCCCGGTCCCGCAGGACCAGCGCGGCGAGGTCGCGGTGCAGCCCGGCGCGGACGTCGGCATGGGTGCGCCGCATCGGCAGGATCCGCCGCAGGCCCGGCGTGAGCGCGAGGAGCAGCAGCCATAGGCCGAGGACGGCGACCAGCCCCGCGCCGACGAGCACCCAGGTGTCGTCGAGGGGGCGGTGCGCCAGCTGGTCGGCGAGTTCGCGGCGCCAGCGCATGGCGGGCCGGCCGGCGCGCACGGACACGATGTCGTACAGGAAGATGCCGGCGCCGGCGAACAGCACCAGCGCGGTGAGCGCGGCGGGCACGCGGCGCAGCGACCAGAAGCGGCCCGCGCGGCCGGCCGGGGGCGGGGGCTCGTAGTCGGCCGCCGACGACGACTGGCCGTAGTCGCCGGACCCGGTGTCCTTCTCCAGGACCGGCAGCCGCTCGGTGGCGCCGTCCGGTCCCCGGGACTCGCTCATCGCGTCCTCCCCTGTGCGGCGTCCCGTACGGACGCCGGGTGCAGCCGCTCGACGTGCACGGCGACCTCCGTCACCTCCATGCCCACCAACGCGCCTACCCGTTCGGTGACATGGCGACGCACGGTCGCGCAGCGCGCGCCGATGTCGGTGGGGTGGTCGAGCTCGACGTGGACCCGGGCCCGGACGGTGTCGTGCGCGACGACGACGTTGGCGTGGGGGCGTTGGGCGCCCGGGACCGGCGGCCCGACGGCCTCCCGGGCGCACTGCGAGGCGATCTTCGCGACGACCCGGTCGGCGATCCGGAGGGAGCCGCGCTCCCCCGGCGCGATCTCGGCCGGGGGTCTGCGGACCTCCGCCGTCCCGCCGCTCACGGCCGTCACCGCCGCCGTTCGTCGCGGTGCCGGAAGAAGTCGCCGAGCTCCCAGTCCCCTTCCAGGAACCATCCCACGGCGAACCCGACGGCACCCAGGGCCGCCACCAGCACAAAGGCGCCGAATCCGCCGAAGTATCCGGCGAAGGCCAGTGCCATGCCGGCGATCAGGCCGACCACGGCCATGCTCATCCTGCGCTCCTCAGCTTCTCGGCGCCCTTCACGCTTCCGGTCGTACGGCCCTCGGCGGATCACTGGATGCGACGCTCCGGTTCCTCTTCCTCCTCGTCCGGGAGCTTCACGTCGGACACCGCGATGTTGACCTCGACGACCTCGAGGCCGGTCATCCGCTCGACCGCGGTGATCACGTTCTCGCGCACGTCGCGGGCGACGTCGGCGATCGACACGCCGTACTCGACCACGATCTCCAGGTCGAGCGCCGCCTGCTTCTCGCCGACTTCGGCCTTGACGCCGCGGGTGACCGAAGCCGTCCCGCCGCCGGGGACCCGGTCCCGCATCGCGCCGAAGGTCCGCGACAGGCCGCTGCCCATCGCGTGCACGCCCTCGACGTCGCGGGTGGCCATTCCGGCGATCTTCTCCACGACGCCGTCGGCGATCGTGGTCCTGCCCCGGGCACCGGTGTCCGTGCCGCCGCGCCCGGCCCCCTGGATCTTCTGTTCCGTCATCTCGCTCATGGCCGTCCGTCCTTTTCGGTGGTCGTCCCTCGACCACCGTAAGCACGGTTACGCGATACCGCGCCATGGATACGGCAGGCTGGAGGAATGACGACGGCGGACCGGTGGCAGCGGGCGGTGCGACAGCAGATCGGGCTCGGGCGGCTGCTGCCGCTGGGCGGCGCGCGTGACGGCGCGTGGATCTTCGAGACGGCGGCCGAGGCGGTGCTGCGGCGCGCGGCGAAACCCGTGCGCGGTGCCCGGCTGGGCGCGCTCCGGATCGGGCCGGCCGATCCGGACGGCACCGGCGAGCCGGTCGTGCCGCGCCCGCCGAGCGCGCTGCCGCCGGGGCCGCTGCGGATCACGGCGGAGTGCGCGGCGGCGGGCGCCGAACCGCTGCCGGTCACGGCGGGCCGGCTGCGCGCGGCGCTGTCGGCCGCCTCGGATCAACTCGGTCTGACGGTGACCGAGGTGGATCTGCGGGTGACGGCCCTGTTCGACGAGGACGGCGGCGACGGGAGCCCCGCGCCCGCCCGGGCGTCCGGGCCGGTGCCCCCGGCGCGGCCCGCGAACCCCGACGAGGAGCGCGTCACGGCCGTCTCCCTGGCGGTCCCCGGGGTCACCGCGCTGACCGGCGCGCTGGGCGGTTCCGGCCGCTCGGTGCATGTGGAGACGCGGCAGGACGGGGCCGCCCTGCCGCACCGGCATGTGCGGGTCGAGCTCGCGGTCGCCGCGGACCACCGGGCCGTGGAGGTGGCCCGGGAGGTGCGCGAGCGGGTGGGCCGGGCCCTCGCGGACCGGCCGACGGTGGCCGTGGTGGTCACGTCCGTCGGTTGATCCGCGCGCGGCTCACTCGCCGAGGCCGGCCAGGTCCCGCAGACGCCGCGCCTGCGCGGCCCGCTCGGCGCCACGCTGCTCGTCGTAGGTGCGGTCGGTGGCACCGCGCAGCAGCGCCTTGGTCTCCACGACGGCGTCCCGCGGCGCGGCGACGATCGCCCCGGCCAGATCCCGTACGGCGTCGTCGAGCTGGTCCGCGGGCACGGCGAGGTTGGCGAGCCCGCTCGTCACGGCCTCCTCGGCCGACACGAAGCGGCCCGTCACACAGATCTCCAGCGCGCGGCCGTAGCCGACGAGCCCGACGAGCGGATGCGTGCCGGTCAGGTCCGGCACCAGCCCGAGGCTGGTCTCGCGCATGGCGAACTGCACGTCGTCGGCGACGACGCGCACGTCACAGGCGAGCGCGAGCTGGAAGCCCGCCCCGATGGCGTGGCCCTGCACGGCGGCGATGGAGACCAGGTCGTTGCGCCGCCACCAGGTGAACGCCTCCTGGTACTCCGCGATCGCGGAGTCGAGCTCGCCGTCGCTGCTGCGCGCGAGGTCGATGAAGGAGGGTTCGCCCTCGATCCCCTCGGGCGTGAACATCGTGCGGTCGAGTCCGGCGGAGAAGGACTGGCCCTCTCCGCGCAGCACGACGACGCGCACGCTGCCCGGCAGGACCCGCCCGGCCTCGGCGAGCGTCCGCCACATGGCGGGGCTCTGCGCGTTGCGCTTGGCCGGGTTGGTCAGGGTCACCGTCGCGATCGCGCCGTCGACGGTGAGCCGGACGTGGTCCTTGTCGAGCAGGGGAGCGATGTCCTGGGCGGGCGAAGCCATGGGTGCCTCCGATGCGTGCGGTCAGCCTGCGGATGCCGAGGAGGCACCCACTAAGTGACTGCACAGTAACCACCCGGTCGATCCGGAGTCCCGCCGGGCCCCTCAAGGGCTCAGCGGAGGACCGGCCGGGTGGTCACCATCGAAGACGATGGACCGCCCGGGTCAGGACGACGCGGCCTTCTTGCCTCGCGTCGCCCCGCCACGCCCACGGAGCGTGACGCCCGATTCGCTGAGCATCCGGTGGACGAAGCCATACGAGCGGCCGGTCTCCTCGGCCAGTGCCCGGATGCTCGCACCGGAGTCGTACTTTTTCTTCAGGTCTGCCGCGAGCTTGTCGCGCGCGGCGCCGGTCACCCGGCTGCCCTTCTTCAGAGTCTCGGCCACCCGTGCCTCCTCATGGGAAGTGCGCTCTGGTCTCCTCATGATCACCCCTCCGGGGCCACATGGCCACCCATTCGGCAAGGTCCGTGAGACATGGTTGTGACGACAGGAGTGCGTCCCCACATGCGGAATAGAGAATTCCGACGGCTCGCGTCCGTACAGCCGAACGGGTTCATTTGTGAATTCCCAGGTCAGCGTCCTGGCATGCGCGCGCCCCCGCCGATAACCGACGGGGGCGCGAAATCGATGTACTACACACCTCGGTACGAGGAGATCTCACACAGATGGTGGATCACCCGTGGGCCGAATGATCCATAGCCCGTGGATCACGCATTCGATCAAGCGAGGGCGACGAGATCCGCGTAGCCGGCGCCCCACAGGTCCTCGACACCGTCGGGCAGCAGGATGATCCGCTCCGGCTGGAGCGCCTCGACGGCGCCCTCGTCGTGGGTGACGAGGACGACCGCGCCCTTGTAGGTGCGCAGCGCGCCGAGGATCTCCTCGCGGCTGGCCGGGTCCAGGTTGTTGGTGGGCTCGTCGAGCAGCAGGACGTTCGCCGAGGAGACGACCAGGGTGGCGAGGGCCAGACGGGTCTTCTCGCCGCCGGAGAGGACGCCGGCCGGCTTGTCGACGTCGTCGCCGGAGAACAGGAACGAGCCGAGCACCTTGCGGACCTCGACGAGGTCCATGTCGGGGGCCGCCGAGCGCATGTTCTCCAGGACGGTGCGCCCGGGGTCCAGGGTCTCGTGCTCCTGGGCGTAGTAGCCGATCTTGAGGCCGTGGCCGGGGATGACCGCGCCGGTGTCAGGCTGCTCCACCCCGGCGAGCAGCCGCAGCAGCGTGGTCTTGCCGGCGCCGTTGAGGCCGAGGATGACGACGCGGGAGCCCTTGTCGATGGCCAGGTCGACGTCGGTGAAGATCTCCAGGGAGCCGTACGACTTCGACAGGCCCTCGGCGGTGAGCGGGGTCTTGCCGCAGGGGGCGGGCTCGGGGAACCGCAGCTTGGCGACCTTGTCGGACTGGCGGACCTCCTCCAGTCCGGACAGCAGGCGCTCGGCGCGGCGGGCCATGTTCTGGGCGGCGACCGTCTTGGTGGCCTTGGCGCGCATCTTGTCGGCCTGGGCGTTGAGCGCGGCGGCCTTCTTCTCGGCGTTCTGGCGCTCGCGCTTGCGGCGCTTCTCGTCGGCCTCGCGCTGCTGCTGGTAGAGCTTCCAGCCCATGTTGTAGACGTCGATCTGGGCGCGGTTGGCGTCCAGGTAGAACACCTTGTTCACGACCGTCTCGACCAGGTCGACGTCGTGGGAGATCACGATGAAGCCGCCGCGGTAGGTCTTCAGGTAGTCGCGCAGCCAGACGATCGAGTCGGCGTCGAGGTGGTTGGTCGGCTCGTCGAGGAGCAGCGTGTCCGCGTCCGAGAAGAGGATGCGGGCGAGCTCGATACGGCGGCGCTGACCGCCGGAGAGGGTGTGCAGCGGCTGGCCGAGCACCCGGTCGGGCAGGTTGAGCGCGGCGGCGATGGTGGCGGCCTCGGCCTCGGCGGAGTAGCCGCCCTTGGTGAGGAACTCCGTCTCCTGGCGCTCGTACTGCTTGAGGGCCTTCTCGCGGGTGGCGCCCTTGCCGTTGGCGATGCGCTGCTCGTTGTCGCGCATCTTGCGGATCAGCACGTCGAGGCCGCGCGCGGAGAGGATGCGGTCGCGGGCGAGGACGTCGAGGTCGCCGGTGCGGGGGTCCTGCGGGAGGTAGCCGACCTCGCCCGAGCGGGTGATCTGTCCGCCGGCCGGGATGCCCTCGCCGGCCAGGCACTTGGTGAGGGTCGTCTTGCCCGCGCCGTTGCGGCCGACGAGGCCGATGCGGTCGCCCTTGGCGACACGGAAGGTCGCGGACTCGATGAGGACGCGCGCGCCGGCGCGCAGCTCGATACCGGTGGCGGAGATCACGGTCAGACTCCAGGGCGGGGCTAGGTGGCGGTATGGGCGGCTGAGGACAGTCCCGCCGTCTAATGCGCGAGGAGAATGGCCATGGGGCCAGTCTAACGGGGCCGTGCAAACAGTTTTTCCGGGTTCGGACGACCCGGGGCGGGTCATGCATCACACCGGCGGCGGCGACGGCCGCCCGAGGTCGCAGGCGCACGAAAGGGTGACGGCATGGCAGGCACGAGCGGTGGGCGTCCGGGTCTCAGCCCGACGCTGCTGTACGGGGACGCCAAGGCGGCGGTCCGGCAGCTGACGGAGGCGTTCGGCTTCACGGAACTGGCCGTGTACGAGGGCGAGGACGGCAAGGTCGCGCACGCCGAACTGGCGCAGGGCGGCGGCGTGGTGATGCTGGGCTCGAAGGGCACCGGCAGCGCCTTCGACCGGGTGATGGAGGGCGCGGGCCCGGCCGGGGTGTACGTCGTCGTGGACGACGTCGACGCACACCACCGGCGGGCCGTGGAGCACGGCGCGGAGATCCTGATGCCTCCGACGGACCAGGACTACGGCGGCCGGGACTACATGGCCCGGGACCTGGAGGGCAACGTGTGGAGCTTCGGCACCTACGTCCCGGGGACCGGCGGCTGAGGGCTCAGCTCCCCCCGGTGTGGACCTGGAAGGCGGCGCGGCGCACGGCCCGGGCGAGGGCCGGGTCGGGGTGCGCCGCGGCGAGGGCGACCAGGACCTGCACGGTGCGGGGGTGGCCGACGGCCCGCACCTCGTCGAGGAGGGCGGGCACGGTCGGCTGGACGGCGGACTCCAGGTGCCGCACCAGCATGGGGGCCTCGCCGTGGTCGGTGACGGCGGCGGCGGTGTCCACCCACAGCCAGGTGGCCTCCTCCCGGGTCAGCACCTCGTGGGCGTCCTCGGGGTCGGCGCCGTCGTGCTCGGCGAGCCACAGCAGGGCGTAGGGGCGAAGGGCGGGCTCGTCGGCGATCGCGCGCACGTCGGGTTCGGCGGGGGCGCCGACCACGCGCAGCGCCTCGAAGGCCAGGCCGCGCAGCAGGGCGTCGTCGCCGCGGGCGGCGGCCAGCAGCTCGGCGACGGCGCTGCCGACGGGGCGGGCGGCGAGCCAGGCGCGGTACTCGTCGCGGGCGGCGTTGGGGCGCAGCTGGGCGCAGCCGCGCAGCATGTCCTCGGCGGACTGCTCGATGTTCCCGGCGGGGCTCTGGGCGGCCACGCAGATCTGCTCCAGCTTGACCCAGACGGCCCAGCTGCCGAGCGGGGTCAGAGTGGCCTGGCCGTCGCCGTAGGTGAGGGCGCCGACGGAGGCGAGGGCGGTGAGGGCCCAGTCGAGCAGGGGGGCGAGGGGGGTGTCCTCGGCGGGTCTCGCGTCGGGCAGCGGCTGGGCGCCGGGCCCGTACGGGATCTCGCAGCGCTCGGTGCGCAGCTCGGTGACGCGCTGCTCCAGCAGGTCCAGGAGCTGCTCGACGGGGACCGGCCCGGCGGACAGCTGGAGGAAGGACAGCACCTGGGGCAGGGCCGACACGATGTCGGCGACGGCCGCGTGGGCGAGGTCGGCGGGCTCGGGGTGGGCCAGCGACCAGGCGTCGAACAGGGCGACCCAGCCGCGCAGGACGGCGCTGTCGTCGCGGTCCCAGGCGCGCAGCCGCCAGCTGGGGCGGGCGCTGTCGCCGTGCACCTCGACGAGGCCGGCCAGCCGGGCGGTGTCCCAGTCGGCGCGGATCTGAGCGGCGGTCAGGCCGAGGGCGCGGGAGGCCCGTTCGGCGGTCTCGTCCGAGAGGGTGCCTTTGCCGTCGGGGTTCGCGTTCGTGCGGCCGGGGCGCAGGGCGGTATCGGCCCAGAGGGCGACGCGCACCGCGCCGGCGAGGAGGGAGCGTGCCATTCCGGCCAGCTCGGACCGGGCCGGTGTGCCCTCCGGAGGCCGGGGCGCGGGTCGGCGCGGGCGCCGCTGGTTCACTGCTCCGGGGGCGGCGGCCAGGGGTCGCGGGCGGACGAGTCGGAGCCTGGAGTCGCGCGGGATACGGGACGTCACGGGTGCAGTCTTCCGGTTGATGGTCCGAAAACCCAAACGGAATGCCGTGAGCGGCTCCGGGCACGGTCGGCGCGAGGCGTCCGACGTGTGCCAGGCGCCGTGAACAGGCCGGTCGTACGGCCCTGAACGGAATGGGACGGGACCGGCCGGGAGGGCCGGTCCCGTGAGGGCGTCTCAGACCAGCGGCGTCATGAAGCGGCGCAGCGACTCCTCGTAGAAGCCCGGGTCGGCGTTCCACATGGCGGCGTGCGGGGCGTCCCGCACGGTGTGCAGGGTGACCAGGTCGGGGTGGGCCCTGGCCAGGCGGCGGGACAGGGTCCAGGGGGCCACCCGGTCGCCGGGTCCGTGGAAGACGACCGTGGGGACGGTGACGCCCTCGAAGGCGTCGGTGCCGGGGCGGTCGGCGGTCAGGTTCGCGCGGCCCTGGGCGGCACGGACGGCGAGGGGCAGCAGGGCGCTCGGGGTGTGGCGGGCGGAGGCGAGGGCGCGCAGCGTGGTCTCCCAGCTCAGCACCGGGGAGTCCAGGACGAGCCCGGCGATCCGGTCGCGCAGGCTGGAGCGGGCGGCGGCGCGCAGAGCCATGGTGGCGCCGGTGGACCAGCCGAGCAGGACGATCTTCCGGGCGCCGTAGCGCACGGCGTAGCGCATCGCGGCGTCGACGTCGCGCCACTCGGTCTCGCCGAGGTGGTGCAGGCCGTCCGGCGGGCGGGGCGCGCCGAGGTCGCCCCGGTAGGCGAGGGCGAGCACCGGGACGTGGCGGGCGTTGAGGGGCCGCATGAGGTTCATGGCGTGTTCGCGGGTGGTGCCCAGGCCGTGCACCGCGATGACCCAGGTGCCGCGGGCGCCGGGTACGAACCAGGCGGGCAGCGGGCCGAGTTCGCCCGGGATGTCGATGTCGGCGTGGTCGAGGCCGAGGGTGGCGCTCGGGTTGCCGACGTACACGTTCGGGGTGAACCAGACGCTGTCGCCGGGCTCGAGGGTGCCGTGGGTGACGCGCTCCAGGCGCCGGACCACGGTGTCGGCGGAGTGCGGCGCGTCGTCGAGGACCGGGCCGACGACGGCGTGCGAGCCGTCTCCGGCCAGGCCGTACGTGCCGGGGCGCAGCGAGGCCAGGTCGCGGGTGAGGGTGATCTGCCCGGCGGCCGTGGCGTGCACGGTGAGCCGGGGTTCGGTGGGCAGCGGGCGGCCGGGGGTCGCCGTCAGGGCGGCGCCGCTGGCGAGCCGCCCGGCGGCGACGCTCGCGGCGCCGGCGGCCAGGGCCACGGTGACGGCTGCGGCCGTCGTTCGGACAGTGCGCACCCGTCCAGTGTCCGGAACGACCGGCCCGACGGCCAGTGGGAGGGCGGGGCGGGGTGACGTGCACGCCGCCGAGCGGGGAGGGGCGGCTGCGGATGGCCGCCCCCGGGCCGTCAGCCCCTCTGCCCGTACCCCTGGAGCCGCTCCCCCACCTCCGCCACCTGTTCCTCGGACAGGAGGGCAGGGGTCAGGCCCGGCACCGAGGAGGCCGTGAGCCAGACGCGGCACATCCATTCCAGCTGGGCCGTGCGGTCGTACGCCTGGTCCAGGGTGGCGCCGTGGGCGACGGTGCCGTGGTTGCGCAGGAGGCAGGCGGTGCGGCCGGTGAGGGCCCGCAGCATGTTCTCGGCCAACTCCTCGGTGCCGTAGGTCGCGTAGGGGGCGACCCGGACGGGTCCGCCGAGGGCGGCGGCCATGTAGTGGATCAGCGGCAGCTCGGGCACCAGGGCCGACACGGCCGTCGCGTGGACGGCGTGGGTGTGCACGACGGCGCGGGCGTCGGTGGCGCCGTAGACGGCGAGGTGCATGGGCAGCTCGCTGGTCGGCACCAGCGCGCCCAGCACCTGCCGGCCGTCGAGGCCGACGCCCGTGACGTCCTGGGGCGTGAGCCGGTCGTAGGGCACGCCGGAGGGCGTGACCAGCACCGTGTCCCCCACGCGCACCGAGACGTTCCCGGACGTGCCGACCACGAGTCCGTCGGCGACGGTCCGGCGGGCCGTCGCGACCAGGGCCTCCCAGGCCGCCGCCTCCTCGGGCCGCACCGTGCGCCGGTACGGGACGCCCTCGTCCCCCTGCTCCCACCGTTCGTCAGCCATGCGGCGATCCTGCCAGGCGCGGTGCGCGAAGTCGCCGGTGCGTGGGGCACTTCGGAGCGAAGGGAGACTCTCGGACATCTCGGCCGCCGCCCGGTGATGTGCGACACAGCCCGCCGCTCGTGGAACAGGTGACCAAAATCTCTTCGACGCGTCTCCGGCACGGCCGAGTCCGTTCGCCGGCGGCCGTGGGGCCGGGCGCCGCACGGGCCCCCCGCGGGCCTCGCCGCGCCCCCGTCCCGGCGCCTCGGAGGGAGGGCTTCCGTTCATAGGGGAAACCCTCCCTCCCGGACACCACGCGGCCCGCCCCAGTTCACCTTCCGTTCACTCAGGTTTCCTACGTTCATCGAGCCAATGACCTCGAACGATTGCCTGGGTAAATGGAAAACTTCTCGCTGATCCTCGCGATCGTGGTGGTAACCGCGCTCGCGTTCGATTTCACGAACGGTTTTCACGACACCGCCAACGCGATGGCCACGACCATCTCGACCGGTGCGCTCAAGCCCAAGGTCGCGGTGGCCATGTCCGCCGTGCTCAACCTTGTAGGCGCTTTCCTCTCGGTGGAGGTCGCCAACACGATCTCCAAGGGTCTCGTCGACGAGACCGGCATCCGTCCCGAGGTCATCTTCGCCGCGTTGGTCGGCGCGATCCTCTGGAACCTCCTCACCTGGCTGGTGGGTCTGCCCTCCAGCTCGTCGCACGCCCTGATGGGCGGCCTGATCGGCGCCGCCATCGCCTCGGCGGGCGTCGGCGCCGTCCACGGCGACGTGCTCGTCACCAAGGTCCTGCTCCCGGCCGTCGCCGCCCCGATCGTCGCGGGCGTCGCGGCCCTGCTGGCCACCCGGCTCACCTACACGTTCGGCAGGAAGGCCGACGGCGAGGCCGCGAAGAAGGGCTACCGCGCCGGCCAGATCGCCTCCGCGGGCCTCGTCTCGCTCGCCCACGGCACCAACGACGCCCAGAAGACCATGGGCATCATCACCCTCGCCCTGGTCGCCGGCGGCGCCCTCGCCCCCGAGTCCGACCCGCCCACCTGGGTCATCCTCTCCGCCGGCCTGGCCATCGCGCTCGGCACCTACCTCGGCGGCTGGCGGATCATCCGCACCATGGGCAAGGGCCTGACCGACCTCCAGCCGCAGCAGGGCTTCGCCGCCCAGACCAGCGCCGCGACGGTCATCCTGGCCTCCTCCCACCTCGGCTTCTCCCTGTCCACCACGCACTCCGTCTCCGGCTCCGTGATGGGCGCCGGCCTCGGCCGCAAGGGCGGTGTGGTCCGCTGGTCCACGGCCACCCGGATGTTCGTCGCCTGGGCCCTGACCCTGCCGGCCGCCGCGCTGGTCGCCGCGCTCGCCGAGTACGTGACGGGCCTCGGCAGCTGGGGCACCGCCGCCGTCGCGGTCTTCCTGGTCGCCTCCAGTTTCGCGATCTGGAAGATCTCCCGCCGCGAGATCGTCGACCACACCAACGTCACCGACGACGAGCCGGCCGGAGTGGTCACCACCGCCATGGCCGCCGTCACCCCGCCTCCCGCGGGCACGGTGACCGAGGACCTCGCCGTCACCCTCCCGGCACCGGCCCCCGGACCCGAGCCCTCCAAGGCCGCGGTCTGACCCCCGGTCACCCCTCCCGGCAACACAAGGAAGCAGCATGAAGATCGACTGGGCGGCCCTCGGCTCCGTCTTCGGTGTCAGTCTCGTCGTCACGGTGGTCCTGGTGGGCCTGTTCACCCTCGGCATCGCGGGCCTCTCGCGCCGCGAACGGGCGGTCACGCAGGGCGACTCGGCCGCGCTCGCCGTCGCCGGCGCCTACGCGTGCTTCGCGGCGTGCACGGCGGCCGTGGCGTACGGCATCTACCTCATCGTGGCCTGACGTACGGCGCGTGACTCCTGAGGTGCGTGACGGGACACCGTCGCGCACCTTCGGTGTGTGTGGGCCTGCGCACACTCTCCCGTCGCAGGTCACAGGCAAGTTGACGGCCGTCGCGACCCGTGGTGGACTTCCGGAGCCATCTACGGCGGCAGAAGAGGAAGCCGGTGCGAATCCGGCGCGGTCCCGCCACTGTCACCGGGGTAGAAACCCCCGGGAGCCAGGAACTCTCGCCGCCGGTCTCGTCGAACCAGGGCGTGGACACCCTGAGTGAGGACATCACGCGATGCTCGCCTGCCGATCGTCACGCAGTACCGGACCTCTGTCTGACGCCACCACCGGCTGAACCCGATGCGTGCCGAACGCGTCTTCGCGTACGGCGCCGCCGCCGGACTCCTCGGTGACCTGCTGCTCGGCGATCCACGCCGTGGGCATCCGGTCGCCGCGTTCGGACGTGCCGCGGGCGCCGTGGAACAAGTGTTGTGGCGCGACCACCGCGCCTGGGGTGTGCTGCACACCGCCGTGTGCGCCGGTGGCGCCGTGGCGGCCGCCGCGCTCGGCGCACGCACCGTGCGCCCCTCCCCCGCCGCCTCCGTCGCCCTGACCGGAGCCGTCACCTGGGCCGTCGTCGGCGGCACCTCGCTCGCCCGGGAGGCCCGGGCGATCGGACGTGCCCTGGAGGCCGGGGACGTCGAGGCGGCTCGGGCGCGGCTGCCGCATCTGTGCGGCCGGGACCCGCAGGCGCTGGACGCCGACGGGATCGCGCGGGCCGTCGTCGAGTCCGTCGCCGAGAACACCTCGGACGCCGTGGTCGGCGCCCTCGTCTGGGGGGCCGTCGCCGGGGTGCCGGGCCTCGCCGGGTTCCGGGCCGTCAACACGCTCGACGCCATGGTCGGGCATCGCTCCCCCAAGTATCGCCGCTACGGCTGGGCTTCGGCCCGTCTGGACGACGTCGCCGGCTGGCCGGGGGCCCGGCTGACCGCCGCGCTGGCCGCCGTCGCCGGCGGCGATCCCCGGGGTGCCGTACGGGCCTGGCGCGCCGACGCCCACCGGCATCCGAGCCCCAACGCGGGCCCCGTGGAGGCGTCGTTCGCGGGCGCGCTCGGAGTGCGGCTCGGCGGGACGCTGTCGTACGGCGGGCGGGTGGAGCACCGGCCCGTGCTCAACGGCGCCGCCGGACGGGCCGTCCAGGTCACCGACATCGAGCGGGCCGTGCGGCTCTCACAGCGGGTGGGGGTGCTCGCGCTGGGAGTGTGCGCCGGGGCGCGGCTCCTGCTCGGGCGTCGCGCGGTGAGAGGACGTGCCTCGTGAAGGGCGGACTCCTCGTCGCCGGAACGACCTCCGACGCGGGCAAGAGCGTCGTCACCGCCGGAATCTGCCGCTGGCTGGTCCGGCAGGGTGTGAAGGTCGCGCCGTTCAAGGCGCAGAACATGTCGCTGAACTCGTTCGTCACCCGCGAGGGCGCGGAGATCGGGCGGGCGCAGGCCATGCAGGCCCAGGCGTGCCGAATCGAGCCGACCGCGCTGATGAACCCCGTCCTGCTGAAGCCGGGTGGGGACCAGAGCAGTCAGGTGGTGCTGCTGGGCAGGCCGGTGGGCGAGATGAGCGCGCGCGGCTACCACGGCGGACGGCAGCAGCGGCTGCTCGGCACCGTGCTGGACTCCCTCGCCGAACTGCGGGCCTCCTACGACGCGGTGATCTGCGAGGGCGCCGGTTCCCCGGCCGAGATCAACCTGCGGCGCACCGACATCGTGAACATGGGGATCGCGCGCGGGGCCCGGCTGCCGGTGCTGGTCGTGGGCGACATCGACCGGGGCGGTGTCTTCGCCTCGTTCTTCGGGACCGTCGCGCTGCTGTCGCGCGAGGACCAGGAACTGGTCGCCGGGTTCCTCGTCAACAAGTTCCGCGGCGACGTCTCGCTGCTCGAACCCGGCCTGGACATGCTGCACGGACTCACCGGACGGCGGACGTACGGCGTGCTGCCGTTCCGGCACGGTCTCGGCATCGACGAGGAGGACGGCCTGCGGGTCTCGCTGCGCGGGGCGGTGCGCGAGTCCGAGGTGAGCGCCCCGGTCGGCGAGGACGTGCTGCGGGTCGCCGTGTGCGCGGTGCCGCTGATGTCCAACTTCACGGACGTCGACGCGCTCGCCGCCGAACCGGGCGTCGTCGTGCGGTTCGTGGACCGGCCGGAGGAGCTGGCCGACGCGGACCTCGTGGTGGTGCCCGGCACCCGGGGCACGGTCCGTGCCCTGGCGTGGCTGCGGGAGCGGGGGCTGGCGAAGGCCCTGGTGCGCCGGGCCGCCGAGGGCCGCCCGATCCTCGGTGTCTGCGGCGGCTTCCAGCTCCTCGGCGAGCACATCGAGGACGACGTCGAGAGCCGCGCCGGGCATGTCGACGGCCTCGGCCTGCTGCCCGTGCGGGTGCGGTTCGCCCGCGAGAAGACCCTGACCCGGCCGACCGGTGAGGCGCTCGGCGAGCGGGTCGAGGGGTACGAGATCCATCACGGGGTCGCCGAGGTCCTGGCGGGTGAACCCTTCCTGGACGGCTGCCGGGTCGGTCAGACCTGGGGCACCCACTGGCACGGCTCCCTGGAGTCGGACGCCTTCCGGCGCGCCTTCCTGCGGGAGGTGGCGGCCGCCGCGGGCCGCCGCTTCGTACCGGCGCCCGGCACGTCGTTCGCCGCGCTGCGCGAGGAGCAGCTCGACCGGCTCGGCGACCTGATCGAACAGCACGCGGACACGGACGCGCTGTGGCGGCTCATCGAGTCGGGCGCGCCGCGAGGACTGCCCTTCATCTCCCCGGGAGCGCCCGCATGAGCACAGTGTTGTTGCTGTCGACCGCCGACACGGACCTGCTGGCGGCACGCGCCGGCGAGGCCGCGTACCGGATCGGCAACCCGACCCGTCTGGACGTCGGTTCCGAGCTGCCCGCGCTGATCGAGGGCGCCGACGTCGCCGTCGTACGGCTGCTGGGCGGGAAGCGGGCCTGGGAGGACGGCCTCGCCGTGCTGAAGGCGTCGGGGGTGCCGACGGTGCTGCTGGGCGGCGAGTCCGTGCCGGACGCGGAGCTGATGGCCGAGTCGTCGGTGCCGGCCGGCGTGGTGGCGGAGGCGCTGAAGTACCTGGTGGCGGGCGGCCCCGCCAACCTCACCGAGCTGGCCCGGTTCCTGTCGGACACCGTGCTGCTGACGGGCGAGGGCTTCCTGGAGCCGCGCCCCATGCCGGAGTACGGCGTGCACGGCTCCCGTGCGTGGGTGGAGGGCCGGCCGACGGTGGGCGTGCTCTTCTACCGCGCCCACCACCTCAGCGGGAACACCGCGTTCGTGGACACGCTGTGCGACGCGATCGAGGAGCGGGGCGCCAACGCGCTGCCCGTGTACTGCGGTTCGCTGCGCGGCGCGGACGCCGGGCTGTACGAGATCCTGGGCCGGGCCGACGCCCTGGTCGCGACCGTGCTCGCGGCGGGCGGCACCCATGCCTCGCAGGCGTCCGCGGGCGGCGACGAGGAGGCGTGGGACGTCGGCAGACTGGCCGAGCTGGACGTGCCCGTCCTTCAGGGGCTGTGCCTGACGTCCTCGCGGGCGGCCTGGGAGGAGTCCGACGCGGCCCTGTCCCCGATGGACGCGGCGATGCAGGTGGCGATCCCCGAGTTCGACGGGCGCCTGGTCACCGTGCCGTTCTCGTTCAAGGAGCAGGGCCCGGACGACGTGCCGGTGTACGTGGCCGACCCGGAGCGGGCCGCGCGGGTCGCGGGGATCGCCGTCCGTCACGCGCGGCTGCGGCACACGCCGAACGCCGACAAGAAGCTGGCGCTCGTCTTCACCGCCTATCCGACCAAGCACTCCCGCGTCGGCAACGCGGTCGGCCTGGACACGCCCGCCTCGGCGGTACGGGTGCTCGACGCGCTGTCCGAGGCCGGCTACGCGCTCACCGAATACCCGGACAACGGGGACGAGTTGATCCACCGGCTCATCGAGGCAGGCGGCCACGACGTCGAGTGGCTGACCGAGGAGCAGCTGGCGTCGGCGCCCGCGCGGGTGCCGCTCGCCGACTACCGGGAGTGGTTCGCCACGCTCGACCCGGGGCTGCGGGACGCGATGACCGAGGCGTGGGGCGAGCCGCCGGGCTCGCTGTACGTCGACGGCGACGACATCGTGCTGGCGTCGCTCCGGTTCGGGAACGTCGTCGTGATGATCCAGCCGCCGCGCGGCTTCGGCGAGAACCCCATCGCGATCTACCACGACCCGGACATGCCGCCCTCGCACCACTACCTGGCGGCCTACCGCTGGCTGGAGAACAGTTTCGGCGCCGACGCGATCGTGCACATGGGCAAGCACGGCACGATGGAGTGGCTGCCCGGAAAGGGGCTCGGGCTGAGCCGCGGCTGCGCCCCGGACGCCGTCCTCGGCGAACTGCCGCTGGTCTACCCGTTCATCGTGAACGACCCCGGCGAGGGCACCCAGGCCAAGCGGCGCGGGCACGCCACCGTGGTCGACCACCTCGTCCCGCCGATGGCCCGCGCCGACACCTACGGCGACCTGGCCAAGCTGGAGCAGCTGCTGGACGAGTACGCGCTCGTCTCCGACCTGGACCCGGCCAAGGCCCCGGCGGTGCGCGCGCAGATCTGGACGCTGGTGAAGGCGGCCGAGCTCCACCACGACCTGCATGTCGACGAGCAGCCGGACGACGACGCGTTCGACGAGTTCGTCATGCACATCGACGGCTATCTGTGCGAGATCAAGGACGTGCAGATCCGCGACGGGCTGCACATCCTGGGCGGCGGTCCCGTGGGCGAACCCCGGGTGAACCTGGTGCTGGCGGTGCTGCGCGCGTCCCAGGTGTGGGGCGGGCAGGCGAACGCGATCCCGGGGCTGCGGGCCTCGCTGGCCGCCCACTTCGGGCTGGTCGAGGCGGAGTTGCTGGCCGAGCCGGGAGCGCCGGTGAAGGTCCCGGCCGAGCTGACGGACCTGGTGGACGGCCCGGCGCGCACGGCGTCCGACGCGATCGACCTGCTGGAGCAGCTGTGCCGGCGGATCGCGGAGGGCCTGGAGGACCGGGACTGGGCGGTCGCCGAGAGCGGGGGCGTGCTCCGCGCGGTTCTCGGCACCGAACTCCCGGACGCCCTGCGGGTGCTGGAGTTCGCGTGCGCCGAGGTCGTGCCGCGGCTGGCCCGTACGACGGACGAGATCGGCCACATCCTCAAGGCGCTCGACGGCGGCTACGTCCCGGCGGGCCCCTCGGGCTCCCCGACCCGCGGTCTGGTCAACGTGCTGCCGACCGGCCGGAACTTCTACTCCGTCGACCCCAAGGCGATCCCGTCCCGGCTGAGCTGGGAGGTCGGGCAGTCGCTCGCCGACTCGCTGGTCCAGCGGTACCTCCAGGACACGGGCGGGTACCCGAAGTCCGTCGGCCTGACGGTCTGGGGCACCTCGGCCATGCGCACCCAGGGCGACGACATCGCGGAGATCCTGGCACTGCTGGGCTGCCGCCCGGTGTGGGACGACGCCTCGCGCCGGGTCACCGGCTTCGAGGTGGTCGGACTCGCGGAGCTGGGGCGGCCCCGCATCGACGTCACCGTCCGGATCTCCGGGTTCTTCCGGGACGCGTTCCCGCACGTGGTGGGGCTGATCGACGACGCGGTGCGGGCGGTCGCCGAGCTGGACGAGCCCGCCGAGCACAACTTCGTCAAGGCGCACGCCGACGAGGACACGGCCGCGCACGGCGACCGGCGGCGTGCCACGGCCCGGGTCTTCGGCTCCAAGCCGGGCGCGTACGGCGCCGGACTGCTGCCGCTGATCGACGCCCGCAACTGGCGCTCGGACGCCGACCTCGCCGAGGTGTACGCGGTCTGGGGCGGCTACGCCTACGGACGCGGGCTCGACGGGCGGGCCGCGCGCGGCGACATGGAGACGGCGTTCAAGCGGATCGCGGTCGCCGCGAAGAACGTCGACACCCGCGAGCACGACCTCGTGGACGCCGACGACTACTTCCAGTACCACGGCGGCATGGTCGCCATGGTGCGGCATCTGACGGGCAGCAGCCCCGAGGCGTACGTGGGCGACTCGGCCACCCCCGACCAGGTGCGCACCCGCACCCTCGGCGAGGAGACCCACCGGGTCTTCCGGGCCCGGGTGGTCAACCCGCGCTGGATGGCGGCCATGCGCCGGCACGGCTACAAGGGCGCCTTCGAGATGGCGGCGACCGTCGACTACCTCTTCGGCTACGACGCGACGGCCGGCGTGGTCGACGACTGGATGTACGAGAAGCTCAGCGCCGCGTACGTCTTCGACGCGGAGAACCGGGACTTCATGAAGAAGTCCAACCCGTGGGCGCTGCGCGGCATCACCGAGCGGCTGCTGGAGGCCGCCGACCGCGGCCTGTGGGCCGAGCCGGACGCGGAGACGCTGGAGCGGCTGCGGGCCACCTATCTGGAGCTCGAAGGCGATCTGGAGGGCGACGAGAAGTGACGACCCCCTTTCCTTTCACGGCCGTCGTCGGCCAGGACGACCTGCGGCTCGCGCTGCTGCTGAACGCCGTCTCCCCGGCGGTCGGCGGGGTGCTGGTGCGCGGCGAGAAGGGCACGGCGAAGTCGACGGCCGTACGGGCGCTGTCGGCGCTGCTGCCCGCGGTGCCGGTGGTCGCCGGGTGCCGGTTCTCGTGCGATCCGGCCGCTCCCGACCCGGGCTGCCCGGACGGGCCGCACGAGGACACCGCCGGCGCGTCCCGGCCGGCCCGCATGGTGGAGCTGCCGGTCGGCGCCTCCGAGGACCGGCTGGTCGGCGCCCTGGACATCGAGCGGGCGCTCGCCGAGGGCGTCAAGGCGTTCGAGCCGGGCCTGCTCGCCGACGCACACCGGGGCATCCTCTACGTCGACGAGGTGAACCTCCTCCACGACCACCTCGTCGACCTGCTGCTGGACGCGGCGGCGATGGGCGCGTCGTACGTGGAACGCGAGGGCGTCTCCGTGCGGCACGCCTCGAAGTTCCTGCTCGTCGGCACCATGAACCCCGAAGAGGGCGAGCTGCGGCCGCAGTTGCTGGACCGGTTCGGGCTGACCGTCGAGGTCGCGGCGTCCCGGGAGCCGGACCAGCGGGTCGAGGTCGTCCGGCGGCGCCTCGCGTACGACGACGACCCGGCCGGCTTCGCGGCCCGTTGGGCGGACGAGGAGGCGGCCGTCCGGCAACGGATCGTCGCGGCGCGGGAGTTGCTGCCGTCGGTGCGGCTCGGCGACGGCGCGCTGCGGCAGATCGCGGCGACCTGTGCCGCGTTCGAGGTGGACGGGATGCGCGCCGACATCGTGATGGCCCGCACGGCCACCGCGCTGGCCGCGTGGGCGGGGCGCACCGACGTGCTCGCCGAGGACGTCCGGCAGGCGGCGCTGCTCGCGCTGCCGCACCGCAGGCGCCGCAACCCCTTCGACGCGCCCGGCCTGGACGAGGACAAGCTCGACGAGACGCTGGAGGAGTTCGGCGGACCGGACGACGACCCCGACCCGGATTCCGGTCCGGACGGGCCCGGCGGGGGCGGCGGCCGGCCGGACCCCGACGACGCGCCCCAGGGCGACGGCGACACCGCGGCCCGGCCCGAGGCCGGTGAGAACGGGCAGCCGCAGCCGTCAGGGGCGGGTGAGCAGTCGCCCGCACGGGCCTCGGAGCCCTTCCGCACCAAGGTGCTGAGCGTGCCCGGGATCGGTGAGGGCGCCGCCGGCCGGCGGTCCCGGGCGCGGACCGAGCACGGGCGGACGACGGGCGCCCGGCGCCCCCGGGGTGCGCTGACGAAGCTGCACCTCGCGGCGACCGTGCGGGCGGCGGCCCCGCACCAGCGGGCTCGCGGACGGTCCGGGCCGGGCCTGGTCGTGCGCCGGGACGATCTGCGGCAGGCCACCCGCGAGGGCCGCGAGGGCAACCTCGTGCTCTTCGTCGTCGACGCCTCCGGGTCGATGGCGGCACGGCAGCGGATGGGCGCCGTGAAGGGCGCCGTGCTGTCGCTGCTGCTGGACGCCTACCAGCGGCGGGACAAGGTGGGGCTGGTGACGTTCCGGGGGTCGGCCGCCGAGGTGGCCCTGCCGCCGACCTCGTCGGTGGACGCGGCCGCGGCCCGGCTGGAGACCCTGCCGACCGGCGGGCGCACCCCGCTCGCCGCGGGGCTGCTGCGGGCCCACGAGGTGCTGCGGGTGGAGCGGCTGCGCGATCCCGCGCGCCGGCCGCTGGTGGTGCTGGTGACGGACGGGCGGGCCACCGGCGGTCCCGAGCCGGTCGCGCTGGCCGGGCGCGCGGCGCGGCTGTTCGCGGCCGACGGGGTCGCCTCGGTCGTCGTGGACTGCGAGTCGGGCCCGGTGCGGCTCGGTCTCGCCGGGCAGCTGGCGGGCGAACTGGGCGGTACGGCCGTGACGCTGGACGAGCTGCGCGCGGACAGCATCGCCGGACTGGTGAAGGACGTGCAGAGGAGGGCCGCGTAGTGCCGCAGGGACAGCCGAGTGTGGTGCCGGACGACGGGCTGACGACACGTCAGCGGCGCAACCGGCCGCTGGTGATCGTGCACACGGGCATCGGCAAGGGCAAGTCGACCGCGGCCTTCGGGCTCGCGCTGCGCGCCTGGAACCAGGGGTGGCCCATCGGGGTGTTCCAGTTCGTGAAGTCGGCCAAGTGGAAGGTAGGCGAGGAGAACGCGCTGCGGGTGCTGGGCGCTTCGGGCCAGGGCGGCACCGTCGACTGGCACAAGATGGGCGAGGGCTGGTCCTGGGTGCAGCGGGACGCGCAACTCGACAACGAGGAGAAGGCCCGGGAGGGCTGGGAGCAGGTCAAGCGGGACCTCGCCGCCGAGACGTACAGGCTGTACGTACTGGACGAGTTCGCCTATCCGCTGCACTGGGGGTGGGTCGACACCGACGAGGTGGTGGAGGTGCTGCGGGCCCGGCCCGGCATCCAGCACGTCGTGATCACCGGGCGGAACGCGCCGGAGAAGCTGGTCGCGTACGCCGACCTGGTGACCGACATGTCCAAGGTGAAGCATCCGATGGACGCCGGCCAGAAGGGCCAGAGGGGTATCGAGTGGTGAGCCCATCCGTTCCCAGGCTGGTCGTCGCCGCGCCCTCCTCGGGCAGCGGCAAGACCACCGTCGCGACCGGGCTGATGGCCGCGTTCGCCGCGCGGGGCCTCACCGTGTCCCCGCACAAGGTGGGACCGGACTACATCGACCCCGGCTACCACGCGCTCGCCACCGGGCGGGTCGGCCGCAACCTCGACGCCTACCTGTGCGGACCGGAGCTGATCGGCCCGCTGTTCCGGCACGGGGCCCGCGGCTGCGACCTCGCCGTGGTGGAGGGCGTGATGGGGCTGTTCGACGGGGCCGCGGGCGAGGGCGAGCTGGCGTCCACGGCGCAGGTGGCGCGGCTGCTGCGGGCGCCGGTGGTGCTGGTCGTGGACGCGTCCTCGCAGTCCCGTTCGGTCGCGGCCCTCGTGCACGGGTTCGCGTCCTGGGACCCGCGGGTGCGGATCGGCGGCGTGATCCTCAACAAGGTGGCCTCCGACCGGCACGAGGAGCTGCTGCGGGAGGCGCTGGACTCGGCGGGCGTGCCGGTGCTGGGTGTGCTGCGCCGGGCCGCGGGCGTGGACACGCCGTCCCGGCACCTGGGGCTGGTGCCGGCCGCGGAACGGCACACCGACGCGGTGGAGGCCGTGGCGGCGATGGGGGCACAGGTCGAGGCGGGATGCGATCTGGACGCCCTGCTGGCGCTGGCGCGCGGCGCCGGGGACCTGGCGTGCGACGCCTGGGAGCCCTCGGCGGCCGCGTGCGACACCTGGGAACCCTCGGCCGCCGCCTGCGACGCCTGGGAGTCGCCGGCCGCCGCGCCGGGCGGGCGGACGGTCGTCGCCGTGGCCGGCGGTCCCGCGTTCACGTTCTCCTACGCGGAGCACGCCGAACTGCTCACCGCCGCCGGCGCCGACGTCGTCCCCTTCGATCCGCTGCGGGACGCGTGTCTGCCGGACGGCACGGCGGGGCTGGTGATCGGGGGCGGGTTCCCCGAGGTGTACGCCGCCGAACTGTCCGCCAACGAGCCGCTGCGCAAGGCCGTCGCCGACCTCGCGGCGAGCGGCGCCCCGGTGGCCGCCGAGTGCGCCGGTCTGCTGTACCTGTGCCGTGAGCTGGACGGGCTTCCCATGTGCGGGGTGCTGGACGCCACGGCCCGGATGACCGAACGGCTCACCCTCGGCTACCGGGACGCCGTCGCCGTCGGCGACAGCGCGCTGGCCGCCGCCGGCACGCGGATGCGGGCCCACGAGTTCCACCGGACCGTCGTCGAGCCGGGCGCGGGGGCGGCCCCCGCCTGGGGGGTGCGCACGCCCGCACGGCGCGTCGAGGGGTTCGTGCAGGGGGGCGTGCACGCGAGTTATCTGCACACGCACTGGGCCGCCGCTCCCGGTGTGGCCCGTCGGTTCGTCGAGAGGTGCCGGACGTCATGAGCAGCAGGCTGATCGGAGTCGGGGTGGGCCCCGGCGACCCGGAGCTGGTGACCGTCAAGGGCGTCAACGCGCTGCGCGCCGCCGACGTGGTCGTCGTGCCCGTCATGGACAGCGGGGAGCGGGGGCGGGCCGAGGCGACCGTGCTGCACTACGTGCCCGAGGAGAAGGTCGTCCGGGTCGTGTTCGCGCTGAACGAGCGCACGGACCGGTCGCGGCGGGAGGCCGCCTGGGACGCGGCCGGTGACCGGGTCGCCGGGCTGCTGGCCGAGCACGCGGCGGTCGCCTTCGCCACGATCGGCGACCCCAACGTGTACTCGACGTTCACCTATCTCGCGCAGACGATCGTCGCGGCGGTGCCGGGCACCGTCGTCGAGACGGTCCCGGGCATCACCGCCATGCAGGACCTCGCGGCACGCTCCGGCGCCGTCCTGACCGAGGGCACCGAGCCGCTGACGCTGGTGCCGGTGACGGCCGGGTCCGCGGTGCTCAAGGAGGCCCTGGCCGGTCCCGGCACGGTCGTCGCGTACAAGTTCGGGCGGCAGGCACGCGAGGTCGCCGAGGCGCTGCGCGAGAGCGGGCGCACGGCCGGCGCGGTGTGGGGGTCGGCGCTGGGGCTGCCGGAGGAGTCGATCCGCCCGGCCGCCGATCTCGACGACGCCCCGCTGCCCTATCTGTCGACGCTCATCGCGCCGCCCCGCCGTGACGGCGGCCGGGGCGGAAAGCTCTGAATCCCCCTTCGTTCCGCCGCTTGTGAGAGGACCCCATCCCATGGCCGATGCCCGAACCGGCAAGGTGACCTTCGTCGGTGCCGGCCCCGGCGCCGCCGATCTGCTGACGTTCCGTGCCGCGCGCGCCATCGCCGAGGCCGACGTGGTGATCTGGGCGGCCAGCCTGGTCCAGGCGGAGGTCCTCCAGCACGCACGCGAGGACGCCGAGATCCTGGACTCGGCGGCGCTGTCCCTGGAGGACGTCGTCGCCGTCTACGAGCGGGCCCGCGACGAGGGCCTGAGGATCGCCCGCATCCACTCCGGGGACCCCGCCCTGTGGGGCGGCACGCAGGAGCAGCTGGACCGGTGCGACGCGCTCGGCCTCGCGACCGAGGTGGTGCCGGGCGTCTCGGCGTTCTCCGCCGTGGCGGCGCTCGCCCGGCGTGAGTTGACGATCCCCGAGGTCGCCCAGTCCGTGGTGCTCACCCGGCTCGGCGGGGGCAAGACGCCCATGCCGCCCGGCGAGGAGGTGCGCGAGTTCGCCAAGCACGGCACCACGATGGCGATCTTCCTGTCGGCGGCCCGCAGCGGGCAGCTGGTGCGGGAGCTGCTGGAGGGCGGCTACCCGACCTCCACCCCGGTCGTCGTCGCCTACCAGGCGACCTGGCCTGAGGAGCTGGTCGTGAGGTGCACGATCGGCACGCTGGAGGAGACCGTCAAGGAGCACAAGCTCTGGAAGCACACGCTCTTCCTGGTCGGCCCGGCCCTGGAGGCCCACGGCACCCGCTCGCACCTGTACCACCCGGGCCACTTCCACGGGTACCGCAAGGCGGACCCGGCGGCCCGCCGGGCGCTGCGCGAGCGGGGGGCCAGTACATGATCACGGTGGTCGGCACGGGGACGGGGGCGCCGCCGCCCGAGGACGTCCTGGCCGGTGCCGAGCTGGTGGTCGGCGGTCGGCGCCACCTGGACGCCGTACGGCTGCCCGACGGGGCGGAGCGGGTCGTGCTCGGTCCGCTCGCGCCGGCGTTGGACACCATCGCCGCGTACGTCGGGAAGGAGCGGCGCGTGGTCGTGCTGGCCTCGGGTGATCCGGGGTTCTTCGGGATCGCGCGGGCGCTGGCGGAGCGGTTCGGGCCGGAGTGCCTGGATGTGCGGCCGGGGGTGTCCTCGGTGGCGTCGGCGTTCGCGCGGGTGGGGCTGACCTGGGACGACGCGGTGGTCGTCAGCGCCCATGGACGGGACGCGCGGACAGCCGTGCAGGTCTGCCGGGCACGTCCGAAGGTGGCCGTGCTGACCGGGCCCGGCGCCGGTCCCGCCGAACTCGGTGCGGCGCTGGCGCGCGCCGACGCGGACCGCACGCTCGTCGTCGCCTCGGCGCTGGGGTCCGGGGACGAGCGGGTCGAGCGGGTCGCCCCGGCCGAGGCCGCCGCCCGGGACTGGGGTGACGCCGTGAGCGTCGTCCTGTGCCTCGCGGGCTCCCCTGTGCCGACCGCCGCGCGCACGGTCGCCGGGCCGGGCCGGGGTCCCGCCTCCTGGGCGCTGCCCGAGGACGCGTTCGCGCACCGGGACTCGATGATCACGAAGTTCGAGGTGCGGGCGCTCGCGCTGGCCCGGCTCGGGCCGCGGCTCGGCGATCTCGTGTGGGACGTCGGCGCGGGCTCCGGGTCGGTGGCCGTGGAGTGCGCGCGGCTCGGGGCCGCCGTCACCGCCGTGGAGAAGACGGCGGACGGTGCCGCGCGGATCCGGGACAACGCGGCCGCGCACGGGGTGGACGTCCAGGTGGTGCACGGGACGGCTCCGGAGGCCCTGCGCCGACTGGACGACCCGGACGCCGTGTTCGTCGGGGGCGGGGGGCGGGAGCTGCCCGCCGTCGTCACCGCGTGCGCGCGCCGGGCTCGGCGCACGGTCGTGGTCGCCATGGCGGCGCTGGACCGGGTGCCGGCCGCGCGGGCGGCGCTCAACGGCGCCGGATTCGCCTGTGACGGGGTGCTGTTGCAGTCGTCCCGGCTGGCGCCGCTGCCCGGGGATGTGACCCGGCTGGCGGCCGCCAATCCGGTCTTTTTGTTGTGGGGCCTCAGAAGCCCCGTGGACGGCAAGGGAGTTGCTCAGTGATCGGCCTGATTTCCGCCACCGCGGCGGGGGCGGCGGCGCGGGACCGGCTGGCCGCGGCGTGGCCGGACCGCACCCGCGTGTACGACGGGCCCGTCGGGGACGCCGTGCGGCGGGCGTTCGGGGAGTGCGGGCAGCTGGTGTGCTTCCTGGCCACGGGCGCGGTCGTCCGGCTGATCGCCCCGCTGCTCGACGGCAAGGCCGCCGACCCCGGTGTGGTGTGCGTCGACGAGGGCGGGCGGTTCGCCGTGGCGCTGACCGGCGGGCACGGTGGTGGCGCCAACGAACTCGCCGACGAGGTAGGCGAGTTGCTCGGTGCGCAGCCCGTGGTGACGACGGCCACGGACGCGGTCGGGCTGCCCGGTCTGGACACACTCGGCCTCCCGGTCGAGGGCGATGTCGCCGGGGTGTCCCGGGCCCTGCTCGACGGGGAGCCGGTGGCGCTGCGGGCCGAGGTGACCTGGCCGCTGCCGGCGCTGCCGGCCGGCGCCGAGGGGGCGTACACGATCCGGGTGACGGACCGGCTCGTGAAGCCGGCGGAGCGCGAGGCGGTACTGCGTCCGCCGACGCTGGTCGTCGGGGTCGGGGCCTCGCGGGGCGCCCCCGCCGACGAGGTGCTGACGCTCGTACGGGACGCGCTGCGCGACGCCGGACTGTCCGCCGCGTCCGTGGCGGAGCTGGCCACCGTCGACGCGAAGGCCGGCGAACCCGGCATCGTGGAGGCCGCGGCCCGCCTCGGCGTCCCTCTCGTCACGCACGCCCCGGAGCGGCTGGCCGCCGTCCCGGTCCCCCACCCCTCCGACGCGCCGCTGGCCGCCGTCGGCACCCCCTCGGTCGCCGAGGCCGCCGCCCTGGTAGGCGGCGGCGACCTGCTCGTACCGAAGCGGAAGTCCCAACGGGCCGACGGGAGCCCGGCGATGGCCACCTGCGCGGTGGCCCGGCGGCAGGGACGCGGCCGGCTCGCCGTCGTGGGCCTCGGGCCGGGCGCCCGCGACCTGCTGACGCCGCGCGCCAAGGCCGAGCTGCGGCGGGCCTCGGTGCTGGTCGGGCTGGACCAGTACGTCGACCAGATCCGCGATCTGCTGCGGCCCGGCACACGGGTGCTGGAGTCCGGCCTCGGCGCGGAGGAGGAGCGGGCGCGGACGGCGGTCGCGGAGGCCCGGCAGGGGCGGGCCGTCGCTCTCATCGGCAGCGGCGACGCGGGCGTGTACGCCATGGCCTCCCCCGCGCTGGCCGAGGCGTCCGACGACATCGACGTGGTGGGCGTGCCCGGGGTGACGGCGGCCCTCGCGGCGGCCGCGGTCCTCGGCGCCCCGCTCGGGCACGACCATGTGTCGATCAGCCTGTCCGACCTGCACACCCCGTGGGAGGTCATCGAGCGGCGGGTGCGGGCCGCCGCCGAGGCGGACCTCGTCGTCACCTTCTACAACCCGCGCTCGCGCGGCCGGAACTGGCAGCTCCCCGAGGCGCTCGCGATCCTCGCGAAGCACCGCGTGCCCACCACGCCGGTCGGCGTCGTGCGCAACGCGTCCCGCCCCGACGAGTCCGTCCGGCTCACCACGCTCGGCGGCCTCGACCCGGCGACGGTCGACATGATGACGGTCGTCACCGTCGGCAACACCGCCTCCCGGGAGGTCGCCGGCCGCATGGTGACCCCGCGCGGCTACCGCTGGCAGAACACCGAGGAGGTGCCGAGGTGAACCGCGTCGTCCATCCCATCGAGGAGGAGTCCTACCGGCGGATGCGCGCCCGGCTGGACACCTCGCACCTCCCGCCGCTGACCCGGGCGGTCGTCGAGCGGGTGGTGCACTCCGCCGCCGACCTCGACTACGCCGGAGACCTCGTCCTGGACGAGCGGACCCTGGAGCGGGGGCACGCGGCGCTGCACGCCGGGGCGCCCGTGGTCGTGGACGTCGAGATGGTCGCGGCCGGGATCACCCGCCGGGAGACCGTCTGCCGGATCAGGGACGCCCGGTCCGGACCCGGGCTGACCCGGTCCGCGCACGCCGTCCGGCTGGCGTACGAGCAGGTCGGCCCCGGCGCGATCTGGGTGGTGGGCAACGCGCCCACCGCCCTGGAGGAGTTGCTGACGCTGGACGCCCGGCCCGCGCTCGTCATCGGCCTGCCCGTCGGGTTCGTCGGCGCGGTCGAGTCCAAGGCCGCGCTGCGCGCGAGCGGGCTGCCCGCCGTCAGCAACGTGTCCGAGAAGGGCGGTTCGGCGGTCGCCTCGGCCGCGCTCAACGCCCTGCTGTACCACTCCGTTCCACCTTCCCCTTCGTCCGAGGAGACATCGTGACCCCCTCCCCGCCCGCCCTGCTCATCGCCGGCCACGGCACCCGGGACGAGGCCGGAGCCGAGGCGTTCCGCGCCTTCGTCCGGGAGCTGGGGGACCGGCACCCGGAACTGCCCGTCGCGGGCGGCTTCATCGAGCTGTCGCCGCCGCCGCTGGGCGACGCGGTCGCCGGCCTCGTCGAGCGGGGGGTACGGCGGTTCGCCGCCGTGCCGCTGATGCTGGTGTCGGCCGGGCACGCCAAGGGCGACATCCCGGCGGCGCTGGCCCGCGAGAAGGAACGGCACCCGGGCATCACGTACACCTACGGCCGTCCGCTCGGCCCGCACCCGTCGCTGCTGCGGGTCCTGGAGCGGCGGCTCGACGAGGCGCTGGGCTCGGCGGACGACCGCGCGGACGTCACCGTGCTGCTGGTGGGCCGCGGCTCCACCGACCCGGACGCCAACGCCGAGGTGCACAAGGCGGCCCGGCTGCTCTGGGAGGGACGCGGGTACGCCGGGGTCGAGACGGCGTTCGTGTCGCTGGCCGCGCCGGACGTGCCGGCCGGACTGGACCGGTGCGCGCGGCTCGGGGCGCGCCGGATCGTCGTGCTGCCGTACTTCCTGTTCACCGGCATCCTGCCGGACCGGGTGCGGCGGCAGACGCAGGAGTGGGCGGCGGCGCACCCGGAGACCGAGGTGCGCTCGGCGGACGTCATCGGCCCGGAGCCGGAGCTGCTCGACCTGGTGTGGGAGCGGTACGAGGAGGCGGTGCGGGGCGATCTGCGGATGAACTGCGACTCCTGCGTGTACCGGATCGCCCTGCCGGGCTTCGAGGACAAGGTGGGTCTGCCGCAGCAGCCGCACTTCCACCCGGACGACGACGGGCACCACCATGGGCACGGGCATCACCACGGCGGTCACGCGCATGCGCACTGAGAGCGGGCACGATCTGCGGCACCACGGCGACGCCGAGGTCCGCGACGACGGGTCGGCGCTGGTCGACCTCGCGGTGAACGTCCGGACGGACACCCCTCCGGCCTGGCTGCGGGAGCGGATCGCCGGGACGCTCGACTCGCTGGCGGCCTACCCGGACGGGCGGGCCGCGCGGGCCGCGGTGGCGGCCCGGCACGGGCTGCCGGCCGAGCGGGTGCTGCTGACGGCGGGGGCGGCGGAGGCGTTCGTGCTGCTGGCCCGCGCGCTGAAGGTGGGCCGGCCGGTCGTGGTGCACCCCCAGTTCACGGAGCCGGAGGCGGCCCTGGTGGACGCCGGGCACACCGTCGGCCGGGTGCTGCTGCGGGCGGAGGACGGCTTCCGGCTCGACCCGGCGGCCGTCCCCGAGGACGCCGACCTGGTGGTGATCGGCAACCCGACGAACCCGACGTCGGTCCTTCACCCGGCCGCGACGATCGCCGCGCTCGCCCGGCCGGGGCGGACGCTGGTCGTGGACGAGGCGTTCATGGACGTGGTGCCGGGCGAGCGGGAGGCTCTGGCGGGGCGGACCGACGTGCCGGGTTTGGTCGTGCTGCGCAGCCTGACGAAGACCTGGGGGCTGGCGGGGCTGCGGATCGGCTACGTCCTCGCCGCCCCGGAGACCGTGGCCGCGCTGGAGCGGGCCCAGCCGCTGTGGCCGGTGTCCACACCGGCGCTGGCCGCCGCCGAGGCGTGCGTGTCGCCGCGCGCCCTGGCGGAGGCGGCGGAGGCCGCCGACCGCATCGCGGCCGACCGGGCCCATCTGGTCGCGGGACTCGAGGCGCTCGCCCCGGCCGGCGTGCGTGTGACCGGTCCGGCCGCCGCTTCCTTCGTCCTCGTACGCCTGCCGGGCGCGGCGGCGATCCGCCACGAACTCCGCGCCCTCGGCTACGCCGTCCGCCGCGGGGACACGTTCCCCGGCCTGGACGAGAACTGGCTGCGCCTGGCGGTCCGGGACCGCGCCACGACGGACGGCTTCCTGCACGCCCTGCGCCGGGCGCTGCCGCCGTCCTGACACCGGACGCCCGCCGGGCCCACCGGACCGCCCGGGGGTCGCGATGCACAGGGAGCCGCGCACCGCGCACCGGATGCCCCCGCCGCCCCGACACCCGACGCCCGGGCTCACCGGACCGCCCAGGTTCGCGATGCGCCGGGAACCGCGCGGTCGCGGATGCCTTCCCGGGCTCGCGGCGGCCGGTGATACGGGGCGCGTGACGGGTGACGGCCTCCGGCGCGCCCTGCGGCAGTTGCTGCCGTCGGCGGGCACCGGACGGCCCTCGGGCGCCGGCAGTGGCGGTGCCCGGGGGCCGGTTCAGGTGGGTGGCGTCAGTTGCGGCCGCGCTTCGCCAGGGCCACTGCGCCGCCGCCCGCGAGGAGCAGGGCGAGCGCGCCGCCCGCGATGTACGGCGTCATGGAGTTGCCGCCGGTCTCGGCGAGGCCCTCGTCGGCCTTCTCGCCCTGCGGCTCGATCTCACCGGCCGGCTCGTCGCCCGGGGCCGCCTCCTGCTCCGGGGCGGCCGGGGTCTTGCAGGTGGCCTTCGCCAGGGTGAGGGTGCCCTCGACCTCGGCCACGTTGAGCTTCAGCGGGTTGACGGAGACGTTGAGCTCCAGCGCGGTGGCGGCGGCCGTCCGCGAGGTCTGCTCGGTCTTGGAGTAGTCCAGGCGGACCTCGCCCACGCCCGGGACCTCGACGCGCGTGGTGCCGCCCGCCGTGAGCTTGACCTTCTTGCCGAGGACGGTGACGTCGCCCAGCAGGTTGGACGTGGCGGTCGGCTCCTCCCCCGCCACACAGGTCGCCTTGGACGTGACCTGGCCGACCTCGATGAGCGACAGCAGCGGCAGGCCCGGGACGTGGACCTTGGCGCGGGCGAGCTCGATGAGGCCCTCGGCCCTGCCGTCCTCGACCGTGGCGCTCGCCTTCGCGACGTCGGCCTTGACGACGCTGAAGGGCTCGCCGCCGTCGACCCCGTCGAGGCGGGCCGTCAGCGCCGTCTTCTCGGCGCTGCGCGGTGCCTGCACCTCGTTGAGGGAGACGGCGAGCGGGACGTTCACGGTCTTGTTGAGCAGGGAGACGTCGAGCCCGGTGCGCAGGACGACGGCGCTCGCCCGGCCCTCGTCTCCGGTCGCCTGGGCCGGGCCCGCCACGCCCAGGGCCGCTGGTCCTGCGGCCAGCGCGGTGGCCGTCGCGAGAGTGGCGAACCGGCGTGCGGGCATGCGGAAGTTCTTGCCGTTCAAGGTGGGGACCCCCAGAAGAAACGTGCTCGGGACTCGGCAAGAATCGCGCACCTCGGGTGAACAGTCAGCGTTCCGCCGCCACTTCACTCCAACGTGACTTTCCCGTGAACCTTTTCGAATTTCGCGGCACGGGTGTTCCCCGAAGTCACCTCCGTACCCTCATCCGGGCGAGCGCCCGTACCGGCGCACCGCCCCGCCCGCGCGCACCGGGGCGGCCGGGGCGCCGGATGTCACCGGGATGCGTCAGCCGACGACGCGGCCGTTCAGGACGATGCGGCGGGGGGCCGCCAGGACGCGGACGTCGGCGCGGGGGTCCGTCTCGTAGACGACGAGGTCGGCCGAGGCACCCTCGTCCAGGCCGGGGCGGCCGAGCCAGGCGCGGGCCGCCCAGGTCGTCGCGGCGAGGGCGTCGGTGGCGGGCAGGCCGGCGGTGACCAGCTCGGCCACCTCGGCGGCGACCAGCCCGTGCGGCAGGGTGCCGCCCGCGTCGGTGCCGACGAAGACGGGGATACCGGCGTCGTGGGCGTCGCGGACGGTGTCGTAGCGGCGCTCGTACAGCCGGCGCATATGGGCCGACCAGCGGGGGAACTTGGCCTCGCCGCCGTCGGCCAGCTTCGGGAAGGTCGCGATGTTGACGAGGGTCGGCACGATCGCCACCCCGCGCTCGGCGAACAGGGGGATCAGCTCGGCGGTCAGGCCGGTGGCGTGCTCGACGCAGTCGATGCCGGCCTCCACGAGGTCCTGGAGGGAGTCCTCGGCGAAGCAGTGCGCGGTGACCCTGGCACCCAGCCGGTGGGCCTCGGCGATGCCCGCCTCGACGGCCTCGCGGGGCCAGGTGGGCGCCAGGTCGCCGAGGTCCCGGTCGATCCAGTCGCCGACGAGTTTGACCCAGCCGTCGCCGCGCCGGGCCTCCTGGGCGACGTAGGCGACCAGGTCCTCGGGTTCGATCTCGTGCGCGAAGCCGCGGATGTAGCGACGGGTGCGGGCGATGTGCCGGCCGGCCCGGATGATCTTCGGCAGGTCCTCGCGCTCGTCGATCCAGCGGGTGTCGGAGGGCGAGCCGGCGTCCCGCAGCAGCAGGGTGCCGGTGTCGCGGTCGGTGAGGGCCTGCTTCTCGGCGGTGCCCGCGTCGACGGGGCCGTGCGGGCCGAGTCCCACGTGGCAGTGGGCGTCGACCAGGCCGGGCAGGGCCCAGCCGTCGACGGTGCGCACGTCGCGGGCACCGGCGGGACGGTCGTAGGTGATCCGTCCGCCGACGACCCACAGCTCGTCCCGGACGTCGTCCGGGCCGGCGAGGACCCGGCCCCTCACGTGCAGCACCGCGCGTTCGCTCATGCTCTGCACCTTAGTGAGCGGCTACTCGGTCCTGCCCACCTGGTCCGGGACGTCCTCCTCGACGTCGGCCATCGCCGGGTCGAGGAGCCGGGAGAGGAAGTGCCGGGTGCGTTCGTGCCGGGGGTTGCCGATGACCTGGTCGGGGGTGCCGTCCTCGACGATCACGCCGCCGTCCATGAACACGACCCGGTCGGCGACCTCGCGCGCGAACGTCATCTCGTGGGTGACGACCATCATCGTCATGCCCTCGTTCGCGAGCATGCGCATGACGGCGAGCACGTCGCCGACGAGTTCGGGGTCCAGCGCGGACGTCGGCTCGTCGAACAGCATGACCTGGGGGCCCATGGCGAGGGCGCGGGCGATGGCGACGCGCTGTTGCTGGCCGCCGGAGAGGGAGGCGGGGTAGGCGCCGGCCTTCTCGGCCAGGCCGACCCGTTCCAGGTTCTCGGCGGCGACCTTCGCGGCGGCCTCCTTGCCGCGGCGGAGCACCCGGCGCTGCGGCAGGGTGAGGTTCTCGGTCACCGTGAGGTGCGGGAACAGGTTGAACTGCTGGAAGACCATCCCGATCCGGCGGCGTACGGCGTCGATGTCGACGTCCGGGTCGGTGAGCTCGGCGCCGCCGACGAAGACCTGGCCCTTGGTCGGCTCCTCCAGCAGGTTCACGCAGCGCAGCAGCGTCGACTTGCCCGAGCCGGAGGGGCCGATGACGCACACGACCTCGCCCTGCCCGATCTCCAGGTCGATGCCGCGCAGCACCTCGTTGTCGCCGAAGGACTTGTGCAGGTCGCGGACCTGGATCTCTGCCGTGGTACTCACTTGACGGCCTCCTGGGCCTTGGCCTCCATGCGGCGGACGACGAAGCCGAGCGGGATCGTGATCAGCAGGTAGCACAGGCCCGCGACCAGGATCGGCGTGGAGTTGGCGGTCTGGCTGGCGAGGTCGCGGCCGAACTTGGACAGCTCCCGCTCCTCCAGGGTCACCCCGAGGAACAGCACCAGCGAGGAGTCCTTGAACAGCAGGACGAGTTCGTTGGTGAGCGGCGGCAGGATGATCCGGAACGCCTGCGGGATGATGATGGAGATCATCGCGCGGGCGGGCGAGAAGCCGAGCGAGCGCGCGGCCTCCATCTGCCCCTTGGGCACCGCCTGGATGCCGGCCCGGATCGTCTCGGCCATGTAGGCGGCGGCCACCAGGCCGAGCGCGAGGGCGACCTTGCCGTACGTGCCGCCGGGGATCTGCGTGCCGGGGAAGGCCAGGGGCACGGCGACGCCGATGAAGATGAAGATCAGCAGGGCGGGCAGGCCGCGGAAGATCTCGATGTAGATGCCGGCGAGCCAGCGGTAGGGCCCTACGGACGACAGCCGCATCAGCGCGATCACCATGCCGAGGACGAGTCCGACGACGAAGCCGGACACCGTGTAGAGCACGGTGTTCTTCAGCGCGAGGGTGATGACGTCCGGGAACATCTCCCGGGCGATGGACCCCTGCGCGAACTGGTTCTTCAGCCGGTCCCAGTCGGCCGCGACCGCGAAGGCGATCACGGCCGCGACGAAGACGACGTACTGGACGCCGCGCGACAGGCTGCGCTTCTGCCGCCGGGTCAGGCCCTTCCTCTTCGGCTGGAGTGGTACCTCTGTGCCGCTCATCGGGGTCAGGCGGCGGGCGACGGAGAGGCGGCGGACTCGTCGTACGGACCGATCCACTTCTCGTACAGCTTCTTGTAGGTGCCGTCGGCCTTGGCCTCGGAGAGCGCCTTGTTGACCGCCGCGAGCAGCTTGGTGTTGCCCTTCCTCACCGTGAAGCCGTACTGCTCGCCGGTGTTGATCTGCTCGGCGACCTGGAAGGCGTCGGCGTTGGCCTTGTCCTTCAGCCAGCCCTGGACGACCGGGTAGTCGATGACGACGGCCTGGACCTGGCCGGTGCGCAGTCCGTTGAGGACGGCGTCGGAGGACTCGAAGGAGACCGGGTCGAGGCCCTTGCTCTTGGCGTAGTCCTCGCCGGTGGTCTGGGCCTGGGCGCCGACCTTCTTGCCCTTGAGGTCGGCGAACGACGTGATGCCGCTCTTCTTGTCGACGAGGACGGCCTGGGTGGCCTCGAAGTACGGGTCGGAGAAGTCGACGTTCTTCTTGCGCTCGGCCGTGATCGTCATGCCGGCGGCCGCGAGGTCGCACTCGCCGGAGTTGAGGAAGGCGCCGGTCTTGAAGTTCTCGAAGGGGGTGTCGAGGATCGCCTGCTTCACTCCGAGGTCGTCCGCGACCAGGTCGACGAGGGAGACGTCGAAGCCCTGGACCTTGCCGTCGATCTCGGACTGGAACGGCGGGTACGGCAGGTGGGTGCAGGTGGTCAGCTGGCCCGCCTTGACGAGCTCGACACCACCGGCCGCGGTCTTGGTGCCGCTGCCACCGTCGTCGCCTGAGGAGCAGCCGGCCACGAGCACCAGCCCGGCCGTCGCGGTGGTGGCGGCCAGGACGCGGGTCCGGCGCCCGAAGGTCGTCTTCACGGGGGAGCCTCCTGTGGGGGAACTGAGAGTTCCGATTATAAGGAGAAGTTTGAGGTCCTCAAACCAAACCGATGGCCTGGGGGCCGTTCGACCTGAGAAGTGGGGAGCGGACACGGCTGTGCCCGGCTGGGGCCCAGGGTGTAGATGTGCCCGTACGCGACGGGATTACGCTCGTGGGGTCGGCTTCGGAGTGAAGAGCCGGAGCGCCGAGAGCGAAGAGAGTTCCGCCGTGACCCACCCCTTCCTGGATCTGGCCCCGCTGACCGCCGCCCGTTTCGCCGCGGTGGAGGACCGTGTGGCACGGCTGCTCGGGACCCGGCAGGACGTCGTCATCATGCAGGGTGAGGCGCTGCTGCCGCTGGAAGGGGCGATCCGTGGCACGGCCGGGCCCGGCACGACCGCACTGAACGTGATCACCGGCCCGTACGGGCAGACCTTCGGGGACTGGCTGCGGGACTGCGGCGCCCGGGTCATCGATCTGGCGGTGCCGTTCCACACGGCGGTCACGGCGCGGCAGATCCATGACGCCTTCAAGAGGCACCCGGAGATCGACTTCGTGTCCCTGGTGCACGCGGAGGCGGCCACCGGCAACACCAACCCGGTCGCGGAGATCGGCGAGGTGGTGCGGAAGCACGGGGCGCTGTTCTACCTGGACGCCGTGGCGTCGATCGGGGCGGAGCCGGTGCTGCCGGACGCGTGGGGCGTGGACCTGTGCGTGATCGGGGCGCAGAAGGCGATGGGCGGTCCGGCCGGGGTGTCGGCGGTGTCCGTGAGCGAGCGGGCGTGGGCCCGGATGGCGGCGAACCCCGGGGCGCCGCGCCGGTCGTACCTGTCGCTCCTGGACTGGAAGGAGCGGTGGATCGACGGCGGCCGCCGCGCGCTGCTGCACGCGCCCGCCCAGCTGGAGATGCTGGCGCTGGAGGCGTGCGTGGAGCGGATCGAGGCGGACGGCCCGGACGTCGTGATGGCGCGGCACCGCGCGGCGGCGCTGGCCACCCGGGCGGGGGCCGTGGCGCTGGGCGGCGGCCTGGAGCCGTATGTGCGCGAGGCCCGGGACGCCGCTCCGGTGGCGACGACGTTGCGGACGCCGGCCGGTGTCGAGGCGTCCGAGGTGGTGGCCCGCGCGCTGGCGTCCGATCCGGCGCTGCCGCTGGCGGCCGGGGGCGGGGCGCTGGCCAAGGAGATGATCCGGGTCAACCACTACGGCAAGGACGCCACGGCGGGCGTGGTCCGCGGCAGCCTCGCGGCGCTGGGGGCCGCGCTGGCCGAGAAGGGGCTGACGGTGGATGTGGAGGCGGCTCTGCGAGCTGTCGACGACATCAATGCAGCCTGAATTCAGGGGTAATTCTCGAATTCTTTATCGGGGGCAACTCACCTAAGGCTTCTGCCCGGTTTCCCGGACCTTAAACGCAGAGATTTCGTGAACCTCGGAAAGAGTTATTCCGGCCACGCTCCACGCAAGTTACATGGCTGTGACACGTTCCACATCGAAGGCATTTTGTCCGGTATTAACCTAGCAAACCGGGCGATTCTCTGCGGCTGAACGGCTCTGCTCACGCCCGCGTGATAACACAGGCCGACGATAGACGTAACCCCTTCCGGCCATGCATTTTTCAAATTCTCTCGGTAAATTCAATTTGCATGACTGCCGCACAAGCCGACCTGCAAATCGACCGTCCGGCGACAGCCGACGGCGCCGCGCTGTGGCGCATCGCCCGCGACTCCGAGGCGCTCGACCTGAACTCGTCGTACAGCTATCTGCTGTGGTGCCGGGACTTCGCCGGCACATCCGCCGTCGCGCGTGACGAGCGCGGCGAACCGGTCGGCTTCGTCACCGGATACGTGCGGCCGGAGCGCCCGCACACCCTGCTCGTCTGGCAGGTGGCCGTGGACGGCGCCTACCGCGGACGCGGACTCGCCGCGTCCCTGCTGGACCAGCTCGCCGCACGCGTCCACCGCGAGCACGGCGTCACGAGCGTCGAGACCACCATCACCCCGGGCAACACGGCCTCCGAGCGCCTCTTCGCCTCCTTCGCCGAGCGCCACGGCGCCGCGCTCGAGCGCGAGGTGCTGTTCCCGGCGGGACTGTTCCCGGACGGGCCGCACGACCCCGAAGTGCTGTACCGCATCGGTCCCCTCTCCGTCTGACCCCTCCCCCACCCCCACGAGGAGCGATTCGTCGTGACCATCACCCAGCCCGACCTCAGCGTCTTCGAGACCGTCGAGTCCGAGGTGCGCAGCTACTGCCGCGGCTGGCCCACTGTCTTCGACCGTGCGCGCGGCAGCCGCATGTACGACGAGGACGGCCACGAGTATCTGGACTTCTTCGCCGGTGCCGGATCACTGAACTACGGGCACAACAACCCGGTCCTGAAACGGGCACTGATCGACTACCTGGAGCGCGACGGCGTCACGCACGGGCTCGACATGTCCACCAGCGCCAAGCGGGCCTTCCTGCAGACCTTCCAGGACCTGGTGCTGCGGCCGCGCGACCTGCCGTACAAGGTCATGTTCCCTGGCCCGACGGGCACCAACGCCGTCGAGTCCGCGCTGAAGCTGGCCCGCAAGGTCAAGGGCCGCGAGGCCATCGTGTCCTTCACCAACGCCTTCCACGGCATGTCGCTGGGCTCGCTGGCCGTCACCGGCAACGCCTTCAAGCGGGCCGGCGCCGGCGTCCCGCTGGTCCACGGCACCCCCATGCCGTTCGACAACTACTTCGACGGAACGGTCGAGGACTTCCTCTGGTTCGAGCGGCTCCTCGAGGACCAGGGGTCCGGCCTGAACAAGCCCGCGGCCGTGATCGTGGAGACCGTGCAGGGGGAGGGCGGCATCAACGTGGCCCGCCCCGAGTGGCTGCGCGCGCTCGCCGAGCTGTGCGAGCGCCAGGACATGCTGCTCATCGTCGACGACATCCAGATGGGCTGCGGCCGCACGGGCGCCTTCTTCTCGTTCGAGGAGGCGGGCATCACCCCCGACATCGTCACCGTGTCCAAGTCCATCAGCGGCTACGGCCTGCCCATGTCGCTGTGCCTGTTCAAGCCCGAGCTGGACATCTGGGAGCCGGGCGAGCACAACGGCACCTTCCGCGGCAACAACCCCGCCTTCGTCACGGCGACGGCGGCGCTGGAGTCGTACTGGGCCGACGGCTCGGCGATGGAGAAGCAGACCCGCACCCGCGGCGAGCAGGTCGAGCAGGGTTTGATCGCGATCTGCGAGGAGAACCTGCCCGACGTGAAGGAGTACCGGGGCCGCGGCCTGGTGTGGGGCATGGAGTTCCACGACAAGGAGCGCGCCGGCCGGGTCGCCCACCGCGCCTTCGAGCTCGGGCTGCTCATCGAGACGTCCGGCCCCGAGAGCGAGGTCGTGAAGCTGCTGCCCGCTCTGACCATCACCCCGGACGAGCTGGAGGCGGGACTCAGCATCCTCGCCCGCGCCGTCCGCGAGACCGCCTGACCGGTACCCGGCAGGGAACACCACCACCTAGGAGGCATCGCAGCACCGTGATCGTCCGTTCGTTCAAGGAGATCGAAGGCACCGACCGCCACGTGAAATCGGCGTCCGGCACCTGGGAGAGCAAGCGCATCGTCCTCGCCAAGGAGGGGGTCGGCTTCTCCGTGCACGAGACGATCCTGTACGCGGGCACGACGACCGACATGTGGTACGCCAACCACATCGAGGCCGTGGTCTGCACCAAGGGCGATGCCGAGCTGACCGACCGCGAGACCGGGGAGAAGTACCACATCACCCCCGGCACCATGTACCTCCTCAACGGCCACGAGCGGCACACGCTCGAGGTCAAGGAGGACTTCCACTGCATCTGCGTGTTCAACCCGCCCGTCACCGGACGGGAGGACCACGACGAGAACGGCGTCTACCCGCTGCTCACCGAGGAGGTGTGAGTCACCGTGACCACGACCACGCACGTCACCGATCTCTACCCGACCCGCGGTGCCACCGAGGTGGCGACCCCGCGGCAGGACCCCGTCGTCTGGGGGTCCCCGGACACGCCCGGCCCGGTCCCGGCCGCTGACCTGCAGGCCCTGGACCGCGACGGCTTCCTCGCCATCGACCAGCTGATCGGCCCGGACGAGGTCGCCGTCTACCAGCGCGAGCTGGAGCGGCTCGTGAACGACCCGGCGATCCGCGCGGACGAGCGCTCCATCGTGGAGCCGAAGACCAAGGAGATCCGGTCGGTCTTCGAGGTGCACAAGATCAGCGAGGTGTTCGCGAACCTCGTGCGCGACGAGCGGGTCGTGGGCCGGGCCCGGCAGATCCTCGGCTCGGACGTCTACGTCCACCAGTCGCGGATCAACGTCAAGCCCGGCTTCGGGGCCAGCGGCTTCTACTGGCACTCCGACTTCGAGACCTGGCACGCCGAGGACGGCCTGCCGAACATGCGCACCATCTCGGTCTCGATCGCGCTGACGGAGAACCACGACACCAACGGCGGGCTGATGATCATGCCCGGCTCGCACAAGACCTTCCTCGGGTGTGCGGGAGAGACGCCGAAGGACAACTACAAGAAGTCGCTCCAGATGCAGGACGCGGGCACGCCGTCCGACGAGGCGCTGACCAAGATGGCGTCCGAGTACGGCATCAGGCTCTTCACCGGCAAGGCCGGTTCGGCGACCTGGTTCGACTGCAACTGCATGCACGGCTCCGGCGACAACATCACGCCGTTCCCGCGCAGCAACGTGTTCATCGTGTTCAACAGCGTGGAGAACACCGCCGTGGAGCCCTTCGCGGCTCCGGTCCGGCGGCCGGAGTTCATCGGCGCGAGGGACTTCACCCCGGTGAGGTGACCTCTCGCGCGCACGCGGCGACGCGGCCCGGCCGTACTTCTGGTACGGGGCGGGCCGCGTCGCCGTGTGCGCGGGGCTCAGCCGGACAGCGCGTCCAGCAGCCGGTCGACGTCACCGGCGGTGTTGTAGAGGTGGAAGGCGGCGCGCAGATTGCCCGCGCGGTCGGAGACCTCGATGCCCGCGCGGCTCAACTCGCCCTGCCGGGAGCCGAGTCCGGGCACGGACACGATGGCGGAGCCCGGCGCGGGCACCGGGCTGTGCCCGAGGCGTTCCAGGCCCGCGCGGAAGCGGTCGGCCAGCGCGAGGTCGTGGGCCCGGACGGCGTCCACGCCCAGCCGCTCGATCAGGTCCAGGGAGGCGCGCAGCCCGGCGAAGCCGAACAGGGCGGGGCTGATGTCGAACCGCCGTGCGGACCGGGCGAGTTCCTGGACCGGGCCGTAGCAGCTCTCCCACGGCACCTCTCCGGCGATCCAGCCGGCGAGCAACGGCGTCAGCCCGCCGAAGTCCTCCGGGGCGACGAAGAACGTGATGCCGTGCGGGCCCAGCACCCACTTGAAGGCGACGGCGGCGGTGAAGTCGTCCTCGGCGGCCTCCAGCGGCAGCCAGCCCAGCGACTGGGAGGCGTCGACGTAGGTGCGGGCACCGTGCGCCCGGGCCGCGCGGCGCACCGCGGGCAGGTCGGCGAGCCGCCCGTCGGCGGACTGCGCGGAGCTGACGGCGACGAGCGCGGTGTCCGGGCGGACGGACTCGGCGAGGCGCTCCAGCGGGACGGAGCGCACCTTGAGGTCGCCGCGCATGTGGAAGGGGTTCACCAGGGAGGCGAAGTCGGCGTCGGCGGTGAGGACTTCGGCGCCCTCGGGCAGGGAGGCGGCGATCAGCGCGCCGTACTCGGCCACGGAACCGCCGAGCGCGACCCGCTCGACCGGGACCCCGGCCAGCCGGGCGAAGGACGCCCGGACCGCCTCGACGTCCTCGTAGAGCGAGCCGAGAGCGACGCCGTCGGCCCGCATCCGCGCGGCCCGGTCGAGGGCGGCGACGGTGCGGGCCGGGAGGAGGCCGTTGCTGGCGGTGTTCAGATAGACGTTCTTCGGGGCGAACTCTGCGCGGACGAGGCTCTCGAAGGTCTCCATGACCCCACTCTGAGCCCTGCGGACCGTGCTGGTCCATTGCGATTTCTTACGTCGTTCATCTAAGCAACGCTTATGTATAGGCGTTGACCTGCGCTTTCGTCAGGCCTGTGGGACCGCGCACCCGTCGGGGCCGCACGCGTGAGCGTCATCGGTGTCGCCCGTGTCGAGGAGCGTCAGCGGCGAGCGGTCGCCCCACGCCTGGGTGAGCGCCTGCGTGAAGACCTCGGCGGGCTGGGCGCCGGAGACGCCGTACGCGCGGTCGAGCACGAAGAAGGGGACGCCGGTGGCGCCGAGCTGGGCGGCCTCGCGCTCGTCGGCCCGGACCTCGTCGGCGTAGGCGTCCGGGTCGGCGAGGACCCGGCGCACCTCGCCTGCGTCGAGTCCGGCCTCGACGGCCAGCTCCACGAGACGGTCGTCGCCCTCGGCGAAGACGGACCGCTCCTCGGCGAAGTTCGCCCGGTACAGGATCTGGATCAGCTCGTCCTGGCGGCCGTGCCGCTTGGCGAGGTGCAGCAGGCGGTGCATGTCGAAGGTGTTGCCGTGGTCGCGGCCCTCGGTGCGGTAGGCGAGGCCCTCCGCGGCGGCCTGCGCGCCCAGGTTCTCCTCGCCGGCCTTCGCCTGGTCGGCGCTCATGCCGTACTTCCTGGTGAGCATGGTGGTCACGGGCTGGATGTCGCCCTTGGCGCGCCCGGGGTCCAGTTCGAAGGAACGGTGGACGACCTCGACCTGGTCGCGGTGCGGGAAGGCGGCGAGCGCCTTCTCGAAGCGGGCCTTGCCCACGTAGCACCACGGACAGGCGATGTCGCTCCAGATCTCGACGCGCATGGGTGAGGCTCTCTCCGGTTCGTTCGGGTGCGGAGACTCCCTCCGCGGATGCGGAGACTCCCTCCGCCCGGTCGGTGAACGTTCAAGCAGCCGGTTTCATTCCCCGCCGCTCGGGTCAGACGGCCGGGACGGTGAAGCGCAGGTAACGGTGGTGGTCGCCGTCGGCGGGCGGGTTGTCCGGGTCGGGCCGCCAGCCCTGGCGGGCGTAGAAGTCCTGGGCGCGCCGGTTGTCCACGTGCACGTCGAGGACGGCCGTGCTGCGGCGGTCGGCCGCCCACTCCTCGGCGCAGGCCCGGTGCAGGGCGCTGCCGACGCCCCGGCGCCAGTGATCGGGGTCGACGTGGAACTGGTACAGCTTGACCAGGTCGGCGGGGGCTCCCTCGGGGGTGCGGAACGAGGCCAGGCCGATGAGGCGGCCCTGCTCGACGACGCACAGCACCCGCCCGTCGGGCCGTTCGACGGCGGTGCGCCAGGCCGCCGCCCAGTCGGTGCCGTCCTGCGGGAGCCCGTCCGGGTAGTAGGTCGCGCGGGCGCGGGCGTGCAGGGCGACGACGTGGCCCAGTTCGGCGGGCAGGGCGGGGCGGATCACGCGGCCCGCCGGGACTCGGTCATGGATCATGCCTCGAGGGACGTGGCCGGCGTGGGTCCTGGTTGCGGGCGGCCGGAAGCCGGGTCAGCTCCCGTCGCGCAGATCCTTGGGCCACTCGGGCCGGAAGGCGAGGTGGTCGTAGGTCACCACACACCCCTCCCCCAGCGGCGACTGGGTCATGAACCCGACCTGGGCTGCGCCGGTCTCCTTCTCGTCGCCGAGGGTGAAGAGACGGACGAAGGTCCAGCGTTCGCCGTCGCGGGAGGCGTGGAAGGCGAAGGCGCGTCCGGTGCGGCTCACCCGCAGCCACACCGAACTCCCGTCCACGGTGAAGGAGTTGGCGTCGTCGGAGTGGCCGCGGGTGACGACCGTGCAGACGGTGGGGACGTCCGGGGAGTACTCCAGGCACAGCTTGGCCCAGGCGCGTTCGCCGACGTGGACGTAGAGCACCCCGGCGTCGAAGGCGCCGGCGAACCCGACGGTGACCCGGGCGATCAGCTGGAAGTCGCCCTCGGGCGCGCCCAGCAGCCGCGGCGCGTCGGAGGCGGCGTCCAGGGCCTCCCCGGTGGGCGGCACGAAGCGGTCCTGCCGCGGGCCGGCCCATCCGGAGAGGATGCCGTCCTCGTAGGCCCAGTGACCGTCGGGGCCGTAGGTGCGCAGCGGGAAGGGCAGTTCGGGTATCTCCAGGTCCATGGCGGAATTCTTCCAGGCGCCAGGCCCGGGCGCCCGCCCCTGTGCCCAAGGACCCCGTGCCCCAGGACCCTCTGCCCCAAGACCGCGTGCCCCGCGACCCCGTGCCCCAGGACCGCCCAGGGCCGTCAGACCTCCATCACGCCGTTGAAGCGGCGGGGCAGCCCGAGCGGGTTGTCGTCGCGCAGCTCCGGGGGCAGCAGCGCCTCGGGCGCTCCCTGGTACGCGACGGGCCTCAGCCAGCGCTCGATGGCCGTGCCGCCGACGGACGTGGACGTCGAGGTCGTCGCCGGGTAGGGCCCGCCATGGTGCTGGGCCGGCGCGACGGCGACACCCGTCGGCCATCCGTTGACCAGGACGCGTCCGGCCAGCGGCGTCAGCTCCGCCAGGACGGCGGCCCCGCGTCCCTCGCCGGCGGCCTCCTCGGCGGACAGGTGGACGGTCGCCGTCAGGTTGCCCGGCAGCCGGGACAGCACCCGGGTGGCCTCGGCCTCGTCGTCGTAGCGGACGACCACCGTCACCGGCCCGAAGCACTCCTCGAGGAGCACGTCGTGGGCGCCCTCCTCGGCCAGCGCGCTCGCGGCGACCGTGAGGAACCCGGCGCTGACGGTGTGCTCGCCGCCCGCGCCCGGCGTCACCGGCGAGTCCACCTCGGGCAGCCCCGTGCGCTCGGCCACCCCGGCGAGGAAGTTGTCGCGCATCCGGTGGTCGAGCAGGACGCCCGCCTCGGAGTTGCTGACGGCGTCCGTCAGCGACTTGACCAGGCCGTCGCCGGCCGCGCCTGACGGCACCAGGACGAGGCCCGGCTTCACGCAGAACTGCCCGACGCCCAGGGTCATCGATCCGGCGAGCCCGGTGCCGATGGCCTCGCCGCGCTCGGCCGCCGCCGCCTCGGTGACCAGCACCGGGTTCAGCGAGCCCAGTTCGCCGTGGAAGGGGATCGGGACCGGGCGGGCGGCCGCCGCGTCGAACAGGGCGCGCCCGCCGCGCACCGAGCCGGTGAAGCCGGCCGCGGCGACGAGCGGGTGCCGGATGAGTTCGAGTCCGGCCTCGAAGCCGTGCACCAGGCCGACGACGCCGGCCGGGACGCCGTGCTCGGCGGCCGCGTTGCGCAGCACGTGGGCGACCAGCTCGGAGAGCGCGGGGTGGTCGGGGTGGGCCTTGACGACGACCGGGCAGCCCGCGGCGAGGGCGCTCGCGGTGTCGCCGCCGGCGACGGAGAAGGCGAAGGGGAAGTTGGACGCCGAGTAGACGGCGACGACGCCGAGCGGGACCTTGTAGCGACGCAGGTCGGGGATGGGCGGGGTCGCCGTGTCGTCGGGGTGGTCGATGACGACGCCGAGGAAGGCGCCCTCGTCGACGATGTCGGCGAAGGCCCTCAGCTGGAAGCAGGTGCGGGCGAGTTCGCCGGTGAGCCGGACCGGGCCGAGCGCGGTCTCGGCGTCGGCGGCCTCGACGAGCCGGTCCCCGGCGGCCTGGAGCCGGTCGGCGGCGGTGCGCAGGAAGGCGGCGCGGACGGTGCGGTCGGCGAGGGCGGCGCGCGCCTCGTGCGCGGCGCGGACCGCGGTGTCCACCTCGTGGGCTGTGGCCTCGACCGCAACCTGTTCACGCTGCTTCCCGGTTCGGGGGTCGACACTCCAGACTGGTGCTGCTGCCACCGCGGGTCCCTCCACCTGTATTGCCACACGTATGAATCTGCACGATCATCCACGAGGCTCGTTCGATATACTGAACACTGTCTCTGATGATGAACATGCTGCGGAGACCATATCCGCAGATCCTCGTCGAACAAAGGGGTCCATGGCGATGGCGGCTGGCGAGACGGGCGGCGGGGCGCAGGTCAAGTCCGCGGTACGGACGGTCGAACTGCTGGAGTACTTCGCCGGGCGCCCCGGCATGCACTCCCTCGCGGCGGTCCAGGAGGCCGTCGGTTATCCCAAGTCCAGCCTCTACATGTTGCTGCGCACCCTGGTCGAGCTGGGCTGGGTGGAGACCGACGCGACGGGCACCCGGTACGGCATCGGCGTCCGGGCCCTGCTGGTCGGCACCTCCTACATCGACGGCGACGAGGTCGTCGCGGCGGCCCGGCCCACCCTGGACCGGCTCTCCGACGACACCACCGAGACGATCCACCTGGCCCGCCTCGACGGCACGAACGTGGTGTACCTGGCCACCCGCCAGTCCCAGCACTACCTGCGGCCCTTCACCCGGGTCGGCCGCCGGCTGCCCGCGCACTCGACGTCCCTCGGCAAGGCGCTGCTGAGCACGTACTCCGACGAGCAGGTCCGCAAGATGCTCCCGGAGACGCTGCCCGCGCTGACGGAGAACACGATCACCGACCGGGAGAAGTTCATCGAGGAGCTGCACCAGGTCCGTGAGCAGGGCTTCGCCGTCGACCGCGAGGAGAACACGCTGGGGCTGCGCTGCTTCGGCGTGGCGATCCCCTACCGCACCCCGGCCCGGGACGCGATCAGCTGCTCGGTCCCGGTGGCGCGGCTGACGCCCGCGCACGAGCAGCTGGTGAAGGACGCGCTGTTCGACGCGCGCGACCGGCTGACCCTGGCCACCCGTAGGCTCTGACGTCATGGACGTCGAACTGCGCCCGGTGCACGACAGCGACCTGCCGGTCTTCTACCGCCAGCTGAACGATCCGGAGGCCCTGCGCATGGCGGCCTTCACCCCCGCCGATCCGACCGACCGGGCCGCCTTCGACGCGCACTGGCGGCGCGTCCTGGCCTCCTCCGACGTCCCGCGCACGATCCTGGCCGACGGGGACGTGGTCGGCAGCGCCGCCGTCTACGGGGAGCCCGGCGAGCGTGAGGTGACCTACTGGGTGGACCGCGCGTACTGGGGCCGCGGCATCGCCACGGCGGCGCTGCGCCGGCTGCTCGACGAGGTGCCCGAGCGCCCGCTGTACGCGCGCGCGGCCGCCGACAACGAGGGCTCGCTGCGGGTGCTGCTCAAGTGCGGGTTCCGGGTGACGGCGAAGGCGCGCGGCTTCGCCCACGCGCGGGGCACGGAGATCGACGAGTTCGTCCTGCACCTGGAGGACTGACGGCGCGGCTCCGCTCCCTTCCATGAACGTCCGATGAGAAATCGGGACGCATGGAACGATCGGACCCGATCCGTTCGTCCCTGGAAGTGGGATGAACAAGACGATCAGGCGGGCCTCCGTCTTCACGCTGCTCCTGGTGCTCGCCCTGCTGGTCAGGGCGACCTGGGTGCAGTTCTACGACGGACGGGCCCTCGCGGACGACAAGGACAACCGGCGGAACACGATCGCGCTGTACAGCGCGCCGCTCGGGGACATCATCGTGGGCGGCAAGCCGGTCACCGGTTCGGCCCGGACGACGGGCGGCGACCTCGCGTACAAGCGGACGTACCGGGACGGCTCGCTGTACTCGGCCGTGACCGGCTACAGCTCGCAGGCGTTCGGGGCCACGCAGCTGGAGGGCGTCTACCGGGACCTGCTCGACGGCACCGACAACCGCCTCAAGGGCGTGCTGGACACAGTGACCAACAAGCGGTCCGACCCGGGCAACGTCGTCACCACGATCGACCCCGCCGTGCAGAAGGCCGCCTACGACGCACTGGGCGACAAGAAGGGCGCCGCCGTCGCGATCGACCCGTCCTCGGGCCGCATCCTTGCGGTCGCCTCCACCCCGTCGTACGACCCCTCGAAGATCACCACCGGTGACGCGGACGCCTGGAAGCAGCTGACCGGCGACCCGGACAAGCCGATGACGAACCGCGCGCTGCGCCAGCCGCTGCCGCCCGGCTCGACGTTCAAGCTGGTCGTCGCGGCGGCCGCGCTGGAGGACGGCCTGTACGAGTCGGTGGACGACCCGACGGACAGCCCGGACCCGTACCCGCTGGCGCAGTCGAACAGCAAGCTGACCAACGAGAACCCCTCGGCGCCCTGCGAGGACGCCTCCCTCCGTGTCGCCCTGCGGTACTCGTGCAACAACGTCTTCGCGAGCGTCGCCGTCGACCTGGGCCAGGACAAGGTCCGCGCGATGGCCGAGAAGTTCGGCTTCAACGATGAGAAGCAGGACGTGCCGGTGCGGGCGTACGAGAGCGTGTACCCGGCGGACATGGACGAGGCGCAGACCGCGCTGTCCGGCATCGGGCAGTTCGACGTCACCGCGACGCCCCTGCAGATGGCCATGGTGTCGGCCGCCATCGCCAACGGCGGCGAGCTGGTCTCGCCGCACATGGTCGCGCAGATCACCGACGGCGGCGGCGACGTCCTGGAGGACTACGACGACACCGCGGGGAGCGAGGAGATCGTCAGCTCCCGCACCGCCGAGCAGCTCCAGTCGGCGATGCGCACGGTCGTCGAGGACGGCACCGGCACCAACGCGCGCATCGCGGGCGCCACGGTCGGCGGCAAGACGGGCACCGCCCAGCACGGCGAGAAGAACAGCAAGACGCCGTACGCCTGGTTCACGTCCTACGCGAAGGCGGACGGCAAGGAGGTCGCCGTGGCGGTGCTGGTGGAGCAGTCGAACGCCGCCCGCTCCGAGGTCAGCGGCAACGGCCTGGCCGCCCCCGTGGCCCGGAAGGTGATGGAGGCGGCTCTGCGCGGCTGACAGCCCTTGGTACGGCAGCGTCACCGTACGCCGAGGATCTGCTCGATCGGGTCGATGGCGAAGTACACCAGGAACAGCGCCGAGGTCCCCCACAGCAGCCAGTGCACCTCCCTGGCCCGGCCGAGCACGATCTTGATCAGCACGTAGGCGACGAACCCCGCGCCGATGCCGTTCGTGATCGAGTACGTGAAGGGCATGACGGCGATGGTCAGGAACGCCGGGATGGCGATGTCGTACCTGTCCCACTCGATGCTCTTGACCTGCGTCATCATCAGGAAGCCCACGGCGACCAGGGCGGGGGCGGCGGCCTGGAGCGGGACGATCGTGAGCAGCGGGGTGAAGAACAGCGCGAGCGCGAAGAGACCCCCGGTGACCAGGTTGGCGAAGCCCGTGCGGGCCCCCTCCCCGACGCCGGCCGCCGACTCGATGTAGGAGGTGGCGGAGGACGCCGAGGCCGCGCCGCCCGCGGCCGCCGCGGCGCCGTCGATGAGCAGCACCCGCCCGAGGTTCGGCACCCTGCCCTGCTCGTCGAGGAGCCCGGCCTCCGCGCTGACGCCGACGACCGTGCCCATGGTGTCGAAGAAGTCCGACAGGATCAGCGTGAAGATCAGCAGGACCACGGTGATGGCGGTGGTCTCCCCGAAGGCGCCGAACAGGCTGAAGTGCCCGAGGAGGCCGAAGTCGGGGGTGTCCACCACCTTGTCGGGCCAGGCGGGGGTGGTGAGGCCCCAGCTCTTGATGTCCGCCAGCGAGTCGATGATCATCGCGACGACCGTCATGGTGACGATGCTGATGAGGATGGCGCCCTTCACCTTGCGGGCGAGCAGGGCGATCGTCAGCAGGACGCCGAGGCAGAACACCAGGATCGGCCAGCCAGCGAGAGCACCGGTGCCGCCGAGCTGGACCGGCACGGTGGTGTTCGCGGCGTCCGGAATACGGCTGACGAAGCCGGCGTCGACGAAGCCGATGAACGCGATGAACAGGCCGATGCCGACGCTGATCGCCTGCTTGAGCGGCTGCGGGATGGCGTGCATGACGGCCTCGCGCAGCCCGGTGACGACGAGGCCGCAGATCAGCAGGCCCTCCAGGACGATCAGTCCCATCGCGTCGTCCCACGACATGAGGGGCGCGATCTGGAAGGCGACGACGGCGTTGAGGCCGAGACCGGCGGCGAGCGCGAGGGGCAGATTGCCGGCGACGCCCATGATGACGGTCATGACCGCGGCGACCAGGGCGGTGGCGGTGGTGAGCTGGACGGGGTCGAGCTGATGGCCGAACTTGTCCTTGGCGCTGCCCAGGATGATGGGGTTCAGGACAAGGATGTAGGCCATCGTGAAGAAGGTGGCGAAGCCTCCGCGTATCTCCCGGGACAGCGTGGAGCCTCGCCCGGATATCCGGAAGAACCGGTCGAGGCTGTTCACGCCCGGTTCGGGCGCTCCTGCCCGGTCGTCCACCTTCTGCGCTTCTGACATGGCGTCACTCCTCGTCGCCCGAAGGATCACGGTGCGGATGCTGGCTGGATTGTTCCCCCGCCGCGGGGGTTTCAGGTTTTCCCCGTGTTACGGAAGGGCATCGGCGGAAGACCTCCCCGCGCGTCCGCGGCCGCCGAGGCAACCGAACTCCCGTTCTCGTCATCTGACTTCACGGAGCGGCCACCACCCGCCCCGGGACCTGCCGGCCTGAGCCCCCCTCGGCCCGGCAGCGCCGAACGCCCCGCCGGTGACGACCGGCGGGGCGTTCGCTCGCTCTCGGGTCCGAGTGCCGGGTCTCCTACCGGGCCGGGCTCCAGCCGGGGTTCCGCCCGCTCAGGCCCACCGCGCGGTCCAGCAGGGGCGCCCCGTCCGGAACCGGGACGACGGGACCGAAGATGCCGCTGCCGTCCCGGCCGTTCTCTTCGGCCGCGGCCCACAGGAACTCGTAGGAGGCCCGCACCGCCGCGGGGTCGGGGTCGTACGGCTGCCCGGTGGCGCGGGCCAGGTCCCAGCCGTGGATCACCAGTTCGTCCACGGCGACAGCGCCCGCGACGGCACCGGGCATGTCGATGCCTCCCGCGCGGGTCGTCCCGGTCCACGGGCCGGGGGCCCGCCACACCTCGGCGAGCTCGTCGAGGACCTTGGGCAGTTCCTCGCGCCAGCCGGGCCCGACGTCCGGGACGGCCGAGTCCGGGCTGGTGTCGGTCGTGACGCCGAGGTCCTTGCGGCCGGCGTCGCGGAAGGCGACGGACAGGCCGAGCAGGTGGCCCAGCAGATGACGGACGGCGAGGTCCGGGCAGGGCGTCGGCGCGGCGAGCTGGTCGTCGCGGACGGCCAGGGCGAGACGGGCGACCGCCAGCGTCTGCGGTCCGAGGTCGAGCGTGGTGTCCGTCATGAGCCGGCTCCTCACAGATCGATCGTGTGAAGGGTGGACCGGCGGCGGGGGCGGAACTCATCGGTGCGCCGGCGCCGGGGGGAACTCATCGGTGCCCGCCCGGCGGGGTCGGCGCGTCGTGAGGGCGGCCGCGCCCGCCGGGTCCTCGGCCCGCTCCCGCGTTCCCCGCAGCCCCGCCCAGAGCTCGCGCGGGGTCCTGCCGCCCGCGAAGCACCACAGGGCGATCACCGGGTCGCAGATCGCGCAGCCCAGCGAGGAGGTGTGGGCGAAGGGGATGATCGGGTTGCCCTTGAGGTGGTGGACGGCGTCCCACGCGGTGTGGAGCAGCCAGGCGACACCCACGAAGGTCCAGGAGTCCAGTCCCCGGTACGCGACCCAGGTGGCCACCGCCGTGAACGCGAACTCCCAGCCGCCCAGCCCGCCGCCGCTCAGGTAGGCGGCGCCCGCGCCGGCCACCATGACGGCGTTGAAGCGGCGCCGGTGCGGCTCACGGATGAGGGACATCAGGAGGACGTAGACGAGACCGACGCCGATCGGCGCGACGTACTGCATTTCGTAAGTGCCTTTTCCCGTGGACCGGTTGGACGGCTCACCACGCTAGGACCGGCTCCCGGCCGGTCCCAGAGGGGTGATCGACAGCTTCCGACGGGTTCCCGCCAGGGTCACTTCGGCTCGGCGTCGAACCGGGCCGCCGACCAGCGGTGCCCGAGGACCGCGAGGCCCAGGCACCAGGCCAGGGCCAGCCACCCGTGGTGACCGATCCCGGTGCCCAGGAGCAACCCCCGCAGGGTCTCGATGGCCGGGGTGAACGGCTGGTACTCGGCGATCGGCCGGAACCAGCCCGGCATCGCGTCGAGCGGCACGAACGCGCTGGACAGCAGGGGCAGCAGGATGAGCGGCAGCGCGTTGTTGCTCGCGGCCTCGGCGTTCGGGCTGACCAGGCCCATGCCGACCGCGATCCAGGTGAGCGCGGTGGCGAAGAGCACGAGCAGCCCGAACGCGGCGACCCACTCCAGCACGGTGGCGTCGGTGGAGCGGAAGCCGATGGCCAGGCCCACCGCGCCGACGACGACCACACTGGCCACGGACTGGATGACACTGCCGACGACATGCCCGACGATCACGGAGCCGCGGTGGATCGCCATGGTGCGGAAGCGGGCGATGATCCCCTCGGTCATGTCGTTGGAGACGGAGACCGCGGTGCCGACCGTGGTGCTGCCGATGGTCATGAGCAGGATGCCGGGGACGATGTACGCGACGTACGCGGACCGGTCGGCGCCGCCGCCGCCGATGCCGGCGCTCATCGTGTCGCCGAAGACGTAGACGAAGAGCAGCAACAGCATGACCGGCGTGAGCAGCAGGTTCAGCGTGAGGGACGGATAGCGCCGGGCGTGCAGCAGATTGCGGCGCAGCATGGTCGAGGAGTCGCGTACGGCGAGGGAGAGGGTGCTCATCGGGCGGTCTCCTTGGCTTGTCCGGGGATGACGGCGTCGCCGGTCAGGGCGAAGAAGACGTCGTCGAGGTCGGGGGTGTGCACGGTCAGCTCGTCGGCCTCGACGCCGAGGGCGTCGAGCCGGCCGAGGAGCGCGTGCAGTTCGCGCTGGCTGCCGCCGCTCGGGATCTGCAGCGCGAGGGCGTCGTCGTCCCGGTGGACCTCGCCCAGCGCGGCGGAGGCACGCCGGTAGGCGGCCGGGTCGGTGAAGCGGAGCCTGACGTGGCCGCCGGGGACCAGCCGCTTCAGTTCCTCGGCGGTCCCCTCGGCCGCGATCGTGCCGTCGTTCAGCACGGCGATGCGGTCGGCGAGTTCGTCGGCCTCCTCCAGGTACTGGGTGGTGAGGAAGACGGTGACGCCGTCGGCGACCAGTGCGCGGATGATCTGCCACATGGAGTGCCGGGAGCGCGGGTCGAGGCCGGTGGTCGGCTCGTCGAGGAAGATGATCCTCGGGTCGCCGACCAGCGTCATGGCGATGTCCAGGCGTCGCTTCATGCCGCCCGAGTAGGTGGACGCGGGCTTCCTGGCGGCCTCGGTGAGGTCGAAGCGCTCCAGCAGGCCGGCGGCGACCCGGCGTCCCTCCCGCTTGGGGAGGTGGTGCAGGTCGGCCATGAGCAGCATGTTCTCCTCGCCGGTGATCAGGCCGTCGACGGCGGAGAACTGCCCGGTGACGCCGATGGCGGCGCGCACGGCCTGGGGGTCGGCGGCGAGGTCGTGGCCGCCGACCCGGATCGGGCCGCTGCCGGGGCCGGGCTGGATGAGGGTGGACAGGATCTTGACGACGGTGGTCTTCCCGGCGCCGTTGGGTCCGAGCAGGGAGAAGATCGTTCCCCGGGGGACGGTCAGGTCGATGCCGTCGAGGACGGTCGTGTCGCCGTAGGACTTGCGCAGGTCGTGTGCGGTGATGGCCGCGTCGGTCATGAGCGGGTTCCCCCTGTGTGGTCCGGGTGCGGATGTCAGAGGCTGCGGGCGGTGATGTCGCCGTAGCCGGTGGTGGCGTGGATCTGGAGGGCGGCGCCGGAGCCGTCGGCGTTCCGCAGGCTGTTGTGGACGCGGCCGAAGCCGGTGCCGGCGTCGAGCGAGGCGGAGACGTCGCGGGCCGCGCCGACGGTGACGGCCCCGTGCCCGGTGCGCAGGGTGACCCGGCCGCCGACGGCCTCGGTGACGTCGATGTCGCCCTTCTGGGTGCTGATCTCGGCGGCGCCGCGCAGCCGGCCGACCGTGATGTCGCCGGCCTGGAGGCTGAGGCGGGCGCTCTCGGCCTCGTCGACCTTGACGGTGGCCTGGGCGCCCTCGAAGGCGAGGTCGCCGAGGCGTCCGACGCCGCGGAGTTCGGCGAGGGCGGCCTTGGCGTCGACGCGGGAGCCGGCGGGGAGCTGGACCGTCACCTCGACCGAGCCGGGGTCGCGCAGGGCGCGGGCGCCGGTCAGCGGGGCGGCGGTGACCTTGAGGACGCCGTCGGCGCAGCCGACGTCGATCCGCTCGGCGGCCCGGACGTCACGGTCGCGGGCCGCGTCGGCGGGCCGCACCTCGACGGTGACGTCGTCACGGTCACCGGCGATGAGCTGGAGGCGGCCGGCCGGGACGTCGAGGACGAGGGCGATCGGGGCGGGGGCGTGGAAGGTGTGCACGGTGTTCTCCTCGGGGTGTGTTCTGTCGTTTCCAACGCTCGAAACGCTACGTTGCATTCACGGAGTGGGCAACATACTTGTTGCATGCCAATCCAGTAATCGCAGCTCAGGAGACCGATTTCGTTGCAACGAACCTGACCGCAATGCAACGGAAAGAGGGACGGGCGTTGCAATGAGATGGCCCGAACGCTACGCTGGCGTCCTGCACACACGAACCAGGAGGACGCGATGCCGGGAGGCAGGCTCACCCAGCAGGAACGTCAGCGGATCGCCCTGGGGCTGGCGGACGGGCTGGCCTACGCGGAGATCGCGAGGAGTCTCGACCGCCCGACCTCGACGATCACCCGTGAGGTCATGCGCAACGGCGGCCCCACCGAGTACCGCGCGGACCTCGCCCACCGCGCGGCGGAGCGCCGGGCGCACCGGCGCCGGCCGGCCGCGTCGCCGGGCCCGGTGTCCGAACCGCTGCCGTACGGGCGCGACGCGGACGCCGTCGCCGACTACGAGGAGCGGTTCACGACCGTGATGATCGCGTCGGGCCTGGCCAAGTCGATGTCCCGGGTGATGGTCTGCCTCCTCACCAGCGACACCGGCGGCATGACGGCGGCCGAGCTGGCCGGGCGCCTGCGGATCAGCCCGGCGACCGTCTCGAAGTCGATCACCTTCCTGGAGAGCCAGTCCCTGGTGCGCCGGGAGCGCGACGAACGCCGGCGCGAGCGGTACGTCATCGACGACGACCTCTGGTACCAGTCGATGATCGCCAGCGCCCGGTCCCTGGAGGAGCAGGTGCAGCTGGCCCTCGAGGGGGTGGACGTGCTCGGTCCCGGCACCCCGGCGGCCGTCCGGCTGGAGAACGTCGGCCGGTTCCTGCAGTACGTGGCCGAGAGCCTCGTCCGCGCCGCCGAGCAGGCCCGCGAGGTCCTCCATACGAAGCCGGACGGAGCCGCGGAGGACGACAAGGACTGACCCGGGGCACGCTCCAAGGCGGTTGCCGATGCCCGCGCCCCCGCCTCAGCCGCACAGTCCTGCGGCATGCCGACGCCCGCCTCCACCTCGCCGCCGTCGTGGTGCCGCCTCGGCGTGGTCCGGGCGGCGAGCGCGGCACTCCTGCGTCAGAGCGCGGCGAGCCCCTCCCGCACCGCCGACAGGTCGTCGTCCGACGCCAACCCGGCGTGATAGAGCCGCAGTTCGGTGGCGCCCCGGTCCCGCGCGCGGGCCGCGTCCTCGGCGAGCGTGCCGGGGCTGCCGCCCATGCCGGCGACCACCTGGAGGTTCGCGGCGAGGACCGCGTCCGCGCGGCCCTGCTCCGCGAACGGGGCGAGCAGGTGGGGGCCGCCCGCGCAGGGCACCACGACGCCGTCCGCGACGGAGAGGATGTGCGCGGGGTCGACGCCGGCGTTGGCGCCGCAGTGGTACGTGACCGGGTCGGCGTGCAGCAGCACCTGGAACCCGGCGGGGGCGGCCCGGCGGACCGCCGCGACCGCGGCCTCCTGGAGGGTGCGCGCGGTCGTGTCGCGCCACGCGCGCGTGGCCGTCGCGTACTCCTCGCCGAGCAGCTTCTCCACGCCGGCCCAGCCCTCGTCGGCGGCCGTGCCGCGCCAGAGCGGCTCGAGGGCGGCGCGCACGGCGGCGGCCAGCGCGTCCGCGTCGACGCCCTGTGCCGCGTAGCCCCGCGCGCAGTCCGGGCAGAAGCAGAGGGACATCAGGTACTGCCCGGCGTCCCCGAGCGCCACTCCGGCCGTCTTGTCGTGGGCGTGCAGGTGCTGGAGCCCGTACCAGCCGAGGGACTCCAGTTCGGTGCCGCGCGCGCCCGGCCGTACGGCGGCCTCGGCGGCGAGATCGACGAGGTACGCGCGTGTGGCGGGCTGCGCGATGCACGGGGCCCACGGGTAGCGGTCGCCGTAGGCGTTGACGACCGAGGTGGCCGGATGCTCGGTGCCCAGCCGGGAGTTGTGCGCGAGCACCACCCAGGTGTGCACCTCCAGACCGGCTTCCGTGAGCGCGGCGGCGGCCTCGCCGAAGGCGTCGCCGGGCGCCCAGTCGCCCGCCGGGTACGGGCGCAGCTCACGGCCCTCCCAGCGGGCGCCGGCCGGGTAGAGCACGGCCGCGTGGTCCGCGGTCACGACGCGGTGGCGGGGGTGGCGGGGGGTGAGGGCGCGGGTGGAGTGGTAGGCCGAGGCGAGGGTCGCCTGCCGCACGCCGAGCCCCGCGATCCGCCCGGCGGCCTCCGGGTCCCCGCCGATGTCCCAGGGGTAGACGAACGCCGACGCCTTCACCGGGCCTCCTCCGGGTCCAGCAGGGTGTGGCCGCGTTCGATCAGCTGCGCGAGCTGTTTGACGTGGTCCTCGCCCGGCTCGTGCAGCGGGGGCCGCACCTCCCCCACGTCCAGGCCGCGCAGCCGTACACCGGCCTTGACGAGGGCGACGGCGTACCCCGCTCCCTGGGCGCGCAGTTCGACGAACGGGCGGTAGAAGCCGTCCAGGAGCCGGCCCACCATGTCCTCGTCTCCGTCGTGCAGGGCCTGGTAGAAGGCGAGGGCGATCTCGGGGGCGAAGCAGAACACGGCGGAGGAGTAGAGGGTGACGCCGAGGGCACGGTAGGCGAGCTGGGTCTGCTCGGCGGTCGGCAGGCCGTTGAAGTAGAGGAAGTCGCCGGGCGCCTCGGAGCGGACGGCGCTGACGATCCGCTGCATGAGGTCGAGGTCGCCGAGGCCGTCCTTGAGGCCGATGATCCCGTCCGTGCGGGCCAGTTCGACGACCGTGTCCGGGGTGAAGACGGCGTTGTCCCGCTGGTACACGATGACGGGGAGCGCGGTCGCGGCGGCCAGCGTGCGGTAGTGGCGCAGCAGCCCCTCCTGTCCGGCGACCACGAGGTACGGCGGCATCGCGAGCAGGCCGTCGGCGCCCGCGTCCTCGGCGAGCGCCGCGTGGCGGACGGCGAGAGCGGTGCCGTAGCCGGTCCCCGCGACGACCGGCACCCGCCCCTCGGCGGCCTCGACGGCGGCCCGGACGCACGCCTGGAACTCCTCGGGCGTGAGGGCGTGGAACTCCCCGGTCCCGCAGCAGGCGAAGACGGCCGCCGCGCCGGCGTCGACACCGCGCCGGACGTGGGTGCGGTAGGTGTCGAGGTCGACCGATCCGTCGGGGCCGTAGGCCGTGACGGGGAAGAACAGCGGCCCGCCGGGAAGGCTCAGGCGTGCGGCGAGAGGGGCTGGCGTCACGGGCTCTCCCTAGAACAGGCGCTCACGTTTCTGATCAGCGTCACGTTTCTGATCCACGTCCATATTCTTGAACGACGTCAGCCTAAGGAGCGCCATCGAGGCCGGTCAAGCGCGCATACGGCCCGACCGGCGGCGAATCGGCCCCCTTCGCGGGAGACTTGACGCGGTCGGCGACCGCTCCTTAGCGTGTCCACGCATGTGAATGCGGTCCAAGCATGCGGTCGGGTGATCGCTCGCCGCGATCCCTGCCCGAGCCCCGACCGTGCAGCGCCGAGCCTAGGAGCCCGAGGATGCCCGCACCCCGCACCGTTCTGCTCACCGGCGCCGCCGGCGGACTCGGCACCCTGATGCGCGGCCTGCTCCCGTCGTACGGCTACGAACTGCGGCTGCTCGACATGCGGCCCATCGAGGACGAGCCGGACGCGATCGTCGCCGACCTCGCCGACCGGGAGGCGCTGCGCGAGGCCGTGCGGGGCGTCGACGCGATCATCCACCTCGCGGGGATCTCCCTGGAGGCCTCGTTCGAGAAGATCCTCCGGGCCAACATCGAGGGCACCTACCACCTCTACGAGGCCGCTCGCGAGGAGGGCGTCGGACGGATCGTCTTCGCCTCCTCCAACCACGCCGTCGGCTTCACCCCCCGCCCCCAGGGCGACGACCCCCTGATCCCCGTCGACACCCCGCGCCGCCCGGACACCTTCTACGGCCTGTCCAAGTGCTTCGGCGAGGACCTGGCCCAGCTCTACTGGGACAAGCACGGCCTGGAGACGGTGTCCGTGCGCATCGGCTCCTGCTTCCCCGAGCCCACCAGCGTGCGCATGCTGTCGGTCTGGATGAGCCCCGCCGACGGGGCGCGGCTCTTCCACGCGGCCCTGACCGCGCCGGACGTCGGGCACACCGTCGTCCACGGCTCCTCCGCCAACACCCGCCTGTGGTGGGACCTCACGAGCGCCCGCGCCCTCGGCTACGAGCCGCGGGACGACTCCGAGCCGTACGCCGGGAAGCTGATCGCCGAGCAGGGCGAGCTCGACCCGGAGAACATCGCGCACGCCTACCTGGGCGGCCACTTCGTCAGCGACCCCCCGATCTGGCCGTACTGACCGGAAAACGTGACCGGAAAGCGGCGGGCGGGCACCGAACGGGCCCGCCCGCCGCCGCGCACAACCCCGCAGGTCCGAGACGGGCACACCGCACCGCGAACGGGCACATGCGGGCAGCATCGGGCGCGCAACAGAGCTGGTCAGGCCCGCACACCCGCTGTAGAACTTTCCCCCAGGGACGCCACCGGGCCCGAACGGGCACCGGCCGGACTCCTCCGGAGGCGAACGGGCCGGACCATCAGCGGCGAAGGGCAAGGGGCGGCATGAGTACGAGAACGGCCGAGGACCGCCAGCGCGAGATCGTGCTGGCCGCACGGCGCGACGGCTCCGTGGACGTCACCGCGCTCGCCGCCGAGCTGGGCGTGGCCAAGGAGACCGTGCGACGGGACCTGCGGGTCCTGGAGGACCACGGCCTGCTCCGGCGCACCCATGGCGGCGCCTACCCCGTGGAGAGCGCCGGCTTCGAGACGACGCTCGCCTTCCGCGCCACCAGCCATGTCCCCGAGAAGCGCCGGATCGCGGCCGCCGCGGCCGAGCTGGCCGGGGACGCCGAGACGGTCTTCGTCGACGAGGGCTTCACCCCGCAGCTCATCGCCGAGGCCCTGCCCACCGACCGGCCGCTCACCGTGGTCACCGCGTCCCTGCCGGTCGCGGGCGCCCTCGCCGGGGCCGAGCACGTCTCCGTGCTCCTGCTCGGCGGGCGGGTCCGGTCCGGCACCCTGGCCACGGTCGACCACTGGACCACCAAGATGCTGGCCGGCTTCGTCATCGACCTGGCGTACATCGGCGCCAACGGCATCTCCCGCGAACACGGCCTCACCACGCCCGACCCGGCGGTCAGCGAGGTCAAGGCACAGGCCATCCGCGCCGCCCGCCGCACGGTGTTCGCGGGCGTGCACACCAAGTTCGGGGCGGTCAGCTTCTGCCGGTTCGCCGACATCGGCGCACTGGAGACGATCGTCACGAGCACGCTGCTCCCGTCCACCGAGGCCCACCGCTACGCGCTCATGGGGCCGCAGGTCATCCGCGTCTGACGCACCACCCACCTCCCCGAGGGGCACCGCCACACCACCGGCCGCCCCTTACCTCCCCATAAACCCAATACGTCCAGGAGCGATCCATGCGAACCCAGAGCCGACGACGGCCACCGCGAGCCACGCTCGCCGCGGCCGCCGCAGGGACGCTGCTCGCCCCGCTGCTCTCCGGCTGCTGGACCGGAGCGGGCGGGGCCGGCTCCGGGGGCGACGCCATCAACGTCCTGATGGTCAACAACCCCCAGATGACCGAGCTGCAGAAGCTCGCGCCGCGCTTCACCCAGGAGACCGGCATCAAGGTCAACTTCACCGTGCTCCCCGAGAACGACGTCCGCGACAAGATCAGCCAGGACTTCGCCAACCAGGCCGGCCAGTACGACGTCGCCACGCTCTCCAACTACGAGATACCCATCTACGCCCGCAACGGCTGGCTGAAGGAGATGGACTCCTACGTCGCCGAGGACCCCGGCTACGACGAGCAGGACGTCCTCAAGCCCATGCGCGAGTCCCTCACCGGCGACGACGGCAAGCTCTACGGCCAGCCCTTCTACGGCGAGTCGTCCTTCCTGATGTACCGCAAGGACGTCTTCGAGAAGGCCGGCCTGACCATGCCCGCGCACCCCACCTGGCGGCAGGTGGCCGAGTTCGCGGAGAGGACGGACGGCGCCGAGCCCGGCATGAAGGGCATCTGCCTGCGCGGACTCCCCGGCTGGGGCGAGGTGATGGCCCCGCTCACGACCGTCGTGAACACCTTCGGCGGCACCTGGTTCGACAAGGACTGGAAGGCGCGGCTGGACTCCCCCGAGTGGAAGAAGGCGACGAGGTTCTATGTCGACCTGGTCCGTGAGCACGGCGAGTCCGGCGCCGCCCAGTCCGGCTTCGCCGAGTGCCTGAACAACATGACCCAGGGCAAGGTCGCCATGTGGTACGACGCCACCTCGGCGGCCGGTTCCCTGGAGGCGGCGAAGTCCCCGGTCAAGGGCAAGGTCGGCTACGCCCCGGCGCCCGTCGAGAAGACCGATTCAGCCGGCTGGCTCTACACCTGGGCGTGGGGCATCCAGGACGCCTCCCGCAACCCCGACAAGGCCTGGAAGTTCGTCTCCTGGGCGTCGGGCAAGCGCTACGAGCAGCTCGTCGGAGACGAGTTCGGCTGGTCCAACATCCCGGCCGGCAAGCGCGCCTCCACCTACGCCAACCCGGACTACCGCGCGGAGGCGGCGGCCTTCCAGGAGATGACGAAGGAGTCCATCGAGGGCGCCCGGCCGAAGGATCCCGGGGTGCAGCCGCGGCCCGCGCCCGGCATCCAGTTCGTCGGCATCCCCGAGTTCACCGACCTCGGCACCAAGGTCTCCCAGGAGATCAGCGCGGCCATCGCCGGACGCCAGTCCGTCGAGTCGGCCCTGAGGAAGTCCCAGCAGCTCGCCGAGAAGATCTCCGAGGAGTACGAGGGGCGATGACAGCGACCACCACGGCCCCCGTGGCCACGCCATCCGTACGCACCACCCGTCCGCCCTCCGCCCGGCTCCGCAACTGGGCGACCCGGGCCCCGTTGCTGCCCGCGCTGATCTTCATGATCGTGGTGACCCAGCTGCCGTTCGTGGCGACGCTGGTCATCTCGTTCTTCGACTGGAACTCCCTCTACCCGGACGCCCGGCACTTCGCCGGCCTGGAGAACTACCGGGAGGTCCTCACCGACGCCGACCTGCGCCACTCGGTGTGGACGACCGTGCTCCTCACCGTCGCGGTGGTGCTGGCCAGCCTCGTCCTCGGCCTCGTGCTCGCCCTGCTGCTCGACCGCAGGTTCAAGGGGCGCGGTGTGGTCCGCACCCTGCTGATCGCGCCATTCCTGGTGGTGCCCGTCGCCGCGGCGCTGCTCTGGAAGCACGTGCTCTACAACCCTGAGTACGGCCTGTTCAATGGGCTGTTGCACTATGTGGGCGGCCCACAGCCGGACTGGATATCCAACACCCCGCTGCTCGCGGTGGAGGCATCCCTGGTGTGGCAGTGGACACCGTTCATGATGCTGATCCTGCTGGCCGGCCTGCAGAGCCGCGATCACGAGCAGATCGAGGCGGCCCGCGTCGACGGCGCGAGCGACTGGCAGATCTTCCGCCACCTCACGCTGCCGCATCTGCGCCGCTACCTCGAACTCGGCGCCCTGCTCGGCTCGATCTACATCGTGCAGAACTTCGACGCGGTCTTCACGATCACGTCCGGCGGCCTCGGCACCGCCAACCTCCCCTACACCGTCTACCAGAGCTTCTACCAGGCCCATGAGAACGGCCTCGCCTCGGCCGCCGGCGTCCTGGTGGTCATCGGCTCGATCATCATCGCCACCTTCGCGCTGCGCGTGGTGTCGTCCCTGTTCCGCGAGGAGGTGTCACGCGCATGAGCGCCGTGGCCGTACGACTTCGCAGCCGCCGCAAGGGAACGGGCCTCGGCCTGGTGGCCTGGCTGCTCGGGATCGCGTTCTTCCTGCCCATCGCCTGGATGGCGCTGACGTCCTTCCACTCCGAGCAGGACGCGGCGACCAACCCTCCGTCCTTCGCCGCGTCCCTGACCCTGGACGGCTACCGGGAGTTCTTCGGCGCGGGCGGCGGCGCCAGCCCCTGGCCCTCACTGATCAACTCGGCGGTGGCGTCGATCGCGTCGACCCTGTTCGTCCTGGTCCTCGCCCTCCCGGCGGCCTACGCCCTGTCGATCCGCCCGGTGCGGAAGTGGACGGACGTCTTGTTCTTCTTCCTGTCGACGAAGATGCTGCCGGCCGTGGCGGGCCTGCTGCCGCTGTACCTGTTCGCGAAGAACACCGGCATGCTCGACAACATCTGGCTGCTGGTCGTCCTCTACACCTCCATGAACCTGCCGATCGCGGTGTGGATGATGCAGTCCTTCCTCGCCGAGATCCCCGTCGCGGTGATCGAGGCGGCCCGGGTGGACGGGGCACGGCTGCCGACGATCCTGACCCGCGTGGTGGCCCCGATCGCCCTCCCGGGCATCGCCGCGACGGCTCTGATCTGCTTCATCTTCAGCTGGAACGAACTGCTGTTCGCCCGGGTGCTGACCGGCGTCGTCGCCGAGACCGCGCCCGTCTTCCTGACCGGCTTCATCACCAGCCAGGGCCTGTTCCTGGCCAAGGTGTGCGCCGCGTCGCTCGTCATCTCCCTGCCGGTGCTCGCCGCGGGGTTCGCCGCCCAGGACAAGCTGGTCCAGGGCCTGTCGTTGGGAGCCGTGAAATGAAGGCCGCCGTCATCGAGTCCGTGGGCAAGGCCGTCGTCGCCGAGGTCCCCGACCCGACGCCCGGCCCGCGCGAGGTCGTCGTCGAGGTCGCCGCGTGCGGCCTGTGCGGCACCGATCTGCACATCCTCCAGGGCGAGTTCGCGCCGAAGCTGCCGATCGTGCCCGGGCACGAGTTCGCGGGCGAGGTCGTCGGGGTCGGCACCGGTGTCACCGAGCTGTCCGTGGGCGACCGGGTCGCCGTCGACCCCTCCCTGTACTGCCATGAGTGCCGCTACTGCCGTACCGGCCACAACAACCTGTGCGAACGGTGGGCGGCGATCGGCGTCACCACGGCGGGCGGGGCCGCGCAGTTCGCGGTCGCGCCGGTGGCGAACTGCGTCAGGCTGCCCGAGCACGTGCGCACGCAGGACGCGGCCCTCATCGAGCCGCTGTCCTGCGCGGTACGCGGCTACGACGTCCTCCAGTCCCGCCTCGGCGCCCACGTCCTGATCTACGGCTCCGGGACGATGGGCCTGATGATGCTGGAGCTGGCCAAGCGGACCGGCGCGGCGAGCGTCGACATGGTGGACCTCAACCCGACGCGCCTGGATACCGCCCGCCGTCTCGGCGTCTCGGCCTCCGCGGCCACCCCCGACGAGCTGGACCGCCCGCAGGGCTGGGACCTGGTGATCGACGCGACGGGCAACGCTGCGGCCATCCAGGACGGCCTCGGCCGGGTCGCCAAGGCCGGCACGTTCCTGCAGTTCGGGGTCGCCGACTACGCGACCCGGGTGGAGATCGACCCGTACCGGATCTACAACCAGGAGATCACCATCACGGGGTCCATGGCCGTCCTGCACAGCTACGAACGCGCGGCGGAACTCTTCGCCAACGGCGTCCTCGACCCGGACGTCTTCATCAGCGACCGCCTCCCCCTGGACCAGTACCCCCAGGCCCTGGACCAGTTCGCCTCGGGCGTGGGCCGCAAGATCGTGGTGGTGCCGTAGCGGTTCTCGCCCCCGCCGCCCCTACGTCCCATCCTCCTGGGGCTCCGCCCCAGACCCCGCTCCTCCAACGCCGGAGGGGCTGATTTCAGCCCGTCCGGCGTTTGAGGACGAGGCCCGTCCAGGGCCGAAGCGGGGGTCCGGGGGCGGCAGCGGCCCCAGGACGGGGACGGGTAAGGGGCCGGGCGCCCAGGGGAAAACCCTTAGGAGCCCGCGCCCCGCGCCCGTACCATCCCCGGCATGGTCAGACCGAACGGCTTCGCGTACGAGGCCCACCCCGACGGGACCGTCCACATCACCCACCACGGCCGCGGCGCCACCGTCCTGCGGGGCGACCGGGCCGCCCGCTTCCTCGGCGAGGTCGCCACCACCGACCCGCAGCTCGTCATGGCCCGCTGGACCGGCAACTACCGCCGCGGCAACGAGCGCACCGCGCGAGCCCACCCCCGGAACCGGGGCTGACCGGTTCAGCCCGTCCGGCGTGTGAGGACGAGGCCCGTCCAGGGGCGAAGCGGGGGTCCGGGGGCGGCGGCCCTCGGGGATGGGACGGGCAGGGGCGGCGGGGGCGAGAAAAGTCTCCGGCGTCCATCGTTTTGGCCCTGGGTAAGGGAACGGTAAAACGACCTCGCTCGTTGACCCGGCATGACAGCTATGACCCCCGGCTCGAACATCCCTCTTCCCACCGCGCGCGTGACGGTGGACGTCGCCGCCCCGGTGCGGCTCGACGTATCGGGCCTGCTGCTCACCGCCGACGGCAAGGTGCGCTCCGACGACGACTTCATCTTCTACAACCAGCCGGCCGGCCCGGGCGTGACCTACCGCTCCGGCGGCGGCACCTCCCCGGACTCGATCACGGTCGACACCTCGGCCGTACCCCCCGGCATCGAGAAGATCGTCGTCACGGCCAGCCCGGACGCGGCCGGGCAGACCTTCCGGGGCATCGAGCCCACAGCCACCCTCCGCGGCGCCGACGACCAGGCCGTCCTCGCCACCTTCACTCCCCCGCAGCTCGGCGACGAGACCGCGCTGGTGGTCATGGAGATCTACCTGCGCAACGGGCAGTGGAAGGCCCGCGCGGTCGGCCAGGGCTACGCGAACGGCCTGGCGGGCATCGCCACCGACTTCGGCGTCACGGTGGAGGACCCGGCCCCGGCCGCGTCCGGGCTGGCCGTGACGACGATCTTCTCG
>NZ_LLZN01000048.1 GCF_001509795.1 Streptomyces sp. NRRL WC-3605 | reverse complement strand
GTCGGGCTGCCAGTGGGGCATCTTCCTGCGCAACCACGACGAGCTGACCCTGGAGATGGTCACCGACGAGGAACGCGACTACATGTGGGCCGAGTACGCGAAGGACCCGCGTATGCGCGCCAACATCGGCATCCGTCGCAGGCTGGCGCCCCTGCTGGACAACGACCGCAACCAGATCGAGCTGTTCACGGCTCTGCTGCTGTCCCTTCCGGGCTCGCCGATCCTCTACTACGGCGACGAGATCGGCATGGGCGACAACATCTGGCTCGGTGACCGGGACGCCGTGCGCACGCCGATGCAGTGGACGCCGGACCGCAACGCGGGCTTCTCGTCGAGCGACCCGGGACGGCTGTTCCTGCCGACGATCATGGACCCGGTCTACGGCTACCAGGTCACCAATGTCGAGGCGTCGATGTCCTCGCCGTCGTCGCTGCTGCACTGGACCCGGCGCATGATCGAGATCCGCAAGCAGAACCTCGCCTTCGGACTCGGCTCGTACACCGAACTCCAGTCGTCGAACCCGGCGGTGATCGCCTTCCTGCGCGAGTACGAGGACGACCTCGTGCTCTGCGTGAACAACTTCTCGCGGTTCGCGCAGCCCACGGAACTCGATCTCAGCCCGTTCACCGGCCGCCATCCGGTCGAGCTGTTCGGCGGGGTGCGATTCCCGGCCATCGGTGATCTGCCGTACTTGCTGACGCTCGGGGGCCACGGCTTCTACTGGTTCCGGCTGCGCAAGGACGCGGCCTGAGAGACCGGCGGGGCGGTTTCCACCGCCCCGCCCGGGGCACGCAGAAGTATCACCCCGACCGTCCGGGGAAAGGACGCGACGTCATGTCGGAAGCCGTCACCCGAAGCACCCTCAGCACTCCGCCCGGCCTCCTCGCGTCACTGGACCCCCTGCTCCGGGACTGGCTGCCACGGCAGCGCTGGTTCGCCGGCAAGGGGCGTCCAGTCACGGGCTTCTCGCTGGTCGCGGCGACGGAACTGCTGCCGCCCGGAGGCAAGCGCGGCCTGTACCACCTGCTGGTCCGCGCCCATCAGCCGCTCACACCGGCACCGGGCGCACCCGAACAGCCCGCCGACTGCTACCAGTTGCTCGTCGGGGACCGCGAGGCGCTGCCGCCGCGGCTGGCACCCGCCCTGATCGGGCATGTCACCGAGGGCCCCCTCGCGGGGCGCACCGTGTACGACGCGCTGTACGACCCGCGCCCCTGCGAACTGCTGCTGGAGGCCCTGCGCACCGGGGCACGCGTCGGCGCCCTGCGCTTCGAACGGGACGCCGGCACCGAGATCCGCTCGGGCCTGGTGCCCCGCCTGGTCACCTCGGAGCAGTCCAACTCTTCCGTCGTGTACGGCGATACGTTCATCCTGAAGCTGCTGCGCCGGGTCGTGCCGGGCGTCAACCCCGACCTGGAGCTGCCGCTGGCGCTGGCCCGCGAGGGCTGCGACCGGGTGCCCGCGCCCTCGGCGTGGATGCGGGCGGAGCTGTCGGGCGAGCCGTATGTTCTGGGGGTGCTCCAGCCGTTCGTGCAGGGCGCGGCGGACGGCTGGGACCTGGCGCTGCGCGGGCTCGCCAAGGGCGAGGAGTTCGCCTCGGCGGCCCGGGCGCTCGGGCGCGCGACCGCCGAGGTGCACATGGCGCTGGCACGGGCCCTGCCGACGGTCACGCTCGGGCACACCCAGGTGCGGCAGCAGGTCGAGGGCATGGCCGCACGGCTCGACGCGGCCGCCCAGGCGGTGCCCGCGTTACGGCCGTACGCGCCCGCCCTGCGATCGGCCTTCGACGCGCTGGCCGATCTCGCAGCCGAGGGGCGCACCTGGACGGCCCAGCGCGTCCACGGCGACCTGCACCTCGGGCAGTGCCTGCGCTCGCCCTCCGGGCAGTGGTGGCTGATCGACTTCGAGGGCGAGCCGTCGAAACCGCTCGCCGAACGGCGGATGCCGCAGCCGCCGGCGCGGGACGTGGCGGGCATGCTGCGCTCCTTCGACTACGCCGCCCACTCCGCCGAGCACCCGGCGCCCGGCTGGGCGAACGCCTGCCGGGCCGCCTACTGCTCCGGGTACGCCGAGGCCGGCGGCGCCGACCCGCGGACCGATCCGGTGCTGCTGCGGGCGTACGAGACCGACAAGGCGATCTACGAGGTCGTCTACGAGGCACGGCACCGGCCCGACTGGCTGCCGGTGCCGATGACGGCGATACGCCGCCTTGCCGCCGACGCCCCGCCCGCACCGCCCTCCACCCCCGTTTCACCCCCTTCGCCGAGGAGGCCCCGCCCGTGACCCCCCGCACCACTCCCTCCAGCGACCCGGACCCGCAGACACCGGCCGGGACGACGGCCGAGCCCACGCCGGCGGATTCCACGCCGGCGGCGAAGAAGGCGACGGCGAAGAGGACGGCGGCGAAGAAGGCCGCACCGGCCGGGAAGGCCAAGCCCGCGAACGCCGTCGAGAAGGCCGTGGAGTCGATGCGGAGGGGGGCGGCCAGGAAGGCCGCACCGGCTGCGGCGGCGGTGAAGAAGACGGCGGCGAAGAAGACCCCGGCCCAGAAGGCGGTGGCGAAGAAGGCCCCCGCCACCAAGACCGCCGCGAAGAAGACCCCGGCCGAGAAGGCCGTCGCGAAGAGGACCGTCACCAAGGAGGCCGCAGCCAAGAAGGCCCCCGCCAAGGCTGCCGCGAGGAAGGTCCCGGCCGCGAAGAGCGTGACCGCCGAGACCCCCGCCAGGAGGGCCCCCGCCACCAAGACCGCCGCGAAGAAGACCTCGGCCGAGAAGGCCGTCGCGAAGAAGGCCGTCGCGAAGAAGGCCGTCGCGAAGAAGGCCGTCGCGAAGAAGGCCGCGGTCAAGAAGACGGCCGGCACCGAGGCCGCGGCCAAGGAGACCGTCGCGAAGAAGACCGTGGCCCGGCAGGCCGGTGCGCGGACGCCCGCCAAGGCCGCCGCGGGCAAGGGCTCCGCCGGACCGGTCCCGTCGGCCGGGGGCGCCACCGGGAAGGCCGGGAGCCGGAAGATCCCCGCCCAGCAGGCCGCGCAGAAGAAGATCCCGGCCCAGCAGGCGGCCGAGGGCAAGCCCGGTCCCGGCACCCCCGCCGGGCCCCCGGCCCAGGTGGCGGTCGCGGGCTCCGCCGCGCTGGACCCCGCCGACCGCGACCGGCTGCTCTCCGGGACGCACCACGACCCGCACTCCGTGCTCGGGGCCCATCCCGTCCCCGGCGGGGTCGCCTTCCGCGCCTTCCGGCCGTTCGCCCTGTCGGTGACGGTCGTCGCCGGCGCCGTGCGGGCCGAACTCCACGACGACGGCGACGGGTTCTTCACGGGACTCCTGCCCCTGCGGGACGCACCGCCGGACTACCGGCTCCACGTGGCGTACGAGGAGACGGTGCACGAGACCGAGGACGCCTACCGCTTCCTGCCCGCGCTCGGCGAGCTCGACCTGCATCTGATCGGTGAGGGCCGGCACGAGGAGCTGTGGAAGGCGCTCGGCGCCCAGCCGATGACCCACCAGGGCGTGACCGGCACCCGCTTCACCGTGTGGGCGCCGAACGCGCGCGGCGTCGCGCTCGCCGGCACCTTCAACTACTGGGACGGCACCGGCTTCCCGCTGCGCTCGCTCGGCGGCACCGGCGTGTGGGAGCTGTTCGTGCCCGGCATCGGCGAGGGCGAGCTGTACAAGTTCGAGATCACCCGGGCCGACGGTTCGAAGACGCTGCGCGCGGACCCGATGGCCCGCCGCACGGAGGCGCCGCCGGACACGTCGTCCATCGTGTGCGCCTCGGCGTACGAGTGGGGCGACGCGGAGTGGCTGGAGCGGCGCGGCACGCCGGCCCCGCACGAGGCGCCGTTCTCGGTGTACGAGGTGCACCTGGCGTCCTGGCGGCCGGGGCTGACGTACCGGCAGCTCGCCGAGCAGCTGCCCGCCTACGTCAAGGACCTCGGCTTCACCCATGTGGAGCTGATGCCGGTCGCCGAGCACCCGTTCGGGGGCTCGTGGGGCTACCAGGTCACCGGGTTCTACGCGCCCACGGCCCGGCTCGGCACGCCCGACGACTTCAAGTACCTCGTGGACCGGCTGCACCAGGCCGGCATCGGGGTGCTGATGGACTGGGTGCCGGCGCACTTCCCGCGCGACGACTGGGCGCTGGCCGAGTTCGACGGGCGCCCGCTGTACGAGCACGAGGACCCGCTGCGCTCCGCCCACCCCGACTGGGGGACGCTGGAGTTCGACTTCGGGCGGACCGAGGTGCGCAACTTCCTGGTCGCGAACGGCGGACCGAGGTGCGCAACTTCCTGGTCGCGAACGCCACGTACTGGTGCGAGGAGTTCCACATCGACGGGCTGCGGGTCGACGCGGTCGCCTCGATGCTGTACCTGGACTACTCGCGCGAGCCCGGCCAGTGGGTGCCGAACGAGCACGGTGGCCGGGAGAACCTGGACGCGGTGGCGTTCCTGCAGGAGATGAACGCGACCGTGTACCGGCGCAACCCGGGGATCGTCACCATCGCGGAGGAGTCGACCGCCTGGGACGGGGTGACCCGTCCGACGCATGTGACCGGGCCGGGCGGCTTCGGCGGGCTGGGCTTCGGGCTGAAGTGGAACATGGGCTGGATGCACGACTCGCTGGAGTACATGACGAAGGAGCCCGTGCACCGCAGGTACCACCACGACGAGATGACGTTCTCGATGGTGTACGCGTACAGCGAGAACTACGTCCTGCCGATCTCGCACGACGAGGTCGTCCACGGCAAGCGGTCCCTGGTGTCGAAGATGCCGGGCGACTGGTGGCAGCAGCGGGCCAACCTGCGGGCCTACCTGGGCTTCATGTGGGCGCACCCCGGCAAGCAACTGCTGTTCATGGGGCAGGAGTTCGCGCAGGGAGCCGAGTGGTCGGAGGCGCACGGCCCGGACTGGTGGCTGCTGGACCCGGCGTACGGGGCGGAGGCGGACCACCGGGGGGTGCGTGACCTGGTGCGCGACCTGAACACGGTGTACCGGCACACGCCGGCGCTGTGGCAGCGGGACACCGACCCGTCCGGCTTCCGGTGGGTGGTGGGGGACGCGGCCGACGACAACGTGTTCGCGTTCCTGCGCTACGACGCCGAGGGTGTGCCGCTGCTGGCGGTGTCGAACATGTCGCCGGTCGTGCGGGACGGGTACCGGTTGGGGGTGCCGGAGGACGTGCCGGCGTGGCATGAGGTGGTGAACACGGATGCGGCCCGGTACGGGGGTGGTGGCGTGGTCAACCCCGACCCGGTGAAGCCGGAGCCGCAGAGCTGGCACGGACGCCCGGCGAGCATCCAGCTGACGCTGCCGCCGCTCGCGACGGTCTGGCTGCGCCCGGCCTAGTCCCCGGGGGCTGCCGCCCCCGGACCCCCGCTTCGGCCCTGGACGGGCCTCGTCCTCAGACGCCGGACGGGCTGACTCACAGCCCGTCCGGCGTTTGAGCGGGGTCTGGGGCGGAGCCCCGGAAGGATGGGACGGGTAGGGGCGGCGGGGGCGAGAAAGATCAGGCCGTCGCCAGTGCCCTCGGCAGGCGACCCGTGTGCAGCACGCCCAGCCGCTGGGTCGCACGCGTCAGCGCCACGTACAGGTCGCTCGTGCCGTACAGCGCCGGCTCGACGACCAGCACCGAGTCGAACTCCAGGCCCTTGGCCTGGCGCGGGTCGAGCAGGACGACGGTACGCGTGAGGTCGGGCTGCTCGCCCGCCGTCACCCCGTCCAGCCGCGCCGTGAGCCTGCGGTGCAGATGGCGGGGCGCGATGACGGCGAGGCGCCCCTCGGCGGGGGTCAGTTCCTTCACCGCGGAGGCCACGGCCCCGGGCAGGTCGTCGGTGGCCCTGATCCAGGGACGCACCCCCGTGGACCGTACGGAGCTCGGCGGTTCGAAGTCCGGGTTCTCCGCCCTGACGACGGCCGCCGCCAGCTCCATGATCTCGGCGGGCGTGCGGTAGTTGACGCCCAGCCGGGTGTGCTCCCAGCGGTCCTCGACGTACGGCTGGAGGATCTGCTCCCAGGAGCCGACGCCCGCCGGTTCCGCGGTCTGCGCCGGGTCCCCGACCAGGGTCATCGACCGCGTGGGGATGCGCCGCATGAGCAGCCGCCAGGCCATCGGGGACAGTTCCTGCGCCTCGTCGACGATGATGTGCCCGAACGCCCAGGTGCGGTCGGCCGCCGCGCGCTCGGCGGCGCTGCGGTGGTCGTCCTCCTCGTGGCGCTCGGCGAACCGCTCGGCGTCGATGATGTCGTGCGCGGAGAGGACCTCGCTGTCCTCCTCGTCCTTGTCCTCGAACTCGTATGTCCGGGACGCGTACGACACGTCCAGCACGCCCTGCGCGTAGGCGATCTGCGTCGCCCGTTCGTGCTCGGCCCGCGCCCGGGCGAGACGGCCGTCCTCGCCGAGCAGTTCGGCGGCCTCGTCGAGCAGCGGTACGTCCGACACGGTCCACGACCGGGTCACGGGCCGCCGGATGGCGGCCGCGTCCTCGTCGGGGAGGTAGCCGACGGGGTCGGCGAGGAAGTCGGCGACCAGGCGCTGCGGGGTGAGCCGCGGCCAGAGCTGGTCGATGGCCGCCCACACCTCCGGGTTCTCGGCGATCTCGTCGCGGATCTGGGTGATGTCGCTGGGGTCGAGGAGGCTGGTGCCGTCGAAGGGGTCGGTGCCGACCCGCTCGGCGTACAGCTCGGTGAGGGTGTTGAGGATGTGCCCCTCGAAGTGCTCGCGGGCCGCGTTGTGCGGCAGCCGGGCGGCGCGGGTCTTCTCGCGGGCGACCTTGACCAGTCCGTCGTCGAGCATGAGGACCTCGCGGTCGTGCTCGATGGCGATGACCGGGTCGGGCAGCGCCTGCCAGTCGCGGACGACCTCGGCGAGGACGTCGGCCATGTCGGCGCGGCCCTTCACGGCCGCCGCCTCCCGGGTGTCGGCCGCGGTGGCCTTCACGCCGGGGAACAGTTCGCCGACGGTGGCCAGCAGCACCCCGGTCTCGCCGAGGGAGGGCAGCACCTCGCCGATGTAGCCGAGGAAGGCGGGGTTGGGGCCGACGATCAGGACGGCCCGCTTGGCGAGGAGCTCGCGGTGCTCGTAGAGGAGGTAGGCGGCGCGGTGCAGGGCGACGGCGGTCTTGCCGGTGCCGGGGCCGCCCTCGACGACGAGGACGCCGCGGTGCGGTGCCCGGATGATCTCGTCCTGCTCGGCCTGGATGGTCTGCACGATGTCGTGCATGCGGCCGGTGCGGGCGGCGTCGAGCGCGGCGAGCAGGACGGCGTCGCCGGTGGGGTCCTCGTGGCCGGTGCGCTCGCGGTCGCCGAGGTCGAGGATCTCGTCGTGCAGGGCGGTGACGGTCCGCCCCTCGGTGGTGATGTGCCGACGGCGCCGCAGCCCCATCGGTGTGTGGCCGGTGGCCAGGTAGAAGGGGCGGGCGACGTCGGCCCGCCAGTCGATCAGGATCGGCGTGCGCTCGGTGTCGTCGGCGCGCAGGCCGATCCGGCCGATGTGGTGGGCCGCGCCCGAGGAGAGGTCGATCCGGCCGAAGCACAGGGAGCCGTCCACCGCGTTCAGCGCGGCGAGCAGCCCCGAGCGTTCGGCGACGAGGATGTCCCGCTCCAGGCGGGCCTGCATGGGCTTGTCGCCCTGGGCGAGCGCGTCCGAGACTCCGGCCTCGGTGTCGCCGCGCAGGGCGTCGACGCGTGCGTACAGGCCGTCCATGAATTCCTGCTCGCGCCGCAATTCACCGTCTTGGAATTCGGTGTTTGACAATTCCGCTCCCGCCCGGATATACTGTGCTCACTGAACTTCTCCGCGCCTTCCTGATTCGAAGTCGCGAACCATTGAATATACGCAGAGAAATCCCCCGAGCGCAATTGCCCGGGGGATTTCTGCTGTACGTGGCGCGGTGGACGCGGTGCGCTCAGAGCACGTCGGCCAGCTCCTGCAGGAGCCGCCGCTTGGCCCGCGCCCCGACCATCGCCTTCACCGGCTCGCCGTCCCGGAACACGATGAAGGTCGGCATGGACAGCACCTTGTAGGCGTTGGTCGTCTCCGGATTGGTGTCCACGTCGAGCTGGACCACCTTCAGCCGCTCCCCCTCCTCCGCGGCCAGCGCGCCGAGCACCGGCCCCATCTGCCGGCACGGCGGGCACCAGTCGGCGGTGAACTCCACCAGCACCGGCAGCTCCGCCCCGATCACCTCCGCCGCGAAGTCCGCGTCCGTCACCTCGGTCACGCCTGCCGCCTTGATCACAGGTCCCGCCCTCCCAGTTCGCACATCGGTGGTTCGCCCTCGGCCAGCGCCAGCCGCAGCCCGATCTTGGTGCGGACGGCCCGCAGCTCGCCGATCAGCGCGTCCAGCTCGTCCAGCTTGCGCCGGTACACCGCGAGCGAAGCCGGACAGGTGTCGCCCTCCGGATGCCCGGCCCGCAGGCACTCCACGAACGGCCTTGTCTCCTCCAGGCCGAACCCGAAGTCCTGCAGCGTCCTGATCTGCCGCAGCAAGCGGAGATCACCCTCGTCGTACACCCGGTGCCCGTTGGGTCCGCGCCGTGCGGACAGCAGCCCGCGCGACTCGTAGTAGCGCAGGGTGCGCGTCGTGGTCCCGGCCCGTGCGGCCAGCTCGCCGATTCGCATGAGGTCGAACGTAGTCCTTGACGCCGACGTCAGGGCAAGGGCACGGTTCTCAGCCTGTGCAGAGCGTGCCGGGTGAGCAGCGTGTCGTAGGCGTGTGGCCCCAGGGCCCGGGTCTGGTCCGCGAGGAGGGCGACGAGGTCTCGTTCGGCACCGGCCGCGTCGCCGGTGCGGCTGCGCCATCGGGCGAGGTCGCGTCGCACTGCGAGCGTGGGTGGAGCGCCGGGTCCCAGGTGGGACGTCAGAAAGGCGATGTACTCCCGGTAGGCCCCGTCGGCCTCCGGGTACACGGCCAGTGCGTCGCGGAGCTCGCGGGCGGCGGCCCGCCGGCCCGCCAGGTCGAGGTCCTGCGCCACGTCGATCGTCCGGAGGAGCCAGTGCCGCAGCCCCTTGCGGGCTCTGTCGACAATGTACTCCTCCACGTGCCCGGCCCCCTGGAGCAGACGCAGGTTCTCCCGCGCCGCCTCCACCGCGCCGATCAGGTCGCCCGCCTCCCCTCGCCAGCGGGCGAGGTGGCTCACCACACTGCTCACCCCCTGCCCTTCAGGGCCCACGATCCTCCGGGTGTCCTCCAGCAGTTCGGTCAGCATGGTGACGGCGACGTCGGCACTCTCGTGCCGCCCTCGCATCCCGGCCAGCTCGAGGCGGACCGTCAGGCATTCGAGGTCGTCCTCGCCCAGCACCTCCGTCATGACCGGGAGCAGGTGCCGCAGCTCCGCGATCGCCCCGGCTGTGTCCCCTGTCGCGTCCCGGGTGCCGGCCGCTCCCCGGCGCGCGGCAAGGGTCTGGGGATGCTTCGCCCCCAGAACCCGCTCCATGTCGGCCAGCAGCGCCCGGTAGAGGGTCAGGGCCTCGTCCGGGTCATCGGCGCGTTCGTATGCCAGGGCGAGACCTTCCCGGGCCGTGAACGTCCTGGGGTGGTCGGGGCCGTGCTTCTGCCGGGCACGATCGACGCGCTGCTGATAACCCGTGAGGTCCTGCCCCGTCGGGTGGGGTGAGTGCCACTGCCAGTGGGCGGCGGCCTGTTCGAGACTGAGGGTGGCCTGGTGGTCCTCACCCAGGACGCGTCGCATCTCGGGCAGCAGCTCCAGGCACTCGGCGACGGCGGCCTGGTAGGCGCCGGTCCTTCCCAGCCACCAGGCCCGATGGGACCGCAGCTCCAGCAGGAACGCCTCGTCCACGGCCAGCCGTCGCGTGTCGGCGATCAGGGCGTCGTACGCGGCGAGCGCGCCCGCGTTGTCACCCGCCTGTCCGGTCCAGTGGGCGAGGCCGTTACGGAGGTTCCAGAGGTCGGGGTGTTCGGGGCCGAGCGATCGCGTGGCCGCCTCGAGCAGGTCGTGGAAGTACTGCCGAGCGGCGACGGCCTGGCCGGCGTGGCCGAGGCTGTGGCCGAACAGATCCAGCACGGGGTAGACCCGCTCGCGGTGCAGCAGATCGCCGGACAGACCGGTCAGCACCGTGGCGTTGGCACGGAGCACCTGTGCGAGCACCGGGTCGGCGTCCATGTCGGGCCAGACCTCGGCCAGCGCGCCGGCCAGACAACGCACCAGGCCGTCCCGCCGTCCCACCGGCAGATCGTCGCGCGTGGCGCGCTGCACCAGCTGGTGGGCGCGGACGCCCAGGTGAGACTCATCGGGCTCGTGGGTGATGAGACTGAGGCGCCGCAGCGCTCGTAAGGTCTGGCGGGCTTCGTGCTCCGTGACCTCCTGGGGCGGCGGGACTGTGCCGGGTGTGACGGCCACGCGGGCGGCGGTCAGGTATGCCAGAGCGGAGGCTGAGGTCAGCACGGCCTCGGGGATGCCGTCCGGCGACAGCAGGGAGACGAGCTGGAGCATGGGTCGGGCGAGTCCGGGCGGCCGGAGTCGGTCGGCACGCTCCACGGACAGGGCCCACACCTTGGCCATCGGGAGGTGGTACGCGTCGGGCAGGGCGTCGTCCTCGGGTGCCAGCTCGGCAAGGGGGACGGTCTGGTCGGCCAGCAGCCGTCGGTACTCGGCGACAGGTATCGAGGCATCGGCCACGTACGCGCCCGCCTGTGCGAGGGCGACCGGCAGATGTCCGAGGTCGGCAGCGAGCCCGGCCAGTTCCTCGTCGGATTCCGCGCGCCTTCTGCCGGCGAGCGAGCGCCGCAGGTAGGCAAGAGCCTCCGGCTCCGTGAACAGCCCCACGGTGACGCGGTGGCGATCCTCGGTGAACAGGGCGGCGTCGGGACGCCGGGTGGTGAGGAGCGTCCGGCCCAGGGCGGTGACCGGTGGCCACAGGCCGTCGAGCGTGGCCGGGTCGGGGACGTCGTCCAGGACGACGAGCCAGCGGCAGGGCGGGGCGGGTGCCGCGGCGAGCCACTCCAGGAAGGCCCGCGCGGCGGCTTCGGGGCCTTCGGTCAGCGCGGACTCGGGGAGCACCGCGCGGGCCGCGCGCGCGTAGCCGGAGATCACGGCGTCACGGCTTGTGGCACCGACCCAGACCAGGAGGTCGAGCGAGCCGGCCTCGAAACGCTGTTGCGCGTAGCGGGCTGCCAACTGGCTCTTGCCCACCCCACCCATACCGTCGAGGATCTGGCAGACGACCGTCGTGCCGTTCTCCTGCACCGTTTCGCGCAGGGCTGCCATGACCTCCCGTTCCTGGAACCAGGCGGCGGTGGGCGGCAGCTCTCCGATCCGCAGCCGCGGTCGGCCGGTCTCACGCGGCGCCACTCCTGCTTCCGTGGGGTGCAGGCCGGTTCGAAGGCGACGGGTCAGCTCGCTCACCCCTTGCGGGGTAAGGGCCGGGACCTCGTAGCGATGCCTTGAGTTCGGCAGCAGGATCGTGGGAATGTCCTCGACGCTTCCACCGGGGAGAACCACGTTGAGGACCCGGTCGGTCCAGTCCTGCTCATGAGTGAAGGCGAACTCGACGATGTGCCGGGCCTCCCACCTCACGCCTCTCCCCTGGCCGGGCTCCTCGGCACCCTCCATTCGCCGCTTGTAGGCAGGCGAGGCGATCACCAGGACGAAGTCCGCGTCAGCGATCTCGCGGGCCGTCTCCGCGGCCCATTCGGGTCCCCGCTCCACGGCCATGGCGTCGAGCCAGACGTCGGCACCGGCGTTCAGAAGCAGTCTGGCCAGTAGGAGCACCGCGCTCTTGTGCTTCTCGTCCTCCCAGGCATAGGAGACGAACACCTGAGGCCGCATTCCGGCGTCGGACACCACCGCACCCCCATCGACCGGTTCCTGGGGAAAGCGTAAGCGTACGGCCGGACGCCCGGCCCCGGTTCAGGCGGGGCCGGGCGTCCGGTGCGAAGGGGCCGGTCAGGGCGGTCACGCCTTCGCGAGCTCCTTCTCGCCGTCCTGTCCCGGCACGCCGGCCGTCGCGGGCTCGCCCTCGGCGCCGTGGTCGTCGAGCAGGGTCGCCTCGTCGAAGGGGATCTCACCGGCGAGGACCTGGTCGACCCGCTCGCGGTCGATCTCCTTCGTCCAGGTGCCGATGAGCACGGTGGCGACGGCGTTGCCCGCGAAGTTCGTCAGGGCGCGGGCCTCGCTCATGAAGCGGTCGATGCCGACGATCAGGCCGATGCCGTCCACCAGGGCCGGCTTGTGCGACTGCAGACCGCCCGCCAGGGTGGCGAGCCCGGCGCCGGTGACACCGGCGGCGCCCTTCGAGGCGACCAGCAGGAACAGCAGCAGCGGGATCTGCTCGCCGATCGACATCGGGGTGCCCATCGCGTCGGCGATGAACAGGGACGCCATGGTCATGTAGATCATGGTGCCGTCGAGGTTGAAGGAGTAGCCGGTCGGGACGGTGATGCCGACGACGGGCTTGCTGACGCCGAGGTGCTCCATCTTCGCGATGAGGCGCGGCAGCGCCGACTCCGAGGACGACGTCGACAGGATCAGCAGGAACTCGCGGCCCAGGTACTTGCAGAGCGTGAAGATGTTGAGTCCGGCGACGATCCGCAGCAGCGCGCCGAGCACGATGAAGACGAACAGGAAGCAGGTGACGTAGAAGCCGAGCATCAGCACGGCGAGGCTCTTGAGCGCGTCCAGTCCGGCGGAGCCCGTGACGGCGGCGATGGCGCCGAAGGCACCGATCGGCGCGGCCCACATCACCATGGCGAGGATGCGGAAGACGAGCCGCTGGATGTGCTGCACCCCGCGCAGGACCGGCTCCCCGGCGGAGCCCATGGCCTGGAGGGCGAAGCCGGCGAGCAGTGCGATCAGCAGGGTCTGCAGGACCGACTCGGAGGTGAAGGCGGAGACGATCGTGGTGGGGATGATGCCGAGCAGGAACTCGGTGGTGTCCTTCGCCTCGGCGTCCACCTGCGCCTGGCCGACGTCCTTGACGGCGTCGGTGACGGCGAGCCCGGAGCCGGGCTCCAGGATGTTGCCGACGACGAGCCCGATGGCGAGGGCCACGAGCGACATCGCCAGGAAGTAGCCCAGCGCGATACCGCCGACCGCGCCGACCTTGGCGGCCTTCCGCACGGAGCCGATGCCCAGCACGATCGTGCAGAAGATGATCGGCGAGATCATCATCTTGATCAGCGCGACGAAGCCCGTCCCGATGGGCTTCAGCTCCACGGCGAAGTCGGGCGCGGCCAGACCCACGGCGATGCCGAGGGCCACCGCGATGATCACCGCGATGTAGAGGTAGTGCGTGCGGTCCCGCTTGGCGACGGGTGCGGCAGGTGCCGTATCGGGGGAACTGGCGGCGGCCACGGCTGCCCTCCTTGACGTCTTCGTCGGTTGACACCGGCGTGCGGCTCACGTCCGGGGTGGGGGTTCGCTGGTGGACGGGCGCGCCCCTGGGGACGGGGGTCGTGTGCAGCGATGCGGCGACTATCTCCCGCCGTGTGAGGGCGGTCACCCTTCCGTTCATTTAGTTCACCGGGAAACGTGCGGGCAGACTGGCGGCATGCGTATCCCCGTCCCGAGACCGCGCAGCCTGGCCGGGCAGCTGTTCGCCATGCAGGCCGTGCTGATCGCGGTGCTGTTCTCCGGGTACGCGGTCTTCACCTACCTCAGCGACCGCGGCCAGGCCGAGGACGCGGCGGGCCGGCAGGCCGCGGCGGTCGCGCAGTCCATCGCCGACGCCCCGTCGACGCGGGACGCCATCCGCACCGAGGACCCGACGTCCGCGCTCCAGCCGTACGCGCTGCGGGTGCAGCGGGACGCCGAGGTCGACTTCGTCACGATCATGAATCCGCGCGGGATCCGCTGGACCCACCCCGACGACCGGCAGATAGGGCAGCACTTCCGCGGGCACACCGAGCGCGCGCTGCGCGGGGAGCCGTTCACGGAGACCTACACCGGGACGCTCGGCCCGTCGGTGCGGGCGGTCGTGCCGATCTACGACCGCGGCACGGGCCGGGAGCACATCGTGGGCCTGGTCAGCGCGGGCATCCGGGTGGAGGAGATCAGCAAGCGGGTGCAGGAGCAGCTGACCGCCCTGATCGGCGGGGCGGCGGGCGCGCTGACGCTGGGCGCGGTCGGCACGTACGTGATCAACGCCCGGCTGCGCCGGCACACCCACGGGATGAACGCCGCCGAGCTGAGCCGGATGCACGACTATCATCAGGCCGCCCTGCACGCGGTGCGGGAGGGGCTGCTGATGCTGGACGGGCAGTTCCGGGTGGCGCTGATCAACGACGGGGGCCGGGAGCTGCTCGGGGTGGGTGACGTGGTGGGCCGGTCCGTCGCGGAGCTGGGGCTGCCGGCGCCGCTGACGGGGGCGCTGCTGGCGTCCGAGCCCCGGGTGGACGAGGTGCACCTGACGGCGGAGCGGGTGCTGGTGGTGAACACCTCCCCGGTCTCCGGCGGCGAGCGGCGCGGCACGGTGGTGACCCTGCGCGACGTGACCGAGCTGCAGTCGCTGATGGGCGAGCTGGACTCGGAGCGGGGCTTCACGCAGGCGCTGCGCTCGCAGGCGCACGAGGCGGCGAACCGGCTGCACACGGTGGTGTCGCTGATCGAGCTGGGGCGGGCCGAGGAGGCGGTGGAGTTCGCCACCGCCGAGCTGGAGCTGGCGCAGGCGCTGACGGACCAGGTGGTGGCGGCGGTGAGCGAGCCGGTGCTGGCGGCCCTGCTGCTCGGCAAGACGGCGCAGGCCAACGAGCGGGGCGTGGAGCTCGTCGTGTCGGAGGACAGCCGGCTCGACGACGGGCTGCTGAGCGACGCGCTGCCCGCCCGGGACCTGGTGACGGTGCTGGGCAATCTGATCGACAACGCCGTGGACGCGGCGCAGGGAAGTGTGGGGGCGCGGGTGACGGTGACGGCGTACGCCGAGGGCGGCGAGCTGGTGCTGCGGGTGACGGACACCGGCACCGGGGTGGACCCCGCCCACGCCGAGGCGGTGTTCCGGCGCGGCTTCTCCACGAAACCGGCGGGTCCGGGCGGGCGGGGCCTGGGCCTCGCGCTGGTCCGGCAGGTCGTGACCCGGCACCAGGGGGAGCTGTCGGTGACGCGGGCCGAGGGCGGCGGGGCGGTGTTCGAGGTGCGGCTGCGCCTGGCGGACGACGGCATCGGGGCGGCCGTACCCGCGCAGCGCGGGTCCCCCGAGGACGCCGTGGCCCTGAGAGGTGACGCATGACGGCGGATGCCGCGCAGCCGATCCGGGTGCTGGTCGTGGAGGACGACCCGGTCGCGGCGGACGCGCACGTGATGTACGTCGGCCGGGTGCCGGGGTTCGTCGCGGTCGGCAAGGCGCACACGGGTGCGGAGGCACGCCGGGCGCTGGAGCGCACGCCGGTCGATCTGCTGCTGCTCGATCTGCATCTGCCGGATGTGCACGGGTTGCAGCTGGCCCGGTCGCTGCGGGCCGCCGGGCATCACGCGGACGTGATCGCGGTGACGTCGGCCCGGGATCTGGCGGTGGTCCGCGAGGGCGTGTCGCTGGGTGTCGTGCAGTACGTGCTGAAGCCGTTCACCTTCGCGACGCTGCGCGACCGGCTGGTGCGGTACGCGGAGTTCCACGCGGCTGTGGGCGAGGCGAGCGGCCAGGACGAGGTGGACCGGGCGCTCGGCGCCCTGCGGGCTCCGGGCCCGGCCGCGCTCCCGAAGGGCCTGAGCGGTCCGACGCTGGAGCGGGTGACCGGCGCGGTGCGGGACGCGGGCGGGGGGCTGACGGCGGCCGGGGTCGCCGAGGCCGTCGGGATCTCCCGGATCACGGCCCGCCGGTATCTGGAGCACCTGGTGGACGCGGGACGGGCCGCACGCGAGCCGGTGTACGGGCAGGTGGGGCGGCCGGAGCTGGTGTACCGGTGGGTCCCGGGTCCCAAGGGCCGTTGAGGGCGTCCCCTCACGATCTCCTCAAGCGCTTTCCCCCGCACATGCATTGACCTGACTAGACCATTCCTCTTAGGTTCACCGGGCAGCCGTCCAGCGCCACAACGTCGTGCGCCCGCAGGAGGTCATGCCCGTGCGCCCCACCGCCGCCCTCCCCCCGCTCCTCGCCGCAGCCCTCGCCGCCGTCACGCTCACCGCGTGCGGCGGCGGTTCCGGCAGCGACCCGGACACCGTGAAGGTCTCCTTCAAGCAGTCCACGGACAACTCCGTGAAGGTGATGGACACCTATCTCGCGGACATCAAGAAGCAGTTCGAGAAGGCGAACCCCGGCAAGAAGGTCGAGTTCGTCCCCATCAAGGCCCCGGACTCGGAGTACTACACCAAGCTCCAGCAGATGCTCCGCTCCCCCAAGACCGCGCCCGACCTGGTCTACGAGGACACCTTCCTCATCAACTCGGACATCACCAGCGGGTACTTGAAGCCGCTCGACCCGTATCTCGCGAAGTGGCGGGACTGGGACCAGTTCATCGACACCGCGAAGGCCGCCGCCAAGGGCGAGGACGGCAGGACGTACGGCGTCCCGGACGGCACCGACACCCGGGGCCTGTGGTTCGACAAGGGCGTCTTCGCCAAGGCGGGCCTCCCGTCCGACTGGCAGCCGAAGACCTGGGACGACGTGCTCGACGCGGCCCGCACCATCAAGAAGAAGGTTCCCGGCGTCACACCCCTCAACGTCTACACCGGCAAGCCCGCCGGCGAGGCCGCCACCATGCAGGGGTTCGAGATGCTGCTGTACGGCACGGGCGACGGCACCGCGGACCCCCTCTACGACAAGGCGTCCAGGAAGTGGATCGCCGGCGGAAAGGGCTTCCGTGACGCCCTCGCGTTCGTGGAGACGGTCTACAAGGAGAAGCTGGGACCGGACGTCTCGGACGCCCTCGACCCCAACTTCGGCACCCGGGTGCGCGGTGAGCTGCTGCCCGAGGGCAAGCTCGGCATCGACCTCGACGGCTCCTGGCTGCCGCAGGACTGGCTGGAGGGCAGCGGGCACGAGTGGCCGGAGTGGTCCGAGAAGCTGGGCCTCGCCCACATGCCCACGCAGAACGGGCAGGCGCCGGGCAAGGTGAGCATGTCCGGCGGCTGGACGTGGGCGATCCCCGCCAAGGCGGGCAACCCCGACCTCGCCTTCGAGTTCGTGAAGACCATGCAGACCAAGGCGAACGCGCAGAAGTGGTACATCGCCAACTCGGGCATCTCGGTGCGCGAGGACGTCGCCGCCGACCCGGCGTACGTCGACGCCCAGCCGGGCATCAAGTTCTTCACCGACCTGGTGGCCTCGACCCACTACCGGCCCGCCTACCCGGCGTACCCGAAGGTCTCCACCGCGATCCAGGAGGCGATGGAGGGCGTGACGACGGGTGACGTGTCGGTGGAGGACGCGGCGAAGGCGTACGACGAGGAGCTGAAGTCGGCGACGGACGGCCAGGTGATCGAGAAGTGAGCCGGCGCCCATGAAGACCGCCACCGACCCCGGCCTCGCGAAGGGGCCGGGTCCGGCCGCCGTGCCGCCCGCGCGGAGCACCCGGCCGCGCCGCGTCCCGCTGCTGCGGGTGCTGCCGCTGACCCCGGCGGTCGTCCTGCTGCTGCTCTTCCTGGCCGGACCGATCGCGTACTGCGCCTACATCGCCTTCACCGACCTCCAGCTCACCGGGCAGGCCGAGGACTCGTTCGTCGGCTTCGAGAACTTCACCACCGCCTTCGGCGACGACGCGTTCCTGAACGCCGTGTGGCTCACCCTCGTCTTCACGGTGATCTCGGCGCTGGTCGGCCAGAACACCCTGGGGCTGGCGCTGGCGGCGCTGATGCAGCGCGCCTCGAAGCCGGTGCGCACGCTGGTCGGCGGCATCGTCATCACGGCATGGGTGCTGCCGGAGGTCGTCGCCGGCTTCCTGCTGTACGCCTTCTTCCGCCGCGAGGGCACCCTGAACGCGGTCCTGGACTGGCTGCATCTGCCCACCCAGAACTGGCTGTTCACCCTGCCGATCCTGGCGGTGTCCTTCGCGAACGTCTGGCGGGGCACGGCCTTCTCGATGCTGGTGTACTCGGCGGCCCTCAACGAGATCCCGAAGGAGATCACCGAGGCCGCGGAGGTCGACGGCGCCGGCGGATGGCGCCGGCTGTGGCACATCACCCTGCCGATGATCCGGCGTTCCATCGGCACGAACCTGATGCTGATCACGTTGCAGACGCTGTCCGTGTTCGGGCTGATCTGGGTGATGACCCGGGGCGGTCCGGGCGGCCGCAGCCAGACGCTGCCACTGTTCATGTACGAGGAGGCGTTCCAGAAGAGCATGATCGGCTACGGCACCGCGGTCGCCCTGCTGCTGCTCGTGGTGGGCTCGCTGTTCTCGGTGGTCTATCTGCGTCTGCTGCGAACGGAGGTCTGAGCCATGCCGCGCACGCTCTCGTCCCGCAGGTCCTCGCACCGGCTCGCCGCGGACGCCGGACTGCTGGTGGTGGCCGCCGCGTTCGTGCTTCCGCTGGCCTGGGTGGTGCTGTCCGCCCTGGACCCGCACGCCGACCTGCGGGTGAAGCTCCCCGACGGCCTCACCCTGGACAACTTCGACGCCGTCATGACCCCGGACATCACCTTCACCCCGCTGCTGAACAGCCTGCTGCTGTGCGGCGGCGGGACACTGCTGACGGTGGCGTGCGCGGCGCTGGCCGCCTATCCGCTGTCGCGGTTCCGGTCCCGTCTCAACCGGCCGTTCCTGCTGACGGTCCTGTTCGCGACGAGCCTGCCGATCACCGCGATCATGGTGCCGGTGTACGCGCTGTTCGTGCAGGTGAACCTGATCGACACCATGGAAGGCACGATCTTCTTCTTCGCCGCGTCCCAACTGCCCTTCGCCATCTGGCTGATGAAGAACTTCATGGACGGGGTGCCGAAGGAGCTGGAGGAGGCGGCCTGGACGGACGGCGCGTCGTCGCTCCAGTCCCTCGTGCGGATCGTGCTGCCGCTGATGGGGCCGGGCGTGGCGGTGGTGACCGTGTTCTCGTTCGTCATGATGTGGGGGAACTTCTTCGTCCCGTTCATGCTGCTGCTCACCCCGGACCAGATGCCGGCGGCGGTGAGCATCAACGAGTTCTTCGGCAACCGGGGCACGGTGGTCTACGGACAGCTGGCCGCGTTCTCGATCCTCTATTCGACCCCGGTGATCCTGCTGTACGTGCTGGTGGCGCGCCGGCTGGGCGGCGGGTTCGCGCTGGGCGGGGCGGTCAAGGGGTAGCGGGCGGGGCGGGCGTCGGATTCGAGCCGCCGCCCCGGGCGGTGCGGGCGGCCCGCCGTACGGGGGCGGGCCGTACTCCTCTTCGAGTGCCGGGCGTGCGCGCGGGCACGGCGGACGCGCGCCACCACCGGGACCGGGGGCGCTCAGGGGGGCGAATATGCCGCCTGAGCTTGCCGTTCATCGGGCCGGAGGACCCGGCGGGCCGAGCGGGGCCCCGCCGCACGGGGTGCCACCGGGGGCGGCACCGTCACCCTCCAGAGAACGAACCCGCCGGTAGCCGTATCTTCGTACGATCCGTGATCCTGGCTGAACAGACCGTAGTCACCGCATACCGGCCGTCCTACGGTGTGGGCCGTGCGCCGACCGCAAGCTCAGCCGAACCAGCCGCCCCGCCGTTCCAGCCTCCGCAATCCCCCCACCCCGCCCTTCGACGCCCCGGCCGCCCGCCGCCTCAGAGCCGGCCTGAACATGGGGCCCGAGCACGTCGCCTACGGGATACGGGTCTCCTACGGCCTCCCCCATGTCTCCGGGGACCTCGTCCTCGCGTGGGAACGTGAACTCGTCGCCCCGGACAACGCCGAACTCACCGCCCTCGCGGGCGTCCTGTGGTGCTCGCCGGGCGAACTGCTCGGCAAGCCGCGGACCTTGCGCGAGCACCGCGTCGCCCGGGGCCTCGCGCCCGAGGACGTGGCCCGTGCCGTCGGACACGACCTGCGCGCGTATCTGCGGATGGAGGAGCACGACGACTGGCGGGGCACCGACCGCCAGTCCGCCGCCCTCGCCGAGATGCTCGGGCTGACGCTCCCGGACTTCATCACCGTCACGGGCCGCGACGGACGCCTGGCCGACCTGCTGCGCAGCGCCGTGACGACACGCTGGCAGGCGTACGTCCGCCCCGTGGCCGCGATGGCGCCGCTGGACCGGCGGCTGATCCAGGACGCGCTGCGCGAGCTGCACCAGGAGTACCAGGGGCAGATGACCGCCACCCTCAGCTGGGGCGCGGGCAGCGGGGACCACAGCGCGACGGGCCGCGCGTTCCTGGACGGGATCGTGGAGCGCTTCTGGGACGCGGTGCGGGGCGGTACCCCCTGACGCCGGGCCACGTCTTCTAGAAGACGGACTCCGCCTCGTCCATGCGGTCCTTGGGGACCGTCTTCAGCTCGGTGACGGCCTCCGCGAGCGGGACCATCACGATGTCCGTGCCCCGCAGGGCCGTCATCCTGCCGAACTCGCCGCGGTGCGCGGCCTCCACGGCGTGCCAGCCGAAGCGGGTGGCGAGGACGCGGTCGTACGCGGTGGGCACGCCGCCGCGCTGGACGTGGCCGAGGATGACCGGCTTGGCCTCCTTGCCGAGGCGGCGCTCCAGCTCGAAGGCGAGGGCGGTGCCGATGCCCTGGAAGCGCTCGTGGCCGAACTGGTCGATCTCGCCCTTGCCGTAGTCCATGCTGCCGTCGGCGGGGTGGGCACCCTCGGCGACGCAGATCACGGCGAACTTCTTGCCGCGGGCGAAGCGCTCCTCGACCATCTTGACGAGGTCGGCGGGGTCGAACGGGCGCTCCGGGAGGCAGATGCCGTGCGCGCCGGCGGCCATGCCGGACTCCAGGGCGATCCAGCCCGCGTGCCGGCCCATGACCTCGACGACCATGACGCGCTGGTGGGACTCGGCCGTGGTCTTCAGGCGGTCCATGGCCTCGGTGGCGACGCCGACGGCGGTGTCGAAGCCGAAGGTGCGGTCCGTCGAGGAGATGTCGTTGTCGATCGTCTTGGGGACGCCGACCACCGGCAGTCCCGCGTCCGACAGCATGCGGGCGGCCGTCAGGGTGCCCTCGCCGCCGATCGGGATGAGCGCGTCGATGCCGAAGTCACGGGCGATGTCCGGGGCGTTCTCGCACGCCTCCCGGAGCCGGGTGCGCTCCAGCCGGGAGGAGCCCAGGATGGTGCCGCCGCGGGCGAGGATGCCGCTGACCGCGTCCAGGTCGAGGCTGCGGTAGTGGCCGTCGAGCAGGCCCGCGAAGCCGTCCTCGAAGCCGATCACCTCGTCGCCGTACTGGGTCACGGCCCGGTGCACGACCGACCGGATCACGGCGTTCAGGCCGGGGCAGTCGCCGCCTGCGGTGAGAACTCCGATGCGCATCGTGCTGTGTCTCCTGCTCGCTGTCGTGATACCGGTGAGCCGGTCCGATTGTTTCATGCCCCCGAGGGCCGTGTCGCTTGCGTCCGGTCCGTCCCGTTCTGCCCTGTTCCAGGGCGTGCCGGCGGCTTCCTCGCCCCGCTCCTGCCCCCTGCCGGACCCCTCCTCCTGGCGGGCGCCTTAACGACGGCCAAGGGTAGTGTCAAGAGGGTTTCACTCCTCTCACCGGGTGATGTCGCGGCCCCCTGTGGGACCCGGGGAGGGCGACGGACGAGACGGCGACAGAGGAACGGAGATCACGCGTGACCCGCAGCGTGTACGTGACCGGCATCGACCGCGGCGACGGCCGCCAGGTCGTCGAGCTGGGGGTGATGGAGCTCCTGACCCGCCAGGTCGACCGGGTCGGGGTGTTCCGGCCGCTGGTCCACCACTCGCCCGACCGGCTCTTCGAGCTGCTGCGCGCCCGGTACCGCCTCTCCCAGGACCCCGCGACGGTCTACGGCATGGACTACCACGAGGCGTCCGCCCTGCAGGCCGAGCGCGGCACCGACGAGCTGGTGTCCACGCTGGTCGACCGCTTCCACGCGGTCACCCGCGACTACGACGTCGTCCTGGTGCTCGGCACCGACTTCGCCGACACCCAGCTCCCGGACGAGCTGGCCCTCAACGCCCGCCTCGCCAACGAGTTCGCGGCCTCCGTCCTCCCCGTCGTGGGCGGACGCGGGCAGAACACCGAGTCGGTGCTCGCCGAGACGCGCAACGCCTACCGGGCGTACGAGAACCTGGGCTGCGACGTGCTCGCCATGGTGACCAACCGGGTGGCCCGCGAGGACCGGGACGAGATCGCCGAGCGGCTCGGCGCCCGGCTGCCCGTGCCCTGTTACGTCGTCCCCGACGAACCCGCCCTGTCCGCGCCCACGGTCGCGCAGATCGTCCAGGCCCTGGACGCGAAGGTGCTGCTCGGCGACGACTCGGGGCTCGCGCGCGACGCCCTGGACTTCGTGTTCGGCGGCGCGATGCTGCCGAACTTCCTGACCGCCCTGACACCGGGCTGCCTGGTCGTCACCCCGGGCGACCGCGCCGACCTGGTCGTCGGCTCGCTGGCCGCGCACAACGCGGGCACCCCGCCGATCGCCGGCGTGCTGCTCACCCTCGACGAGCGGCCCGGCGACGAGATCCTCACCCTGGCCGCGCGCCTCGCCCCCGGCACCCCCGTGCTCTCCGTGCCCGGCTACAGCTTCTCCACCGCCGAGCGGCTGTCGTCGCTGGAGGGCAAGCTGAGCGCGGCCACCCCGCGCAAGGCGGAGACCGCGCTCGGCCTGTTCGAGCGGTACGTCGACACCGGGGACCTGATCGGGCGGGTCTCGGCGCCGAGCTCCGACCGTGTGACGCCGATGATGTTCGAGCACAAGCTGCTGGAGCAGGCCCGCGCGGACGTCCGGCGCATCGTGCTGCCCGAGGGCACCGAGCCGCGCGTCCTGCAGGCCGCCGAGGTGCTGCTGCGCCGCGGCGTCTGCGACCTCACCCTCCTCGGCCCGGCCGACCGGATCCGCAAGACCGCCGCCGACCTCGGCATCGACCTCGGCGACACCCAGCTGATCGACCCGGCCACCAGCGAGCTGCGCGACTCCTTCGCCGAGAAGTACGCCCGGCTGCGCGCCCACAAGGGGGTCACCGTCGAGCTGGCGTACGACGTGGTGAGCGACGTCAACTACTTCGGCACGCTGATGGTGCAGGAGGGCCTCGCCGACGGCATGGTGTCGGGGTCGGTGCACTCCACGGCCGCGACCATCCGGCCCGCCTTCGAGATCATCAAGACGCGGGCGGACGCCTCCATCGTCTCCTCGGTGTTCTTCATGTGCCTCGCCGACAAGGTCCTCGTCTACGGGGACTGCGCGGTGAACCCGGACCCGGACGCCGAGCAGCTGGCCGACATCGCCGTGCAGTCGGCGGCCACGGCCGCGCGGTTCGGGGTCGAGCCGCGGATCGCGATGCTGTCGTACTCGACGGGCACCTCGGGCTCGGGCGCCGACGTCGACAAGGTGCGCACGGCGACCGAGCTGGTGCGCTCGCGCCGCCCCGACCTGCGGATCGAGGGCCCCATCCAGTACGACGCCGCCGTGGAGCCGTCGGTCGCCGCGACCAAGCTGCCGGAGTCCGACGTGGCCGGGCAGGCGACCGTGCTGATCTTCCCGGACCTCAACACGGGCAACAACACCTACAAGGCCGTGCAGCGCTCGGCCGGCGCGATCGCCGTCGGCCCGGTCCTGCAGGGCCTGCGCAAGCCGGTCAACGACCTGTCCCGGGGCGCCCTCGTCTCGGACATCGTCAACACCGTCGCCATCACGGCGATCCAGTCCCAGTCCCCCGCCCCGTCCTCCGAGCGGAAGGCCGCCGCCCCGTGACCGCCACCCGCGTCCTCGTCCTCAACTCCGGCTCCTCGTCGCTGAAGTACCAGCTGCTCGACATGCGCGAGCGCGCCCGGCTCGCCACGGGCCTCGTCGAGCGCATCGGCGAGCGGACCTCCCGGCTGAAGCACACCCCGCTCACCGGAGGCGGCGAGAGCCGTGAGCGCGGCGGTCCCATCGCCGACCACGACGCGGCCCTGAAGGCGGTGGCGGCGGAGCTCGCCCAGGACGGCCTCGGGCTCGACTCGCCGGAGTTGGCCGCGATCGGCCACCGTGTGGTGCACGGCGGCAAGCGGTTCACCGAGCCGACCGTCGTGGACGACGCCGTGCTCGCCGAGATCGAGCGGCTCATCCCGGTGGCGCCCCTGCACAACCCGGCCAACCTCACCGGCATCCGCACGGCCCGCTCGCTGCGCCCGGACCTGCCGCAGGTCGCCGTCTTCGACACGGCCTTCCACACCACGATGCCGGAGTCCGCCGCGCGCTACGCCATCGACGTCGAGACCGCCGACCGGCACCGCGTCCGCCGCTACGGCTTCCACGGCACCTCGCACGCGTACGTCTCCCGGGCCACCGCCGAGTTGCTGGGCAAGGCACCCGAAGAGGTGAACGTCATCGTGCTGCACCTCGGCAACGGCGCCTCGGCGTCCGCGGTGCGGGGCGGCAGGTGCGTGGACACCTCCATGGGGCTGACGCCCCTGGAGGGACTCGTGATGGGTACGCGATCGGGTGACATCGATCCCGCCGTCATCTTCCATTTGGCGCGGGTCGCCGAAATGTCCATCGCGGAAATCGACGACCTGCTCAACAAGAAGAGCGGATTGGTCGGGCTCTGCGGCGACAACGACATGCGGGAGATCCGGCGCATGATCGACGAGGGCGACGAGCGCGCGCAATTGGCCTTCGACATCTACATTCACCGGTTGAAGAAGTACATAGGCGCCTATTACGCGGTGCTCGGCCGGGTCGACGCCGTCGTGTTCACCGCCGGGGTCGGGGAGAACGCGGCGCCGGTCCGCGAGGCCGCCGTGGCGGGCCTGGAGCAGCTGGGCCTCGCCGTGGACCCGGAGCTGAACGCCGCGCGCGGCGGCGGGGCGCGCCTGATCTCACCGGCGGGCTCGCGGGTCGCGGTGGCGGTGGTGCCGACGGACGAGGAACTGGAGATCGCGACGCAGACGTACGCTCTGGTCGGCGGGGGCGGCGACTGAGCGGGTACGACGGGTGAGCGACGGCAACGGAGGTAAACGGCCCGGTAACACGGCTGAGCAAAGCACAGCTCATTTGTACTTTCCACCAGACGGAATATTCCGCGGCGAAACAAACCGATAGGATCGTCCCATGCGCCGTTCGAAAATCGTTTGTACTCTCGGCCCCGCGGTCGACTCCCATGAACAGCTCGTGTCGCTGATCGAAGCCGGCATGAACGTGGCCCGCTTCAACTTCAGCCACGGCACCCACGAGGACCACCAGGGGCGGTACGAGCGCCTGCGGGCCGCCGCCGAGGAGACAGGCCGCGCCATCGGTGTGCTGGCCGACCTCCAGGGACCGAAGATCCGTCTGGAGACCTTCGCCGAGGGCCCGGTCGAGCTGGAGCGCGGTGACGAGTTCGTCATCACCACCGAGGACGTCCCGGGCGACAAGTCCATCTGCGGGACGACCTACAAGGGCCTGCCCGGTGACGTCTCCAAGGGCGACCAGATCCTGATCAACGACGGCAACGTCGAGCTGAAGGTCACCGAGGTCGAGGGCCCGCGGGTGCGGACGATCGTCATCGAGGGCGGCGTCGTCTCCGACCACAAGGGCATCAACCTCCCGGGCGCTGCCGTGAACGTGCCGGCGCTGTCCGAGAAGGACGTCGAGGACCTGCGCTTCGCGCTGCGCATGGGCTGCGACCTGGTCGCCCTGTCCTTCGTGCGGGACGCCAACGACGTGCAGGACGTGCACAAGGTCATGGACGAGGTCGGCCGCCGCGTCCCGGTCATCGCCAAGGTGGAGAAGCCGCAGGCGGTCGCCAACATGGAGGACGTCGTGATGGCGTTCGACGGCGTGATGGTCGCGCGCGGCGACCTGGCCGTCGAGTACCCGCTCGAGAAGGTCCCGATGGTGCAGAAGCGCCTCATCGAGCTGTGCCGGCGCAACGCCAAGCCGGTGATCGTGGCGACCCAGATGATGGAGTCGATGATCACCAACTCCCGTCCGACCCGCGCCGAGGCCTCCGACGTCGCCAACGCGATCTTGGACGGCGCGGACGCGGTCATGCTGTCGGCGGAGTCCTCGGTCGGCGCCTACCCGATCGAGACGGTCCGGACGATGTCGAAGATCGTCACGGCCGCCGAGCAGGAGCTGCTCTCCAAGGGCCTCCAGCCGCTGGTGCCGGGCAAGAAGCCCCGCACCCAGGGCGGTTCGGTCGCCCGCGCGGCCTGCGAGATCGCCGACTTCCTCGGCGGCAGGGGCCTGGTCGCCTTCACGCAGTCCGGCGACACCGCCCGCCGCCTGAGCCGCTACCGGGCCGCGCAGCAGATCATCGCGTTCACGACGGACGAGTCCACGCGCAACCAGATGACCCTCAGCTGGGGCGTCGAGCCGCACGTGGTGCCGTTCGTGAACAGCACCGACGAGATGGTCGACCTGGTCGACCAGGAGATCGTCAAGCTGGGCCTGTTCCACGAGGGCGACATCGTGATCATCACGGCGGGCTCCCCGCCCGGAGTGCCGGGCACGACGAACATGGTCCGGGTACACCACCTGGGCGGCCGGGGCCGGGACTGACGGCCGCACGTGCTTGGAGGGCGCCCCTCGCCTCGCGGCGGGGGGCGCCCTCTGCGTGGGTCACGCCTGACGGACCGCCTGTACGAGGGCGGACGCCAGGGCGTCGAAGTTCTCCCGGTAGAAGCCCGTACGGATGTGGAAGGGCTCCTGCGCGAAGAGCCCGCCCCGCTCGACGAACCGCGTCGGCACCGCGGTCAGCGCGCTGTGCACCATGTGGAGTTCCCCGACGGTGAGGCGGAAGTCCCGGGACTCCGCATGCGGTCCGGCCAGCCGCTCCACGAGCGCGTCGACCGCCTCCCGGCCGGCGCCGGTCAGCAGGGTCAGCTCCGTGTCACCGTAGTCGTGCTCGCGCAGATGACTCAGCGCCTCGTACATCGCGGACACCTGACTGGGCACGAGCCGGGCGATGAAGGCGTCGCCGTCGCGGGTCATCTTCACTTGAATTCTCATCTCAGTTCTCCACTCGCTGCCAGAGCGTGTCGGTGACCAGGTGCTCGTGGTGCCCGAACTGGGCCGCGAGACACTGGTAGCGGGCGTACTGCCCCTCGGTGAGCGGCACCGACAGGACGTCCCGGCGCCTGGGCCCGGGCGGCGAAGATCCGCGCGGCCAGGTCGCTCATCCCGAAGTCGCCCTCGTTGAGCACGCCGTAAGCCGGACGCGGCCTGACCGCGCGTTGCTCCTCATCTCTTCGGACGAGGGCGCCCCCGAGAGGCGGGGGCGCCCTCGCTCTGATCAGCTACGGTGCCGAGACGCGGACCGACAGAGGCCGGAGATCGCCGTCGAAAGCGGCTGCTTCATCGGCCTGGAGACCAGCGGACCTGAGGATTCCGATGATCGCCTGCTGCATATGGGCGCGCACGGCCCCGTTGTAAGCGATCTCGGACGCCTGATACCGGCCCTTCTGCATAAGGTCGACGGCAGCCCGGGTGAGGACGGGGTCGGGCCTCCAGTCCACGAACACACCCCCCTCCGCGTCGTCGCCGACGTCCACCTCCACCAGCGCACCGGCCTGGTCGTCCTGGTCCGCCCGCAAGGCGGGCAGCCCGGCCAGTGCCAGTTCCCGGCGTACCCGTTCGGCCAGCGCGACGCGCTCGGTGACGACAGCCTCGGACGCGTCGCGGTGATCGAAGCCGTGGTCGGTCAACTCACCCTCCTCTCTGTGCGTCGATCCGTCTCCGTACCAACGGCGCTGTCGAACCCGGCTGCCGTGTCGGCAAGTGCCGAACGCGCGAGACGATGACCGCCGGCGGTCTTGATCGCCTGCTTCAGCATCTCGTCGGCGGCGCTGTTCAGCAGCCCGTCAGATCCCCAGGGAACCGACCAACTGATCGGCGTCCCCGGCTTGAGCACATCCTCCAGCAGCGGCCCGCACACAGGACACGGCTGTCGCTCACTGTAGAGAGCCGTGATCTGGGTGGGCTTGAATTCGCGTGCGGCCAACTGATCCAGGATGTGGTTCTCCGAGTGGTACCCGCCTCCCTGGCTGTACCCGTACACGTAGTCACCGGTCTTCGGGTCGTTCCAGCCCGGCACCTTGGCGACGGCGACATTCCGCCGGTACTTGAACTCGTATCCGCCCGCGATCCTCGCCTTCCAGGCGACGGTGCCCAGTTCCGTGGCGTTGTAGGCCACCATGCCCACAGGGCAGGAGGGCACACTGGCTGCGGACGCCCGCGACGCGAGGGGGCGAGAACCCTTGACGCATGTCTTGAGAAGGTCGTCGAGGGACTTGATGCCGATGCTGAGGGCGACCTCGTCGGCCACCTTCAGGGCACGGAGCCCCTTCCACGCGTTCTCGAAGCCGATACCGGTCCTCGCGGCGGCATCCAGGGCCTTGATGGCGTCAGAGAGTGCTGCCAGCGGCTTGCCGAGCGGGATGAACATCGCCGCCGTCCACGCGCAGGCGGTCTTGCTGCCGTGGAAGCACTTGACGGCGTCGCCGAGGATGATCTCGTAGAGGATGCCGCCGAGCGTGTCGCCGAAGAGGTTCTGCCAGCCGATCTTGATGATCTCGGTGCCGGAGAAGAAGTGCGACCAGTCGACGTCGGCGAACGGAATGGTCTTCTTGTCGAGCCACTTCCACGCCGTCTTCGGGCACTTCTTCGCGTCGGCGAGGGCGTCGCCGTCGGTGCAGAGGTAGAAGTCCGCCTCGACGGTTCCGGTGACCTTGTACGACGCCGTGCATCCGACCAGTGGCGAGTTCGCGGGGCACTCGCCGATCTGCCGGGCTTTGTCGATCTTGGTCGTGTCTTCGTCGATCACGTAGAAGACGCCCGCGACACCCGTTCCGCCACCGGCCGCCACCTGCTCGTTGGCCTGCTTGGCGTCGGCCCGTTCAGCCGCCTCCTGGGCCTCCTTGGCGTACTTCTCGGCGTCCTTCGCCGCCTCCTCGGCCTCTGTGGCCGCCTTGTCGGCTCGGTCGGCTGCCGCTCGGGCCTCCTTGGCGTCCGCCTCTGCCGCCGAGGCGGCCTTGCGGGCCGCTTCCGCGTCGAGTGCCGCCTCGTCGGCCGAGTCTCGGGCCGCCTTGGCATGGCTCTCGGCACGGCCCGCCGCCTTGTCGGCTGCCGCCGCGTCCTCCGCCGCCTGGCGGTCGTACTCCTTGGTGCGGGCCAGTGACGCGACCGCCTTCGACGCGGCCTTCGCAGCGTCGGCGGCGTATCCCAGGGCCTCCTTGGCGTAACCACGGGCGTCCGACGCGTGCTTGGCCGCGTTCGCCGCGTGCTGGTAGGCGGCCTTGGCGTCGCCCTTCGCCTGGTCGGCGAGCGCCTGCGAGGAGGCGGCCTCCTCCTTGGCGTTCTCGGCGTGCGTCTCCGCGACGGCCTGCTGCTGCTCCGCGATCGTCTTGGAGCCCTGCCCCGTCAGCACCACCAGACCGGCGGCCGAGTCGGTGTCGACGTACGGCGAGCCGAGCTGGATGGCGTCGTTCGCCGGCTTCGCCACCTGCGCGGCAGCCTTTCCGGCGTCCACGGCGGCTTGCGCGGTGACGTAGGCGAAGCCCGCCGCCTTCGCGGACGCCGCCAGCGCCTTGCCGGCCTCCTTGTTGGCCTCGTCCGCCTCGGACTTGGCCGTCTTGGCCTTCGCCTCCGCCTCGTCGGCCAGCTTCACCGCCGTCTTCGCCTCGGCAGAGGCGTGCTGCGACGCCTTGATCGCGTCGGCCGCTGCACTCGTCGCGGTCTTCACCGCGGCGTCCGCCTTCAGCTTCGCGGCCTGCGCGGCGTCGGCGTTCGCGCGCGCCCGCTTGGCCGCGGACTCCGCACGGGTGGCCGCCGCGTCCGCGTCCGCCGCCGCCTGGGTCGCCGCGTCGGCCGCGGAGCGGGCCCGGCCCGCGGCGGCTTCGGCGTCGTCGGCGTGCTTGTCGGCCTCGTTGGCCGCGGCACGCGCGGCGTCGGCCGCGCTCCCCGCCTCCAGCGAGTCGGCGTAGGCGGCCTTCGCGTCGGCCTTCGCCCGGGCGGCGTCCGCCTTCTGCTCGGCGTCCCACGCGTCGTCGCGCATGCTCTTGGCGTGGTCGCGGGCCTTGACGGCCGTGTTGCGCTTCTCGACCGCCGTTCCTTCCGAGGCCTCGGCCTTCTCCCGCGCCTCCTTGGCGTTCGCCGCCTCCGCCTGGGCCGTCTTCTTGTGCTGCTCGGCCTCCGCCTGCTTCGCGGCCGCCTTCTCCTTCTCCGCCTTGGCCGTCTTCTCCTCGGCCTCGGCGGCCAGCCGCTTGGCGTGGGCGGTCGTGGCGGCCGACTTGGCCTCGCCCTCCGCCTTCAGGGCCACGGCGAGCTTGGCCTCCGCGGTCTCCTTGTCCTTCTTGGCGTTGTCGCGGTGCACCTTGGCGGCGTCCGCGGCGGCCTTCGCCTGCAGTTCGGCCGTCTCGGCGGCCTTCTTGCGGAACTCGGCCTTCGCCTGCGCCGCCTGGGCGAGCGCGCGCTGCGCGATGGTGTCGCTGTCGCTCGCGGAGGCGCGGGTCGCCGCCTCGGCGGTCTCACCGGCCTTCACCATCGCTTCCAGCGCGGCCACCGCGCCCTTGGTGACCTGGGCCTTCTGCTGGCCCACGAGCAGCCCGCGGCCCCGCGGGGCGCCCTGCTCGTCGGCGATCGTGTACGCCGCCTGCTCGGCGGTGTCGGAGGCGGTCGCCGCCTTGTTCGCGGCGGCCAGCTGCGCCTTCAGCGCCGCCAGCTGGTTCGCCGCACCGGTGCGCGCGGCCGCCAGGCCCGCCTTCGCCTTGTCGAACTGGGCCTTCGGCGGGACGGTCCCCTTCTGGCCGGACGGTTTGATGGTGACCTTCTGCGCGGTGGCACCCGAGCACGTCCACAGCCGGGAGTCCTGCCCGTTGTCGTACGTCTTCAGGTCCAGGCACTTGTCCGTGCCGACGTTCTTCAACGGCGTGGCGGCCCGGACGTTGTACTCCCAGGTCTGCGCCGGGGTGCTCTTGCACGTCGCGAGCTGGATCTTCGTGCCGTCGGCGGAGTTGTTCCCGGCGACCTCGACGCACTTGAGCGCTTTGACGTTGCGCAGGTGCAGACCCTTGTCGTCGCCCTCGACGGTCCACTGCTGGGCGGCGGAGCCGTTGCAGGTGTAGATCTGCACGGCGGTGCCGTCGGTCGTGCCCCCGCCCGCGGCGTCCAGGCACAGGCCCTTCTTGCCGGTGACCTCGATGGTGGTGGGCGCGTTCCCGATGGCCCCGACGCCACCGGCGGACCAGTAGTCCTGCCAGCGGGTCAGGTGGTCGGCCGTCCAGGACTGCCCGACCAGGTCGCCGAGTGCCTTGGCGCCGGCGGCGAGTGCCTTCGTGGCGTCCTTGTTGGCGGTCAGGATCTGGTTGCGCTGGGTGGACTGGGAGGCGATCTCCTGCTGCCACTCGGCCGCCGCGGTGGCCGTGGCGTCGCTCAGGGCGTTGCCCGGGTCCAGCGGGTCACGCCAGGCGCACGTGGAGAAGCGGGACTTCAGGTCCTCGACGGCGACGCGGTACTCCGGGGAGCCCGGCTCCGGGGCCGTACGGGGGAAGCCTCCGGAGGTCAGGAAGACCCGGGCGTCGTCGGCGCCCGTCGCCTGGCTCGAGGTGTCCGTGAGCCACTGGAAGGCGTCGCGCTCGGCGAGGGCCCGGTTCCACTCGTCGCTCGGCAGGCTGGGGTCCGGGTCCTTGCCGTACAGGGGGGTACCCAGGTCGGTGACGGCCTTGCGCGTCGCGGCGTCGGCGGCGGGGGTGGAGTCCTTGTAGAAGGTCTCCTCGTCCTGCCAGAAGCGGTCCGCGGTCCACCGGTCCAGGCCGGTCTGGGTGTAGAAGCCGGGCTTGCCGCCGCTGCCGTCGGGCGGCCAGTGGAAGCCGGTGTCGGTGAAGCCGGCGGGGTTGGTCAGGCCCTCTAGGGGCTTCTTCCAGGCGTCGCGCTGGGCGGAGAGGTCCTGCAGCGCCTTGTCGGCGGTGGTCCGGTCGCTCTTGAACGCCGTGGCCAGCGGGGTGTCTTCCCAGTACTTGCGGTCGGCGAGGGCGTGCAGTTCGGCGGCGGGCCGGTTGAGGGCGTCCTGGGCCGTGGTGGCCATCGCGGGACCGCCCAGGCGCAGGACGTCGGCCATCAGGCACTGGTCCTGGCGCAGTTGCTCCGTGGCCGTGTCCTCGAACCACGGGCTCGAACCGGCCACGGGGGCGGCGTCGTCGAGGCGGTCCGTGGGGCGCGTGAGCAGGTCTGGGCTCACGGCGAGGCCGGTGAGGAGGGCGGCGGCCAGCGGGAGCGGCACCAGCCGGGTGAGACGGGTCCGTACCCGTCTCGACGGAGCCATGAAGGACCCGGGGGGTCTGGAACGCAAGGGGGCATCCCTTCCTGGGTGCGGAGGGCAACCAGGGGCGGGCGTTCACTGATGGGCGCGCGAAGGCAGTGCGGGGCCGTACGGGCGCGGCTGACGCACCCTCCCCCGTTCCCCCCGTCGACGACGCAGTTCCCCCGGTCGCAGTCGGTCGTACACGGTCCGAATTGGTCATGTTCGGAACACGTGCGGCACAACTCTACCCACAAGTAGTCGAGTTGAGGGAGGGAGAGCGGAGGAAGAGTGAAGGAAGGGTGACATGGGCCGGACGCAGCTGTGGGCCGGACACAGCTGTGGCCCGGCCCTCGGACGAGGACCGGGCCACAGCCGGTGTGCGGCTCCCGAACGGGCTCGTGTCGGCGTCTGACGACGCCCGGCTCAGTCGGTGATGTAGTTGTGCAGCCCCGGCACGTGCAGGGTGCCGCCGAACTGGGCGGCCTGCGTGACCTTGACCTTGGTGAAGTAGATCAGCGGGATGTTCAGCGGCGGCGGGTTGTCCGGGTCGAAGGTGACCGGTATCAGCCCGAGCAGGTTGCCGGAGATGCTCTCCGTGTACATCACCGTCTTGCCGTCGCGGATCGTGGACGTCGAGCCCTTGGCAGCCTGCACGTGGTAGGTCTTGCCGGACTGCTTGTCGTTCACCGTCTGGTGCAGGTCACCGATGTCGGTGCCGTCGGATATGACGTACTTCAGCACCTTCTTCTTCTTGCCGCTGGCCGTCTTCACCTCGACGACGCCCTGGTAGTCGGCGCCCTTCAGCAGCAGCGAGCTGGCGTTCAGGTACCACGGGTCGTCCGGCAGCGGGACGGTGTTGTCGACGCCGCCCTCGTCGTCGGTGGCGACCGGGCAGTCGTCCAGGTCGGCACCGGCGCTCTCGGACGGGCTCGGCGTGGCCGTGGCCTCGTCGGCCGCGTCCCGCACCGCGTCGGAGGCGTCCTCGGCCGCGTCGGACGCCTTGTCGCCGGCGTCCTCGACGGTCTTCTTCACCGTGTCGGTGACCTTGTCGGTCGTGTCCTTCACGGTGCCGGACGCCGCGGGCGTCTCCTTCGCGGAGGGCTCCTCACTGCCGGAGGACGCCTCCTCGGTGGCACTCGCCGACGGCGTCGGCGTGGGGCTCGTGCTCTCCTCGGCCTTCGAACCGCCGGTGAAGATGCCCTCGATGGCGTCGCCGATGCCCTCGAGCAGGTTGCCGCTGCTCTCGGACGGCGACGGGGACGGTGTGGCCGCCTGGCCGGACGGAGCCTCCCCGGTCTTGCTCTCGGACGGCTTCGGCGCGGGCTCGGCGTCGTCGTCGGAACCTGAATCCGACGAGGACGAACCGCCCGCGGACTGCGAGGAGTCGGAGGAGTCCGAGGAGCCCGAGGAGTCCGACGGCTTCGAGGGGTCGGCGGAGTCCGAGGGGTCCGGCTTCGCCGTCTCCTCCTCGCCGTCCGACGCGCCGGCGCTCGCGGAGGGGGAAGGGGACGCCGAGGCGTCGTCCTCCAGAGCGGCCACGCAGTCCTTGTACTCGTCGGCCGTCAGGCTGTTGGCCGTGGGCTTGGTGGCGTTGTCGCTGTCGGCCTGCGCGAGCGTGGGCGTGAAGCCCATGCCCATCAGGACCGCCGTCGGCATCGCCGCCAGGGCTATCGCCTTGCCCGCGGGCATCTGGAATCTGGTGAACAGCGGCTTCTTGGGCGCCGCGTGTCGCGGCCCGGTTCTCACACGGGACGTGTCCACCTCAGTCCCGTGGGTCACCTCGTCAGCCGGCACTGTGCCTCCCGTTCGCCCCGTTCGCCGGGCTCGTTCCTGACAGATCGTTCGGCTCGCCCACCACGGGCTTGAGGAGGGTGGTGTCGGAGTCCGCGGCACCTTCGGGCGCGGACCCCTCACTCGTCGTGTCCGGCTGCGCGGGCTGCGCGTCCCCCTCGTTGCCGGGCACCCAGGACACGGCCATCGCACCGCCGATGAGGGCGAAGAGGAAGCCGATGAGGAAGCCGCCGAGGTTGGACACGGGGATGGAGACCAGACCCAGCAGGATCGCCGCGATGCCCGCGAAGACGCGGACGTGCTTCTGGAACCAGAGGCTGATTCCCAGTACGACGAGGAGAACACCGATGATGAGCGACCCGGCGCCCGCCGTCGTGGACATCGCCAGGGTCAGGTGACCGATCTGCAGGTGCGCATAAGGGAAGTAGGCGATCGGGAGACCGCCGAAGATGACGAACAGACCTGCCCAGAACGGCCTGGTGCCCCGCCAGGCGCGGAACTTCCGCCTGGCGACCCGGAGGTAGTGCTCATCGGTGCCGGGTACGGCAGGAGTCTCGGCGCTCATGGAAAACAGCTCCCTGGTGCGGCGTTGCTGTGGTGGTGATGCGAGGGTGCGTCGTTCGCTTGCCCGCCTGCGGAGCAGGCGGGTGGAGAGTGCACGGGCGGGGGTGCCACCGGCTCCCCCGCCCGTCAGAGAGTGCTCAGTAGCACTCCGCGCCGTCCGTCGACAGCGACATCTTCAGCCCGCTGAGCTTGAAGGTTCCGGCGGTGGTCGCCCACGCCGTCTGCTTCACGCCCGTCAGGACGGCCTTGTCGGCCTGCTGGGCGAACCCGTACGGGTTGGCCTGCTCGCCGCCGCCCTTCATGCCCGGACCCTTCTTGGCATCCTTGGCGGCCACACCGATGTCGATGTTCGTGAACGTCGCGTCGGCCTCGAGGTCGGCGACGTCGATGTAGAGGTTCTTCGCCTCGACCGGCTTCTTCGCGTCGGTACCGGCCCGCAGGACCAGGCTCACGTCGCCGACGAACGGCAGGTCCGGCGTGACGACCGACTGGCACAGGTTGTTGATCTTGGCGCTCGTGAACGCCGAGACGGCGACGGGGTGAACCGTCTTCTTGCCGGTGAGCGTGTAGCCCTCGTCAAGAGCGCCGTACTGCGAGAAACCTTCGCCTTCGAGCTTGTCCGTCGTCACCTTGAACGACTGACCCGAGACGCTGAACGACGCGGCCAGAGCGCCCTGCGCGAGGGCGACACCTATCGCTGCCGTGGCGGCGACGCTGGGCACCATGACCACAGCGAACCGCTTCCATCTGGTCCCGCCACGCACCTGGGACTCCATATTTCCTCCTTCTCGGACGTACATCTCCGGCCCTGGCTGCCACTGTCGGCTCGACGGCTCAGCCGGGCAGGGATGGGAGAAGTGCTACGTCCTCGGGAAGGAGAGCGCCCGCGCTCGGTGGCGCGAGAACCGCGCCCGAATCACCGGCGATCACCCCCGAGCGACAACCACTGGTCGCGCCTGACACGCATCACGCACAACCCTGCTGGACAGGCTTCACCGGACGGGCGAAGACCCCCCTGTCCAAGAGCCGGCACCACTGCCGCCGGCTCTGCTCGGTGGGGACCCAGGAACTCCCGCGACCCGACTGGCTGTCGGGCGGAGGGAACAGGACCGAGCGTGGCCGATCGTGGTGCATTCTCGCCGCCCGCACAAGGGGCCTCGTTACTCGGTAGTAACGGCGGGATAACCGAACAACGACCCGCCGGTCTCGGTTCGCGACGCAGGGTGGCGTCAAGCGACCGGATTTGTCCAGGAATGAACAGACGAAATCCGACAGAACGGCGCCTGCGACTTACCCGCAGTAACGGCGGCCGCGATTACCAAGATTTGGTAAAGCGCGGCCGCCTTGATGCTCTGTCGGCCAATCCCTTCACTGCCGCAACACAGGGCGGGCGGTCCGAACCGGCCCCTCACCCCGCTCGCGGGATGCCCCGGACGGGACCCCTCAGAACAGGGCGCGCGCCAGCGCCCTGCGAGCCGCCGCGACGCGCGGGTCGTCGGCGCCCACGACCTCGAACAGCTCCAGCAGCCGCAGCCGTACGGCGTCCCGGTCGTCGCCCGCCGTGCGGCCCACCGTCTCGATGAGCCGGCCGAAGGCGTCCTCGACGTGCCCGCCCACCAGGTCGAGGTCGGCGGCGACGATCTGCGCCTGCACATCGGCGGGCTTGTCCGCGGCGTCCTTGCGCACCTGCTGCGGGTCGAGGCCCTGCACGCGCTGGAGCAACTCGGCCTGCGCGAGGCCCAGCTTGGCCTCGCTGTTCGCCGGGTCCTCGGCCAGCACGCTCCGGTAGGCCTGGACGGCACCGGCCAGATCGCCCGCGTCCAGCGCCTGCACGGCGGCCTCCAGCAGGGCGTCGTACGGGCCGGCGGGCACCGCGGGAGCGGTCTCGGCACCGCCGGGCTCGGCGTCGGGGTCGACCGCGAGGCCGGTGAGCCCGAAACGCTGCTCGGCCACCGCGACGAGCTGGTCCAGCGTCTGGCGGATCTGCGCCTCGCCGGCCGCGCCCTGGAAGAGGGGGAGCGCCTGGCCGGCGACGACCGCGAAGACGGCCGGGATGCCCTGCACGCCGAACTGCTGCATCAGCATCTGGTTGGCGTCGACATCGATCTTGGCGAGGAGGAGACGGCCGTTGTACTCGACGGTGAGGCGCTCCAGCAGCGGGCTCAGCTGCTTGCACGGCTCGCACCACTCGGCCCAGAAGTCGATGACGACCGGTACCTCGGCGGAGCGCTGGAGGACGTCGCGCTCGAAGCCCGCCTCGTCCACGTCGATGACGAGGTCGGCGGGTGACACGGCTCCCGGCCCGCCCTGCCGGGCGGACTCGGCTCGCGCCTGCTCCGCCTTCGCCTTGGCCTCCTGGGCCGCCTTCACCGCGGCGAGGTCGACGACCCCGCTCATGGACATGTTCCGTGGCTGCATGCGTCTATCCTCCCCCGTTCGGCGCGCGCTGTGAAAAGCGGTACGAAAACCGGCTGAAGCCGGTGTGGTTGCGACGCCGGGTCCCCACCCGCGTCAGCGTGGTCAAGCGTGGTCATCGCTTTCGCTACGAGTCGTAGCGTAATGGCAACGGGCACCGCCAGGACACCCCGCGCCCGTGATCTCCCTCACCAGCCGCCCGACATCCGCGCGGATATGGTCGAACCATGCAGAGCCACCCCGTTCCCGCCCGCCCCGGACGCCCCCGCAGCGCCGCCGCGGACGCCGCGATCCTGGCGGCCACCCGGGAGGCACTGGTCGAGCTGGGCTGGTCGAAGCTCACGCTGGGGGACGTGGCGACGCGGGCCGGGGTCGCGAAGACGACGCTCTACCGCCGCTGGGCCGGAAAGCACGAACTGGTGGTGGACGCGGTCGCCGAGCTGTTCGACGCGCTGCGCCTGCCCGACCGGGGCAGCCTGGCCGCCGACATCGAGGGCGTCGTGCTCCAGTTCGCGGCGATCCTGGCCCGGCCGGAGGCGAAGAGCGGCCTGATGGCGGTCGTGGCGGAGTCCACCCGGGACGAGGCGCTGCGCGACCGTATCCGCACGTCGATCGTCGACCGGCAGAAGCGGCTCGTGCTGGAGGGCCGGGCCCGCGCCCAGGGCCGCGGGGAGCTGCCGCAGTCCGACCCGGCGGAGTCGGAGCGCACGGCCGACCTGATCTTCGACATGGTGGCGGGAGCCGTGGTGCACCGGACGCTGGTCAGCGGACATCCGGCGGACGAGGAGTGGGTGCGCGGCTTCACCCAGGTGCTGCTGCTGGGGCTGGCGGGGGCCGGAGCGGCCGCGGCCGGTGACTGAGCGGCGGGGAGGACGGACCCGGTCCGCCCAGCCCTGTAGGAACCCGGTCCGCCCTCCCCCGCACAGGCTCGCGGGGCTCAGAAGCCCGGCGGCTCCGTGTACACGCCCCACTCGTCGCGCAGGGCGTCGCAGATCTCGCCCAGGGTCGCCTCGGCGCGCACGGCGTCCAGCATCGGCTCGATCATGTTGGCGCCGCTGCGGGCGGCGTCCAGCATCGCGTCCAGCGCGGTGCGCACGGCGGCGTCGTCGCGGGCGGCCTTGCGGGCGGCCAGCACCCGCACCTGCTCGCGCTCCACCTCGTGGCTGACCCGGAGGATCTCCAGGTCACCGGTGACCGAGCCGGTGTGGACGTTGACGCCGACGACCTTCTTGTCGCCCTTCTCCAGGGAGCGCTGGTACTGGAAGGCCGACTCGGCGATCTCGCCGGTGAACCAGCCGTCCTCGATCCCGCGCAGGATGCCGGAGGTGATCGGGCCGATGGGGTGCCTGCCGTCCGGGTGGGCGCGCAGGCCCCGCTCCTTGATCTGCTCGAAGATCTTCTCGGCGTCGGCCTCGATCCGGTCGGTGAGCTGCTCGACGTACCAGGAGCCGCCCAGCGGGTCGGCGACGTTGCCGACGCCGGTCTCCTCCATGAGGACCTGCTGGGTGCGCAGCGCGATCTCCGCGGCCTGCTCGGAGGGCAGGGCGAGGGTCTCGTCGAGGGCGTTGGTGTGCAGCGAGTTGGTCCCGCCGAGCACGGCGGCCAGCGCCTCCACGGCGGTGCGCACCACGTTGTTGTACGGCTGCTGCGCGGTCAGCGAGACACCGGCGGTCTGGGTGTGGAAGCGCAGCCACTGGGCCTTGTCGGTCTGCGCGCCGTACACGTCCCGCATCCAGCGCGCCCAGATCCGGCGGGCGGCGCGGAACTTGGCGATCTCCTCGAAGAAGTCGACGTGCGCGTCGAAGAAGAAGGACAGGCCCGGCGCGAAGACGTCCACGTCCAGGCCGCGGCTGAGGCCCAGCTCGACGTAGCCGAAGCCGTCGGCGAGGGTGTACGCCAGTTCCTGCGCGGCCGTCGCCCCCGCCTCGCGGATGTGGTAACCGGAGACGGACAGCGGCTTGTAGGCGGGGATGCCGGCGGCGCAGTGCTCCATCAGGTCGCCGATGAGGCGCAGGTGCGGCTCGGGCTGGAAGAGCCACTCCTTCTGCGCGATGTACTCCTTGAAGATGTCGGTCTGGAGGGTGCCGTTGAGCACGGCGGGGTCGACGCCCTGACGCTCGGCGGCCACCAGGTACATGCAGAAGACGGGCACGGCGGGCCCGCTGATGGTCATCGAGGTGGTGACGTCGCCGAGGGGGATGTCCTTGAACAGGACCTCCATGTCGGCGGCCGAGTCGATCGCGACGCCGCAGTGCCCGACCTCGCCGAGCGAGCGCGGGTCGTCGGAGTCGCGGCCCATGAGGGTCGGCATGTCGAAGGCGACGGAGAGGCCGCCTCCGCCGTTGCCGAGGATCATCTTGTAGCGCTCGTTGGTCTGCTCGGCGTTGCCGAACCCGGCGAACTGCCGGATGGTCCACGTCCGCCCTCGGTAGCCGGTCGGGTACAGCCCGCGGGTGAAGGGGTACTCCCCGGGCCAGCCGATCCGCTCGAAGCCCTCGTACCTGTCTCCCGGCCGGGGCCCGTACACCGGCTCCACGGGGTCCCCGGAGAGCGTGGTGAAGTCTGCGTCGCGCTTGCGCGCGGCGTCGTACCGGGCCTGCCAGCGTCGGCGGCCCTCCTCGATGGCGTCAGCGTCCATACCCCCGAATTTACTAGGACGTCCAAGTAAATGTCGATGGGAGAACCGCCGCACCCGGGGCGCGGCGGTCGTGTCAGGCCTTGGCGACAGCCGGCTCCACGCCGCTGACCAGCGGTTCCACGTCGCGTGTGACCTTGCGCTCGACGAAGAAGGCGGCGAGGGGGATCGTGCCGGAGAGGAGCACCCAGAGCAGCTTGCCGAACGGCCACTTCGCCTTGGACCCGAGGTCGAACGCGAAGATCAGGTACACGATGTAGAGGAAGCCGTGGACCTGGGAGACGGCGAAGGTGACGTCCTCGCCCATGTCGAAGCCGTACTTGAACACCATGCAGGTGCACAGCACGAGCAGCATGACGGCGGTGACGTAGGCCATCACCCGGTAGCGGGTCAGGACGCTCTTCTTCATGGGGAAGAGCGTAACCACCCGTTCCGGGAGATCTTGGCGGGGGTCAGCTGTCCTCGAAGTCGTGTGCCGCGACCCGCAGCGGGCGCAGCATCGCGAAGATCTCGGCGCACTCCTCGGCGTCGTACACGCCGAGACCGAAGTCCATCGCCATCAGGTCGCGGGTGGCCGCGTCGACGACCTCGCGGCCCTTGTCGGTGATGGAGGCGAGGGTGCCGCGCCCGTCGTTGGGGTTGGGGCGCTTGGCCACCAGGCCGGACCGGACCAGCCGGTCGACGGTGTTCGTCACCGACGTGGGGTGCACCATCAGCCGCTCGCCGATCTTGGACATCGGCAGTTCGCCGGCCTTGGAGAAGTTCAGCAGGACCAGGGCCTCGTAGCGGGCGAACGTCAGCCCGTAGGGCTTGACCACCGAGTCGACCTCGGCGAGCAGGATCTGCTGGGCGCGCATGATCGAGGTGATCGCGGCCATGGACGGCACGCTTCCCCAGCGCTGCTTCCAGAGTTCGTCGGCGCGGGCGATGGGGTCGAAGGCAAGGCTGAGCGGCTTCGGCACGCGCACGACCTTACCGGCCGGTTACATGCTGGTCAGCCCTGTCTCGCCCTTCGGTCGCACTCCCCGGCACCCGCGCCGGCCGCTCACGCGGACGTGGTCTGCCTGACCTCGAACACCGCCGTCCAGCGGTCGTCGTGCAGACAGGCGTTCATCGGCTCGACCAGGGCCCGGTGCGTGGAGCCGGTCCGCCAGCGCCGTACCGCCTCGAAGCTCTCCCACTCGCTGGTGAGCAGCCACTGGGCGGGGTCGTCCAGGGAGCGGCACAGCTGTTCCCCGAGATGCCCGGGGACGGCCGTCGAGCCCCGGCGGACCTCGTCGTACGACGTGACGAAGTCCGCCTCCATCCCCTCGCGCACGCGCAGCAGCCGCACCACGCGCACGCGCCCCGGGGCACCGTCGGTCATGACGGGTCGAGGACGACGGGGAGTTCGGCCAGGCCGCGGAAGGCGGGGAACGGCACGGTCATCCAGCGCGCGTCCTCGGGCTTCTGGGCGAGGGTCAGCTTCGGGTGCCGGGCGAAGAGGGTGCCCAGCGCGATCTGCATCTCCAGCCGGGCGAGCGGGGCGCCGACGCAGTAGTGCGGGCCGTAGCCGAAGGCGAGGTGCGACGCCTGGACGTTCGGGCGCCGGACGTCCATCTCGTCGGGGGCGGTGAACATCTCCGGGTCGCGGTGGGCGCCGGTGATGGAGATCTGGACCAGGGCGCCCTTGGGGATGAGGGTGTCCCGGATGACCACGTCCTCCTTGGCGTAGCGGAACGTGGAGTTCTCCACGGAGGTCTCGAAGCGGAAGATCTCCTCGATGGCCCCGGCCAGCGTGCTCGCGTCCTTCAGCGCCAGTTCCTTCTGGTCCGGACGGCTGAGCAGGTGGTAGACCGCGTTCCCGATCTGGTACGCCGTCGACTTGTGCCCGGCGAAGAGCAGCACCCAGGCGGTGGAGACGAGTTCGCCGTCGGTGAGGGCGCCCTCCTGGTCCTGGGCGGTGACGAGGGCGCTGAGCAGACCGCCGTCCGGCTCCCTGCGCTTGCGCGCGCACAGGTCCACGAGATAGTCGCGGAGATTTCCCTCGGCGATCTCCAGTTTCGCCCGCGCCTCCGGACCGAATCCGGTCTGGGCGACGGTGGCGGACCATTCCTGTGCCTGTTTCCGCTCGTTCTCCGGAACGCCGAGGAGTTCACAGATGACGTGCAGCGGAAGGGGGAAACAGAATTCCGGGAGGAGATTCACCGTCTCGGTCTTCGGGCAGGCGTCGAGCAGTTCGTCGGTGATCTGCTGGACCCGCGCCCGCAGGGATTCCACGCGCTTCGGGGTGAAGGTGCTGCCGACGATGCGCCGCAGCCGGGTGTGCTTCGGCGGGTCGGAGAAGAGCATGTTGTCGTCGAGGGCGATCGACGAGTCGCCGAAGATGCGGTGGTAGGCGTCGATGGCGCCGTACATGTCCTTGCTCAGCCGGGGGTCGGCGAGGGCGGCGCGGGCGTCGTCGTAACGCGTGATGAGGTACGTCTCCACGCCGTGCGGCGGGGACAGGGGGCAGACCGGCGCCGACTCCCTGAGGGCGGCGTAGACGGGGTGCGGGTCGGCGCGGAACTCCCGGCTGCACGACGACGCCGCGGCCGCCGCCTCCTGTGCCGACAGTGCCTCGGATTCCTCGGATGCGAACGCTTGCGTCATGCTGATTCCCCGGGGTTGGCGTGAATGTCCGTGGTGTGAAGCCACAGTTCCCCGGGGCGCGGGAGCCCGCAAACGGCGCTGCGCCATACGGGTTCGCTCAAGGAAGCACGTGTGGCTCGCAGGCCGCCCTGGTAAACATCGACGACGTGAGCGGACACGAAGCGGAATCTGTACCAGTTCTCGTCGTCGGCGGTTCCCTGGTGGGTCTTTCCACTTCGGTCTTCCTGGGACGCCTCGGAATCCAGCACCTCCTCGTGGAACGGCATACGGGGACGTCCACGCACCCGCGTGGCCGCGGCAACAACGTGCGCACGATGGAGATCTACCGGACCGCCGGCCTGGAGCCGCGGATCCGAGCGGCGGCGCGCGTGCTGTCCGGCAACGACGGCATCCTCCAGGTGGACACCCTCACCGGGACGCGGCGCCGCTGGATCATCGGGGACATCTCCGGCGGCATGGACATCTCCCGGGTGAGCTCGTCGGACTGGTGCCTGTGCAGCCAGAACGACCTGGAGCCCGTCCTGCTGGAGTACGCGCGGGAGTTGGGCGCCGACGTCCGCTTCGGCTCCGAGGTGCTCTCCTTCACCCAGGACGGGGACGGGGTGCGGGCCGAGATCCTGGACCGGGCGTCCGGCGCGACCCGGGTGGTGCACGCCGACTACCTGGTGGCGGCCGACGGCCCGCGCAGCCCGGCGCGCACCCGCCTGGAGATCGGCCAGTCCGGTCCGGGCGAGCTGTTCCACAACGTCAGCGTCACCTTCCGCAGCCGGAAGCTGAAGGACCACGTCGGCGAGAAACGATTCGTCGTCTGCTACGTCACGACCCCTGACGGCGAGGGCGCCCTGCTCCCGGTCGACAACGAGGAACGCTGGGTCATCCACGTCCCCTGGTACCCGGCCCGCGGCGAGACCCTGGAGGACTTCACCGACGAGCGGCTCGCCGCGCACATCCGCGCCGCGGTCGGCGTCACGGACATCGACGTCGAGATCACCGGCCGGGCGCCCTGGCACGCCTCGAAGCGCGTCGCGGACGCCTACGGCCAGGGCCGCGTCCTCCTCGCCGGCGACTCCGCCCACGAGATGCCGCCCACCGGCGCGTTCGGCTCCAACACCGGCATCCAGGACGCCCACAACCTCGCCTGGAAGCTGGCGGCCGTGCTGCGCGGCTGGGCGGGACCGGCGCTTCTGGACACCTACGAGCTCGAACGGCGCCCGGTCGCCCTGGCCACCGCCACCCGCGCCTGCCTCCAGGCCGCCGACGAGCAGCACCCCGGCTTCAGCCCCGCCACGGGACGCAACAACGATCCGGCGGACATGATGACCGTCGCCCTGTGCTACCGCTACGCCTCCCGGGCCGTCGTGGACGCCCCCGCGCAGCGCCCGGTCGTGCCCGAGGCCTTCGAGCTCGGCGGTGAGCCGGGAAGCCGCGCGCCCCACCTGTGGGTCACCCGCGACGGCGTCCGGATCTCCACCCTGGACCTGTACGAGCGCTCCTTCGTGCTGCTCGCCGGGTCGGGCGGGCAGAAGTGGCGGGCCGCGGTGGAGAAGGCGTCGGCGAACCTGGGCGTGCCCGTCGAGGCGTACCTCGTGGGCACCGGACCCGACCACGACCTGGCCCCGGAGGCGGGCGCCGACTGGGCCGAGCTGCACGGCACGGCCGAGGACGGGGCGGTGCTGGTGCGCCCCGACGGCTTCGTCGCCTGGCGGGCGGACGCGGCCATGCCGGACGCCGACCGCGTCCTGACGAACGTGCTGCAGAGCGTGCTCTGCCGCGACTGACCCGCGCAGTTTCCCCTCATCGAGCACCGAGGACGGTGTGCCATGCCCCCTCTCGCCGGACGCATCGACGTCCACCACCACTTCACCGCCCCGGCCTGGCTGGACTGGGCGGAGCAGCACGGCGTCGTCGACCGGGAGAGGCTTCCCTGGTGGACCCGCTGGGACCGCGACGCGGCGCTGGAGATCATGGACAAGACGGGCATCGGCACCGCCGTGATGACCGTGGCCATGCTCGGCCGGTTCCAGGACCGGACCGCCCGTCAGGAGAGCGCCCGGGTCGCGCTGCGCGCGGCCGCCGACGTCGTCGAGGCCGACCCGGAGCGCTTCGCCTTCTTCACCCCGGTCTTCCTGGACGACCTGGAGCTTTCGTCCTGGAGCGTGCGGCACGGCCTCGACGAGCTCGGCGCGGTCGGGGTGAGCACCCGGACCAGCATGGGCGGCGTCTTCCTCGGTGACCCGGCGCACGACCGGCTGCTGCGGGAGCTGGACGAGCGGTCCGCGGTCGTCAGCACGCACCCCATGGAGGTGCCGGCCGGCAAGGACGGCGCGGGCGGCCTGCCCGGGATGCCGCCCTTCGTGTGCGACTTCCTGATGGACACGACCCGCGCGGCCGTGAACCTCATCCGCAACGGCACGCTGGACCGCTACCCGAACCTGAGCTTCATCCTGCCGCACGGCGGCGGCTTCCTCCCCTACATGGCCACCCGCCTGGAGCTGTTCGGCGGTTCCGTGGAGCCGGGCATCGAGCCCGAGCGCGTCCGCGACTACCTGCACCGCTTCTACTTCGACACGGCCGGGCCGATGTCGCCGTCTGCGACACCGACGCTGATGGCCACGGTGGATCCGGACCGCATCCTCTTCGGCACCGACTGGCCGCCGACGCCCGCGCACGTCATCGCCGACCGGGTGACCCCGGCCCTGGACAGCGACCCGTTCCTGTCCGAGGAGCAGCTCCAGCGCATCAACCGGGACAACGCGCTGCGCCTGATGCCGGCGCTCGACCGGTCGTAGCGCCGACTCCACGGCGGCGACGAAAGGCCGCCGCCCGCACCGGGTGGGTGCGGGCGGCGGCCTTCGTCGTACGGGTCCGTCAGTCCTTGCGCCACTGGTAGAAGCAGCGGGCCATGGCGTCCTTCGGGCTCCGCCAGGTCTGCGGGTCGTAGGGGCTGACGAACGCCTCGAGGCGGCGGCTGATGCCGACGAACTCGGGGTGCCCGGCCACCTTCGCGATGGCGGGGCCCGGGTCCTGCTCGGCCTCGATGAAGTGCATGTAGACGTCGCCGAACTGGAACAGCGAGCGCTGGGTGACACCCACGAGGTGGGGCAGTTCACCGCGGTCGGAGTCGGCGAAGACCCCGGCGATGTCCTTGGCGGCGCCCGGCTCCATGCGGGCGACGATCAGTGCGTGGTGCATGCCGCCTCCACTCGGTCGCGGATGAGGCGCATCTGGATGGGCGAGTTGCGGTTGATGATCTCCGTCATCCCGGCGTCGTCCACGGGGGCGTCGGGCTTCATCTCGAAGTCCTGCGTCCAGTGCATCCGGGTGCCGTTCGGGGTCTCCTCGTACTCCCACACGATGTTCATGTAGGCGAAGGGGCCCGTCTCGATGCGGCGGGCGCGTACGACGAGCTTCTCGCGGTCGGCGACGCGCTCGGAGACCCAGCTCCAGACCTCGCCGTTCTCGTCGGGGTGCATGGTGAGGCGGAACGTCACCGTGTCGCCCTCGCGGGACAGCACCTCGCAGGAGGCGTACTCGCTGAACAGCTCGGGCCAGCGTTCCAGGTCGTTCGTCATGTCCCAGACGAGGTCGACGGGAGCGGCGATGGTGATCTCGTTCTCGGTGTGTCCGGCCATGTCAGACTCCCGTCGCGAGCGCGCCGTTGACCAGGTCGAGGAAGGCGCGCGGGCTCTTGCAGCGCTCCGCGTCGGTGGGCAGCGCCCGGCCGTGGCGGTTCTCGAGCTCGCCCACGATGCCGAGCAGGCCGAGCGAGTCGAGCCCGAACTCGGCGAACGGGGTGTCCGCCCGGCGCTCCAGGTCGTGCGGGTCGACGGTCACACCGGCGGCCTGCTTCATCAGCGTGGCCAGCTCCGTGACGGTCACCTGGGTCACTTGCGTGGTCATACACGTTCTCCTTGTCGGTCTAGACGGCGGACGCGTCGCCCCGGCGCAGGACGAGCGCCGCGTTGGAGCCCATGAGTCCCCGGCTGAGGACGAGGGCGGTGCGCAGGTCGGCCGGGCGGGCCGAGGACGTCACCAGGTCGATGTCGTGGCAGATGTCGAAGACGCCCGGCGTCGGCGGGATCAGCCCGTGCTCCATGGCCTGCACCGCGGCCACGATGTCGAGCATCGGCGCCCCGCAGTAGGAGCGCCCGATGCCGGCCTTGGGGGCGGTGACCGGCACACGGGTGCCGTGCGCGCCGAGGGCGTCGGCGAGGGCGAGCGCCTCGGCGCGGTCGGCCTCGGGGACGCCCAGCGCGTCGGCGAAGACCACGTCGATCTCCTCCGGAGCGCAGCCGGCCTCGTCGAGGGCGACCCGGACGGCCTGCGCGAGCCCTTCCCGGGAGCGGTCCCAGCGCGAGGCGCCGGTGAAGGTCGCGGCGTGCCCGGCGACGGTGGCCCGTACGTCCGCGTCCCGGCGCCGCGCCCGGTCCAGGCTCTCCACGACCAGCACGGCGCCGCCCTCGGCGGGCACGAAGCCGCAGGCCGCCGAGGTGAAGGGACGGTAGGCGCGGGCGGGGTCCGCCTCGGTGCTGAGCTCGGGGTAGCCGAGCTGGCAGACGCCCGAGTAGGGGGCGAGGGGTGCCTCGGCCGCCCCGACCACGATGACGTCGGTGCCGCGGTGGACGGCCCGGGCGGCGTGCGCGACGGCGTCGAGGCCGCCCGCCTCGTCGGCGGCCACCACCGAGCAGGGGCCCTTGAAGCCCTTGCGGATGGAGATCTGGCCGGTGCTGGCCGCGTAGAACCAGGCGATGGACTGGTAGGGCCCGACGAACCGGGAGCCCTTGCCCCACAGTTTCTGCAGTTCGCGCTGGCCGAACTCGCCGCCGCCCGATCCGGCGGCGGTGACGACGCCGACGGAGTACGGCGCCTCGGCCCAGGCGGCCTGGCTCAGCCCGGCGTCCTGGAGCGCGGCGTCGGCGGCCGCGAGCGCGAAGTGGGTGAACTTGTCGGTCTGGACGAGGAAGGTCTCCTCGATCAGCGCGGCGGCGTCGAAGCCGCGGACCTCTCCGGCGACCCGGAGCGGCAGGTGTTCGCAGCCCTCGCGGGTGACCCGGTCGAGGACGCTGGTGCCGTCCTTGACGTTCTTCCAGTACGTCTCGGCGTGCAGCCCGTTGGGCGCGACCACGCCGATGCCGGTGACGGCCGTCCGCCGGGTGGCTCGACCACTCATCGTCGTCTCCTCCCCTGGGGGCCCGTCAGGAGCACCGCGGACTGGAACCCGCCGAAGCCGCTGCCCACGGACAGGACGTTGTCCAGCCGGCGGGGGCGTGCGGTGCGCGGGACGTAGTCCAGGTCGCACTCGGGGTCCGGGGTCTCGTAGTTGGCCGTCGGCGGCACCACCTGGCGGGCCAGCGCGAGGACGCAGGCGACGACCTCGATCGCGCCGATCGCGCCGAGCGAGTGGCCCACCATGGACTTGATGGAGCTCATGGGGGTGTCGTAGGCGTGGGAGCCCAGCGACTTCTTGACGGCGGCGGTCTCGTGCCGGTCGTTCTGGCGGGTGCCGGAGCCGTGCGCGTTGACGTAGTCGATCTCCGTGGGGTTCACCCGCGCGTGGTCGAGCGTCTCGTCGATGGCGCGGGCCATCTCCAGGCCCTCACTGGTCAGACCGGTCATGTGGTAGGCGTTGCCGAAGGTGGCGTAGCCGCCGATCTCGCAGTAGACGTGCGCTCCGCGGGCCCGGGCGTGCTCCAGTTCCTCCAGGACGAGGACGGCGGCGCCCTCGCCCATGACGAAGCCGTCGCGGTGGGCGTCGAAAGGCCGTGAGGCGTGGGCCGGGTCGTCGTTGTTCGGCGAGGTGGCCTTGATGGCGTCGAAGCACGCCATGGTGATCGGGGAGATCGGGGAGTCCGAGGCCCCTGCGAGGCAGATGTCGGCGCGGCCCTCCTCGATGGTGTGGAAGGCGTAGCCGACGGCGTCGAGTCCGGAGGTGCAGCCGGTGGACACGGTCTGCACGGGCCCCTGGGCGCCGAAGCGTTCGGCGACGTCGGAGGCGAGCGTGCTGGGCGAGAACGCCCGGTGCAGCTCGGGTCCGGCGGCCCGGTGGTCGACGTCCCAGCGCTCGCCGTGCGCGCTGACGAGCACGTAGTCGCGCTCCAGGCGGGTGGTGCCGCCGACCGCGCTGCCGAGGGAGACGGCCACGCGCCAGGGGTTCTCGGCGGCGAGGTCGACCCCGCTGTCGGTCACGGCCTCCTGGGCGGCGACCAGGGCGAACTGGATGTAGCGGTCGGCGCGTTCGCCGATGGCGGGGTCGAGCCCGTGCTCGGCGGGGTCGAAGTCGCACTCGGCGGCTATGCGGGAGCGCAGCCCCTCGGGGTCGAAGAGGGTGATCCCGCGGGTCGCCGTGCGGCCGCTGGACAGCAGGTCCCAGAAGGCGGGGACGCCTATGCCGCCGGGGGCGACCACGCCTATGCCGGTCACCGCCACGCGCCGGGTCATGACAACACCCCGGGCCGGGCGGGGCTCGCTCCCTCTTCCTGGACGAGCGGGTAGGGCTTGATGTCGTCGCTGATCTCCGGGGCCTCGGTGTCGACGTGGCCGAGGCTCGGCTTGGGGGCGAGCGGGCCGAGGTGGAAGATCATCCGGGCCTCCTCGTCACCGACGTTGCGGAAGCGGTGCCGCATGTCGATGGGGATCATGAGGCCCTGGTCGGACTTGAGGGAAAACGTTTCTCCGTCCAGGTCGACCTCCAGCCGGCCCTCCACGACGTACACGAACTCCTCCGAGTACGGGTGGTAGTGCTCACTGATGCGTTCGCCGGGCCGCATGATGGCCAGGCCCATGAAACCGCTGGTGGAGCCCACTGTGACGGGGGTGAGCAGGGTGCGGATGTCGCCGCCGCGCTTGCGGTTCGGCTCGATCTCGTTGAGGTCCACGACGCGCGGGCGCATCTTGTCCATGGTCTGTCTCCAGGTCGTTCGGTGAGGTGTCGGTCCCCGCGCCGTCAGGACTGCGCGGCCCTGCGGTCGGTGATCAGCGCCATGCCGGCGTGGGCGAGGAGGCGGTGCGCCTCGCGCTCGCCCGGGAGCGGTCCCGGCACGCCGAGCGCCTCGCCGTCGAGCAGACGGGCGAGGACGGCGGCCTTGCGCGGGCCGTCGATGCCGAGCGTCCTGGCCGGGTCGGTCTCGGGGTCGCCCCGGACGTCGACCAGGCGGACGACGATGTCCTCGCGCTGGAATACGGTGCTGCGGTGGACGGGGGACGCCGGGTCGGCGGCGGCCGCCTCGTCCTGACGGGCCAGCAGTTCGGCGAGCGCCAGTCCGCAGCCCGGCCGCGCCGGGTAGTACAGGGCGTGCCGGGTGATGCCGTCGGGTTCCGGGCCGCCGCGCGCCACGTGGTGGACGGGCGGCATCGCGGCGCGGATGAAGAAGGTGCGGGCCGAGTCGGGGTCGGCGAGGTCCCGGTCCTGCTCCAGATGCGGGTTCAGAGCCTCTTCCACGGCCCGGATCTCGGGCTGGCGGGAGACGTGGCGGAGCGCCTTGGTCAGGTCGCCCTCCACCTCCACGGTGCGCACGACGCGGTTGCCGTGCATGAAGAGGGTGGTGCGGCGCAGCCGCGTCGTGTCGTCGACGCGGGCCTCCGGCGGCGTGTAACCGGCGAGGATCTCCGCGACCTTGGACTCGGAACCGGGCTTGACGGTGAAGGTGAGGGCGTGTCGGATCACGCCGTCGCCCGTCCTCGGGGCCGTCTGGAGCCCACCGGTGGGACGCTCGCGTCCGCCGGTCTCGCGGACCACGCCGAAGCGTGCCGAGCGGAGCTCACGGACGCAGTTCTGCAGCGGCCGGACCGTCTCGATGTGGTCCTCGCTGTTGACCCAGGCGAGGTAGGGCGGGGCCGTGGCCCACTCACTGGTGATGATCCACTGGGCGGGGTTGTCCACGGACTGGCAGAGCTGGTCACCGAGGTGACCGGGTATCGACGCGACGCGGTCGCGCATCTGCTCGTAGGCGTCCAGGAACTCCTGCTGCGCGCCTTCCTTGAGGTCGACGAACAGGAGGACGCGCATCCTGGAGCCGTCGAACGCCGACTGCGACGTACTGGGCGAAGTGGTCATCCGGCGGACCCTTCCTTCGCGGGAGCAAGCGGCGGCCGAACCCTCGTCCACCAGCGCGAACGTGGATCTCGGCCCTGAGCCTTCATCGTGGGTCAGGGCCTTTCGGACCGCGAGCCGCGCGGGCCATCTGAGGGATCCCCCCGCGTCCCGGAACGCCGCGAGGCGCCCCCGCGGCCGGGGGCGCCTCGAAGTCCCCCTGCCGGCAGGGGGGTTGTGCGATGCCGGAGCTCACCGGCGGCCGGTCATCCGGCCAGGTACCGCTCCACGGTCTCCACCTTGGAGGTGAGTCCGTCGGTCACGCCGGGCCGGATGTCCGCCTTCAGCACGAGCGACACGCGGGGCGCCCGCGCCTCGACGGCCGCGACGGCGCGCTTGACGACGTCCATGACCTCGTCCCAGCTCTCGCCCTCGACGGAGGTGAACATCGCGTCGGTGCGGTGCGGCAGCCCGGACTCGCGGACCACCCGGACGGCGTCGGCGACGTACTCCCCCACGTCCTCGCCGACACCGAGCGGGGTCACGGAGAACGCGACGATCATGCGTTCACGATCCCTTCCTGACGGGCGCGGGACGCGATCACCGCGTCCTCGGCCTCCCGCTTGAGGCGGCGGTCGGCGAAGAACCCGCCGGTCGGCAGGACGGAGAGGACGAGGTAGAGGGCGGCCGTGCCCAGCGGCCACTTGGCGCGGTTCCAGGCGTCCGCCCAGAAGACCAGGTACAGGACGAACAGCATTCCGTGGACCGCGCCCATCACGGGCACCGCGTTGAAGTCCGTGGTCCGCTTCAGCACCGAGCAGACGAGCAGGAGCAGGAACGAGACCGCCTCGGGGGTCGAGACGAGACGGAGGCGGCGCAGCGCGCCGGCGGTCTTGAGGTCCACGGTTCACCTTCGGAGTGGAGTGGGCGGGAGTGACGGCGAGCGGCCGTGATCAGCTTGTGAACGCAAGCACAATCGCCTCGGCCATTGTGGCAAACCCGGGAGGCGCCCGGGGCGCGGGGGTCGGCGGCCGCACGCGCGCCCGCCCGGCCCGGACCGGCCCAGGGTCCCGTCAGGGGTGAAGTCCGTCGCAGGTATCTGTCCGCCGGGGGCGCCTGCGGTTACCTTCGCTGCGTGGCGATGTTCCGACTCCAGGGCAGCAAGGTGCTCGCCGTCGACATGACCGGGGACGCCGTGAAGGCGAAGAACGGCTCGATGGTCGCGTACGACGGGCAGATGGCCTTCAAGAAGATGAGCGGCGGCGGTGAGGGCATCCGGGGCATGGTGACCCGGCGCCTCACCGGTGAGCAGATGACGGTGATGGAGGTGAAGGGGCACGGGACGTGCTGGTTCGCGGACCGGGCCTCAGAGATCAACCTGGTCGGCCTCCAGGGCGACAAGCTGTACGTCGAGTCGAGCAACCTGCTCGCGACGGACGCGGCGCTGCGGACCGGCACGTCCTTCACGGGCATGCGCGGCGCCTCCCAGGGCAACGGGCTGTTCACGACGACGGTCGAGGGGCACGGGCAGGCGGCGATCATGTCGGACGGCCCGGCGGTGGTGCTGCGGGTCAGCGCGCAGTACCCGCTGACCGTGGACCCGGGTGCCTACGTGGCGCACCAGGGGAACCTGCGGCAGTCCTTCCAGTCCGGTGTGACGTTCCGCACGCTCATGGGCGAGGGCGGCGGGGAGGCCTTCCAGATCCGCTTCGAGGGGGACGGGCTGGTGTACGTGCAGCCGAGCGAGCGCAACACGATCGCGGGGGACCTCTGAGATGGCCTTCCGTGAGATCAACTCCAAGATGATCGAGGCGACCGTCGTCCCGGGGCAGCGGCTGTTCAGTCAGCGCGGCGCGATGCTCGCCTACAAGGGCGACGTCTCCTTCACCCCGAACATGGCCGGCGGCCAGGGCGGGATCATGTCGATGATCGGACGCCGGGTGGCGAACGAGGACACCCCGCTGATGACCGTCGAGGGCAGCGGCACGGTGCTGTTCGGGCACGGCGGCCACCACATCCAGGTGATCGGTCTCGCCGGGGACACCCTGTGCGTCGAGGCGGACCGGCTGCTCGCCTTCGAGGGCACCCTCCAGCAGGGCACGATGTTCCTCGGCTCGCAGGGCGGCGTGATGGGCATGGTGCGCGGGCAGATCAGCGGCCAGGGCCTGTTCACGACGACCCTCAAGGGGCACGGGTCGGTGGCGGTCATGGCGCACGGCGGGGTCTTCGAGGTCCCGATCACCCCGCAGCGCCCCGTCCACGTCGACCCGCAGGCGTACGTCGCCCACCACGGCGACGTACGCAACAAGCTGTCGACGGCGCTGGGCTGGCGGGACATGGTGGGCCGGGGCTCCGGCGAGGCGTTCCAGCTGGAGCTCAGCGGCAGTGGTGCGGTGTACGTGCAGGCCTCGGAGGAGAAGCTGTGAGCCACTACCCGGGCGCGGGTCCCACCGTGTACGACCCCATGACGCTGCCCAGCGACGACAACGTGAACTCGTACACCTTCTGCGTGGAGCTCAAGGGGAGCCAGTGGTTCCTGCAGAAGGGCAAGATGATCGCCTACTACGGCTCGATGGAGTTCAACGGCATCGGGCACGGCCGTCTCGACCGCCTCGTCCGTACGTCCTTCCATTCGCCACTGCACGCGAGCGACTGGGTCGTGGCGGAGGGCTCGGGCAAGATGCTGCTGGCCGACCGGGCTTTCGACGTCAATTCGTACGACCTCGACGACGGCAACCTGACCATTCGCTCGGGCAACCTGCTCGCTTTTCAGCCAAGTCTTACCCTCAAGCAATCGATCGTGCCGGGTTTTCTGACACTGATCGGAACCGGAAAGTTCGTGGCCGCATCTAACGGGCCGGTGGTGTTCATGGAACCCCCGATCCGGGTGGACCCGCAGGCGCTCGTCGGCTGGGCCGACTGCCCGTCGCCGTGCCACCACTACGACCATGGCTACATGACCGGCGTGATGGGCGGTCTACGTGCACTGACGGGCCTCGGAGGGGCGTCCGGGGAGGAGCATCAGTTCGAGTTCGTCGGGGCCGGCACGGTGCTGCTCCAGTCGAGCGAGACCCTCATGGCGGAGCAGGCCACGGGGGTGCTGCCGCCGGACGCCGGAGTCCCTGGTTCCGGTGGGGCGCACACAGGCCCTTCACAAGCGGGCGGGGCACCGCGCCTTCCCGGACAGCTGGGAGACCTCCAGCGTCGCTTCGGGCTGTGAGCGGTAGTCTGCGGAGTGTGACATCGAACGTGTGCGCACACGGGTGACACGTCACACGCCACCCCTCACTAGTTCGCCTTTCAACATTTTAGGTAGACTTCATTCATGGAGACCGAGACGGCCACCCGCTGGCTGACCAATGCGGAGCAGTGCGCCTGGCGCACCCACCTGGAGGTCAACAGGCTGTTGACGTACCAGCTCGAGAAGGATCTCCAGCCGTTCGGCCTGACGATGAACGACTACGAGATCCTGGTGAACCTCTCCGAGTCGGAGGACGTACGGATGCGGATGAGCGACCTCGCGTCGGCCACCCTCCAGTCCAAGAGCCGGCTCTCCCACCAGATCACCCGGATGGAGAACGCCGACCTGGTCCGGCGCGAGAACTGCGAATCCGACCGGCGCGGCCTCTACGCGGTCCTCACCGAGCACGGCATGGAGACGATGAAGAAGGTCGCGCCGCATCACGTGGCGTCCGTGCGCAGGCACTTCATCGACCTCCTCTCCCCCGAGGCGCTGACCGAGCTCGACAAGGCCCTCAAGCCGATCGCCGAGCACCTGCGCAGCCAGCGCGGGCGCCCCTGATCCGGACGGCGCCCCGCGCCCAGAGGGTGTCAGACACCCCCTAGCGCGCCCGTGGCAGGCGGAGCTCGAACAGAGCTCCGCCCGCGGGCGCCCGGCCCACGGTCAGCGCGCCCCCGTGCCGTACGGCGACGTCACGGGCGATGGCCAGGCCGAGCCCGGCGCCTCCGTCGTCCCGGCTGCGCGCCTCGTCCAGCCGGACGAACCGTTCGAAGATCCGCTCCCGGTCGGCCTCCGGCACCCCGTCCCCGTCGTCGGCGACGGCCGCGACCGCCCACTCCCCCTCCGCCCGCACGCTCACGGTGACCGCCGAACGGGCGTGCCGCAGCGCGTTGTCCAGCAGGTTGGTGAGCACCCGCCCGACCTGCGCCCGTGACCCGGCCACCGGCACGGCGTCAGCCGTCACCGTCACCCCGGCCCTGCCCTCGGCGTGCTCGCGGGCCAGCGCGCCCAGGTCGAAGCGCGCGTCCCCCGGCCGCTCCCCCGCGTCCAGCCGGGCGAGCAGCAGCAGATCGGCGGCGAGCGTCTGCAGCCGTACGGTGTCCGCCACCGCCCCGTCCAGGTCGAGCAGGCCGGGGTGCGCGGCGCCGACCTCCAGCTGGGTGCGCAGCGAGGCGATGGGGCTGCGCAGCTCGTGCGAGGCGTCGGCGACGAAGCGGCGCTGGCGCTCCACGGAGCTCTCCAGCGCGGCCAGCGTCTCATTGGTCGTCAGGGCCAGCCGGGCCACCTCGTCGTGGGTGGCCGGGACCGGCACGCGGCGCGCCAGGTCCTCGCTGGCGGTGATGGCCGCCATCTCCCGCCGGATGCCCTCGACCGGGTTCAGCGCGCGCCGGGTGACCAGCCAGGTGGCGCCCGCGACGACCGCGAGCAGCAGCGGGAAGCCGATCAGCATGGCGGTGGTCGCGGTGCCGACGGCGCTGCGCTCCGCGGCGAGCGGGGCGCCGGCGTGCACGGTGAGCTTCCCCCGGTCCTCGAACTCGACCTCGACGGAGGCGAACCGGTAGTCCGCGGTGGTGCCGTCGATGGTCGCCGTGCCGGTGCTGTAGTCCGTGTCGGAGTCGACCTCGCCGGTGCGGGCCCCGCGGTCGTCGTCCGAGTCGCCGGAGCCGGAGCGGCCGGAGTCGCCGTCGTCGCCGTCGTTGCCGTCGTCGTCGCCGTCGTCGCCGTCGTCGCCGTCCTCGGCGCCCCGCCCGCCCGCGTCCCGGCCCGGCCGTACGGCGTCGGTGCCCGTGCCGCTGACGCGCTCAAGGTCCTCGCTCGCCGCGACCACCCGGCCTCGCTCGTCGACGATCTGGACGGGCCGGTCGTCCTCGTCGAGGCCGGTCAGCTTGTCGTAGGGCCGGCCGTCGGACAGTTCGACGGCGACGGCTCGGGCCGCGCTCGCCGCCTCGGTCTCCGCCTGTCCGGTCAGGTCGGACCGCAGCGACAGCAGGAGGGCCGCCCCGGTGGCGAGCAGGGCCACCGCGACCACGAGCGTGGCGGCGAGCGTCGCCCGGGACCGGACGGAGCCGAACAGGCGGCGCGTCACGGCGTCGGCTCCTGCCGCTCGAGCCGGTACCCGGCGCCCCGGACGGTCCGGATGAGCTCCGGCCGCAGTTTGCGCCGCAGCGCGCTGACGTAGACCTCGACGATGTTCGGGTCGCCGTCGTAGGCGAAGTCCCAGACGTGCTCCAGGATCTCGGACTTTGACACCACCTCGCCGGGCCGCGTCACGAGCGTCTCCAGCACCGAGAACTCCCGCGTGGTCAGCGGCACCTCGTCGGCGCCGAGGAAGACCCGGCGGGCGGCCGTGTCGACCCGGAGGTCGCCGAGGACGTGGACCGGCGAGGCGCCCGCGCCCTGCCGGACGCGCCGCAGCAGCGCCTTCACGCGGGCGACCAGGACGACGTACGAGAACGGCTTGGTGAGGTAGTCGTCGGCGCCGGTGTCCAGGCCCTCGGCCTCGTCGTACTCGCCGTCCTTGGCGGTGAGCATGAGGACGGGCACGTCGTGGCCGGCGGCGCGCAGGGCGGCGCAGACCCGGTAGCCGTTCATGCCGGGCAGCATGATGTCGAGGATCACCAGGTCGTACGTCCCCTCGCCGGCCAGGTGCAGCCCCTCCAGGCCGTCGTGGACGACGTCCACGGCGTAGCCCTCGGCGGTCAGGCCCTGGGCGAGGGACCGGGCCAGGCGTCTTTCGTCCTCCACGATCAGCAGGCGCATGCGTACAGCCTGGCAAAGCGCACCTGAAGACGTCTTCAGGGTCCTTCAGCTTCCTCTCAGCATCGGCCGGGCACATTGGGTCACGTCGAAAGGCACGAGCCGGAATGTTCGGCAGGAAACGGGAGGAACCCCATGAAGCGCAACCTCGTCCTCGCCACCGTCGCGGCCGCGGCCCTGATCGGCGGCGGCACGGTCGCGGCCTACGCGGGCAGCGGTGACGACGGCGCGTCGCCGCGGCAGTCGGACGTCCGGGTCGCCGGCGACCGCGACGACACGCAGAAGGACGACGACGACGGCGACCGCCGCGACAGCCGGGACGACGACCGGGGCGGCCGGGACGACGACCAGGGCGGCCGCGACGACGACCGCGACGACCGCGACGAGGCCCGCTCGCAGGCCGGCCGCACCGGCGTCACCGCCGCCGACGCCATCGCGGCGGCGCTGGAGCGGACCCCGGGCACGGCCGTCTCCGCCGAACTGGACGACGACGGCTCGCGGGTCTGGGAGGTCACCGTCGTCGAGGGCGACGGCACCGAGCACGACGTGCGGGTCTCCGCGGGCGACGGCAAGGTGCTGAGCGACCGGCGCGACGACGATGACGACCACGAGGGCCGCGCGGACCTCGCCGCGCTGAAGGGCGCGTCGGTCGACGCCCGCGAGGCCGCCGAGGCGGCGGCCGCCAAGGGTGTCGTCGTGGAGATCGACCTCGACGACGACGGCCCGGCCGTCTGGAAGGCCGAGACCACCAAGGGCGAGTGGAACGTCGGCCTGAAGAGCGGCGCGGTGACCCCGCACCACGACGACGACCGCGACGACCGCGACGACGACTGACGTCAGGGCGTCGTCACACGATCCCCGTCCCCACGGGCCGAGGGGCGCCACGCCGGGTGGCGCCCCTCACCGCCGTCCCCGCCACCACCAGCGTCGCCGCGCCGGCCGCCGCCAGGCACCAGCCCGTCGGGAGCAGCCCGGCCAGCACCCCGGCGGCCGCCGTACCGGCCGTACTCCCCGCGTTGACCGCGGTGTTGACCCAGGCGCCCGCCCGCACCCGGGCGCCGGAGGGCGCCGACTCGTCGGCGAGGAGGTAGGCCGTGGTGAGGGCGGGCGACACGAAGAACCCGGCGGCCGCCATCACCGCCGTGAGCGTGCCGAGTCCGGTCGCCAGGCCCGCGAGGAGCACGGCGAGCCCGAGCCCGGCCGTCAGCAGCGGCAGCCGTACGCCCGCCGGGGTGCGCCAGGACACCGCCCCGTGGAGCAGCCCGCCGACGGCGCTCCCGGCGGACAGGGCGGCCAGCGGCCAGGCCGCGCCGGCGCCGCCCGGGCCGTGCTCCTCGGCGAACGCGACGACGAGCAGGTCGGCGGCGCCCAGCGCGAGCCCCACACCGAGCGCGGCCAGCACCGGCCGCCGGATCGCCCTCAGGACCCGGCCGCGGGCGCCGTCGCGGTGGGCGGCCGCCGCGGGCTCGGGCCGTACCGCACGCACCACGGGGGACATCACGAAGCCGGCCGCTCCGGCCGTGATCAGCACCGCCCCGGCGGCGATGCCGGCGGCCGGAGAGGCGATCGCCACGAGGGCGCCGACCAGCAACGGGCCCGAGACGAACAGCAGTTCCTCGGCGACGGCGTCCAGGCTGTAGGCGCGCCGCAGCAGGTCCGGGTCGGGGGCGATCCTGCTCCACACGGCCCGCATGGCCGGGCCGAGCGGCGGGGTGCAGGTGCCCGCGGTCGCGGCCACGGCGCCCAGGACCATCGGTGAAGCGGCGTCCGGCGGCCGGACGAGGGCCGTCAGCAGCCCGAGCAGTCCGGCGTAGGCGGCGGTCATCGGCACGAGCGCCCGGCGCGCCCCGAGCCGGTCGATCAGGGCGGCCCGGGCGGGCGACAGGAAGACGCTGGTCGCGGAGAACAGCGCCATCACGGCGCCGGCCACCGTGTAGGACCCGTGGGCCCGGGTCACGGCGAGCATCACGGACAACGGCACGATCCCGTACGAGAGCCGGCCCAGCAGGGCGGCGGCGAAGGTCGTGCGGGCATGGGGCAGGCGCAGCACGTGCGCGTAGGAGGCAGGCATGGCGGGTCCTCGCGGTGGCGTGGAGGAAGGGGACACCGGGGAGCCGCGGGAGCCCGGGGGCTCGGACCGCGGCCCGGTGTGCGCCTACGCCAAGGAGAGGAACATGCCGATCAAGGTAGCAGCGCCCGTGCGGGGCGGACAGCCCTCAGGTGGTGCGGGTCAGGCCCGCGACGAGTTCGTCGGCCGCCCGGTAGGGGTCGAGTTCGCCGGCGGTGATGCGCTCCGCGAGGGCGCCGAGGCGGCGGTCGCCGTGCAGGTCGGCGATGCGTTCGCGCAGCGCGGTGACGGCGATGGTCTCGACCTCGCGGGCGGCGCGGGCGCGCCGGCGCTCGGCCAGGACGCCGCGCTCCTCCATCCAGGCCCGGTGCTTCTCCAGAGCCTCCACGACCTCGTCGACGCCTTCGCGGCGGGCCGCGACGGTCTTGACGATGGGCGGCCGCCAGTCGCCGGGGCCGCGGGACTCGCCGAGGCCGAGCATGTGGTTGAGCTCGCGGGCGGTGGCGTCGGCGCCGTCGCGGTCGGCCTTGTTGACGACGTAGACGTCGCCGATCTCCAGGATGCCCGCCTTGGCGGCCTGGATGCCGTCGCCCATGCCGGGGGCGAGGAGGACGACGGAGGTGTCGGCCTGGGAGGCGATCTCGACCTCCGACTGGCCCACGCCGACGGTCTCCACCAGGATCACGTCGCAGCCGGCCGCGTCCAGGACGCGAATGGCCTGCGGGGCGGCCCAGGCGAGGCCGCCCAGATGCCCGCGGGTCGCCATGGACCGGATGTAGACGCCGGGGTCGGAGGCGTGGTCCGACATCCGGACCCGGTCGCCGAGCAGGGCGCCTCCGGAGAAGGGCGAGGACGGGTCGACGGCCAGGACGCCGACCCGCTTCCCCTGCTTGCGGTAGGCCGTCACCAGCGCCGAGGTGGACGTCGACTTGCCCACGCCGGGCGAGCCGGTCAGTCCGACGACGTAGGCGTTGCCGGTGAGCGGCGCGAGGGCCGCCATGACCTCCCGCAGCTGCGGGGACGCCCCCTCCACGAGGGAGATCAGCCGGGCCACGGCCCGCGGCCGGCCTTCCCTGGCCTGGGCCACCAGGGTGGAGACGTCCTGCATCACAGCTCCGTTCACAGATCGTTCGCTACTGCGTCCTCACGGAAAGGACGTCAGGCCTTCGGTACCCGCACGATGAGCGCGTCACCCTGACCGCCGCCACCGCACAGCGCGGCCGCGCCGACGCCGCCGCCCCGCCGCTTCAGCTCCAGGGCGAGGTGCAGCACGAGACGGGCGCCGGACATGCCGATCGGGTGGCCCAGGGCGATGGCACCACCGTTGACGTTCACCTTTTCCGATGACACGCCGAGGTCCTTCATTGACTGCACCGCGACGGCGGCGAAGGCCTCGTTGATCTCGATGAGGTCGAGGTCGGAGACCTCCAGGCCCTCCTTCTTCAGGGCGTGGAGGATGGCGTTCGACGGCTGGGACTGCAGCGAGTTGTCGGGGCCCGCGACATTGCCGTGCGCGCCGATCTCGGCGATCCAGTCCAGGCCGAGCTCCTGGGCCTTGGCCTTGCTCATGACGACGACCGCGGCGGCGCCGTCGGAGATCTGCGAGCTGGAGCCGGCCGTGATCGTGCCGTCCTTGGCGAACGCCGGGCGCAGCCTGCCCAGCGACTCGGCGGTGGTGTCGCCGCGGATGCCCTCGTCCTTGCTGAACAGGACCGGGTCGCCCTTGCGCTGCGGGATCTCGACCGGGGTGATCTCGGCCTCGAAGACGCCGTTCTTCTGGGCGGCGGCGGCGCGCTGGTGGGACAGGGCGGCGATCTCGTCCTGCTCGGGGCGGGCGATGCCGAGGCGGGTGTTGTGCTTCTCCGTGGACTCGCCCATGGCGATGTTCTCGAAGGAGTCGGTCAGGCCGTCGTGCGCCATCGCGTCGAGCACCTGCACCGCGCCGTACTTGTAGCCCTCTCGGGACTTGGGCAGCAGGTGGGGCGCGTTGGTCATGGACTCCTGGCCACCGGCGACGACCACGTCGAACTCGCCGGCGCGGATCAGCTGGTCCGCGAGGGCGATGGCGTCGAGGCCGGAGAGGCACACCTTGTTGATGGTGAGCGCGGGGACGTTCATGGGGATGCCGGCCTTGACCGCGGCCTGGCGCGCCGGGATCTGCCCTGCCCCGGCCTGGAGCACCTGGCCCATGATCACGTACTGGACCTGGTCGCCGCCGATCCCCGCACGGTCGAGGGCGGCCTTGATCGCGAAGCCGCCGAGGTCGGCTCCGGAGAACGACTTCAGCGAGCCCAGCAGCCGTCCCATCGGGGTGCGGGCACCCGCGACGATGACGGACGTCGTGCCGTTTGCAGAAGACATGAGGTGAGATCCCCTTCCAGCCTGCACAGCCGAGGAGTGAACGAGGGTTTACTTCGAATGTACTGAGTGGCACTCCGTGCCGTCACCGGGCCGTCGGTGTGATCGCGCGCACGTTGCGTAACCACCCCGTGAGCGCTCCACTGAATCCATGCTGACGCGAATCGACCACATCGGAATCGCCTGCTTCGATCTCGACAAGACAGTCGAGTTCTACCGGGCCACGTACGGCTTCGAGGTCTTCCACTCCGAGGTCAACGAGGAGCAGGGCGTCCGCGAGGCCATGCTCAAGATCAACGAAACCTCCGACGGCGGCGCCTCCTACCTGCAGCTTCTCGAGCCGACCCGCCCGGACTCCACCGTGGCGAAGTGGCTCGACAAGAACGGCGAGGGCGTCCACCACATCGCCTTCGGCACCGCCGACGTGGACGGCGACGCCGCCGCGATCAAGGACAAGGGCGTGCGCGTCCTGTACGAAGAGCCGCGGATCGGCTCCATGGGGTCACGCATCACGTTCCTGCACCCGAAGGATTGCCACGGAGTTCTGACAGAACTGGTCACTTCGGCGCCTGTTGAGTCACCTGAGCACTGACCCTCGTACATAGGGGCCGGTAGGGTTGGGGGCGGTCGCTCTCTGAACCGAGGTGACCGCATGCCGGGGTCCGGGTTTCGGGGGGCGAGCGTCGGGGCAGCAGCCCATGCTCCGCCGTTGATCTGACACCATTCCCCGGGGGCACCGTCCGTTCGGACGGACGGAGCTCGTATGGCCAGGGATGCGACCAGGGGACGGATGGGACCGCGCAGTGCGGGGCTACGAACGCCAGGAGCGAGAGCCGGCGGCTGACGTCGACCACCTCTCTCGGTTCGAGGCCGAGATGGATCGGCTGAAGACCGAGCGGGAGAAGGCGATCCAGCACGCCGAGGACCTCGGCTACCAGGTCGAGGTGCTGCGCGCCAAGCTTCACGAGGCGCGCCGCACCATCATGTCCCGGCCCGCCTTCGACGGCGGTGACATCGGCTACCAGGCCGAGCAGTTGCTGCGCAACGCCCAGGTGCAGGCGGACCAGCTGCGCCAGGAGGCCGAGCGGGAGCTGAGCCAGGCCCGCGCGCAGACGCAGCGCATCCTCCAGGAGCACGCCGAGCAGGCCGCCCGGCTCCAGGCCGAGCTGCACCAGGAGGCGGTCACCCGCCGCCAGCAGCTGGACCAGGAGCTGGCGGAGCGCCGGCAGACCGTCGAGTCGCACGTCAACGAGAACGTGGCGTGGGCGGAGCAGCTGCGCGCCCGCACCGAGCAGCAGGCCCGGCGCCTGCTGGACGAGTCGCGCGCCGAGGCCGAGCAGGCCCTGTCGACCGCGCGCGCCGAGGCCGAGCGGCTGGCCGGCGAGGCCCGCCGCCGGCTGACGGACGCCGCCGAGGAGGCGCGCACCGAGGCGGAGCAGATCCTGCGCCGCGCGCGCACCGACGCCGAGCGCCTGCTGAACGCCGCCTCCACCCAGGCCCAGGAGGCCACCGACCACGCCGAGCAGCTGCGCAGCTCCACGGTCAGCGAGTCGGACGCGGCCCGCCGCCAGGCCACCGAGCTCAGCCGGGCCGCCGAGCAGCGTATGACCGAGGCCGAGGAGGCGCTGCGCAAGGCGCAGTCCGAGGCCGAGAAGCTGGTCACCGAGGCCAAGGCGGCCGCCGAGAAGACGCTGGCCGGGGCCGAGTCGGCCAACGAGCAGCGGATGCGCACGGCCAAGGAGCAGGTCGCCCGGCTGGTCGAGGAGGCCACCAAGGAGGCCGAGAACACCAAGGCCGACGCCGAGCAGGTCATCGCCGACGCCCGCGCGGAGGCCGAGAAGGTCCTCGCCGAGGCCGCCGAGAAGGCGCGCACGCTCACCGCCGAGGAGAGCGCGACCCAGCTCTCCAAGGCCGCCAAGACCGCCGAGGACGTGCTCAACAAGGCGCAGCAGGAGGCGCAGAGCACCACCAAGGCCGCCGTCGAGGAGGCCGAGCGGATCCGCCGGGAGGCCGAGGCCGAGGCGGACCGGCTGCGCGCGGAGGCGCACGACATCGCCGAGCAGCTCAAGGGCGCGGCGAAGGACGACACCAAGGAGTACCGGGCCAAGACGGTCGAGCTCCAGGAGGAGGCCCGCCGGCTGCGCGGCGAGGCCGAGCAGTTGCGCTCGGAGGCCGTCGCCGAGGGCGAGAAGATCCGCGCGGAGGCCCGCAAGGAGGCCGTCCAGCAGATCGAGGAGGCCGCGAAGACCGCCGAGGAGCTGCTGTCGAAGGCCAGGCAGGACGCGGACGAGCTGCGCCAGAAGGCCACGACGGACAGCGAGAAGGTCCGCACCGAGGCCATCGAGCGGGCGACCACGCTGCGCCGGCAGGCCGAGGAGACGCTGCAGCGCACCCGGCAGGAGGCCGAGCGGCACCGCGAGGAGGTCGTCGAGCAGGCCGAGGGCATCAAGGCCGACGCCGAGCGGGCCGCCCAGGAGCTGCGCGAGGAGACCGAGCGCGGGGTCGAGGCGCGCCGCGAGGAGGCCGCCGAGGAGCTGACGCGCCTTCACACCGAGGCCGAGCAGCGGCTCGCGGCGGCCGAGGAGGCCCTCACCGACGCCCGCGAGGAGGCCGCCCGCATCCGCCGGGAGGCCGCCGAGGAGACCGACCGGCTGCGTACCGAGGCCGCCGAGCGGATCCGTACGCTCCAGCAGCAGGCCGAGGAGGACGCCGACCGGCTGCGCACCGAGGCCGCGTCGGACGCGGCCTCGTCCCGCGCCGAGGGCGAGGCCGTCGCCGTACGGCTGCGGTCGGAGGCCGCGGCCGAGGCGGAGCGGCTGAAGTCGGAGGCCCAGGAGAGCGCCGACCGGGTGCGCGCCGAGGCGCAGGCCGCCGCCGAGCGGCTGGCCACGGAGGCGTCGGAGACGCTGGCCGCCGCCCAGGAGGAGGCCGGCCGCCGGCGGCGCGAGGCCGAGGAGCTGCTCGGCTCGGCGCGCCAGGAGGCCGACCAGGAGCGTGAGCGGGCCCGCGAGCAGAGCGAGGAGCTGCTGGCGTCCGCCCGCAACCGCGTCGAGGAGGCGCAGGCCGAGGCCGAGCGCCTGGTCGCGGAGGCCGACCGGCGCGCCACCGAGATGGTGTCGGCGGCCGAGCAGCACGCCCAGCAGGTCCGCGACTCCGTGACCGGGTTGCACGAGCAGGCCCAGGAGGAGATCACCGGGCTGCGCAGCGCCGCCGAGCACGCGGCGGAGCGCACGCGCCGGGAGGCCGAGGAGGAGGCGGACCGGGTCCGCACCGACGCCTACGCCGAGCGGGAGCGGGCCGGCGAGGACGCCGGGCGGCTGCGGCGCGAGGCCAAGGAGGAGGCGGAGGCCGCCAAGTCGCTGGCCGAGCGCACGGTCGGGGAGGCCATCGCCGAGGCGGACCGGCTTCGCGCGGACGCCACCGAGCACGCCCAGCGGCTGCGCACCGAGGCGTCCGACAAGATCGCGGAGGCGGACCAGGCGGCGTCCCGGACCCGGGCGGACGCCCGCGAGGACGCCAACCGCATCCGTTCGGACGCGGCCGAGCAGGCCGACACCCTCATCACCGAGGCCCGTTCCGAGGCGGAGCGGCTGCAGTCGGAGACGATCGCCGAGGCCGACCGGATGCTGGCCGAGGCGCTCGCCAAGGCCGAGAAGCTGGTCGGTGACGCCACGTCGGACGCCGAGCGGCTGCGCGCCGAGGCCGCGGACGCGGTCGGCTCGGCGCAGCAGCACGCGGAGCGGGTGCGCGGCGAGTCGGAGCGGGTGCGCGCCGAGGCGGCCGCGGAGGCCGAGCGTCTGGTGGGTGCGGCCCGCGAGGAGGCCGAGCGCACCCTGGACGAGGCCCGCAAGGACGCCAACAAGCGGCGTTCGGAGGCGGCCGAGCAGGTCGACACGCTCATCACGGAGACGACGGCCGAGGCGGACAAGCTCCTCACCGAGGCGCAGCAGCAGGCGCTCAAGACGACCGCGGACGCCGAGGCGCAGGCCGACACGATGGTCGGCGCGGCCCGCAAGGAGGCGGAGCGGCTGGTCGCCGAGGCGACGGTCGAGGGCAACACCACGGTGGAGAAGGCCCGTACGGACGCCGACGAGCTGCTGGTCGGGGCCCGCCGGGACGCCACCGCGATCCGGGAGCGGGCGCAGGAGCTGCGCGACCGCATCACGAGCGAGATCGAGGAGCTGCACGAGCGCGCCCGCCGGGAGGCCGCCGAGACGATGAAGTCGACCGGCGACCGCTGCGACGCGCTGATCAAGGCGTCCGAGGAGCAGCTGGCCAAGGCGCAGGCCAAGGCCAAGGAGCTGGTGTCGGAGGCCAACTCGGAGGCGGGCAAGGTCCGTATCGCCGCGGTGAAGAAGGCCGAGGGGCTGCTCAAGGAGGCCGAGCAGAAGCGGGCGCAGCTGATCCGGGAGGCCGAGGAGCTCAAGGCGGAGGCGATCCGCGAGGCCAAGGCCACCGTCGAGGAGGGCAAGCGCGAGCTGGAGGTCCTCGTCCGGCGCCGTGAGGACATCAACGCCGAGATCTCCCGGGTGCAGGACGTCCTGGAGGCGCTGGAGTCCTTCGAGGCTCCGGGCGGGGCCAAGGACGGCGGGGTCAAGGCGGGGGCGACCGTGGGCGCTCCCCGATCGGGTGGCAAGTCGTCAGACGGCTAGCGCCCGGCGCGGGTTCCGGTGATGTCTGGGGGCTTTGACCGGGTTTTTGGCAAGCCGTCCGACGGTTAGCCACTCAAAAGGGGTCTCATTCTCCAGATCAAACACGTATCCGCTCGATGACACACCGCTTCGGCCCCTAGGATTCCACTTATCACCTCACCGGTCTCATTCGACAGGAACCCCATGAGCGACACTTCCCCCTACGGCTTCGAGCTTGTGCGGCGTGGGTACGACCGCGCTCAGGTGGACGAACGGATCTCGAAGCTCGTCTCCGACCGTGACAGCGCTCTCACCCGTATCACCGCCCTGGAGAAGCGCATCGAGGAGCTCCACCTCGAGACGCAGAACGCCCAGGCGCAGGTGACCGACGCCGAGCCGTCGTACGCGGGCCTCGGCGCGCGTGTCGAGAAGATCCTCCGCCTCGCCGAGGAGGAGGCCAAGGATCTGCGCGAGGAGGCGCGCCGCGCGGCGGAGCAGCACCGCGAGCTCGCCGAGTCGGCGGCCCAGCAGGTACGCAACGACGCGGAATCGTTCGCTGCGGAGCGCAAGGCCAAGGCCGAGGACGAGGGCGTCCGCATCGTCGAGAAGGCGAAGAGCGACGCCTCGCAGCTGCGTTCCGAGGCCCAGAAGGACGCTCAGTCCAAGCGTGAGGAGGCCGACGCCCTCTTCGAGGAGACCCGCGCCAAGGCCGCGCAGGCCGCCGCCGACTTCGAGACGAACCTCGCCAAGCGCCGGGAGCAGTCCGAGCGCGACCTGGCCTCGCGTCAGGCCAAGGCCGAGAAGCGCCTCGCCGAGATCGAGCACCGCGCCGAGCAGCTGCGCCTGGAGGCCGAGAAGCTGCGCACCGACGCCGAGCGCCGTGCCCGCCAGACGGTGGAGACCGCGCAGCGCCAGGCCGAGGACATCGTGGCCGACGCGAACGCCAAGGCCGACCGGATCCGTTCGGAATCCGAGCGCGAGCTGGCCGCCCTCACCAACCGCCGCGACAGCATCAACGCCCAGCTGACGAACGTCCGCGAGATGCTCGCGACGCTCACGGGCGCCGCGGTGGCCGCCGCCGGCACGCCGGCCGAGGACGAGCCGATCTCCCGCGGGGTCCCGGCGCAGCAGACCCGCTGACCGGCTGACGCCAGGGCGCGACGCCCCTGGGACGACCGAGGCCCGTGCCCCCTGGGGGCGCGGGCTTCGACCCATTTTCGGGGCCTGTTCGCGCCGTCCGGGTGGCATCGGCCGAACGGTCCCCCTAGCGTGGCCGCATGATCGAGCTCTCGGGGCTGACCAAGCGGTACGGCGACAAGGTGGCGGTGAACAACCTCTCCTTCACCGTCAGACCCGGCATCGTCACGGGCTTCCTCGGGCCGAACGGCGCGGGCAAGTCGACGACCATGCGGATGGTGCTGGGCCTGGACCACCCGACGGCCGGTGACGTCCGGATCGACGGCAGGCACTACGAGGAGCTGAAGGACCCGCTGACGTACATCGGCGCCCTGCTGGAGGCGAAGGCCTGGCACGGCGGCCGCAGCGCCTACAACCATCTGCTCTGCCTCGCGCAGAGCAACGGCATCCCGGCGGGCCGGGTCCGCGAGGTGCTGGAGACGGTCGGCCTGACGGCGGTCGCGCGCAAGAAGACCAAGGGCTTCTCGATGGGCATGGGGCAGCGCCTCGGCATCGCGGCCGCACTGCTCGGCGACCCCCGCATCCTGATGTTCGACGAGCCGGTCAACGGCCTCGACCCCGAGGGCATCCACTGGATCCGCACCCTGATGAAGTCGCTGGCCGCGCAGGGCCGTACGGTCTTCGTCTCCTCGCATCTGATGAGCGAGATGGCGCTGACCGCCGACCACCTCGTCGTCATCGGGCAGGGCCGGCTGCTCGCCGACACCTCCATGGCCGACTTCATCGCCCGCAACTCGCGGGCCTACGTCCGCGTCCGCAGCCCCCAGCGGGAGCAGCTGCTCGACGTGCTGCGCGCGGAGGGCGTCACGCCGGTGGAGGCGGACGACGGCGCACTGGAGATCGACGGCGGCACGTCCGCGCAGATCGGGGAGCTCGCGGCACGCCACCGGATCGTGCTCCACGAGCTGAGCACGCAGCAGGCGTCCCTGGAGGAGGCGTTCATGCGGCTGACCGCGGAGTCGGTCGAGTACCACGCGCACACCGGGCAGACCCCGGCCCCGCCGCCGCAGCCGCAGCCGCAGCCGCAGCAGGCGTGGGGCGAGGGCTGGAGGAGGAGCTGAGATGGCGACGACGCAGGTGCTCCGCTCGGAGTGGACCAAGATCCGTTCCGTGGCGTCCACCGTGTGGACGCTCTCCCTGGCGCTGGTCGTGACCGTGGCCCTGGGGATGCTGATCTCGGCACTGTCGAACAACGAGTTCGACAACATGAGCGAACGGGACCGGCTGGACTTCGACCCGACCTTCATCAGCTTCGCGGGGATGAGCCTCGGTCAGCTCGCGATGATCGTGTTCGGGGTGCTGGTCGTCTCGAACGAGTACAGCACCGGCATGATCCGCGTCTCGCTGGCCGCCGTGCCGCGCCGCGGCACCTTCCTGTTCAGCAAGATCGCGGTGGCGACCGGGCTGGCGCTGGCCGTCGGGCTGGCGACCAGCTTCCTCACCTTCTTCCTCGGGCAGGCGATGCTCGGCGACCACCGGGCGTCGATCGGCGACCCGGGGGTCCTGCGGGCGGTGTTCGGCGGCGGGCTGTACATGATGCTCATCGCGATGTTCTCGATGGGGATCGCGGCGATGCTGCGCTCCCCCATGCTGTCGCTGGGCATCCTGATGCCGTTCTTCTTCCTGGTCTCCAACATCCTCGGCAACGTCTCCGCCACCGAGAAGGTCGGCCGCTACCTGCCCGACCAGGCCGGCAGCGCCATCCTGCAGGTGGTCACCCCGATCGACGACGACCGTCCCTACGGCCCCTGGGGCGGGCTCGGCATCATGGCGCTGTGGGTGATCGCGGCCGTCGTCGGCGGATACCTCACCCTGCGGAAGCGGGACGCCTAGAAGAGAGGGCCGAGGAGGCCGGCGCGGCGAAGTTTTTACCCGCCCTTGAGTGGAACCGTCAGCGCCCTTATATCCTCCTAACCCTTACGGGGGGCGTGCGCCCCGCTGTCCTGAACCTTTCGATGGGTGCGGAGCATGATCGAGGCAGTCGGCCTGACCAAGCGCTACGGCGACAAGACCGCTGTGTACAACCTGTCCTTCCAGGTGCGGCCCGGTGCCGTCACCGGCTTCCTGGGCCCCAACGGCTCCGGCAAGTCGACGACGATGCGGATGATCCTCGGTCTGGACAACCCGACCGCGGGCCACGTCACCATCGGCGGCTACCCGTACCGCAGGCTGCCGAACGCGCCCCGCCAGGTCGGCGCGCTGCTGGACGCCAAGGCCGTCCACGGCGGCCGGTCGGCCCGCAACCACCTGCTGAGCCTCGCGCAACTCGCCGGCATCCCGGCCCGCCGTGTGGACGAGGTGCTGGGCGTCGTCGGCCTCCAGGACGTGGCCGGGCGCCGCTCCAAGGGCTTCTCGCTCGGCATGGGCCAGCGCCTGGGCATCGCCGCCGCGCTGCTCGGCGACCCGCAGGTGCTCCTGTTCGACGAGCCGGTCAACGGCCTCGACCCCGAGGGCATCCACTGGGTGCGGAACCTGATGAAGTCGCTGGCGGCCGAGGGCCGTACCGTCTTCGTCTCCTCCCACCTGATGAGCGAGATGGCGCTGACCGCCGACCACCTCATCGTGATCGGGCGCGGCCAGCTGCTCGCCGACATGAGCGTGAAGGACTTCATCGCGGCGAACTCCGCCGGGTTCGCCCGGGTCCGCACCCCCGACACCGAGCCGCAGCTGCGCGAGAAGCTGGCCGGCGCGCTCACCGAGGCGGGCGGACACGTGCTGCCCGAGCAGGACGGCGCGCTGCGGGTGACCGGGCTGCCGCTCCCCCGCATCAGCGACGTCGCCCACGCCTCCGACGTACGGCTGTGGGAGCTGTCGCCGCACCAGGCGTCCCTGGAGGAGGCGTACATGCGGATGACGCAGGGCGCCGTCGACTACCGCTCGACCGCCGACCAGAAGGCGGGGCTGCAGCAGCCGCTGCCGCCGGGCGCCCAGCCCCCGATGCCGGTGCCCGGCCAGGGCCAGTCCGGCTGGTACGCCCCGCCGCCGCCCCAGCAGGCCGCGCCCGGCCCCTACGGCGCTTCCGCGGACCCGGGCGCCGCCCCGGCCAACCCGTACGCCCAGCCGGCCGCCCAGGCGCCGCAGGAGGCTCCCGCGAGCCAGGCGCCCGCGCCCCAGCCCGCCGTCGCGCCGGCGCCCCCGCAGGCGCCCGCTCAGCCGCCCGCGCCCGCCCAGCCGCCCGCGCCGGCCGCCGCGCCGCAGGACGCCGCCCCCGCCGCCCCGACCAAGCCCGAGGAAGCCCGATGAGCACGCCCCAGCCCCCGATGCCGCAGACCGCCGCACCGACCTGGCAGGCGGCTCCGGGTCAGCCGTTCCCCACGTACACCTCGCCGATCCCCGTGGTGCGCACGCACCTCGGGCACGCGCTCGCCTCGGAGTGGACGAAGATCCGCTCGGTGCGCTCCACGATGTGGACGCTCGGGGTGTTCGTGGTGCTCGTGGTCGGCATCGGCCTGGCGGTCGCCGCGCTGATCGCCGCCAATGCCGCCGAGGAGAGCCTGGCGGGCGAGAGCCCCCTGTCGTTCGGGTTCTTCGGGCTGCTGCTCGGCACCATCTGCGTGATCACGCTGGGCGTGCTGACCACGGCCTCCGAGTACGGCACCGGCATGATCCGGACCACGATGACGGCCTGCCCGACCCGTGGCCGGGTGCTCGCGGCCAAGGCGATCGTGTTCTTCGCGGTGGCCTTCACGGTCACGCTGGTGTCGGCCCTGCTCGTCGCCCTCGCGGACGTGGCCATGCTGGACGGCGCCCGCGAGCCGTCCACCGAGGAGTGGCTGAAGGGCACCGTCGGCATCTCGCTCTACATCGCGCTGCTCGGACTGCTCTCGCTCGTCGTCGGCTCGGTGATCCGGCACTCGGCGGGCGCGATCACGATCATGATCGGCCTGCTGCTGGCGCCGCTCGTGATCGCGCTCTTCATGTTCGCGGAGTCGCTGCAGGACCTGCAGCAGGCGCTGTTCGAGTACTCCATCCCGAACCAGCTGAGCGTCTTCTACGCGCAGTCCCTGTCGGAGTCCGGCCCGCACGGCTGGGACCCGCTGTGGATCATGCTCGGGGTGACGGCGGCCGCGTTCGCGGGCGCCTGGGCGCTGCTGGAGCGGCGCGACGTCTGAGGGGTGTCTGACACAGACACGACCTAGGCGCCCCGCGGAGGCTCAGAACCTCGGCGCGTTACAGGACCGCTGCACCCGCGTGGTGCGGCGGTCCTTCGCGTTCCAGCACGCCTTGTGCCAGTGCCGGCGGTCGTCGACGCCCGCGTGGTCCGGCCAGGCGACGACGTGCGGGACGCCGTCCGGGATCAGCTGGTCGCAGCCGGGACAGCGGTACGCCTTGCCCTGCGCGCTCGCGCCCGCCACATGCCGGACGTTCCAGTCCTCGCCCTGCCAGGCCTCCGAGGACTGCCAGCCGCCGTAGCGGCCGGAGCGGTCCTCCCCGGCACCGCGGCCGGACGGACCGGCGCCCTTGGATCGGTTGCGACGCGGGGACACGGAACACCTCACGGAGCTATACAGGACGGGGGCCGTCTCCAGCCTACGCGGCACGGATGGGGGTATCCGTACGGAACCAACCCCCACAAGTCCCCCACGCGGACCCGTGATTCTGCAGACAATCCGCAAATCCCCCCGCCAGGCCGTGTCCTCGGCACGTGTCAGACGGTTATGCCCGCTGGGGGAGCTCCGCGTCGGAGCCAAGGAAGCAGGAAAACAGCAATGCGCGTAGGTAGTTTCGTGTTGGCGGCCCGGTTCCCGGGCCAGGGCGACGGGGAGGCGCTGCACCGGGCGGTCCGCTCCGCGGAGGTCGCCGAGGAGGCGGGCCTCGACTCGGTCTGGCTGGCCGAGCACCACTTCGTGCCGTACGGCACCTGTCCGTCCGCGGTCACCCTGGCCGCCCTGCTGCTCGGCCGCACCCGCCGGCTCCGCGTCGGCACCGCGGTCAGCGTACTGCCGACCGCGCACCCGGTGGCCCTGGGCGAGCAGGCCGCCCTGCTGCACATCACCTCCGGCGGGCGGTTCTCGCTGGGCGTGGGGCGCGGCGGGCCCTGGGTCGACCTGGAGGTGTTCGGCTCGGGTCTGGGCGCCTACGAGGAGGGCTTCCCGGAATCGCTCGATCTGCTGCTGCGCTGGCTGCGCGAGCCGGCGGTCGGGGCCTCGGGCGAGCGGTTCGGCTTCCGCGAGGTGCCGGTCGTGCCCTGCCCCTCGGAGTGCCTGACCGAGACGGACGGCCCCGAGGTGGTCGTCGCCTGCACCTCGCCGCGCAGTGTGCGCCTCGCGGCCGAGCGCGGGCTGCCGATGCTGCTCGGCATGCACGTGGGCGACGAGGAGAAGGCCGAGATGGTCGCCCTGTGGCGGGAGCACGCGCGCGCGGCCGGGCGCCCCGGGGACGAGATCCGCGCGGCCGCCCATGTCTCCGCCGGGGTGTGCCAGATCGCCGACCGGCGCACGGACGCCGTCGAGACGCTCACGAAGGCGATGCCCGGGTGGCTCCGGCAGGGTCTGGAGGCCCATGTGACGGTGGACGGCCGCGCGCGTGCCATGCGCGACCCGCTCGCCTACACCGAACTGCTCTGCGGGCTGCACCCGGTGGGCACCCCGCGCCTCGCCGCCGACCGGCTCGCGGCGACCAGCGAGCGGACCGGGATCTCCCGTTTCGCCCTGCTGGTCGAGGGCTCGGGCGACCTGGCGGCCACCGAGGAGAACGTCCGGCGGCTGGGCGCCGAAGTCCTCCCGCAGCTCGGCTGAATCGCGCGCGCGGGAGGTCCCCCGCCGATGGGCTTGCCGCCCCGGTACTGATGCACCTCCCGCGTACGGAGCGGCAAGCAAGCGGCTCGCGTCAGCAGTCCCTGAACTCCGGGGACTGGTTGAGCACCTGACTGCGGACCGAGGTGAAGCGGGCCAATGACTCGTCGACCGAGGAGTCGACCGGGAACACCGCCACCCGGTGGCAGTTCTGGAAGGCCAGCCGCACCCCGAAGTGCCGCTGCAGGGCGCCGCGTATCGCGTCGCTCGCAAGGGCACGCAGCAACTGTCCCCGTGCCTGCTCGTCCGGCGGGGGCGTCTGGTTGTCGGCGAACTGACCGCCGTCGACCTTCAGCTGAGCCACCAGGGAGCTGATCATCTCCCATGCATAGGGCAGGGAGGTCCGGACGCAGTCGACGAATTCGGCTTCGTCGACCTCGCCTCGCTCGGCCTTCTCGAGTAGGGCCGGTGAGACGTCGAGCGACATGGGTTCTCCTCTCGCACCCCCGCCGACGGCAGGGGTTGCCGGACAGATGAGGGAGTCCGCGCGACCGGACACGCTGTGTACACACCCCGCGACCTCCCGTTTAATACGGTAGGCAACAGACCGTGACGGCACCAGGAGAATGCGTACATGAGCCAGTCCCTTTAGGCTCACAATCGGCCAGAAACGAACAGGGGCAGTCCGGGGTCTAACGGACTCTCCCAGGGCGGATCGCGTCGACCCGGGCCCGTCGAGTAGCGTTGCGGACCATGCGTCTCGTCATTGCCCGATGCTCCGTCGACTACGCGGGCCGGCTCACCGCCCACCTGCCCTCGGCTCCCCGTCTGATCCTGGTCAAGGCGGACGGCAGCGTCTCGATCCACGCGGACGACCGGGCCTACAAACCCCTGAACTGGATGTCGCCGCCATGCACGCTGAAGGAGGGCGACGGCGAGCAGAAGGACGTCTGGACGGTCGTCAACAAAGCGGGCGAGAAGCTGATCATCACGATGGAGGAGGTCCTCCACGACTCCTCGCACGAACTGGGCGTGGACCCCGGCCTCATCAAGGACGGCGTGGAGGCGCACCTCCAGGAACTGCTCGCGGACCGCATCGAGACGCTCGGCGAGGGCTACACCCTGATCCGGCGCGAATACATGACGGCCATCGGCCCGGTCGACATCCTGTGCCGGGATGCCGAGGGACAGACGGTCGCGGTCGAGATCAAGCGGCGCGGCGAGATCGACGGCGTGGAGCAGCTGACGCGCTATCTGGAGCTGCTGAACCGCGATCCCCATCTCGCCCCGGTGCGCGGCGTCTTCGCCGCCCAGGAGATCAAGCCGCAGGCCCGGGTCCTCGCGACGGACCGCGGGATCGGCTGCCAGGTGCTGGACTACGACGCCCTGCGCGGCATCGAGGACGACAAGCTCCGGCTGTTCTGACGCGGCGCGCGACGGCGAAGGGCCGGTTCCGCTCGGCGGAACCGGCCCTTCGCCCTGTCCGGACGGTCAGATGACGGTGTCGGTGCTGTCGCCCGGCGAGGCGGGGTCGCCGCTCTGCGGGGCGCTCGCGGAGCTCGTGGTCTCCGCCGGGCCGGAGGAGGACGGGCCGCTGGCCGACGTCGAGCTGGTCGGCGTGTTCGTCGGGTCCTCCGTCGGGGTGCCGGTCGGGTCCTCCGTCGGCTCCTCGGTGGGATCCTCCGTCGGTTCCTCGGTCTCCGTCTCGGTCGGCCGGGGCGGCTTGGTCGAGGACGGCGGCTTCGTGCTCGACGGCGGCCTGGTCGTCTCGTCCGAGTCGCCGCCGCCCGGCTTGTGCGTGCCGCTCGGGTCGTCCGACGGCTTCGCCGAGCTGGTCGGCGTCGGGTCGTCCGAGGTGCCGAGCGTGCCGTCGGGGCCGGGGTCCGTCGGCCGGCTGGTCGCCGATCCCGTGTTCCCCGAGTCCTTGCCGTCCGTGCCCGCCGCCTCGTCGGCGCCGAGGCTGTCGTCGCCGGCGCCCTGGCTCGCGGACGGATTGACGCCGACCCGCGTGGAGGGGCTCTCGGGGTCGCCGTCGGAGGTGGCGCCGAGCGTCACGACCGTGCCGAGCACGGCCACCAGGAGGGCGCCGGCGCCGGCCGCGACGAGGTTGCGCCGGGCGAAGCTGCGGACACCGCCCCGGCCCTTGTGGGTGGGCACCGGGGACACGGGTGCGGAGGACCGGTGGGTGACCAGCGTCGAGGTGTCGACGACGGGCGGGAAGGGGGCGGGCGTTCCCCCGGGCGGCGACTGGGACTCCTCGTACCGGGCGTCCGGGACCTCCTCGCCCGCCGTCGCGGTGAGGGCGGCGAGTCCCGGCGCGGTGCCGGTGCGGTCGGCGACCAGGGCGAGCGCGCGGCGGCCCGCGACCGTGCCGCGCTTGTCGGCGAGGGCGCCGCGCAGGCCGATCGCGGTCTCCAGCTCGGTGCGGGCCCGGTCCAGCCGGCCGTCGCACAGCGCGAGGGCGCCCAACTCGTGGTGGAAGTAGGCCTGTTCCGTGACGTCACCGACCGCCCGGGCCGCCTCGGCGCCCGCGCGCAGGGCGCGCTCCCAGGCGCTCCAGTGCAGGCCGGCCGCGAAGGCGGGCGCCGCCGCGCGGGCCAGCTGCACGGCGGGGTCGGTCTCGTCCTCGTCGGTGCCGGAGGGCTCGGCGGCGGGTGCCGGGGAGGCCACGAGCACGCCCAGCGCGGCGAGCACGGCGTCCGCCTCGGCGCTGACGCGCTCCGGGGTGACCGAGGGATGTCCGGCCCACCAGGTGTAGTGCCGGGCGGCGCTGAGGGCGGTCTCCTTGAGGTCGTCGGCGTAGCCGGCGGCCTCCAGCTGGATCTGCACGCCGGCGGCGAGCCGGTAGCGGGTGCCGACCGGCGAGACGAGCCCGCAGTCGGTCAGTTCACCCAGGGCGGCGTCCGCGTGGGTGTCGCCGACCAGGGCGGGCAGATGGGCCTGGTGCGGCATCTCGCCGCCCAGCGCGACGGCGAACCGCAGGGCGGCCCGGGCGGAGGGGCTGAGCCGTGAGGCGAGCAGCCGGGCCGGTGCGGCCGCCTCCCCGAGGGACGGCAGCGGCACCTCCTCGCGGTCGCGGACGCTCTCGGTCTCGACGGCGTCGGCGGGCGGGGCGTCCTCGAAGACGCCGTACTCGTCGACCGCCTCGGCCTCGGCCCGCAGCCGGTCGCGCTGCCGCAGCAGGGCCCCCGCCTGGACGAACCGCAGCGGCAGGCCCTCCGACTCGAACCAGAGGTCGCCCGCCCAGTTCCGCTCGTCCTCGGTGAGGTCGCGGCCGACCACGTGCTCCAGCAGCTCCATGCCGGCGGCGCGGTCGAGGCCGCCGAGCACGACCTCCTCGACGTCGGACTCGGCGGACGGGACGGGCACGTCGGGCGTGGCGCCGATCAGGAAGGCGCACTCGGGGGTCGCGTCGAGGAGCTCGTCGAGGGCTGTGCCGCCGAACTCGATGTCGTCCAGGACGACGACCGCTCCGATGTCCCGCACGCACGCGAGCAGTTCGTCCGGTTCCGGACGGTGCAGCGGGGCGTCGTACACGGCGCGGAAGAGGTCGTGCAGGAGGTCGTCCGGGGTGCGGCGGAAGCCGGTGAGCCGGACCACGCCGTCGGGCGCGAGGTCCGCGCAGTCGTCGGCGACGAGGTCGAGCAGGCTGGTGCGGCCGGCGCCGCGGGGGCCGACCAGGCGCACGGAGCGGCCGCGCGCGAGCAGCCGGACCAGTTGCTCGCGGTCGTCCTGGCGGGCCGGCAGGGGCGGGGCGGGGCGCGTCGGCCCGGGCGGCACGGGCGGCTTCGCGGCCCGGTCGGCCTCGGCGCGGTCGGCCGCGGAGAGCTTCTCGGGCCGGGACGGCCGCTCGGCGGGCGGGCAGGGTTCTATCTCGCTGCCGTCGACCGGGTTGACGGTGAGCAGGAGGTCGCCCGACACGAGCTGGACGGTGCGGGCGAGAGTCGGCGCGTGCTGTCCGAAGTCCGGCGTGAGGGGATCCCTGGGCGGGCGCGGACGCGACGACTGCTCGTCGGCGTCATGGCCGTACCCCTCGGGCCCCCGGGTGTTCGGGTCCATGAGTTCCAAGCCCCCCAAAAGCGTCGTGTGCGTATGCCAAGCCCCTCCCGGCCTTGCTGCACACCGCGCTGTCGCTTCTGGTCCGGGCCCGCTCGAAGGGAAACGTCTAGCCAGCGGGCAGCCGAACCCTAAACCTTGGCACAGTATCTACGACAGCCCGGGGTCCCGCGCCGTCCGAGACATCACAGTCTCGTGAGGATTGTGCGCGGTGTGCGCTTCGCAGACGGAACGCCCGACTGTCCCGCCCCACCCGTGCCGGGGTGTCACACCCGGGGCAGGGACTCCACCCCGATGCCGCCCTCGATCGCCAGGATCCGGTGCAGCCGGGTGGCCACCAGCAGGCGCTGCATCTGCAGCGGCACGCCGCGCAGCACCAGGCGCCGGCCGCAGCGGCCGGCCCGCCGGTGGGCCCCCATGATCACCCCGAGTCCGGTGGCGTCCCAGGAGTCCAGCTCGGACAGGTCGAGCACGAGGTCGCCGGCTCCGTCGTCGACGGCCGAGTGCAGGACCGTACGGGCGTCCGCCGCGCTGCGGACGTCGAGGCGGCCCCCGACGACCAGCTCGGCGTGGTCGCCCCTGATGTGCATAGCGCTCCCCTAAGCGTGCGTTCGTGCTCCGCGGTGTGTGGTCTGCGTAGGTGCGTGGGTCTGTCGTTGCTACGAGTCTTCGCAGTGGCCGGTGATGCAACCTCTGACTGCGTTCAGCGGCCAGAGGTTGCCGTCTGTAAGCGAACCGATACCGAATTCACCCCATCGCGTGACGCGTGCGGGGGCTGTGCGGTGGTGGACGAAATCTCAGTAGCTGTAAAAGCCTTGCCCGCTCTTGCGGCCGATGTCACCCGCGTCCACCATCCGGCGCATCAGCTCCGGCGGCGCGAACTTCTCGTCCTGGGACTCGGTGTAGATGTTGCCGGTGGCGTGCAGCAGGATGTCGACGCCGGTCAGGTCGGCCGTGGCGAGGGGGCCCATGGCGTGGCCGAAGCCCAGCTTGCAGGCCAGGTCGATGTCCTCGGCGGAGGCGACGCCCGACTCGTACAGCTTGGTCGCCTCGACGACGAGCGCCGAGATCAGCCGGGTGGTGACGAAGCCGGCGACGTCGCGGTTGACGACGATGCAGGTCTTGCCGACGGACTCGGCGAACTCACGGGCGGTGGCGAGGGTTTCGTCGCTGGTCTTGTAGCCGCGCACCAGCTCGACGAGCTGCATCATCGGCACCGGCGAGAAGAAGTGCACGCCGACGACCCGCTCGGGGTGCTCGGTGGCCGCCGCGATCTTGGTGATCGGGATGGCGGAGGTGTTGGAGGCGAGCACGGTGTCCGGGCGGACGATCTTGTCCAGCGCCCGGAAGATCTCGTGCTTGACCTCCAGCTTCTCGAAGACCGCCTCGACGACGACGTCCGCGTCGGCGGCGGCGTCCAGTTCGGTGGTCGCGGTGATCCGGGCCAGGGCGGCGTCGGCGTCGTGCGCCTCCATCTTGCCCTTGCTCACGAACTTGTCGTACGAGGCCTTGATGCCGTCGGTGCCGCGCTCGAGCGCCTCGTCCGTGACGTCCCGCAGGACGACGTCCCAGCCCGCCTGCGCGGAGACCTGGGCGATCCCGGAACCCATCAAGCCGGCGCCGATGACGGCAAGCTTCCGTGCCACTGTTGCGACTCCCCTTAGAAACGCCTTACACCCTGTTGAGGTTGCTCTTCGGCGGACCTTAGCGGCAGTGAGGCACTGTGTGACCGGTTAGTAACGCGAGTCACGTCTCATCTGACGGACATCACACCGGCACGGCTCATTGCGCGCCCCGGACGGCGTAGTTGAGCACCTTCTCGCTCAACAGCTCCTCGACGTCGTCGAGAAGTGCCAGCGTCTCGCGGGACACTTCGCCCGGTTTGCGCCCCTTGACCATCTCCCGGCCGACGGCCTCGAAGACGGTCTGGTGGATCCAGGCGAGCTGACTCGCGATCAGCCCTGGCAGCGGGTCGCCGGCGGCGGCGCCGGTCTCCTCGCGCAGGGTCGCCTCCAGGTCGTCGTGGATCTCCTGCCGGAGACTCCAGAGCCGGGAGCGCAGCGGCGGCGCCTCCTGGATGCAGCGCATGAAGCGGTCGTAGCCCTCCATGAGCCCGACGCGTGGGGAGACCGCCTCGACCTCGGCGCGCAGCTCGCGCAGCACGGCGCGGGCGGCCGACTCCCCCCGCGGCCGGCCGCGCACCCAGCGGGACAACTGGTCGACGACCCCGGAGGAGCGGTCGAAGAACAGGTCCTCCTTGGCCGGGAAGTAGTTGTAGACGGTGTTCACGGAGACGTCGGCGGCCTCCGCCACCTCGGCGACGGTCACGGTGACGAAGCCGTGCTCCAGGAACAGCCCGGTGGCGATGTCCGAGATCCGCTGCCGCGTCTCGCGCTTCTTGCGCTCCCTGAGCCCTTCCGTCATGCCCTCATCCTAACTTCGATGGGGCCGTTTGAATTTTGGGGCCGTTGCAAAATTTCAGTGACTCTGTTTTTCTGTGCCCATGCCTGTCATCAGCGCGGCCGGACTGGCCCGCACCTTCCCGACCAAGCGCGGCCCCGTCGAGGCCGTGCGCTCCGTCGACCTGACCGTCCAGGAGGGCGAGATCCTCGGCTTCCTCGGCCCGAACGGCGCCGGCAAGACGACGACCCTGCGGATGCTGACGACCCTGCTGGCACCCACCGGCGGCGCGGCCACCGTGGCGGGGCACGACCTCGCGACCGACCCCGCCGGGGTGCGCCGCGCCTGCGGCTACGTGGCCCAGTCGGGCGGGGTGGACCCGCAGATCACCGTGCGGGAGGAGCTGGTGACCCAGGGCCGGCTGTACCGCCTGCCCAAGGCGCGCGCCGTGGAGCGCGCCCTGGAACTGGCCCACGACCTCGGTCTGACCCAGCTGCTGGACCGCAAGGCCGGCGCCCTCTCCGGCGGCCAGCGCAGGCGTCTGGACATCGCGATGGCGCTCACCCACCGCCCGAAGGTGCTGTTCCTCGACGAGCCGACGACCGGCCTCGACCCCGGCAGCCGAGCCGACCTGTGGGACCTGGTGCGGCGCCTGCGCGACGAGCAGGGCACCACCGTCTTCCTCACCACCCACTACCTGGACGAGGCCGACGCCCTCGCCGACCGCCTGGTGATCGTCGACCGCGGCACCGTCGTCGCGGAGGGCACGCCGAGCGCTCTGAAGCTGCGCCACGGCGGCTCGATCGACGCGACCCTCCAGGACACCTTCCTCGCCATCACCGGCCGCGGCCCGGCCCCGGCCGACGCCGCCCCCGTCGCCGTCTAGGACCCCTCATGCTGATCCAGGACACGGCCCTCATCTACGGCCGCTATCTCCGCCAGTCCCTGCGTTCCCGGTTCGCGCTGCTCTTCGGCGTGCTGATGCCCCTGCTGTACCTGCTGTTCTTCGGCCCGCTGCTCACGGACCTCCCGCTCGGCGGGAAGGGGTCCTCCTGGCAGGTGCTGGTGCCCGGGCTGCTGCTGCAACTCGGCCTGTTCGGGGCGTCGTTCGCGGGCTTCGCGGTCATCATCGAGCAGAGCCAGGGCGTGGTCGACCGGATGCGGGTGACGCCCGTCAGCCGGCTCGCGCTGCTGCTCGGGCGGGTGCTGCGGGAGGCCACGGTGTTCGTCTTCCAGGCGGTGCTGCTGGTGCTGGCGGCGCTCGCGATGGGCCTGCGCGCCCCGCTGCCCGGCGTGCTGATCGGGTTCGCCTTCGTGGGGCTGCTGACGGTGTCGCTGGCCTCGCTGTCGTACGCGCTCGCGCTGAAGGTCCGCACCCCGCAGGAGTTCGGCCCGGCGGTCAACGCCATGACGATGCCGATGATGCTCCTGTCCGGCCTGATGCTGCCGATGACGCTGGGGCCCCGCTGGCTGGATGTCCTGTCCCACTTCGTCCCCTTCCGCTATCTGGTGGACGCGGTCCGGGACGCCTACGTCGGCGCGTACGCCACGGAGCACATGCTGTACGGCACGGTGGTGGCCGTCCTCTTCGCCGCGCTCGCCGTGACAGTGGGCACACGCGTGTTCCGCGGCGCCGGAGCGTAACTAGGCTGGTCACATGGTCAATCTGACGCGCATCTACACCAGGACCGGCGACCAGGGCACCACCGCCCTCGGCGACATGAGCCGGACCGCCAAGACCGATCTGCGGATCTCGGCGTACGCCGACTCCAACGAGGCGAACGCCGTCCTCGGCACCGCCATCGCCCTCGGCGCTCTGGACGAGGAGGTCGTCGAGGTCCTCACCCGCGTGCAGAACGACCTGTTCGACGTGGGCGCCGACCTGTCGACGCCGGTGGTGGAGGACCCCGAGTACCCGCCGCTGCGGGTGGAGCAGTTCTACATCGACCGGCTGGAGGCGGACTGCGACCGCTTCAACGAGCGGCTGGAGAAGCTGCGGTCCTTCATCCTGCCGGGCGGCACCCCCGGCGCGGCCCTGCTGCACCAGGCGTGCACGGTCGTCCGGCGCGCGGAGCGCTCGACGTGGGCCGCGCTGGAGGTCCACGGCGAGACGATGAACCCGCTCACCGCCACCTACCTCAACCGCCTCTCCGACCTCCTGTTCATCCTCGCCAGGACGGCGAACAAGGAGGTCGGGGACGTGCTGTGGGTGCCGGGCGGGGAGCGCTAGCCCGTCACCGGGGCACTGTCTCCCGCGTCTCCTCCCGATGCTCGGGCTCACCCTTGGGCCGCTTCGGCCACAGCAGGTAGGTCAGCGCGATCAGCCCGTGGATGCCGGCGGCCCGCAGCGCCACCCACTGGAAGGACCGCAGGGACGAGGTGTCGCCGTCCCCGACGTACCAGACCGCGGCCTGCAGCAGGGCCAGCGCGACCGCCGCCGCGAGAAGCGTCCGCAGCCAGAGGGCGCCCTCGTGGCGGGCCCGCGCCATGCCGTACCGCGGCGGGCGCGGAGGGCGCGGCGCCCCGGCCAGGCGGTGCGCGGCGTGGCCGTCCAGCCACCGGATCGTGTAGTGGCCGTAGGCCACGGTGTAGCCGATGTAGAGCGCCGCCAGGCCGTGCTCCCAGCCGGGCTCGGCGCCGTTCCGCAGGTCGACCGCCGTGGCGGCGAACAGGACCAGCTCCAGCACCGGCTCGCACAGCAGCAGGACCACGCTGGTCCTGCGCCACTTCAGCAGGTAGCGCGCGGCCAGCCCCAGGGCCAGCAGCACCCAGAAACCCACCTCGCAGGCGACGACGAGGGCGACGATCACGACAGGCTCCCTTCGTTCACCCTTCCAGGCTCCCGCCGTGCGCGGCCGCTTCCGTCGTCGGCGGTGACGAAACCGCCGTACATCGAAAGATGCAGTCCGGGACCCGCCCACGGCATCACGCGTCCGCCGGGGGCAGCGTGTTGGATGGACGCATGCCCCTCCCCCGCCCGCACCGCTTCGACGTGTACGTCGCCGTCGCCGGGCTGCTCGGGGGTCTGCTGCTGGTGGGTATCGGCCTCGGCACGCGGACCCGCGAGGACCCCGTCACGCTCTTCGACGGGCCCTGGCCGATCCTGGTGCCGCTCACCGTGATGGCGGGCTGCGAACTGCTGCGCCGGGCGGCCCCCCGCACGGCCCTGCTGATCGCCACGCCCGCGATCTGCGCGGACGTCCTGACCCAGGGCAACCTGGCCACCGTCCTGATGTTCACCGACATCGTCTACGCGGCCGTGGTGTACGGCCCGCTCACCTCGGCCCGGCGCATCCAGTGGATCACCGGCCTGCTCACCGTGGCCGGGACGCTGGTCCCGTGGGTGGCGTGGCGGGAGCCCGAGGCGCTGCTCGTCGGGGTGGTCATCGGGGTCGTCGCGTACGGCCCCGCCGCCACCGGCTGGATCGTGCGCAACCACCGCGACGCCGCCGAGGCCGCCCGGCTGCGCGCCGAGCAGACGGCACTGCTCGCCGAGATGGACCGCGCCCAGGCCGTGTCGTCGGAGCGCTCCCGCATGGCCCGCGAGCTGCACGACCTGGTGGCCAACCACCTCTCCGCCATCGCCATCCACTCCACCGCCGCGCTCTCCCTCGACGACCCGGCGACCTCCCGGGACGCCCTGTCCGTGATCCGGGAGAACAGCGTGGCGGGGCTCGCCGAGATGCGCCGGCTCATCGGCATCCTGCGCGACGCGGGCGACGACGCGGCACCGGCGGCCGCGCCGACGCTGGACAGCCTCGACGCCCTCGCGGACAGCGCCCGCTCCAACGGCCTGGACGTCCAGCTCGCCGTCCGCCCGGGCACCGTCCCCGCCCCCGTCGAGCTGGCCGCCTACCGGATCGTGCAGGAGTCGCTGACCAACGCCCTCAAGCACGCGGCGCCCGGCCGGGTCACGGTCACGCTCGCCCGCCGGGACGGCTGTCTGGCCGTCACCGTGACCAGTCCGTTCGGCGACCGGGAGGGGCCGCGCGCACCCGGTTCGGGCGCCGGTCTGGTCGGCATGCGGGAGCGGGTCGCGCTGCTCGGCGGCACGTTCGAGGCGGGCCCCGCCCGTGACCCGGATTCCGCGGACGGCAAGATCTGGGCCGTCCGCGCGCTGCTTCCGCTGACCGAAGGAGACTCCGCATGATCCGTGTCCTGGTCGCCGAGGACCAGTCCGCGGTCCGCGCCGGACTCGTCCTCATCCTGCGCAGCGCCCCCGACGTCGAGGTCGTCGGCGAGGCGGCCGACGGCGAGCGGGCGGTGGCCCTGGCCCGGGAACTGCGTCCCGACCTGGTGCTGATGGACCTTCAGATGCCGCGTCTGGACGGGGTGTCCGCCACCCGGCAGGTGGTGGCCGAGCGGCTCGCGGACGTGCTCGTGCTGACCACCTTCGATCTGGACGAGTACGTCTTCGGGGCGCTGCGCGCGGGGGCGTCCGGATTCCTGCTGAAGAACACCGAGGCGAAGGACCTGATCGAGGCGGTGCGCACGGTGGCGCGGGGCGAGGGCCTGATCGCACCGGCCGTCACCCGGCGTCTGATCGCCGAGTTCGCGGCGAGGCCGGCGCGGGAGACGGCGCCCGATCCGTCCGTGCTGGACGCGCTCACCCGGCGCGAGCGCGAGGTGCTGTCCTGTCTCGGCGAGGGACTGTCCAACGCCGAGATCGCGGCCCGGCTGGACATGGCCGAGGCGACGGCGAAGACGCACGTCAGCCGTCTGCTGGGGAAGCTGGAGCTGCGCAGCCGGGTCCAAGCCGCCGTACTGGCACAGGAGTTGGGTATCTAGATCACGGGCGGGGGAAGCCCATCCGGCGTGAAACGTCAAGTGGTCCAGACCTATTGACCTGTGGTCCAGACCTTTCTATTCTCACCGCACCATGAGTGGGCGTGAGGCTCAGTCACGCCCCAGGACTCCCCCAAGGAGGCGCGACATGCGCTTCAGACACAGAGCCGCGGCAGGATTCGCGACGCTGTTGCTCCCACTGGCCGGTCTGGTCGGCCTCGCGAGCCCCGCCGAGGCGGCGACGTCCGCCACCGCCACCTACTCCAAGCCCCAGGACTGGGGCACCGGCTTCGAGGGCAAGTGGACGGTGAAGAACACCGGCACCACGACCCTCTCCTCGTGGACCGTCGAGTGGGACTTCCCCTCCGGCACCTCGGTCACCTCCGCCTGGGACGCCGACGTCACCTCCTCCGGCACCCACTGGACCGCCAAGAACAAGTCCTGGAACGGCAGCCTCGCCCCCGGCGCCTCCGTCAGCTTCGGCTTCAACGGCTCCGGCTCCGGCTCCCCCTCAAACTGCAAGCTCAACGGCGGCAGTTGCGACGGAGGCACCACCAACCCGGGTGACAACCCGCCCAGCGCCCCCGGCACCCCGAGCGCCTCGGACATCACCAACACCTCGGTGAAGCTGTCCTGGAGCGCGGCCACCGACGACAAGGGCGTCAAGAACTACGACGTCCTGCGCGACGGCGCCAAGGTCGCGACCGTGACGACCACCTCGTACTCGGACACCGGCCTGAGCGCCGGCACCGACTACTCGTACACCGTCAAGGCCCGGGACACCGCCGACCAGGTCGGCCCGGCGAGCGGCGCCCGCGCGGTGCGCACCACCGGCGGCACCACCGAGCCGCCCCCCGGCGACAAGGTCAAGCTCGGCTACTTCACCGAGTGGGGCGTCTACGGGCGCAACTACCACGTCAAGAACCTGGTGACCTCGGGCACGGCCTCGAAGATCACCCACATCAACTACGCGTTCGGCAACGTCAAGAACGGTCAGTGCACCGTCGACGACACCTACGCCGCCTACGACAAGGCGTACACCGCCGACCAGTCCGTCAGCGGCCAGGCCGACACCTGGGACCAGCCGCTGCGCGGCAACTTCAACCAGCTGCGCCAGCTGAAGGCGAAGTACCCGCACATCAAGGTGCTGTACTCCTTCGGCGGCTGGACCTACTCCGGCGGCTTCGGCCAGGCGGCGCAGAACGCGGCCGCGTTCGCCAAGTCCTGCAAGGCCGTCGTGGAGGACCCGCGCTGGGCCGACGTCTTCGACGGCATCGACATCGACTGGGAGTACCCGAACGCCTGCGGTCTCACCTGTGACTCGTCCGGCCCCGCGGCCTTCAGGACGCTGATGCAGGCCCTGCGCGCCGAGTTCGGCTCCAACTACCTGGTCACCGCGGCCATCACCGCGGACGGCTCCAACGGCGGCAAGATCGACGCGGCCGACTACGGCGGCGCCTCGCAGTACCTCGACTGGTACAACGTGATGACGTACGACTACTTCGGCGCCTTCAACGCGCAGGGCCCGACGGCCCCGCACTCGCCGCTGACGTCGTACTCCGGCATCCCGCAGGCCGGCTTCAACTCGGCCGACGCGATCGCCAAGCTGAAGTCGAAGGGCGTGCCGTCCAAGAAGCTGCTGCTCGGCATCGGCTTCTACGGCCGCGGCTGGACCGGCGTCACCCAGGCCGCCCCCGGCGGCTCGGCGACCGGCGCGGCCCCCGGCACCTACGAGGCGGGCATCGAGGACTATAAGATCCTCAAGAACTCCTGCCCGGCCACCGGCACCATCGCCGGCACCGCCTACGCCTACTGCGGCAACAACTGGTGGTCGTACGACACCCCGTCGACCATCGCCGGAAAGATGAGCTGGGCCAAGAACCAGGGCCTCGGCGGCGCCTTCTTCTGGGAGTTCAGCGGTGACACCGGCAACGGCGAGCTGGTGAGCGCCATCAACAGCGGTCTGCAGTAACCCGCACGGCAGCACCCCGGCCACGGACAGGTCACGAGCCTGTCCGTGGCTCTTTTCGTTCCCCGCACGCGTGCGGCCCCGTCCGCGCGCCCCGGGCGTACGCGGACCAGGGCCGTTCGGCGGGGCCGGCGGGCCGGACGGCCATAGGAGCGGCGGGTGCCGACGGGGAACACTACGTATCTCCAGCCAGCAAGTGGAACCAGTAATTCGGGGGGACAGCGATGAAGCGCACGATCATGAGGCAGAAGAGGACCGGCCGGCCCCCGGGGCCGAGGAGGTTCGACCGGCCCAAGGTGGTCGCCGCGACCGTGTTCACCGGCACCACGGCCGCCGCACTCCTCGCGGTGTGCCCGGTCACCGTGTCCGTCACGGTCGCCGCCGACGCCCCGGCACTCGTCGTCGGGCAGCACAACGCGCCGATACCCCAGCAGCGGCCGGTGTGCCCGACGGCGTGAGCGGCGGCGCGTGGTCCAGGGGCCCCGGTCGTCTCAGGCGACGTTCACGCGCTGGCCCGGCGGAGCGGCCTCCAGCCACGCCAGGAACCCGGTCAGCGCGTCCTCGGTCATGGCCAGTTCGAGCCGGGTGCCCCGGTGCAGACAGGTGAGGATGACGGCGTCGGACAACAGCGCCAGCTCCTCCTCGCCGTCGGGGACGCGACGGCCGGCCACCTCGATCGCGGAGCGCTCCAGGACGCGGCGCGGGCGGTAGGCGTAGGAGAAGACGCGGTACCACGCGATGCGGTCGCCGTTGTAGCGGGCGACGCCGTAGCTCCAGCCCTTGCCGTTGGTGTCCGGCCTCTCCGGCACGTCCCAGCGCAGCGAACAGTCGAAGGTGCCGCCCGAGCGCTGGATGAGTCTGCGGCGCAGGCCGAAGACGAACAACCCCAGCACCACAAGGGCGACGACGATTCCGCACACAGTCAGAGCGAGGACCATCGGCACCGACCTCCTCGTCTCCTAGGTAACGGAACGGAAAAAACATCCGTATCTGCCTCAGCCGCGACCGGCACCGGATCGCTCCGGTACCAGCCGCGGCTGAGTGACGTCAATCGCGAGCGCTCCCCCTGAGCCTAAAGGGCACGGGAGGCGACCCGGGGGGTCAGCGCGCCGTCACCGCCCGCAGGCGCACCTCCGCGCGGCGCCCGGCGGAGGCGTCGTCCGCCGACTTCGCGCGCTCGAGCGCCCGCTCCGCGCGCTGGACGTCGATCTCGTCGGACAGTTCGGCGATCTCCGCCAGCAGCGACAGCTTGTCGTCCGCGAACGAGATGAAACCGCCGTGCACCGCGGCGATGACGGTCCCACCATCACTCGTACGGATGGTCACCGGGCCCGACTCCAGCACACCGAGCAGCGGCTGGTGACCGGGCATGACGCCGATGTCGCCGGACGTGGTGCGCGCGACGACCAGGGTGGCCTGGCCCGACCAGACCTCACGGTCGGCGGCGACCAGCGCGACGTGCAGCTCAGCAGCCAAGATGGCTCCTCGGGTCACCACCCGGCGGTTCTGCCGGGTGTTGGTTACAAGTCTAATAGGCATGAATGAGGGGGCGGGACGTGCCCCGCCCCCTCATCACGAGCTCAATGGCTCACGAAGACCGATGCGTCAGGAGACGCCCAGTTCCTTCGCGTTCTTCTTGAGGTCCTCGAGACCACCGCACATGAAGAACGCCTGCTCCGGGAAGTGGTCGAACTCACCGTCGCAGATCGCGTTGAACGCGGTGATCGACTCGTCCAGCGGCACGTCCGAGCCGTCCACACCGGTGAACTGCTTGGCGACGTGCGTGTTCTGGGACAGGAAGCGCTCGACGCGGCGGGCACGCTGGACGACCAGCTTGTCCTCCTCGCTGAGCTCGTCGATACCGAGGATCGCGATGATGTCCTGGAGGTCCTTGTACTTCTGCAGGATCCCCTTGACGCGCATCGCGGTGTTGTAGTGGTCCTGCGCGATGTAGCGCGGGTCCAGGATGCGGGACGTGGAGTCCAGCGGGTCCACGGCCGGGTAGATGCCCTTCTCGGAGATCGGACGGGACAGAACCGTCGTCGCGTCGAGGTGGGCGAACGTGGTGGCCGGGGCCGGGTCGGTCAGGTCGTCCGCGGGGACGTAGATCGCCTGCATCGAGGTGATCGAGTGACCACGGGTCGAGGTGATGCGCTCCTGGAGGAGACCCATCTCGTCGGCCAGGTTCGGCTGGTAGCCCACCGCGGAGGGCATACGGCCGAGCAGGGTCGACACCTCGGAACCGGCCTGCGTGAAGCGGAAGATGTTGTCGATGAAGAACAGCACGTCCTGCTTCTGCACATCGCGGAAGTACTCCGCCATGGTCAGGCCGGCGAGGGCCACGCGCAGACGGGTGCCCGGGGGCTCGTCCATCTGACCGAAGACCAGCGCGGTCTTGTCGATGACGCCCGACTCGCTCATCTCGTCGATGAGGTCGTTGCCCTCACGGGTGCGCTCACCGACACCGGCGAACACCGAGACACCGTCGTGGTTGTTGGCGACGCGGTAGATCATCTCCTGGATGAGCACCGTCTTGCCGACGCCGGCACCACCGAACAGACCGATCTTTCCACCCTTGACGTACGGGGTGAGAAGGTCGATGACCTTGACGCCGGTCTCGAACATCTCGGTCTTCGACTCGAGCTCGTCGAAGTTCGGCGCCTTGCGGTGGATGGACCAGCGCTCGCCGGTGTACTGCTCGTCGACGTTCAGCACCTCACCGAGGGTGTTGAACACCTTGCCCTTGGTGAAGTCGCCGACCGGGACGCTGATGCCCGAACCGGTGTCGGTGACCGGGGCCTGGCGGACCAGACCGTCGGTGGGCTGCATGGAGATGGTGCGGACCAGGCCGTCACCCAGGTGCTGGGCGACCTCCAGGGTCAGCGTCTTCTTCTCGCCGGCGTTGGCCGGGTCGGCCACCTCGACGTGAAGGGCGTTGTAGATGTCCGGCATCGCGTCGACGGGGAACTCCACGTCGACGACCGGGCCGATGACCCGGGCGACGCGGCCCGTAGCCGTCGCGGTCTCAACAGTGGTGGTCATTATCGGTCACTCCCCGCGGTCGCGTCGGCCAGGGCTGCAGAGCCACCGACGATCTCGCTGATTTCCTGGGTGATTTCGGCCTGGCGGGCCGCGTTGGCAAGACGGGAGAGCGTGTTGATCAGCTCGCCCGCGTTGTCGGTGGCCGACTTCATCGCGCGCCGCGTGGCGGCGTGCTTGGAAGCGGCCGACTGGAGCAGCGCGTTGTAGATCCGGCTCTCGACGTACCGCGGCAGCAGGGCGTCGAGGACGTCCTCCGCCGAGGGCTCGAAGTCGAACAGCGGAAGGATCTCGCCCTTGGTGGCGGTCTCCTCCGCGACCTCCTCGAGGCGCAGCGGAAGCAGCTGGGCGTCCAGCGCCTGCTGCGTCATCATCGAGACGAACTCGGTGTAGACGATGTGGAGCTCGTCCACGCCGCCCTCCGCCGTGTCCTTCTCGATGGCCTCGATCAGCGGGGCCGCGACCTTCTTGGCATCCGCGTACGTGGGCTCGTCGGTGAAGCCGCTCCACGACTCCGCGATCTTGCGCTCGCGGAAGTTGTAGTGCGCCACACCGCGCCGGCCCACGATGTACGTCTCGACCTGCTTGCCCTCGCGCTCGAGGCGCTCGGTCAGCTGCTCCGCGGCCTTGATGGCGTTGGAGTTGAAGGCCCCGGCGAGACCACGGTCGCTCGTGAGGAGCAGCACCGCGGACCGCGTGACCGTCTCGGCCTGCGTGGTCAGCGGGTGCTTGGTGTTCGAACCGGTGCCGACCGCCGTGACCGCGCGGGTGAGCTCGGTCGCGTACGGCGTGGAGGCCGCCACCTTGCGCTGCGCCTTGACGACGCGCGAGGCGGCGATCATCTCCATCGCCTTCGTGATCTTCTTGGTCGCGGTGACGGATCGGATGCGACGCTTGTAGACCCGGAGCTGAGCTCCCATGAGTCAGGTCCCTTCCTTACGTCACTTGGCGGCAGCGGCCGGAGCGTCCTCGCCGAGCAGCTTGCCGTCCGAGGTCTCGAACTGCTTCTTGAACTCCGCGATGGCGTCGGCGACGGCCGTGAGGGTGTCGTCCGACATCTTGCCGCCCTCCTTGATGGAGGTCATGAGGCCCTGCTCCTTGCGGTGCAGGTACTCCAGCAGCTCCTTCTCGAAGCGCCGGATGTCGGCGACCGGGACGTCGTCCATCTTGCCGGTGGTGCCGGCCCACACGGAGACGACCTGGTCCTCGGTGGACATGGGCTCGTACTGGGCCTGCTTCAGCAGCTCGACCATGCGCTGGCCGCGCTCCAGCTGCGCCTTCGACGCGGCGTCCAGGTCGGAACCGAAGGCGGCGAACGCCTCCAGCTCACGGAACTGGGCGAGGTCCACGCGCAGACGGCCGGAGACCTGCTTCATCGCCTTGTGCTGCGCGGAACCACCGACTCGGGAGACGGAGATACCGACGTTCAGCGCGGGGCGCTGACCGGCGTTGAACAGGTCCGACTCCAGGAAGCACTGGCCGTCGGTGATGGAGATGACGTTGGTCGGGATGAACGCCGAGACGTCGTTGGCCTTGGTCTCGACGATCGGCAGACCGGTCATCGAGCCGGCACCCATGTCGTCGGAGAGCTTCGCGCAGCGCTCCAGCAGACGGGAGTGCAGGTAGAAGACGTCACCCGGGTAGGCCTCACGGCCCGGCGGGCGGCGCAGCAGCAGGGACACGGCGCGGTAGGCGTCGGCCTGCTTCGAGAGGTCGTCGAAGATGATGAGGACGTGCTTGCCCTCGTACATCCACTGCTGGCCGATGGCCGAACCGGTGTACGGCGCCAGGTACTTGAAGCCGGCCGGGTCGGACGCCGGGGCGGCGACGATGGTCGTGTACTCCAGCGCGCCGTTCTCCTCCAGCGCGCGGCGGACCGACGCGATGGTCGAGCCCTTCTGGCCGATGGCGACGTAGATGCAGCGGACCTGCTTGTTCACGTCGCCGGAGCGCCAGTTGTCGCGCTGGTTGATGATCGTGTCGACGGCCAGGGCGGTCTTGCCGGTCTGACGGTCACCGATGATCAGCTGACGCTGGCCACGGCCGATCGGGGTCATCGCGTCGACGGCCTTGTAGCCGGTCTCCATCGGCTCGTGCACCGACTTGCGCTGCATGACCGTGGGGGCCTGCAGCTCGAGGGCACGACGACCGCTGGTCTCGATCTCGCCGAGGCCGTCGATCGGGTTGCCGAGCGGGTCGACGACGCGGCCGAGGTAGCCCTCGCCGACGGCCACGGAGAGCACCTCACCGGTGCGCTGCACCGGCTGACCCTCCTCGATGCCGCTGAACTCACCGAGGACGATGGCGCCGATCTCGCGCTCTTCCAGGTTGAGCGCGAGGCCGAGGGTGCCGTCCTCGAACTTCAGCAGTTCGTTGGCCATGGCCGAGGGGAGGCCCTCGACCTTCGCGATGCCGTCGCCGGCAAGGGTGACCGTACCGACCTCCTCGCGCGAGGCCGCGTCCGGCTTGTACGACTGGACAAAGTTCTCCAGCGCGTCCCGGATCTCCTCCGGCCGGATCGTGAGCTCCGCCATCTGGGTTCCCTGCTCTCCTTGTTGGGCCCGAAGTTTCACTTTGGGGGGGTGGGGACTCCCCCCTGAACGAGGTGAATCCTCTGTACGACCCAACTGGGCCGTCGTAAGTACGTACTGCGTATTGAGTTGCTGCTAGCCCGCCAGGCGGCGGCCGGCGTCCTCGATGCGGTCCGCGATCGCGCCGTTGATGACCTCGTCGCCGACCTGCACCCGGATGCCTCCGACGACCTCGGGGTCCACGTCGAGATTGAGGTGCATCTGGCGGCCGTAGACCTTGGCGAGGGCGGCGCCCAGGCGCTGCTTCTGCCGGTCGCTCAGCGGCACCGCCGAGGTGACGACGGCGACCATGCGCTCCCGGCGGTCGGCGGCGAGCTTGGACAGGGACTCCAGTCCCGACTCCAGGCTACGTCCACGCGGCGCGGTCACGAGGCGCGTCACCAGACGCTCGGTGGTCGCCCTGGCCCGGCCGCCGAGGAGGCTGCGCAGCAGCTCGCTCTTGGCCGAGGTGGTGGCGGCACGGTCGGTGAGCGCGGCACGCAGCTCCGTGCTGGAGGAGACGATCCGGCCGAACCGGAACAGCTCGTCCTCGACGTCGTCGAGCGTGCCCGCCTTCTGGGCGGCCGTGAGGTCGGCGGTGTTCGCCAGCTCCTCCAGCGCGTCCACCAGGTCGCGGGACTGCGACCAGCGGGAGCGCACCATGCCGCCCAGCAGGTCGGCGGTCTCGCCGCCGACCTGGTTGCCGAGCAGACGCCGGGCCAGGTCGGCCTTGGCCTCGCCGGCCTGCGCCGGGTCGGTGAGGACCCGACGCAGCGACACCTCGCGGTCGAGCAGCGCGGTGACGGCGGCCAGCTCGTCGGCGAGCCGTCCGGCGTCGACGGACGTGTTGTCCGTCAGCGCGTCGAGTCGCTCACGTGCGGCTGCCAGGGCCTCGCGGCTCGCTCCGTTCATCGTCCGGCCTCGGCCTTCTCCTCGAGCTCGTCGAGGAAGCGGTCGATGACGCGGCTCTGCCGGGCGTGGTCCTCGAGGGACTCGCCGACGAGCTTGCCGGCCAGTTCGGTGGCGAGCTTGCCGACGTCCTGGCGCAGCGCGGACGCGGCGGCCTTGCGGTCGGCCTCGATCTGGGCGTGACCGGCGGCGACGATCTCCTCACGCTGCCGCTGGCCTTCCGCGCGCATCTCGGTGATGAGCGTGGCGCCCTGCTCCTGCGCCTCCTGGCGCAGACGCGCGGCCTCGTGCCGGGCCTCGGCGAGCTGAGCCTTGTACTGCTCAAGAACGCTCTGGGCCTCGGTCTGCGCGGCCTCGGCCTTCTCGATACCGCCCTCGATGGCCTCGCGACGCTGCTCCAGAACCTTGTTGATGTTCGGGAGGAGCTTCCAGGCGAGGAAGCCGAAGACGATGACGAAGGCGATGAGGCCGATGACGAGCTCGGGGACCGGCGGGACGAGGGGGTTTTCCATCTCCTCGGCCGCCACAATGAGCAGTTGGCTCATGTCAGTGCCTTTCGTCTAGTCGGCTGGTCGTGGATCGTCAGATCACTTGCCGTAGACGAACGGCATGACCAGACCGATCAGGGCGAGCGCCTCACAGAAGGCGAAGCCGAGGATCTGGTTGGCACGGATCAGGCCGGCAGCCTCGGGCTGGCGGGCGAGGGCCTGGGTGCCGTTACCGAAGATGATGCCGACGCCGACGCCGGGGCCGATGGCAGCGAGGCCGTAACCGATGGAGCCGAGCGAGCCGGAAACAGCGGCAAGGGTCTGGGACATGCCAGTTCTTCCTTTTCTTTACGGACCGGTGGGGGTTGGCCACCGGACGACTTGGGATCGAGGGGGGAAGGCTCAGTGGTGCTCGGCGAGCGCGCCCTGGATGTAGGTACACGTCAGGAGCACGAAGACGTACGCCTGAAGGGCCTGGATGAAGAGCTCGAAGGCCGTCATCACCACGGTCATGATGAACGAGACACCGGCGTAGGCGATCCCGATGCCGTTCAGCAGGTACCAGCTGGCGATCGTGAAGAGAAGCAGCAGGGTGTGGCCGGCGAACATGTTCGCGAAGAGTCGGACGGCGTGGGTGAACGGCCGCACCAGCAGGTTCGAGAAGAACTCGATGAGCATGGCGAGCGGAAGCACCGCACCGAGCGACTTGTCGTAGCCGGTGACGTTCTTGAAGAACCCGACGAAACCGTGGCGCTTGAAGGTGAGCGACACCCACAGGACGTACACGATGAGCGCGAGCACAGCCGGGTAGGCGATGATCGCCGTCACCGGGAACTGGGCGACCGGAATGATCGACCACAGGTTCATCATCCAGATGAAGAAGAAGAGCGAGACGATCAGCGGAACGTACTTCTCGCCCTCCTTCTTGCCGATCGTCTCGTAGACGACACCGCGCCGGATGAAGTCGTACCCGGCCTCGGCGACCATCTGCAGCTTGCCCGGAACGACCTGCGGCTTGCGGAACGCGGCCCAGAAGAAGCCGACGATGACGATCGAGCCGAGCAGCGCGAGCAGCATCGTCTTGTTGAAGTAGACGTTGCTGTCCGCGTCGCCCCACAGAGGCTCGAACAGGAACGAGTGCAGGCCGGGAGCCGGGAAGCCACAGCCGTCGAAGATGTGGCAGTCGGTCTCGAAGGCGAGCACCTGCGTCGGGTCAGCACTCACCGCGGGCTCCTTCAGCGTGGCGCATAGGTACGGCAACCTCGTTGTGTCGGCGCGGCGCGAGGCCGCGGGTCGGCACGGGACTGGTGTTACGGATATGGGGGCGGCTGGGGGGCATCTCGCCTCGCGATTGAGCAGGCGTCAGCTCGGATGCCCGCGCCCGCGATGCCGCAGTTGGCACCGGACGATAGCAGGACTTCTCAAGTGCCTTTATCCCGCCCCTACCCCTCACGACGAATGCCCCGTCTTTTCGGAGCTGCCGTCCTTGGCGGAGGCGTCCGAATCGGGTTCCACGTAGAGGATCTTGGCCTTCATGTGGGCCCGGGTCTGCGCGGCGATCCACACGAGTGTGGTCGCGAGCAGGGTGATGGCGAAGGCCCTCGGGTTGAACAGCGTCGTGTTCTTGAACGCGGCCATGAAGATGAAGAGCAGCAGGATCTGCGCGGCGTAGAGCATCAGCCCCATGGCCTGGAACAGGTGCGGAAGCGATTTGGCAGTGCGCTGCAGGATGAAGAGACCGAGCCCCATGAAGAGGAGCACGACCAGCGTCGCGACGACGGCCCCGATCGCGCCCTTGCCACCGGCGACCACACCGCTGACGACGGCGGCTACGGCGCCGGCGGCGGCTGTGGGCGCACCGGCCTGGAGCAGGGTGCGGGCGTCATTGGACGGCATGGCGGCAACTCCGCTTTCACGGTGGGGGCAGGGTGTCGTCATGGACGAGCGTAGTCCCGGGTGGAGAGAGAACCTCACGCCGGTGGACCGTCGCACTGCGGTCCTACGGCTCTGTCCGGGGGGTTCTCGTGAACCGTATCACAAACTATTTGATGAGGTCTTTACCTGGGAGTGTGCCTACTGTCACACATGAGGGTGACGGCGCGCGTCTGTGCGTTTCACGGGGCGGCTTGTCTGATATTGGGGCGCTTCGTTCCCCCATGACTTGGCAATGCTCTCGTCAGATTCTTACCTTGCGGCACTTCTCACCTGGACCGTGAACGGGACCCCAGCGCCGTCGCCCCGTTGGGGCCCGCGGCTCCCGCGGCGACCGGGGTGCGGAGTTCGGTGTCCTCCGTCGTCGCCGCGGCCGGCGTGGTCGGGTCCGTGGAGTGGCGGGCGGAACGGCGGCGGCGGTAGCGCGGTGGGACGAAGTGTTCCGCCCAGCGGGGGGTGCGCGGGGTGAAGCGAGGGAGGAGCAGGAGGCCCAGGCCGATGGCACTGAGGAAGACGACGCCGAGGACGATCCACATGGACGCCGAGTTGACCGAGTAGGCGAGCGCGCCGAAGGCGATCAGGGCCGACCAGAAGTACATGATCAGCACCGCGCGGCTGTGGGAGTGGCCGATCTCCAGCAGCCGGTGGTGCAGATGTCCCCGGTCCGCGGCGAACGGCGACTGGCCGCGCCAGGTGCGGCGCACGATCGCCAGGATCAGGTCGGCCGCCGGGATCGCGATGATCGTGAGCGGCATCAGCAGCGGGATGTACAGGGGCACCATCTGGTGCACCGCGCTGCGCTCGGACCCGCCGAAGAGGTTGTCCGGGTCGACCTGGCCGGTGACGGAGATCGCGCCGGCCGCCAGGACCAGCCCGATCAGCATCGAGCCGGAGTCGCCCATGAAGATCCGCGCCGGGTGCATGTTGTGCGGCAGGAAGCCCAGGCACATGCCCATGAGGATGGCCGAGAAGAGCGTCGCGGGCGCCGCCGCCTCGATGCCGTACGAGTACCAGATGCGGTAGGCGTACATGAAGAACGCCGCCGCCGCGATGCACACCATGCCGGCCGCGAGACCGTCGAGCCCGTCGACGAAGTTGACCGCGTTGATGGTGATGACGACGAGGGCCACCGTCAGCAGCGTGCCCTGCCACTGGGTCAGCGCGACCGTGCCGACCTTCGGGATGGGCAGCCACAGGATGGTCAGGCCCTGCATGACCATCACACCCGCGGCGATCACCTGACCGCCCAGCTTGATCAGGGCGTCGATCTCGAACTTGTCGTCCAGGACGCCGATCAGCCAGATCAGCGCCGCTCCGGAGAGCAGCGCCCGCGGTTCGTTGGACTTCTCGAAGACCGCGCTGAGGTTCGTGAGGTGGTCCGCGACCAGCAGTCCGGCGCACAGGCCGAAGAACATCGCGATCCCGCCGAGCCGCGGAGTGGGTTCCCGGTGCACGTCACGCGCCCGGATCTCCGGCATCGCCCCCGCCACGATCGCGAACTTCCGCACCGGCCCTGTCAGCAGATACGTCACCGCGGCCGTGACACAGAGCGTCAGCAGGTATTCACGCACGGGCTTCCCCACAAGTCTCGCCGGCCATCTCAGCCCCACACCCTAGCGACGGTGGCGTACGCGACGCATATGTGAGGGGACTCCCGGGTAACGACGATGGTTGCACGTGTCGCTGTGTGCCCGGCGCGGGTACCCCGTCTCACCGGGGGTAGGGCGGGAATCCGGCGGTCAGCTCCCGTACCTCCTCACGGGCCGTGTGACGTTCGTCGTCCCCGCGCAGCACGCGCGCGATCAGCGCCGCCACCCGTGTCATCTCCCGCTCGCCCATGCCCTGGGTGGTGACGGCCGCCGTGCCGAGCCGCAGGCCCCGGACGTCGCCGTGCGGCAGCGCGCAGCAGTCCAGGACCACCCCGGCCGCCGCGAGCCGGGCGCGGGCCGTGCGGCCGTCGACGCCGAGGGGCGTCGGGTCGGCGGTGACGAGGTGGGTGTCCGTGCCGCCCGTGGTGACGACCAGCCCGTGCGCGGCGAGGCCGGCGGCGAGCGTGCGCGCGTTGGCGACGACCTGGTGCGCGTACGCGGCGAACGCCGGCGTGGCGGCCTCCCCGAACGCCACGGCCTTCGCGGCGACGGAGTTCATCTGGGCGCCGCCCTGGGTGAACGGGAACACCGCGCGGTCGACGCGTTCGGCGAGGTCGGCCCCGCACAGGAGCATGCCGCCGCGCGGCCCGCGCAGCACCTTGTGGGTCGTCGCGCACACGATGTCGGCGTACGGCACCGGGCTGGGCGCCGCTCCCCCGGCCACCAGCCCGATGGGGTGGGCGGCGTCGGCGATGAGGTACGCCCCGACCTCGTCGGCGACCTCGCGGAAGAAGGCGTGGTCGATGTGGCGGGGGTAGGCGATGGAGCCGCACACGATCGCCTTCGGCCGGTGGGTGCGGGCGAGCGTGCGCACCTGGTCGTGGTCGATGAGCCCGGTCTCCGCGTCGACGCCGTAGGGGACGAAGTCGAACCAGCGGCCGGAGAAGTTGGCGGGCGAGCCGTGCGTGAGGTGCCCGCCGTAGGGCAGGCCGAGGGCGAGGACGGTGTCGCCGGGCCGCAGCAGGACCGCGTACGCGGCGAGCACGGCGGAGGACCCGGAGTGGGGCTGCACGTTGGCGTGCTCGGCGCCGAAGAGGTCCTTGGCGCGCTCCACGGCGAGCCGCTCGGCCACGTCGGCCATCTCGCACCCGCCGTGGTACCGGCCGCCCGGATACCCCTCGGCGTACTTGTTGGCCAGGGGCGAGCCGAGGGCCGCCAGGACGGCCGGGGACGTGAAGTTCTCGGCGGCGATCAGCTGGAGCGTCGTGGACTGCCGGTCGAGCTCGCCGTGCAGGATGTCGGCGAGCTGGGGGTCCTGCCGCCGCAGGACATCGGCCTCGAGGGTGTGGGTGACCGACATGGTGGGCTCCGGACGTGCGTCGACGGTGACGTGAGTCCAATGTAGGCCCGGTGCGCCGGGGGCGCCCTGCGTATTAGGCCCCTGGGGCGTGTCCGCGCAGTCCCGTCCGCCGTCCTCCGGGCGGACGGCGCGACCTCACGGACACGACCTGGCGGGCACCCCCGTCAGCGCCGTCACCACCGGGTCCAGCGCCTCGTGTATCTCCTCGCCCACCGAGCGGAAGAACGTCAGCGGCGCCCCGTACGGGTCGTACACCTCGTCCGCCTCCGCCGTCGGCGCCAGAAGCCACCCGCGTAGAGCCGCCGCGGCACGCACCAGCGCACGCGCGCGCTGCACCACGCCGTCCTCGAGCGGAGGGAGGGTGGCCGGGTCTATGGCGCGGACCAGGCGGGTGAACTCCTTCAGCGTGAAGGTGCGCAGGCCCGCCGAGTGCCCCATGGAGATGACCTGGGCGCGGTGGTCGCGGGTCGCCGTCAGGACCAGGTCGGCCATGATGACGTGCTCGTCGAGGAGCTCGCGGCCGGTGAAGCCGCGGGCGTCCGCGCCGAAGTCGGCCAGGACCGTCTCGGCGTTGGCCTCCATGGGCGCGCCCTCGTGGCCCCAGGTGCCGGCGCTCTCCACGATGAGGGAGCGGCCCAGCACACCGAGCCGCTCCTGCACGAAATGACGGGTCAGCCGCTCGGTGATCGGTGAGCGGCAGACGTTGCCGGTGCTGACGTGGAGGATGCGGAAGCTGTCACGCGGGAGGCCGACGAAGGTCGTCGTGATCTCCGCCGCGCTCTCCCCGTCGCCTATGCCACGCATGGGGGTCCCCCCTGCCCGGGCGCAGCCGAGACCCTGGGGGATTCAGGGGCTGTCAATTGGCCACCTCGAGGTCGGGTACGACCTTGCGCAGCTCCTCCGCCGAGATGGCACCCGCGCGGAGCAGCAACGGCACCTCGCGGGTGACGTCGACGATGGAGGAGGGCACGTTGCCCGGGGTGGGGCCGCCGTCCAGGTAGACGGAGACCGAGTCGCCGAGCATCTCCTGCGCGGCGTCGCAGTTCTCCGGCGCCGGGTGCCCGGTGAGGTTCGCCGAGGACACGGCCATCGGGCCGACCTCGGTCAGCAGCTCGATGGCGACCGGGTGCAGCGGCATGCGCACGGCGACCGTGCCCCGGGTGTCGCCGAGGTCCCACTGCAGGGACGGCTGGTGCCGGGCGACCAGGGTGAGCGCGCCCGGCCAGAACGCGTCGACCAGCTCCCAGGCCGACTCGGAGAAGTCGGTGACGAGTCCGTGGAGCGTGTTCGGGGAGCCGATCAGGACGGGGGTCGGCATGCTCCGGCCGCGTCCCTTGGCCTCCAGCAGGTCGCCGACGGCCTCCTTGGTGAACGCGTCGGCCCCGATGCCGTACACCGTGTCGGTCGGGAGGACCACGAGCTCGCCTCGGCGGACGGCGGACGCGGCCTCACGCAGACCCGTCGTACGGTCGGTCGCGTCGTTGGTGTCGTATCGCCGTGCCATGTCTAGCGGGCCTCCTCGTACACGTACTTCCGGACAAGAGCTCGGGGGGCGGTCACGGCAGCGCCTTCCGGGCGGTCGCGAACCGGGGGCGGTTGTTCAGGTCGGGGTGGTCGGCGGCGTCGGCCCAGCCCCGCTCCTCGGTGAAGATCCACGGCACCTGGCCGCCCTGGGTGTCGGCGTGCTCGATGACGACGACGCCGCCGGGCCGCAGCAGGCGGTGCGCGGTGCGCTCGATGCCCCGGATGAGGTCCAGGCCGTCCTCGCCGGAGAACAGGGCGAGCTCGGGGTCGTAGTCCCGGGCCTCGGGGGCGACGTACTCCCACTCGGTGAGCGGGATGTACGGCGGGTTGGAGATGACCAGGTCCACCTGGCCGTCGAGGTCGCGGAAGGCGTCCAGGGCGTCGCCCTGGCGCAGCTCGACCCTGGACCCCTCGACGTTCCTGCGGGTCCAGCGCAGGGCGTCCTCGGACAGCTCCACGGCGTGCACGCGGGAGCGCGGGACCTCCTGGGCCAGGGCGAGCGCGATGGCGCCGGAGCCGGTGCACAGGTCGACGATGCAGGGCTCGACGACGTCCATCGCGCGGACCGCGTCTATGGCCCAGCCGACGACGGACTCGGTCTCGGGCCGGGGCACGAACACCCCGGGCCCGACGTGGAGTTCGAGGTAGCGGAAGTAGGCCCGTCCGGTGATGTGCTGGAGCGGCTCACGCTGCTCGCGCCGGGCGATGACCTCCCAGTAGCGGGCGTCGAAGTCGGCGTCCTTCACGGAGTGCAGCTCGCCGCGCTTCACGCCGTGCACGAACGCCGCGAGCTCCTCGGCGTCGTTGCGCGGCGAGGGCACGCCGGCGTCGGCCAGCCGCTGGGTGGCCTGGGCCACCTCCGCGAGCAGCACGCTGCGGGGGCTCGAGGGTCGCCCCCCAAAAGATTGCTGCACGCAAGTCCTCCGTGTCGTACTCGTCCGTGCCTGGGTCCCTGGCGTCCTTACGCGGCTGCCAGCTTGGCCGCCGAGTCCGCGTCGACGCAGGCCTGGATCACGGCGTCGAGGTCGCCGTCCAGGACCTGGTCGAGGTTGTAGGCCTTGAAGCCCACCCGGTGGTCCGAGATGCGGTTCTCCGGGAAGTTGTAGGTGCGGATCTTCTCGGAGCGGTCGACGGTGCGGACCTGGCTGCGGCGCGCGTCGGCGGCCTCCTTCTCGGCCTCCTCCTGCGCCGCGGCGAGCAGCCTGGAGCGCAGGATACGCATCGCCTGCTCCTTGTTCTGCAGCTGGCTCTTCTCGTTCTGGCAGGAGGCCACGACTCCGGTCGGCAGGTGCGTGATGCGCACCGCGGAGTCGGTGGTGTTGACCGACTGGCCGCCGGGGCCGGACGACCGGTAGACGTCGATGCGCAGATCGTTGGGGTTGATCTCGACGTCGATCTCCTCGGCCTCGGGCGTGACCAGCACACCGGCGGCGGAGGTGTGGATACGGCCCTGGGACTCGGTCGCCGGCACGCGCTGCACGCGGTGCACACCGCCCTCGTACTTCAGCCGGGCCCAGACGCCCTGGCCGGGCTCGGTGGCGCCCTGACCGCCCTTGGTCTTCACGGCGACCTGGACGTCCTTGTAGCCGCCGAGCTCGGACTCGGTGGCGTCGATGATCTCGGTCTTCCAGCCGACGCGCTCGGCGTAGCGCAGGTACATGCGCAGCAGGTCGCCCGCGAAGAGCGCGGACTCGTCACCGCCGGCGCCCGCCTTGATCTCCAGGATGACGTCCTTGTCGTCGCTCGGGTCGCGCGGGACGAGCAGCAGGCGGAGCTTCTCGGTGAGCTCCTCGCGCCGCTGGTCGAGCTCCTTGACCTCGGCGGCGAACTCCGGGTCCTCCGCGGCGAGTTCGCGGGCCGTCTCGATGTCGTCGCCCGTCTGCCGCCAGGTCCGGTACGTGGCGACGATCGGGGTGAGCTCGGCGTAGCGCTTGTTCAGCTTGCGCGCGTTCGCCTGGTCGGAGTGGACCGACGGGTCGGCGAGCCTCGTCTCCAGGTCGGCGTGCTCAGCGACCAGTTCCTCGACGGCCTCGAACATCTTGGGCTCCTGAAATACGTACGGAAGGGAAGGGCGGGCGACCAAAAACGCCGGTCCCGGCGCGCCTGGTGGGGGCGCGGCCGTGGACCGGCGAATCGGTGCTCGCTACTTCTTGGAGCCGGCGGCAGCCTTGCCGAAGCGGGCCTCGAAGCGGGCCACACGGCCACCGGTGTCGAGGATCTTCTGCTTGCCCGTGTAGAACGGGTGGCACTCGGAGCAGACCTCGGCGCGGACGGTGCCGCTGGAGATCGTGCTGCGGGTGGTGAACGACGCGCCACAGGTGCAGCTGACCTGCGTCTCGACGTACTCGGGGTGGATGTCGCGCTTCAAGGTGTCTCCTAGAGTTCCGGGAGGGCGCCGGGTCGCCGCCGCGGGCTGCGGGAGCGTGAACCGGGGCCGACGTACCAGTCTGCCAGGACTGGCGCCATCCCCCAAAACCGGGGGGCTCCGTGATCTATTCCGCGTTGGTCACGATGCCGTTCGCCTCGCCGGTCGCGGTGCCCTCGGTGGCCGCCTTCGGGATCGGCCTGTCGTGCTTGAGCGCCGTGAACACCTGCTTCGCCTTGGCCTCGGCGACGATCACCCGGTTCGGGTCGGCCGGGTCGTAGCGCACGGGCAGCGTCACCATGGTCATGTTCTTGGAGCTGATGCCCTTGAGGCCGTTCGCGAAGGACATGAGCCGGTTGACCGAGCCCAGGTCGGAGTCGGTCGTCACGGTCTTGGTGGCGGTGTCGGCGAGGTCGAGCAGCCGCTTGGGGTTGCCGAACAGACCGATGCTCTTCGCCTGCTCGATCAGCGCCTTCATGAACGCCTGCTGGAGCTGGATGCGGCCGAGGTCGGAGCCGTCGCCCACGCCGTGCCGGGTGCGGACGAGGCCGAGGGCCTGCTCCCCGTCGAGCCGGTGCGTGCCGGCGGTCAGCTTCAGATGGCTGTCGGGGTCGTGGATGGCCTTGGTGGTGGTGACCTCGACGCCGCCGAGCCGGTCGATCAGCTTCTGGAAGCCGGAGAAGTCGACCTCCAGGTAGTGGTCCATGCGGACGCCGGTCAGGGACTCCACCGTCTTCACGGCGCAGGGCGCGCCCCCGGTGCTGTACGCCGAGTTGAACATGACCCCGGAGGCCGCCGGGTGGGTCGTGCCGTCGGTGTCGGTGCAGCGGGGCCGGTCGATGATCGTGTCGCGGGGCACGGAGACCACGCTGGCCTTCTTGTGGCCCTTGTGGACGTGCAGGATCATCGCGGTGTCCGAGCGGGCGCTGCCGTCGTCGGCGCCGCCGCCGAGCTTCCTGTTGCCGCCCGAGCGGGAGTCGGAGCCGAGCACGAGGATGTTCTCGGAGCCGTTGTCGGTCTTCTCCGGCCGGTCGGTGCCGAGGGCCTGGTCGATGTCGACGCTCTGCAGGTTGCCGTTGAGCTTGAAGTACAGGTACCCGGCACCGGTACCGCCCAGGACGACGATCCCCGCGGCCGTCCAGGCCGCGATCAGCAGCCCCTTGCGTCTCTGGCGGGGCTTGCGGCGGCGTCCCTTGCCACGCTGTCGGGGCGTCTGGGAGCCGGGTCCGCCCGGTATGCCGGGCTCCGGCGTGCTCTCGGCTGACACTGCGCTCCTCGGTTGCTCGTCCGGTCGTCTCCCCCTTGCGGTCAGGGATGGGTCTGGTACATATGCACCCTTACCGCACTATCGTCACCCCGTCCGGTCAGACGGGGAAACCCGGACGAGGGTTGCACAGACGACTGTGCCCACCGCCGGAGCGACGGTGGGCACGGGGAGCTGCGGGTGAGGCGGGCGGAACCCGCTCTCACCTGGGACGTCAGCCGAAGATGTCGTACTGCTTGAAGTCGGTCGCGACCGAGATCCTTGTGTCGAAGATCTCGCTCGTGGCCTTGCCGGTGCCCTTGTACAGGTAGAGCGTGCCGGCGGACGTACGGGCCAGGAAGTCGGCCTTGCCGTCGCCGGTGATGTCACCGACGGCGTCGAAGGCGTTGTACGTCCAGTGGCTGCGCACCTTGATCCGGGACGAGAACGCCTCGGAGCCGGTCTTGCCGGTGCCCTTGTACAGGTACATGTCGCCGGTGCCGGCCTGGCGGACGATCAGGTCGGCCTTGCCGTCCCCGGTGAAGTCGCCGTGCCCGCGCACGGAGTTGTACTGGTTCCAGCCGGTGCGGACCGAGAAGCGGGAGCCGAAGGTGCCGTCGCCCTTGCCCGGATAGACGTACAGCGTGCCGCCGGAGTCGACCGAGATCAGGTCGGGCAGGTAGTCGCCGGTGACGTCACCCGGGGTGACGATGCGGGTACGGGTCTTCCAGTTGTCCGCGATCTGCTTGGTGGACCAGCTCTCGCTGGACGCCACGTAGTGCGACCAGAAGACGTCGCCGTCGCTGCTGCGGCGGTAGACGAGGTCCTGGTAGCCGTCCCGGTCGAGGTCGGTCTGCAGGACGACGTTCACGCCGTTCCAGTTGCCCCAGGACTCGCGGGCCGCGAAGGAGCTGCCCTTGGAGTCCTTCGAGTAGCCGGTCTTCGTGGAGGCGTTGCGCACCCACAGGTCGGCCTTGTGGTCACCGCTGATGTTGGTGTCCTCGACCCGCGGGTAGGCGGCGCCGACGTAGGTGCTGACCTTCGAGAAGACGCTGTAGGCGCCCTTGGCGACGCAGTCCTCCACGCCCCAGGAGACGACGCCGACGATGCGGCCGTTCACCACGAGCGGCCCGCCGGAGTCGCCGTTGCAGGCGGAGACGGTGCCGCTGTCGCTGCCGGTGGCGGGCTTGCCCGCGCACACCATGTGGCCCTTGACGAAGTCGCTGCCGTAGAAGCCCGCGCACGTGGTGTCGGACTGGATCGGCAGCGTCGCCGACTTCAGCGACTGCGAGATGTCCTGGCTGGTGGAGCTGGTGCGGCCCCAGCCGTAGACCTTGGCGCTGGTGCCGGAGGCGTACGAGGAGGTGTCGCCGGACGTCGTCATGCGGATCGGCGTCGCCTTGACCTTGCTGCCCAGCGTGATGACGGCGATGTCGTTGTCGATCTTCGTCGCGCTGTACGACGGGTGGTACCACTGCCGGTACGGCAGGGACACGGTGCCGCCGTGCAGGTCGCTGCCGCCGGAGCCGTCGGAGGTGGGCAGCTGGTTGGTGCCGGTGACGATGGCGCCGTAGTTGTACCAGTCGTAGCCCTTGACGCAGTGCGCGGCGGTGAGGATCTTCGTCGGCGCGACGACGGCGCCGCCGCAGAAGAAGCCGAGGTCGTCGTCCTCGGTGGCGGTGCCCCGGTCGTCGTAGTACCAGAGCTGCGCCATCCAGGGCGCCGTGGTGATGCTGGTCGTGGTGCCGCCGATCACCATGGGGCTCGCGGTCGAGTCGTCGCCGCCCGCGGCGTACGACGACTTCTTCGCCGGCTCACCCGCGATGTCGTCGCCGGCGAGCGCGCCGGACACGCGGCGCTCCAGCTCGGCCGACGGCACCGAGGCCGTGGCGGGCTTCACGGTGGGCTGCGGCGCGGCGGTGGCGGCTCCCGCGGTGGACGTGAGCAGGGCGGCGGCGACGGCCGCGGCGACACCGGCGGCGGCGACGGGCAGCGCGAAGCGGATCCGGCGTCTGTGACGACCGCTGCCGGATTGGGTGGTGGTCAAGGTCCCCCCAGAGACACAAGAGTAGGAAGGGGTGCCTGAGGCACCCGTCCCTATCAGCGCCAAAAGGCCGCCCCACGTCACTCGCGTGACGTGGGGCGGCCTTTACTGGACGCGAACCGGCTCAGTCGCCGTTGCCGGGGGTCGGCGTCGTCTTCTGGATCTGCATCAGGAACTCGATGTTCGACTTCGTCTGCTTCATCTTGTCGAGGAGCAGCTCGATGGCCTGCTGCTGGTCGAGCGCGTGCAGGACGCGGCGCAGCTTCCAGGTGACCGCCAACTCCTCGTTGCCGAGCAGGATCTCTTCCTTACGGGTACCGGACGCGTCCACGTCCACCGCCGGGAAGATGCGCTTGTCGGCGAGCTTCCGGTCGAGCTTGAGCTCCATGTTGCCGGTGCCCTTGAACTCTTCGAAGATCACCTCGTCCATGCGGGACCCGGTGTCCACCAGCGCGGTGGCGAGGATGGTCAGCGAGCCGCCGTCCTCGATGTTGCGGGCCGCACCGAAGAAGCGCTTCGGCGGGTACAGGGCGGTCGAGTCGACACCACCGGACAGGATGCGGCCGGAGGCGGGGGCGGCGAGGTTGTACGCACGGCCCAGACGCGTGATCGAGTCGAGCAGCACGACGACGTCGTGACCCAGCTCCACCAGGCGCTTGGCACGCTCGATGGCGAGCTCGGCGACCGTGGTGTGGTCCTCGGCCGGACGGTCGAAGGTCGAGGAGATGACCTCGCCCTTCACCGACCGCTGCATGTCGGTGACCTCTTCCGGACGCTCGTCGACGAGGACGACCATCAGGTGGCACTCGGGGTTGTTGTGCGTGATCGCGTTGGCGATCGCCTGCATGATCATGGTCTTGCCGGTCTTCGGCGGGGCCACGATCAGACCGCGCTGGCCCTTGCCGATCGGCGACACGAGGTCGATGATCCGCGTGGTCAGCACGCCCGGGTCGGTCTCGAGACGGAGCCGGTCCTGCGGGTAGAGCGGGGTCAGCTTGTTGAACTCCGGGCGGCCGCGGCCGTGTTCGGGCGCCATGCCGTTGACGGAGTCGAGGCGGACCAGCGCGTTGAACTTCTCGCGGCGCTCGCCCTCCTTGGGCTGACGGACCGCGCCGGTGATGTGGTCGCCCTTGCGCAGGCCGTTCTTGCGGACCTGGGCGAGGGAGACGTACACGTCGTTCGGGCCCGGCAGGTAGCCGGAGGTGCGGATGAACGCGTAGTTGTCGAGGATGTCCAGGATGCCCGCGACGGGGATCAGGACGTCGTCCTCGGCGATCTGCGGCTCCTGCACCTCGTCGCGGCCACGACGTCCACGGCGGTCGCGGTAGCGGCCGCGACGGCCACGCCGGCCGCCCTCGAAGTCGTCGTCGTCCTGCGGGCCGTTGTCACGCTGGCGGTCCTGACGGCCGCCGCCCTGCTGCTGGCCCTGCTGACGGTCCTGACGGCCGCCGCCCTGCTGGTCGTCGCCCTTGCGGCGGTCCCCGCGGTCGCGGCCACGGTCGCGGTCGCGGTCCCCACGGTCACGGCGGTCACGGCGGCGGCCCTCGCCCTCGCCGGCGTCGCCCTTGGCGTCGTTGCCCTGCTGGCCCTGCGACTGCGCGGGCGTCTCGGCCTTCGGCTCGCTCTTCGCCTCGGCGGCGACCGTCTCGGGCGCACCGGCCTCGGCGGTCGCACGACGGCGGCGGCGCTCGCCCGGCGCGTCGTCTCCCCCGCGCTCACCGTCCGCGGCGCGCTCGCCCGCGTTCCCGCGGGAGGGGCCGCCGGCCGGCTGGCCGGGGATCTCGATCTGCTGCTGGGCCACCGCCTGCTCGGCGGGCGCCTCCGCCTTCGCCTTCTTCTCGGCGTCCTCGCCGGTGCGCGCCTTGGAGGTGGCACGGCGCTTGGGCTTGGTCTCGGTGGCGGCGTCGGCCTTCGGAGCCGCGGCACCTCCCCCCGCCTGCGCCTCCTTGATGACCTCGATCAGCTGGCTCTTGCGCATCCGCGCGGTGCCCCTGATGCCGAGGCCGGAGGCGACCTGCTGCAGCTCGGCCAGCACCATGCCCTCGAGGCCGGTGCCGCGGCGCCGCCGGGAGCCGGCACCGCTGGCAGGCGCGGAGGCGTCCGTGGCGGGCGCGGCAGCGGTCTCCTCGACACGTGCGCCCATCAGATCGGTGGTGTCGCTCACGAAGGGTCCTTCCCTGGAGCGGACGTCGGCCTGTCTGGCTCGGCGACCGGTTGTGCTGTCCGGCGTCGGTCCTTGGTGTGTGGACCGTGCCGGGGCGGTGGTCCGCCAAAGGCGGCGGAGGAATATCTGGAGATGGCGGTTCCCTGAGCCGTGGCACTGAGTGTCGGTGTCACGCGGCTCGGTCGCGCCGGTTCCGGAGCGTGCCCGGCGAGTCGCTCAGCGCTCGTGTACGAGGTACTGCCCGCATACGTCGTACGGAACACAGTGCGACTTGGGAGGCTCCCGGAAGAATGTCTGTCCCGGACGGGGACACGAAGCACCTCGCCATGGTGGGGTCGGGTGCAGACTTGAGGTTAACACTACCGGATCCAACAAACATTCCCCCTCTCGAAATCCGGCAACCGCACGCTTCTAGATGTCACCGGACGGCGCGAGCGGCAGTACGCACGCGCCTTGAGCGTCGAGGTCGAGCCGGTTCGCGGCCCATCCCTCGCCTGCCAGATGGGCGACCTTGTCGGCACTGGCCTCGTCGGCCAGGGCCAGCACGGTCGGGCCCGCGCCGGAGATCACCGCGGGCACTCCGTCGGCCCGCAGCCGCTCCACCAGCGCGGCGCTCTCCGGCATTGCGGGCGCGCGGTACTCCTGGTGGAGGCGGTCCTCGGTGGCGGGCAGCAGCAGCTCGGGGCGCCTGGTCAGGGCCTCGACGAGCAGGGCGGCACGACCCGCGTTGGCGGCGGCGTCGACGTGCGGGACGGAGCGCGGGAGCAGTCCGCGCGCGGTCTCGGTGAGGACCGGCTTCCCGGGGACGAAAACCACCGGAACGATGGAATCGGCCGGATCCATCCTGATGGCGCGGGCGGCGCCGGCCTCCATCCAGGACAGGGTGAACCCGCCGAGCAGACAGGCGGCGACGTTGTCGGGGTGGCCCTCGATCTCGGTGGCGAGCTCCAGCAGGGCGTCGTCGTCGAGCCTGGTCTCGCCGCCTATGGTCACCGCCCGGGCGGCGACGATGCCGGCGCAGATGGCGGCGGAGGAGGAGCCGAGGCCGCGGCCGTGCGGGATGCGGTTGGCGCACACGATCTCGAGGCCGCGCGGCTGGCCGCCCAGCAGGTCGAATGCGGTGCGCAGGGACCGTACGAGCAGGTGCTTCTCGTCGCGGGGCAGTGTCTCGCTGCCCTCACCCGCGATGTCGATGTGCAGCCCGGAGTCGGCCACCCGGACGACGACGTCGTCGTAGAGCCCCAGCGACAGGCCGAGGGCGTCGAAGCCCGGGCCGAGGTTGGCGCTGGTGGCGGGGACGCGCACCCGGACGGCGGCGGCGCGGAACGCTGGACCGGCCATCGCTCGATGACTCTCCTTGAGCTGCGTGATTGTCGAAGACACTTCGATGCCGTACGAGAACCCAGGGGGCCGCGTCCGGGCCGCGGAGACGGCGCGGCACCGCGCCCCTGCGGAGGCATATGCGGCGGGCGGGTTCAGTACAGCCTATCGAAGACAGGTTCTGTGGCGACATAGGGCGCACAGGAGGCGCACGACGCGTGTCGTATGCCCCCTGTGCACCCCCGTCAAGGGACCTTTCCCGGGTGGGCGCTCCCCGACGTGTCGCGCGAAACCCTGCGACGGGGCGTGGCGCCACTGCTCCGGCGGTGGCGCCGCACGCCCGTCCGGCGGCGCCTACGCCAGTCCGAGCCGCTCGGCCGCCGTGGCCGCGTCGACCGGGACGGTGACCGGCTGCGGGGCGCCGGCGACGGCCCAGTCGGGGTCCTTCAGGCCGTTCCCGGTGACCGTGCAGACGATCCGCTGGCCCGGGTCGACCTTGCCCTGCTCGGCCGCCTTCAGCAGACCGGCGACCGACGCGGCCGACGCGGGCTCCACGAAGACGCCCTCCTGCGCGGCCAACAGCCGGTAGGCGCGCAGGATCTCACGGTCCGTCACCTCGTCGATGAAGCCGCCCGACTCGTCGCGCGCGTCGAGGGCGTACTGCCAGGAGGCCGGGTTGCCGATCCGGATGGCGGTGGCGATCGTCGAGGGGTCCTTGACGACCTCGCCGCGCACGATGGGCGCGGAGCCGGAGGCCTGGAAGCCCCACATGCGGGGGGTGCGGGTGGCCGGGCCGTCGGCGGCGTACTCCCGGTACCCCTTCCAGTACGCGGTGATGTTGCCCGCGTTGCCCACCGGGAGGACGTGGATGTCGGGGGCGTCGCCCAGCATGTCCACGATCTCGAAGGCGGCCGTCTTCTGCCCCTCGATCCGCACCGGGTTCACCGAATTCACCAGCGAGACCGGGTAGTTGTCGCTGAGGTCGCGGGCGAGCGTGAGGCAGTCGTCGAAGTTGCCGTCGACCTGGAGGATCTTCGCGCCGTGCACGAGGGCCTGGCCCATCTTGCCGAGCGCGATCTTGCCCTGCGGCACGAGCACGGCGGACACCATGCCGGCGCGCACCGCGTAGGCGGCGGCCGAGGCGGAGGTGTTGCCGGTGGAGGCGCAGATGACCGCCTTGGCGCCCTCCTCCTTGGCCCGCGTGATGGCCATCGTCATGCCGCGGTCCTTGAAGGACCCCGTCGGGTTCGCGCCCTCCACCTTGAGGTGGACCTCGCAGCCCGTGCGCTCGGAGAGCACCTGCGCGGGCACGAGGGGCGTGCCGCCCTCACGGAGCGTCACGACCGGCGTGGTGTCGGAGACGGGCAGCCGGTCCCGGTACTCCTCGATGATTCCGCGCCACTGGTGGGTCATTGCTGGTTACTCTCCTTCAACCCGCATGATGCTGGCGACACCCCGCACGGTGTCGAGCTTGCGCAACGCCTCGACGGTCCCGACGAGGGCCGCGTCGGACGCACGGTGGGTGACGACGACGAGGGACGCCTCGCCGTCCTTGCCCTGCTGGCGGACGGTGTCGATCGACACCCCGTGCTCCGCGAACACGGTCGCGACCTGGGCGAGAACGCCCGGTTTGTCCGCCACGTCAAGGCTGATGTGGTACCGCGTGACGACCTCGCCCATCCCGGAGACGGGAAGGGCCGCGTACGCGGACTCGCCGGGACCGGTCGCGCCGTTGAGCCGGTTGCGGCAGACGGCGACGAGGTCGCCGAGCACGGCGGACGCGGTCGGGGAGCCGCCCGCGCCGGGGCCGTAGAACATCAGCTGTCCGCTGGCGTCGGACTCGACGAACACGGCGTTGTACGCGCCGCGCACGGAGGCCAGCGGATGAGTCAGCGGGATCATCGCGGGGTGCACGCGCGCGGTGACGGACCCGCCGTCCGCGGCCCGCTCGCAGATGGCGAGCAGCTTGATCGTGCAGCCCATCTCCTTGGCGGAGGCGAAGTCGGCCGCGGTCACCTCGGTCATGCCCTCGCGGTAGACGTCGTCGAGGCGCACGCGCGTGTGGAAGGCGATGCCCGCGAGGATGGCGGCCTTGGCGGCGGCGTCGAACCCCTCGACGTCGGCGGTGGGATCGGCCTCCGCGTACCCGAGCGCGGTGGCCTCGTCGAGGGCCTCCTGGTAGCCGGCCCCCGTGCTGTCCATCTTGTCGAGGATGAAGTTGGTGGTGCCGTTGACGATGCCGAGCACGCGGTTGACCTTGTCGCCCGCGAGGGACTCCCTCAACGGCCGGATCAGCGGGATGGCCCCGGCGACGGCGGCCTCGTAGTAGAGGTCCTTGCCGTGCTGCTCTGCGGCGGCGTGCAGGGCCGCGCCGGCCTGGGCGAGGAGCGCCTTGTTGGCGGAGACGACGGAGGCGCCGTGCTCGAAAGCGGTGGTGATGAGCGTACGGGCGGGCTCGATGCCCCCGATGACCTCCACGACGACGTCGATGTCGCCGCGTTTGACGAGGGCGGTGGCGTCGGTGGTGACCAGCGCGGGGTCGATGCCTTCACGCACCTTGGCGGGACGCCGTACGGCCACGCCCGCGAGCTCCACCGGGGCGCCGATGCGGGCGGCGAGGTCGTCGGCGTGCGTCGTCATGATGCGCGCCACCTCTGAGCCGACCACTCCACAGCCCAGCAGCGCCACCTTCAGCGGACGCGTACGCATCATCCGACCTCGTTTCCTCATACCGTCTACGGTTGCACCAGTCTCACTCACCGGACGGAGGTTTCTGCCCTTCGTCCGGATCGTGAGACATCTATTTCATTTGTACGGGGTGGGCGACGGGAGATCTTCCAGCCCGGGCCCCGGTGGTGGCCGTGGGTCAGCCCACGTCGAGCCGCAGGAGGTCCTCCTCCGTCTCCCGCCGGACGATCTCCCGGGAGGCGCCGTCGTGCACGGCGACGACCGGCGGCCGCAGCACGTGGTTGTAGTTGCTGGCCATGGAACGGCAGTACGCGCCGGTGGCCGGTACGGCGATGAGGTCACCCGGAGCCAGGTCGGCCGGCAGGAACGCGTCCTTCACGACGATGTCCCCGCTCTCGCAGTGCTTGCCGACGACGCGGGCGAGCATCGGCTCGGCGTCACTGGTCCGGGACACCAGGGCGACGCTGTACTCGGCGTCGTACAGGGCCGTGCGGATGTTGTCGGACATGCCGCCGTCGACGGAGACGTACGTCCGCAGCCCGTCGAGGGGCTTGACGGTCCCGACCTCGTAGAGCGTGAACGCGGTCGGCCCGACGACGGCCCGCCCCGGCTCCACGGAGATCCGCGGCGTGCGCAGCCGGGCGCTCTCACACTCACGGGTGACGATCTCGGTGAGCGCCTTGGCGATCTCGTGCGGCTCGCGCGGGTCGTCGCCGCTGGTGTACGCGATCCCGAGCCCACCCCCGAGGTCGATCTCGGGCAGCTCGACCCCGTGCTCGTCCCGGATGTCCTTGAGCAGCCCGACGACCCGGTGCGCGGCGACCTCGAACCCGGACATGTCGAAGATCTGCGACCCGATGTGGGAGTGGATCCCGATGAGCTCCAGCCCGTCGAGCTGGAGCGCCCGCCGCACGGCCTCGGCGGCCTGCCCGCCGGCCAGCGGGATGCCGAACTTCTGGTCCTCGTGGGCGGTGGCGATGAACTCGTGGGTGTGCGCCTCGACGCCGACGGTGATGCGGATCTGGACCCGCTGCCGCCGGCCCAGCTCCTGAGCGACGTGGGCGACGCGGACGATCTCCTGGAAGGAGTCGAGGACGATCCGCCCGACACCGGCCTCTACGGCCCGGCGGATCTCGTGAGTGGACTTGTTGTTCCCGTGGAAGGCGATCCGCTCGGCGGGCATCCCGGCGGACAGCGCGGTGGCGAGCTCGCCGCCGGAGCACACGTCGAGGTTGAGCCCCTCCTCGTGCAGCCACCGCACGACGGCACGGGAGAGGAACGCCTTCCCCGCGTAGAAGACGTCGGCGTCCTGCCCGAAGGCCTCGCGCCAGGCGCGGGCGCGGGCCCGGAAGTCGGCCTCGTCGAGGACGTAGGCCGGGGTGCCGTGCTGTTCGGCGAGGGTGTTCACGTCGACACCGCCGACGGTGACGACGCCGTCGGCGCCCCGGGCGACGGTCCGGGCCCACACCTTGGGGTCGAGGGCGTTGAGGTCCGCGGGCGGGGCCGAGTAGTGGCCCTCGGGGAGGACGTCGGCGTGACGGGGCCCGGCGGGGTGTGCGGAACGGCTCATGACTCTTGTCGGCTTCCTCAGAGATGTTCGGGTGCGTCGATGCCGAGCAGGGACAGGCCACCGGCCAGCACCGCCCCGGCGGCTTCGGCGAGCGCGAGCCGGGCACGGTGGGTGGCCGAGGGTTTCTCCGCCCCGCGCGGCAGCACCGAGGGCAGCAGGGGCAGCACGGCATCGGCGACGCTGACGAGGTGCCGGGCAAGACGATCGGGAGCGCGGTGGGCGGCGGCCTGGGCGAGGACGCGGGGGTGGTCGGCCAGGGGGTGGTGGAG
>NZ_LLZN01000047.1 GCF_001509795.1 Streptomyces sp. NRRL WC-3605 | reverse complement strand
GCTGGTGGACACCCGCCGTCTCGCCGACTGCTTCCCCGCGGTCGACTACTTCGAGAACAGCGGCCTGCCCTTCGTCATCGCCCTCAACGGCTTCGACGGCAACCAGCCGTACAACCCGGACGAGGTGCGCGAGGCGCTGCAGATCGGCCCCGACACCCCGATCATCACGACCGACGCCCGGCACCGCGCGGACGCCAAGTCGGCGCTGATCACGCTCGTGGAGCACGCGCTGATGGCGCGGCTGCGCTAGACACGGGACACGACAGGCAAAGGGCTGCCCCGGACGGTTCCTCACCGTCCGGGGCAGCCCTTTCGCGCTGCGGCGGCCGCCCTTGTGCCGGCCTCGCCCGCCGCGCGGCCCCAGACGCCCCTCAGGGACGCCGAAGGGCCCCTCTCCGGGAGAGGGGCCCTTCGGTTGGTTTCGCGGGCTCAGCGCCAGCTGTGGGGGGCGCGGAAGCCGCCCTCGCGCTCCAGGCGGCGCCAGCCGGCCTTCGGGCGGCCCCGGTGGGCCGGGGCGGCGGCGGGCCGGGCGGCGGCGCGGGCCAGGAGGATCGCCGTGATGGCGGCGACTTCCTCGGGCTCGGCGTGGCCCTTCTCGACGCGGATGTCAGGGACGTTCATGGGCTCAGTCTCCATGGATGAGGTTTCCGCACGGATACCGGTGGGTTACTGCGGAGGGTTGCCGTGCTTGCGGGACGGCAGGTCGGCGTGCTTGGTGTGCAGCATCGCCAGGGAGCGGGCGAGGACCTCGCGGGTCTCGGAGGGGTCGATCACGTCGTCGACCAGGCCCCGCTCGGCCGCGTAGTACGGGTGCATCAGCTCGGACTTGTACTCCTTGACCATGCGCGCCCGCATGGCCTCGGGGTCCTCGGCCTCGGCGATCTGCCGCCGGAAGATGACGTTGGCGGCGCCCTCGGCGCCCATCACGGCGATCTCGTTGGTCGGCCAGGCGTAGGTGAGGTCGGCGCCGATGGACTGGCTGTCCATGACGATGTACGCGCCGCCGTACGCCTTGCGCAGGATCAGGGAGATCCGGGGCACGGTCGCGTTGCAGTAGGCGTACAGCAGCTTGGCGCCGTGGCGGATGATGCCGCCGTGCTCCTGGTCGACGCCCGGGAGGAAGCCGGGGACGTCCAGGAAGGTGATGATCGGGATGTTGAAGGCGTCGCACATCTGCACGAAGCGGGCGGCCTTCTCGGACGCCTCGATGTCGAGCACGCCCGCCAGCGTCTGGGGCTGGTTGGCGACGATGCCGACGACCTGGCCGTCGAGCCGGGCCAGCGCGCAGATGATGTTCCGCGCCCAGCGCTCGTGGACCTCCAGGTACTCGCCGTCGTCGACGATCTCCTCGATGACCTTGGTCATGTCGTACGGCCGGTTGCCGTCGGCCGGCACCAGGTCGAGGAGCGTCTCGCTGCGGCGGTCCGCGGCGTCCGACGGCTCCACCCGGGGCGGGTTCTCGCGGTTGTTCTGCGGGAGCAGGGACAGGAGGTAGCGCACCTCGGCGATGCACGTCTCCTCGTCGTCGTACGCGAAGTGGCAGACGCCGGAGGTCTCGGCGTGCACGTCGGCGCCGCCCAGGCCGTTCTGGGTGATCTCCTCCCCCGTCACCGCCTTCACCACGTCGGGGCCGGTGATGAACATCTGCGAGGTGTCGCGGACCATGAACACGAAGTCCGTGAGGGCGGGGCTGTAGGCCGCGCCGCCCGCGCACGGGCCGAGCATCACGCTGATCTGCGGGATGACGCCGGACGCCTTGGTGTTGCGCTGGAAGATGCCGCCGTACCCGGCGAGGGCGGAGACGCCCTCCTGGATACGGGCGCCGGCGCCGTCGTTCAGGGAGACCAGCGGGGCACCGGCCGCGATGGCCATGTCCATGATCTTGTGGATCTTGGTGGCGTGGGCCTCGCCCAGCGCGCCGCCGAAGATCCGGAAGTCGTGCGCGTACACGAAGACCGTGCGGCCCTCGACCGTGCCCCAGCCGGTGATGACACCGTCGGTGTACGGCTTCTTGGCCTCCAGGCCGAAGCCCTGGGCCCGGTGCCGGCGCAGCTGCTCGACCTCCCGGAAGGTGCCGGGGTCCAGGAGCAGCTCGATGCGCTCCCGGGCGGTCAGCTTCCCCTTGGCGTGCTGCGCCGCGGTGGCCTTCTCGCTCGGGCCGGCCAGCGCCTGGGCACGGATCTCGTGCAGCTCGGCGGTCCGTCCACGGGCGTCGATCGGCTCACCCGGTGCCTCATCCAAAACGGTCATGTAGTGACCTTACGAAGGACCCGGCGCAATGCGAGCCGTCGACTCCTCACAGTCTCCGGAGCGTTTTCCTGGTAGCACTGAACAGAACCACAGCGACATGCAGCCATTCCGACTGCTCAGAGGGCGTGTGCGTTGTGGGGGTCGCACAAAGCCGTCAGGCGAGAACCACCTCACATCGGTGGGTCCGGCATACCGTCCCCGGAGTGACGCGGAGCCTGAGCCGGGGTCCGGTGGCGAGGATCTCGACCGTCTCGTCGGCGCGGGACACGTGCCGTACGGGGTGGTCGAGGACGATCTCCAGGGGCTCGCCCGTACGGGGCGGCTCGCTCACACAGAGGGTAGCGGTCCGGCCCCGGCGCCGGAGCAGCACGCTCGCTCCGGCACCGGCCGTGAGGGGGCCCGCGGTGCCGGGCTGCCGGAACAGGGCCGCCGTCACGCCGAGGGAGGGGACGTGGACGGCCTGGCGGGCCGGGTCGTTGGCGAGGACCGTCAGCCAGCCGCGGGCGGCCGCCCGCGCGGCGACCTCCCGGCGGCTCGCGCCCGGCATGAGCACGTACTGGTAGGTCGCGTCGCGCGGGTCGGTGCCGTGGTCCAGCCAGAGGGTCTGCCAGCGGCGGGTGCGGCGCTCGGTGGTGCTGGTGGTGTTGATGTCGGCCCACGCTCCGGTGCGGTCCTCGCGCAGGGTGCGCAGCCGGCCGTACGGGACGATCCAGCCGCCGTGGCCCTCCAGATGGGCCCAGCCGGGGCCGCGCACGAGGGCCTGGGTGCCGTTCTCCCCCAGGTTCCGGTTGTCGACGACGGTCTCCACGGGAACGCCGTCCGCGCAGCTGATCCCGGCGCCGAGGCAGACCACGGCGTCCGCCAGGCAGAACCACGCCTTGTGGGCGCGGAGCGTGGAGCCCAGGCCCTCCAGCTGCTGGCCGATCGCCGCGTACACGCCGTCGGTCGTGCCGCCGACCCAGCGTGCGGCGGGCCGGGCCTCGCCCCATTCGCCGCCCGCCCGGTCGGGCAGGCGGCGGGTGGAGACGGTCGTGCCGGGCAGGCGGTACCAGTCGACGGTCGGCCAGTACCAGTCGGTGTACTGGTCGCCGAGGCCGTCGGCCCACCAGGAGACCATGCCGGCGCCGGTGTGCCAGCCGCGCGGGTTCTCGCCGTTGCCGCACTCGTAGTGGGCGATCCGGTCGCTCGCCATGGCGATGGCCGCGACGAAGCGCGGGCGGCGGTGGACGGCTCGGTCCATCGCGGCGAAGAGGTGGTGCCCGACGGGCTCGGGCGCGGCGGGCACCTGTGACCCGGCGACGGCGTGCAGACGGGCGAGGTCGGCCACCCCGAACTGTCGTGAGGTCAGAACCGGGCTGACGGTGTCCCGTTCGATCCAGCCCTTGACGCGGGCGTGCCACCGGTCGCGTTCGGCCGCGCTCGCGCCGGCGGCGAGGAGGGCGATCGCGGCGATGAGCGCGTGCCCGTGGTAGTGGTCGCCGCGCATGACCCGCCGGTCGTCGTTCTTGAGGTACCCGCGGCTGATGGCGCGTCCGTTGACGGCGTCCATGACCAGTCCGTCGTGGATCAGCGGGGCGAAGGCGCGTTCGACGGCGTCGAGGACGATCCGCCGGTTTGGGTCGGTGACCTCCCAGTCGGAGCCCGCGAGCAGGGCGAAGAGGCGTCCGAGTCCGTCGAGGAGCACCTGGCCGTAGGTGCCGGAGTAGGCGACCCATGTGTGCTGCACGAAGGAGCCGTCGGCGTGCAGGCCGTCGCCCGCGCTGACGTACGGGAAGACCGGGGAGAGCGCGTCCCGGGCGAGCGCGATCCGGTCCGGGGCGCGGCCGAGGATGCCGCGCAGGGCGACGGAGCGGCACAGGTCGACGCGGTTGGCGCCGGTGGAGGTGCCGGAGTAGTCGGTGAGCAGGGCGTCGGGGACGAAGTGGTCGACGGCGGCGCAGGCGGCGTCGATCCGGTCCTGCCCGAAGTGGTCGTACAGGGCGGCCGTGATGTCCATGAGCGGGCGCGGGCTGCCGATCTGCCACTCCCACCAGTTGCCGTACGGGGTGGTGCCGGGGTGGTAGACGGTCGCGGAGAGGTGGTCGAGGCCGCGCAGGACGTCGGCGAGCAGGGCGGGGTCGGCGGTGGCTCCGGTGCCGGGCTGGAGGTAGGCCTGGGCCATGGTCCACAGGCGGCTGTGGCTCTGGGTGATGCCGGCGGGCGGGTCGAAGGGATGGCCCGGCCACAGGGAGACCGGCGTTGGTTCCATGGCCGCCTGGAACCCCCGGGCCAGCGCGCCGGTCTCGGCGAGGCGCCCGGCGTACGGCTCGGCGGCGGGGTCGTAGCCGGTGCCGAGCGCGATGGCCGACCAGCGGGCGCGGAGGGTGTCGTAGGGGTCGGCCGCCCCGGCGCGGGCCGGGGTCGCGGCGGTGCGGCCGAGGGCCGCGGCGAGGGCGGCGGCGGTCAGCAGGGTTCGGCGCGAAGGGGTCATGTCCATGCCCTACCACGTCACGCGCGGTGACACCAGGAACACGCCCCGGATGATGTTGAAAGTTGAAGGGAATGCGTCTACGGTGGTCGGTGTTAGGTAGTTAAACATTCAACGACACCCTCCGAGGAGAACGTCATGGGCATCTTCAACCGCAAGGACTCCGCCGCCGCTCCGGCCGCCGCCACCGCCGTCGCCGTCGCGCCGGAGCTGGCCGCGCTGACCGGCGACTACACGATCGACCCGGCGCACTCCACGCTCGGCTTCGTCGCCCGGCACGCCATGGTCACCAACGTCAAGGGCAAGTTCCTCGACTTCAGCGGCTCCCTGCACCTGGACGGCACGAACCCGGCCGCGTCCACGGCGTCCCTGGACATCACGATGGACAGCATCGACACCGGGTCGGCGGACCGCGACGGGCACCTGAAGAGCGCGGACTTCTTCAAGACGGACGAGTTCCCGACGATGACGTTCCGCTCCACCAAGGCGGAGGCCCTGGGCGGCGAGGACTACCGCATCACCGGCGACCTCACCATCCTCGGCACCACCCGGCCGATCACCATCGACCTGGAGTTCAACGGCGCCGCGAAGGACCCGTTCGGCAACGAGCGCGTCGGCTTCGAGGGCAAGGCCGAGATCCTCCGCTCGGAGTGGGGCCTGACCTGGAACGCCGCGCTGGAGACGGGCGGCGTGCTGGTCTCCGACAAGATCAAACTGAACTTCGACATCTCGGCGATCAAGAACGCCTGATCGCCGCGACCTCCGGGTCATCTTTTCCGAGCACACCCGTCCCCCGGCTTCGCGCCGGGTGGGCGGGTGCTCTGGTGAGGGGCACGCTCCTCGCACGTCGCTGTCGGACCCGGACGGCATGCTCTGCCATCATGGACAAGGCCCAGAACGTCCTCGTCCTCGAGACAACCGCCGCCGGCCGCACGCGCCCGCACGACGGGAAGCTCCGCCAAGGTGTCAGGGTCGGCGATCGCCCGCTCGAAGCATCGCCTGGAACGCGCATCTCGCCGCGACCGGTGAGCAGCTGCCCGACGGTGCGTTCACCCTTCGATATCCCGCGTTGGCTCCCGGCTGGGACTTCGACGATCGCGGTGAGATGGCGCGGCGGCTGCCCCGGCCGGCGGGGTTCTTCCTGGAGTAGAGGGCCGGCCCTGGCCGGGGACGGATGGCCGGAATCAGGCTCTTGTGGGGGGCGTCACACGGTTCTCATAATCCAGCAACGGATATGGCCCGGGCGTGTCAGGCCGGTTGGATTGACATGCCCCTGTCAGTTGCACTTCTCGCGTTCGTATGTCGAACCCCCCACGGAAGGCATCACGTTGAAGAAGCTCCTCACCGCGCTCAAGAGATGCGCGGTCCTCGGCGCCGCCGCTCTCGCGATCGTCAGTCTCCAGCCCGTGTCGGCCGCGCAGGCCGCGGACTCGCGTGTCGTCGGCGGCACCCGGGCCGCGCAGGGCGAGTTCCCGTTCATGGTCCGGCTCTCCATGGGCTGTGGCGGCGCGCTCTACACCCAGCAGATCGTCCTCACCGCCGCCCACTGCGTCGGCTCGACCGGCCGGAACACCAGCATCACGGCCACCGCCGGTGTCGTGGACCTCCAGAGCAGCAGCGGCCGCGTCCAGGTCCGCTCCACCTACGTGTACCGGGCGCCGGGCTACAACGGCACCGGCAAGGACTGGGCGCTCATCAAGCTCGCGCAGCCCGTGAATCTGCCGACGCTGAAGATCGCCACGACCACGCAGTACAACACCGGCACCTTCACCGTCGCCGGCTGGGGCGCCAACCGCGAGGGCGGGGCCCAGCAGCGCTATCTGCTCAAGGCCGAAGTGCCGTTCGTGAGCGACGCCCAGTGCCGTTCCTACAGCGGGTACAGCGGGCTCGTCGCGAACGAGGAGATCTGCGCCGGGCTGCCCTCCGGCGGCGTGGACACCTGCCAGGGCGACTCCGGCGGCCCCATGTTCCGCCGCGACGCGAGCAACGCCTGGGTCCAGGTAGGCATCGTCAGCTGGGGCATAGGATGCGCCCGGCCGAACGCGCCCGGCGTCTACACCGAGGTCTCCACCTTCGCCTCCGCCATCGCCTCGGCGGCGGCCGGCCTCTGACCGGCCCTCCGCGCGCCCGTTCCGCTCGAAGGGCCCGGTGTCCCGGGGACGCCGGGCCCCCGCGTGTCAGAAACCTCCGCCGTCGAAGCCGCCTCCCCCGCCGAAGTCCCCGCCGCCCCCGAAGCCGCCGTCGCCGAAACCGCCGTCGAAGGAACCCGAGTCGAAGTCCGCGCCGGAGACGTCACCGCCCTGGTAGCCCCCGAAGTCGCCGTACCCGGCGCCGTAGTCGGCCGCGTAGGCCGGGCCCGCCATCACGCTGCCGAGGAGCGTGCCGACGAGCAGGGCGGGGAGGATGCCGCCGCCGAAGTAGCCGCCCGCCCAGGGGCCGTAGGCCGGTCCGGCGTCCCAGTACGGCCGCCGGCCGTACTCGGTGTCGACCTCGCGGACCTGGGGATCACGGCCGTCGGCCAGCCGGGCCCGGTCCGCCGCGCACACCGGCACCTCGCGCGGGGCGCCGGCGGGCGGCGTCCACGTCTCGTCGGCCACCGCCGGGCCGTGGCGGGGGTCGAAGAAGCAGGGTGGCCGGCGTTCGGGGAGCGGCCGGCCCTCCCGGCGGGCGGCCAGCAGGGCGAGGGAGAAGCGGCCGTCCGCCAGGGCCTGGGTGACCGCCTTGACGTCCTCCGGCTTGCGCGCGGCGTCCATCAGGCGCTTGGCCTCCTCGTAGGAGTCGAGGGCGCCTTCGTAGTCCCCGCGCATCGCGTCGTCGGCGCCGGGCTCGGCCGGGTGGAATTCGAGACGGTCGAGTTCCTCGCCGTAGGCGGTGATGTCCTCGTCGACGACGACCCGCAGCTTCTCCAGCGCCGTCCGCTGCACCTCCTCGTGGCGCCGCCGGTTGCGCCGGACCAGGGCGTAGGCGCCCGCGCCGCCCGCCGCGACCACGGCCCCGGCGACGACGAGGCCGGTGGTGTCCACGCCGCCTCCCCCGCCGTCGCCCCAGGAGGCGGGGGCCGTGCCCCGGGCGCTGCGCAGCGCCGCGTCGACGAAGTCGTTCAGCTGGGCCTTGGGGTCGTCGACGTCCCGGACGGCCGTGACGAGGTTCTGGACCCCGCGTGGCGGCAGGACGGCCGTGTCGGCCCGCGCGCCGAAGCGGTCGCCGCTGCGGATCGCGTACAGGCCGGTGATGCCGGTCTCCGTCCGCAGGTTCAGGAAGATGTCCCGCTCGGGCTGGTCGGCGGGCAGGACGGCCACGAACACCGGTTTTCCGGCGTCCCTGATCTTGTCGGACAGCGCCTGGGCGTCCGCCGACGACAGCTGGTCCGAGGCGGCGGGATCGACGTACACGGGATCCTCGCGGAGCGCCTCGGCCACCGTGGAAAGGTCCGTGGCCGCATGTGCGCCGGGCGAACCGGTCAGGAGCACCATCGCGGTGGCGGCGACCGGCACGAGCAGCGAGCGCATGAGGCCCCTCAAGCGCGGCGTCCTCATGCCTTAGACGCTACCCGATGAGGCGGTCCCGGGCGTCCGGGACCGCCTGCCGCGGTCTACTGGGCCGGTGCGACGCCGGCCCGCAGCAGTCCGTAGGTGTAGGCGTCCTCCAGGGCCTGCCAGGACGCGGCGATGACGTTCTCCGCCACGCCGACCGTGGACCACTCGCCCGCCCCGTCGGACGTGGAGATCAGGACGCGGGTGGTGGACTGGGTGCCGTGGACGCCCTCCAGGATGCGGACCTTGTAGTCGACGAGGTCGAGGGCGGCGAGCTGCGGGTAGATCTTCTCCAGCGCGACCCGCAGCGCCCGGTCGAGCGCGTTGACCGGGCCGTTGCCCTCGGCGGTGGCGACGATCCGCTCGCCCTTGGCGAAGAGCTTGACGGTGGCCTCGTTGGCGTGGCTGCCGTCGGGGCGGTCCTCGACGATCGCGCGCCAGGACTCGACGTCGAAGTACTTCAGCGGCCTGCCCTCGACCTCGGCGCGCAGCAGCAGCTCGAAGGACGCGTCGGCGGCTTCGTAGGTGTACCCCTTGAGCTCGCGCTCCTTGACGCGCTCGACGACCCGGCCGACCAGCTCGCGGTCGCCGCCGAGGTCGATGCCGAGCTCCTTGCCCTTGAGCTCCACGGAGGCGCGGCCGGCCATGTCGGAGACGAGCATCCGCATGGTGTTGCCGACCTGCTCGGGGTCGATGTGCTGGTACAGGTCCGGGTCGACCTTGATCGCGGAGGCGTGCAGTCCGGCCTTGTGGGCGAAGGCGGAGACGCCGACGTACGGCTGGTGCGTGGAGGGGGTGAGGTTCACGACCTCGGCGACGGCGTGCGAGATCCGGGTCATCTCGCGCAGCCGGCCCTCGGGCAGGACCTGCTTGCCGTACTTGAGCTCCAGCGCGGCGACGACCGGGAAGAGGTTGGCGTTGCCGACCCGCTCGCCGTAGCCGTTGGCCGTGCACTGGACGTGGGTGGCGCCCGCGTCGACGGCGGCGAGGGTGTTGGCGACCGCGCAGCCGGTGTCGTCCTGGGCGTGGATGCCGAGCCGGGCGCCGGTGTCGGCGAGGACGGTGGAGACGACCGCCTGGACCTGGGCGGGGAGCATGCCGCCGTTGGTGTCGCAGAGGATGACGACGTCGGCGCCGGCCTCGGAGGCGGTCCGTACGACGGACTTCGCGTACTCGGGGTTGGCGCGGTAGCCGTCGAAGAAGTGCTCGCAGTCCACGAAGACGCGGCGGCCCTCGCCGGCCAGGTACGAGACGGTGTCGCGGACCATCTCCAGGTTCTCGTCGAGGGTGGTGCGCAGCGCCAGCTCGACGTGCCGGTCGTGGGACTTGGCGACCAGCGTGATCACCGGGGCGCCGGACTCCAGCAGCGCCTTGACCTGGGGGTCCTCGGACGCCTTGCCGCCCGCGCGCCGGGTGGCGCCGAAGGCGACGAGCTGCGCGTGCCGGAACTCGATCTCCTGCTGGGCGCGGGCGAAGAACTCGGTGTCGCGCGGGTTGGCGCCGGGCCAGCCGCCCTCGATGAATCCCACGCCGAAGTCGTCCAGGTGCCGGGCGATGGCCAGCTTGTCGGCGACGGTGAGGTTGATGCCCTCCCGCTGGGCGCCGTCGCGCAAGGTGGTGTCGAAGACGTGGAACGAGTCGTCGAGCTCGTTGGTCGGCGTCATGGTCGTAAGGCTCCTGTAACTGGATCTCGGTCTACCGGAATGACCGGCTCCACCGCCCCCACCTATGGTCCCTCACGCTCTCCGCCCGGCTGCGGGTGGGCCGGGAAACAGAAAAACCCCTCGCGGGTGCGAGAGGTCTGCGCGCGGGTCGAGGACGACGGTGTCCACCCGTACCTGGTCGTACGTGGTGGTCACTGCGGACCGGCGCGCCTGCTGCCAATAATCATGGCGAACGAGAGCACGGGGGCAGTCTGGCACACCCGCACCCCGTGCTCACCGTCCGTCTCAGGATGCGAACACTGTGCTGATCATCTCGCGTGCGGCCGGGACGCCGTCTCAGGTGTCCGCGAGCAGGCTGTCGTCGAGGAACTCCCGCACGTGGCGCAGGATCCGGTCGCGGTCGGTGCCGCGCAGGCCGATCGCCACATGGATGGAGAAGCCGTCGAGGAGGGCCCGCAGCCGGGCGGCGAAGCGGTCCGGGTCGACCGGCCGGAACTCCCCGCGCGAGATGCCCTCGGCGACGAGCGCCACGAGGTCCCGGTGCCAGGCGCCCTCGATGGCGGCCTGCCGGTCCCGGGCGTCGTCGTCGGCGTTCTGCGAACGGTTCCAGACCTCCAGCCACAGGGTCCAGTGCGGGTCGCCCTGGCCGTCGGGCACGTACAGGTCGACAAAGGCGTCGAGCCGGTCCCGCGCGGAGGAGTCCCGGGCGAGCAGCCGGCCGCGTTCGGTGCCGAGCCGGCCCTCGCTCCACTCCAGGGTGCGCAGCAGGAGTTCGTCCTTGGAGCGGAAGTAGTACAGGAGGTGGCCGCTGCTCATGCCGACCTCGCGGCCCAGCGCGGCCATGGTCAGCTTCTCCAGGCCGCGCTCGGCGATCATCTCCATGGCGGCGGCGAGGACCCGCTCGCGCGGCGGGGCGTTCCGGCGCGCACCGGCCATGGGTCGGACTCCTAGATCTTCGGCTGCTGCTGGGTGATGCAGTGGATGCCTCCACCGCCCGCGAAGATGGTACGGGCGTCCACCAGGGTGACCGCGCGCCCGGGGTACAGGCGGCGCAGGATGCCGGCCGCGACCTCGTCGTGCGGGTCGTCGAAGGCGCACAGCACGACGCCGCCGTTGCAGACGTAGTGGTTGATGTAGGAGTAGTCGACCCAGTGGCCGTCCTCGTCCCGCAGCACGGTCGGCGCCGGCACCTCGACGACCTCCAGGCGGCGCCCCCGGGCGTCGGTCGCGCCGCGCAGGATCTCCAGGTACTCCAGGGAGCGGGCGTGGTCGGGGTGGTCGGGGTTCCGCTGGCTGTGCACGAGCACGGTGCCGGGTCCGGCGAAGGCGGCGACGATGTCGACGTGGCCCTGGGTGCCGTACGTCCCGTAGTCGCCGGACAGGCCGTGCGGGAGCCAGACCGCCTTGGTGGTGCCGAGCCGGGCGTGGATCTCCGCCTCGACCTGCTCGCGGGTCCAGCCGGGGTTGCGTCCGGCGCCGAGCTGGACGGTGTCGGTCAGCAGGACGGTGCCCTCGCCGTCGACGTGGATCGCGCCGCCCTCGTTGACGAGCGGCGAGGAGTGGACGGGGACGCCCGCGAGGCCGGCGACATGCCGGGCGATCCCGGCGTCGTGCTCCCAGCGGGCCCAGTCCTGGCCGCCCCAGCCGTTGAACACCCAGTCCACGGCGGCCAGTCGGCCGTCCTCGTCCTGGACGAAGGTCGGGCCGATGTCCCGCATCCACGCGTCGTCGAGGTCGCCCTCAGCCAGGTCCACGTCTGCGCCCAGCAGTTCGCGGGCCGAGTCGGCCTCGCCGGCGGCGTGGACCATCGTCACCGGCTCGAACCGGCGCACGGCACGGGCGACTTCGGCCCACGCGGTGCGGGCGTCGGCGAGTTCGGCGTCGGTGGTGAAGGTCGGGTTGGGGCGGGGCCAGGCCATCCAGGTGCGCTCGTGCGGGGCCCACTCGGGGGGCATGCGGAAGGTCATCACCACGTCCTAGGGGGTGTCTTGTCGGTCAGGGCGGATCAGCGAGCGGCGTCTGATGCCGTGCGTCGCAAGGCGGAGGAGGGAGTCGATGCGATGGGGGTCCCTCCCGCTCGAGCGAGGCCGAGAGTGGGGGAATCGGGGACCGACGACAACGCGGCGAGGCGCGGTGCCGGACGCCGGGAGCCCGGCCTGATCGACACGACACCCCCTAGAGGAAGTACAGGCGGTTGAGGGAGACGGAGTCGGCGGGCTCCGAGCGCAGCGGCTCCCCGTCGAGGGTGACCAGGCCGGTGCGCCGGTCGACGTCGACGGCTCCGACACGGGTGTTCAGGCGCAGGTCGGCGGGTCCGATGCCCCGGGTGCCGCGCACGGCGACCCGGCGCCGGCGGGTCGGCATCGAGTCGCCGCCCTGGTCGAGGGCGGCCTGCGCGACGAAGGCGACCGAGAGGTCGGCGGGCGTGGCGCCGTACGCCCCGAACTGCGGGCCGAGCACGAGGGGTTCGCAGGTGTCGGTGGCCGCGTTGGGGTCGCCGACCACCCCGTACGCCGGGAAGCCGGCCTTGAGGACGAGCTGCGGTTTGGCGCCGAAGTACTCGGGCCGCCACAGCACGATGTCGGCGAGCTTGCCGGGCTCCAGGGAGCCCACCTCGTGGGCGAGGCCGTGGGCGATGGCGGGGTTGATCGTCAGCTTGGCGATGTAGCGCAGGACGCGCTCGTTGTCGTGGTCCTCGGGTGCCCCGAACTGGGCCTTCATCTTCCCGGCCATCGCGAGGGTGCGCCGGACGGTCTCGCCGGCCCGGCCCATGCCCTGTGCGTCGGACGAGGTGATGCCGATGGCACCCAGGTCGTGCAGGACGTCCTCGGCGCCCATGGTCCCGGCGCGGATGCGGTCGCGGGCCATGGCGGCGTCGCCGGGCAGATCCGTCTTGAGGTCGTGGACGGAGACGATCATGCCGTAGTGCTCGGCCACGGCGTCCCGGCCGAACGGCAGCGTGGGGTTGGTGGAGGAGCCGATGACGTTCGGGACGCCGGCCATCTTCAGTACGTTCGGGACGTGCCCGCCACCGCAGCCCTCGATGTGGAAGGCGTGGATGGTGCGGCCCTGAAGGACCCGCAGGGTGTCCTCGACGGACAGGCACTCGTTCAGGCCGTCGCTGTGCAGGGCGACCTGGACGTCGTGCTCCTCGGCGACGCGCAGCGCGGTGTCCAGGGCGCGGGTGTGGGCGCCCATGTCCTCGTGCACCTTGAAGCCGGAGGCGCCGCCCTCGGCCAGGGCCTCGACGAGTGGGGCCTCGTGGGAGGACGAACCCCGGGCGAGGAAGCCGATGTTGACGGGCCAGGCGTCGAAGGCGCCGAACGCGTGCCGCAGCGCCCAGGGCGAGTTGACGCCGACACCCCACACCGGTCCGAACTCCTGGCCGATGATCGTGGTGACGCCGGAGGCGAGCGACGCCTCCATGACGCGCGGCGACAGCAGGTGGACATGGGTGTCGACGGCGCCGGCGGTGGCGATCAGCCCTTCGCCGGAGACGATCGACGTGCCGGTACCGACGACGACGTCGACCCCGTCGAGGGTGTCCGGGTTGCCGGCCCGCCCGATGGCGCTGATGCGCCCCTGCCGGATGCCGATGGACACCTTGCGGATGCCGAGGACGGCGTCGACGACCACGACGTTGCTGATGACGACGTCGCACGTCTCCCGGACCGACGCGGCCTTGAGGTGCAGTCCGTCCCGGGCGGTCTTGCCGAAACCGGCGAGGAACTCGTCGCCGGGGCGCTGGGAGTCGGACTCGACGCGGACGGTCAGCCCCGAGTCGCCGAGCCGGACGCGGTCGCCGGCGCGGGGGCCGTGGGTGGCGGCGTACTCGTGCGGGGTGAGGTGGCGGGCCTCTGCGGGGTGTCCTCCGGGACGGCTCATCGGCCGGCCTCCTTCTCGTGCACGCCCAGGTAGCCGCAGGCGGCGGCGCGGCGCACGGCCTCCTCGCGGGCGCCGGGCGCGTCCAGCGGCCCGTCGACGAGGCCGGCGAAGCCGATGGCGATCCGGTCACCGCCGAGGGGAACCAGGCCGACCTCGGCGCTCTCCCCCGGCCCGAAGCGGACGGAGGACCCGGCGGGTACGGCGAGCCGCATCCCGTAGGCCCGCGCGCGGGGGAAGTCGAGGCGCGGGTTGGCCTCGAAGAAGTGGAAGTGGGAGGTGACGGAGACCGGCACGTCGGCGGTGTTGGTGACCGTCAGCCGCAGGGCGGGCGCGGGTTCCTCGTATCCGGGCCCGGGCAGCAGGGCGCCGGGGGCGCGGTCGCCGAGGCCGCCGCCGATCGGGGCGGTGACCACCGCGAGCCGGGAGCCGTCGTCGAAGACGGCCTCGACGTGCACCTCGGTGACGACGTCCGCGACGCCGGGCAGCACGTCGTCCGGGCCGAGCACGGAGCGGGCCCGCTCGACCGCCTCGGCGAGCCGGGCGCCGTCGCGGGCGGCCTCGCACACCGTGTCCGCGATGATCGCGGTCGCCTCGGGGACGTTCAGGCGCAGTCCGCGGGCGCGGCGGGCCCGCGCCAGCTCCGCGGCGCCGAAGAGCAGCAGCCGGTCACGTTCCGTGGGCGTCAGTCTCATGCCGCGACCTCTCCTCGCCGGACGAATGTTAGACCGACACTCTAAACATCGGATTGCCTGCAATCCAAGGGTTGACGGGACGAGTGCTCCTCCCTCAGATTGAACGCCACTCTAACTGAGGGAGATCAGCCATGCCGAGGGAACAGCGCGGAGTCGACACCATCCCGGAGGAGGAACGCACCAGTGGGCCGAAGGACCTCGTCTCGATCCTGCTCGGATCGAACCTCTGCCTCGGCGTGATCGTCTTCGGCTGGCTGCCCCCGTCCTTCGGACTCGGCTGGTGGGCCTCGGTCAGCTCGATCGTGCTCGGCACCCTGGCCGGCACGGCCCTCACCGCCCCGCTGGCCCTCGTCTCGCTGCGCACGGCGACCAACCTGTCGACCTCCTCCGGCGCCCAGTTCGGGGTGCGCGGCCGCCTGGTCGGGTCGGTGGTCGGACTGCTGCTGGCGCTCGGGTACTCCGCGCTCACCGTGTGGATCGGCGGCGACGTGATGATCGGCGTCCTCGGCCGCCTGACCGGCGTGCCGGCGAACGACGTCTCGTACGGCGTGATCTACGCGCTGCTGGCCGCCGCGACCGTCGCGGGCGCGGTGTACGGCTACCGCGTGCTGCTCGCCATGTCCCGTGTCCTCGCGTTCGGCATGACGGCCCTGCTGGTCCTCGGCGTGGTCGCCTACGCCCCGCACTTCACGACGGCCGCGCTGCCGGAGGCGGGCGGCTATCTGCTGGGCGGCTTCTGGCCGACGTGGCTGCTGGCGGCGGTCGCGGCCGGCCTGTCGGGGCCGATCGCCTTCATCACCCTGCTCGGCGACTACACCCGCTACATCTCACCGGCCCGCCACTCCGCGCGCCGGGTGCTGCACGCGACCTGGCTCGGCCTGATCCTGGGCCTGCTGGTGCCGCAGCTCTTCGGGACCTTCACGGCGTACGCGGCGCGCGCGGCCCTCGACTACGCCGGGCCGCTGGTCGACGCCTCTCCCGGCTGGTACCTGCTGCCGCTGCTGCTGGCGGCCTCGGCCGGCTCGGTCGGCAACGCGGGCCTGATGCTCTACTCCATGGGACTGGACCTGGACGCGATCCTGCCGCGCGCCTCCCGGGCGACGGCCACGTACGCGGTCGCCGTGGTCGCCACCGTGTGCGTCTTCGCCGGTCACTACGCCTCCAGCACCCAGGACGCCATGACCTCGTTCGTACTGCTGCTGACGGCGATCGGGACGCCGTGGGCGGTGATCACCCTCATCGGCTTCGTCCGTTGCCGGGGCGTGTACGACGCCGAGGCGCTCCAGGTGTTCAACCGCCGGGCGCGGGGCGGGATCTACTGGTACCGGGCCGGCTGGAACGTACGGGCGACGGTGTCCTGGGCGCTCGGCGCGGTCGTGGGCGTGCTGGCGGTCGCCCTGCCCACGTATGAGGGGCCGCTGCTGGGCCTGACCGGCGGGGTGGACTGCAGCTTCCTGCTGTCGGGGCTGGTCGGGGGCGTGGCGTACGCGCTGCTGACCGGTGGCGGCAGCGCGAACGCCGACGGGGCGGCCGCCGTGGACTCGAGGTCCGCGGCGGCCGTGAGGGTCCCGTCCGAGGGGTAGGGCCTCTCGTTTGGGTCCTGCCGGGCTCGCGGGGTCTGGTGCCGCGCCCTGATCCGGCCTGACCCGAACGAAAGACCCTAGGCGAGCTTGTGCATCCAGCCGTGCCGGTCCTCGGCCGTGCCGCGCTGGATGTCGAGGAGGGCCTGGCGCAGCTTCAGCGTCACCTCGCCGGGTTCGCCCCCGCTCTGCTGCCACTGGGCGCCGGTGCGCTTGACGGTGCCGACGGGGGTGATCACCGCGGCGGTGCCGCAGGCGAAGACCTCGGTGAGGCTGCCGTTCTCCGAGTCGCGCTGCCACTGGTCGACGGAGACCCGGCCCTCCTCCGCCGTGTAGCCGAGGTCGCGGGCGACCTGGAGCAGGGAGTCACGGGTGACGCCCTCCAGGATGGAGCCGGTGAGGGACGGGGTGACGATCCGGTCGCCGTAGACGAAGTACAGGTTCATGCCGCCGAGTTCCTCGACCCACTTGCGCTCGACCGCGTCGAGGTAGCAGACCTGGGCGCAGCCCTCAGCGGCCGCCTCGGCCTGGGCCAGCAGGGAGGCCGCGTAGTTGCCGCCGGTCTTGGCGTCGCCCATGCCGCCGGGCACCGCGCGGACGTGGTCCTCGGAGACCCAGATCGACACCGGCTTGACGCCGCCCGGGAAGTAGGCGCCGGCCGGTGAGGCGATGACGATGAACAGGTACTCGCCGGCGGGCTTGACGCCCAGGCCGACCTCGGTGGCGAACATGAACGGGCGCAGGTACAGGGACTCCTCGCCGCCGTGCGCGGGGACCCACGCCTGGTCCTGCTTCACCAGCGCGTCGCACGCCTCGATGAACGTCTCGACCGGAAGCTCGGGCATGCCGAGCCGGCGGGCCGAGCGCTGGAAGCGCTCGGCGTTCTTCTCGGGACGGAAGGTGGCGACGGTCCCGTCGGGCCGGCGGTACGCCTTGAGGCCCTCGAAGATCTCCTGCGCGTAGTGCAGGACCATGGTCGCCGGGTCCAGGGAGAGCGGCGCGTACGGCACGAGCTGCCCGTCGTGCCAGCCGCGGCCCTCGGTCCACTTGATGGTCACCATGTGGTCGGTGAAGTGGCGGCCGAATCCCGGGTTGGTCAGGATGGCGTCGCGCTCGGCGGAGGAGAGCGGGCTGGCGGAGGGCTTGAGCTCGATCGTGGGCGTCGTCATGAGTGGTTGTCCTTCACCGGTTGTGTGTGACGGGCCGCGCTCACGCCTGTACTGCCCGTGGCCAGTGCTAGGACGTCCGAGCATTCCCTCATTCCGCGGCTCCTTGTTCGATTATCGCAAGAGCGAGCCGTGGACGAAATCGGCCTGTTCGGTGTGATCGGCGTGGAGTGCGACCCAGGGGTCGATGGTGTCACCCGGCGGCGGACATGCGGAAGCCGCCGGGTGCGATGTGACCCGGCGGCTTCGAGGTGTGCGAGCGGCGCGGGTCAGCCGGCTACTCGTACGGCCAGCGCGTCGCCGATCTCCGACGTGCTGCGCGCGGGCTTGCCGGTGCGGTCGGCCAGGTCGGCGGAGACCGCCTCGTCGATCCGGGCGGCTTCGGCCTCGTAGCCGAGGTGGCGCAGGAGCAGGGCGACGGACAGGACCGTGGCGGTGGGGTCGGCCTTGCCCTGGCCGGCGATGTCGGGCGCGGAACCGTGGACCGGCTCGAACATCGAGGGGTACGCGCCGGAGGGGTTGATGTTCCCGCTCGCGGCGACGCCGATTCCGCCGGAGACGGCCGCGGCGAGGTCGGTGATGATGTCGCCGAAGAGGTTGTCGGTGACGATCACGTCGAACCGCTCGGGCTGGGTCACCAGGTAGATGGTGGCCGCGTCGACGTGCATGTACTCGGTGGTGACCTCGGGGAACTCCTCGGCCACCTTGTTGAAGACGTCGGTCCACAGGTGACCGGCGAAGGTCAGCACGTTGTTCTTGTGGATCAGCGCGAGCTTCTTGCGCGGCCGGGCCTGGGCGCGGGCGAAGGCGTCCCGGACGACACGCTCGACACCGAAGGCCGTGTTGACGGAGACCTCGGTGGCGACCTCGTGCTCGGTGCCCTTGCGGATGGTGCCGCCGTTGCCGGTGTACGGGCCCTCGGTGCCCTCGCGGACCACGACGAAGTCGATGCTCGGCTCACCGGCGAGCGGGGTGGCCACGCCCGGAAGCAGCTTCGAGGGACGCAGGTTGACGTGGTGGTCGAAGGCGAAGCGGAGCTTCAGCAGGAAGCCGCGCTCCAGCACGCCGGACGGCACGGACGGGTCGCCGATCGCGCCGAGCAGGATGGCGTCGTGACCCTTGAGGGCGTCGAGGTCGGCGTCGGTGAGGGTCTCACCGGTGGCGTGGTAGCGCCGGGCGCCGAAGTCGTACTCCTTGGTCTCCAGCTTCACATCCTGCGGGAGGACGGCGGAGAGGACCTTCAGGCCTTCGGCCACGACCTCCTGGCCGATGCCGTCACCGGGGATCACTGCGAGATCGATGCTGCGAGACATGTCGGCACCCTACTGCTCGTCCCATGGGATGACACACGCTGTCCGCCATACGGACAACGCGTGTCAGACACCCCCTAGGCGGCCTGGTGGCCGGTGGCGCCGCCGTTGTCCCTGCGGTCGAGGGCGCGCTGGAGGGCGGCCGCGGCGTTCTTGCGGTCGCTGTCGCTGGTGCGGGAGAGGTGACGGACTCGACGGCGGGCGGTCGTCTCGGCCATGGGAAATCGACTCCTTCGGCAAGCACGGGAGTGCGGGGAGGGGTTACGAGACGCCGGAAGGGGCGGGGAGCGGTGCCGCAGGGGTTGCCTGCACGGGGCCCGGCTCACGACCGCCATTCGCTTGATCGAGCGAGACGTTCGGCTCCTACAAAGCTAAGGGAGCCGGGCGCGTCTGTCTCCACAATTACTCGGACTTCCTACTATCTGAGACGGCGAATCGGGCCACACCGCGCTGAGCTGCGATTTCCTGGTCCGCCCGGCAGAGCACGTCAGCCAGAGGGCTGATCCTCCGGGCGGTCCGGGGGGTGGCGCCGCGCCCCGGGGAACGCTGGGTGCATGAACGACACGGCGAAGGTGTTCCTGGAAGGCGGCCCGGACGATCTGCCCGACCGCATCGTCCCGGCCCCGTCCCCCGGCCCGGACGTGAAAGTCGAACTGCGAGGCGGCTACGAGCACTTCCGGCCGACCTCGCGCCGCACGGACACACCGCAGGGGGATCTGCCGGTGTACGAGTGGTGGGAGCGCACGGAGATGCCCGGCTAGCGGGACGGAGACGCGAAGGGGCCGGGCGCATGGCGCCCGGCCCCTCGTCACGCACCTCGGACGGTCAGCCCATGTGCGGGTACCCGTAGTCGGTCGGCGGGACCAGCGTCTCCTTGATGGCACGGGTGAGCGTCCAGCGCATCAGGTTCTGCGGGGCGCCGGCCTTGTCGTTGGTGCCGGAGGCACGGCCGCCGCCGAAGGGCTGCTGGCCGACGACGGCGCCGGTCGACTTGTCGTTGATGTAGAAGTTGCCGGCCGCGTAGCGCAGCTTCTCCATGGTGTGCGCGGTCGCCGCGCGGTCGGTCGAGATGACCGAGCCGGTCAGCGCGTATGCGGACACCGACTCCATCTGGTCCAGCATCTCCTCGTACTTGTCGTCCTCGTAGACGTGGACGGCGAGGACCGGGCCGAAGTACTCGGTCGTGAAGACCTCGTTCTCCGGGTCGGAGCACTCGATGACGGTCGGGCGGACGAAGTAGCCGACCGAGTCGTCGTAGGAGCCGCCCGCGACGATCGTGCAGGACGGGTCGGCCTGGGCGCGGTCGATGGCGGCCTTGTTCTTGGCGAAGGCGCGCTCGTCGATGACGGCGCCGATGAAGTTCGACAGGTCGGTGACGTCACCCATGGTGAGGTAGTCGACCTCGGCCGCGAACTCCTCCTTGAAGCCCGAGTTCCAGATCGACGCCGGGATGTACGCCCGGGAGGTCGCCGAGCACTTCTGGCCCTGGTACTCGAAGGCGCCGCGGGTCAGGGCGGTCTTCAGGACCGCGCGGTCGGCGCTCGGGTGGGCGACGACGAAGTCCTTGCCGCCGGTCTCGCCGACGATGCGCGGGTAGGAGCGGTACTTCTCGATGTTGTTGCCGACCGTCTTCCACAGGTACTGGAAGGTCTTGGTCGAGCCGGTGAAGTGGATGCCCGCGAGGTCGCGGTGCTCCAGCGCCACCTTGGAGACCTCGATGCCGTCGCCGGTGACGAGGTTGATGACGCCCTTGGGCAGCCCGGCCTCCTCCAGGAGCTGCATCAGCAGCACGGCGGCGTGGGTCTGCGTCGGGGACGGCTTCCAGACGACGACGTTGCCCATGAGCGCGGGCGCGGTCGGCAGGTTGCCCGCGATCGCCGTGAAGTTGAACGGCGTGATCGCGTAGACGAAGCCCTCCAGCGGGCGGTGGTCGAGGCGGTTCCACACACCCGGGGAGTTCGCCGGGGGCTGCTCGGCGAGCAGGTCGCGGGCGTACTTCACGTTGAAGCGCCAGAAGTCGACGAGCTCGCAGGGGGTGTCGATCTCGGCCTGCTGGGCGGTCTTGGACTGGCCGAGCATCGTGGAGGCGGCCAGCGTCTCGCGCCACGGGCCGGCCAGCAGCTCGGCGGCGCGCAGGATGATCGCGGCGCGGTCGTCGAAGGACATCGCGCGCCAGGCCGGGGCGGCGGCGAGGGCCGCGTCGATGGCGTCCTGGGCGTCCTGCTGGGTGGCGGTGCCGAAGGTGCCGAGGCGGGCCTTGTGGTTGTGCGGCTGCACGACGTCGATCCGCTCGCCGCCGCCCATCCGCTTCTCACCGCCGATGGTCATCGGCAGGTCGATCGGGTTCTCGGCCAGCTCCTTGAGCTTGGCCTCCAGCCGGGCGCGCTCGGGCGAGCCGGGGGCGTAGCCGTGCACCGGCTCGTTGACGGGGGTGGGGACCTGGGTCACAGCGTCCATGGGTTCCGTAACTCCTTACTGAGCGTGTATATCGAGCCGTTGTGCAGGGGCCGGGGGTGGGGCCGCGGTGCGGTGGCTCAGCCCTTGCTGACCATGGAGCGGACGAAGAACCGCAGGTTGGCGGGCTTCTCCGCGAGCCGCCGCATGAAGTAGCCGTACCAGTCGGTGCCGTAGGCCGTGTAGACGCGCATGCGGTGGCCCTCCGCGGCCAGCCGCAGGTGCTCGTCGCCGCGGATGCCGTACAGCATCTGGAACTCGTACTCGTCCAGTTTGCGCCCCGCGCGCCGGGCGAGCTCCTGTCCGATGGAGATCAGTCGCGGGTCGTGGGAGCCGATCATCGGGTACCCGGTGCCCTCCATCAGGATCCGCAGGATCCGGACGTACGCCTTGTCGATGTCCTGCTTGCGCTGGAAGGCGACCTCGGCGGGCTCCTTGTAGGCGCCCTTGACCAGGCGCACCCGGCTGCCGTTCGCGGCGAGGCGGCGGGCGTCGTCCTCGGTGCGGAACAGGTAGGCCTGGATGACGCAGCCGGTCCCCGGGAAGTCCTTCCGCAGCTCCTCGTGGATGGCGAACATCGAGTCGAGGGTGGTGTGGTCCTCCGCGTCCAGTGTGACCGTCGTGCCGATGGCGGCGGCGGCCTCGACGACGGGGCGGACGTTGGCCAGGGCGAGCTCGTGGCCGTCTTCGAGCGCCTGGCCGAACATGGAGAGCTTCACGGACATCTCGACGCGCTCGCCGAGCTCCAGGTCCTTGACCCGGTCGATGAGGCGCAGATAGGCGTCCCGGGCGGCGGCGGCCTGCTCGGGGCGGGTGATGTCCTCGCCGACGACGTCCATGGTCAGCTCCAGGCCCTTGCCGGTGAGCTCCTGGACGATCGGCACGATCTCGTCGACGGTCTCGCCGGGGATGAACCGGTCGACGACCTGCTTCGTCACCGGGGCCGCCGAGATCAGGCGTCGCATCCGGTCGCTGCGAGACGCGGCGAGAATCACGGGACCCAGCACGGGGCACCTCCACAGACAACGAAAGGCGGCCGCTACCCGACCATTCGGGTACGGCACGGAGAACCACCGTGAAACCTAGGGATCCCTCCGATCGTCGGCCATCGACAGCTGTCACGCATCCGTGCCGGAGATCTCAGACAGATGTATGAAGGCTAGGGACGGATGAGGGAGAATGCCTGGGTGACGCCCGCAGACAAGGCCGACTACCAGGAGCTCGTGGACGAGATCTCGGAGCTCCTGGGCGCCCCCGCGACGCTGGAGAACCGCGACTTCGAGCTGATCGCGTTCGGCGCGTACGACAGCGAGGGGGAGCTCGACGCGTCGGCCCTGGATCCCGTGCGCACCCGCTCGATCCTGACCCGGCGTTCCACGGCGGCCGTCCGGACCTGGTTCGAGGGGTTCGGCATCACCCGTGCGAGTGGTCCGGTGCGTATCCCGCGCACCCCGGAGGCCGGGGTCTACCGGGCACGGATCTGCCTCCCGGTACGCCATCGGGGTGTCGTCCTCGGCTATGTGTGGCTGCTGGACGGCGATCCCGGCCCCACCGACCGGCAGCTCGACGACGCGATGGCGGTGACCGCCCGGATCGGCGCGCTGCTCGCGGACGAGGCGCAGCACGGGGCCGACCTCAGCCGGGAGCTGCGCGCGGTGCTGACCGCGGAGCGCGGCTGGCAGAGCGACATGGCGGTGGCCGAGCTGCGCACGGCGCTCGGCTCGCGCGCGGACGGCGTCCACACGGTGGTCTGCGTGGCCCCCTGGGCCTCGGCGGACCCGGACGACGCCCCGTCGGTGCGGACGGTCCCGCACGCGACCGCGCTGTGCACGGTCCCCTGGGGCTCGGCCGGGCACAGCCTCGCCGTGCTCGTCCGGCTGCGCTCGGCGGACGTGCGGACGGCGGCGCACGCGGCGGCGGCCCGGCTGCTGAAGGACGGCACGGGTCCGGCCCGCCCGGCGGCCGGCCTCGGCGAACCGCGCACCGGGCTCGCCGAGCTGGCCGCGTCCTGGCGGGAGGCGTCGGCGGCGGCCCGCGCGGCGCTGGCGGAACCGCGGCTGGGCCCGGTGGCCGAGTGGTCGCGCATCGGCCCGTACCGCCTGCTGACGGCACTGGCCCCGGAGGCGTCCCGCGACGCGGCGATCGCCCCGCTCCTCTCCCCCGCCCAGCGCGAACTGGCCCACACCGCCGAGGTCTACCTGGACCGCGCGGGCCAGGCGGGCCGCACGGCCGCCGAACTCGGCATCCACCGCCAGACCCTGTACTACCGCCTCTCCCGCGTCGAACAGCTCACCGGCCTCGACCTGGACGACGGCGAGGACCGGCTGCTGCTGCACATGGCCTTGAAGGCGGTGCGGCTCTAGGCGGTGTCCGGCACCGCCTGGCCGGCGGCTTCGATGACCATGCCGAGCCCTTCGGTGAGCGCGTCGGCGTCGAGGGCGCGGTCGGGGTCGAACTGCCACTGGGCGATGAGGCCGGTCATCAAGGTGGTGTAGAAGCGGCCGACCGTGTCCAGGGTCCGGTCGGGGATGTCCTTCTCGGGCAGGCCCATGAACAGGGCGACGAGGGCCCGTTCGGCCTCCCGCTGCTGCTGTGCGAGATGCTCGCGCACGGCGGGCATCTGGTCCCCCATGGCCACGATCTCGATGCTGAGCCGCCACATCGATCCGGGCCCGCGCATGGTGCCGATGATGTTGTGCCACACCTCGCGGAACCGCTCCAGGGAGCCCGGCGGGGCCGTGACGCCCCCGCTCCCCTGCCCGTCGAAGGCGTCGGACAGCTCACCTACGAGGGCCAGGTACGCCTCCGCCAGCAGCGCCTCCTTCGAGCCGTAGTGGTAGCCGATCGAGGCCAGGTTGGTCCCCGACTCCTTGACGATGTCGCGCGCCGTCGTGCGCGCGAACCCCTTCGCCAGCAGGCAGCGCTTGGCGCCTTCGAGCAGATCCTCACGGTGTCCCATGCGGCTCACCCTACAGCCGATCCATACAGGTGTCCTATACGACCGTCCTATACATTCGTTCTAGACAAGCGTTTAAGACGTGCGTACATTCACGGTCATGACTTCCGAACCGAAGAGCACCACCCCTGCTCCCGCCCGTGCCGGGCGCCGTGAATGGACCGCCCTGGGCGTCCTGATGCTGCCGCTGCTGCTGGTCTCCATGGACGTCTCCGTCCTCTACTTCGCCATCCCGGCGATCAGCGCGGACCTGCGGCCCAGCGGCACCCAGCAGCTGTGGATCTTCGACATCTACGCCTTCGTCCTCGCCGGACTGCTGATGACGATGGGCTCGCTCGGCGACCGCGTCGGGCATCGCCGGCTGCTCCTCATCGGCGCCGCCGCCTTCGGCGCGGCCTCGCTGACGGCGGCCTACGCCGACAGCGCCGAGCTGCTGATCGCGGCGCGCGCGGTCCTCGGCGTCGGCGGCGCGACCCTCATGCCGTCCACCATGGCCATGCTGCGCGCGATGTTCACCGACCCCGGCCAGCGCGCGAAGGCGATCGGGCTGTGGTCGGGCGTGATGACGGCGGGCATCGCCCTGGGCTCCGTGCTGAGCGGTGTGCTGGTGGAGTTCTTCTGGTGGGGGTCGGTCTTCCTGGTCAACCTGCCCGCGATGGCCCTGCTGCTGGTCCTCGGCCCGCTGCTGCTCCCCGAGTCGCGGACGGCCCGCCCCGGCCGCTTCGACCTGCTGAGCGTTCCCCTGTCGCTGGCCGCGGTGCTGCCCGTGATCTACGGGCTGAAGGAGATCCCCTCCGAGGGCTGGAACGTCCGCTACGTCGTCTCGATCACCGTCGGCCTGCTCTTCGCCGCCCTGTTCGTGCACCGCCAGCGCACGGCCGCCGCGCCGATGATCTCCCCCGCGCTGTTCCGGGGGCGGGGCTTCGCGCCCTCGGTCGCCCTGAACCTGCTCTCGGCGTTCGGTGTGATGGGGTCCGCCTACTTCACCACGCAGTACCTGCAGTCGGTGCTCGGCAAGAGCGCCCTGGAGGCCGCCCTGTGGGCGCTGCTGCCGTCCGTGCCGATCGGCGCGGCCGCCCCCGTCGCCGGGGCGCTGGTGAGCCGGGGCGTGCCCCGGGCCCATGTCGTCACGGTCGGCTTCGCGGTGGCCTCGGCGGGCTTCGGGGTGCTGTCCCTGGCCGGCACCGACTCGATGGCCGTGGTGCTCGCGTCCAGCGCGATCCTCGCCGTCGGCGCCGTCGTCGTGATGTCCCAGATCATGGACCTGGCGCTGGGCACCGTTCCGGTGGAGCGGGCGGGCGCCGCGTCCTCCCTGATGGAGACGTCCAGCGAGTTCGGCGGGGCGATGGGCATGGCCGTGCTCGGTTCCGTCGGTGCCGCGGTCTACCGCCACGAGGTCCCCGCGTCGGCGCCGGACACGGCCCGGGAGACGCTGGGCGGCGCACTCACCGTCGCGGACCGGGTGCCGGGACTGGCGGCGGCCGCGCGGGAGGCGTTCACCAGCGGGATGCAGGGCGCGGCGATCGCCGGGGCCGTGGTGCTGGCCGGGGCGGCGGTGCTGGCGGCCCTCACCCTGCGGCGGGTCGAGCCCCGGGAGCGGGCATGCGAAACGCCGGACGAGCCGAGCACGCTCAGCCCGTCCGGCGTATGAGGACGCAGCCCTTCCGGGGCGCCGGGGCGGGCCGGGACAGCCGTCCCGGCCCGTCGGCTCAGGTCAGGTTCACCGCACGCGCGGACGTCGCGCCGATCTCGGCCGCGACCTCGGCCAGCACGCCGGCGGGCACCGTGTCGTCGACGGTGAGGACGGCCAGCGCCTCGCCGCCGGCGACGGCCCGCGAGACCTGCATGCCGGCGATGTTGAGACCGGCCTCGCCGAGGATGCGGCCCACGGTGCCGACGACACCGGGCCGGTCCTCGTACCGCAGGACCGCCATGTGGTCGGCCAGCGCGAGGTCCACGTCGTACTCGCCGACCGCGACGACCTTCTGGAGGTGCTTGGGGCCGGCCAGCGTGCCGGAGACCGAGACCTCCTCGCCGTTCGCGAGCGTGCCGCGCACGGTGACCACGTTGCGGTGCTCGGCCGACTCCGAACTGGTCGTCAGCCGCACCTCGACGCCGCGCTCCTGCGCGAACAGCGGGGCGTTGACGTACGAAACGGTCTCGTCGACGACGTCCTCGAAGACGCCCTTGAGGGCCGACAGCTCCAGGACCTTCACGTCGTGCTGGGTGATCTCGCCGTACACCTCGACGTCGAGACGGACCGCGACCTCACCGGCCAGCGCCGTGAAGATACGGCCGAGGCGCTCGGCGAGCGGCAGGCCCGGCTTGACGTCCTCGGCGATGACGCCGCCCTGGACGTTCACCGCGTCCGGGACCAGCTCACCGGCGAGCGCGAGGCGCACCGAGCGGGCGACGGCGATGCCGGCCTTCTCCTGGGCCTCGTCGGTGGAGGCGCCCAGGTGCGGGGTGCTGACGACCTGGTCGAACTCGAACAGCGGGGAGTCCGTGCACGGCTCCTTGGCGTACACGTCGAGACCGGCGCCGGCGACGCGGCCCTCCTTGAGGGCGGAGTACAGCGCCTCCTCGTCGACGATGCCGCCGCGCGCGGCGTTGACGATGCGCACGCTCGGCTTGACCTTGCGCAGCGCCTCGTCGCCGATCAGGCCGACCGTCTCGGGGGTCTTCGGCAGGTGGACGGTGATGAAGTCGGAGACCTCCAGCAGCTCGTCCAGGGACAGCACCTTGACGCCCATCTGCGCGGCGCGGGCCGGCTGGATGTAGGGGTCGTAGGCGACGACCTTCATGCCGAAGGCGGACATGCGCTGGGCGACGAGCGCGCCGATGCGGCCGAGGCCGACGACGCCGAGCGTCTTCTCGGCCAGCTCCACGCCGGTGTACTTGCTGCGCTTCCACTCGCCGTTCTTCAGCGCGGCGTTGGCCTGCGGGATGTTCCGGGCGGTGGCGAGCAGCAGACCGCAGGCCAGCTCGGCGGCGGTCACGATGTTGGAGGTCGGGGCGTTCACGACCATCACGCCGGCCTTGGTGGCGGCGGAGACGTCGACGTTGTCCAGGCCGACGCCGGCTCGTGCGACGACCTTCAGCTTGTTCGCGGCGGCGATCGCCTCGGCGTCGACCTTGGTCGCGGAGCGGATCAGGATCGCGTCCACGTCGGCGATGGCGGGCAGCAGCTCGGCCCGGTCCGCGCCGTTGCAGTGCCGGATCTCGAAGTCCGGACCAAGCGCGTCCACGGTCGCGGGCGAAAGCTCTTCAGCGATGAGTACGACGGGTTTCGAGCTCACGTGAGTCCTCACAAGTCCATTGCGGACGGCCGTCCCGACGGCCGCAGGCGGTGGAGGGTTGCTAGCCGCGTGGAAGACGCACGACGCTGTGGGCCTGACGCGTATGTAGTACGGCAGTGTAGTGCCGTGACGGGGGCGGTCTCACGCCCCTGTGGAAGGATCACCCGTCCGTGGTCGGACGAGATGGACAAGAGGGCCGGAGCGGCTGCTCCGGCCCTGTCGCCCTGAGGCTTACGCCTCCTCGTTCACCCAGCTCATGAGCTTGCGCAGCTCCTTGCCTGTGGTCTCCAGCAGGTGCTCGGAGTCCTGCTGCTTGTACTCGTTGTACTTCTTCAGGCCGCCGTGGTACTCGTCCATCCACTGCTGCGCGAAGGTGCCGTCCTGGATCTCGCCGAGGACCTTCTTCATCTCCGCCTTGGTGGCGTCGGTGATGATCCGCGGGCCGGTGACGTAGTCGCCCCACTCGGCGGTCTCGGAGATCGACCAGCGCATCTTCTCCAGGCCGCCCTCGTACATGAGGTCCACGATCAGCTTCAGCTCGTGCAGGCACTCGAAGTACGCGATCTCCGGCTGGTAGCCGGCCTCGGTCAGCGTCTCGAAGCCCGCCTTGACCAGCGCGGCCGTACCACCGCAGAGGACGGCCTGCTCACCGAACAGGTCGGTCTCGGTCTCCTCGGTGAAGGTCGTCTTGATGACGCCGGCGCGGGTGCCGCCGATGCCCTTGGCGTACGACAGGGCGAGCGCGAAGGCGTTGCCGGAGGCGTCCTGCTCGACGGCCGCGATGCACGGGACGCCGCGGCCCTCCTCGTACTGACGGCGCACCAGGTGGCCCGGGCCCTTGGGGGCGACCATGCAGACGTCCACGCCGGCCGGGGGCTTGATGAAGCCGAAGCGGATGTTGAAGCCGTGGCCGAAGAACAGGGCGTCGCCGTCCTTGAGGTTGTCCTTGATGGACTCCTCGTAGACCTGGGCCTGGATCGGGTCCGGGACCAGGATCATGATGACGTCGGCCTCGGCGGCGGCCTCGGAGGGGGTCACCACGCGCAGGCCCTGCTCCTCGGCCTTCGCCTTGGACTTGGAGCCCTCGTGCAGACCGACGCGGACGTCGACACCCGAGTCGCGGAGCGACAGCGCGTGGGCGTGGCCCTGGCTGCCGTAACCGATGACCGCGACCTTGCGGCCCTGGATGATGGACAGGTCGGCGTCGGCGTCGTAGAACAGCTCGGCCACTTTGGGTTCTCTCCTTGGGTGCAGGTGTTGCGTCCCACCGTATGACGGTGGGGGTGAGGGAGGTCTCGGGGTCTCGGAATGCGGGCGGCCGGATTGACCCGGCCGCCCGGACGGCGTCCTACGCCGACCGGTCCAGGGCGCGCAGCGACCGGTCCGTGATCGATCGGGCGCCGCGGCCGATGGCGATCGTGCCGGACTGGACGAGCTCCTTGATGCCGAACGGCTCCAGCATCTTCAGCATGGCCTCCAGCTTGTCGCTGGAGCCGGTGGCCTCGATCGTGACGGCCTCCGGGGAGACGTCGACGGTCTTGGCGCGGAACAGCTGGACGATCTCGACGATCTGGGAGCGGGTCTCGTTGTCGGCGCGGACCTTCACCAGAACGAGTTCACGCTGAACGGCCGAACCGGGCTCCAGCTCCACGATCTTCAGCACGTTGACGAGCTTGTTGAGCTGCTTCGTGACCTGCTCGAGCGGGAAGTCCTCGACGCTGACCACGATGGTGATGCGGGAGATGTCGGGGTGCTCGGTGACACCGACCGCGAGCGAGTCGATGTTGAAGCCGCGCCGGGAGAACAGGGCGGCGATCCGGGCCAGGATGCCCGGCGTGTTCTCCACCAGGACGGAGAGCGTGTGCTTGGACATGATCTTTTACGTCTCTCTCGCTCAGTCGTCTTCGTTGTCGCCGAAGTCGGGGCGGACGTCCCGGGCGGCCATGATCTCGTCGTTGGAGGTGCCGGCGGCGACCATCGGCCACACCATGGCGTCCTCGTGGACGATGAAGTCGACGACGACGGGGCGGTCGTTGATGGAGTTCGCCTCCTCGATCACCTTGTCGAGCTCGTCCGGCGACTCGCAGCGCAGGCCGACACAGCCCATGGCCTCGGCGAGCTTGACGAAGTCCGGCACGCGCGTGCCCTTGGCCTGCGGGTTGACGTCGTCCGGGCCGGAGTGCAGCACGGTGTTGGAGTAGCGCTGGTTGTAGAACAGCGTCTGCCACTGGCGGACCATCCCGAGGGCGCCGTTGTTGATGATGGCGACCTTGATCGGGATGTTGTTCAGGGCGCAGGTGGTGAGCTCCTGGTTGGTCATCTGGAAGCAGCCGTCGCCGTCGATCGCCCAGACGGTCCGCTCCGGGACGCCGGCCTTGGCGCCCATGGCGGCCGGCACCGCGTAGCCCATCGTTCCGGCGCCGCCGGAGTTCAGCCAGGTGGCGGGCTTCTCGTACTGGACGAAGTGCGCGGCCCACATCTGGTGCTGGCCGACGCCCGCCGCGAAGACGGTGCCCTCGGGGGCGAGGCGGCCGATGCGCTCGATGACCTGCTGCGGGGAGAGCGAGCCGTCCTGGGGCAGGTCGTAGCCGAGCGGGTAGGTGTCGCGCCAGCGGCTGAGGTCGTTCCACCAGGCCGTGTAGTCGCCCCGGTGGCCGTCGGCGTGCTCCTTCTGCACGGCCTGGACGAGGTCGGCGATGACCTCGCGGGCGTCACCGACGATCGGCACGTCGGCGGCGCGGTTCTTGCCGATCTCGGCGGGGTCGATGTCGGCGTGGACGATCTTGGCGTACGGGGCGAAGCTGTCCAGCTTGCCGGTGACGCGGTCGTCGAAGCGGGCTCCGAGGGCGACGATCAGGTCGGCCTTCTGCAGCGCGGTGACGGCGGTGACCGAACCGTGCATGCCCGGCATTCCCACGTGCAGCGGGTGGCTGTCGGGGAATGCGCCGAGCGCCATCAGGGTGGTGGTGACGGGCGCTCCGGTGAGTTCCGCGAGGACCTTCAGCTCGGCGGTGGCGCCGGCCTTGAGGACGCCGCCGCCGACGTAGAGGACGGGGCGCTTCGCGGAGGTGATGAGCTTGGCGGCCTCCCGGATCTGCTTGGCGTGGGGCTTGGTGACGGGCCGGTAGCCGGGCAGGTCCATGACGGGCGGCCAGGTGAAGGTGGTCTTCGCCTGGAGGATGTCCTTGGGGATGTCGACCAGGACGGGTCCGGGGCGGCCGGTGGAGGCGATGTGGAACGCCTGCGCGATCGTCCGGGGGATGTCCTCCGCCTTGGTGACGAGGAAGCTGTGCTTGGTGATCGGCATGGTGATGCCGACGATGTCCGCCTCCTGGAAGGCGTCCGTGCCGATCGCCTTGGAGACGACCTGACCGGTGATCGCGACGAGCGGCACCGAGTCCATGTGCGCGTCGGCGATCGGCGTGACCAGGTTGGTGGCGCCCGGACCGGACGTCGCCATGCACACCCCGACCTTGCCGGTGGCCTGCGCGTACCCCGTGGCCGCGTGGCCGGCGCCCTGCTCGTGGCGGACCAGCACGTGGCGGACGCGGGTGGAGTCCATCAAGGGGTCGTACGCCGGCAGGATGGTGCCCCCGGGGATGCCGAACACGGTGTCGGCGCCGACCTCCTCGAGCGAGCGGATGAGGGACTGCGCACCCGTGACGTGCTCGGGCATGGACTGCTGTCCTCCGGATCGGGGCCGGGGCTGTGGGTGAGCCCCGGAGGCCTGCTCGGTCATCGGCATTCTCTTCTCGATGCTGAGGGTTTTGGCGAGGTTTAGGCGGAGTTTCGGCGTTGCATCACAGGTGCTGGTGCAACAAAAAACCCCTCGTGCCATAAGGCAAGCGAGGGGAGCGCGCCGGGTGTGGGTCGCTGGGATTCCGGGTCGGTCCGGACGTCACCAGCTTCAGCCGACGCGCTTTCCAAGTACGAGAATTCGGGTGCGCATGGCACTGACCCTCCCCCCGGCGCGCACCCGGTGTCAAGTGGGTGGGACGGGAGTCTCATTATGTGAGCGCAGCCCCGTCCCGCCCCCGAGGACGGCGGGCACCCCTCCGGTGTACCTCCCCGTACCCCGTTCGGCGGGCTCACGCGCGCCGCCCACGAACGCGGGTTCGACGGGGCCGTTCGGTACCGGGTAGTGGCCGGCCGTGAGCGCCCGGCGCAGCCGGTACTCGTCCAGCGGACCGGAGAAGGCCATGCCCTGCCCGTGGGTGCAGCCCATCGAGCGCAGCGCGACGACCTGCTCGGGGAGGTCCACGCCGTCGGCCACGGACTGGAGTCCGAGGTCGCACGCGATCCGCAGCAGCCCGCCGGTGATCTTGTGCAGCCGGGCGGACTCGACGACGCCCTCGACCAGGCCCCGGTCGAGCTTGAGCACGTCGACGGGGAGCCTGCGCAGGGCGGTGATGGCCGCGTAGCCGCTGCCGAAGCCGTCCAGGGCGATCCGGACGCCGAGCCGGCGCAGACCGCTGAGCCGGCGCTCCAGCTCCTCCAGCGGGATCCGCGGGTCGAGGTCGGCCAGTTCCAGGACGAGCGACCCGGACGGCAGCCCGTAGCGGGTCAGGAGGGTCTCCACGGAGCCGAGCGGCATCGACCGGTCGAGCAGACGGCGCGCGCCCACCCGTACGGCGACGGGGACCGCGTGGCCGGTCGCGGTGCGCTCGGCCGCCTGCTCGACGGCCTCCTCCAGCATCCAGCGGCCCAGCTCGGCGGTCTTGTCGCTGTCCTCGGCCACCCGCAGGAACTCGGCGGGCGTGAACAGCACCCCCTGCGAGGACCGCCAGCGCGCCTGCGTGGCGACCGACGCGATCCGGCCGGTCTCCAGGCACACCACCGGCTGGTGCAGCAGCGCGAACTCGCCGTCGTGCAGCGCGGCCCGCAGACGCGTGGCCAGCTCCGCCTTGCGGACGACGTCCTGCTGCATCTGCGGCTTGTACAGCTCGACGCGCCCCTTGCCGCCCGCCTTGGCCCGGTACATGGCCAGGTCCGCGTTGCGCAGCAACTCCCCCGCACCCAGGCCCGGTTCGGCGAAGGCGACGCCGATGGAGGCGTTGACGCGGACATCGTTGCCGTCGATGAGGTAGGGCTGGGACAGCGTCACCCTGAGGCGGTCGGCGAGCTCCAGGATGTGCCGTTCCCGGGCGGCGCGGTCGCGGGTGCCGTCCCCGGTGATCAGGGCCGCGAACTCGTCGCCGCCCAGCCGCGAGGCGATGTCCCCGCCGCGGACCGCGTCCTGGAGTCTGCGGGCGGCCTGGACGAGCAGCTCGTCCCCGGCCTGGTGTCCGATCGTGTCGTTGACGCCCTTGAAGCCGTCGAGGTCGATGAAGAGCACCGCCGTGTTGCGCAGGGCGGCGCCCCGGTCGGTGGCGCGGCGGCCGGACAGGGCCTGCTGCACGCGCTTGGTGAACAGGGCGCGGTTGGGGAGGTCGGTGAGCGGGTCGTGCTCGGCGTTGTGCTGGAGCTGGGCCTGCAGGCGGACGCGCTCGGTGACGTCCCGGCTGTTGAAGATCAGGCCGCCGTGGTGCCGGTTGACCGTCGACTCGACGTTGAGCCAGCCGCCGTCGCCGGAGCGGAACCGGCACTCGATGCGCGTGGTGGGCTCCTCCAGCGGGCTGGCGGCGAGGAAGCGGCGCACCTCGTGCACCACGCAGCCCAGGTCCTCCGGGTGGATGAGGCCGGCCAGCTCCGAGCCCACCAGCTCCTCGGCGGAGCGGCCGTAGACCCCGGCGGCGGCCGGGGAGACGTACCGCAGGATGCCGTTGGGCGCGGCGATCATGATGACGTCGCTGGAACCCTGCACCAGGGACCGGAAGTGGTTCTCCTTCTGGGCCAGTTCCTGGGTGAGGGTGATGTTGTCGAGCAGCATGATGCCCTGGCGCACCACGAGGGCGAGCACCACGGTGCCGCCGGTGATCAGTACCACGTGGTCGACGCTGCGGCCGTTGAGGACGTTGTACAGGATGCCCAGGGTGCAGACGGCGGCGGCGAGGTAGGGCGTGAGCGCGGCCAGCGAGCCGGCGATGGGCCGGGTGAGCGGGTACCGGGGCTGGTCGCCCGGCTGCGGGGCCGGCTGCGGGGCAGGGTGATGGTGGTGGTGGCCGGCGCCCCGCTGCCCCGGCAGGTGCTCGTGGACCACGCGGGAGTGCCCGGCACCCTCCTCGCGCCCGGCGTCGGCGGGTCCGCGCCGGGGCGCCGCCCAGGGCGCGTAGGCGAGGAGCAGGGAGCCCGCGAACCATCCGGCGTCGAGCAACTGCCCCGACTGGTACGTGTGGTGGAGCAGCGGTGAGGTGAAGAGGGCGTCGCACATCACGGTCAGGGCCAGCGCGCCGATCGCGGTGTTGATCGCGGTGCGGTTGGTCGAGGAGCGCCGGAAGTGCAGGGCGAGCACCATGCTGACCAGGGCGATGTCCAGCAGCGGGTAGGCGAGCGAGAGCGCGGTGTGCGCGACGCTCGGGCCCTCGGACTTGGCGGCCTGGGCGAGGGCGAGGCTCCAGGCCAGCGTCAGCAGCGAGCCGCCGATCAGCCAGGCGTCCAGGCCCAGGCAGACCCAGCCGGCCTTGGTCACGGGCCGTTTGGCGAGCACCAGGAGGCCGACGATGGCGGGCGGCGCGAAGCACAGGAAGAACCCGTCGGCGTACGAGGGGGTCGGCACGGGCCGCTCCAGGACGACCTCGTACCACCCCCAGACCAGGTTGCCGAGGGCGGCCATCGCAGAGGAGAGCGCGAACAGCAGCCAGGCGGGCCGGAAGCGGATGCGGCGGCTGCGGGCGTAGCGGAAGCAGGAGACAGCGGCCACGGCCGCGGCCGCGGCCAGCCCGAAGTCCCCCATGATCAGGGCGAGTCGCTCCGAGCCCCAGCCGACCGCGGCCCCGACGGCGTAGGCCGCGCACACCAGGGCCAGCACGCACTGCTGGGCGAGGGCCGAGCCGAACAGAGGGCTCGGCAGGGTCAGCCGCGGTGTGCGCCGGTTCCGCACTCCGTCGACGCGCGTCGGGGAGGGCGGTGGCGAGCTCACCGGTCCCTCCCGGTGTGCGCCGCTCGCGGGTCCCGCGGGTCCCGGTGGGGCGGGCGGGTCTGCCGCCTCCGGCCGCCGGGCCCGCGTTGTTGCTGACCGTGACGGCAGCCGTGACCGCCTTGGTGGCCGCGTCCGCGGGCGGCCGTCCGCCAGGGTCGCCGTCGGCGCTCCCGCAGCGTCGGATCGATCGTCCATAGGCCGTGCATCGCCCGTCGCCCCCCTCATACATCTGGTCTGTCCGTCCCCGGCGCCGAACGGTGCGCGGCGCAGCCCCTGTCCGGACGATACACCAGTCTCGTCACTCAGGGACATAGCATCTCTACTCTCCGTGACGACCAGCGCATATGCGCGTACGGACCGCTTCCGAAGGGTTGCGGACGGTACTCGAAGCGGATTTCCGGCTTGTTGCGTGGCGGCGTGCGCGTCACCCCGCGCGCGGTCGGCCGGTGGGCGTCACGCGCGGTTCGCGCCCGTCGTAAGGATCACGTTCCGCAAGGGCTCCCGGTTCACCCAACGAGTCAACTGGTCCACCAGCAACCGCTTCGCGCGCGGCAGGAACGCCGAGGTGGGTCCTCCGACGTGCGGACTGATCAGGACGCCGGGAGCCCGCCACAGGGGGTGCGCCGGCGGGAGCGGCTCGGGGTCGGTGACGTCCAGGGCCGCCGTGATGCGGCCGGTCTCCACCTCCGCGAGCAGGGCCTTCGTGTCCACGACGCCGCCGCGGGCGACGTTGACCAGGAGCGCGCCGTCCTTCATGCGGGCGAGGAAACCGGCGTCGACCAGGTGCCGGGTGGCCTCCGTGAGGGGCGTGGACAGGATGACGACGTCCGCGTCGGGGAGCAGGGCGGACAGATCGGTGAGTGGATGCACGGGGCCGCGCGCCGTGGTGCGCGCCGAGCGCGCGACGCGCGCCACCCGCGCCACCTCGAAGGGGACGAGCCGGTCCTCGATGGCGGCGCCGATCGAGCCGTATCCCACGATGAGCACGTTCTTGTCGGCGAGCGCGGGCCGGAATCCGCCGCGCCACTCCCCCTTCTCCTGCGCCCGCACGAAGTCGGGGATGCCGCGCAGGGACGCGAGGATCAGCGCGAGCGTGAGTTCGGAGGTGCTCGCCTCGTGCACCCCGCGCGCGTTGCACAGGCGCACGCCGGGCCGCAGGTGCTTGAGGCCCGGCTCCACGTGGTCGGTGCCGGCGGACAGCGTCTGCACGACCTCCACGGCGGCCATCTCGGGCAGAGGGCGCTGCCCGACCGCGGACGCCTTCATATAGGGCACGACGTAGAACGCGCAGTCCGCGGGATCGGCGGGGTAGTCCTTGTCGCCGTCCCAGAAGCGGTACGCCGGACCTGCGGGAAGGCCGTCGATGTCGTCCGGCCGGAAGGGGAGCCACACGTCAGCAGTCATGCCTGGAGGCTATGTCAGGCGAACTGGTGTGCAGAGGTTAGGTTGGGGTGCCGGAAGAGGGAGGGTCACGGCCAGGTGGAGCGCAGGACGATCGGCGCGGGCGCACTCGCGGTGGGAGCCGTCGGCCTCGGCTGCATGCCGATGAGCTGGGCCTACAGCTCGTCTCGGCAGCGGGGCGAGGAGTCGCTGAGAACGGCGCACCGCGCTCTCGATCTGGGCACGACGCTGCTGGACACGGCCGACATGTACGGCCCGTTCACCAACGAGCTGCTGGTGGGGCGGGTGTTGAAGGAGCGGCGGCCGGACGCCTTCGTGTCGACCAAGGTCGGCCTGCTGGTCGGTGAGCAGCACATCGTGGCCAACGGCCGCCCCGGCTACGTGAGAAGGGCGTGTGACGCCTCGCTGCGCCGGCTGCAGACGGACGTCATCGACCTGTACCAGCTGCACCGCGCCGACCCGGAGGTGCCCGTCGAGGAGACCTGGGGCGCGATGGCCGAGCTGGTGCGGGCCGGCAAGGTGCGGGCGCTGGGGCTGTGCGCGGTCGGCGCCCGCGGCGGACGGCGGTCCGGCGCACGCCTGCACGACGCCACGATCCGCCAGCTCCAGCGGGTGCAGCAGGTCTTCCCGGTGAGCGCGGTGCAGGCCGAGCTGTCGGTGTGGTCGCCCGAGGCGCTGGAGACGCTGCTGCCGTGGTGCGAGGCCCGCGGGGTCGGCTTCCTGGCCGCGATGCCGCTGGGCAACGGCTTCCTGACCGGCACCCTCACCCCGGGCCAGGGCTTCGAGCCCGACGACGTGCGCGCCCGGCACCCCCGCTTCACCGCCGAGATGATGGCGGCGAACCAGCCGATCGTGGTGGGGCTGCGCCGGATAGCGGCCCGGCACGGCGACGGGGTGACGCCGGCGCAGGTGGCGCTGGCGTGGGTCCTGGCGCAGGGGCGGCACGTGGTGCCGGTGCCGGGGGCGAAGCGGGAGCGCTGGGTCACGGAGAACGCCGGGGCCGAGGGGCTGCGGCTGACGAGCGAGGACCTGGCCGAGGTGGCGGAGCTGCCCAGGGCACGGGGATCCTGGGACTGACGGCGGGGCCGCCCCGGCGGGCCGAACCCCGCAACCCGTGATCGATGATCGGTGAACCGGTCCCAGGAGATCGGGAACCCGTGGGGCCCGGGCGGTGTATGAAGAGTGAGACCCGCCGCGTCGAAGGGACCGTGATCGTGCAACATCGAGCCGTGTCGGCCGTGTTGGCCGCCGCCGCACTCCTGCTGACGGCCGGATGCTCGTCCGGCGACGGTGACGCGCCGGGGAAGAACGGGGGCGTGACTCCGAGCGCCACTGCCGGCTCCGGGGCGCCGCCGAGCGCGCGGGCGACCGCGACCCCGCCCGCGAAGGGCACGGTGTCCGTGGTGCGCACGGTCACCGAGGGCCTGAAGACCCCCTGGGGCCTGGCCCCGATCCCGGGCGGCGACCTGCTGGTGTCCTCCCGCGACGAGGCCACGATCACCCGTGTCGACCCGAAGACCGGGAGGAAGACCGAGCTGGGCGAGGTGCCCGGGGTGTCGCCGGCCGGCGAGGGCGGGCTGCTGGGGATAGCGCTGTCCCCGGACTTCGCGGCCGACCGCATGATCTACGCCTGCTTCACCTCCGCCTCGGACAACCGCATCGTGCGGATGCTGTACGACGCCGGGCGGCCCGCCGGCGAGCAGCTGGGCGCCCCGGACACGATCTTCAAGGGCATACCCAAGGGCTACATCCACAACGGCGGTCGGATCGGCTTCGGCCCGGACCGGATGCTGTACGCGGGCACCGGCGAGAGCGGAGACACCGGGCTGTCCCAGGACAGGAAGTCGCTGGGCGGCAAGATCCTGCGGATGACCCCCGAGGGAGAGCCGGCCCCGGGCAACCCGTTCCCGGACTCCCCGGTGTACTCCTACGGCCACCGCAATGTGCAGGGCCTGGCCTGGGACCGTGAACAGCGCCTGTTCGCCTCGGAGTTCGGTCAGGACACCTGGGACGAGCTGAACGCGATCAAGCCCGGCGACAACTACGGCTGGCCCGAGGCCGAGGGCATGACCGACGACAAGGACTTCCACAGTCCGCTGGCCCAGTGGGCCACCGACGACGCCTCCCCCAGCGGGCTGGCCCACGCCAAGGGCTCCCTGTGGATGGCGGGGCTGAAGGGACGGACCCTGTGGCGCGTCCCGCTCGACGGCGTCAAGGCGTCGGCCGACCCCCAGCCCTTCCTGAAGGGCGAGTACGGCCGGCTGCGGACGGTCGTGGCGGCGGGCGGCGACAGGCTGTGGCTGGTGACGAGCAACACCGACGGAAGGGGCGACCCCAAGGCCGGTGACGACCGCATCCTGGAGCTCAAGGTGAGCTGAGGCGACCGCCGTCCTCGTCGTCCTCCTCGGGGGGCGCCGGCTCCGTACGCCGTACGACGACCTTTCCGGAGGCGAGGTCTATCGGCCCGCGGCCGGGGTCGTTGTCCCCGACGTCCTCGCGGGAGAGTTCCAGGCGTTTCTGTTCGTCGCGCTCGTGCTTCCGGCCCGGCGCGAAGAGCTCTTCGAACGCGTTGAACACAGGACCTCCTACGACCGGCGTCCTTTAGAGCGTATGCCTCAGGCCCGCGTTGTGGAGGTGAGCGTCTCCACCGGGAACAGCCTCAGCCGGTGCGCCACCGCGGCGGCCTCGCCCCGGCCGGAGACGCCGAGCTTGCCCAGGATGTTCGACACGTGGACGCTCGCGGTCTTCGGGGAGATGAAGAGCTCCTCGGCGATCTGGCGATTGGTGCGGCCCGCGGAGACCAGGCGCAGCACATCGCGCTCGCGGCTGGTGAGGCCGAGGGTGTCGGCCGGGCCGGCGGGGGGCGGGGCGGTGGTGAGGCTCAGGCGGGCCCGCTGGGCCAGCAGGGTCGTGGCCTCGGCGAGCGGGCGGGCGCCCAGGTGGACGGCCGTGGCCCGGGTGAGCCGGAGCAGTTCCGTGGCGCGGGCGCGCTCGTCGTCGCCGCCCGCGCTCAGCAGCGCCTCTGCCAGGCGGTGGCGGACCCGGGCGAGGTCGTAGGGGCGTTCCAGGGACTCGAAGGCGGTGACCACGTCGGACCAGGTGTCGGGGTCGGTACGGTCCTCGGCCCGGGCGAGCTCCGCGCGGGTCCACCGGTCGTAGGCGAGCCAGACGGGCGCCCCCGTGGCGAGGGTGCGGACGGCGTCGAAGAGGCGCCCCAGGAAGGCGCTGCGTCCGTCACGTCCACCGGGCGACGGCACGGCGCGGGCGTCGGCCTCGGCGACGGCGGCGTCCAGGAGCAAGGGCCAGACGTAGCGCTGGGTGCCGGGCGGGAAGCCGGCGTCGAGGACCCGGTCGGCCTCCGCGCGGGCGTCGAGGAGGCGGCCCTCCGCGGCGGCTATCCCGAGGGCGAGGTGGGACATGGGGAGGTTGTGCTGGGGCATCGGGTCGTGGGTGCCGTAGGAGGCGCGCGCGGCGGCGAGGTGGCGGGCGGCCTCGGCGGTCTCGCCGCGGTCGAGCGCGAGCTGGGCCAGGCGTTTGGCGGCGCCGCCGCGCGGCTTGGCGGACTGGCTGGCACGCTGGGCGCCGACGGCGGCCTCGGCCGCCTCGTCCCAGCGGCCGAGGGAGACCAGGGACTCGGCGAGGTTCACCCACACCCAGGCCTCGGAGTCGCGCAGGCCCCACTCCTGGGTGAGCCGCAGTCCCTCGCGGAGGATGGCGACGGCCTCCGCCGAGCGGCCGACGCCTTCCAGGACGGACGGCAGGTTCACATGGCTGCGGCCCACCACGGAGATGAGGCCGCGTTCCAGTACCGCTTCCTTGACCTCGTGCATCTGGTCGAGCCCGGCGCCGTCCCCGGCCTCGACCATGAGTCCGCCGAGGGTCAGGCGGGCGTTCAGCTCGATGTCCTCGGCGCCCACCATGCGCGCGTACTCCACGGCCCGCTCGGCGGCGGACACGGCGTCGGGGCCGGGGTCGCGCAGCATGGACCAGCTGGCGGCGGTGGCGAGCACCTCGGCGTGCACCTCGGACGGGGGCAGGCCGCGGACGAGGTCCTGGGCGGTGCCGATCTCCTTCCAGCCGTCCCCACGGGCCAGGGCCTGCACCAGCCGGGAGCGCTGGATCCAGAACCAGGCGGCGCGCAGCGGGTCGTGGTCCTCCTCCAGCAGGTGCAGGGCCCGCTTGGTGATCTTCAGGGCGCGTTCGCGCTCCCCGCAACGGCGTCCGGCGACGGCCGCCTCGGCCATCAGGTCGAGGTAGCGCAGCGGGGCGGCGGCGGGTTCGGTGGAGGCGCCGCTCCGCGCGGCCAGGGGAGGCGGGTAGGCCTCGGTGTAGTCGACGGGGCGCAGGGTGGCGCGGATGTCGGCGGGGGTGGCGTCCCACAGTTCCATCGCGCGTTCCAGCAGCCGGAGCTGCTCGGAGTGGGCGCGCCGGCGGCGGGCGGTGACGGCGGCGTCGAGGACGGCGGGCAGGGCCTTGGCCGGTTCGTTCGCGTGGTACCAGTAGCTGGCCAGCCGCATCACGCGCTCGCCGGCCGGGACGAGCGTCGGGTCGGCTTCGAGAGCCTCGGCGTAGCGGCGGCTGAGACGGGAGCGTTCGCCGGGCAGCAGATCGTCGGCGACGGCCTCGCGGACGAGGGAGTGCCGGAAGCGGTAGCCGTCGTCGCCGGGCGCGACGGTGAGGATGCTGGCGTTGACGGCGGCCCGCAGCGCCTCGATCAGATCGTCCTCGGCGAGGTCGGCGACGGCGGCGAGCAGCCGGTACTCGACGGTGGAGCCGCCCTCGGCGACGAGCCGGGCGATCCGCTGGGCGCTCTCGGGCAGCCGTTCGACGCGGACGAGGAGCAGGTCGCGCAGGGAGTCGGTGAGGCCGGTGCAGCCGCCCTCGTGGGCGGCGACGGCGAGTTCCTCGACGAAGAAGGCGTTCCCGTCGGAGCGTTCGAAGATCGCGTCGACCTGGGCCGGGTCGGGTTGGCGGGCGAGGATGCCGGCGATCTGGCAGCCGACCTCGTCGCGGGTGAAGCGGCCCAGCTCGATGCGGCGGACGGTGCGCAGCCGGTCGAGTTCGGCGAGGAGCGGGCGCAGCGGGTGCCGGCGGTGGATGTCGTCGCTGCGGTAGGTGGCGAGGACGACGAGGCGGCCGGTGCGCAGGGTGCGGAAGAGGTAGGTGAGCAGGTGCCGGGTGGAGGCGTCGGCCCAGTGGAGGTCCTCCAGGGCGACGACGACCGTGCGGTGGGCGGCGAGGCGCTCCAGGAGGCGGGCAGTCAGTTCGAAGAGGCGGGCCATGCCCTCCTCGCCGGAGCGGTCGGCGCCGAGCCCGGCGGGGGTCTCCCCCACCTCGGGCAGCAGGCGCGCCAGCTCGTCCTCCTGTCCGGCGGCGGCCGCGGCCAGTTCCTCGGGCAGTTGGCGGCGCAGGGCGCGCAGTGCGGTGGAGAAGGGGGCGAACGGCAGGCCGTCGGCGCCGATCTCGACGCAGCCGCCGAGGGCCACGACGGCGCCCGCGCGGGCGGCCGCGGTCGCGAACTCCTCGACGAGGCGGGTCTTGCCGACGCCGGCCTCACCACCGATGACCAACGCCTGCGGCTCGCCCGTGGTGGCACGGGCGAGCGCGTCGTCCAACGTCTCCAACTCGGTTGTGCGGCCGACGAACACGGGACTTACGGAGCGGCTCTCCACAGGCCCGAGCATCGCACGCGGCGCGGGTGGCACGGCACCGGTTTTCCCGGTGCCGGGCCCGGGCCCGGCCTCCGGCGGCCTCACGCGGGGCGTGCGGCTCGCCGGTGGCCGGGGTGGGCGGTATGCGAGGGCGTGTCCTCCGCGTTCCGTGCGGGGCGCCGGGCGGCGCGCCGCTCGGCGCGGCGGACCCGGACGGCCTCGCGGACCAGGCGCTCGTGCTCGGCCTGGCGGATCAGATCGTCGGTGCGGAGGTGGTGCATCTCGTGGTCGAACATGGTGGTCTCCCCCTGGTGGATCCCGGCTGTCATCGCTTTCTGCGATGTCTCCACCTTCGTCTCCCAGGGGGGTCCGCCACATCGGGAGAGTTCCGCATCTTGCCGGGCCTGCGGGTGCCTTAGACATGGCGAAGGGGCCTCAGGGCGCCGTCTAAGGTGCTTACGGCGGCCCCTGAGGCCCCTTCGATCCGCGGTGACTCAGCCCGCCGAGGGCAGGCCGAGCAGCGCGTCGGTGTACTTGAGGACGGCCAGGAGCAGGCCGATCACGCCGAGGGCGACACCGCCCCAGGCGACCGACTTGATCCAGGCGGGCTGCGGCCGGCCGGGGGCCCCGAACGCGGGCCGGGCGAGCACCACGACGCCGACGACCAGTGCGACCACCGCGAACAGGCCGGCCACCAGCGCGGAGGTCTGCCAGGCGTTCCCGTAGACCGCCTTGATCTGCGTGGCCACGTTCGCCTGGGACGACGTCTCCAGCTGGCCGATGAGCGTCTCGCGGGCGGCGGCGACCGTGCCGATCCAGCCGCCGGTCAGGGACACGAGGCCGAGCGCGGCGGAGACCACCGCGGCGGCGCCCTGGCCGACGAAGGAGGGCGCCGCTTCCGTCGCCTCGGCGGCCACCTCCTCGGGCTCGTCACCGGCGACGGCGTCGGCCTGGGCCTCGGCCGCCTCGGTGGCGTCCACGGTCTCGTCGTCGGTCTTGGCCGCGGCCACGGTCTCGTCCACTGTCTTCGTTCCCATGTCTGGCACCGTACGGACGCTTCCTGAGAGGTGTCTTAATGATCGCTGTGCGCGGTACGCACGCGTGCTTCGCGCCACTCCGGGGCGAGGATCGACCAGATCTCCAGGTCGTGGCGCATCCCACCATAGAGGTGGGCCTCACGGCGGACGCCGTCCCGGGTCATGCCGAGGCGGCGGGCGACGTCCAGGCTGGCGGTGTTGCCGGCGGCGGCGACCCATTCGACGCGGTGGATGCCGCGTTCCTCGACGGCCCAGTCGATGAGCACCCGCATGGCGCGGGTGACGAGGCCGCGCCCGGTCGCGGCGGGCTCCAGCCAGCACCCGACCTCGCAGGTGCCGGCCGCGGCGTCGAAGTGCAGCGTGAGGACACCGCCGACGAGCTTCCCGTCCAGCCAGATGCCGTGGTACGAGGCACTGTCCGCGGCGCGCAGGTCGGCGTACCGCTGGAGCGTCGCGCGGGCGGACGCCGGGTCGGTGGCGGTCGAGCCGAACGGGATGAACCGTCCGATGAACTCCCGGCCGCGCTCCAGGTGGGCCAGGAACTCGTCGGCGTGCCACGGTTCCAGCGGCCTCAGCTCGGCTCCGTCGTCACCCAGGGATATCGCGTACATCGTCCCTCTGCTCCTTCTCGAGTTCCGCCACGACGTCGGTGAGCCTCTCATGGGCGGCCCGGCACTCGGGCGGCTCGATGCTGATGCGGGGCATGCGCCGGTCGAGCCAGCGCGGCAGCCACCAGTTGGCGCCGCCGAGGAGGTGCATGAGGGCGGGGACGAGGAGGGTGCGCAGCACGAACGCGTCCAGGGCGACGGCGGCCGCCAGGGCGATGCCGAACATGGCGATCACGCGGTCGCCGCTGAGGACGAAGGCGAGGAACACGGAGATCATGATGACCGCGGCGGAGTTGATCACCCGGCTGGTCTCGGCGAGGCCCACGCGGACGGCCCGCCGGTTGTCGCCGGTCTCCAGCCACTCCTCGTACATCCGGCTGACCAGGAAGACCTGGTAGTCCATGGAGAGCCCGAAGAGCACGGACACCATGATCACGGGGAGGAAGGGCTCGATCGGCCCGGCCCGGCCCAGTCCCAGCAGCTCGCTCCCCCAGCCCCACTGGAACACGGTGACGACGACACCGAAGGCGGCGGCCACGGCGGCCACGTTCATCACGGCGGCCTTCAGCGGGATGCCGACGGACCGGAAGGCGAACAGGAGCAGCAGACAGCCGAGGCCGATGACGGCGCCGACGAAGAGGGGGAGCTTGCCGACGATCACGTCGGCGAAGTCGTCGTAACCGGCCGTCATCCCGCCGACCTGCACGTCCAGGGAGGTGCCGGTCTCGGCGCGTGGCAGGACGTCGTCGCGCAGCCTGTCCACGAGGTCGCTGGTGCGGTGGGACTGCGGCGACGACTCGGGGACCACGGTGAGATAGGCGGTGTCGCTGCGCGCGTTGTACGTCACCGGGGTCACCGCGGCGACGCCCTCGGTGGCGCGCAGGGTGGCGTCGAGGTTGTCCAGGGCGAGCTTGTCCTCGGCGCCGCCGACCTCGGTGACGAGGGTGAGCGGCCCGTTGACGCCGGGTCCGAAGCCGTCGGCGAGGAGGTCGTAGGCCTGGCGGGTGGTGGAGCCGGCCGGGTTGTTGCCCTGGTCGGAGGTGCCGAGGCGCAGCCCCAGGGTGGGCAGGGCGAGGACGGCGATGACGGCGAGGGCGAGCGCGCCGAGCGCCTTGGGGTGGCGTTCCACGAAGGCGGACCAGCGGGCGGCGAGCCCGGTGGGCAGTTCGGGCTGGGGGCCGTGCTCGGCCAGCCGGCGCCGCTCGCGGCGGCTGAGGGCGCGCATGCCGATGAGGGACAGCAGCGCGGGCAGCAGGGTCACGGAGGCCGCGACGGTGAGGACGACGGTCAGGGAGGCGGCGATCGCCACGCCGTTGAGGAAGCTCAGCCGCAGGATCAGCATGCCGAGCAGGGCTATGCACACCGTGGCACCCGCGAACACCACCGCGCGCCCGGTGGTGGCCACCGCGTTGGTGATCGACTCGGTCACGGGCAGGCCGCGTTTGAGGCCGCGGCGGTGTCTGGTGACGATGAACAGGGCGTAGTCGATGCCGACGCCGAGCCCGACGAGCATGCCGAGCATGGGGGCGAAGTCGGCGACCGTCATGGCGTGCCCGAGGAGGGCGATCCCCGCGTAGGCGGTGCCGACGCTCACCAGGGCGGTGGCGATGGGCAGCAGCGAGGCGGCGAGCGAGCCGAAGGCGAGGAAGAGCACGACGGCGGCGACGGCCACGCCGACGATCTCGGCGGTGTGCCCGCCCGGTGACTCGGTGAGGGCGACGGCGGACCCGCCGAGTTCGACCTGGAGTCCGTCGGTCTCCGCGGCCTTCGCGGTGTCCACGACGGCGCGGGCCTCGCCCGCGTCGAGGTGTTCGGCGCCGTCGTCGAAGGTGACGGTGGCGTAGGCGGTGTGCCCGTCCTCGCTGATCCGGGCGGCGCCCTGCTTGCCGTAGGGGCCGTCCACGGACGCGACGCCGGGCAGGTGCGCGATGTCGTCCAGGGTGCGGGTCATGGTCTGTTCGACGGCGCCGGCGCGGACGGTGCCGGACGTGGTGTGCCAGACGATGCTGTCGGTGTCGCCGCCGAGGCCGGGGAAGCCCTCCTGCAGCAGCTGGGTGGCGCGGCCCGACTCGGTGCCGGGGACCTCGTAGTCGTTGGAGTACGCGGAGCCCGTGACGGCGGCGGCCGCGGTCACCCCGCCGAAGGCGAGAAGCCAGAGCAGTACGGTGACGAGGCGGCGTTGGACACACCAGCGTGCAAGAGCTGCCACGGACGTGCTCCCAGGGGGACGATGTGTGGATCTTTGACCGGGAACAGTCGTTCATGGAGTGAACAGCCCGCAAAGAACGCATGAGCGATGTGAAGCAACTCTTGCAGTTGAAAATGATCGTTTGCCGCGATCGTGGGGTTGTTCACAGCAATGGGAGGAAGGTCACAGCACAGTAACGGCGATTGTGTCGTCGCAGGTGGTGCCTCTCACAGAATCGCCCTGGCACACCGGGAACTTCTCTGGACAGGAATACATGGACCCCTCGAGCGAGCACCTCACCGAACGGTTGACCCACCCCCGCTACACCCGCGCGAACCACTACGACCCCCGCTGGGTCGTCGACAACCAGATGGGGCCGAACGCCCTCTGGCTGCTGGAGTGGCTGGCGCCCGCCCTCGGCCTGGACGCCCTGCGCCCGGACGCCCGCGTCCTCGACCTGGGCTGCGGCCGGGCCATGACCTCCGTCTTCCTGGCCAGGGAGTACGGCGCTCAGGTCACCGCCGCCGACTTGTGGATCGAGCCCGGCGACAACGCGCGCCGCGTCGCCGAGGCCGGTTTCGCCGACCGGGTGCTGCCCGTCAAGGCCGAGGCGCACGACCTGCCGTTCGCCGACGGCTGCTTCGACACGATCGTGAGCGTCGACGCCTACCAGTACTTCGGCACCGACGATCTCTACCTGCCCACCCTGACCCGGCTGCTGCGTCCCGGCGGACGGATCGGCGTCGTCGTCCCCGCGCTGCGCGAGGAGCTGGACGGCGTGGAGCCGCCGGAGCACCTGCGGCCGTACTGGGAGCCCGCGTACTGGTGCTTCCACAGCGCGGCCTGGTGGCGGCGCCACTGGACCCGCAGCGGTGCCGTGGAGGTCGAGGCCGCCGACTGGCTGGACGACGGCTGGCGGGACTGGCTGCTGTGGTGCGAGGTGGTTGCCGAGGAGAGCCCCGAGGAGTTCCACCGCACGATGGCCCGCCAGGTCGCCGAGATGGTGCGCCGGGACGAAGGGCGCACGCTGGGCTTCGTCCGTGTGGTGGGGCGCCGCCTGTGACGACGAGGGGGACGCACCGGATGCCGGTGCGTCCCCCTCGGGGTGTCCTGCCGCGGGCTCAGCCCTCGGTGACGCCCAGCTTCTCCAGGATCAGCTCCTTGACGCGGGCCGCGTCGGCCTGACCGCGGGTGGCCTTCATGACCGCGCCGACCAGGGCGCCGGCGGCGGCGACCTTGCCACCGCGGATCTTGTCCGCGATGCCCGGGTTGCCGGCGATGGCCTCCTCGACGGCGGTCGTCAGGGCGCCCTCGTCGGAGACGACCTTCAGACCGCGCTTGTCGACGACCTCGTCCGGGGTGCCCTCGCCCGCGAGGACGCCCTCGATGACCTGACGCGCGAGCTTGTCGTTCAGGTCGCCCTTGGCGACGAGCTCGGTGACCCGGGCGACCTGCTCGGGGGTGATGGAGAGCTCGTCGAGCGCCTTGCCGGACTCGTTGGCGCTGCGGGCCAGCTCGCCCATCCACCACTTGCGGGCGGAGGCCGCGTCGGCACCGGCGTCGATCGTGGCGACGATCAGGTCCAGCGCGCCGGCGTTGAGGATCGCCTGCATGTCGGTGGCGGAGACGCCCCACTCGGCCAGCAGCCGGGTGCGGCGGGCCAGCGGGAGTTCGGGCAGGGCCGCCCGGATCTTCTCGACCCACTCGCGCGAGGGGGCGACCGGCACCAGGTCCGGCTCGGGGAAGTACCGGTAGTCCTCGGCCTCCTCCTTCACGCGGCCCGAGGTCGTCGACCCCGTGTCCTCGTGGAAGTGCCGGGTCTCCTGCACGATCGTGCCGCCGGACGACAGCACGGCCGCGTGCCGCTGGATCTCGAAACGGGCCGCGCGCTCCACGGACCGCAGCGAGTTGACGTTCTTCGTCTCCGAGCGGGTGCCGAACTTCTCGGTGCCGTGCGGGCGCAGCGACAGGTTCACGTCGCAGCGCATCTGGCCCATCTCCATACGGGCCTCGGAGACGCCGAGCGCCCTGATGACCTCGCGCAGCTCACGCACGTACGCCTTGGCGACCTCGGGGGCGCGCTCGCCGGCGCCCTCGATCGGCTTGGTGACGATCTCGATGAGCGGGATGCCGGCGCGGTTGTAGTCCAGCAGGGAGTGGGACGCGCCGTGGATACGGCCGGTGGCGCCGCCGACGTGCGTCGACTTGCCGGTGTCCTCCTCCATGTGGGCGCGCTCGATCTCGACGCGGAAGGTCTCCCCGTCCTCCAGCTGCACGTCGAGGTAGCCGTTGAAGGCGATCGGCTCGTCGTACTGAGAGGTCTGGAAGTTCTTCGGCATGTCCGGATAGAAGTAGTTCTTCCGGGCGAAACGGCACCATTCGGCGATCTCGCAGTTCAGCGCGAGGCCGATCTTGATGGCGGACTCGACACCGGTCGCGTTGACGACCGGGAGCGCGCCCGGCAGGCCGAGGCAGACCGGGCAGGTCTGCGTGTTGGCGTCCTGGCCGAGCGCGGTCGAGCAACCGCAGAACATCTTGGTCTTGGTGCCGAGTTCGACATGGACCTCGAGGCCCATGACGGGGTCGTACGACGCGAGTGCGTCCTCGTACGACACCAGGTCGGTCGTGGTGGTCACGGTGAAACTTCCCTCTCAGCCCAGCAGGACGTCGTCGTCGCCCAGCCGCTTCAGCTCGCGGTAGAGGATGGCGAGGCCGGTGACGATCGCGGTGGCGGAGACGGCGGCGTCGATCAGACGCAGCGTGTCGCTCTCCCCGCGGGCCTTCTTGGCCTGCTTGACGACGTTGACCGCACCGAACGCGGTGGTGGCCATGGACAGGTACAGACCGGACTTCGACTTCTTGAAGCCCTTGGCCTTCGACATTGCCTTGCTCACAGCGACGGAGCCTCCTCGATCAGCGGGTGGCCCCACCTTTCCACGAAGGCCGCCTCGACGGCCGCACCGACCTTGTAGAGCCGGTCGTCCTTCAGTGCCGGGGCGATGATCTGCAGGCCGACCGGGAGGTTGTCCTCCGGGGCCAGACCGCAGGGCAGCGACATGGCGGCGTTGCCCGCGAGGTTCGTCGGGATGGTGCACAGGTCGGCGAGGTACATCGCCATCGGGTCGTCGGCGCGCTCGCCGATCGGGAAGGCGGTGGTCGGCGTCGTCGGCGAGACGATCACGTCGACCTGCTCGAAGGCCTTCTCGAAGTCGCGCGTGATGAGCGTGCGGACCTTCTGGGCGGAGCCGTAGTACGCGTCGTAGTAGCCGCTCGACAGGGCGTACGTGCCGAGCATGATGCGGCGCTTCACCTCGGGGCCGAAGCCCGCCTCACGGGTCAGCGAGGTGACCTCCTCGGCGGAGTGCGTGCCGTCGTCGCCGGTCCGCAGGCCGTAGCGCAGGCCGTCGAAGCGGGCGAGGTTGGAGGAGCACTCCGAGGGCGCGATCAGGTAGTACGCCGACAGCGCCAGGTCGAAGGACGGGCAGTCCAGTTCGACGATCTCGGCGCCGAGTTCCTTCAGCAGTTCGACGGACTCGTCGAAGCGCTGGATGACGCCGGCCTGGTAGCCCTCGCCGCGGAACTGCTTGACCACGCCGACGCGCATGCCCCGCACGCTGCCGTTGCGGGCGGCCTCGACGACCGGCGGGACGGGGGCGTCGATGGAGGTGGAGTCCATCGGGTCGTGCCCGGCGATGACCTCGTGCAGCAGGGCCGCGTCGAGGACCGTACGGGCACAGGGACCGCCCTGGTCCAGCGAGCTGGAGAAGGCGACCATGCCGTACCGGGACACCGCGCCGTACGTCGGCTTGACGCCGACCGTGCCGGTGACGGCGGCCGGCTGGCGGATGGAGCCGCCGGTGTCCGTGCCGATGGCGAGGGGCGCCTGGAAGGAGGCGAGCGCGGCGGAGGAGCCGCCGCCGGAGCCGCCGGGGATCTTGGTGAGGTCCCAGGGGTTGCCGGTCGGGCCGTAGGCGCTGTTCTCGGTGGAGGACCCCATGGCGAACTCGTCCATGTTGGTCTTGCCGAGGATGACGACGTCGGCGGCCTTCAGCCGCTTGGTGAGCGTCGCGTCGTACGGCGGGATCCAGCCCTCGAGGATCTTCGAGCCGACGGTCGTGGGCACGCCCTCGGTGGTGAAGATGTCCTTCAGCGCGAGGGGGACGCCGGCCAGCGGGCCCAGCTTCTCGCCGCGCTCCCGCTTCTCGTCGACGGCGCGGGCCTGCGCGAGGGCACCCTCGCGGTCGACGTACAGGAAGGCGTGCACCTTCTCGTCGACGGCCTCGATCCGGGCCAGGTGGGCCTCGGTGACCTCGACGGCCGTCAGCTCGCCGGAGGCGATCTTCGCGGCGGTCTCGGCGGCGGTGAGCTTGATGATGTTGACGTTGTCCGTCATGGCGGTTAGTCCTCCCCCAGGATCTGCGGCACCTTGAAACGCTGCTGCTCCTGGGCCGGGGCGCCGGAGAGCGCCTGCTCGGGGGTGAGCGAGGGACGGACCTCGTCCTCGCGCATGACGTTCGTCAGCGGGAGCGGGTGCGAGGTCGGCGGTACGTCTTGGTCGGCGACCTCACTGACGCGGGCGACCGCGCCGATGATGTCGTCCAGCTGTCCCGCGAAGTGGTCGAGCTCTTCGGGCTTCAGCTCCAGACGCGCCAGCCGGGCGAGGTGGGCGACCTCCTCGCGCGTGATGCCAGGCATGCAGCGATCCTCTGGGTGAGTGTGTGTGGTTTGGCGGGGGGCTAGTCGTCACATTCCCGTCGTCCGCCCGAAGGGCGGGTCGCGCGTCGTCCGGTGCGTGCGATCGCAAGGCGCCGGAGCGCCCTCGTGGCGGAGCCACGTGGGCGATTCGGCAACGCGGCGAGCGTGCGTGCCGGGCGTCGCGCGACAGACGGGCATGTGACGACTAGCCCCCAATCCTATGGGTCGGGGGGCCGTGCCCGTGCATCGGTTTCCGTGCGGCACCCGCGGGAGCTGCTCAGGGCGTCACCGGGTCACTCGGCGGCCGGGAGCGCCGCCCTCGGGCGCTGCCAGCCGCGCGAGCCGCGCGCCCGCAGCCAGGCGGTCGTCTCCTCGGGGGGCATGGCGGCGGCCACCAGCCAGCCCTGAACGGCGTCGCAGCGCAGATCGCGCAGCCGCTCCCACGTCTCGTCGTCCTCGACGCCCTCGGCGACGACCAGCAGGCCGAGGGAGTGCGCCAGGTCGACCGTGCAGCGCACGATCTCCGCGTCCTCGGCGTCCACCGCGAGCCGGGCCACGAACGAGCGGTCGATCTTCAGCTCGCTGACCGGCAGCCGCCGCAGATGCACCAGGGAGGAGTAGCCGGTGCCGAAGTCGTCGAGGGACATCTTCACGCCGTGCCCGGTGAGGGCGGCGAGGGTGTCGGCGGCGCGGGTCGGGTCCTCCAGCAGGACGTGCTCGGTGATCTCCAGCTGGAGCGCACCCGCCGGGACGCCGTGGCGGGCGAGGCGCGCGGCGACGGAGCCGGCGAATCCGGGGGTGTGCACGTCGCGCGGGGAGACGTTGACGGCGACCGGCACGAACAGGCCCTGGGAGCGCCACCGCGCCACCTGGCCGAGCGCGGTCTCCAGCACGTACTCGGTGAGGTGCGGCATCAGCCCCGAGGACTCGGCTATCGCTATGAACTCGTCGGGCGGCACCCTCCCGCGCTCGGGGTGCACCCAGCGGACCAGCGCCTCCAGTCCGGCGACCTGTCCGTCGAAGCGGACCTTGGGCTGGTAGTGCAGTTCGACCTCGTGCGCGTCGAGGGCGCGGCGCAGGTCGCCGAGGAGGCCGAGGCGGTCCGGGGTGTTGGAGTCCCGTTTGGACTCGTAGACCTCGACGCCCGTGCGGTCCCTCTTCGCCTGGTACATCGCCACGTCCGCGCGGCGCAGCATCCCCTCGGCGTCGAGCGCGTGGTCCGGGAAGACGGCGACGCCCGCGCTGGCCTCCAGCACCAGGGTGAGGCCGTCCAGGTCGAGCGGTGAGCTGAGCGCCGAGACGAGGCCGCGGGCGACGCGGGTCGCGGACGTGGTGGAGTCGGCGACGGGGAGCAGGACGGCGAACTCGTCTCCCCCGAGCCGCGCGGCCTCCGCTCCGCGCGGCAGGGCGAGCCGCAGCCGGTCGGCTATCTGCAACAGCAGCCGGTCACCGGCGAGATGCCCCAGGGTGTCGTTCACCGACCGGAACCGGTCGAGGTCGATCAGCATGAGCGCGGAGCGGGCGCCGATGCGTTCGGCGTCGTCCAGCGCGGTCCAGATCCGCTCCTGCAGCCACTGCCGGTTCGGCAGCCCGGTCAGCGGATCGCGCAACTGCTCCTCCGCCCGGGCCCTGGCCATCCACAGGGTGGAGTCGAGGGCTATCAGCGGAATGGAGAACAGCGGCAGCAGCAGCGGCTTGGCGACGGCCACCACGCACACCAGCGGGGCGATGCCCAGCAGGGCGACGGCGACCAGTCCCTGTCTGACCAGGGCGGTGCGGGCGACGGTGGGCAGTCCGCCGCGCGGGGCGTGCAGATACCAGTGCAGCACGCGGGTGACGAGGAGGTAGGCGACCGCGACCAGCACCACGCCCGGCGCGGTGTAGAGCGTCCAGGTGTCGGGGCTCCAGGGTCTCTCGACGCTCGGGATCCGGCCGAACGCGGCCAGCACCAGGGCACCGGACGCGATGCCGAGGATGTCCACCGCGCCGTGCAGCACGCCCTGGCGCCAGCGGCCCCGGCGGGCGACACCGACCAGGACGACGACCGTGAGGCTGACCATGCCGGCCGGCACCCAGCCGTACAGCAGCAGCACGGCGAGGGTGAGGGCGGCGCCGGAGCCGGTGCCGCCCCACCAGCGGGCGCGGCCCAGGGCCACCAGGTGGCCGACGATGATGCCGGTCAGCACGGCCAGGGACCAGCCCACGGTGCCGGACGGGAAGAGGGCGTGCCCGCCGGTGAACGCCCGGTAGAAGCCGGCTCCGAGGACGAAGGCGGCGGCCGCGACCACCGACGCGGGCAACGCGGGCCAGGAAGCGTGCCGTTCCTGGTCGGGGTCGGCCGGCCCCGCGGCGTGCCCGCCGTCGCGCCGGGCGCCGCCGTCCGTGGTCTCCCGCCCGGTGCCCGCGCCCGGGCGATCCGCGGTCCGTGCCGCCCACCCGCGCCATGCGCCGGCCGTCCGGCGCAGCCGTGAGTGCGGGGCGGCACTCTCGGTCGGTTCCATTCCGTCCCTCTCACAGCCGGCGGTGCCCACGCCACGCGGTCCGTCACCCGACGACTGCCCTCGACGGCCCCGCGCTGGAAAACCCTTCCCCTCGCCCTTCCTTGCTCCTCGGAGCGAAGGGATGCCCCGACCGCAGCTGGGCACGGCAGGCGCACATCTCAACAGTAGGCCGCTGAAGGCGTGTACGGGCAGCGGTCGTCGACGGTTGCCCGAATGCGCCCCAGCCACCCGTATGCATCTGATATGCGCCCATCGGGCCGGGTTCAACCGTTACTGCTCCGTGGACAGGGCAACTTCGGCCGCCGCCTCCGGCCCCTGTTCCAGCAGGACGGCGAAGCCGTCCTCGTCCAGGACCGGCACCTTCAGCTGCACCGCCTTGTCGTACTTGGACCCCGGGCTGTCCCCCACGACGACGAAGGACGTCTTCTTCGACACCGAACCGGTCACCTTCGCGCCGCGGCTCTCCAGGGCCTCCTTGGCGCCGTCCCGGGTGTGATTCTCCAGCGTGCCGGTGACGACGACCGTGAGGCCCTCCAGCGGACGGGGGCCCTCGTCCTCGCCGGAGGACTGCTCCTCCAGAGGGACTCCGGCCGCCTTCCACTTGCGGACGATCTCGCGGTGCCACTCCTCGGCGAACCACTCCTTGAGCGCCGCGGCGATGATCGGGCCGACTCCGGCGGTCGCCGCCAGCTCCTCCTCCGTGGCCTGTTCGATGCGGTCGACGGAGCGGAATTCGCGCGCGAGGGCCTGCGCCGCGACGGGGCCGACGTGCCGGATGGACAGGCCGTTGAGGAACCTCGCGAGCGGGCGCTGCTTGGCCGCCTCGATGTTGGCCAGCAGAGCGAGAGTGTTCTTCTTCGGCTCGCCCTTCTGGTTGGCGAAGACCGTGACGACCTTCTCCTCGCCCGTCTTCGGGTCGCGCTTGGGCAGGCCGCTGTCGGCGTCGAGGACGTACGCCTTGATGGGCAGCAGCTTCTCGACCGTCAGGTCGAACAGGTCGCCCTCGTCGACCAGCGGCGGGTCGGCCGGCTCCAGCGGACGGGTGAGCGCGGCGGCGGCCACCCCGCCGAAGTGCTCGATGTCCAGGCACTCCCGGCCGGCGAGATAGGAGACCCGCTCCCGCAACTGGGCCGGGCAGGCACGGGCGTTGGGACAGCGGAGGTCGATGTCGCCCTCCTTCATGGGCCGCAGCGGGGTGCCGCACTCGGGGCACTCGCCCGGCATCACGAACTCCCGCTCGCTGCCGTCCCGCAGGTCGACGACCGGGCCGAGGATCTCCGGGATGACGTCCCCCGCCTTGCGGATGACCACGGTGTCCCCGATGAGGACGCCCTTGGCCTTGACGACCTCCTGGTTGTGCAGGGTCGCGAACTCGACCTCGCTGCCCGCGACGGTGACCGGCTCGACCTGCGCGTACGGGGTGACCCGGCCGGTGCGGCCGACGCCGACCTTGATGTCGATGAGCTTGGTGTTGACCTCCTCCGGCGCGTACTTGTACGCGATGGCCCAGCGCGGGGCGCGCGCGGTGGAGCCGAGGCGGCCCTGGAGCCGGATCTCGTCCAGCTTGACGACGACGCCGTCGATCTCGTGCTCGACGGAGTGGCGGTTCTCGCCGTAGTACGCGATGAACTCCCTGATGCCCGGGAGGTCGTCGACGACGCGGTTGTGCGGGGAGGTGGGCAGGCCCCAGGTCTTCAGGAGGTCGTAGGCCTGGGAGAGCCGCGTCATGCCCGAGAAGCCCCGCAGCGCCCCGATGCCGTGGACCACCATGTGCAGCGGGCGGGTCGCGGTGACGCGCGGGTCCTTCTGGCGCAGCGAACCGGCGGCGGCGTTGCGCGGGTTGGCGAAGGGCTTGTCGCCGGCGGCGACCAGGCGTTCGTTGAGTTCGAGGAACTTGCCCATCGGGAAGTAGACCTCGCCGCGGATCTCGACGAGCTCGGGGACGTCGTCGCCTCCGAGGCGGTCGGGGATCTCCGCGATGGTGCGGACGTTCGGGGTGATGTCCTCGCCCGTGCGGCCGTCGCCGCGGGTGGCCGCGCGGGTGAGGCGGCCGTTCTCGTAGGTGAGGTTGACGGCGAGTCCGTCGACCTTCAGCTCGCACAGGAAGTGGTACTCCTGCTCGCCCAGTTCGCGGGCGATGCGGTCCACCCAGGCGCCGAGCTCGTCGTCGTTGAAGGTGTTGTCCAGCGACAGCATCCGCTCGCGGTGCTCGACCGCGGTGAACTCCGTCGCGTACGAACCCGCGACCTTCTGGGTCGGCGAGTCCGGGGTGCGCAGCTCCGGATACTTCTCCTCCAGGGCCTCCAACGTCTTCAGCAGCGTGTCGAACTCGGCGTCGCTGACGACCGGAGCGTCCTTCACGTAGTACCGGAAGCGGTGCTCCTCGACCTGCTCCGCCAGCTGCGCGTGCTCTTCGCGGGCCTCGGCGGGCACCGCCGTCGTCTCCGCCTGCTTGTCGCCGGCCACCGTGTTTCCTCCCGTTACTCTGGGTTGTCCGCGAGGGATCTCGCCGCCTGGACGCAGTGGGCCAGCGCCCTGCGCGCGTAGTCGGGGGACGCGCCCGCGAGTCCGCACGACGGCGTGATCGTGACCGTCTCCGCGAGAAGCCCCGGTGACAGCCCCAGCCTGCGCCACAACGTCCTGACACCCATGACGCTACCGGCAGGGTCTGACAACGGGCCGTCCGTGCCGGGGACGACACCGGCGAACAGCCGCGTGCCGCCTTCCACGGCCTCACCGATCGCGTCGTCGTCACGCTCCGTGAGGAGGGAGAGGTCGAAGGAGACGGCGGCCGCTCCCGCCCGGCGCAGCAGCGCGAACGGGACGTCCGGTGCGCACGAGTGCACCACGACCGGGCCCTCGCCGTGAACCCCGACGACGTCGCGCAGGGTGGACTCGACGACCTGCCGGTCGACGGCGCGGTGCGTGCGGTAGCCGCTGGCGGTCCTGACCTGCCCGCGCAGCACGGCGATCAGGGACGGCTCGTCGAGCTGGAGGACGACCCGGGCGCCGGGGACCCGGCGCCGTACCTCCGCGAGATGCTCGCGCAGGCCCTCGGCGAGCGAGGCGGCGAGGTCGCGGCAGGCGCCCGGATCGGACAGCGCGGCCTCGCCGTTGCGCAGCTCCATGGCGGCGGCGAGCGTCCAGGGCCCCACGGCCTGCACCTTGAGCTGCCCCTCGTAGCCCTGGGTGAACTCCTCCAGCGCGTCGAGGTCCTCGCCCAGCCAGGACCGGGCCCGCCGGGTGTCCCGGCCGGGCCGGTCGCCGAGCCGCCACCCGCTGGGCTCCACGCGCGCGTACAGCTCGACGAGCATTCCGGCGGTCCGCCCGATCATGTCGGCGCCGGGCCCGCGGGCGGGCAGTTCGGCCAGGAACGGGAAGTCCTCGAAGGAGCCGGTGGCGGTCTTCGCGGCCTCGCGGGCGTCGCCGCCGGGCAGCGAACCGACGCCGGTGGCCGCGCCGAACAGGTGGTCAGTGCTGTTGCTCACCCGCAAAGCCTATGCAACGCGGCGCGGCCGCCGCGCCGGTCACCTGCCCGGGCGGACCGTCAGGTCGTTCACCTCCGCGTCCCGAGGCAGGTCCAGGGCCATGACGATCGTCGTGGCGACCGACTCGGGGTCGATCCAGCGCGCGGGGTCGTACTCCTTGCCCTCCTGCTGGTGCACCTTCGCCTGCATGGGGCTCGCCGTGCGGCCCGGGTAGACCGAGGTGACCCGGACTCCGTTCCCGTGCTCCTCGGCGCGCAGCGAGTCCGCCAGGGCCTTCAGCCCGTGCTTGGAGGCGGCGTACGCCCCCCAGTCGGCGTGGGCGGTGAGCCCGGCGCCGGAGTTCACGAACAGCACGTGCCCGCGGGCGGCGCGCAGCTGGGGCAGGAAGTGCCGGGTCAGTTCGGCGGGGGCGATCAGGTTGACGTTCAGCTGGTGGCGCCAGGTCTTGGGGGTGAGGTCGCCGACCGGGCCCAGGTCCACGACGCCGGCGATGTGCAGCAGGGAGTCCACGCGGTCCGGCAGCGACTGGTGGGAGAAGGCCCAGGACAGGCGGTCCGGGTCCGCCAGGTCGCCGACCAGGGTCGCCGCGCCCGGGTAGTGGGCCGCGAGCTCCTTCGCGCGGGCGGCGTCGCGCGCGTGCAGGACGAGTTCGTCCCCGCGCGCGTGCAGACGGCGGGCGACGGCCGCGCCGATTCCGGAGCCCGCTCCGGTGATCACATGTGTAGCCATACCCGCCATGCTCGCACCGGCCGGGATCACGCGATGCCCTGGCTCTCCTCCAGGTAGGCGAGGGCGCCCACGGGCTCCTCGGCGAAGAACACCAGGTCGGTGAGCGGGCGGGGCAGGAAGCCCTCGTCGTCCATGCGCCGGAACTGCTCCTTCAGGCCGTCGTAGAACCCGGCGGTGTTGAGCAGGACGACCGGCATCTCGGTGTGGCCGTGCTTCTTCAGCTCCAGGATCTCGGTCGCCTCGTCCAGGGTGCCGGTGCCGCCGACCATGATCACCACGGCGTCGGCCTTCTCCAGCAGCAGCCTCTTGCGCTCGGCGAGGTCCTTGGCGACCACCATCTCGTCGACGCCGGGCCGCGCCTTGGCGGCCAGGAACTCCACCGAGACCCCCACGAGCCGGCCGCCCGCCTCCTGCACCCCGTCGGCGACGACCTTCATCAGCCCGACGTCGGAGCCGCCCCAGACGAGCGTGTGGCCGCCCTTGCCCAGCAGTTCCGCGAACTCGCGCGCGGGGCCGGTGTAGCGGTCGTCGAGGTCGGCGGCGGAGAGGAAGACGCAGATACGCATGGGCCCACGGTACGCGGGAAGAACGGGCCGCCCGCGCGCGCTGTCCCCACATGACCCTTGGACACACGATCACGATCGAGCAGGGGACCCGGCGCGTACGGGTCGTGCACGACGGCCAGGTGCTGGCGGAGAGCGACCGGCCGCTCGTGCTGCGGGAGACGGGCTGTCCCGTGCGCTACTACATCCCGCCGGAGGACGTCCGCCTGGACCTGCTGACCCCGTCGGCCACCCACACCCACTGCCCCTTCAAGGGCGACGCGTCCTACTGGTCGCACGGCGACGCCGCGGACCTGGTCTGGGCGTACCCGGACCCGAAGACGGACGTGGCCGCGATCAAGGACCACCTCTGCTTCTACGAAGTCGAGGTGTCGTAGGCGATTACTTCCGTGCCGTACGGCAATCTGCACAGGCATGGACAAGAAGACCATTTCGGCCGACGGTACCTCCCTCGCCTACGCGAGCCGGGGCGAGGGACCCCCGGTGATCCTCGTCAGCGGCGCGATGTCCACCGGGGACACGATGGCGCCCCTGGCGGAAGCGCTCGCGGACCGCTGCACGGCCGTCGTCTACGACCGCCGGGGACGCGGCGGGAGCGGTGACACGCAGCCGTACGCGGTGGAACGCGAGGTCGAGGACCTGGCGGCCCTGATCGACGCCGTCGGCGGCGAGGCGACGCTGTACGGCGTCTCCTCGGGCGGGGCGCTGGCGCTGCGGGCGGCGGCGAGCGGGCTGCCGGTGCCCCGGATCGCCGTGTACGAGGTGCCGTTCGCCGTCTACGAGGGCGGCGCCGAGGAGCGCGCGGAGTACACCGAGCGGCTGACGAGCGCGCTGGCCGAGGACCGGCGCGGGGACGCGGTCGAGCTGTTCCTTCGGCTCACCGGGCTCGGTGAGGGGATCATCCAGGGCGCCCGGCAGTCCCCGATGTGGCCCGGCATGGAGTCGATCGCGCCGAGCCTGGCCTACGACGACGCGGTGATGGGCGACGGACTGGTGCCGGAGGCGCGGCTGGCGTCCATCACGGCCCCGCTCCTGTCGCTCGCGGGCGGTGCGAGCCCCGACTGGATGCGCGAGGCGGCCCGCATCGTCGCGGACACGGCGCCCCAGGGGACGTACCGGGTGCTGGAGCGGCAGTCCCACATGGTGGAGCCGGAGGTGCTGGCGCCGGTGCTGGCGGAGTTCCTCGGGGAGTGACCGGCCCGGGGCACGCGCGCTCGCGGTCCGCTCGCGCGCCGGGGCCTCAGCCCGCCGGGGCCTCAGCCCGCCGGGGTGGCCTCCTTCACCCGGACCGTCGACGCGATGGTCGCCGAGCCCACCACGCGGGTGCCGTCGTACAGGACGATCGCCTGGCCGGGGGCGACACCGCGCACGGGCTCGGTGAAGGACACCTCCAGGGAGCCGTCGACGAGTTCCGCCGTCACCTCGGTCTCGCCGCCGTGGGCGCGCAGCTGGGCGGTGTAGGTGCCGGGGCCGGACGGGGCCGCGCCGCACCAGCGGGGCTTGATCGCGGTCAGGGCGGAGACGTCGAGGGCGGAGGCCGGGCCGACGGTGACGGTGTTGTCGACCGGCGAGATGTCCAGGACGTAGCGCGGCTTGCCGTCGGGAGCCGGGGTGCCGATGCGCAGCCCCTTGCGCTGGCCGACGGTGAAGCCGTACGCGCCCTCGTGGCTGCCCACCTTGGCGCCGGACTCGTCGACGATGTCGCCCTCCGCCTTGCCGAGCCGCCGGGCGAGAAAGCCCTGGGTGTCGCCGTCGGCGATGAAGCAGATGTCGTGCGAGTCGGGCTTCTTGGCGACGGCGAGGCCCCGGCGCTCGGCCTCCGCGCGGATCTCGTCCTTGGTGGTGACCGTGTCGCCGAGCGGGAACATCGCGTGGGCGAGCTGCCGGTCGTCGAGCACGCCGAGGACGTAGCTCTGGTCCTTGGCCATGTCGGAGGCGCGGTGCAGCTCGCGGGTGCCGTCCTCGCGGACGATCACCTGGGCGTAGTGGCCGGTGCAGACCGCGTCGAAGCCGAGGGCGAGCGCCTTGTCGAGCAGCGCCGCGAACTTGATCTTCTCGTTGCAGCGCAGGCAGGGGTTGGGGGTGCGGCCGGCCTCGTACTCGGCGACGAAGTCCTCGACGACGTCCTCGCGGAAGCGGTCGGCGAGGTCCCACACGTAGAACGGGATGCCGATGACATCGGCGGCGCGGCGCGCGTCGCGGGAGTCCTCGATGGTGCAACAGCCCCGCGCGCCCGTGCGGAACGACTGCGGGTTCGCGGAGAGCGCGAGGTGGACGCCGGTCACGTCGTGCCCCGCCTCGGCCGCACGGGCGGCGGCGACGGCGGAGTCGACCCCGCCGGACATGGCGGCGAGGACGCGGAGGGGGCGGGAGGGCTGCGCGGTGTCTGTCATAACCCCTCCAGGGTACGGGGGCGCGGGAACCAGGGCCCCCGGGTATCCGTTGACGAGCACATGGGACAGGGGAAGGCTTCGAAGGACGGCGACCGCAAGCTCGGGCGCCGCGCGGTGCTGATCGGCGGGGCGGTGGCCGCGGCGGGCTCGGCCGTCCTCGCCCGTGACGAGCTGACCCGCCTGTGGTGGCGGACGCCGGGCGTGGAGAAGCCGCGCAAGGAGGGCGAGGTCGACTACGCCGGGGCGCGGTGGGTGGCGGCCTCGGAGGCCAACTGGCGGCGGGCGGACCGGCCCGCGGACTACGGCATCGACATGGTGGTCGTCCATGTCACGCAGGGCAGTTTCGCGAGCGCGGTGAAGGTGTTCCAGGACCCGGAGCACAAGGCGGCCGCGCACTACATCGTCCGCAAGGACGGGCACGTCACGCAGATGATCCGCGAGCTCGACGTGGCGTACCACGCGGGCAACCGCTCCTACAACGAGCGCAGCGTCGGCATCGAGCACGAGGGGTTCGTGGAGCGCCCCGAGGACCTCACGGACGCCATGTACGAGGCGTCGGCCAGGCTGACGGCCCGCATATGCGCGCGCTACGACATCCCGGTCGACCGAGAGCACATCATCGGGCACGTGGAGGTGCCGGGGACCGACCACACCGACCCCGGCCGGCACTGGGACTGGGACCGGTACATGAAGCTGGTGCGGGCGGCCCGCACGGCGCCCGCCTAGGGCGCCTGGCTCCTCAGCCTCCGGGACCTCAGGTGAGGCCGGCCGCGCGGGCGCGTTCCACGGCCGGGCCGATGGCCCGTGCGACCGCCTCGACGTCGGCCTGCGTGGAGGTGTGGCCGAGGGAGAAGCGCAGGGTGCCGCGGGCCAGGTCCGGGTCGGTGCCGGTGGCCAGCAGGACGTGGCTGGGCTGGGCGACGCCCGCGGTGCACGCGGAGCCGGTGGAGCACTCGATGCCCTGGGCGTCCAGCAGCAGGAGCAGGGAGTCGCCCTCGCAGCCGGGGAAGGTGAAGTGCGCGTTGGCGGGCAGGCGCCCGCCGGGCTCGGGGTCGCCGCCGAGGATCGCGTCCGGGACGGCCGTACGGACGGCGTCGACGAGGGAGTCGCGCAGGGCGCCGATCTCGCGGGCGAACCACGCGTGCTGCTCGGCGGCGAGGCGACCGGCGACCGCGAAGGAGGCGATGGCGGGGACGTCGAGGGTGCCGGAGCGGACGTGCCGCTCCTGGCCGCCACCGTGCAGGACGGGTACGGGGCTCTGGTCACGGCCCAGGAGCAGCGCGCCGATGCCGTACGGACCGCCGATCTTGTGGCCGGAGACCGTCATCGCGGCGAGGCCGGACGCGGCGAAGTCGACCGGGACCTGACCGAAGGCCTGGACGGCGTCGGAGTGCAGCGGCACGCCGAACTCGGCGGCGACCTCGGCCAGTTCACGGATCGGCATGATCGTGCCGATCTCGTTGTTGGCCCACATCACGGTGGCCAGGGCGACGTCGTCGGGGTTGCGGGCGATGGCCTTGCGCAGGGCGTCCGGGTGGACCCGCCCATGTGTGTCGACGGGCAGGTACTCGACGGTGGCGCCCTCGTGCTCGGCCAGCCAGTGGACGACGTCGAGGACGGCGTGGTGCTCGACGGGGCTGGCGAGGACGCGGGTGCGGGCCGGTTCGGCGTCGCGCCGGGACCAGTACAGGCCCTTGACCGCGAGGTTGTCGGCCTCGGTGCCGCCGGAGGTGAACACGACCTCGCTGGGGCGGGCGCCGAGCGCGTCCGCGAGGGTCTCGCGGGCCTCCTCGACGGTGCGCCGCGCGCGGCGGCCGGATGCGTGCAGGGAGGAGGCGTTGCCGGTGACGCCCAGCTGGGCGGTCAGTGCCTCAGCCGCCTCCGGGAGCATCGGAGTGGTCGCGGCGTGGTCGAGGTAAGCCATGGTGGCCACGATTCTAAGGGGCCCCGGTGTGCGGCCTCGTGTCAAGGCCCCCGCTCAGAAGCTCCAGGACAGCGTGTCGTCCACCTGCATGACGGCCAGCAGCACCAGCAGGTCGGCGACGCCCAGGCCCATGCCCAGGTAGGCGCGGCCCTTGCGGGTGGTGCCCCGCCACAGGCTGACCGCGGCCAGGACGACGGCGGTCGGACCGAGGAAGACATTGAAGACGAGGAGGCCCAGGAGGCCGAGGATGAAGGACGCGACGGCCATGCCGTCGGCGTCGCGGGTGCGGGTCCGGGTGCGCGGCCGTTCGGCGGCCGGTGCGGTGAGATGCATGGGTGTCAGCTCCTGTGGGTCGTCGGAAGGACCGGTCGGCGGTGCCGTGACGGCCGGGTCAGTTCCGTCGGGCGTGGCGCTCGCGGGCGGCGAAGACGGCCAGCCAGGCGGCGATGACGACGGCGGCGACGGCGCTGAAGGCGAGCGGCGCGTGGGCGACGGCGCCCAGCAGGACGCCCAGCAGCAGGAGCGCTGCGACGAGGAACAGCATGGTCGGATCCCCCTCCGAGATCACGTGTCGATCTCTCTCATTTCGGTGAACAGTTGTGGTTACACTTGTTCACTGACTTCAGAGTACCCCGCCCCGCGACTTCCCAACTCCAGAGAACAGTTGTTAACTGCATGGCATGAGTCACACCCTCGGCATACGGCAGGCCCAGAAGCAGAAGACCCGGCAGGCGCTCCTGGACGCCGCGTTGGTGCTGCTGGAGGACCAGAGCCTGAGCAGCCTGGGTCTGCGCGAGGTCACCCGGGCCGTGGGCGTCGCACCGACCGCCTTCTACCGGCACTTCCGCTCCACCTCCGACCTGGGCGTCGCCCTGGTGGAGGAGGCACTCGGCAGCCTGCACCCGATGATCCGCACCATCGTCGCCCCGGACGGCGAGAGCGAGCGGCGCATCGAGCGGGCGGTCGAGCTGATCGCGGGCCATGTGGAGACGCATCCGGCCCATGTGCGGTTCATCGCCCGGGAGCGGCACGGCGGGGTGCAGCCGGTGCGCGCAGCGATACAGGACCAGCTCGCCCTGTTCGGCGAGGAGGTGAAGGCCGCGCTGGCCCAGGACCCCGTCTCCGAGGGCTGGCAGGAGGACGACCTGCGCATGCTCGCGCATCTGTACGTCGATCAGATGCTGGTGACGGCCTCGCTGTTCCTGGAGGCCCTGGAGGGCCCCGAGGACGCCCGCCGCCAGGTCGCCGAGGACGCGATCCGGCGGATGCGCCTGATCACCCTCGGCCGGCAGCACTGGCTGGACTGAGCGGCGGCGGACGACGACGAGGGGCGGCACCCCGGTTCACCGGGAGCGCCGCCCCTCGTCACGCGTGGACGGGCCTCAGCCGAGCCGCACCCGCGCCAGCTGCCGGGACTGGGCCACGAGCCGGTCCTCGCTGTCCCAGACCTCCGCGTCCTCCTCCAGGAAGCCGCCCGCGAGGTTGCGGGTGGTGATGGAGACCCGCAGCGGGCCCGGCGCGGGACGGTGGCGCACGTGGACCGTCAGCTCGACGGTCGGGACCCAGCCGGAGATGCCGATCTCGAACGCGGTGGGCGGCAGGGCGTCCACGGCGAGCAGCAGCGAGAGCGGGTCGGCGTCCCGGCCGTCGGCCAGCCCGAACCAGGCCCGCATCTCGCCCTTGCCGGAGGGCCGGCCGATCGCCCAGCCGACGGTGGCGGGGTCGAGCTTGAGCATCAGCCGCTCGGTGATGGCGGAGCTTCCGGAGACGGGGGCGGGGCCGTCGTCGGCGCCGAAGCAGTGCTCGATGGGCGGGATCGCCGGCGGCACGGCCGTCGTACGGACGTCGTCGGGGAGGGCGTCGAGGTCGCCGTAGGAGGCGAGGACGCGGATGCGCTCGACCTCGTTGCCCTCGTCGTCGTACTGGAAGAGCGAGGCCTGGCCGGTGGAGAGGGTGCGGCCCGTGCGGACGACGTCCGTGCGCACGACCGCGGGGCCCGGCTGGGACGCGGTCAGGTAGTGCGCGGAGATCGTGAACGGGTCGCCGTGCGGCAGGGCGTCCGCGAGGGCGCGGCCGAGGACCGCCAGCAGATAGCCGCCGTTGACGGCGCTGATGATCGTCCAGCCGGCGGAGAGATCGATGTCGTACACGCCGGGCTCGCGCCGCGTGAGCGCGGTGTCGCGGTCGAACTCGCTGTCGCCGATCGTGGCCCGCCGGGCCGTGGTGGCGGAGGCTGCTTCTGACATGGCTGAACGGTACAACAACTGACTACTAAGCGGTAGCTTTTCGGTCGGCGGAGGCTCTCCGGTGAACCCCGGGGCCCGCTTCGCCCCTCTATGAGGACATGAGTCTCACCGGGACCCCGTTCCTCGCCACGCTCGCCGTGCTGTGCGTCGCCGCCGTCGCCCTGCCGCTGGCCCTCTGGTCACGGGTGCCCGGACCCCGGTTCGCCCGGGGCGCCGCCCGGCTGGCCATGCTGCTCTTCGCCCAGGCCACGGCGGTCGCCCTGGTCTTCACGCTGGTCAACAACTCCAACCAGCTCTACGACAACTGGGACGACGTCCTCGGGACCGGCGACCACGTCCGCGAGGCCGTCGACCTCGGCGCGAGCGGCACCGGCGGGATAGCCCTGGAGACCCTGCCCCGGGTCCGCCAGACCTTCGAGCGGGGCAGGGGGCCCGGCATGCGGACCGAGGGCGGCGTGCTCGTCACCCAGCTCGACGGGCGGGTGTCGGGGGTCCATGCCGAGGTCAACGTGTGGCTGCCGCCCCAGTACGACGACCCCGCCTACCGCGAGCACCGGTTCCCGGTCGTCGAGCTGCTGCCCGGCTATCCGGGCTCCTCCAAGGCCTGGTTCGGGTCGATGGACGCCACCGAGCAGCTGGCGCCGCTGATGCGCGAGGGGCGGATCGAGCCGTTCATCCTCGTCTCGCCGCGGACCAACCTGCTGCCGGGCGTGGACACCGGGTGCGCCAACATCGCGGGGCGGGTGAACGCCGACACCTGGCTGAGCGTGGACGTGCCGAAGATGGTCACCGACAACTTCCGGGCGCGGGCCGCGCCCGACGGCTGGGCCGTGGCCGGTTACTCGGCGGGCGGCCACTGCGCGGTCAAGCTGGCCGTGGCCCACCCCGACCGCTACCGCGCCGCCGTCGGTCTGTCCGGGTACAACGACCCGGCCGCCGAGGCCGGTTCGCTCGCGGCCCGCACCCCCGCGCTGCGCTCCGCCAACGACCCGTACACGCTGCTGACCCGCTCCCCCGCCCCGCCGCCCGTCGCGCTGTACCTGTCCGGGCAGCCCGGCGACGGGTACGAGGCCGCGCAGGCCCTCGATCGCGCCGCGCGGGCACCCACGCGCGTGGACGTCGTGTTCGTCCCGCCGAGCGCCGGAGGCCACACCATGGCGCTGTGGAAGCCGCAGGTCGTGCCGGCCTTCCGGTGGCTGAGCGAGCTGATGGCGCCGCGCGGCGCGCCCCGCGCTACTCCTCTCGCACGGTCGAGCGCCGGTTCCACGCACGCGGAGCCCGCCAGTGGAACCGCATGGCGAGCAGCCGCAGCACGAAGGCCGTGACCGCCGCGAGCGTGCCGGTGACCGGGGTCAGGGCGTCGTAGTGGATGCACAGCACGGTCAGCGAGGCGCCGACGATCGCGGGGACGGCGTACAGGTCGCGGTCCCAGCGCAGCAGTGACGGCACCTCGTTGGCGAGCACGTCGCGCAGCACACCGCCGCCGACGGCGGTCGCCAGGCCCAGGGCGACCGAGGCGGTGAGGTTCAGCCCGTAGTCGTACGCCTTCGCCGTCCCGGCGACGCAGAACAGGCCGAGGCCCGCGGCGTCGAAGACGTTCACGCCGGTCTGGATGCGCTCCACGTGCGGGTGGAGGAAGAACACCAGGAGCGCGGCGAGCAGCGGGGTGAGGAAGTACCCCAGGTCCGTGAACGCGGCCGGCGGCACGGCACCGATGACCACGTCCCGGAACAGTCCGCCGCCCAGGGCCGTGACCTCGGCGAGGACGGCTATGCCGAAGACGTCGAAGTTCTTGCGGACCGCGAGCAGGGCGCCCGAGATCGCGAACACGAAGATTCCGATCAGGTCGAGCGTGTGCTGGACGGACGGGGTGAACAGTTGCTGGAGCACCCGTACATTCTTACGCAGAAAACGGCCCCCGCCTTACAAAAGAAGGCGGGGGCCGCGACGTGGCTACTTGTCGTCACCCTCGGCGGGAGCGTCGGAGGACTTCCCAGCGGCCGGCTCCGGCGCCTCGGCGGCCGGCTCCGATGCCTCGGCGGCCGGCTCCGATGCCTCGGCGGCCGGCTCGGCGGCCTTCCCCGTCTTCGGTGCGACCGCCGCGACCTCCGCGGCCACCGCGGCCGACGTCTGCGCCGACTCCGCGAGCACCTCGTCGGCCACCAGCTCGGCGGCCTCCTTGGCGGCGGTGAGCAGCACCGTGTCCTGCGGCTGCTGGTCCTCGAAGTTCTCCGGGTGGTGGCAGGCCACGCGCTGGCCGGGCCGCAGCTCCAGCAGCGGGGGCTCCACGGTCCGGCAGACCTCGGTCGCCTTCCAGCACCGCGTGTGGAAGCGGCAGCCGGGCGGCGGCGCGATCGGCGAGGGCACGTCGCCGCGGAGCAGGATGCGCTCGCTCTTGGCGCCCCGGCGCTTCGGGTCCGGCACCGGCACGGCCGACATCAGGGCCTTGGTGTACGGGTGCATCGGCGCCTCGTACAGCGAGGTGCGGTCGGCGAGCTCGACGATCTTGCCGAGGTACATCACCGCGATGCGGTCCGACACGTGCCGGACGACCGAGAGGTCGTGCGCGATGATCACGTAGGTCAGGCCGAGCTCCTCCTGGAGGTCGTCCATGAGGTTGACGACCTGCGCCTGGATGGAGACGTCCAGGGCGGAGACCGGCTCGTCCGCCACGACCAGCTTCGGCTTCAGCGCGAGCGCCCGGGCGATGCCGATGCGCTGGCGCTGGCCGCCGGAGAACTCGTGCGGGTAGCGGTTGTAGTGCTCGGGGCTGAGACCCACCAGCTCCAGGAGCCGCTGGACCTCCTTCTTCACCCCGCCCTCGGGCTCGACGCCCTGCAGCCGGAACGGCGCCGAGACGATGGAGCCGATGGTGTGCCGCGGGTTCAGCGAGCCGTAGGGGTCCTGGAAGATCATCTGGATGTCCCGCCGCAGCGGACGCATCCCGGCCGTGTTCAGCCGCGTGATGTCCTTGCCCTCGAAGTGGATCGAGCCGCCCGTCGGGTCCTGGAGGCGGGTGATGACCCGGCCCATGGTCGACTTGCCGCAGCCGGACTCGCCGACCACGCCCAGGGTCTCGCCCTTGCGCACCTCGAAGTCGATGCCGTCGACGGCCTTGACCGCGCCGACCTGACGCTGGAGGACGCCCTTGCGGATCGGGAAGTGCTTCTGCAGGCCCTCGACCTTCAGCAGCACCTCGCGCTCGGCGGCGGGGGCCGACGCCTGGGCCGGGACGGCCGCGTCCGATTTCTTCGTCTCACTCACAGCTTCGGCGCAATCTCTTCGGTCCAGATCCGCGTGCGGTCCTCAGCCGAGAGGTGGCAGGCGGAGAAGTGTCCGCTGCCGACCGGCTGGAGCTCCGGGCGCACGGTACGGGTGACATCGCCCTTGGGGATGTCGGCGTACGGGCAGCGCGGGTGGAAGGCGCAGCCCGACGGGACGTTGATGAGGCTCGGCGGCTGCCCCTTGACGGGGATGAGCCGCTCGGAGGTCTCGCGGTCGATGCGCGGCATCGAGCCGAGCAGGCCCCAGGTGTAGGGGTGCTGCGGCCGCTCGAAGACGTCGTCGACGGAGCCCCGCTCCACGCACCGGCCGCCGTACATCACGAGGACGTCGTCGGCGATCTCGGCGACCACGCCGAGGTCGTGGGTGATGAGGACGACCGCGGAGCCGAACTCCTTCTGCAGGTCGCGGATGAGGTCGAGGATCTGCGCCTGGACGGTCACGTCGAGGGCGGTCGTCGGCTCGTCCGCGATGAGCAGCTCGGGGTTGTTGACCAGCGCCATCGCGATCATCGCGCGCTGGCGCATACCGCCGGAGAACTCGTGCGGGTAGTTGTCGACGCGCTTGCCGGGCTCGGGGATGCCGACCCGGTCGAGCATCTCGATGGCCCGCTTGCGCGCGGTCTTCTTGTTGACGTCGTGGTGGACCCGGTACGCCTCCACGATCTGGCTGCCGATCGTGTAGTACGGGTGCATCGCGGACAGCGGGTCCTGGAAGATCATCGCCATCTCGCGGCCGCGCAGCCGGCGCACCTCGTCGGGCTCGGCGGAGATGAGCTCCTTGCCGCCGAGCCAGATCTCGCCGGACATCCGCACGTTCTTGCCGCGTGCGCCGAGCCGGTGCAGGCCCATGACGGCCAGCGAGGTGACCGACTTGCCGGAGCCGGACTCGCCCACGATGCAGAGGGTCTTGCCCTTCTCCAGCGAGAAGCTCAGGCCGTCGACGGACTTGACCAGACCGTCGTCGGTCGGGAAGTGCACCTTGAGGTCACGGACATCGAGGAACGCCGTGGAGCCGTCGGAGGGGCCCTTCACGGGCTCCCCCACTGCGGCACCGGTCTTGGAGAGTTCGGTCACGAGATCCTCACCCGCGGGTCGGCGGCGGCGTACAACAGGTCCACCAGGAAGTTGGCGAGCACGACGAAGAAGGCGGCCAGGAGCGTGACGCCGAGGATCGGCGGCAGGTCGTTGTCCCGGATGGACTGCACCGCGTACTCGCCGATGCCGTGCAGGGAGAACACCGTCTCGGTGATCACGGCACCGCCGAGCAGGAGTCCGAGGTCCATGCCGAACACGGTGATGATCGGGGTCAGCGCGGCCCGCAGACCGTGCCGGACCACGACCTTCCGCTCCCGCAGGCCCTTGGCGCGGGCGCTGCGGATGAAGTCCTCGTTCATCGTCTCCAGCATCCCCGAGCGGGTGAGCCGCGCGTAGATGGCCGAGTACAGCAGGGCGAGCGAACACCACGCGGGGAAGAGGGTGTTGGCCCACTGCGAGGGGTTCTCGGTGAACGGGACGTACTCGCGGCCGAAGATCGGCCACTGGAAGGTGAAGAGGAACAGCGCGAGCTGGCCGGTGAAGAACATGGGCAGCGAGACACCCGCGAGGGCGATACCCATGAACGTCCGGTCGGCGAACGACCGCGGCTTGAGCGCGGAGATCACACCGGCCGTCACACCGCCCACCAGCCACAGCACGGCGGCACCGGCGGCCAGGGAGACCGTGACGGGCAGCCGGTCGGTGAGCTGGGGCCAGACCTCGACGTGCGTCTTGAAGGAGTAGCCGAAGCAGGGCGCGCTGCAGTGCGCCGTGGTGGGGCCGAGGTCGTAGGTGGCGCCGGAGACGATCCCCTTGATGAAGTCCCAGTACTGGACGTACACGGGCTGGTCGAGACCGAGGTTCTGCTTGACCGCCTCGATGTCGGCCTGGGTGGGGCTCTTCCCGATGTACTGCTGGGCCAGCTGGTCGGCCGTCTGGCCGGCGAGTCTGGGCAGCAGGAAGAAGATCGCGAAGGTGACCGCGGTGACGACCAGCAGCAGGATCACTGCCGCGAGCGTCCGGCGGAGGATGTACGAGATCACGGGGATCGGCGCTGGTGCCCGCGGGCCGCGAGGCCCGCGGGCACCAAAGCCTTCACCTGCCTTCCGGGGCTACTTCTTGGTCGTACCGATGTTGAGGTAGTCGTACTGACCGCTGAAGGCAGCCGTCGACACCAGGTTGGTGAATCCGGCGGGGCGGTACAGCAGGACCTTGAAGTAGGTCAGCGGAACGAGGGCCGCCTCCTCCATCGCCTTCTTGTCGATCTCCGCGTAGAGGCCGTCACGCTCGCCCTGGTCCTGGCTGGCGATCGCCTTCTCCAGCAGGGAGTCGACGTCCTTGTTGTCGAGCTGCGACAGGTTGGTGTTGCCGGAGTCGCCGATCGCGTCGCTGTGCAGGATCTGCTGCAGGAAGCCGTAGCCGGACGGCCAGTCGGCACCCCACTGCATCATGTGCAGACCGATGTTCTGCTTCTTGTTGAACTTCGGGACACCCGCGGCGTCGGTGAAGTACTTGCCCGACGGGAACTGCTTCAGGCTGGCGTTGATGCCGACCTTCTTCAGCGAGTCGATGATCGCGGTGGCCGCGTCGATCTCCGCGGGACGGTCGCTGCGCGCCGAGATGTTGGTGTCGATCGACGTCTTGCCGCAGGCCTTCAGCTGCTCCTTGGCCTTGGCGACGTCGCCCTTGTTGCCCGGCGTGGCGTACAGGTCGGACTTCTGGTAGCCCGGGATGTCCGGCGGCAGGACGGTGGAGGCGATGTCACCGCGGATCGGGCCGCCGAGGGCGGTCTGCACGGAGACCTTGTTGACCGCGAACTCCACGGCCTTGCGGCACTCGACCTTGTCGAACGGCGCGAGCTTGGTGTTGATCGCCATGTAGACCAGGCGGCCACCGTAGGTGTTGTCGGTGTTGGCCTTCTGGTCCGAGGAGTTGACGACCTTCGCCTGGGTCGCGGCCTGGACACCGGTACCACCGAGGTCGATGGCCTTGCCGGCCATGACGTCCTGGTCGATGGTCTCGGCGTTGACCTTCAGCTTGACGACGACCTTGTCCGGGTACTGCTTGCGCAGCGGGTCGGTCTTGGCGTCCCAGTTCTCGTTGCGGACCAGGACGGCTTCCTTGCCCTCCTGGTAGCTCTCGAACTTGTAGGAGCCCGACGACACGATCTTCTTGACGTAGTCGACGCCGGTGTCCTTCGCCTTCGGCACGGGGGCCGTCTGCGGGGTGGCGACCAGGTAGTCGAACTCCTGGAAGGCGCGGTTCAGCTTGAAGACGATGGTGTTGTCGTCCGGCGTCTGGATGGACGAGATGCCCTTGTCGCTCTTGTCCTTGTACGGGCCCTTGTACTTGTCGCCGCCCTCGAGGAACTGCTGGAAGTAGCTGGGGCCGAGGGAGAGCACGTCACGCGCGAAGTTGGAGCGCTCGACGGCGTACTTCACGTCCTTGGCCGTGATCGGGGTGCCGTCCTCGTACTTCAGGCCCGGACGCAGCTTGTACGTCCAGGTCTTGCCGCCGTCGCTGGGCTCGCCGGGGGCGGAGGCCAGGTCCGGGACCAGCTCGTTGCCGGACTCGCCGGCACCGGGCTTGAACGTCATCAGCGGGCGGGCGTACAGCCGGCTGAGGTTGTACATGTACGCGTAGTACGTGTTGCCCGGGTCGAAGGAGTCCGGGACGTCGGAGTACTCGTACGTGACCGTCCCACCCTTCTGGGTGGAGGCGTTGACGACGTCCTTGGTCGCGGCGTTGGCCCCAGCCGACTTCGATCCGTTGTTGTCCGACTTGTCATCGGCCTTGCTGCAGGCCGAAAGCAGCAAGCTCGCACTGCCGACGACCGCAACCGCGGCCAGCGTTGACCTTCGCATGATGGTCTGCTTCCCCTCCATTGTTGGAAATTCTGGACTCTCGCCGCGTCCGCCGGTCAGCGGCTGCGCGGGTCGAGAGCGTCACGAAGACCGTCGCCGAGCAGGTTGAACGCCAGGACGGTGACGAAGATGGCGAGGCCGGGCACGATCATGAACTGCGGGTCGACCTCGTAGAAGTCGACCGCCTGGTTGAGCATGCCGCCCCACGACGCCTGCGGGGGCTGGATGCCGACACCGAGGAAGCTCAGGCTGGCCTCGAAAAGGATGTTCGTCGGGATGAGCAGCGTCGAGTAGACGATGATCGGGCCGACCAGGTTCGGGAGGAGCTCCCGGAAGAGGATGTACGGCCCCCTGGCCCCCATGCCCCGGGAGGCGTCGACGAACTCGCGCTCCCTGAGGGCCAGGGTCTGACCGCGGACGATGCGGCCCAGATACGGCCAGTTGAAGAAACCGATGATGAAGATCAGCACGCTGATGTGCAGCGGCAGGCCCTCCAGGCCGAAGGCACCGCCCTGCAGGGTGGCCGAGATGGCGATGGCGAACAGCAGCAGCGGGAAGGCCAGGAAGGTGTCCATCAGGCGGCTGATGATCGTGTCCACCCGGCCGCCGTAGTAGCCGGCCACGACGCCGAGGATGGCGCCGATCGTGTTGGACAGCAGCGTGGCGCCGAAGGCGACGACCAGCGAGACCCAGGAGCCCTCGAGGATGCGGGTGGCGATGTCGCGGCCGAACTTCGGCTCGACACCCAGCGGGTGCTCCCAGCTCATCCCGCCGAAGTCACCCTTCGGCAGCGAGGTGTTGGGGTCGATGAGGTCCTGGTTGAGCGCGTTGGGGTCCAGGCCGAACATCGCCTGGATGGGACGCGACAGGATCGCGAGCAGGATCAGCAGGATGACGATGACGCCGCCGGCGACGGCCACCTTGTCCTTCTTGAAACGGGACCAGGCGATCTGCCCCAGCGAACGCCCCTCGATCTTGCTCTTCTCGATCCCGGAGAGCACGGCCTCGGGCTGTGCTCCAGCCTCCGCTCCCGTTGTCTCGATCGGTGCGGTCACAGTGGAATTGACCCCTCTCGGCCGGCGGTTGCCGACCCCCCTGGCTGCCGCGGTAGCGGTTGCTCTCACTCGCACACAGGGCCGACCGGCCCGTGCCTAGCGGGGAGTCTTCAATGCGGGGCCGATCAGTCGCCAGAGCTGACGGGGAAAGGATGCGCAACCGTGATGCTGTTTGGGGGATTCCGTTATCCGAACAGCGGGTAACAGGGGCCGGACGCGTACCAGTTGGGGCGTATGAGGGCGGACCGGGACCTTCCGATCGCATCTACGCGCGGAGATCCACCTGGGAAACCACAGCCGGGAGGCGTTCGCACCTACGACCGAGGGGGGAGGGACGAAACCCCGTCATGGCAAGTCGAAGCTCAGTAACGGCCCTGTGCCGGAGGGTAGCCATAGCCCGAAGCGGGGGCGGGAGCGTGTGCCTCACGGTCGTAGAACGGCCGCGCGGCCGACCGCATCCACATCGCCACCGGGTCGTCCTCGTCGGCCAGGGCGACGGTCGAGACCGGCAGTCCGTCCGGGACCGCGGTGACCGACTGGAGCATCATCGAGCGCACCGCGTCCACGGCGGGCGGGCTCGTGTCGTAGACGTCCAGGCCGATCGCCAGGTACGGCGCGCCGAGCGCGGGCTGCACCCAGGCGCGGCGCAGCGTGCGCACGGCCGGGGTCCGGTGGGCGTTCTGCGCGAGGAGGGCGTAGAACTGCGGGACCTCGATGGCGGGTTCCGACAGCCGCAGCGGGCCCGCCGGCTGACGGTCCAGGCCGGTGGCGATCCGGCGCAGGTCGAGCCAGGGGATGCCGACGCCGCCGCCCGGGGCGTGCGGGTTCAGCCAGAGGCCGTAGTGGTCGGGGTAGAGGGTGCGGGCCACGTCGAGGCCGTCGACGACCTCGTAACTGCGGTTCCAGCCGCTGGCCGACAGCTCCTGGGCGGAGGTGACGCACGGGGCGTAGCCGTGGCCATCGACCTCCATGTTCCCGTACTGGGCGTCCGGGGAGCCCGCCTGACCGTGCCACAGCAGCATCCAGACCTGGCCGGTGGCCGGGGTGGCGAGCGCGCGCAGGAGGGCCTCGTAGGCGTCGTAGCGCCCGGGGGTCACCTGGCGCAGCATGTGCTCGACCTGCCCGGTCGAGGTTGTGCCGCTCGCGCTCACCTTTTACCGCCCCTTCGGGAAAACATGGCTGTGACCCCAGCTTAGGGCCTGCCCTTCGGATCCTGGCCGCTCCGCTCGGGGTCTCAGGGCTCGCGCGTGTAGAAGGGGCGGACCTTCGCCCGCATCCAGTCGATGACCGGGTCCTGGGCCACGTCGAGGAGGACCAGGTTGACCGGCCAGGGCACGGGCACGCGGCCGAGGGCGCGGCCCAGGGCGTCCGTGGGGGCCGCCCTCAGATCGCCGTCCCACCGGGTCAGTTCGACGCCGACGAACATGACCGGCGGGCCCGTCTCGATCGCGGCGAGGCAGCGGCGGGCCGTGGCGACGACGCCGGTCGCGGCGAACTCGGCGGAGGCCGCGGACAGGAAGTCGACCGGGTCGTCCTGCCAGTCGGGCTCGTAGAGCTTGACGCGGCCGCCGGAGGCGGGGCCGTCCAGCGGGGTGCGGCCCGACCGGCACACCTCGGCCACCGCCGCCGGGGGCAGCGGCACACCGACCACCCCGCCCGGGTTGACGGCGATGCCCACGTGCGGGGGCAGTCCGCGGGCGAACTCCACGGCCGGGGCGACGGTGTACGCCATGTGGGAGCCGACGACCTGCCGGAACTGCTCCTCGGAGGAGAACACCGGGACGTAGCCCTGGCCGTCGATCTCCATGCCGGGCAGGTCGAGCGGACCGCTGTGCGGGCCACCGCCGTTGGGCAGCGGGACCCAGACGAAGCTGCGGCCCAGCACCTCCACGATCCGGGCGCCGGCCGAGGGCAGGCCGAGGGAGGCGGAGAGCACCTCCTCCAGTTCGTTGCCGGGCCAGCCGCCGTGCGGGTGGAGAGGTGAGCCTGCCGGGAAGTCCGCGGGGAGATCCGCTGCGAAGTCCATCTGTGGGTGACCGCCTGCTGTGAATCACGTCTGAGGGTCGAAAGGCTACCGGGGTCCCCCACCGTCCGGCGGGGGCCCGGTCAGCCCGTGAAGCCGATCCGGCGCAGTGCCGCGGCCGCGTCCCGGTCGAGCAGCACCGCGGAGCCGCAGCCCCGGGGCAGGTCGCCGGCGGTGATCGCGCGCATCAGCCGGACGGCGGCGCGCCGGTGCCGCAGGAAGGCGTACCGGGAGACGCCCCGGCCGCGCTCGCGCTGTCCCGCCAGCGCGGTGTCCGGGTCGACGTCGAGCACCAGCAGGTGCAGGACGCCGCCGCGGCGCCGGGCCGCCCGGGCCAGCCAGCCGCGCACCCACGCCTGGGTACCGCAGTCGTGCACGACGAGCCCGCCCCCGCTCCGGACGGCACGGCGCAGACCGGTGTAGTGGGAGAGCCGGACCAGGGGGCGGTAGAGGGCGTAGGGCAGGAGGCCGGGCATCCGGGCGTCCCAGCGGTCCCGGGTGTCCTGGGAGTCGACGCGGGGGCCGCGCACGGTCCGCCGCATCAGGGTGGACTTGCCGCTGCCGGGCAGACCGGTGATCACGACGAGGTCGCGCGGGCCGAAGAGCAGGGCGTGCGGGCTGCGCCCGGAGCGCTCGCGCAGGTCGCGGACGACGGGCGCCGGCGCGCCGGTCTCGACGGCGGGGGCGGCCGGCTGCCCGGGCAGGGCGATGCCCGTGGTCGTCGCGTACGCCGAGGTGCGCTTCACCGTCATCGTCCTCCTCCGCATACAGGCTTCCCCGTCCCCACCGCGTGTAAAGAGAAGGTAATGGAGTCTCGCCTCCGATTTCGTTCGCTTACTGCCACAGGCCGGTTACAGATGCGGCCTGGGGCGGAGGGGGCCGGGCATGCGATGATGGCGGCGCCAACTGCATACCGGCCGTTTGAATCCGCGCGGGAGAGTCCCCGGCAGTACGCCGCCGGGGCGCCGAAGGAGCAAGTCCCTCCCTTGAATCTCTCAGGCCCCGTTACCGCGCGGGCGAGGCACATCTGAAAAGCGGGTCACCGTGCGCGGTGGCCCCACCCAAGGTGCAAGCCATGAACTTCCCCTCCGGGGGTCGTGGCGAACCTCTCAGGTTCCGATGACAGATGGGGAGGAACGTTCCTCGCCCGTCTGCCCTTGGAGAAGACCGACCGATGAGCAGTACCGCAGCCTCCGCACCGCGCCGTACCGCGCTCGATGCCCTGCATCGCTCGCTCGGCGCCACCATGACCGACTTCGCCGGCTGGGACATGCCCCTGCGCTACGGCTCCGAGCGCGACGAGCACACCGCGGTGCGCACCCGGGCCGGCCTGTTCGACCTGTCCCACATGGGCGAGATCACGGTCACCGGCGCCCAGGCGGCCGCCTTCCTGAACCACGCCCTGGTCGGCAACATCGCGTCCGTCGGTGTCGGCCGCGCCCGCTACACCATGATCTGCCAGGCCGACGGCGGCATCCTCGACGACCTGATCGTGTACCGGCTCGCCGAGACGGAGTACATGATCGTCGCCAACGCCTCCAACGCCCAGGTCGTGCTGGACGCCCTGACCGAGCGGGTGGCCGGCTTCGACGCCGAGGTCCGCGACGACCGCGACGCCTACGCGCTGATCGCCATCCAGGGTCCCGAGTCCCCCGGCATCCTGAAGTCCCTCACCGACGCCGACCTCGACGGCCTGAAGTACTACGCCGGCCTGCCCGGCACGGTCGCCGGCGTGCCCGCCCTGATCGCCCGCACGGGCTACACCGGCGAGGACGGCTTCGAGCTGTTCGTGAAGCCGGAGCACGCCGTGGCACTGTGGCAGGCGCTCACCGAGGCCGGCGAGGGCGCCGGCCTGGTCCCCTGCGGTCTGTCCTGCCGGGACACGCTCCGCCTGGAGGCCGGCATGCCGCTGTACGGCAACGAGCTGACGACCTCCCTCACCCCCTTCGACGCCGGGCTCGGCCGGGTGGTGAAGTTCGAGAAGGAGGGCGACTTCGTGGGGCGCGAGGCGCTCCGGGAGGCCGCCGCCAAGGCCGAGACGGACCCGCCGCGCGTCCTGGTCGGCCTGGTCGCCGAGGGCCGCCGGGTCCCGCGCGCCGGGTACCCGGTCGTCGCCGGCGGCGAGGTCGTCGGCGAGGTGACCTCGGGCGCCCCCTCCCCCACCCTGGGCAAGCCGATCGCCATGGCGTACGTCGACGCCGCGCACGCGGCGCCGGGCACCCCCGGTGTCGGCGTGGACATCCGCGGCAGCCACGAGCCGTACGAGGTCGTGGCGCTGCCGTTCTACAAGCGCCAGAAGTAGAACCCGCGAGCGGCACGAGCGCCGCCGCGCGTACAGACTGGCAGGGCGGCGTGCGCCCGCGCGCCCGCCGCTGCCACGTCCGTCTCCCCCGTCCCCCCTTCATCACCACTCCCGCGCGTACAGGAGAATTCAGGCCATGAGCAACCCCCAGCAGCTGCGTTACAGCAAGGAGCACGAGTGGCTCGCGACCGAGGACGGCGTCGCCACGGTCGGCATCACCGAGTTCGCGGCGAACGCGCTCGGCGACGTCGTCTACGCCCAGCTCCCCGAGGTCGGCTCGACCGTGACCGCGGGTGACACCTGTGGCGAACTGGAGTCGACGAAGTCCGTCTCCGACCTGTACTCCCCGGTCACCGGCGAGGTCACCGAGATCAACGAGGACGTGGTGAACGACCCGGCCCTGGTGAACTCGGCCCCCTTCGAGGGCGGCTGGCTGTTCAAGGTGCGCGTCACGGAGGAGCCGGCCGACCTGCTCTCCGCCGACGAGTACGCCGCCCACACCGCCGGCTGAGGAGCCGTAGCCCCCATGTCTGAGAACTCCCTTCTGAACACGCCCCTGCACGAGCTGGACCCGGCGGTCGCCGCCGCGCTCGACGCCGAGCTGGAGCGTCAGCAGTCCACCCTCGAGATGATCGCGTCGGAGAACTTCGCCCCGCTCGCCGTCATGGAGGCGCAGGGCTCGGTCCTGACGAACAAGTACGCCGAGGGCTACCCCGGCCGGCGCTACTACGGCGGCTGCGAGCACGTCGACGTCGCCGAGCAGATCGCGATCGACCGGGTCAAGGAGCTGTTCGGCGCCGAGTACGCCAACGTGCAGCCGCACTCGGGCGCCTCCGCCAACCAGGCCGCGCTGTTCGCGCTGGCCCAGCCCGGCGACACCATCCTGGGTCTGGACCTGGCGCACGGCGGCCACCTCACCCACGGGATGCGGCTGAACTTCTCCGGCAAGCAGTTCCAGGTGGTCGCGTACCACGTGGACGCCGAGACCGGTCTGGTCGACATGGACGAGGTGGAGCGCCTGGCCAAGGAGCACCGCCCGAAGGTGATCATCGCGGGCTGGTCGGCGTACCCGCGCCAGCTGGACTTCGCGGCCTTCCGCCGGATCGCCGACGAGACCGGCGCCTACCTGTGGGTGGACATGGCCCACTTCGCGGGTCTGGTCGCGGCCGGGCTGCACCCCAACCCGGTGCCGCACGCCGACGTGGTCACCTCCACCACCCACAAGACGCTCGGCGGTCCGCGCGGCGGGATCATCCTGGCCCGCGGCAAGGAGTTCGCGAAGAAGCTGAACTCCTCCGTCTTCCCGGGCTTCCAGGGCGGTCCGCTGGAGCACGTGATCGCCGCCAAGGCGGTCTCCTTCAAGGTCGCGGCCTCCGAGGAGTTCAAGGAGCGCCAGCGCCGCACGGTCGAGGGCGCCCGGATCCTCGCGGACCGGCTGACCGCGGCCGACGCCCGCGAGGCCGGGGTGAACGTGCTGTCCGGCGGCACGGACGTGCATCTGATCCTGGTCGACCTGCGGGACTCCGAGCTGGACGGGCAGCAGGCCGAGGACCGCCTCCACGAGGTGGGGATCACGGTCAACCGCAACGCGGTCCCGAACGACCCGCGTCCGCCGATGGTGACCTCCGGGCTCCGCATCGGCACCCCGGCGCTGGCCACCCGCGGTTTCACCGCGGAGGACTTCACCGAGGTCGCGGACGTGATCGCCGAGACGCTGAAGCCGTCGTACGACGCCGAGGCGCTCAAGGCACGGGTGAAGGCGCTCGCCGACAAGCACCCGCTCTACGCCGGTCTGAACAAGTAGGACCGTCGTCCCTTTCCCGGGGCGTCCCGCACACTCGAAGGTGCGGGGCCCCCGGGGAAGGCCCTCCGCACCACCCCGCACCACCCCGCACCGAGGAGTTTCCGTGGCCATATCGGTCTTCGACCTGTTCTCGATCGGCATCGGCCCGTCCAGCTCCCACACGGTCGGCCCGATGCGGGCGGCCCGTATGTTCGCGCGCCGGCTGCGCAACGAGGGCCTGCTGGAGTCCGCCACCGCCGTCCGGGCCGAGCTGTACGGCTCGCTGGGCGCCACCGGACACGGGCACGGCACCCCGAAGGCGGTGCTGCTCGGCCTGGAGGGCGACTCGCCGCGCACCGTGGACGTCGAGTCCGCGGACCGGCGGGTGGAGTCGATCAGGGAGTCGGGCCGGCTGCGGCTGCTCGGTGAGCGCGAGATCGCGTTCTCCTTCGACGACGACCTGGTCCTGCACCGCCGCAAGGCCCTGCCCTACCACGCGAACGGCATGACCCTGTGGGCGTACGACGCCCAGGGGGCCGAGCTGCTGACGAAGACGTACTACTCGGTGGGCGGCGGTTTCGTCGTCGACGAGGACGCCGTCGGCGAGGACCGGATCAAGCTCGACGACACCGTCCTGAAGTACCCCTTCCGCACGGGCGACGAGCTGCTGCGGCTGACCCGTGAGACGGGCCTGTCGATCTCGGCGCTGATGCTGGAGAACGAGCGGGCCTGGCGCACCGAGGAGGAGATCCGCGAGGGCCTGCTGGAGATCTGGCGGGTGATGCGGGAGTGCGTCTCGCGGGGCATGAGCCGCGAGGGCATCCTGCCCGGCGGGCTGAAGGTGCGCCGCCGGGCCGCGAACACCGCGCGCAAGCTGCGTTCCGAGGGGGACGCGAAGGCACTGGCCATGGAGTGGATCACGCTCTACGCCATGGCCGTGAACGAGGAGAACGCCGCCGGCGGCCGGGTGGTCACCGCCCCGACGAACGGCGCCGCGGGCATCATCCCGGCCGTCCTGCACTACTACATCAACTTCGTGCCCGGCGCCGACGAGGAGGGCGTGGTCCGCTTCCTGCTGGCCGCGGGCGCGATCGGCATGCTCTTCAAGGAGAACGCCTCGATCTCCGGCGCCGAGGTCGGCTGCCAGGGAGAGGTCGGCTCGGCCTGCTCGATGGCGGCGGGCGCCCTGGCGGAGGTGCTGGGTGGCTCGCCGGAGCAGGTGGAGAACGCCGCCGAGATCGGCATGGAGCACAACCTGGGCCTGACCTGCGACCCGGTCGGGGGCCTCGTGCAGATCCCCTGCATCGAGCGCAACGGCATGGCGGCCGTCAAGGCGGTCACGGCGGCCCGGATGGCGATGCGCGGCGACGGCTCGCACAAGGTGTCGCTGGACAAGGTCATCAAGACGATGAAGGACACGGGCGCCGACATGTCCGTCAAGTACAAGGAGACGGCGCGCGGCGGGCTCGCGGTCAACATCATCGAATGTTGACGATTCCACGTCCATGACGCGTCAGCCGTGCCACGGTGGGGCATGAGCCAGGTCAACTCCTGTCCCCCCCACGGCACTCAGGGAGTCCCCCATGCTGCGCGGCATCGACGTGAGCGCGTACCAGTCCTCGTCCTACGACACCGACGGTCTCTCCTTCGTCTTCGTCAAGGCGACGGAGGGCCGCTCGTACGTCAACCCCAAGCTCTCCGCCCAGACGAAGCGGGCCCGTGACGCGGGTCTGGTCGTCGGCTACTACCACTTCCTGTGGCCCGGGAACCTGACCGCCCAGGCCGACTACTTCCTGAAGCACGCGCCGGAGAAGGCGGGTGACATCCTCGCCGTCGACTGGGAGACGACCGGCGAGGGCACCCACGCGAGCAACGCGGAGAAGGACCGGTTCATCCGCCTCCTAAAGGAGAAGCGGCCGGACAACCGGGTGGTCCTCTACTGCAACCGTCACTACTGGCTGAACGTCGACACGACGTCGTACGCCGGGGACGGCCTGTGGATCGCCGACTACGTCACCAAGGGCAAGCCGCGGATCAAGGCGAAGTGGCGCTTCCACCAGTACACGGACGACCCCCTGGACAAGAACGTCGGGAACTTCTCCAGCAAGGCGGCGCTGCGGGAGTGGGCCGGGAACGCCTGAAGGGGCGCCCTCCGAGGGGAGGGCGCCCCTTCACGGGTCCTGCCGAGTCCTACTTGTTCAGGAAGGCCCAGAACTCGTCGAAGGACAGCACCTTGTCGCCGTTGAGGTCGCGGCTCTTGATGATGGCCTCGGCGACGGCCTCGGTGACGTTCCAGTCGCCGCCCTGGGCGAGGGCGCTCTTGAACTCGGCGGCGGTGATGGTGCCGTCGCCGTCCGCATCGATGCGCTCGAACTGCTTGCGTGCTTCCTCGATGTCGATGTGCGCCACCGGTCCGCCCCTCTACTCGCGTGTACTCGCGTCAAGTCGTGTCGTGCTGGCTTTTTGCCGCAGGTCAGATTAACCGTTCGCGGAGGCGGGGCGGCCCTCAGCGTTCGGTGACCCTCATCTCGAACCAGGTGGTCTTGCCGCGGGGCAGCAGATCCACGCCCCAGCGGTCGGCGAGCTTGTCGACGAGGAAGAGCCCCCGGCCGCTGACGTCCATCTCCTGGACCGGCATCAGGCAGGGCAGACCGCGGGAGGGGTCGCGGACCTCGATACGGATCCAGCCGCGGCGGCGGCGCATCCGTAAGCCGAAGACCCGGGCGCCGGTGTGGCGGACGGCGTTGCCGACGAGCTCGGAGACGAGGAGCACGGCGTCCTCGGCCATCCTGGGGCTCAGGGCCCACTGCCGCAGGACCACCGTCTGGGTCAGCCGGCGCGCGGTGGCGGCGGATTCGGGGCGGGACGGCAGCGGAACTTCGGCCTCCGTGGGATTGCCGAACAGCTCCAGCGCCTTCGCGGCAGTGTCGTCCTCGACCGCCGGCGACCAGCGCGCCGCGGCCGCACGGCTGTGTCCCCGCGGCTGTTCGATACCCTCCAGCCCCGCCATGCCCCCATCATGGCCGTCCGCGGGGCTCCGCGTGGCCGTTCCCGAGGAATACACCCCCCGGAAGCGGTCATTCCGCCGCAGCCGATCGGCATATGCCAACGGCAGTTCGGAGCCGCCCACAGCCCCGCTGAGCTGCGGCGGAAGGCCCTTCGACGGCCCTTGACCGGCTCCCTCGACAAGGCACGCTTAAGGCTGTCTTAAGGCTGCCATAAACCATCCCATCGAGGGAGCCGGGTCAGACACGGCGTCAATTGCAAGGGTTACGGCGGACTTTCACCGGACCGCGCGGACGGGTCAGAGGAACTTCGCCTTGCCGGGACCCTCCTCGACGAAGCTCCGCATCCCGCGTTCGCGATCCTCGGTCGCGAACAGGCCCGCGAACCAGTTCCGCTCGACGGCGAGGCCCGTCTCGATGTCGGTCTCCAGGCCCGTGTCGACGGACTCCTTGGCCGCGCGCAGCGCGAGCGCCGGACCCTGGGCCAGCCTCGCCGCCCAGGCGTGCGCCTCGGCGTAGACCTGGTCGGCCGCCACCACACGGTCCACCAGGCCCAGTTCGCGGGCCTCGTCGGCCTTGACCATCCGGCCCGTGAAGATGAGGTCCTTGGCCTTCGACGGGCCGACCAGGCGGGCCAGCCGCTGGGTACCGCCCGCGCCCGGGATGAGGCCGAGCAGGATCTCGGGCTGGCCCAGCTTGGCGTTGTCCGCGGCGATGCGGAAGTCGGCGCACAGCGCCAGCTCGCAGCCGCCGCCGAGCGCGTAGCCGGTCACCGCGGCCACCACAGGCTTGGGGATGCGGGCCACCGCGGTGAAGGACTCCTGCAGGGCGCGGGCGCGCAGGACCATCGCCGTGTGGTCCATGGCCTGCATCTCCTTGATGTCCGCGCCGGCCGCGAACACCTTCTCCCCGCCGTAGATCACCACGGCCCGCACGTCGTCCCGGCGGCCCGCCTCCTCGGCGAGCTCCTTGAGCCGGTCCTGGGTGGCGACGTCCAGCGCGTTCATCGGCGGCCGGTCGAGACGGAGGGTACCGACACCTTCGGCGACTTCGAGATTCACGGTCATGCGAGCAGGTTAACGGGGGCTAACCCACGGCGGAGGGGTGCGGTCGGTCACATCCCGCACCGGGAACGCGAACGGCCCCGGTGCGGGAGCCGCACCGGGGCCGTCAGCAGGCGGGAGCTACGCCTTCCACTTCTCCCAGGACATGTTCCAGCCGTTCAGGCCGTTGTCCGGGGCCACCGTGGCGTCGGCGGAGTTCTTCACGACGACGACGTCGCCGATCATCGAGCGGTCGTAGAACCAGGCGGCCGGGGCGTTCTTGTCCCAGGCGCCCTTGACGTCGCGCAGGCCGACGCAGCCGTGGCTGGCGTTGCTGTTGCCGAAGGCGCCGCTCGCCCAGTAGTTGCCGTGGATGAAGGTGCCCGAGTCGGTCAGGCGGATGGCGTGCGGCACGTCCTTGATGTCGTACTCGCCCTCGTAGCCGACCGTGTCGCCGTTCATCCGGGTCTGGACGAACTTCTCCGTCATGACCATCTGGCCGTTCCAGGTCTCGTAGCCGGGCGCGCCCGTCGTGACCGGGATGGTTTTGATGGTCTTGCCGTCGCGGGTGACCTTCATCTTCTTGGTCTTCACGTCGACGTAGGACACCTGGCTGCGGCCGATGGTGAAGGTGATCTTCTTGTCCTGCTTGCCGTAGACGCCGTCGCGGCCCTCGACGCCGTCGAGGTCGAGGTCGACGGTGACCTTGGTGCCGGCCTTCCAGTACTTCTCGGGCCGGAAGTCCAGGCGGTCGTTGCCGAACCAGTGACCGGCGACCTCGACGGCCGGCTCGGTCTTGATGGTGATGGCCTTCTCGACATCCTCCGGGTTGGTGATGCCCCGGTCGAAGCGGAGGGAGAACGGCATGCCGACCCCGACCTTGGAGCCGTCCTCGGGGGTGAACCTGCCGAGGAACGTGGCCTTCGGGGTGAGCGTCGTGAAGTCGGAGTCCTGCGTGGTCTCGACACCCTCGGTGTCCTTGGCGACCGCGTGCACCGTGTACGTGGTGGAGGCGGCGAGATGGCGGGACGGCGTCCAGCTGGCGCCGTCGCCGGATATCTTGCCGTCGACCGCGTTCCCCTTCGCGTCCTCGACCTCGACGGCGGTCAGCCGGCCCTTGGCCGCGGTGACCTTCAGCGCGCCGCTGGTGTCGACGGACTTCGCCCCGTCCTTCGGGGCTATCGTCACCTCCGCGCGGGACGTGCGGGCCTCGGCCTGCGAGGAGTCCCCGCCCTTGGCCGCGTCCGCGCCCTCGTCCGATCCGCCGCCGCCACCGCACGCGGTGACGGCCAGCAGCAGCACTCCGGCCAGTGCCGCCATGCCCTTGCGTCCGCGCCGTGCGCGTGCGTCAACCGACGCCCCCGATATCGGCCGCACGTTCAATTCCGTGTCCCTCCCCCGGGCCTCAGCGGGCCCACTCCCCCGCGCGTCCACCGCGCTCATCGGCGCATATTAACCACAAGGTCAGGTCGTAGACGTCGGTGCGTCTGTCACCGTTTCGTTCCAACATCACCGGGCGGGCGGGACGGCCCCCCGCCGCCCCACCCGGCGGCGTCCGCCGCCTACTTGACGGCGCTCCCCGCCTTCCATTGCCTCCAGCCCATGTTCCATCCCCCGAGGCCGTTGTCCGGGGCGACCTGCTTGTCGTTGCTGTGCACGACCTCGACGACGTCCCCGATGAGGCTGCGGTCGAAGAACCAGCCCGCGGGGGTGTCGGAGCCGCCGCCCTTGACGTCCCGCAGGCCCACGCACCCGTGGCTGACGTTGCTGTTCCCGAAGACGGAGGCGTCCGCCCAGTAGTTGCCGTGCAGGAACGTGCCCGAGCGGGTCAGCCGCATGGCGTGCGGGACGTCGGGGATGTCGTACTCGCCCTTGCCGTCGGCCTTCTTGAAGCCGACGGTGGCGCCGTTCATCCGGGTCAGTTCGAGCATCTCGGTGACCACCATCCTGCCGTTGTAGGTGGTCGTCGCGGGGGCGCCCGCGGTGACCGGCACGGTGGTCAGCAGGGCACCGTCGCGCCGCACCTCCATGGTGTGCCGGGCCGCGTCGACGACGGAGACCTGGTGGCGGCCGACGGTGAAGGAGAACGTCTTGCGCTGCAGGCCGTACACGTCCGGTGCACCCTCGACGTCCCGCAGGTCCAGCGCGACGGTGACCCGGGTGCCGGGCTTCCAGTAGTGCTCGGGGCGGAAGTCGAGGCGGTTCGCGCCGAACCAGTGCGGGCGGATCTCGACGGCCGGTTCGGCGGTGACGCGGACGGCGCGCTCCACGGCGGCCCGGTGGGCGATCGCGCGGTTGAACTCCAGGGAGACGATCATCCCGGTGCCGACGGTCGCGCGGTCCTCGGGGGTGACGTAGCCGATGAACCGCTTCTCGGGGACGTAGGTGGTGAAGGTCGTGTGCCGTGCGCTGCGGCGTCCGTGGCCGTCGAGGGCCACCGCGTCGACCCTGTACCGGGCGGCCAGCGCGAGCCGGGGCTCGTCCGGCTCCCAGCGCAGGCCGTCCTTGGAGATGTGCCCGGGAACCGGTGTCTCCTCGGCGTCCTGCGACTTCACCACCCGCACCGACTCCAGGCGCCCGCTGCGCACCCGGACCAGCAGCCGGTCGCCGGGGGACGCGCCCTTGGTGCCGTCGCCGGGCGTCACCCGGATGACGTCCTCGGGGGCCGGTGCCTTGTTCAGCATCTGGCCGAGCCCGGCCGCGTCACCGTCCTCCGTGCAGCCGGCCACTCCGGCCAGCGCTCCCGCCCATGTCAGTACGGCGGCCACCACGGCCACCGCGCGCCGCGCGCGCCCTTGTACGTGCCTCACGAAGACCCCAACGACGGGGGCGGCCCCGGGGAAACGTGAGTGCGAGCTACGCGGTGGGCAGAACAGTGGGGAGACGACGCGACGGGGAGCCGCGGTACGGGACGGCCGCGGCCCCCTGCCCTGCGCGTGTGGTCCCTGAGCCGTGGGAGGCCGTCAGGTGTCGAGCGCAGCCGAGCAGGAGGCGGTGGCCGGGGCGGTCGCCGCTGAGGAGGAGCGCCCGGCCACCGCGGTGAACGGGGCACGCGGCAGGGCCCCGGGGGTGCCCGTGTGGCCGGGGACGCCGGTGCCGCTCGGCGCCCGCTTCCGGGTGGGCCCGGACGGGGTGGCGGGCACCAACTTCGCGCTGTGGGCGGGCGGGGCGGAGGCCGTGGAGCTGTGCCTGTTCGACGAGCGGGGCAAGGAGACCCGCGGCCGGCTGACCGAGCTGACGCACGAGATCTGGCACGGCTTCGTGCCGGGGGTGATGCCGGGGCAGCGCTACGGCTACCGGGTGCACGGCCGCTGGGACCCGTGGACCGGCGCCCGCTGGAACCCGGCGAAGCTGCTGCTCGACCCGTACGCGCGCGCGGTGGACGGCGACTTCGGCCTGCCACCCGAGGTGTACGGCCATGTCCGGGACTGGCCGCAGCAGCATGTCGCGGACACCGTGCGCGACGAGCGGGACTCGGCGCCGTACGTCCCCAAGGGCGTGGTCGTGCACGACGACGCCCCGGACGACGAGTGGCAGGACGACCGCCGCCCGAAGACGCCCTGGGCCGACTCGGTGATCTACGAGTTGCATGTGCGCGGCTTCACCCGGCTGCACCCCGGCATCCCGGAGGAACTGCGCGGCACCTACGCCGGGCTGGCGCATCCGGCGGCGATCGAGCACCTGGTGCGGCTGGGGGTGACGGCGGTGGAGCTGCTGCCGGTGCACCAGTTCGCGCACGAGGACCATCTGCTGCGGCGCGGTCTGCGCAACTACTGGGGCTACAACTCCATCGGCTACTTCGCCCCGCACGCCGCCTACGCCGCCTCGGGGACGACCGGTCAGCAGGTCGGCGAGTTCAAGCGGATGGTGCGCGCCCTGCACGCGGCGGGGATCGAGGTCATCCTCGACGTCGTCTACAACCACACGGCGGAGGCGGGCGAGCTGGGCCCGACGCTGTCGCTGAAGGGCGTCGACAACCGCGGCTACTACCGGTTGCAGGCGGACGCCCGCCGCTACGCCGACTACACGGGCTGCGGGAACACCCTGCACGTCGTCCAGCCGCACGTGCTGCGGCTCATCACCGACTCGCTGCGGTACTGGGTGACGGAGATGGGGGTGGACGGCTTCCGGTTCGACCTGGCCGCCGCGCTGGCCCGCTCGATGCACGACGTCGACATGCTGTCGCCGTTCCTCGCCGTGATCGCGCAGGACCCGGTGCTGCGGCGGGTGAAGCTGATCGCCGAGCCGTGGGACGTCGGCTCGGGCGGCTACCAGGTCGGTGCCTTCCCCCCGCTGTGGACGGAGTGGAACGACCGCTACCGCGACGCCGTGCGGGACTTCTGGCGCGGCGCGCTGCCGGACGTGCGGGACCTCGGGTACCGCCTGTCGGGGTCGAGCGACCTGTACGCGTGGGGCGGGCGCAGGCCGTACGCCTCGGTGAACTTCGTGACCGCGCACGACGGTTTCACGCTGCGGGACATGGTGTCCTACGAGCACAAGCACAACGAGGCGAACGGCGAGGGCAACCGGGACGGCTCGAACGACAACCGGTCCTGGAACTGCGGCGCCGAGGGCGAGACGGACGACCCCGACGTCCTGGCGCTGCGGCGGCGCCAGCTGCGGAACCTGCTGACCACGCTGCTGCTGTCGACGGGTGTGCCGATGCTGGTCGCGGGCGACGAGATGGGGCGCACCCAGCGCGGCAACAACAACGCCTACTGCCAGGACAACGAGATCAGCTGGCTGGACTGGGGGCTGCTCCAGGAGCCCGGCTGGAAGGCGCTGTCCGACCTGACGGCCCGGCTGATCGCGCTGCGGCACCGGCATCCGGTGCTGCGCCGCCGAGCGTTCTTCTCGGGCCGGCCGCACTCGGCGGACGGGCTGCGCGACCTGGCCTGGTTCACCGCGCGCGGCACGGAGATGACGGAGGCCGACTGGTACGCGCCGGCGGCCACGCTGGGCATGTATCTGTCCGGGCGGGACATCCCGGGCCGCGACGAGCGCGGTGCGCCGATCCTCGACGACAGCTTCCTCGTGGTCCTGCACGCCGGGCACCGGCCGGTGCGGTTCGTCCTGCCGGGGACGCCGTGGGCACGACGCTACGAGGTGGTCGTCGACACCTCGCGGGAGGAGCAGGACGGGGCGCCGGGCGTGGAGCATCCGGCGGGCACCGAGATCACCGTGCCGGAGCGGGCGGTGCTGCTGCTGCGGGTGGCCGGCTGATCAGCCGAGGATGCCCCGCTCGTAGGCGGTGGCGACGGCGGCCGCGCGGTCGTTGACGCCGAGCTTGGCGTACAGGTGGGTGAGGTGGGTCTTCACGGTCGCCTCGCTGATGAACAGCTCGCGGGCGATCTCCCGGTTGGAGGTGCCCCGGGCGACCAGCGCCAGGACCTCGCGCTCGCGCGCCGACAGCGGCTCGTTGCGCTCGTTCCCGGGGGCGCGCACGGCGGAGACCAGCCGGGAGGCGACGGCCGGGGAGAGGACCGTACGGCCCTCGGCGGCGGCCCGGACGGCGGTGAACAGCTCGTCGCGCGGGGCGTCCTTGAGCAGATAGCCGGTGGCGCCCGCCTCGATGGCGGGCAGCGTGTCGGTGTCGGTGTCGTAGGTGGTGAGCACGAGGACCCGGGCGCGGGCGCCGGTGCGGGTGAGGTGGGCGATGGCCGCGACCCCGCCGCCGCCCGGCATCCGCAGGTCCATCAGGACCACGTCCGGGTCGAGGGCGGCGGCGCGCTCCACGGCCTCCTCGCCGCTCGCCGCCTCGCCGAGCACGGTGAAGCCGGGCGCGGACTCGAACATGCCGCGCAGTCCGTCCCGGACGACGGGGTGGTCGTCGACGATCAGCAGGGTGATGGGGGACGCGTCAGGGCTCATGGCGCACCAACGGTACGCGAGCCGACAGGGCGGTGCCGCGCCCTGGTTCGGACTCCACGGCGAGGCAGCCGGCGATGCGCTCGGCGCGGGCCCGCATCCCGGGCAGGCCGAACCCGCCGCCCCGGCCGCGCTCGGGCAGGGTGTCCGGGTCGAAGCCGCGCCCGTCGTCGCGGATGTCGAGGATGACCTCGTCGCCGAGGAAGGTGAGGGTGACGCCCACCCGGGTCGCGGCCGCGTGCCGGGCGGTGTTGGACAGGGCCTCCTGGGCGATGCGGAGCAGGGTCGCGGACAGCTCGTCGTGGAGCTCTTCGGCGGTGCCGGTGACGGTGAAGTCGGCGCGGGTGCCGGTGCGTTCGGACCACTCGGCGACCGTGCCCTTCAGGGCCCGCGGCAGCCCGTCGTGCTCCAGGGCGACGGGGGCGAGGTTGTGCACCGAGCGGCGGGCCTCGCCGAGGCTGTGCCGGGCCAGCGCGGAGGCGCGGTCGAGGTGGGTGCGGACGGTGGCCAGGTCGGAAGCGCCCGCGACGACCTGGAGCTGGGCGATGATGCCGGTCAGGCCCTGCGCGAGGGTGTCGTGGATCTCGGCGGCGAGACGGCGGCGCTCGTCGGCGACGCCCGCCTCCCGTGCCTGGACGAGCAACTGGCTGTGCAGGGCCGCGTTCTCGTCGAGGGCCTGGTGCAACGCCGCGTTGGTGCGCTCCAGTTCGGCGATGGTCTCGGCGCGGGCGCGGGAGCGCTCCTCCTGCTGGGCGGTGACGCGGCCGACGACGACGAGGAGGGCGCCGTTGACCAGGACGAGCGCGGCGAACACCGCCCACTGCACGGGCTGGTGGAACGGCAGCCCGCCGGCCTGCGAGCCGGAGACGGTGACCGCGCAGGCGAACGGCCCCGCCCAGCGCAGCCGCCGCCCCCGTATCAGCTCCTCGGCGTCGAAGTAGCCGGCGGCCGCGTAGAACGCGAAGAACGGGTTGAGCCAGGTCAGCGCGAAGCCGAGGGCCCAGCGCAGCGCGTAGTACACGGCCCCGGCGGCGGACGGGGCGGGCCGGGTGCGGCTCGTGCGGCCCCACCACAGCTGCAGCCCGAGACCGGCGGCGACCAGCGCGCCGACGGCCGCCCGCTCCCCCGCGGCGGGCGTCAGTTCGGCGGTGGCCAGCGCCAGCAGCGTGGCGACGGCGAGCAGGACGTACGGCCCCTTGGCGCGGATCGTCCGCCAGTGTCGCTCGATGTCCCGGTCCGACGGGGTCATGGCACCAGTCTCCACGGCGGGCCGCCTACTCCCAGCGGAACCAGCGCGCGGCCGCCCCCGAGAGCAGCACCGCCCAGCCGGCCATCACGCCCAGGTGCGCCCAGCCGGGCCAGTCGCCGGCCGTGGCGTCGCCGAGGGCCTGGGCGGCGGCCCCGAACGGGGTGAGGACGACGATGTCCGCCATGAGGTCCGGCATGGACGGCACCGGCAGCCAGACGCCCGCGCAGAACAGCATGGGGAAGAACACCACCGTGCCGACCGCGCCCGCGATCTTCACGGTGCGGGACACCGCCGAGATCAGCGAGCCGAGCGCGAGGGCGGCGAGGACCGCGAGGAGCAGCGCCAGCAGGTAGCCGAACGGCTGCCGGGGCAGGTGCACGTCGCACAAGACCCGGCCGGCGGTGAGCGTCAGCAGGGCGGAGAGCACGGCGGCGACGGCGTGCACGAGCATCTGGGCGGACAGCAGCGCCGACGGGCGGACCGGCGTGGTGGCCATCCGCCGCAGGATGCCGTGCTCCCGGTAGCCGGTGAGGCCGGCCGGCATCGCCTGCACCCCGGCGACGATGAGGCCGACGAGCACGGTCACGGGGACGTAGGTGTCGACGACGCGCAGCCCGCCGAGCGCGTCCTGGGGTTCGCGGAAGGCGGGGACGGCGCCCAGGATCACCAGCAGCAGCGGAGGGAAGGCGAGGATCCAGAACAGGCTGCCGGGTTCCCGGGCGAGCAGCCGGGCCTCGGTGCGCAGGACGGCGGTGTTCATGAGGTGGTCTCCGTGAGGTCCAGGTAGGCGTCGTCGAGGGTGGCGTCGCCGACGCGCAGGTGGTGGGCGGTGACACGGTGCCGGGCGAGCAGGCTGATGACGGCGTTGACCGTCTCGTCCCCGCCGGCCAGGGTGATCCGGCCGTCCTTGTGGCTGACGGAGGCGAGTCCGGGCAGCGCGTTCAGCTCCCGTTCGTCCAGCGGGGCGGACGGTGTGAAGGTGATGACGGTGGCGCCGGCGGAGCGGCGGATGAGCCCGGCGGGCGTGTCGAGGGCCGCGATACGGCCCTGGTCGATCACGGCGACGCGGTCGCAGAGCCGCTGGGCCTCCTCCATGAAGTGGGTGACGAGGAGGACGGTCACCCCGCTGTCCCGGATCTCCTCGACGAGCCGCCAGGTGTCGCGGCGGGCCCGCGGGTCGAGGCCGGTGGTCAGTTCGTCGAGGACGACCACGCGCGGGTCGCCGACGAGGGCGAGCGCGATGAACAGGCGCTGCTTCTGCCCGCCGGAGAGCTTGCCGAACCGGGTGTCCAGCCGGGCGGTCAGGCCCAGGCGTTCGGCGAGCGGACGCCAGTCGGCGGGCGCCGGGTGCAGGGCCGCGTACAGGCGCAGGGCCTCGCCCACGGTGAGCTTCTCCTGCAGGCGGCCCTCCTGGAGCTGGGCGCCGAGGACGCGGGTGAGTCGGTCGTGGTCGGCGACGGGGTCGAGGCCGGCGACCCTCACCCGGCCGGCGTCGGGGACGCGCAGGCCCTCGACGCATTCGACGGTGGTGGTCTTCCCCGCCCCGTTCGGGCCGAGGATGCCGAAGATCTCCCCCTCCTCGACGGCGAAGGAGACGCCGTCGACGACGGGCCGGCCGCTGTAGGACTTGCGCAGATCGGTGACTTCGATGACGGGCATGCCCTCAGCCTCGCGGCGCGGGCCGGTCCGCGGCATCGGCCGTCACGCTCGGAAACGCATCCCCCGATCGGATGATGGGCGGGGTACGACCTCGCCGCCTCCGTGCGTACGGCCCTTCGAACACGCAGGTCGTAGGACCAGCGGCGGACCGGGGTCCGGCCAAAACTCGGTGGGAAGTGTCAGTGGCGAACCGTAGGCTCGCTGCTGATGGCCACTACACAGGAAACCCCGGGGAGCAGGACCGACCGATCCGCCGTGCGCACGCTGCTGCGCCTGTGGCCGTACGTGCGGCCGGTGCGGGCGCGGTGGTTCACCGCCGCCGCCGTGGCCGTCGTCGCCTCCTGTCTCGCGCTGGTCATCCCGCTGGTCCTGAAGTGGATGGTGGACGGCCCGATCACCGACCGCGACCCGGCGGGCGTGTGGCTCGGCGCGCTGTTCCTGTTCCTCCTCGGCATAGGGGAGGCCCTGCTGTTCGGGCTGCGGCGCTGGCTGGTGGCGCGTCCGCTGGCCGGGGTCGAGGCGTCGATGCGGGCGGAGCTGTACCGGCATCTGCAGCGTCTGCCGGTGGCGTTCCACGACCGGTGGGCTTCGGGGCAGTTGCTGTCGCGCGGCACCACCGACCTGATGCTGGTGCGGATGTTCCTGGCGTTCCCGCTGACGTTCCTGCTGGTCAACAGCGTGACGATCCTGGTGGGCGTCGTCATCATGCTGGTCCAGGACGTCGCGCTCGGACTGGTCATCCTGGTGCCGGCGGTGCCCGTGATGGTCATGTGCGTCGTCTTCGAGAAGCGGTACGCGCTGGTGGCGCGGCGCGCGCAGGACCAGGTCGGCGATCTGACGACGCTCGTCGAGGAGAGCGTGCTCGGCATCCGGATCATCAAGGGGTTCGGGCGGCACCGCAGCCAGGCCCGGGCGTTCCGGGAGATGGCGCGGACGCTGCGCGGCACCGAACTGCACAAGGCCCGGCTGCTCGCCACGATCTGGGCCGTCATCATCACGCTCCCCGAACTGGCGATCGGCGCGGCCCTGGTGCTGGGCACGGTGCGGGTCGCCGACGGCGACCTGTCGGCGGGCACGCTGGTGGCGTTCCTGTCGACGGCGCTGGCGCTGCGCTGGCCCGTGGACTCGATCGGCTTCCTGCTGGCGATGAGCCAGGAGGCGGCGACGGCGACCGAGCGGTACTTCGAGGTCATGGACGCGGTCCCCGAGGACCGCGAGGTGGCGAAGGCACAGGAGGGCGAGGCCGGCCGGGGGCTGCGCTTCGAGGGCGTGCGGTTCCGCTACCCGGACGCCCCCGAGGGCTCCCCGCCCGTCCTGGACGGCGTCGACCTGCACATCCGGCCCGGCGAGTCCATGGCGCTCGTCGGCGCGACCGGCAGCGGCAAGACGACGCTGACGGCGCTGGTGCCGCGGCTGTACGAGCCGACGTCCGGCCGCATCACCCTGGACGGCCGGGACATCACCGCGATGCCGCGCGAGGAGCTGCGCGCCCTGGTGGCCGTCGCCTTCGAGGAGCCCACCCTGTTCTCGGCGAGCGTCGCGGACAACGTTCTCATGGGGACCGCCGCGGAGGCCGGTGAGCCCCAGCTGGAGCGGGCCCTCTCGGTCGCGCAGGCGGGCTTCGCGCACGACCTGCCGCAGGGCACTGCGACCCAGGTCGGCGAGCAGGGGCTGAGCCTGTCCGGCGGCCAGCGCCAGCGTCTCGCGCTCGCCCGGGCCGTGGTGGGCCGCCCCCGCTTCCTCGTGCTGGACGATCCGCTGTCCGCCCTGGACGTGCACACCGAGGCGCTGGTCGAGGCCGCCCTGCGGGACGTCCTCGCGGAGACCACCGCCCTGATCGTGGCGCACCGCCCGTCGACGGTGCTGCTCGCGGACCGCGTCGCCCTCCTCTCCGGGGGCCGAGTCGCCGCGGTCGGGACCCATCACGAACTGCTGCGGGACAACGCCGAGTACGCGCATCTCATGGCCGGAACCGAGGAGGCAGCCCGATGACGGCGACGACCGCCACCCCGCCGGGCACGGACCGGCCGGGCGAGCGCACCGGGGCGCCGGACGACCCGTTCGACCACGACGCGCTGCCGTCGCCGCCGGGGGCCACGGCCGCGCTGCTGCGGTCCCTGCTGGCCCCCATGAAGGCCCGGGTCGTGGTGACCACGCTGTTGCTGCTGCTCCAGCAGGCGGCCGTGCAGGCGGGGCCGCTGCTGGTGGCGTACGCCATCGACTCGGCGGTGCCGGCGTTCCGGCGCGACGACCTGGGGCCGCTGATCGCGGTCGCGGCCGGCTATCTGCTGTGCGCGGCGGCCTCCGGCGGCCTGCAGTACGCGTTCTTCCGCACGTCCGCCCAGGTGAACCAGGACGTGCTGCTCGATCTGCGGGGCCGTATCTTCCGCCACGCGCAGGCGCTGAGCGTCGACTTCCACGAGCGCTACACCTCGGGCCGGCTGATCTCCCGCTCCACCACGGACGTCGAGTCGCTGCGCGAACTGCTCGACGAGGGCCTCCAGGAGCTCGTCACCGTCATCCTGTCGTTCGTCTACATCTCGGCGATGCTGCTGTGGCTGGACCTCGGGCTGGGCGCGGTGGCCGTGGCCTCCCTCGTGCCGCTGTACCTGCTCGTGCGCTCCTACCGGCGGCGGGCCGCGCGCGTGTACACACAGCGGTCCACGGCGATCGCGGCGGTCATCGTGAAGTTCGTGGAGACGATGAACGGCATCCGCCCGGTGCGCGCGTTCCGCCGCGAATCGGCCAACGACGCCGATTTCCGGGTCCTCAACCACCGGCACGAGCGCACCAACGGCGACGCCCTGCTGGAGATGGCCCGGTACGTCGTCGGGTCCCGGCTGGTCGCGAACACCGCGGTCGCGGGCATGGTGCTGTGGGGCGCCTACCGGGTCGCGGGCGGCACGCTGGCCCTCGGGGTGCTGGCGGCGGCCGTGCTGTACCTGCGGCGGCTGTACGACCCGATCGACCGTCTCGGCATGTTCCTCAACTCGTACCAGTCGGCGGCGGCCTCCCTGGAGAAGATCGCCGGTCTGCTGGCCCAGACGCCGTCCGTGCCGGAGCCGGCCACGCCGAGGGAGCTCCCGGCCCTGGCGGGCGAGCACCCCGGGCGCGAGGTCGTCTTCGACGGCGTCCGGTTCGCCTACCGCACCGGCGGCGAGGTCCTGCCCCGCTTCGACCTCACCCTCCCGGCCGGGCAGACCGTGGCGGTCGTCGGCTCCACGGGGGCGGGCAAGTCGACGCTGGCCATGCTGCTCGCCCGGTTCTACGACCCGTCCGAGGGGCGGGTCCTGCTGGACGGCGTGGACCTGCGCGACCTGGCGGCGCCCGAGCTGCGGCGCGGGGTGGTGATGGTGACGCAGGAGGCGTTCCTGTTCTCCGGCACGGTCGCCGAGAACATCGCGATCGGGCGGCCGGAGGCGAGTCGCGAGGAGATCGAGCGGGCGGCGAAGGCCATCGGGGCGCACGACTTCATCGCCGCGCTGCCCGACGGCTACGACACCGACGTACGCAAGCGGGGCGGCCGTATCTCGGCGGGCCAGCGGCAACTCGTCGCGTTCGCGCGCGCGTTGCTCGCCGATCCGGCGGTGCTGATCCTCGACGAGGCGACCAGCTCGCTGGACATCCCCGGTGAGCGGGCCGTGCAGCGCGCGATGGCGACGGTCCTGCGGGGCCGCACGGCGGTCGTCATCGCGCACCGGCTGTCCACGGTGGAGATCGCCGACCGGGTGCTGGTGATGGAGCACGGCAGGATCGTCGAGGACGGTGCGCCGGCCGGCCTCGTGGCGGGCACGGGCCGCTTCGCGGACCTGCACCGGGCGTGGCGGGACAGCCTGGCGTGAGGCGCCGGGCGGCGCGAGGACGACGGACGGGATGCGGGGGACGATGATCGACGCGTACGGGGACCCGGGCGAGCCCGACCGCCGGGGCGGCCTGCGTTATCTGGGGTGGCTGGTCGGGCGGCAGATGGCGCGGTCCGCCGTCGGGGCGCTGATCTCCAGCGTGTGGATGGTGCTGCTGGCCGCCACCCCCTACCTGCTGTCGCGTGCCGTGGACGACGGGCTGGCGGACGGTGACCGGCGCGCGCTGTGGGGCTGGACGGCCGCGCTGTTCGTGGTGGGCGTGTTCAACGCCTGGCTGAGCATCATGCGGCACCGCACGATGACCCGGGTGCGGATGGACGCCAACTTCCGCACGGTCAAGGTGCTGGTCGACCACGCGGTGCGCCTGGGTGCCGCCCTGCCGCGCCGGATCGGCGCCGGGGAGGTCGTCACCATCGGGGTGGGCGACGTGCAGACCATCAGCGGGTCCCTGACCGTCGTCGGGCCCGGGGTGGGCGCGGTCATCGCATATCTGGTGGTGGCCGCGCTGCTGGTGTCCGTGTCGGTGCCGATCGCGGTCGTGGTGCTGCTCGGGATGCCCCTGATCGGGGTGCTGGTCGGGCCGCTGCTCGGGCGGCTGCAGGGCACGGAGACGGAGTACCGGGAGCTCCAGGGAGTGCTGACCGCGCGGATCACCGACCTGGCGGGCGGGCTGCGCGTCCTCAACGGCCTCGGCGGCAAGGGCCTGGTCGCGGACGCCTTCCGGCGCGACTCGCAGCGGCTGCGGGCGCAGGGCTACCGGGTGGGCGCGGTGACCAGCTGGGTGCAGGCGCTCGGCGTGGGGCTGCCGACGCTGTTCCTGGCCGTGGTGACCTGGCTGGCGGCCCGGCTCGCCGCCCAGGGCGCGATCACGATCGGCGAACTGGTGTCGGTGTACGGCTATGTCGCGGTGCTGGTGGCGCCGGTGGCGTTCTTCATCGAGTGCGGCTACCAGGTCAGCCGGGGCGTGGTGGCGGCCCGGCGGGTCGTGCGGTTCCTGCGCCTGGAACCGATGGAGGACACCGGCACCCGGGACGCGCCCGCCGAGCCGGCGCCGCTGTACGACCCCGAGTCCGGCGTACGGGTCCTGCCGGGCCGGCTGACGGCGCTGGCCGGGGCGCGGCCCGCCGACGCGGCGGCCGTCGTCGACCGGCTCGGCCGGTACACGCCGTCGGAGGCGACCTGGGGCGGCGTGCCGCTGGCCGAGATCCCGGCGGCGCTGGTGCGGGAGCGGATTCTGGTGGCCGACCACGAGGCGGACCTGTTCGCGGGCCCGCTGCGCGAGCTGCTGTCCGGGCACACCGACCGGGACGAGGCGGCGATCGCCCGGGCCGTACGCACGGCGGTCGCCGAGGACGTCGTCCGGGGTCTGCCGGACGGCCTGGACTCCCCGGTCGACGCGCAGGGCCGCAACCTGTCCGGCGGGCAGCGACAGCGGGTGCGTCTGGTGCGCGCGCTGCTGGCCGAGCCGGAGGTGCTGCTGGCCGTCGAGCCGACGTCGGCGCTGGACGCGCACACGGAGGCGCGGGTCGCCGAGCGGCTGCGGGCCGACCGTGCCGGCCGCACCACCGTCGTCACGACGACGTCCCCGCTCGTCCTGGACCGCGCGGACGTCGTGCACTACCTGGTCGACGGCAAGGTGGCGGCCACCGGGACCCACCGCGGGCTGCTGGACCACGAGACCGGTTACCGGTCCCTGGTGGCCAGGGACGAGGACGCAGAGGACGCCGAGGAGGCCGTGCGGTGACGGACGGACAACGCGCCCAGGAGCCCCCGCGCGGGGCTCTTCCGGTGGCCGGGCCCCGGGACGTCCGCCGGGCCACCGCCCGCCTGGTCCGCTCCGACGCCCGGGCCTTCACCGCGGTGCTCGCCCTGAACGCGGCCGCGGCGCTCGCCGGTCTGGCCGCGCCCTGGCTGCTGGGCCGCATCGTCGACGAGGTCCGGGCGGGCTCCGGAGTGTCGGCCGTGGACCGGATGGCGCCGGCCATCCTGGTGGCGGCGCTGACGCAGCTGCTCCTGGCCCGCTGGGCCCGCTACGTCGGCCACCGCTTCGGCGAACGCGCCCTCGCCCGGGTCCGCGAGGAGTACGTCCGCCGTACGCTCGCGCTGCCCGCGTCGGTCGTGGAGCGGGCCGGCACCGGCGACCTGACGGCGCGCGGCACCACGGACGTGACCGCCGTCGGCACCACCCTGCGGGACGCCGGGCCCGAACTGCTCATCAACGGCGTGCAGGTGCTGTTCCTGCTGGTCGCGGTGTTCGTGCTGGACCCCCTGCTCGGCGCCTGCGGGCTGCTCGCCCTGGTCGTGCTGTGGCCGGTGCTGCGCTGGTACCTGCGCCGGGCCCGGGCCGGCTATCTCGCGGAGGGCGCGGCCAACTCGGACGTCGCCGAGATCCTCGCGGCCACGGCGTCCGGCGCCCGTACCGTCGAGGCGCTGCGGCTGGAGCGCCGGCGGGTGGCGGCGAGCCGGGAGACGCTGGACGTCTCGCGCCGCGCCCGGCTGTACACCCTGTTCCTGCGCACGGTGTTCTTCCCCTCGGTCGAGATCGCCTATCTGGTGCCGCTGGTGACGGTCCTGCTGGCCGGCGGGGCGCTGCACGCGCGCGGGGCGATCAGCCTGGGCACGGTGGTCGCGGCGGCGCTGTACCTCCAGCAGATGGTCAATCCGCTGGACGAGATCCTGATGCGGGTGGAGCAACTGCAGAGCAGCGGTGCCTCGTTCGCCCGCGTGGAAGGGCTGGCCCGCGCCCCGCAGGCGGCGGACGCGGCCGGTCCCTCCCCCGAGGGCGACCGGATCGACGTGACGGGCGTGCGCTACGCCTACGACCGGGGCGACGAGGTCCTCGGCGGGGTCGATCTGGCGGTGCGGCCCGGTGAACGGCTGGCGATCGTCGGCCCGTCGGGCGCCGGGAAGTCGACGCTGAGCCGGCTGCTGGCGGGCGTGGACGCGCCGACCGCCGGCGCGGTGACGGTCGGCGGGGTGCCGGTGTCCGAGCTCGGCCCGGAGCAGCTGCGCCGGCAGGTCGTCCTGGTCACCCAGGAGCACCACGTCTTCCTCGGCACGGTCCGGGACAACCTCCGGATCGCCGAGCCGTCCGCGCCGGACGACGCGCTGTGGGCGGCGCTGACCGCGGTCGGCGCCGACACCTGGGTGCGGGAGCTGCCGGCGGGGCTGGACACCCCGCTCGGCGACGGGGGCAGCCCCACGGACGGCTCGCAGGCCCAGCAGCTCGCCCTGGCGCGGGTGGTGCTGGCCGACCCGCACACCCTGATCCTCGACGAGGCGACGGCCCTCCTCGACCCGGCGACCGCCCGGCACACCGAGCGGGCGCTGGCCGCCGTGCTGCGGGGCCGTACGGTCATCGCCGTCGCCCACCGGCTGCACACCGCGCACGACGCCGACCGGGTGGCCGTGATGGAGGGCGGCCTGCTCACCGAGCTGGGCACGCACGAGGAGCTGGTCGCGGCCGGCGGGGCGTACGCGGCGCTGTGGCGGTCCTGGCACGGGGAGCGGCCTGCCTGACGCCGGGCTCCCCTCACGGCGCCTCGGCCCCCGGGTACGTGAATCCGAGGGCACATGATCGGAAGATTTATGCTCGACGGGGTACTAGAGCCTGACACGCCGCGGAACGTCCAGCAGAAAGCACGGTCCATTGAACTTCTGGTCGATCTACCAGCACGGCTTCGCGCGGGTGGCCGCGTGCACGGGCCACACCGTCGTCGCCGACCCGCGGGCCAACGCGGAGGCCGCCCTGCGGCAGGCGCGGCGGTGCGCCGAGGAGGGGGTGGCGGTCGCCGTCTTCCCCGAGCTGGGGCTGACCGGCTACTCCATCGAGGACCTGCTGCTCCAGGACGTGGTGCTCGACGACGTGGAGCGGGCGCTGGACACGGTGGTCGCGGGGTCGGCGGACCTGCTGACGGTGCTGGTGGTGGGCGCCCCGCTGCGCCACCGCCACCGGGTCTACAACTGCGCGGTCGTCGTGCACCGGGGCCGGGTCCTCGGGGTGGCGCCGAAGTCGTACCCGCCGAACTACCGCGAGTTCTACGAGAAGCGGCAGATCGCGTCCGGTGACGACGAGCGCGGCGGCACCATCCGGATCGGCGGCGAGGAGGTCCCGTTCGGCGTGGACCTGCTCTTCGAGGCGCGGGACGTGCCGGGTCTGGTGCTGCACGCGGAGATCTGCGAGGACATGTGGGTGCCGGTGCCGCCGAGCGCGGAGGCGGCGCTGGCGGGTGCGACGGTGCTCGCGAACCTGTCGGGCAGCCCGATCACGGTGGGCCGGGCCGAGGACCGCCGGCTGCTGTGCCGTTCGGCGTCGTCGCGCTGCCTCGCGGCGTACGTCTACTCGGCGGCCGGGCTGGGCGAGTCGACGACGGACCTGTCCTGGGACGGGCAGACGATGATCTACGAGAACGGCGTGCTCCTCGCGGAGACCGACCGTTTCTCCGCCGACGACCAGTTCGCGGTGGCCGACGTCGACCTGGACCTGCTGCGCCAGGAGCGCCTGCGGATGGGCACGTTCGACGACAACCGGCGCACCCACGCCGGGCGCACCGGCGACTTCCGGCGGATCGCGTTCCTGCTGGACCCGCCGGCCGGCGACCTGGGTCTGCGGCGCCGGGTGGAGCGCTTCCCGTTCGTGCCGGCGGACGCCGACCGCCTCGCCCTGGACTGCTACGAGGCGTACAACATCCAGGTCGCGGGGCTCCAGCAGCGGCTGGCCGCGATCGGGGACCCGAAGGTCGTCATCGGGGTGTCCGGCGGTCTGGACTCCACGCACGCGCTGATCGTCGCGGCCCGCGCGATGGACCGGGCGGGCCGGCCGCGCAGCGACATCCTGGCGTTCACGCTGCCGGGCTTCGCGACCAGCGACCACACCAAGGACAACGCCCACAAGCTGATGAACTCGCTGGGCGTCACCGCGGCCGAGCTGGACATCACGCCGACGGCGCGGCTGATGCTCCAGGAGATGGGCCACCCGTTCGCGTCCGGCGAGCCGGTGTACGACGTCACCTTCGAGAACGTGCAGGCCGGTCTGCGCACCGACTACCTGTTCCGGCTGGCGAACCAGCGCGGCGGGATCGTGCTGGGCACGGGCGACCTGTCGGAGCTGGCGCTCGGCTGGTCGACGTACGGCGTCGGCGACCAGATGAGCCACTACAACGTCAACGGCGGGGTGCCGAAGACGCTGATCCAGCACCTGATCCGCTGGGTCGTCACCTCCGGGCAGTTCGACGAGGAGACCGCCCGCACGCTGACCGCGATCCTGGACACCGAGATCAGCCCGGAGCTGGTGCCGGGCGAGGAGATGCAGTCGACGGAGTCGAAGATCGGGCCGTACGCGCTGCACGACTTCACGCTGTTCCACGTGCTGCGCTACGGCTTCCGGCCGTCGAAGATCGCCTTCCTGGCCTGGCACGCCTGGCACGACGTGGCGGCCGGCGCCTGGCCCCCCGGCTTCCCGGAGGCCAAGCGGGTGGCGTACGACCTGGCGGAGATCCGGCGCTGGCTGGAGGTCTTCTGCCGTCGCTTCTTCGCATTCGCACAGTTCAAGCGCTCGGCGATGCCGAACGGCCCCAAGGTGTCGGCCGGTGGCTCGCTCTCCCCGCGCGGCGACTGGCGGGCGCCCTCCGACGGCAACGCGGCGGCGTGGCTGCGCGATCTGGAGCGCATCGACGTCTGAGGCGACCGCGAGGCGTCCTGGGCGTCGTAGGCGTCCGGTCCGTTTATCGAACGTGAACTCCCGGACAACGAACGATTTCCGGCCAACTTCCTGACGCGCCCCTGACAGAAACCGCAATCACCTGCCACTCTTCCCTCGGCCGCGACACAGCAACCCCACAGCACCGCCGCACGGCGGTGGCCGCGGCCGAGCTCCGCACGCACGTCGTTCTGCGTACCACCCCGATCTGCCCGGACGGCCCACCCGCCGGCCGGTCTCCCCTGGTCGCATGATCCGCGGCCGCGCAGAAGGAGTCAGTGTTGAGAGACAGGTCCTCCCACAGACGCACCCCCCACACCCCCCGCCGCCGGGCCGCCGCCGTGGCCCTCGTCGGCGTCGCCGCGCTCGTCGCGGCAGCCGTCCAGTCGGGTGCCGCGACCGCGGCCCCGCCCCGGGCCCCGCAGGCCGCCGGCCAGGTGCTCCCGGGCGCCGAGTCGGTCAAGCTCACCCCCGCCCAGCGCGCCGAACTCATACGCGAGGCCAACGCCACCAAGGCGGACACCGCGAAGGACCTGGGCCTCGGCGCCAAGGAGAAGCTGGTCGTCCGTGACGTCGTCAAGGACGGCGACGGCACGGTCCACACCCGCTACGAGCGCACCTACGACGGCCTGCCCGTCCTCGGCGGCGACCTGGTCGTGGAGACCTCGAAGTCCGGCGCCACGAAGGACGTCGTGAAGGCGACCCGCGCCGCGATCAAGCCGGCCACGACGACCGCCGCCGTCCCCGCCGCGAAGGCCGAGAAGCAGGCGCTGGCCGCGGCGAAGGCCGACGACGCCAGGACCGCGGACGTCGACAAGGCGCCGCGCAAGGTGATCTGGGCCGCGAACGGCAAGCCGACCCTCGCCTACGAGACGGTGGTCGGCGGCCTGCAGGAGGACGGCACCCCGAACGAGCTGCACGTCGTCACCGACGCGGCCACCGGCGAGAAGCTGTACGAGTACCAGGGCATCGAGACCGGCACCGGCAACACGATGTACAGCGGCACGGTGACGCTCGGCACCACGCAGTCCGGGTCGACGTACAACCTGACCGACGGCGCGCGCGGCGGCCACAAGACGTACAACCTCAACCGCGGCACCTCGGGCACCGGCACGCTGTTCTCCGGCTCCGACGACGTGTGGGGCAACGGTTCGGCGTCCAACGCGGAGACCGCGGCGGCCGACGCCCACTACGGCGCCGCGCTGACGTGGGACTACTACAAGAACGTGCACGGCCGCAGCGGCATCCGTGGTGACGGCGTCGGCGCCTACTCCCGCGTCCACTACGGCAACAACTACGTGAACGCGTTCTGGTCCGACAGCTGCTTCTGCATGACGTACGGCGACGGCTCGGGCAACACGCACCCGCTGACCTCGATCGACGTGGCCGGGCACGAGATGACCCACGGCGTCACCTCCAACACCGCGGGTCTCGTCTACAGCGGCGAGTCCGGCGGCCTGAACGAGGCGACCTCCGACATCTTCGGCTCGACCGTCGAGTTCTACGCCAACAACTCCTCCGACGTCGGCGACTACCTCATCGGCGAGGAGATCGACATCAACGGCGACGGCTCGCCGCTGCGGTACATGGACAAGCCGAGCAAGGACGGCGCGTCCAAGGACTCCTGGTACTCGGGCATCGGCTCGGTCGACGTGCACTACTCGTCCGGCCCGGCGAACCACTTCTTCTACCTGCTGAGCGAGGGCAGCGGCACCAAGACCATCAACGGTGTCACCTACAACTCGCCCACCTCGGACGGCCTTCCGGTCACCGGCATCGGCCGCGCCAAGGCGGAGAAGATCTGGTTCCGCGCGCTGACCACGAAGTTCACCTCCAACACCAACTACGCGGCCGCCCGCACCGGCACCCTGGCCGCGACCGGTGAGCTGTACGGCACCACCAGCGCCGAGTACAAGGCGGTCCAGGACGCCTGGGCGGGCGTCAACGTCGGCACGCGCTCCGACGGGGGCGGCGGTGGCGGCACCACCTTCGAGAACACGGCCGACGTCTCCATCCCGGACCGCGGCTCGGCGGTCACCTCGTCGATCACCGTCTCGGGGCGGAGCGGCAACGCGCCCTCCAACCTCCAGGTCGGCGTGAACATCGTCCACACCTACATCGGTGACCTGAAGGTCGACCTCGTCGCACCCGACGGCAGCGTGTACGTCCTCAAGGGCTACGGCACCGGCGGCAGCGCGGACAACATCGACACGACGTACACCGTGAACGCCTCCTCCGAGGCCGCCAACGGTGTCTGGAAACTGCAGGTCCAGGACAACGCGTCGCTCGACACCGGCTACATCAACAGCTGGAAGCTGACCTTCCCGTAGGCCGCACGCACAGCGGTGCATCCCAGTACGGGGCGCCGCCCTGGTGGGTTCAACTCCCGCCGGGGCGGCGCCCGTTCACATATCAGAAACATATGGCCGACGGTCAAATTCAGGTCAACATCATCGCGGGCTCATGACATGTACGCGACTGAGATGCCAGTCTTCCCTCACCGCCGCACAGAACTCCCCGTCCTTCCCCCACCAAGGAGCCCGTGTGACCCCCCTCTACGCGCGTCGCAAGCGCACCACCCTGGCCATATCCACCGCGGTCGCGGCCGGGGCCCTCCTCACCACCGCCCTGACCACCGGGACGTCGTCCGCGGCCCCCGCCGCCGGCAGCGAGGCCACCCCGCTCGCCGTCCCGGTCGCCCTGGCGCCCGCGGCGCGCACCGCCCTGATCCAGGACCAGCAGGCCGAGGCCGCCGGGACCGCCGAGGACCTCGGCCTCGGCGCCCAGGAGAAGCTGGTCGTCAGAGACGTCGTCAAGGACGCCGACGGCTCCGTCCACACCCGCTACGAGCGCACCTACGCCGGGCTCCCCGTCCTCGGCGGCGACCTGGTCGTCCACGAGTCGGCGTCCGGGGCGCGCAAGGGCGTGACCAAGGCGACGAAGGCCGCCATCGAGGTGTCCTCGCTGAAGCCGGCGATCAGTGCCGCCAAGGCCGAGGGCCAGGCCCTGAAGCGGGCCGAGGCGGCCGGCGCCGAGAGGACCGAGGCGGACCGCGCCCCCCGCAAGGTGATCTGGGCGGCCGACGGCAAGCCGACCCTGGCGTACGAGACGGTCGTGGGCGGCCTCCAGGAGGACGGCACGCCGAACGAGCTGCACGTGATCACCGACGCGGCCACCGGCGAGAAGCTATACGAGTTCCAGGGCGTCGAGACCGGCAGCGGCAAGAGCCTGTACGCGGGCACCGTCACCCTCGGCACCACCCAGTCCGGATCGTCGTACCAGCTGTACGACACCACCCGCGGTGGCCACAAGACGTACAACAAGGCGCGCAGCACCAGCTCCTCCACGGGCACCCTGTTCACCGACGCGGACGACGTCTGGGGCACCGGCAGCGCCTCCAGCTCGACCAGCGACCAGACGGCCGCCGTGGACGCCGCCTACGGCGCCCAGGTCACCTGGGACTTCTACAAGAACACCTTCGGCCGCAACGGCATCAAGAACGACGGCAAGGCCGCCTACTCCCGCGTGCACTACGGGAACGCCTACGTCAACGCGTTCTGGTCCGACAGCTGCTTCTGCATGACGTACGGCGACGGCACGGGCAACACCCACCCGCTGACCTCGCTGGACGTGGCCGGACACGAGATGACCCACGGCGTCACCTCCAACACCGCGGGCCTGAACTACTCCGGCGAGTCCGGCGGCCTGAACGAGGCCACCTCGGACATCCTCGGCACGGCGGTGGAGTTCTACGCGGCGAACTCCTCCGACGCCGGCGACTACCTCATCGGCGAGAAGATCGACATCAACGGCGACGGCACGCCGCTGCGCTACATGGACAAGCCCAGCAAGGACGGCGCGTCCGCCGACAACTGGTCGTCGAGCCTGAAGAACCTCGACGTGCACTACTCGTCCGGCCCCGCGAACCACTTCTTCTTCCTCCTCGCGGAGGGCAGCGGCGCCAGGACGGTCAACGGGGTGAGCTACAACTCCCCGACGTCGAACGGCTCGACGGTCACCGGCATCGGCCGCGCCAAGGCCGTGCAGATCTGGTACAAGGCGCTGACGTCGTACATGACGTCGACGACGAACTACGCGGGCGCCCGCACGGCGACGCTGAACGCCGCGTCCGCCCTCTACGGCTCCACCAGCACCGAGTACAAGACGGTGGCCGCCGCCTGGGCGGCGGTCAACGTCAGCTGACCCGGTCCCGGCCGGCGGGCGGCACCCGGGACGACCGCGTCCCCGGGTGCCGCCCTACTCTTGGTTCCCATGTCCTTCACGTACGACGACGTCGGCGCGACCCGGGAGACCGGCTTCTGCCCGACCGGCTTCCACCCCCTCCACGTGCGCACCCGCATAGGCGAGGGCGAGGACGTCTTCCGCAGGGCCGCCGACGCGGTGATGACCTGGGAGATGCACCGCGCGATGGGCGTCGGCGTCGACGCCTCGGCGGACCGCGCGGCCACCGGCGTCGACGTCACGGTCACCCTCGCCGGCGTGATCAAGGCCCCCTGCCGGGTCGTGTGGACGGTGGAGGAGTACCGCAGGACCGGCTGGGCCTACGGCACCCTGACCGGCCACCCCGAGTGCGGCGAGGAGGCCTTCGTCGTGGAGCGCACCGGCGACGGCACCGTCTGGCTGACCGTGAACGCCTTCAGCCGCCCGGCCAAGTGGTACTCCCGCGCGGGCGGCCCGGCGACCCGCGGCCTCCAGCACGCGTACGCACGGCGGTGCGGAGCGGTGCTGCGCAGGCTGAGCGCGCCGGCGTCCGAGTACTGACGCCCGGCCGGAGGACCGGCCGGGCACACGCTCAGCGCAGCAGCACCCCGCCGCCCTCTCCAGTCTCCTGGGAGGGCACCGCCAGCAGGCCGAGTTCGGCGCCCGAGGCGAGGAGGCGGTGGGAGGGGAGGATGCGGACCGTGTAGCCGTAGGGGCCGGTGCGGTCCAGGGACAGCGGGCCCTCGTAGACCCAGCGGCCCTCCGCGTCGGGGCTGCCCACCGGTTTCAGCGGCACCGTCGAGGCGTCCGCGATCCGGTCCTCCCCGTCGACGCGGCCGGAGACGGCCTGCACCTCCACGTCCTCCGGGCCCAGCTCGCCGAGGCCGACCCGGACGCGCAGGCTCAGGGTCGAGCCGAGCTCCGCGGTCGGTTCCCCGGCCGACGTCTCGACGTGGTCGACGGTGACGGCGTGCCAGGCCCCGCGCACCCGGGACTTCCAGCCCGCCAGCTCACGCGCCGCGTCCGGGGTCATCGCGCGGTGCGCGTGCGCGGCCGGGGTGTAGAGGCGGTCCACGTACTCCCGGACCATCCGTCCGGCCAGCACCTTCGGGCCGAGCAGCGTCAGCGTCCGGCGGACCATCTCGATCCAGCGGTCCGGCAGACCGTCCCGTCCACGCTCGTAGAAGCGGGGCGTGATCCTCTGCTCCAGCAGGTCGTACAGCGCCGCGGCCTCTATGTCGTCCCGGCGGTCGGGGTCGGTGCCGGTGCCGTCGGCCGTGGGGATCGACCAGCCGAAGTCGGGCTGGAACCACTCGTCCCACCAGCCGTCCAGGACGGACAGGTTGAGGCAGCCGTTCAGCGCCGCCTTCATGCCGGAGGTGCCGCACGCCTCCAGGGGGCGCAGCGGGTTGTTCAGCCAGATGTCGCAGCCCGGGTAGAGCTTCTTGGCCATCGCCATGCCGTAGTCCGGCAGGAAGACGATGCGGTGCCGCACCCGCGGGTCGTCCGCGAACCGCACCAGCTCCTGGACGAGCCGCTTGCCGCCGTCGTCCGCCGGGTGCGCCTTGCCGGCGACCACGATCTGCACGGGCCGCTCCGGGTGGAGCAGCAGGCTCATCAGCCGGTCGGGGTCCCGCAGCATCAGCGTCAGCCGCTTGTACGAGGGGACCCGGCGGGCGAAGCCGATGGTGAGGACGTCGGGGTCGAGGACCCCGTCGACCCAGCCCAGTTCGGCGGTCCCCGCGCCCCGCTGCCGCCACGAGGCGCGCAGCCGCTCGCGCACCTCCTGCACGAGCTGCTCGCGCAGCACCCGGCGCAGTTCCCAGACGTCCTGGTCGGGGATGCCGGCGACGGCGTCCCAGCGGTCTGAGCCGCCCACGGTGAGCGCGTCCTCCATGCGCCGGGCGCCGATCCGGTCCGCGCCGAGGCGGAACACCTCGGGGGCGACCCAGGTCGGGGCGTGCACCCCGTTGGTGACGGAGGTGATCGGGACCTCGTCGGGGTCGAAGCCCGGCCACAGCCCGGAGAACATCTCGCGGCTGACGTTGCCGTGCAGCAGGGACACCCCGTTGGCCCGCTGGCCCAGGCGCAGGCCCATCACGGCCATGTTGAACAGGTTGGCCTCGCCGCCGGGGTAGGTCTCCATGCCGAGCTGGAGGATGCGGGCCACGTCGAGGCCGGGCAGTTCGGCGTCGGGCCCGAAGTGGCGGGCGACCAGTTCGCGGTCGAAGCGGTCGATGCCGGCCGGGACGGGGGTGTGCGTGGTGAACACCGTGCCCGCCCGGACCGCCTCCAGCGCCGCGTCGAAGTCGAGGTCACCCGCGCACAGTTCGGCGATGCGCTCCAGGCCGAGGAAGCCGGCGTGGCCCTCGTTGGTGTGGAAGACCTCCGGCGCGGGGTGGCCGGTGAGCCGGCAGTACGTCCGCACGGCCCGCACCCCTCCTATGCCGAGGAGCATCTCCTGGAGCAGCCGGTGCTCGCTGCCGCCGCCGTAGAGCCGGTCGGTGACGCCGCGTTCGCCGAGGTCGTTCTCCTCGACGTCGGAGTCGAGCAGCAGCAGCGGGATCCGGCCGACCTGGGCCACCCAGACCCGGGCGTGCAGCGACCGGCCGCCGGGCAGCGCCAGCCGGATCCGGGCGGGGGTGCCGTCGGCCTCCTTGAGCAGGGCGAGCGGCAGCTCGTTGGGGTCGAGCACCGGGTAGTGCTCCTGCTGCCAGCCGTCCCGGGACAGGCTCTGGCGGAAGTAGCCGTGCCGGTACAGCAGGCCGACGCCGATCAGGGGGACGCCGAGGTCGCTGGCCGCCTTCAGATGGTCGCCGGCGAGGATGCCGAGGCCGCCGGAGTACTGCGGCAGGGCGGCCGTGATGCCGAACTCGGGCGAGAAGTACGCGACGGCCGCGGGGAGTCCGGCGGGCTGCCGCTGGTACCAGCGGTCACCGGTGACGTAGTCGTCGAGGTCGCTGGCCGCGGCGGCCAGCCGCTCCAGGAAGGGCTCGTCCGCTGCCAGCTCCGCGAGCCGGGCGGGCGGGACGCTGCCCAGGAGACGTACGGGGTCGTCGCCCGAGGCGGCCCAGCGCCCTGGGTCGACGGAGCGGAAGAGTTCGCGGGTCTGCGCGTGCCAGGACCAGCGCAGGTTGCGCGCCAGGTCGCTGAGGGGCCGCAGGGGTTCGGGGAGGACAGGACGGACGGTGAACCGACGGATCGCCTTCACTTTCCACCTCGGGCAGCACGTGGCAGGGGACACACGGCGGTGTGGGTCCCGTCAACGCCCCCGACGGTATCGGTATGCGGGGCTTCGTCACCACCGTGCGTTTTGCGTAGCCCGGGCGCGTCGTACGACGGGTGTCCGTCCGAAAGTGGACGCAACCTTTATGGATCCGGCCATGGCGGATATGGCCGATTCCACCCCCGTAGGCGTCCTTGTGGGGGCTTCTCGCATCAGGAGAGGGTGACGGGTGGCGCGCCGGCCCACGCCGGGTGCACCGGGTGTCCAGGGCCGCCGTGCGCCGACTCGAGGAGGGGAAGCCACACCATGGCACGGACGCGTACACGGCGTCTGCGCTGGGCGTCCGGCCTGACCGCGGTGACCTGTGTCGCCGCGCTCTCGGCCGTCACCACGCCCGCGCACGCCGCACCGGAGGGGCGGATACGGGGTGCCGGGCTGCCCGGCGCCGTCGGCGGCAGCTACGTGGTGACACTCAGACAGGGGACGCCGGCCCTGTCGGCGGCCGGAAAGAGCCTCGCCGCGCGGTACGGGGTGGAAATCAGCCATACGTACGGCACGGTCCTCAACGGCTGGGCCGTCCGCGCCGACGCGAGACAGGCGAGGCGGCTCGCGGCCGACCCCCGGGTCGCCTCGGTCGCGCAGGACACCCGGGTGACGCTGGAGGACACGCAGAAGAATCCACCGTCCTGGGGACTCGACCGCGTCGATCAGGCCAATCTCCCGCTGGACAAGAGCTACCGGTGGCCGCGGTCCGCGGGGGCCGGAGTGACGGTGTACGTCATCGACACCGGCGTCCGTGTCTCGCACCGGGACTTCGGCGGCCGGGCGGCGTACGGCTGGGACTTCGTGGACGACGACCGGACCGCCGGCGACGGCAACGGCCACGGCACCCACGTCGCCGGCACGATCGCGGGCACCCGGTACGGCATCGCCAAGAAGGCGCAGGTCGTGTCGGTGCGGGTGCTGGACGACTCGGGGGGCGGCAGCACCGCCGACGTCATCGCCGGCATCGACTGGGTGACCCGGCACGCGAAGAGGCCGGCCGTCGCGAACGTCAGTCTGGGCGGGCCCCGCAACAGCCAGCTGGACGCCGCCGTACGCAACTCCGTGGCCTCCGGCGTCACCTACACGGTCGCGGCCGGCAACGCCGGGCGGCCCGCCGCGCTGTACTCCCCCGCCGGGGTGTCCCAGGCGATCACCGTGGGCGCCACCGACCGCACCGACCGGCGCGCGGGGTTCTCCAACCACGGCCCCGCCCTTGACCTGTTCGCCCCGGGCGTGTCGATCACCTCGGCGTCGCACGCGAGCGACACCGCGAAGGCCACCTACTCGGGCACGTCGATGGCGTCGCCGCACGTCGCGGGCGCCGCCGCGCTCTATCTGGCGGGGCACCGCGAGGCGACGCCCGCGCAGGTGTCCAAGGCGCTCGTGGCGCGGGCCGCGTCCGGCAGGATCTCCGGCCGCGGGGCCGGGTCGCCGGACGAACTCCTGCGGGTTCCGCGGCCGTAGCGGACGTGTCGCGGCGGAGTACGGGCACCGGTCCCGATCGTCCGGAACGGGCCGGTCTTGTGCGTAGACATACGCATGAGTAGTTAACAAAGTGCCGGATTGCCCACCCGAATAGGGTGGGAAGGCTCCTCCGGTACACCCCACCCGTGCGCTCCCGGGCGCACACCCCCACGGGGTGCAGCCGACAGCGACACCGTCACACCGCAGGACCCACCTCCCCAGTGCCATCCGCCCACCAACGTTGACGCGGACAGGAGCGGTCATGCCCGCCAAGCACCACCAGTCGTCCTCACCCCCGACGTCCCGCGCCGGGAACCCGGCGTCCCGCGCCGCCGCCCCACCGGTCCGGGGCGCCGCCACCCCCGACCCGGGGCCGCCGGCGCCGCGGCCCGCACCCGCCCGAGCGGCGGACGGGGTCGGGCGCATACCGGTCCTCGACGTCCGTCCCGTCGTGCAGCACGGGCGCCGGCCCGCCAAGGCGGTGACCGGCGAGTCCTTCATGGTCACGGCGACCGTGTTCCGGGAGGGCCATGACGCGGTGGCCGCCAACGTCGTGCTGACCGATCCGGAGGGCCGCCCGGGTCCCTGGACGCCGATGCACGAACTCGCGCCCGGCACCGACCGCTGGGGCGCCACCGTCACCCCGGACGCGCCCGGCCACTGGACCTACCGGGTGGAGGCGTGGGGCGACCCGGTCACCACCTGGCGGCACACCGCCCAGATCAAGATCCCGGCCGGGATCGACACCGACCTGGTGCTGGAAGAGGGCGCGCGCCTGCACGAACGCGCCGCCGCCGGGGTGCCCGACGGCCCCGGACGGGCCGTGGTCCTGCGGGCCGCCGAGGCGCTCCGGGACGAGAGCCGCCCGGCGGCCTGGCGGCTGTCGGCCGCGCTGACCCCCGAGGTCGACGACGTCCTGGCCCGGTATCCGGTGCGGGATCTGGTGACGGCGTCGGAGCCGTTGCCGCTGCTGGTGGAGCGTGAACGGGCCCTGTACGGGGCCTGGTACGAGTTCTTCCCG
>NZ_LLZN01000046.1 GCF_001509795.1 Streptomyces sp. NRRL WC-3605 | reverse complement strand
CTCGGGCGGCGGTGGCGCGACGGTCGTTCCGGCTGATCGGGGCGGGCCCGGGTGGGGCTCCTCGGCGGCGGCCGTCCGGTGGGGCGGTACGGCGTCGCGCACGTCCTCCGGTACGCGGGGGTCGGGTGCGGGTGTGCCCGGCGCTGTCTCGGGGAGGGTCTGCGGCTCTTTCGCGGGAGCGGGGGGCTCCCCCGTCCAGGGCTCCGGCTGGACCGGGATCGTCGGGGTCGGGGTCGGGGGCGGGAACGCCACCCGTTGCAGCGAGGTCTCCAGGGCGTCGAGGTCCGGGCGGGACAGCGGGTCCTTCTGGAGGAGGGCGGTGAGGACCGGGCGCAAGGGGCCTGCGGCGGCCGGGAGTTCGGGCTCCTCGTACAGCACCGCGTGCAGCGTCGCGAGGGTCGTCTCGCGGGAGAACGGGGAGCGGCCCGCGAGGGCGGCGCACAGGGTCGCGCCCAGGGACCAGACGTCCGACGGCGGCCCCTGCGGCCGCCCGGAGATCCGCTCGGGCGCCATGTAGTCGGGCGAGCCGACGAGCATGCCGACCATCGTGAGGGCCTTGGCGTCCTGGATGGCCGCGATGCCGAAGTCCGTCAGGACGACCCGTCCGCGTCCGCGCACGGCGTCCGTCTCCACGAGGACGTTGCCCGGCTTGATGTCCCGGTGCAGCACCCCGCGCGCGTGAACCTGACGCAGGGCCGCCACCAGGCCGAGGCCGATCCGGGCGGTCTCGGCGGGACCCAGCGGGCCGTCCTCCGCCGTGACGCGTTCCAGGGAGCGGCCGGCCACCAACTCCATGACGTGTTCGCCCTCGTCGACGACGTCGTAGACCCGGACGACGTGCGGATGGTCGATCCGGGCCGTCGCCCGCGCCTCACGCAGGGTGCGTTCACGGCGGGTGCGGGTGTCCTCGGCGTCGAGGCCGTCTATCCGCATTTCCTTGACGGCGACCAGCCGGTCGAGCATTTCGTCGACCGCCCGCCACACACGCCCCATTCCCCCCTGGCCGATACTCTCGACCAATCGGTAGCGCCCCGTCACCAGTAAACCCGGAACCCCACCGCTTCGCGTATTCCCCGGCAATCCGCTGCACCCCCTCGATGCCACATCGGACATCCGCCATTGAAACACAATGGTCACACTTCAGGCCGTACCAGCATAGTGCGGAGAAATCTTGTGGTAGCTCTTCAAGTACTGCGAATTCAGGCGCAGGCAAGGGGGACGAACATGAGTTCTCGTCGCACGACGGCCATCGCGGGATCGCTGGTCGCGACATCTTTCTCGGCAGTGATGATCTTCTCTTCGGCTGCCGTTGCGGATGACCAGGGACCCGGCAGCAGCAAGGGGGGAAAGGTCATCGACGAGGCACCGGCGGGAGTGAAGCTCACCACCGAACTGCCCGAGAAAATCTCGGTGGACAACAGTTCGCAGAAAACCGGGATCACTGCCACCGTCAAGAACGAAGGGACCAAGGACAGCGGAAAGATCCAGCTTCTGGTCGTCGGGTTCGACGGCCTGACGGTCAAGAATGTCGAGGGCTGTTCGGCCATCGACCAGAAAAATCTCCCCGAGGGCTCGAACAGCGGTTTCGCCTGCCCTCTCGACAATCTCCCCGCCGGTGAGTCGAAGTCCTACGCCGTGGACGCGACGTTCGACGTGCGCAAGGAGGGCAAGATCTGCCTGCCCGTCCAGACCGGGGACGGCAAGAAGACGTACTGGCAGCAGGGCCCGGTGCCGTTCGGCACGACCAACCCGTCGCCGGACGCCCCGGCCACACCGCTGCTGCTCGGTACCGACAACAAGCCCGTGGCACCGGGCGCCGACGAGCTGCCCAAGACCGGTCTCGGCCGGGACGTCCTGCCGCTGGGCGCGGCCGGGGCGGCCCTGCTCGCGGCGGGCGCGGCGGGGCTGTGGTGGTCGCAGCTGCGCCGGCCCCGGAGGTCCCCGCAGGGCTGAGGGCCCCGCGGGAAAAGAGCGGAGGCTCGCCGGTCGGCGTGCGACCGGCGAGCCTCGCGCTCATGTGCCGTGTGATCAGCGGTTGATGAACTTCCACGCCGTGGGCAGCGCGCCCATCGCCAGGGCCGCCTTCACCGCGTCGCCGATCAGGAACGGCACGAGGCCGGCCGCGATCGCGGCGGACGCCGACATGCCGGTGGCGAGGGCCAGGTAGGGGACGCCGACGGCGTAGATGATCGCCTCGCCCAGCAGCATCGCGCCGGCGGTGCGCAGCGCGGTGCGGTCGGCGCCGCGGCGGGCCAGGGCGCCGACGACGGTCGCGGCGAGGATCATGCCGAGGATGTAGCCGAAGGACGGGGCGGTGGCGCCGGAGGTGCCCTGCGCGAACCACGGCACGCCCGCCATGCCGGCCAGCGCGTACAGCGCGAGCGAGAGGAAGCCGCGGCCGGCGCCGAGCGCGGTGCCGACGAGCAGCACGGCGAGGGTCTGGCCGGTCACGGGCACCGGGGAGCCCGGCACGGGCACGGAGATCTGGGCGGCCAGGCCGGTGAGGGCCGCGCCGCCGGCGACGAGCGCGATGTCGCGGACGCGGGAGGCGGGGAGCAGGTCGGCGAGGACCTGCCCGGTGCGTGCGGGGGCTGCGGCAGCGGTGCTCATGGGGACTCCGCGAGGTGAGGGCGGTACGGGACGCTGCGACGCTATCCCAGGGTGTCGCGGTCCCTCACCGTCAGTGGTCGACAAAGGCGGGATCATGGGCTTGGTGGGCTCCGGACAAAGGCGGTGCGGTACACCCCGTGCGGGGTGACGCCGGTCACTGAGGCAGGGACGTTCGGCTCACAGGGGCGGGGTCCGGGGCGACTGTAGGGTTCCGCCAATCATGTTGCCTGTGTATGAAGAACCGTCTCGCCCGTCGGTCGCCGTCTGGGCAGGGCGGGCCCGCTTTGCTAGCTTCGAACGCATGGTCGCCCAGTCCCGGAACTTCACGTCGCGTCGCCACGTCGACCTGCGACGCGTGGGCGCCGCCGCCTGTCGCCGTCCGGGGTGAGCCGGCCCGGGTGACCCGGCCCGGCTCGCCGTTCAGAACGGCGCAGTGTCGGACCGGATCCCGAGGAAGTTCCCCCATGCCCCGTACCGCGGCACCCACTCTTTCGTCCCCGATCCCCCGTGTCGCCGACCGTGACCGGCGCCGGACCAGTGCCAGCGTCGTCCTGCGGTCGGTGCTGGAGCACGGACCCGTGGCGCGCAGCACCATCGCCCGGCTGACCGGGCTGTCCCCCGCGTCGGTGACCGGCCACTGTGCCCGGCTCACCGGGCTGGGGCTGATCCGCGAGGCGGCGTCGCCCCGGCCGTCCGGCGGGGTGGGGCGCCCGCACGTCCCCGTCGACCTGGACGACTCGCGGCTCGTGGTCGGCGGAGTGCATGTGGCGGTGCCGTACACCACGGTGGCGCTGCTCGATCTGCGCGGCCGGGTCGTGGCACGGCGGGAGGTGCCGCACTCCGGTGCGGCCGACCCGTACGACATCCTGGACGGGGCCGCGGGCGCGCTGGCCGGGCTGCTCGGCGCGCGGCCCGGTGTCCGGCCGCTCGGGGTCGGCTTCGCCGCCGGCGGCTGGGTGGACCGGGCCTCGGGGGTGGTGGTCGAGCATCCGCTGCTGGGCTGGCGCGAGGTGCCGGTGCGCGACGCGCTCGGCACGCGCACCGGGCTGCCGGTCCATGTGGACGGGCACGCGCGGGCGTTGGTGAACGCGGAGCGGCTGTTCGGGCGGGCGCGCGGCAGCGGCAGTGTGCTGCACCTGTTCGTCGGCAACGTGGTCGACGCGGCGTTCGCGACGAACGACGAGGTGCACCACGGCCCCCGGTCACAGGCCGGCACGATCGCGCATCTGCCGGTGCCGGGCGGCACGGAGAGGTGCGCGTGCGGCCGGACCGGCTGTCTCCAGGCGGAGTTGAGCGAGCGGACGCTGTGCCGCCGGGCGCGGGCGGCCGGGGTCATCGGCGGCATGAACCCGCAGCACGTCGTGCGTGCCGCGCGTGACGGGGACCCGGTGGCCGTGCGGCTGCTGACCGAGCGGGCGCGGGCGACGGGCCGGGCGGTGGGGCTGCTGCTCGACGTGCTCAACCCGGAGACCGTGGTGGTCACGGAGATCGGTGTCCTCAGCCGGGAGGACTGTCTCGGGGCGCTGCGCGCCGGGGTGGGCGACGGGCGCGCGGCGTCGGTCGTGCCGTCGAGTTTCCCGGATTCCGTGCTGGCGGTGGCGGGTGGTTCGGTGGCTCTGGACGTGCTCTACCGGGACCCTTTGGGTGCGTCCGCGGACACGCGACCTGATGCTATTTAATTCAGAAACTCCGAATATTGACAGGGATCACCCGCGACCGGGAACATGCTGGTCATGAGCCTGTTCGTGAGCTGTCGCACCCACTGTTGCTGACACATCGCCGCGTGTGAAGCGCTCATCCTCCCCTGCGTGAGTTCTCTTTTCCCGGCCCTTTTCCGGCCCGCTCACTGAATTCCGCATGCTCATTTCCTTTCGCATCCCATGGAGTACTCCCATGCCTTCCTCCCCCGTGTCCGGTCTCGACCGACGGCTCTTCCTCACCTCGGTGCTCGGCACCGTGGCCGGTGTCGCGGGCCTCAGCGGCTGCGCCGGCAGCGCGGCCGCCGATGGCGAGGCCGCCTCGACCGCCCCGCTCGCCGGCAAGGTGCCCGCGGGTACCTCGCTGAAGATCGCCTCGTACCAGAACACCCAGCAACTCCAGTTCAAGCTGGCCAAGTTGGGTGATCCACCGTTCGAAGTGGGCGGCTGGCTGAACATCGGCGCGGGGCCCGACGTCATCAACGCCTTCCGCTCCGGGTCCCTGGACGTGGCCAACAACGCGGGCATCCCGCCGATCCAGGCCCACTACCAGGGCTTCGACGCGAAGATCGTGGCGATCAACATCACCCGCAAGCCCAACTACCTCTTCGCCACCAAGCCCGGCAGCGACATCCGCTCGGTCGCGGACTTCAGGGGCAGGAGGCTGGCGTTCTCGCAGGGCCAGGCGCAGGGCGTCGTCCTGCTGCGGGCGCTGAAGAAGGCCGGCCTGGCGTACGACGACGTGGAACTGGTCCCGCTGACCAGCAACCAGTTCCTCACCGCCCTGCAGTCCGGCCAGGTCGACGTCGCCCCGCTCGCCAACAGCCAGGCCCCCGCCTATCTGAAGCAGTACGAGGGCAAGGGCGCCCGCACCGTCGTCACCGACGTCGTCGACCTGCTGAGCCTGCTGTGGGCGCCGGTCCCGGTGCTGAACGACAAGGCGAAGGCCGCCGCGGTGGCCGCCTACATCCCGTACTGGGCCAAGGGCCAGGTGTGGGCGTACGAGCACCCGGACGTCTGGAACCGGGAGTTCTACGTGAAGACGCAGAACCTGTCCCTCGCGCAGGCCGAGGCGATCACGGAGCTGGCCAACAAGCCGCTGTTCCCGCCGTCCTGGCGCGAGGCCATCGAGTGGGAGCAGGAGACCGCCGATCTGCTCGCGGAGGGCGGCTTCGTGAAGAAGTTCGACGTCGGCGAGCTCTTCGACCACCGCTTCGAGGGCATCGCGGCCAAGTCCGTCCCCGCGGAATACCGGAGGTGACCGCCATGACCACCACGACCACCACGACGGTGACCGAGGCACCGCCCCGGACCGGACCGGACCGCCGCGTCCGCCGGCGCCGCCCCCTGACCCCCGGCCGGCGTCTCCCCGCCGCCCGGCTCGCCGGCCCCCTGCTGCTCGTCGTGCTGTGGGCCGCCGCCTCCGCCGCCGGAGCCCTCGACCCCGGCGCGATCCCGGCACCCTGGACGGTCGTCGAGACCGGCGCCCATCTGTGGACGGACGGGACCCTGCCGGACGACGTGCTGACGTCGTTGCAGCGGGCCGCGACCGGGTTCGTCATCGGGCTCACCGCCGGGGTCGTCCTGGCACTGGCGTCCGGGCTGACCCGGACCGGGGAGGCGCTGATCGACGGGACGGTCAACCTCAACCGGGCCATCCCGACGCTGGGTCTCATCCCGCTGTTCATCCTGTGGCTGGGCATCGGCGAGACCTTCAAGATCGCGATCATCGCCATCGTCGTCTACATCCCGATCTATCTGAACACCCATGCCGCCCTGTCCGGCATCGACAGCCGCTTCGTGGAACTCGCCGAGGTGCAGGGCCTGAACCGGCTCCGCTTCATCCGACAGATCGTCGTCCCGGGCGCGCTCCCCGGCTTCTTCGTCGGGCTGCGGCTCGGGGTGACCGGGTCCTGGCTGGGCCTGGTGGTGCTGGAGCAGATCAACGCCACCAGCGGCCTCGGCTACATGATGTTCCAGGCGCAGAACTACGGCCAGACGGACGTCATCCTCGTCGGGCTCGTCGTCTACGGCGTCTTCGGCCTGGTCTCCGACAGCGCGGTCCGCCTCATCGAACGGAGGGTGCTGTCGTGGCGCCGCACACTGAGCAGCTGACCCGTCCCGCCGTGCAACTGCGCGGCCTGACGCGGTCCTTCGAAGGACGGACCGTCCTCGACGGCATCGACCTCGATCTGCCCGCCGGCCAGTTCACGGCGCTGCTCGGGCACAGCGGCTCCGGGAAGAGCACGCTGCTGCGGGCCGTCGCGGGACTGGACCCCGAGGTCGGCGGGCAGCTGACCGCGCCGGCGCGGGTGTCCGTGGTCTTCCAGGACTCCCGGCTGCTGCCCTGGCGCCGGGTCCTGGACAACGTCCTCCTCGGCCTCGACGGCAAGGACACGGAGCGGCGGGGCCGCGAGGCCCTCGCCGAGGTCGGGCTGGAGGGCCGGGAGCGGGCCTGGCCGAACGAGCTGTCCGGCGGTGAGGCGCAGCGGGCCGCCCTGGCGCGCGCTCTGGTGCGCGAGCCCGAACTGCTGCTGGCCGACGAGCCGTTCGGGGCGCTGGACGCCCTGACCCGGATCAGGATGCACCACCTGCTGCGGGAGCTGTGGGAGCGCCACCGCCCGTCGGTCCTGCTGGTCACCCACGACGTCGACGAGGCGATCGTGCTCGCCGACCGGGTGCTCGTCCTGGAGCACGGCCGGATCGGGCTCGACGTGAGGATCGACCGCGACACGCCCCGGTCGGCGTACCGGGAACGGCTGCTCGCGGCGCTCGGCGTGACCGAGGACCCGAGGTGACCGACCCCCGCCATCGCGCCCCCTTCTCCCCCCGACCGAGGAATCCCATGACCCGACAGCTCCATCTGAACGCCTTCCTCATGAACACCGGCCACCACGAGGCCTCCTGGCGGCTCCCGGAGAGCGATCCGTACGCGCACGTCGACCTCGCGCACTACGTACGGCTGGCGCGGGCCGCCGAGCGTGGCACGTTCGACTCGCTGTTCCTCGCCGACGGCCCGCAGCTGTGGGGCAATCTCGCGCAGAGGCCCGCCGGCGCCCTGGAGCCGCTGACGCTGCTGACCGCGCTGGCGACGGCCACCGAGCACATCGGGCTGATCGCCACCGCGTCCACGTCCTACAACTCGCCGTACAACCTGGCCCGCAAGTTCGCCTCGCTGGACATCGTCAGCGGCGGCCGGGCCGGCTGGAACATCGTCACCACCGCCGGTGCCGAGGCCGCCCGGAACTTCGGCCTGGACGCGGAGCCCGCGCACGCCGAGCGGTACGCCCGGGCCGCCGAGTTCCTGGACGTCGCCCAGAAGCTGTGGGACAGCTGGGAGGACGACGCGATCGTCGCCGACAAGGCGACCGGTGTGTGGGGCGACGACGCGAAGATCCATCCGCCGCGGCACCGGGGGATGTACTTCCGGGTCGAGGGGGCGCTCAATGTGCCGCGCACCCCGCAGGGCTACCCGCTGCTCGTGCAGGCCGGGTCCAGCGAGGACGGCAAGCGCTTCGCCGCGCGCTACGCGGAGGCCGTGTTCACCGCGCAGCAGACCATCGAGGACGCGCGTTCGTTCTACGCCGACCTGAAGGCCCGTACGGCCGAGGCGGGCCGGGACCCCGACCACATCAAGGTGCTGCCGGGCATCGTCCCGGTGATCGGCTCCACGGAGGCCGAGGCGCGGGCCGCCGAGCAGGTGCTGGAGGACCACATCGTGCACACGCACGGGGTGGCCCGGCTGGAGAGCCTGCTGCAGCTGGAGCCCGGCACCCTGGAGCTGGACGGCCCGCTCCCCGCCGACCTGCCGTCCGAGGACGCCGTCGAGGGCGCCAAGAGCCGGTACACGCTGGTCGTGGAGCTGGCCCGGCGTGAACGCCTCACGGTCCGGCAGCTGATCGGGCGGCTCGGCGGCGGTCGCGGCCACCTCACCTTCGCCGGCACCCCGGAGCAGGTCGCCGACGCCATCGAGACGTGGTTCACGCAAGGAGCGGCCGACGGCTTCAACATCATGCCGCCGGTGCTCCCCTCCGGTCTGGACGCCTTCGTCGACCACGTGGTGCCGATCCTGCGCGAGCGCGGTCTGCTGCGCACCGCGTACGGGCCGCGCCGGACGCTGCGCGAGCGCTACGGCCTGCCGCGTCCCGCCAACCAGTACACCGTCCGCGAGAACGCCCTCGTCTGAGTCACCCGAGTCACCCGAGTCACCGAGTCAGCCCTACCGAAAGGACCCGCCCGTGTCAGACATCGAGATCCAGAAGATCACCGCGCACATCGGCGCCCGGGTGTCCGGCGTCGACATCTCCCGGCCGCTCGCCGAGGACACCGTCACCGCGCTGCGCGAGGCCCTCAACGCCCACAAGGCGCTCGTGTTCGACGACGTGCACCTGGACGACGCCCGCCACCAGGACTTCGTCCGGCACTTCGGCGACGTCACCACCGCCCATCCGACGGTCTCCTCGATCGCCGGCGCCCCGAACGTGCTGCCCGTGGACAGCGAGCGGGGCCGTGCCGCCAACCACTGGCACACCGACGTCACGTTCGTCCTGAACCCGCCGCAGGCCACGACCCTGCGCAGCATCACCCTGCCTCCGTACGGCGGCGAGACGCTGATCGCGAACGCGGCGGCCGCCTACCGTCAACTGCCGGAACCCCTGCGGAAGCTGGCGGACACCCTGTGGGCGGAGCACACCAACGACTACGACTACGCGGTGCCGGACGAGGAGATCGACGAGCGGCAGGCCGCGCAGCGCGCCCAGTTCACCTCGATCACGTACCGCACGGTCCACCCGGTGGTGCGCGTCCATCCGCTGACCGGTGAACGCGGGCTGTTCATCGGCGGGTTCGCGCAGCGGATCGTGGGTCTGTCGCCGGGCGAGTCCCGCAAGATCCTCGACCTGCTCCAGGCGTACGTCACCCGGCCGGAGAACATCCTGCGCCACCGCTGGTCGGAGAACCAGCTGGTCGTCTTCGACAACCGCATCACGCAGCACTACGCGGTCGACAACTACGACGGTCTGCCGCGCCGTCTGCACCGGGTGACCGTCGCCGGTGACGTGCCCGTCGGTATCGACGGCGAGGCGAGCCACTCGATCGAGGGGGACGCGTCGCACTACACGGCCGTCGCCGCGTGACACGGGAATCACACAGGGTGCGGCCGGTGTCCGCATAGTGGGCAGCCTCTCCTCCTGAGCGGAGAGGCTGCCCATGCTGTGGGGGTTTTTTGCCCTCTCACGCATTGGACGAGCCGCGCCCATGCAGAACAGCACCACCGAGCCGTCGCCCCCGAAGGCGGCCGACGCCCCCCTGTCCCACGGCCTCAAGCAGCGCCATCTGTCGATGATCGCCCTCGGCGGTGTCATCGGCGCCGGCCTGTTCGTCGGGTCCGGGGCGGGGATCGCCGCCGCCGGGCCGTCGATCGTCGTCGCCTATGTCGTCTCCGGCCTCCTCGTGATGCTGGTGATGCGGATGCTCGGCGAGATGTCGGCCGCGTATCCCTCCTCCGGGTCCTTCTCCGCGCACGCCGAGCGGGCGATCGGCCCCTGGGCGGGGTTCACCGCCGGCTGGTCCTTCTGGGTCCTGCTGTGCACGGCCGTCGGGCTGGAGGGCATCGGCGCGGCGAAGATCGTCACGGGCTGGCTGCCGGGCACCCCGGAGTGGGCCTGGGTGGCCCTGTTCATGGTGGTGTTCTGTGGCGCGAACCTGGCCGCCGTGAAGAACTTCGGCGAGTTCGAGTTCTGGTTCGCCGCGCTGAAGGTCGGCGCGATCGCGCTGTTCCTGGTGCTGGGCGGGCTGGCCATCGCCGGTCTGCTGCCCGGCACCGACGCTCCCGGGACCGCCCATCTCACCGGTGAGGGCGGCTTCCTGCCGAACGGCACCGAGGGACTGATCATCGGCCTGCTGGCGTCGGTGTTCGCCTACGGCGGCATGGAGACGGTCACCATCGCCGCCGCCGAGTCGGAGGACCCGGTCAGCGGGGTGGCGCGCGCGGTGCGCACGGCCATGTGGCGGATCGCCCTGTTCTACATCGGCTCGATGGCGGTCGTGGTCACGCTGGTCCCCTGGGACTCCCCGGCGGTCGTGGAGGACGGACCGTACGTGGCCACCCTCGACCGGCTCGGCATCCCCGGCGCCGGGGAACTGATGGACGTGGTGATCCTGGTGGCCCTGCTGAGCGCCATGAACGCCAACATCTACGGCTCCTCGCGGATCGCCTACTCCCTCGTGCAGCGGGGCCAGGGCCCGGCGGCGCTGGGCAAGGTCGCGGGCGGTGTGCCGAGGGTCGCGGTCCTCGCGTCGTCCGTCTTCGGCTTCGTGTGCGTCGTCCTGTCGTACTGGCGTCCCGACGACGTCTTCCCGTGGCTGCTGAACATGATCGGCGCGGTGATCCTGGTCGTCTGGATCTTCATCGCCGTCTCCCAGCTGCGGCTGCGCCGGCGGCTGGAGCGCGAGACCCCGGAGAAGCTGGTCGTGCGGATGTGGGCGTTCCCGGCACTGACGTGGGTGGCACTGGCCGGCATGGCCGCGATCTTCGTGCTGATGGCCCGCGAGCCGGACACCCGGGTGCAGCTGTACTCGACGGGCGGGATGACCCTGTTCCTGGCGGCGGCCGGGTACGCCTGGCAGCGTTCGCGCGCCAGGGTGTGACCGGTCCGGCTCACCCGCGAAGCCCCCGTGTGATCCACACGGGGGCTTTTTGCTGTTAGCTTGTTATTGCAAGCTACTTGCAACAAGCGCTCCGAGGGGACCTCCATGCCCGTCTACACACTCCCTGACCTGCCCTACGACTACGCCGCGCTCGCGCCCGTGATCAGCCCCGAGATCATCGAGCTGCATCACGACAAGCACCACGCGGCCTATGTGAAGGGTGCGAACGACACGCTGGAGCAGCTGGCCGAGGCGCGGGACAAGGAGACGTGGGGGGCGATCAACGGGCTGGAGAAGAGCCTGGCCTTCCATCTGTCGGGGCACATCCTGCACAGCATCTACTGGCGGAACATGTCCGGCGACGGAGGCGGCGAGCCGCTGGAGAAGGACGGCGTGGGCGAACTCGCCGACGCCGTCGCAGAGTCCTTCGGCTCCTTCGCCCGCTTCAAGGCGCAGCTCTCCAAGGCGGCCGCGACCACGCAGGGCTCGGGCTGGGGAGTGCTCGCGTACGAGCCGCTGAGCGGCCGGCTGATCGTCGAGCAGGTCTACGACCACCAGGGCAACGTCGGCCAGGGAGCCACCCCGATCCTGGTCTTCGACGCCTGGGAGCACGCCTTCTACCTGCAGTACCGCAATCAGAAGGTGGACTTCATCGAGGCGATGTGGCAGGTCGTGAACTGGCAGGACGTGGCCGCCCGGTACACGGCCGCCCGCTCCCGCGCCGACGTGCTGCTGCTCGCCCCCTGACCCCGTGAGTCGTCCTGCCTCGTGATCGTCTTCTCACCGCTCACGCAGGGCAGGCGGAAGGACGGAGGCCCCCGCGAGGACGTGACTCGCGGGGGCCTCCGGTGCGTCGGGCCTCAGGGCTCGCGGGCCGGCCCGCCGTGCCGGCCGATCGGACCGGGCTCCTCCCCGCGGGTCATCGTGCTACGCGGGTCCGGTTCGCAGGGGACGTTGAGGGAGAGAAGTGCCGCCTGTCCACCGGGACTCAGGCGGAGTTCGGTGAGGGCCGTGTTGCGCAGGCGCGGGAGTACGCGGCGGTACTCGCGGGGCGGGATCGAGAGCAGGGTGCACAGGACCAGCCTCAGCAGGGTGTTGTGGGCGACGACGAGCACCCGTTCCCCGGGGTGGGCGGTGGCGATCTCCCGCAGGGCGGTGACTCCGCGGTGGGCGGCGGCCGTCGGGTCCTCGGCGTCCGGGAACGGGTGCGCCACCGGGTCGGCGCGGTACGCGGCCGCGGCATCGGGGTCCTCGGCGGCGAACTCGGCGAGCGTACGGCCCTCCAGGGCCCCGAAGTCGCATTCGCGCAGGCCGGGTTCACGCCGTGGGGTCAGGCCGAGGGCGCGGCAGGCGGGCTCGGCGGTGACGACGGCGCGGGACAGCGGCGAGGTCCAGATCGCGTCGACCGGGTGGCCGGCGGCCCACCGGCCCAGTGCCTCGGCCTGGTCCCGTCCCGTGCCGGTGAGGGGGATGTCGCTGACCCCGGCGTAGCGGTTCTCGGCGTGCCAGATCGTCTGCCCGTGCCGGGCCAGCAGCAGTGTCGTGCTCGTGGGCGTGGTCATCAGCCGTCAGTATCCCCGTCGAGGCGTGCGTGCGCGTGCGCCGCGACCGGCGGGGGCAGCCAGCCTCGGGCGGTCAGCTCGTCGACCAGCCGGGCGTACGGCTCGGCGAAGAGGGCGGTGCGCCCGGGGCGGGGCTCGACGGCCGGGCCGAGGCGGACCATGGCCTCCGCCGCGTCCGTGAGCGCCGGCGCCGCGCCCGTGCCGTAGGCCGCCAGCGCGGCCATGCCGAGGGCCGGTTCGGTCTGCCGGGGCACCCGGGCGGGCCGGCCCAGGACGTCGGCGCGCAGCTGGTTCCAGTACGGGCTGCGGGCGGCGCCGCCGGTGAAGGTGAGCGGGCCGTCGACCGGGGCGCCGAGGTGGTGCAGATAGTCCAGGCACAGGCGTTCGGCGAAGGCGACGCCCTGGAGGAGGCCGGCCCACAGGTCGGCGTCCGACTCCGGTTCGCCGAGGACGAGCGAGGTGGCGGCGGGGGCCAGGAACGGGAACCGCTCGCCGGGCGAGACCAGCGGGTAGGTGACGGCGCGGGACGGCTCGTGGGCGGCGGCCCGCTCGTCCATGGCGGCGGGGTCGGCGCCGGGGAACGCGGCCGTGAGGACGCCCGCACCCACGCTGGAGGCGCCGCCGGGCAGCCAACCGCCGCCGGGGGCACGGTGGTTGTAGACCACGCCGGCCGGGTCGCGGACCGGGGTGAGGGACGCGCCCTTGAGGACGAGGGTGGTGCCGAGCACCGAGTTCCAGGCGCCGGGGCGCAGCGCGGCGGAGGCGATCTGGGCCGCGCAGCCGTCGGTCATGCCGGCGACGACGGGGGTGCCGGCGGGGATGCCGGTGGCGTCGGCGGCGGACGCGGACACCTCGCCGAGCCGGGTGCCGGGCGGCACGACGTCCGGGACCGCCCCGTCGGGCAGCCCGAGCCGGGCCAGCCCGGCCGGCCAGGCGCCGCGCTCGGCGTCGTAGCCGGTCTTCAGCGCGTGGCTGGAGTCGGCCGGCGGCAGGGCGCCGGTGAGGAGCAGGACCATCAGGTCCGGCTGGTGGGTGATCCGGCCCGGCCCGTGGGTCCCGGTCAGCCACAGCGCCTTCGGCAGCGCCCAGGTGTCCTGCACGGCGAGGCCCGCCGCGCGCGCCCGCGCCGCCTGTTCCGTCGCGCGGGCGTCGTCGTACATGAGCGCGGGGCTCGTCGGGTGGCCGGCGCCGTCGGTGAGCAGGACGGTTCCGGAGGTGCCGCAGAGCGCGAGCCCGCCGACCGGGGTGCCGGACCGGCCGCGCAGGGCTGCACGAGTGGCGACGCACAGGCCGTCCCACCAGGAGGCCGGATCCTGTTCGTGCCGTACGCCGTCGCGCCGGCCGGACAGCGGCGCCGAGCCGCTGCCGAGGACCGTGCCGTCCCCGGTGACGAGCAGGGCGCGCACGCTCTGGGTGCCCAGGTCGATCCCGAGCCAGGCCACGTCGTCCCGGTCCGCCATCCGGTCTCCCGCACAGTTGGAAACGTTAACTTCTCACTCTGCACCGATATTTTCCCGTGCGCGAGGGATTGACGCCCAACTTCCGCGGTTCCACCCTCTGTTAACGAGTCGACTCGCCGTGTTGCACCCCCCCTCGCACCCGTATGGCCCGAGCCCCACGTGGAGGTCACGGATGGACACGCACGCGCACGACCGCCGGCGCTTCCTGGCGCTGGGCGCCGCCCTGGCCGCCACTCCCCTGCTGAGCGCCTGCGGGACCGGGTTCGGCGGCGGGGACGACAAGGGCGACGGATCGGCGGCGGACGACGTCACCGGCTCCTTCGACTGGCGGCGGGAGAAGGGCACGACCGTCAAGGCCCTGCTGAACAAGCACCCGTACACGGACGCGCTGATCGCCGACCTGAAGTCGTTCACGGAGAAGACCGGCATCGAGGTCGAGTACGACGTCTTCCCCGAGGACAACTACTTCGACAAGCTCACCGTCGACCTGTCCAGCGGACGCGCCTCCTACGACGTCTTCATGCTGGGCGCGTACATGGTGTGGCAGTACGGGCCGCCCGGCTGGCTGGAGGACCTGGGCCCCTGGATGCGCAACTCCTCGGCCACCGGCGGCGAATGGGACCAGGCCGACTTCTTCCCCAACCTCCTCCAGGCCGACCAGTGGTCCTTGAAGGCGGGCGCACCGCTCGGGCAGGGCGGGCAGTACGCGCTGCCGTGGGGCTGGGAGACCAACGTCGTCGCCTACAACACGGACGTGTTCAGGAAACTGGGCCTGCGGCCCGCCGAGACCTTCGACGAGCTGCGCGACATCGCCGGGACCATCAAGCGGAAGGCGCCGGGCGCCGGGTACGACGGCATGTACGGGATCGCCGTGCGCGGCTCGCGGAGCTGGGCGACCATCCACCCCGGCTTCATGACCATGTACGCCCGCAACGGGCTGAGGGACTTCACGGTCGAGGGCGGGAAGCTCACACCGGCGATGAACAGCCCCGAGGCCGTGGCGTTCACCCGGGACTGGGCCGCCATGGTCAAGCAGGGCGGGCCGCCGTCGTGGACGTCGTACACCTGGTACCAGTGCTCCAGCGACCTGGGCGCGAGGAAGGCCGGGATGCTGTTCGACGCGGACACCGCCGCCTACTTCCAGGCGGTCGAGGGCGCGAGCCCGGCCTCCGGGAAGATCGCCTTCCATCCCGGCCCCAAGGGGCCCGACGGCTCGCTGGCCACCAACATGTGGATCTGGTCGCTCGGCATGAACGCCAGGAGCAGGAAGAAGAGCGCCAGCTGGCTGTTCCTGCAGTGGGCGACCGGCAAGGAGCACCTGCGCCGGAGCGCGATCCGGCACAACCACATCGACCCGGTACGCAGGTCGGTCGCCGACGACCCCGCCTACAAGGACAAGATGAGGCACCTGCCCGGCTTCATCGAGACCTTCGAGACCGTCGTCGACCAGACGAAGATCCAGTTCACCCCGCAGGAGCAGTTCTTCGACGCCACCACCAGCTGGGCCGCCGCCCTCCAGGAGATCTACGGCGGCCAGGGCGCGAAGCCGGTGCTCGACGACCTGGCGGGCGACCTCGCCGCCAAGCTGGGCTGACCCGATGGGATGGCGGCCCGCCCTGCGCCCGTACCTCCTGATCGTCCCGGCCCTGCTGCTGACCTGCGGGATCCTCTACCCCTTCGGGCTCGGCCTGTACTACACGCTGTTCGACTTCTCGGCGAGCAAGCCGCAGCCGGACCTGGTGCGGCTGGAGAACTACACGACCGTGTTCACCCAGGAGGCGTTCTGGAACTCCGCCTGGGTGACGGTCCTGTACGCGGTCGGCGCCGCCGCCGCCGAGACGGTCCTCGGGGTGTCCGTCGCCCTGCTGCTGCACCGGTCGTCCGTCGTCGGGCGGGTGCTGGAGAAGATCCTCATCCTGCCGCTGATGATCGCGCCGGTGATCGCGGCGATCATCTGGAAGCTGATGCTCCAGCCGTCGGTCGGGGTGGTGAACCATCTGCTGCGGCCCTTCGGTCTGGGCGGCGTCCAGTGGACGGACACCCCGACCGGGGCCCTGCTGTCGTCGATCGCGGTGGACGTCTGGGTCTACACCCCGTTCGTGGCGATCCTCGCGCTGGCCGGGCTGCGCTCCCTGCCCACCTCGCCGTTCGAGGCGGCGGCCGTCGACGGGGCGGGCTGGTGGTACACCTTCCGCCGGCTGACCCTGCCGATGCTGTGGCCGTACGTCCTGGTCGCGGTGATCTTCCGGTTCATGGACTCGCTGAAGGTGTTCGACATCATCTACGCCCTCACCGAGGGCGGGCCCGGCGACTCGACCGTCGTCCTGCAGATCCGGGCCTATCTGGAGGCGATCCGCTTCCAGCGCTACTCGTTCGGCATCAGCTACACGATCGTGCTTTGGGCCGTGGTGTACCTCGCGGCGATGGTGCTGGTGAAGCACCTCGGGAAGATCCAGCGGAAGGCGGCGGAGGCGAAATGACCGTGCGCAGGCGCCTGGTGGGGTGGCTGGCCGACGCCGCCCTGATCCTCTACTTCGTATTCGCGCTGTTCCCCGTCGCCTGGATGGTGATCCTGTCGCTGAAGCCGGCGAACCAGTTGTTCTCCACCTACTTCTCCTTCTCCCCCACCCTCGACGGCTACCGCACGGTCCTCGGCGACAGCGAGGGCATCCCGTTCGTGCGGTTCTTCGTCAACAGCCTGGTGGTGTCGGTGGGCGCGGTGCTCCTGTCGCTGCTCGTCGGGCTGCCGGCGGCGTACGCCTCGGCCCGCTGGCGGTTCAAGGGCTCCGAGAACCTGATGTTCACGCTGCTGTCGTTCCGGTTCGCACCCGAACTCACCGTGATCATCCCGCTTTTCGTGCTGTACCAGAAGCTCGGGCTGTTCGACACCTACGTCGGCATGGTGTGGGTGCTCCAGCTGGTCACGCTGCCGCTGATCGTGTGGATCATGCGGTCGTACTTCGCGGACCTCACCCCCGAGCTGGAGCAGGCGGCCCTGCTCGACGGCTACAGCCGCAAGCAGGCGTTCGTGAAGGTGGCGCTCCCGCTGGTCAAACCCGGGGTGGCGGCCGTGTCGCTGCTCGCCTTCATCTTCGCCTGGAACAACTTCGTCTTCCCGCTCATCCTCACCTCCAGCGAGGCCCAGACGGTGACCGTCGGCGCGCTGTCCTTCCTCGGCGGCGACCGGCCGAAGTACAACCTGACGGCCGCCGCCGCGCTCGTCTCCGTCGTCCCGCCGCTGCTGCTCGCGCTGACCATCCAGCGGTATCTGGTGCGGGGGCTGTCGTTCGGGGCGGTGAAGTCGTGATCCGGCTGCGGGGGGTCTCCAAGGCGTTCGGTGCCGTCCGGGCGCTCGACGGGCTGGACCTCGACGTGCGTGAGGGCGAGTTCTTCTGCCTGCTCGGCCCGTCCGGCGCCGGGAAGACCACCACGCTGAAGACCGTCGCGGGGCTGGAGCTCCCCGACGCCGGGACCGTCGAGCTCGACGGCCGGGACCAGCGCGGGGTCGAGCCGTACGACCGGGGCGTGGCCATGTGCTTCGAGAGCTACGCCCTGTACCCGCACAAGTCGGTGTACGACAACCTCGCCTTCCCGCTCCGCTCGCCGCGCCACCGCCTCCCCGCGGCAAGGGCGCGCGAGCGGATCGGGGAGGTGGCGGAACTGCTGGGCATCGCGGGCCTGCTGGACCGGTCCGTCGGGCAGCTGTCCAACGGGCAGCGCCAGCGGGTCGCGCTCGGCCGGGTCCTCGTCCGCCCCGCCCGGGCCTTCCTGCTGGACGAGCCGCTCTCCCACCTCGACGCCAAGCTGCGGCAGCAGATGCGCGCCGAGCTGAAGGCGATCGGGTCGGTGCGCCGCACCACCACGCTGTACGTCACCCACGACTCGGTGGAGGCGCTGGCGCTCGGCGACCGGATCGGCGTCATCCGGGACGGGCGGATCGTGCAGACCGGGACCCGGGAGGAGATCTGGTACCGGCCCCACGACACGGAGGTGGCGCGGGCGTTCGGCCGGCCCCGGATCAACCTGCTGCCCGGCACCGTCACCCCCGGCGGCGGCTTCCGGTCGGCGGACGGCGCGGTCGAGCTGGACCTGCGCCTGCGGGCCGAGGCGGCGCCGGGCACCGGGGTGCTGGTCGGCGTCCGGCCCCGCGATCTCACCCTGGGCACGGGCCCCGGTCACCCGCTCACCGGCACGGTCTACGTCACCGAGGTGCTGGGCCGCTCGGTGGAGGTCACCGTCCGGCTCGGCGAGCAGCAGGTGGCGCTCGTCGTCCCGCGCGGCGAGGCGGCCGGTCTTCGTCCCGACGATCCGGTACGACTGTCGGTCCGGCCTGAGAACCTGCTGCTGTTCGAGGCCGACCGGCCGGAGCGTCCAGGACGAAGGATCGGACCATGAACCACGCACAGCAGGGCCCCGCCGCCCGTCAGACCGCGATGGCCGAGCAGGTCCTCGCCGACGGGACGGCGACCGCCGCCGACCTGGCCGAGCGGTTCGGTGTGAGCCTCATGACCATCCACCGGGACCTGGACGAGCTCGAACGGCAGGGCATCGTCCGCAAGTTCCGGGGCGGCGTGACCGCGCAGCCCTCCGGCGTGTTCGAGTCCAACGTGCAGTACCGGCTGAAGACCATGCGCGCCGAGAAGGCCGCCGTCGCCGAGCGCGCCCTGCAGCTCGTGGAGCCCGGCATGGCGATCATGCTGGACGACTCCACGACCACCCTGGAGATAGCCCGCAGGCTGCGGCTGGGCGAGGTCACCCCGCTGACGGTCGTCACCAACTTCCTGGAAGCCGTCAACCTGCTCGCCTACCAGCGCGGCATCCACCTGATCGCCCTCGGCGGCGACTACGACCCGCTGCACTCGTCCTTCCTCGGCGTGTCCTGCGTCGAGGCGATCGAGCAGCTGCGCGTCGACGTCTGCTTCGCCTCCACGTCGGCCGTGCGCGGCGGCTTCGCCTACCACCAGGAGCAGCACATCGTGTCGGTGAAGCGCGCGATGCTCGACGCGGCCGCGCGCAACGTCCTGCTGATCGACCACACCAAGCTCGCCCGCGCCGCCCTGCACCGGGTGGTCCCGCTGTCCCGCTTCGACCTGCTCCTCGTGGACGACGGGGCGTCGGCGGAGGCCCTGCGGGACCTGGACGAGCACAAGGTCCGCTACGAGGTGTGCACTTCACCCGCGACGAGGGGCGGCGATGACCGAGCTGGAGCTTCGTGACCTGCGCAAGACCTACCGGGCGCGGGGCCGCCCGCCCGTGGCCGCCGTCCGCGGCATCGACCTGGCCCTGCGCCCGGGTGAACTCCTCGGCCTGCTGGGCCCGTCCGGCTGCGGGAAGTCCACCACCCTGCGGATGATCGCCGGGCTGGAGACGGTGACCGGCGGGGACATCCTGGTCGGCGGCGCGTCGGTGACCGGCCTCCCCGCCCAGCGGCGCAACATCGGGGTCGCCTTCGAGAACTACGCGCTGTACCCGCCGCTCACGGTCGCGGAGAACCTGGCGTTCGGCCTGCGGGCCCGCAGGGGCGCCGACCGGGCGGACGTGGCCCGCCGCGTGAAGGAGATCGCCGAACGCGTCGACCTGACCGACGTGCTCGACGCCCGGCCGGCCGGGCTGTCCAGTGGGCAGAAACAGCGGGTGTCCCTGGCCCGCGCGCTGATCCGCGAACCCGACGTGCTCCTCCTGGACGAGCCGCTGTCGCACCTCGACGCCGCCCAGCGCGACACCACCCGCCGCGAACTCAAACGCATCCAGCGCGACCTGGGCCACACCACCATCCTGGTCACCCACGACCAGGAGGAGGCCCTGTCGCTGGCCGACCGGATCGCCGTGATGAAGGACGGCGTGATCCAGCAGCTCGGCACCCCGTACGAGATCTACGACACCCCCGCCACCGTCTTCGTCGCGGACTTCGTCGGCGAACCCGCCATCAACCTGCTGCCCGGCACGGCGACCGCCGACGGGCACGCCCGGCTGTCGGCCACGGCCCGGATCGCGCTGCCGGTGCCGGTCGCGGCGGGCCGCGAGGTGGTGGTCGGCGTCCGGCCGGAGGACCTGGCGCTCGGCGGCGAGGACGGCCTGGCCGCCCGGGTCGTCGCCCACGAGCCGCTGCTGGAGTCGGGCCTCGCCACCCTCGCCGTGGACGGGGTCGACCGGCCCCTGGTGGTCCTCACCGGCCCCGAGGTACGTCTCGCCCACGACGACCGCGTCCAGGTCACCGCCGATCCCCGCCTCACCCATGTCTTCGACGCCGAGACAGGAGATGCCCTGCGATGACCCACGGGAAGCGCGTGCGAGTGGTGGCCGCCGGCGACCACTTCATCCTGCCGTCCCTGATCCGCGAGGCCCTCGCCCGGGAGGTCGACTGCGAGACGGCCGAACTGACCCTCGGCTGGCCGCTGGAACCGTTCGGTCCGGTCGCCGAGGTGACCGAGGCCAGCGACGCCGAGGACGAGCTGATCGCCGCACTCGCCGGCGCCCAGGTGCTGGTCACCCAGATGGGCCCGGTGACCGAACGGGTCCTGGACGCCTGCCCCGCCCTGCGGCTGGTGGTGGTGTGCCGGGGCGGCCCGGTCAACGTCAACCTGGACGCGGCGAAACGGCACGACGTCCGCGTCTGCTACGCGCCCGGCCGCAACGCCGCCGCCACCGCCGAGTTCACCGTCGGCCTGCTGCTGTCCGCGCTGCGCCGCATCCCGCAGGCCCACGACCTGCTCGCCCGGCGGGGCAGCTGGGAGGGGGCGACCTACTACACGTACGCGCACAGCGGCCTGGAGCTGGAGGACCTGCCGGTCGGCCTGGTCGGCTACGGGGCCGTCGGCAGCCGGGTGGCCCGCGCGCTGTGCGCGTTCGGCGCCCGGGTGCTGGTGCACGACCCGTACGTCCGGGGCGAGATCCACGGCCTGCGGGTCGCCTCGCTCGACGAGCTGCTGCGCGCCTCGCGGGCGATCACCCTGCACGCCCGGCTCACCGACGAGACCCGCGGGCTGCTCGGCGCCCGCGAACTGGCCCTGCTGCCCCGGGGCGCGGTCGTCGTGAACGCGGCCCGCGGCCCGCTCCTGGACGAGGACGCGCTGTGCGACGCACTGGAGAGCGGCCAGGTGTCGGCGGCGGCCCTGGACACGTACGCGACCGAGCCGCTGCCCGCCGGGTCCCGGCTGCGCGCGCTCACCGACCGGGTGGTACTCACCCCGCATCTGGGCGGCGCGTCCCGCGCGGTGGCGGAGAAGGCGGCGGCGATCGCCGCGGCGGAGGTGGGGCGCTGGGTGCGCGGCGAACCGCAGGCGCACCGCCTGACATGACGGGACCCGAGGAGGCTGGCATGTACGTCGGTATCGATGTGGGCACGTCCATGGTGAAGGCGGCGGCCTTCGACGGCGACGGACGCGAACGGGGCGTGGCGGCCCGCCCGGTGGAGCTGACCCTGCGCGAGGGGGTCGTCGAGCAGGACATGGACGAGGTGTACGGGGCGGTCGTCGCCGTCCTGGAGGAGCTGACAGCCCGGGTCCCGGAGTCGGTCGAGCTGGCCGGGCTCACCGGGCAGGGCGACGGGGTGTGGCTGGTCGACGGCCGGGGGCGGCCGGTGCGGCCCGCGGCCTCCTGGATGGACGGCCGGGCGCACGGACTGCTCGGCCGGTGGCTGGCGGACGGCACCGCCGAGGCGGTGTTCCGGCGTACGGGCGGCGCGATGTTCCCGGGCTCCCCGGGCCCGCTGCTGGCCTGGCTGGACGCCCACGAGCCGGAGGCGCTGGACGCCGCTGCCGTCGCCCTGTACTGCAAGGACATGGTGTTCCGGCGGCTGACGGGCGCGGACGCGACGACGGACGTCTCGGACGCGTCGATGCCGTTCCTCGACCCGCGGACCCGGGCCTACGACGACAAGGTGGTGGAGCTGCTGGGGCTCACCCACCGGCGCGGGCTGCTCGCTCCCGTCAGCGACCCGGTGGCGACGGCCCCGGCGCTCGGTGAGGGGCTGCCCGCCGGGACACGGGTCGTGAACGGGCCCTACGACCTGCCGGCCTGCGCGCTGGGCGCGGGGGCGACCGCGCCCGGCGACGGTCTGCTCATCGTCGGGACGTGCCTGGCCGCGCTGGTCGCCACCACCGAGCTGGACCTCGGCGGCGAGCCGGCCGGCCTGTACATCGGCACCGACCGCCCCGGGCACTGGCTGCGGGCGATGCCGGCGATGGTCGGCACGGCGGCACTGGACTGGGTGCTGACGACGACCGGTGTACGGCACGCGGAGGTCGACGGGCTGCTGGCCGCGACCCCGCCGGGGGCGCACGGCGTGCGGGTCCTGCCGTACTTCGCGCCGTCCGGTGAGCGGGCGCCGTTCGTCGAGCCCCGGCTGCGCGCCGAACTGACCGGTGTCTCCCTGGAGTCGACGCCCGCCGACCTGATCCGGGCGACCTGCGAGGGCATCGGGTTCGCGGCCCGGCACTGCCTGGCGGCGGCCGGGCTCACCGGCACTCTGGCCGTCTGCGGCGGCGGCACCCGCAGCACCGCCTGGACGCGGCTGCTGGCCGACGTCCTCGGCCGGCCGCTGCGGGTCGTCGAGGGCGAGGTCGGCGCGCGGGGCGCGGTGCTCGCGGCGGCCGGGCGGTGCGGGGTACCGCTGGACACGGCGGCCTGGACCCGGCCGACGTCGCTGATCGAACCCGACGCGGAACGCACCGCGTACTACGCGCGGGCGTACGAGGAGCACCTGGAACGGCTGGCGGTGGCCCGGCAGCGGGCGCACGCTTGACTCCCGCACCCGTCATGTGGAACGGCTCGGCAACTCCCCCACCAGGAAAGGGACCTCCCATGCCTGTGAGACGTCGATCGCTGCTGCTCGCCGCGGCCGCCGGCCCGGCGGTGGCCGCCGTGCCCGCCCCCGCCGCCCCCGCCGCGCCGGCCCGCCCGGGCCGGCCCCTCGTCATCGGCCACCGCGGCGCGGCCGGCTGGCGTCCGGAGCACACGGCGGCCGCCTACACGTACGGGGTGCGGGCCGGGGCCGACTGGATCGAGCCGGACCTGGTGCCGACGAAGGACCATGTGCTGGTGGTCCGGCACGAGAACGAGATCTCGGGGACCACCGACGTGGCCGCGCACCCGGAGTTCGCGGACCGCCGGACGACGAAGACGGTGGACGGGCGGGCGGTGACCGGCTGGTTCACGGAGGACTTCACGCTGGCGGAGCTGAAGACGCTGCGGGCGGTCGAACGGCTGCCGCAGGTCCGCAACCGCAACACCGTCTTCGACGGGCGCGAGGAGGTGCCGACCTTCCAGGAGGTGGTCGACCTGGCGCGCCGGCTGTCGAAGGAGCACGACCGGACGATCGCGGTGTTCCCGGAGACCAAGCACCCGACCTACTTCCGCTCGATCGGGCTGCCGCTGGAGCCCAAGCTGGTGGAGGCGGTGCGGCGCAACCGGCTGGGCCGGCGCGAGTGTGTGGTGCAGTCGTTCGAGCCGACCAGCCTGAAGCGGATCGCGGCGGCGCGGCTGGGGCTGGAGCTGTGGCAGGCGCTGGGGACCACGGGCGGGCCGTACGACCTGGTGTCGGCCGGGGATCCGACGACGTACCGGGACATGATGACGCCGGCCGGGCTCGCCCGGATCGCGCAGTACGCCGGCTGGATCGGGCCCGACAAGTCCTCGGTGGCCGGGACGTCCCTCGTCGCGGACGCGCACGCGGCGGGGTTGCGGGTCGGGGCGTACACCTTCCGCGCGGAGAACCAGTTCCTGCCCGCGGACCTGCGGCGGGGAACCGGACCGAACGATTTCGGGGACGCGTTCGCCGAGTACGCGCTGTACTACGGACTGGGGGTCGACGCGGTGGTGACCGACTTCCCGGACCTGGCGGTGATGGCGAGGAGGGACTGAGTGTTTTTCCGTGACAAGAACTGCCCGACCTGCGGCAGCAGGCAGGTTTTCCGCCGACTCGAGACCGGCGAGCGCGCCGCGCTCAAGGACAGGCACCCGTACACCCACGACCTGTGGCGCTGCACGGCCGAGGGCTGCCGCTGGTACCAGCCCTGGTACAAGCAGGGGGACGGCGGCCTGCTCCCGGAGGAGCTGAAGATCCGGGCCGCCGCCCCGGAGTCTGCGTGATCCCTACAGGTTGCTGAAGTCCGGCCCCTTCGTACGGGTCCGCTTGATCTCGTAGAAGCCCGGCACGGAGGCCACGGCGAGGGTGCCGTCCCACAGCCTGGCGGCGTCCTCGCCCTTCGGGGCGGGGGTGACGACGGGGCCGAAGAAGGCGATCTGCTCGCCGTCGTCGCCCGGGACGGCGATGACCGGGGTGCCGACCTCCTGGCCGACCTTGTCGATGCCCTCCTTGTGGGAGGCGCGCAGCTGCGGCTCGTAGGGGGTGTCGTCCCAGTGCTCCATGAGGGAGTCCGGCAGCCCGGCGTCCTTCAGGGCGGCGGCGACGGTCTCGCGGCCGGGGCCCTCGCCCTTGTTGTGGATGCGTGTGCCGAGCGCGGTGTAGAAGTCGCCGAGCACGTCGGCGCCGTGCTCCTCCTGGGCGGCGATGACGACACGGACGGGACCCCACGCCTTGGTGGCGAGCATGTCGCGGTACTCCTCGGGCAGCTCGTCGAGCTTGTCCTCGTTGAGCACCGCGAGGCTCATCACGTGCCAGCGCACCTCGATGTCACGGACCTTCTCCACCTCCAGGACCCAGCGGGAGGTCATCCAGGCCCAGGGGCACAGCGGGTCGAACCAGAAGTCGACGGGGGTCTTGTCCGACATGTCTCTCCTCAGGAGGAAACGTTTTCCACGGGAACAACGCCGGTCCGCCCGCCCATTCCCGGCTGCCCCGCGTCAGGGGCGCATGGCAGGATCGGTCCTGTTCAGCCGTAGCCGTAGCCGTATCGGGTTCGGCCGCATCCACGACACAAGGGAGTGCCACGCGTGCCCGGTGAGAATCTGTCCCGCGACGAGGCCCGGGAGCGGGCCGCCCTGCTGGCCGTCGACGGGTACGAGGTGTCCCTCGACGTGCGGTCCGCCCTCGGCGAGGGGCCCGGGGGCGGTGAGCCGCGCACCTTCCGCTCGGTCACCACGATCCGCTTCCGCTGTGCCGAGCCCGGCGCGTCCAGCTTCGCGGACCTGATCGCCCCGAGTGTGACGTCCGTCTCCCTCAACGGGCGCGACCTCGACCCGCGCGAGGTCTTCGACGGCTCCCGGATCGTCCTGGAGGACCTCGCCGCCGACAACGAGCTGGTCGTCGACGCGCAGTGCGCGTACTCCCGCACCGGCGAGGGCCTGCACCGCTTCGTCGACCCGGAGGACGGCGAGGTCTACCTCTACACGCAGTACGAGCCGGCCGACTCGCGCCGGGTCTTCGCCAACTTCGAGCAGCCGGACCTCAAGGCGCCGTTCCGGTTCGAGGTGCGGGCGCCCGAGCAGTGGACGGTGTGGAGCAACGGCGCCGGTGAACGGGCGGACGAAGTCTGGCGGTTCGCGGAGACCAAGCCGATCTCGACGTACATCACGTGTGTGGTGGCGGGCCCGTACCACTATGTGACGGACTCATACACGCGCGAGCTCGCCGACGGCGGCCGGCTGGAGATCCCACTGGGCGCCATGTGCCGCAAGGGGCTCGCCCCGCACTTCGACGCCGACGACGTCTTCCTGATCACGAAGCAGGGGCTGGACTTCTTCCACGACCACTTCGACTACCCGTACCCGTTCGGGAAGTACGACCAGGCGTTCGTGCCCGAGTACAACCTGGGCGCGATGGAGAACCCGGGCCTGGTGACCTTCCGGGAGGAGTACATCTTCCGCGGGAAGGTGACCCGGGCGTCGTACGAGGGCCGCGCCAACACGATCCTGCACGAGATGGCGCACATGTGGTTCGGCGACCTGGTCACCATGGAGTGGTGGGACGACCTGTGGCTGAAGGAGTCCTTCGCGGACTTCATGGGCGCGTTCGCCAACGTCGGCGCGACCCGCTTCAAGGACGCCTGGATCACGTTCGCCAACCGCCGCAAGGCGTGGGCGTACCGCGCGGACCAGTTGCCCTCCACGCACCCGATCACGGCCGACATCCGTGACCTGGAGGACGCCAAGCTCAACTTCGACGGCATCACCTACGCCAAGGGCGCGAGCGTGCTCAAGCAGCTGGTGGCGTACGTCGGCCAGGACGCCTTCCTGGAGGGCGCCCGCCGCTACTTCAAGCGGCACGCGTACGGCAACACCAGGCTCGGCGACCTGCTGGCGGTGCTGGAGGAGACCAGCGGCCGGGACATGGGCGCCTGGGCGCGCTCCTGGCTCCAGACGGCGGGCGTGAACGCCCTCACCCCGCAGGTGCTGCTGGACGCCGACGGCCGCGTCGACGAGCTGGCGGTGGTGCAGGAGGCCGCCGAATCGCACCCCGAGCTGCGTCCGCACCGGGTGGCGGTGGGCCTGTACCGGCGGGGCGCGGACGGGGCGCTGGAGCGCTACGCGCGCGCCGAGGCGGACGTGGACGGGCCGCGGACGGTCGTGGCGGAGCTCTCCGGTTCCGAGGCGCCGGACCTGGTGCTGGTCAACGACGACGACCTGACGTACTGCAAGACCCGGTTCGACGAGACGTCGCTGGCGACGCTGCGGGAGGCCCTCGGTGAGCTGACCGACCCGCTGGCGCGTGCCCTGTGCTGGTCGGCGCTGTGGAACATGACGCGGGACGCGCTGCTGCCGGCCCGGGAGTTCATCGGCCTGGTGCTGCGGTTCGGCGGCCGTGAGTCGGACATCGGCGTGCTCCAGATGCTGCACGCGTGGGCCGACTCGGCGCTGACGCACTACGCGGCGCCCGAGTGGCGCGAGCGCGGGGCGCGGCTGCTGACCGAGGGCGCGTCGGAGCTGCTGCTCGCTGCCGGGCCCGGCAGCGAGCAGCAGCTGGCGTGGGCGCGGTTCTTCGCCCGGGTCACCGACGAGCAGGGGCTGGAGCTGCTGTCGGGCCTGCTGGACGGCAAGGCGACCGTCGAGGGGCTCGTGGTGGACCAGGAGCTGCGCTGGGCGTTCCTGGAGCCGCTGGCCGCGCACGGCGTGGTCGGCGAGTCGGAGCTGGCGGACGAACTGGCCCGCGACGACACGGCGTCGGGCAAGCGCCACCAGGTGCGCTGCCTCGCCGCCCGGCCCTCGGAGGCGGTGAAGGCGCAGGCGTGGGCGCAGGTCGTGGAGTCGGACGCGCTGTCCAACGCGCTGGTCGAGGCCACCATCGGCGGGTTCGCGCAGGCGTCGCAGCGGGACCTGCTCGCGCCGTACTCGGAGAGGTACTTCGCGGCGATCGCGCGGGTGTGGCAGGAGCGGTCCATCCAGATCGGCATGGACGTGGTCCGGGGCCTGTTCCCGGCGCTCCAGCAGTCGCGGGCCACGCTGGACGCCACGGACGCGTGGCTCACGGCCCACGAGGACGCGGCGCCGGCTCTGCGGCGGCTGGTGCTGGAGTCGCGGGACGATCTGGCGCGGGCGCTGCGGGCGCAGGAGTGCGACGCGACGGCGTCAACCGACTGACACCTTTGGCCAACGATCACGGCGGTCCGTGACCGTTACGGAATTCAGGCAATAGCAGCCGTAACCCCTGGTCCCACCCGAACGGACCAGGGGTTTTCCGTGCCTAGTCGGCATCCGAACACCCGTCCTTTAGTGCGGTGTTGTCCGCATTTGTCGACGGGCGTGTAACAGCGGTTAAAGGGCTCATCGGACGCGGAAGCCTCCGGGGCATGAACCACAACACCCCGCTCTCCCCCCTCTCCCCCCGCCCCCTGCACCACCTCTCCGAGGTCCACCGCCGAGTCATGACGGCCGCCCGCCTCAAGGCCCACGGGGTCTCCGCCGCCGAGACGAACGAGCAGTGCCGGCCGGGCGGCCCCTGGCAGCAGCTCCTGCCCGGCGTCTACCTGCTCCACCCCGGGCCGCCCACCAGCGAGGAGCGGCTGCACGCGGTGCTGATGTACGCCGCGCGCGAGCGGGCGGCCGGGGTGCCCGCCCAGCCCAGCGGGGGCGAGGCGCCCGCCGCGCCCGCCTACGCCGAAGCGATGATCACCGGGCTCGCCGCCCTGACCCTGCACGGCTTCTCGGCCGCCCCGCCGCTCACCGCGCTGGACACCGTCGACGTCCTGGTGCCGCGGCTGCGCCGGCTGCGCTCCACGGGCTGCGCCCGCGTCCTGCGCACCGCCGCGCTGCCCGTCCCGGAGCAGGTCACGGGGCTGCCGGTGGCGCCGGTGCCGCGCGCGCTGGCCGACGCGGTGGCGGAGCTGAAGGACGCCCGCGCCGTCCGCCGGCTGCTCACCGAGGCCGTGCGCGGCGGCCACTGCGAACCGGCCGCGGTCGTACGGGAGCTGACGCAGGCGAAGCTGCTGAACCGCCCGCACGTGGTGGACGCGGTGGACTCCCTGCTCGCCGAGGGCCGGGCCCGCGCGGAGGACCTGCTCTACACGATGGTCCGCGAGCACGGCCTGCCGGACCCGGTGTGGAACGTGGACCTGCGGCTGCCCGGCGGCCCCCACCTCGGCGGCCTGGACGCCTTCTGGCCGGAGCACTCGGTGGCGGTCGAACTGGACACCCGCGCGCCCCGCCAGGGCGATCGGGGCGACGACGACACCGAGTGGTCCGAGTACGCCCGCAAGCGGGAGACGCTGGAGCGCCTCGGCATCACGGTCGTCCACATCACCCCGAAGAAGCTGCGCCACGGGATGGAGCAGCAGGCGGCGGTGGTCCGTACGGCCCTGATGGCGGCGGTCGACCGCGATCCGGCCGCGTACGTCGTGGTGCTGCCCCGCTAGTGACCCACCTGAACGCCGGTCAGGGGGCAGGGGAGGGGGAAGGAGGGGCCGCCATCACGCGGCCCCCCTCGCCAGGTCAGCGCAGGGCGGGACGGCTCGGGTGGACCTGCTTGGCGGCGGTGGTCCCGGCGTCCTTGCCGCAGAACTCGGCCTCGACGACCGCCTCGGTGCCGCCCGCCCAGTCGCCGTTGAGGTTGACGGCGAGGGCGTGCCGGCCGTCCCGGGTGACGGCCACGTCCGAGACGGAGCCGTGGATGCCGCCGCCGTGGCCCCAGACCGTGACCCCGCAGGACAGCTCGACGCGCATCAGGCCCAGTCCGTACCGGACGTTCGCGACGGCGGGCACGGTCGCGGTCATCTCGTTCAGCTGCTCGCGCGGAAGCAGCCGGCCGCGCAGCAGAGCCGTGTAGAAGCGGTCGAGATCCTTCGAGTCGGAGATCATCTCCCCCGCCGCGTACGCGATCGAGGGGTTGAGCTCGGTGACGTCGTACGTCGGCCCCGTCGCCGTGTCGGCCAGCTTGCCGTAGGCGCGGCTGCTGGGGCGCGGCATGGTCACCCGGGTGCCGGGCACGGAGGTGGCCGTCAGCCGCAGCGGCCGGATGACGCGCCGCTCGACCTCGGTGCCGTACGAGTGCCCGGTGACCTTCTCGATCACGAGGCCCGCGAGCACGTAGTTGGTGTTGGAATAGCTCCACCGCGCGCCGGGCGCGAACTCCGGCTCGTGCCGCATGGCGACGGCGACCAGGTCCCTCGGCCTCCTCGTGTCGTAGCGGTGCTCGAAGAAGCCGTCCTTGGCGAAGTGGTCGCGTACGAAGCCGGGGTCGGTGGTGTAGTCGGAGACGCCGCTGGTGTGGTTGAGGAGCTGCCGCAGGGTGATGCGGCGCCCGTCGTGGCCGTGGCCCCGCACGAGGCCCGGAAGCCACTTCTCCACCGTGTCGTCCAGTGACAGCCGCCCCTCCGCCTCCAGTTGGAGCACGACGGTCGCGACGAACGTCTTCGTGATGCTGCCGACCCGGTACCGGTCGTCGGCCGACCGCGGCTGTCCCGTCCCGATCCGGCCGACGCCCGCCGTCGCCGACCAGATGCCCCGGCCGTCCCTCGCGGTGACGGTCACGCCCGGCACGCCCGCCTCGACGACGGCCTCGGCTGCCGCGCGCGTCGCCGCGTGCCCGGTCCCGGACGGAGCCGCCACCGCCGGCGCCACCAGGGCCGCCGACAGCGCCACCGCCGTGGCCGTCACGAGGGCCGCGCGGGTGGTCCGTACGTTCATGTCTCTCCCCCTTCGTGCGCTCACGTCGAGCGCGGTCGGGGGGAGAGACCGGGCGGGAGCGGCGGGAGTTGAGCGGGGGACGGGGGTTGAGCCCGTTTCGGTCAGGTGCGGACGGGCGGACGGCCGTGACCTCGTGTCCGGATACTGAGACGGATGAGGGCTGCCGAGGGGTGCCGGAACCCCTCGTGCGGCTTGCCCTCTTTGACGGCTGATCACCCGCAAAGTCATAGGGGGTTTTCCCCATCAGTCCATTTCGATTCGGTCAACTCTTCCCTATCGCCCTTCCCTTGCATAAAGCTGTGCGATCGTTCGGGATCGCATTCCGGACGCCCGATGCTCCTTTACCTCCAAGGGATGCCGATGATCAACAGCCCCCAGCGCGAACCGAAGCCGGGCGCGAGACGCGCGGTGCGCATAGCCGTGGCCGCCGGCCTGGTCGCCGCGCTCTCCGCGGCAGGGCCGATACCCCTCGCCGTCGCGGCCGACACCGCTCCCGCGACGGCGGACCCCAGTGTGAAGTCCGCGCACGACAAGCTCGGTTCGGACGACGCCGACCGCCTGGCCGACGCCAAGGCGTCCGGCGAGAAGTACGTCACCATGATGGTCGCGACCGCGCCCGGCCAGACCGAGAAGGTCGCCGAGCAGCTGGACGCGGTCGGCTCGGTGGGCCAGAGCTACGACAAGCTCGGTTACGTCCGGGCGACGGTCCCCACCCGCAAGGCCGAAGCGGCGATCTCCGCCGCGACGAAGCTCTCCTCCGTGCACGGCATCGACCTGCGCCAGGAGATCCCGCTGGACGACCCGGCCGTCTCGACGAAGAAGTCGACGGCCTCGGCGGCCAAGTACGCCGGTCCGGACAAGCGGACCCCCGCGGAGAACCCGTACAACCCGTCCTTCGAGACGGGCGCCGTCGACTTCGTGAAGAAGAACCCGAAGGCGGACGGCCGCGGCATCACCATCGGCATCCTGGACTCCGGTATCGACCTGGGTCACCCCGCGCTCCAGAAGACCACCACCGGCGAGCGCAAGATCGTCGACTGGGTCACCGCGACCGACCCGATCGTCGACGGCGACCGCACCTGGCGGCCGATGACGACCTCCGTCTCCGGCCCCTCCTTCACCTACGGCGGCAAGACCTGGAAGGCGCCCGCCGGTTCGTACCAGGTGAGCACCTTCGCGGAGTCGTACACCACCGGCGGTGACGCCGCCGGCGACGCGAACCGCGACGGCGACACGACCGACACCTGGGGCGTCCTGTACGACGCCGCGAACGGCACGGTCCGCGTCGACCTCAACAACAACGCCGACTTCGGTGACGACACCCCGATGAAGCCGTACAAGGACGGCTACCAGATCGGGTACTTCGGCACCGACGACCCGTCCACCGACGTGGTGGAGCGCCAGCCGTTCGTCGTGCAGATCCGCAAGGACGTGCCGATGGACCCGTACGGCGGCGACTGGGTCGGCAAGAAGGTCGACTTCGTCAACATCGGCGTCATCGAGTCGGAGCACGGCACGCACGTCGCCGGCATCACCGCCGCGAACGGCCTGTTCGGCGGCAAGATGAACGGCGCGGCGCCCGGCGCCAAGCTGGTCGCCTCGCGCGCCTGCACCTGGTCCGGCGGCTGCACCAACGTGGCGCTGACCGAGGGCATGATCGACCTCGTCGTCAACCGCGGCGTCGACATCGTCAACATGTCCATCGGCGGCCTCCCGGCGCTGAACGACGGCAACAACGCGCGCGCCGAGCTCTACACGCGCCTCATCGACACCTACGGCGTGCAGCTGGTGATCTCCGCGGGCAACTCCGGCCCCGGCGCGAACACCATCGGCGACCCCGGTCTGGCCGACAAGGTCATCTCGGTCGGCGCGACCATCTCCAAGGAGACGTGGGCCGCCAACTACGGCTCGGCCGTGGAGAAGAAGTACGCGATGATGCCGTTCTCCTCGCGCGGTCCGCGTGAGGACGGCGGCTTCACCCCGACGCTCTCCGCCCCGGGTGCCGCGATCAACACCACGCAGACCTGGCTGCCCGGCGGCCCGGTCGCCGAGGCGGGCTACGCGCTGCCGGCCGGCTACTCGATGCTGCAGGGCACCTCGATGGCGTCCCCGCAGGCCGCCGGCGCCTCGGCGCTGCTGCTGAGCGCCGCCAAGCAGGACCGCATCGCCCTCACCCCGGCGAAACTGCGCACCGCGCTGACCTCGACCGCCGACCACATCAAGGGTGTGCAGGCGTACGAGGAGGGTGCCGGCCTCATCAACATCGTGGACGCCTGGAAGTCCATCAAGAAGGGCGCCACCGCCCACGAGTACACGGTCGACGCGCCGGTCGACACCGCGATCGACCAGTTCCTGAAGACGCCGGGCCACGGCACCGGCATCTACGACCGCGAGGGCGGCCTCAAGGCCGGCCAGAAGAAGACGTACGACGTCACCATCACCCGTACGTCCGGTGAGGACAAGGCGATCCGCCACGAGCTGCACCTGGAGAACAACGCCGGGGGCACCTTCAAGATCGTCGGTTCGGACGAGATCCGTCTCGGCCTGAACAAGCCGGTCACCGTCCAGATCTCCGCGAAGCCGTCCTCGGCCGGCATCAAGAGCGCGATCCTCGAGGTCGACGACCCGCGCACCGTGGGCACGGACAAGCTGGTCCTCAACACGGTCGTGGTCTCGGCGCCGCTGAAGTACACCTACGCGGCGTCCGGTTCGGTCCAGCGCAACAGCACCGTCTCCCACTTCGTGACCGTGCCCGAGGGCGCCAAGTCGCTGGAGGTCGCGATCGGCGGGCTGAAGGACAAGAGCCAGACCCGGTTCATCGCCATCCACCCCTACGGCGTCCCGTCGGACAACACGGGCACCCCGTACTGCTACAACAACTACCTCGACGGCAACGGCTGCAAGCCGGACGTGCGCGCGTACGCCGACCCGCAGCCCGGCGTCTGGGAGATCGAGGTCGAGGCGCGCCGCACCTCGCCGCTGCTCGACAACCCGTTCAAGCTGGACGTCACCGTGCTCGGCGCGGCGTTCGACCCGGCGACCGTGACCATCCCCGAGGCGAAGGTCGGCACCCCGGCCGCCGCCTCCTGGAAGGTGACGAACAAGTACGCCGCGATCGACGGCAAGCTGACCGGCGGTCCGCTCGGCTCCTCGAAGTCGGCGCGTCCGTCGATCACGGAGGGCGACACGCAGGCCACCACGGTCGAGGTGCCCGCGGGCGCCGCGTCGCTGGACGTCTCCATCGGCAACGTCTCCGACACGGCCGCCGACCTCGACCTGGCCGTCTACGACGCGGCCGGCAACCAGGTCGCCAGCTCCGCGGACGGCGACTCCGAGGAGGCCGTCTCCATCGCGAAGCCGGCCGCCGGCACGTACACCATCGAGGTGGCCGGTTACTCGGTGCCGAGCGGCACGACGGCGTACGACTACCTGGACGTGTTCTTCTCCGCCTCCCTCGGCACCGTCACGGTGGACGAGTCGGCGCCGGTGAAGCTCGCCACGGGTGCCTCGGTCGAGGTCGACGCCACGGTCACCGCGGCCGCGGAGGCGCCGGCCGGCCGTGAGTTCTTCGGCCAGGTGCAGCTGCTGAACGCGCGTGGCACCACCGCGGGCGTGGCCAGCGTGAAGATCGAGAAGGTCACTCCGTAACCACGGGGCAGGGCCTTCGGGGCGGGCGTCCGGCTGGGCGCCCGCCCCTTCGTCATCCGCACGTCAGCTCGCGGGCCTCGGGCAGAGAGGCGGTGACCATCGCCCGCTCGGGGGCGATCTGGCGTTCGCCGACCGCCCAGAAGTCCGGCTGCCCCGCGCCGCGCGGGACGCCGACGAGCAACGGGTCGCCTGCCCGGATGCCGGGGACGACGCTCTCGTCCACCACGAACACCTGTTCAGCGTCGGGCTTCCTCCCCGGCGTGTCCCCGTCCGGGTGGTAGACGCGGGTCAGGCGCACGGTGATCCGTACGGTGGTCGTCCCGGGGAGCCGTTCGACCGCCGTGGTCTCGCCCTCGGCGACCAGCCGGGCGCAGGCGAGATAGCGGGGGCTGCCGAAGGCCGGGGCGGCGGCCGCGTCCGACTGTTTCTCCGCCGCCGAGCCGGCGTCCGCGCTCGCGCTGTCGCCTTCGCCCGCTCCGCCCGCGATCAGCCATCCCAGGCCCGCCATCACCGAGGCGGCCGCGGTCACCGCCAGCCCGCCGAGGGCCAGGGAGAAGGCCCGGCGACGGGGCCGGGACGGTGCGCGCACGGGCGGTACGGGCTCGGGAGCGGGGGCCGGTGGGGGCGGTTCGGCGAGGGCGCGGCCGACGACGCCGAGCTGTTCGCGCAGCACCGCCAGGTCGGCCTCGGCGGCCCGGTACTCGGCCAGGAAGGCGGCGTCCGCGTGGGCGTCGGGCGGCAGCGGGTCGCCGGTGATCGCGGTCATCAGGGCGTCGGCCCCGTCGTGTTCGGCGGACATGTCACACCACCTCGTCCTCGTGCAGGCGGGCCCGCAGCGCGCGTACCGCCGTGTGCAGCCTGCTCTTGACCGTGCCCTCGGGGATGCCGAGCTCCTCGGCGATCCCGCGCACCGGGAGGTCGGCGAAGAAGCGCAGGACCACCACCTGGCGCAGGATGTCGGGCAGTTCGTCCAGGCCGCGTGCGACGGCGAGGGAGAGCAGGCTGGTCTCCTCGCCGGAGGGGTGCGCCGCGGGCTGGCGCAGTGCGGCGAGCCGCTCGCCGAGCCGCTCCTGCCGCTTGCGGGCCCGGTGCCAGTCCATCGCCAGGTTGGAGGCGACGACCGCCGCCCACGCGGACACGTCACGCGGTGCCTCGTGGCCGCCCGCGGCCCGCTCCAGCAGCCGCAGACGGACCTGCTGCACCCCGTCCGGCAGGTCCGCCTGCGGCACCCCGCCCAGCGCGAGCACCGCCCGCACCCGGCGTTCCTGGGCCGCGTCCAGCGGGTCGTCCAGGACGTCCGTGTCCCGGACGGCACCGCCCGCCTGGCCGCGGCGGGCCTTTCTGCGCAGCACAGCCACCCCTCCCCTCGCCGTGTTGTGCCTATGACGCCGGGAGGCAGGGAAACGTTCGGTGCGGTCCCCCGTTTTCCCGGCACCGAACAGAGGCGTACGTCACACCTTCGCGTAGCGGTGGGGGCGGTGGGCAGGCGAGCTTGCGGCGCGGGACCGCCGACGGGCCGGTTCTTCCAGCTCAGCACGGGTGTGAGCGGAACAACTGGAGCCGGAGGGCGCTCCCGCGGCGTCCCATTGTGTGGGCACCTGGGGCAAAGAATTGGACAGGTCGCCCGAGGTCGGACGCATGATGGAAAGGCCTCGGCCATGCAGCAGAGACAGACAAGCCACTCAGAAGGAGTCGCCGTGAGGGTCGGAATCGTCGGAGCCACCGGTCAGGTCGGCACGGTCATGCGCAGCATCCTCAAGGAGCGCGACTTCCCGGTCACCGAGCTGCGCCTGTTCGCCTCGGCCCGTTCGGCGGGGACGGTCCTGGACGGCGTGACGGTGGAGGACGCGGCGACGGCCGACTACTCCGGCCTGGACATCGTGCTGTTCTCGGCGGGCGGCGCGACCTCGAAGGCGCTGGCCCCGAAGGTCGCCTCGCAGGGTGCCGTGGTGATCGACAACTCCTCCGCGTGGCGCCGCGACCCGGAGGTGCCGCTGGTGGTCTCCGAGGTGAACCCGCACGCCATCGCGGACCGCCCCAAGGGCATCATCGCCAATCCGAACTGCACCACGATGGCCGCGATGCCGGTGCTGCGGCCGCTGCACGCCGAGGCGGGCCTCCAGGCCCTGGTGGTCGCCACCTACCAGGCGGTGTCCGGTTCGGGCCTCGCCGGTGTCGACGAGCTGTTCGAGCAGGTCAAGAAGGTCGGCGACGACGCGCCGAAGCTCACCCACGACGGTTCGGCGGCGGAGTTCCCCGCCCCGAACAAGTACGTGGCGCCGATCGCGTACAACGTGCTGCCGATGGCCGGTTCGATCGTGGACGACGGCCTCAACGAGACCGACGAGGAGCAGAAGCTCCGCCACGAGTCCCGCAAGATCCTGGAGATCCCCGAGCTGAAGGTCTCCGGCACCTGTGTGCGCGTCCCGGTCTTCTCCGGCCACTCCCTCCAGGTCAACGCCCGCTTCGCCCGCCCGATCAGCGTGGAGCGCGCCAAGGAGCTGCTGGCGGGCGCGCCCGGCGTGGCCCTGACCGACGTCCCGACCCCGCTGCAGGCGGCCGGCCAGGACCCGTCGTACGTCGGCCGGATCCGGCAGGACGAGACGGTCGAGCACGGTCTCGCCCTGTTCCTGTCCAACGACAACCTGCGCAAGGGCGCCGCGCTGAACGCGGTGCAGATCGCGGAGCTGGTCGCGGCCGAGCTGAAGGCCTGACCGCCGCGCCGGCACGGCGAAGGGGCGCCCACCGGCTGCGGTGGGCGCCCCTTCGGCTTCGGCTTCGGCTTCCTTGGGCTTCCTTCAGCTTCGGCTTCGGCGGGAGCGGTTACTCCTGCTCGGCCGCCGCGTCGGCGGCCTGGGCCCTGAGCGCCCGCTCCACCCCGGAGCGGGACTCCGAGACCAGCCGGCGCAGGGCCGCGTTGGGCTCGGCCTCCGCCAGCCACGCGTCGGTCCGGTTCAGCGTCTCCTCGGAGACCTGGAGCGCCGGGTACAGGCCGATGGCGATCTGCTGGGCGATCTCGTGCGAACGGCAGCCCCAGATGTCCTTGACGACCTCGAAGTACCGCTCGGTGTACGGGGCGAGCAGCTCGCGCTGGTCGGTCTGGACGAAGCCCGCGATGACCGACTCCTGGACGGCGTTCGGGAGCTTGTCGGACTCGATGACGGACGCCCACGCCTCGGCCTTGGCCTCGGCGCTCGGGCGGGCGGCACGGGCCGTCGCCGCGTGGCGCTCGCCGGCGGCCGTGCGGTCCCGCTCGTACTCGGCGGCGATCTCCGACTCGTCGAAGCGGCCGACGGCGGCCAGGCGCTCCACGAACGCCCAGCGCAGCTCGGTGTCGACGGTCAGGCCCTCGACGGACTGGGAGCCGTCCAGCAGGGCCTCCAGCAGGTCCAGCTGCTCCGGCGTGCGGGCGGTGGCCGCGTACGCGCGCGCCCACGCCAGCTGGTGGTCGCCGCCGGGCTCGGCCGCGCGCAGGTGGGCCAGCGTGGCGTCCGTCCAGCGGTTGAGCAGCGCCTCGCGGGCGGACGGGGCGGCGTACAGGTCGATCGCCAGCTTCACCTGGCGCTGGAGCGACTGCACGACACCGATGTCGGACTCCTTGCCGATGCCCGACAGGACGAGGGAGAGGTAGTCGCGGGTGGCGAGCTCGCCGTCGCGGGTCATGTCCCAGGACGACGCCCAGCACAGGGCGCGCGAGAGCGAGGAGTCGAAGTCGCCGAGGTGCTCGGTGACGAAGGCGAGGGACTGCTCGTCCAGGCGGACCTTGGCGTACGACAGGTCGTCGTCGTTGAGCAGGACGACCTGCGGGCGGGGCTTGCCGGTGAGCTGCGGCACGGCGGTCAGCTCGCCGTCGACGTCCAGCTCGATGCGCTCGTCGCGGCGCAGCTTCCCGGAGGCCTCGTCGAGGTTGTACAGGCCGACCGCGATGCGGTGCGGGCGCAGGGTCGGCTCGCCCTTGGCGCCGGCGGGCAGCGCGGGGGCCTCCTGGCGGATCGCGAAGGAGGTGATCGTGCCGCTGTCGTCGGTCTCGATCTCGGGGCGCAGCACGTTGATGCCGGCCGTCTCCAGCCATGCCTTCGACCAGGTCTTCAGGTCGCGGCCGGAGGTCTCCTCCAGGGCGCCGAGCAGGTCGGACAGGCGGGTGTTGCCGAAGGCGTGCCGCTTGAAGTACGCCTGCACGCCCCGGAAGAACTCGTCCTGGCCGACGTAGGAGACGAGCTGCTTGAGGACGGAGGCGCCCTTGGCGTAGGTGATGCCGTCGAAGTTGACGAGGACGTCGTCCAGGTCGCGGATGTCGGCCATGATCGGGTGCGTGGAGGGCAGCTGGTCCTGCCGGTACGCCCAGGTCTTCATCTGGTTGGCGAACGTCGTCCACGCGTGCGGCCAGCGGGTGCCGGGGGCGTGCGCCTGGCAGGCGATGGAGGTGTAGGTGGCGAACGACTCGTTCAGCCAGAGGTCGTTCCACCACTCCATGGTGACCAGGTCGCCGAACCACATGTGGGCCAGCTCGTGCAGGATGGTCTCGGCGCGGCCCAGGTACGCCGCGTCGGTCACCTTGGAGCGGAAGACGTACTGGTCGCGGATGGTCACCGCGCCCGCGTTCTCCATGGCGCCCGCGTTGAACTCCGGGACGAAGAGCTGGTCGTACTTCTCGAACGGGTAGGCGTAGTCGAACTTCTCCTGGAACCAGTCGAAGCCCTGCCGGGTGACCTCGAAGATGGCGTCCGAGTCGAGGTACTCCGCGAGGGAGGGGCGGCAGTAGATGCCGAGCGGCACGGACTGGCCGTCCTTCTCGTACACGCTGTGCACCGAGTGGTACGGGCCGGCGATGAGCGCGGTGATGTACGTCGAGATCCGGGGCGTCGGCGCGAACGTCCAGACGTTGTCCTGCGGCTCGGGCGTCGGCGAGTTGGAGACGACCGTCCAGCCCTCGGGCGCCTTCACGGTGAACTGGAAGGTGGCCTTCAGGTCGGGCTGCTCGAACGACGCGAACACGCGCCGGGCGTCGGGCACCTCGAACTGGGTGTACAGGTACGCCTGCTGGTCGACGGGGTCGACGAAGCGGTGCAGGCCCTCGCCGGTGTTGGTGTACGCGCAGTCGGCGACGACGCGCAGGACGTTGCGTCCCTGGAGCAGGCCCGGCAGGGTGATGCGGGAGTCCTCGAAGACCTCGCCCGGGTCGAGCTGGTCTCCGTTCAGGGTCACCTCGTGGACGGTCGGTGCCACGAGGTCGATGAAGGAGTCGGCACCGTTCTCGGCGACATCGAAACGCACCGTCGTGACGGACCGGTACGTGCCCCCCTCCTGCGCGCCGGAGAGGTCGAGATCGATCTCGTACGAGTCAACGGTGAGCAGCTTCGCGCGCTGCTGTGCCTCTTCGCGGGTCAGGTTTGTGCCAGGCACGCGGTCATCTCCTCGATATGTGTGGGTTCGGTCATCCTTCCATGGGACCTGACCCGAACGCGATGTCCATTACCCGCCGGTGGGCGGGGTCCGCGCACGGGAGGCTGGGGCCATGACGACCTTCCTCGTGCATGCCATCGGTCCGGCGGTCCTGAAGGAACTGCGCTCCACTGACGACGCGGGACGCCGGATGGTTCCCGTGCCGGACGAGGAGGGCGGTGCGCCGCTGCGCTGCTGCCTGCGCCGCAGCGAACCCGGCGAGCACGTCGCCCTCGTGTCGTACGCCCCGCTGCGCCGCTGGGCGGCCGGCGCGGGCGTCGACCCGGGCGCCTACGACGAGCAGGGACCGGTGTTCGTGCACCGCGGCGAGTGCGGCGGCCCCGCCTCCGAGGCGCCGCCCTTCGACCGGGCCCACCGGGTCGTGCGCCGCTACGCGGCGGACGGGCGGATCCTCGGCGGCGACCTGGTCGAGCCGGGCACCTTCGAAGCGGCGTTCGCGCGGGCGTTCGCCGATCCGGCGGTGGAGTTCGTCCATGTGCGGGCCGTGGAGTACGGCTGCTTCCTCTACGAGGTGCGCAGGGGCTGAGCGGGCGGGTGCGGTCGTCCAGGTAGGCGCTCAGCGCCGCCTCGACGGGCGCGGTCAGCCCAGGTGGGCCTTCAGCGCCGCCTCGACGGCCGCCGGGCCGGCGTCGTCCGCGGCCCACGCCGCGTATCCGTCGGGCCGCACCAGGACGGTGGTGCGGCCGCCGTCCGCCCACTGCTCCCGGCGGACGCCGACGGACTCGTCCCCGGAGGCCGCCCGCTCGTTCGCCACCGGGGCGACCAGCACGAAACGCCCGTCGCGCAGGGCCTCGTAGAGGCGGCCGCCGCCGCGCAGGGCCGCGTCGGGGACGCGGGCGCCGGTCAGCGGGTGGGAGCCGCGCGGGGCGGGGTAGCGGTAGCCGATGCCCGAGACCTGGGCGAGCGCCTTCGTGCGGACCGGGCGGGCGGCGCGGGCGACGGCGGAGACCCCGGCCCGCACCAGGCACAGCCCGGGGTGCTGGGCGCGGGCGAGCCGGACCAGCCCGCCGCTGCTGCGCAGCACGGCCCGGCCGACCGGGTGGCGCTCGGCGTGGTAGCTGTCGAGCAGCCCTTCGGGCGCCCGGCCCCGCACGGCCGCCGCCAGCTTCCAGCTCAGGTTGGCGGCGTCCTGCAGACCGGTGTTCATGCCCTGGCCGCCGGCGGGCGAGTGCACGTGCGCGGCGTCGCCGGCGAGGAAGACCCGTCCCACCCGGTACTGCGGCACCTGCCGCTCGTCGCTGTGGAAGCGGGAGAGCCAGCGGGCGTCGTGCATGCCGTGGTCGGTGCCGAGGGCCCGCCGGGTGACCTCCCTGACCTCCTCCAGGCCGAGCGGGACGTCGTCGGGCACCTCGTGGCGGCGGTCCCAGCCCATCACGCGGTACCAGCCGTCGCCGAAGGCCGCGATCATCGCGAAGGTGCCCCCGCGGCCGTCGACGGTGAGCACGCCCTCGGGCGGCTCGGCGAGGCGGACGTCGGCGAGGAAGAGGGACGTGATGACGGACGTGCCCGGGAAGGGCAGGCCGAGCGCCCGGCGTACGGCGCTGCGGTGCCCGTCCGTGCCGACGACGTAGGCGGCGCGGAGCGTGGCGGCCGTGCCGTCCGGGGTGCGCACGTCCAGGTCGACGCCGGTGGTGTCCTGCCGCAGCCCGGTGACCTCGTGCTCGTGGCGGAAGTCGACACCCAGGTCGCGGGCGCGCCGCTCCAGCAGCCGCTCGACCTCGTACTGCGGGGTGACGAGGAGGTGGGGGAAGCGGGAGGGGAGGGTACCGAGGTCGAGGGTGAGACGGCGGAAGAGGCGCAGGGCGGTGATGGTGGTGCCGGTGGCGAGGAGGTCGTCGGCCAGCCCCCGGGCGTCGAGCTGCTCCAGGGTGCGGGCGTGGACACCGAAGGCGCGGGAGAGATTGCTGATGGCGTGCGGGCGACGCTCCAGCACGGTGACGGGGACGCCGGCGGCGGCGAGGTCACCGGCGAGCAGGAGGCCGGTGGGGCCGGAGCCGACGACGATCACGGCGCCGGGGGTGGTGCGGTCGGTGCGGATGCCGCTCATGGGGGACCTCCCTATGCCAACGTCCACTGGCCAACACCTGTAGGCCAACGCTTGTGGACAACGCTAGAGGCACCACACAGAACTGTCAACGCTTGTTGGCCCATGCATGTTGGCCTACGGTTGTTGATATGAACGAGAGCAAGCCCCGGACCCCCCGCCGCTCCGACGCGACCCGCACGGCGATCCTCGAGGCGGCCCGCGAACGCTTCGCCGCCGACGGCTACGACCGGGCCACCATCCGCGCCATCGCCCGCGACGCGAACATCGACCCGTCGATGGTGATGCGCTACTACGGCAACAAGGAGGGCCTGTTCGCGGCGGCCGTGGCGATCGACCTGGAGCTGCCGGACCCGGCGGCCGTCAGCCGCGACACGGCGGGACAGGCGCTGGTGACCCACTTCCTGACGATGTGGGAGAAGAACGAGGTGCTCACGGCCCTGCTGCGGGTCGGCGCGACCAACGAGGCCGGGGCCGAGCGCATGCAGGGAATCTTCGCGGACCAGCTGCTGCCGCTGGCCCGGCGGGTGTGCCCCGACCCCGAACAGGCCCCGGCGCGGGCAGCGCTGGCGTCCTCACAGCTGCTGGGCCTCGCGCTCACCCGCTATGTGCTGCGCTTCCCGCCCGCCGTGGCGCTGTCCCCCGAGGAGATCGTGGCGTGGCTGGCGCCGACGGTGCAGCGGTACCTCACCGCGCCGCACCCGGCGTAGCGGCGGGAGCGAGGCGCACGCACGAGGGCGCCGGCCCTGGCCGGTGCACGCCTGTGCGTACCCGGAACGGGGCCGGCGCCCTCGACAGCGCGCGGCGGACTCGGAAGAGCTCGCGTCAGGCCGTGGCGTCGGCCTTGGTGGTGATGTTGGAGCTGGTCGGGTCCTTCTTCTTGTGCGACTTGTCCAGCACCATGACCAGGCCCGTGATGACCGCGAAGATCACGATCGGGGCGATCACGTACAGGGCCAGCGTCTCCATGACGCTCAGGCCCTGACCGGGGTCGTCGCCGTCGTCGCGCGTGAGCGCGAGGGCGGGGGACGACATCAGCAGCATCATCAGCGTCGTACCGGAGGCCAGGGCGCCGGCGCGCAGGGCGTTCTTCTTGTCCACGGGCCCAAAAGTACCGAACGCCGCCGGGGCCCGCGCGTCCGGGGGTGCTGTCAGGGGCCGGCGTCATGGCGGCCGGTGCCGTGCGGTGGACCGGACCGGGCGGTGTCCTCGCGGAGCACCTCCAGCAGCGCGCGGACCCGGGGCGAGGCCGTCAGCTCCTCCAGGGTGACGGGCCTGCCGTTCGCGTCGGCGATCGGCAGGCGCCAGTTGGGGTACTCGTCCCACGTCCCCGGCAGGTTCTGCGGGCGGCGATCGCCCACACCGTCCGGCAGCCAGACGCCGACCATGCGGGCCGGGGTGCGCAGCAGGAAGCGGTGCACGGCCCGGATGCCGGCCTCCTCGCCGATCTCGCCGATCTCGCGGACGCCCTCGCCGATCCCGCCCACTTCTCCGGCTTCTCCGGCTTCTCCGGCTTCTCCGGCCTCTATGGCATCTCCGGCTTCTCCGTCGCCGCCGTCCGTCAGTCCGAGCCGGGACAGCAGCTCCAGCCACTCGGCGGCGTCGGCCGCCGCCTCCGCGCGCTCCTCCTCCAGCGGGCGGGTCGACAGGCCGAGCCGGTCGCGCAGTTCGACGTGCTCGCCGGTGAGACGGGCCGCGGTGGGCGGCAGATCGTGGGTGGTGGCGGTGGCCAGGCAGTCGGCACGCCAGGATCCGGGCGGCAGCGGGCGGCCGTCGCCCTCCCAGTCCCGCTCGAACCACAGAACGGAGGTGCCGAGCACCCCGCGCGCCCGCAGCCGCTCCCGTACGCCGGGCTCCACGGTGCCGAGGTCCTCGCCGATCACCACGGCTCCGGCGCGGGACGCCTCCAGCACCAGGACGGCGAGCATGGCCTCGGCGTCGTAGCGGACGTACGTGCCCTCGGTCGGCGGCTCCCCCTCGGGCACCCACCACAGCCGGAACAGCCCCATGACGTGGTCGATGCGCAGGGCGCCCGCGTGGCCGAACAGGGCGCGCAGCAGCATCCGGTAGGGCTCGTAGCCCGAGGCGGCCAGCCGGTCCGGGCGCCAGGGCGGCAGCCCCCAGTCCTGGCCGCGCGCGTTGAAGGCGTCCGGGGGCGCGCCGACCGACATCCCGGCCGCGAAGTACTCCTGCTGTGCCCAGGCGTCCGCGCCGTCCGGGTGCACCCCGACGGCCAGGTCGTGGACGATCCCGACGGGCATCCCCGCCTCCCGCGCGGCCCGCTGGGCGGCGGTCAGCTGGGTGTCGGTGAGCCAGGCGAGCCGCCGGTGGAAGTCGACGCGGCCGGCCAGGTCGCGCCGCGCGCGAGCGGTCCCGGCGGACCGGGGGTCCCGCAGGCCGGCCGGCCAGCGCCGCCAGTGCGGGCCGTGCGCCTCGGCCAGCGCGCACCAGGTGGCGTGGTCCTCCAGCGCCTGCCCCTCGCGGGCGAGGAAGGCGGCGTACGCGTCCTGCCTCCCGGGGTCGAGCGGCACCTCCAGGACCAGTTCGAGCGCCTCGCGCTTGGCCTCCCACACGGCGTCCCGGTCGATCAGCGCGCCCTTCTCCAGCACCCCTTCGCGCAGCCGCGCGGCTCGTTCCAGCAGTGCGGCCACCCGGTCGCGGTCCTCGACCCGGGCGAACTCGGGGACGTCCTCGACCCGCAGATGGACCGGGTCGGGGAAGCGCCGGGAGGAGGGCCGGTAGGGGGACGGGTCGGTGGGCGGTCCGGGCACGGCCGCGTGCAGCGGGTTGACCTGGACGAAGCCGGCGCCGAGCGAGCGTCCGGCCCAGTCGGCGAGGGCGGCCAGGTCGCCGAGGTCGCCCATGCCCCAGGAGCGGCGGGACAGCAGGGAGTAGAGCTGGACGAGGAGTCCGTACGTCCGTCCGGGGGGTGCGGGCAGCCGGGGCGGGGCGACGACGAGGTGGCTGTGGGCGGTGCGGCCGTCGGGCGCGGCCGCGGTGAGCCGGTGCACGCCGGGCGGGAGCCGGACGGTGCCCTCGTGGGTCCCGCCCTGTTCGGTGGTGACGGTCAGCCGGGTGCCGGGCGGCAGCGCGTCGAGGGCGGGTGGTTCGGTGCCGCTCCAGCAGACCACCGTCGGGGGCAGCAGACGCTCGCGCAGGGCGCGTTCGCGGGCGTCGAGGGCCGCGGCGACGGCGGCCGGGGTGCTCGCGTCGACGCCCAAGGCGGTCAGCGCGCGGGTGAGGGCGGTGGCGGAGGCCGTGACCGTGCGGTCGGGGGACGGCCGGTAGGAGGGGGCGACGCCGTGCAGGTCGGCGAGCCGGGACAGATCGTCGGAGGGCGGGTCCTGGGGCTGTCCGGACCCTTCGGCAGGGATGTCGGCCGACCGCGTCTGTGTCATCTACGGCCTCGGGGCGCTCATGTCCATGTCCATACCGGTGTCCATACCCGGATCCACGTCCATGTCCCAGTAGGCGGCCTCACTCGTCAGCGGCACGGCGTCGGCGAGCGGCGGCTCGCTGGTGAGGGGTTCGGCGTCGGGGAGCGGAGGTTCGCTGGTGAGGGGGGTGACGGCGCGGGCGCCCTCGGCGCTGAAGACACAGGCGTGCGTGTCGGGCGCGAAGGGCGCCTCAGGTTTGGACAGGGCCGGAGCGGTGGGCACGGGGGCCTCCTGGGGTGTCGGTACGGCGGCGGGATACGGCAGCCCTACCCAGCGGGCGCGAAGGCAGACGTAACTCACGGGACAACGTGGTCTGGGTCACATCCATTCCGTCGCCCGGACGTGAACCGGCGCCGCCGGGGCCTCCGATAGAAGGGGTGTGAGACTGTTCCGCCCCATGGGGGGCCATCGGGAGAAGGACGAGGGGGACGGGGCCCTCCTGCGGGCCGTCGCGGCCGGCGACCCGGCGGCGATGGCCGCCCTGTACGACCGGCACGCGGGCTGGCTGCATGCCCGGCTCACCCGGCGCTGCGCCGACCCAGAGGTGGTGCGCGAGGTGCTCCAGGACACGTTCGTCACCGTGTGGCGGTCGGCCGGGGCGCACCGGGGCGAGGAGGCGGGCGGCTGGCTGTGGACCATCGCGGCCCGCCGGCTGATCGACGCGCGCCGGGCGCAGGAGCGGGCCGGACGGCTGGAGACCACGCCGATCGACACGGCCCCGGCCGGCGCCGGACCGGCCCTGTCAGCGCCCTCCGCGGAGGAGAGGGCGCTGACGGGGCTGGAGTACGGCGACGTGGGCACCGCCCTGAACCGGATCTCCCCGGAGCTGCGGGAGGTGCTGCGCGCCACGGTGGTGGACGGCCTGACGACCCGTGAGACCGCCCGGCTGCTCGGCATCCCCGAGGGCACCGTCAAGTCCCGGGCGATGCGCGCCCGCGCCGAACTGCGTGCCGCGCTCGCCCAGTTGACCCCGAACCCGATGGGAGGACCGGCATGACCGGCTGGCACGCACCCGACCGTCTGATCGCGGGCTACGCCGACGGCTCCCTGCCCGACGCCGACGCCTGGTCCCTGGAGAAGCACCTGGAATCGTGCGCCGCCTGCGCGGGCCGGGTGTCGCGGGCGGTACGGGCCACCGCGGCGGGACCGGTCCTGACCGACCTCAGGCAGGCGGTCCTGGCCGCGGCACCGCGGGCACCGGCGGCCGAGCCCAGGCCCCTGCGCGCCCCCCGTCTCCTGTGGGCCGCCGCCCCCGCCGTGCGCGGTGCCTGGCTGCCCGCCGTCCTGCTCGTGGCGCTCGGCGCGGTACTGCTCGCGCACGTCGCCGACTTCTCGGGAGCCCGCCCCCTGCTGCTGGCCGTCGCACCGGTCGTCCCGGTCGCCGGAGTGGCGCTGTCGTACGGCCGGCACGCGGACCCGCTGCACGAGCTGGCCGCGTCGACCCCGTCGGCAGGACTGCGGCTGGCGCTGGTGCGGACCGCGGTGGTCCTGGCGGTGAGCCTGCCGCTGCTGACCCTCGCCGGTGTCGTCGTGCCGTCCTCGGGCGCGCCGGGCGCCGCCGCCTGGCTGCTGCCCGGACTGACGCTGACGCTGGCCGCGCTGGCCCTCGGCGGCTGGCTGGGGCTGCGCGCGGCGACGGCGGTGACCGGCGGCGGCTGGCTGTGCGCCGTCCTGGCACCGGTGCTGGCGACCCCCGACGGCGCGGTCTCCCGGCATCTGTCGGACCAGCTCTCCCTCTATGTCGGCGGCGGCGCCGCGCAGGGCGGCTGGGCGGCGGCAGCGGCGCTGTGCGCGGCCCTGCTGGCGGTCCGGCGCACGGCGTACGACCGCCTCGAACGGCACTGACCCCCCGACCTCTCGGCTCTGGAGTTCCCTTGACCACCATTCAGGTGGCCGGTCTGCATGTCCGGCACCGCAGGACCGTCGCCCTCGACTCCCTCGACCTCGGCTTCGGCCGGGGCGTGCACGGGCTGCTCGGCCCGAACGGCGCGGGCAAGACCTCGCTGATCCGGGTGCTCGCCACGGTCGCCGCCCCGAGCGGCGGCCGGGTGCGGATGCTCGGCGAGGACATCGCCGACCCGCGCGGACGCACCGAGGTCCGCCGCAGGCTCGGCTATCTGCCGCAGGACTTCGGCTACTACCCGGGCTTCACCGTGCGCGAGTTCGTCGCCTACATGGCCTGGCTGAAGGAGATGCCGGCGGCGCGGACACCGGCCGCCGTGGAGCGTGCCGTGACCCGGGTGGGTCTGGCCGACCGGATCGACGTGAAGATCCGGACGCTGTCCGGCGGCATGGTCCGCCGCGTCGGCATCGCCCAGGCCATCGTCAACGACCCGGCGGTGCTGCTCCTGGACGAGCCGACGGCGGGCCTGGACCCGGAACAGCGCGTGGAGTTCCGCGAGCTGCTGCGCGAACTCGGCGCCGGGTCCACGGTCCTGGTCTCCACGCACCTGGTGGAGGACGTGGCGGCCGCCTGCACGGAGGTCACGCTCATCGCCGGGGGCCGGCTCGCCTACCGCGGCACCCCCGAGGCGCTGACCGCACTCGGCGCCGCCTCGGACGGCGTCGGCGACCACCCCATCGAGCGCGGCTACACGGCGGCCCTGCGCGCCCACCGCGAGGTGGCGGCCCGATGACGACGCTCATGGAGAGGAGACGCCCGGCCGCCGAGGCCGCCCCGCTGCGCCCGGAGTTCCGGAGCGGTTTCGCCCCGCTCGCCGGTGCCGCCGTCCTGCTCACGCTGACCGTCGCCCTCGCCGTGCCGGCGGAGAGCTGGCAGGGCGGCTGGGCGGAGACGCGGGACCGCACGCACGCGGCCGCGGTCCTGCTCGGCATCCCGCTGTCGCTGGCCGCTGGCTGCTGGCAGGGGGGACGGGAGCGCCGGCGCGGGACCGGCGACCTGCTGGAGACGGCCGTACGCGGTGCGCTCCCCCGCTTCCTGGCGTCGGCGGTGCCCGTCGCCGTCTGGGTGGCCGTGGGGCATCTCCTCGCCGCCGGGTGCGCGCTGCTGGCCACCTGGTACTGCGCCACCGGGGACAGCCCGTACCTGGTCGTCCCGCTCGGCGACTCGCTCCTCCTCGGCTGCGCGGCGCTCGCGGGCCAGGTGGTGGGCCGGGCCGTGCCCTGGCGGCTGGCCGCCCCGGTGCTGGCGACGGCCGGGTACGCCGTGCTCGGCTTCCTCTCCTACGACCACGACAACGCCTGGTCCGCGCTGTCCCCGCTGACCGACGCCTCCGCCGACCGGATGCCGGTGTGGTGGCAGCCGTGGGTGTCGGTGGTGTGGGTCGGCGGGCTGGCCGCGGCCGCGGTGCTGTTCCTCACCGCCCGCCGCCGGGCCGTCGCCCTGGTGCCGCTGGCCTGCGCGACGGCCGCCGCGGTCCTGCTGGTGGGGGCCGACGGGCTCACCCGACCCGCGCCGGTCGCCGGGCGCCAGGTCTGCGACACCTCCACGACCCCGCAGGTGTGTGTGAACGCCCGGTACGAGCGGCTGCTGCCCCAGATCGCCGAGGCCCTGTCCGGGCTGACGGGCCGTCTGGAGGGCGTGGACCACGTACCCGTCCGCTTCGAGGACCGCCGGGGCCGCCCGCGCGCCGACGAGGCCGAGCTGCCGATGGTCACCCCGCTCGGCTGGTCGGTCGTCCGGGGGAAGCTCACCGAGCCCGGGCAGTACGCCTGGGAGGCGGGGATGGCCCTCTTCAGCCGCGCGGACTGCGACGACACCGAACCCGCCGTCGCCCGCGCGGACGCCGCCGTGGAACACTACCTGGCCCCGAGTCCGCAGGAGAAGTACTTCGACGAGCTGGACGCCCGGGGTTCCGCGGCCGACCGCGCGGCGCTGAAGGACAGGCAGCGGGCCCGGGCCCGGCTGCTGGGGATGGCGCAGGACGAGCGCCGGGTGTGGCTGTCGGAGTACTTCGCGACGGCGGGCGACTGCGATCCGAGCGGGGTGCCGACCCTGTGACCAGCACCGGAATCGTCCTCTACGCCCGCTCCCGGGCCCTTCCGCAGACCGTCGCCGCGCTCGCCGCGACCACCGTGCTGGCCGTATGGGCGACCCACTCCCTGGACTCCTACCTCGACCCGGAACGCAGGGTCCCGGTGGTGGCCCTGGCCCCGCTGGTGGCCGCGACGGCCATCGGCTCCAGCCTGCACTCCGCCTCCGAGGAGCTGGACCGCACGGCGGTGCGTCCCTGGTGGCGCCGCCGGCTGACGCATCTGCTCTGCCTGACGGCGCTGGCCGCCGCGCTGCTCCCGCTCGCGGTCCTGTCCAGCGCGCAGATCTTCGGCCCGCCCGCCATGGTCCGCAACGTCCTGGGCTGCACCGGCCTGACGGCGGGCGCGGCGGTGGTGCTCGGCGCGCGGCTGAGCTGGCTGCCGGTGTTCGGCTACGTCAGCGCGATGTACATGGGGGTGTCGGGTCTGCGGGGCACCTCACTGCCCGCCTGGGCATGGCTGCTGGAGCCGGGTGCCGGCGGCGGCGCGTGGGCGACGGCCGCGGTGCTGTTCGCCCTGGGAGGCGGCGCGTACGCGGTGAAGGGGGCGCGCGGAACTCCCTGAGGAGCAGGCCGCGCCCCCGCGCGCCTGGGATACGCGAAGGCCCGGAACCTCAGGCAGAAATGCCGTCGATCCGGGCCAAGGCGTCATCCGCCCCATACGGTTGCAAGTACGGCAACCAGCGTGGGTCGCGATGCCCGGTGCCGATGATGCGCCAGGCCAGACCGGTCGGCGGAGCCGGTTTGTGGCGCAGCCGCCAGCCGATCTCGAACAGGTGGCGGTCGGCTTTCACGTGGTTGCAGCGCCGGCAGGACGCCACCACGTTGTCCCAGACGTGCTTCCCCCCGCGGCTGCGCGGGATGACGTGGTCGACGCTGGTTGCGACGCCACCGCAGTACATGCACCGGCCCCCGTCGCGCGCGAAGAGCGCCCTGCGGGTGAGAGGAACGGGCCCCCGGTAGGGGACGCGCACGAATCGCTTGAGCCGGACCACGCTGGGGGCGGGGACGGTGACGGTCGCGCTGTGCAGATAGGCGCCGGACTCCTCGAGGCATACGGCCTTGTTCTCGAGGACGAGGACGAGCGCGCGGCGGAGCGGTACGACGCCGAGCGGCTCGTACGACGCGTTGAGGACCAGGACATGCGGCACGGATGCCTCCTTGGGCGTCGGCGGCGCGTGGCTCGCGCCGGGACGATCTGTAGTCAGTTTCCCCTCATGCCTGGTGATGGCGCCACCATGTCCCGGTAACGGGCTGGGAGTGTTTTCGACCACATCCGATGCCTCCCCAGGGCGATGAACGGTTCATCCCACCAGTTCATCCCCACGTGAGCGGCCTTCCTCCCCCGAACATGGGGACGATGTGCGTGCGATGCCCCGATAGTGTGGTGAGCCTGCCCTGCCGGTGACCTTTTCGTGACCTTGGCCGACCTTGACCACTGCCGGCGGGGCGGGCCGCTGCACTGGAGGTACCCGCTGTGTCCCTGCCCGCCGTCCTGCAGGCCGCCGACGTCACGCCGTCGCCGGTCCCCTCGGAGACGACGACCCCGGCGGTCCCCTCGATCCGGGACGCCCACGAGAGCGCGGCCGAGGCCGCCACCTGGGTCGAGCAGAACTGGTCGACCTGGCTGGCGATCGGTCTGCGCGTCCTGCTGATCGTGGTGATAGCGGCGGTGCTGAGAGTCTTCGTGCGCCGCGCGATCACCAAGCTCATCGACCGGATGAGCCGCACCGCGCAGGCGGTGGACGGCACGGCGCTGGGCGGTCTGCTGGTCAACGCCGAGCGCCGCCGCCAGCGCTCGCAGGCGATCGGCTCGGTGCTGCGGTCGGTGGCCAGCTTCCTGATCATCGGCACGGCCGCCCTGATGGTCCTGGGCACCTTCGAGATCAACCTGGCCCCGCTGCTGGCGTCGGCCGGTGTCGCGGGCGTCGCCATCGGCTTCGGCGCCCGCAACCTGGTCACCGACTTCCTGTCCGGCGTCTTCATGATCCTGGAGGACCAGTACGGCGTCGGCGACACGATCGACGCGGGCGTCGCCTCCGGCGAGGTCATCGAGGTCGGCCTGCGTGTGACGAAGCTGCGCGGGGAGGGCGGCGAGATCTGGTACGTCCGCAACGGCGAGGTCAAGCGCATCGGGAACCTGTCGCAGGGCTGGTCGATGGCCGGGGTCGACGTCCAGGTCCGCGCCGACGAGGACCTGGACAAGGTCAAGGCCACCCTCGACGAGGTCGCCGAGAAGATGACGAAGGAGGAGCCGTGGAACGAGCTCCTCTGGGGGCCCGTCGAGGTGCTGGGCCTGGACAGCGTGCAGCTGGACTCGATGGTGGTGCGGCTGTCCGCGAAGACCATGCCGGGCAAGTCCGTGACGGTGGAACGCGAACTGCGCTGGCGGGTCAAGCGCGCCTTCGGCGCCGCCGACATCCCGATCATCGGCGGACCGGCGCCGGCCCCGGACGACACGCCCGCGGCCGACCCGAGCGCCGCGGTGGCGGCCCCCTCCGCCTACGCCAGCACCACCTCGCCGCAGTCCCTGGCGGCCACGCCGCTGACACCGCCCAGCGTGACGAAGTAGCGGCCCCGGGCCGCTTCGGTGCGTCCGGCACGCCGTGACCCGCCGGTTTGCCCCGGCGGCCCGGACTCGCTTGGATGCCGGGGGCGACGGCGGGCGGGAGGGGATGGTGAAGGCGACGGGCGAGCGGCCCCTGGGGCGGCCCTTCAACCGGCTGTGGGCCGCGTACGCGGTGAGCACGTTCGGCACACGGCTCGCCTTCGACGCCTTCGCGCTGATCGCGGTCCTCGCACTGCACGCCGGACCGACCGAGGTGGCGCTGCTGGCGGCCTCCGGGCTCGCGGTGGGGGCGGTGCTCGCGGTGCCGCTCGGCGCCTGGGTGGAGTTCCGCCCGAAGCGGCCGGTGATGATCGCGGCCGACCTGCTGCGGTGCGTGGCGCTGCTGAGCGTGCCCGTGGCGTACGCACTCGACGTGCTGAGCCTCGGCCAGCTGCTGGTGGTGTCGGTGCTGACGGCCGCCGCCGACATCACGTTCGGTGCGGCCGGCGGGGCGTTCCTGAAGTCCCTGCTGCCGCCGGAGGACCTGCTCGCGGCCAACAGCCGCTTCGAGGCGACGGCCTGGACGGCGACGGCGCTGGGCCCGCCGGTGGGCGGTGTGGCCGTCGGGGTCTTCGGGCCGGTGGCCACGGTCCTGGCGGACGCGGCGAGCTACCTTCTGTCGGCGCTGGGACTGCGGGCAGTGGGCGGGACGGAGGAGCATCCGAAGCGCCCCGAGGGCGGACGGGGCCCGCGGCTGGACGACCTGCGGGCGGGCTGGCGGCACATCCTCGGCCACGCCGTGCTGCGCCCGCTGTTCCTCAACACGGTCCTGGTGAACGCCCTGATCATGGTGGCGTCCCCGCTCCTCGCCGTGCTGATGCTGGGCCGGCTCGGCTTCACGCCCTGGCAGTACGGGCTGGCCTTCGCCGTGCCGTGCCTGGGCGGTCTGCTGGGTTCCCGGCTGTCCCGGCGGCTGGTCGCCCGGCACGGGCAGCGCCGGGTGCTGCTGGTGGCCGGCACGCTGCGCGCCTGCTGGTCGGTCGGCCTCGCCTTCGTGGGGCCGGGCACGGCCGGTCTGGTGCTCGTGATGGCGGTGGAGTTCGGCCTGATCACCAGCTCCGCGGTGTTCACCCCGGTGCTCGCCACCCGGCGCCTGGAGGGGACCCCGCCGGACCGGGTGACCCGCACCCTGACGGCGTGGTCGATCACGAGCAAGGCGGTGACGGCCGCGATGACCGCGCTGTGGGGCGTGCTGGCGATGCTGACGGGCCCCCGGGCCGCGATCGCGCTCGCCGGTGTCCTGCTGCTGGCGACGCCTCTGTTGCTGCCCTGGCGTGAGCGGACGCCCGCCCCGCGTCCCGGTGCCACGGCCCCCGGCGCGCCGCGGTCCGGCCTCCCCGGCTGACGAGCAGGTCCCGCCGAAGCGAATCCCTTGACTCCGCCTTCCCCACCGGCTTAGCTTCCTCCGCAGCGGATAGGAAACTTTCCTAACAGTGATCACGCGAGGCGTCCGGGATGGACGTCACCCGGTGATCACTGGGAAGCTGGGCAGCCGAGAGGCAGGTGTCGAACCCCATGGCAGGAACCGCCGGTACGCCGGGCACCCCGCGCGTCCTGCGCGCCATGAACGACCGCGCCGCCCTGGACCTCCTGCTGGAGCACGGGCCGCTGTCGCGCACCCGGATCGGCAAGCTCACCGGCCTCTCCAAGCCGACCGCCTCCCAGCTGCTGGCCCGCCTGGAGGCCGCCGGGCTGGTCCTGGCCACCGGCACCACGGAAGGCCGGCCCGGCCCCAACGCCCAGCTGTACGAGGTGAACGCGAAGGCCGCGTACGCCGCCGGCCTCGACGTCACCCCGGAGCGCGTCCTCGCCGCCGTGGCCGACGTCACCGGCCGCACCGTCGGCTCGTACGAACTGCCCACCCCCGGCAGACGGCCGGCACAGCCGGTCGTGCGGCAGGTCACCGACGCCCTCGACGGGGCGGTGAAGGCGGCAGGCCTGACCCGGGCCGACGTCCACCGGCTCGTCATCGGCACCCCCGGCGCCTTCGACCCCAACACGGGCCGCCTGCGCTACGCCTCCCACCTGCCCGGCTGGCACTCCCCCGCGCTGCTCGACGAGCTCGCGGCGGCGCTGCCGATGCCGGTCGAGTACGAGAACGACGTCAATCTCGCGGCGGTGGCCGAGCAGCGGCTCGGCGCGGCCCGCGGCCACGAGGACTTCGTGCTGCTGTGGAACGAGGGCGGTCTCGGCGCCGCCCTGGTCCTCGGCGGCCGGCTGCACCGCGGCTGGACCGGCGGCGCGGGCGAGGTCGGCTTCCTGCCCGTGCCGGGCGCCCCCCTCGTCCGCCAGGTGACCAAGGCCAACAGCGGCGGCTACCAGGAGCTGGCCGGCTCCCAGGCCGTGCCCCGGCTCGCCCGTGAACTCGGCGTCCCGGACATCCCGTCGGGGCCGTACGCCGAGGTGGCCGCCGCCCTCGTCGAGCGGGCCGCCGCCCGGGACGACGGCCCCCACCGGCAGCTCCTGGAGACCTACGCGACCCGGCTGGCCACCGGTCTGGCCTCCCTGGTCTCCGTCCTCGACCCGGAACTCGTCGTCCTCAGCGGCGCCTCGCTGACCGCCGGCGGGGACACCCTGCGCACCCTCGTCCAGGACGAGCTGGAGGAACTGGCCGCGGCCCGGCCCCGGCTCGTCGTCGGCGAGGTCCGTGAACACCCCGTGCTGCGCGGCGCGCTCGAGAGCGCCCTCGCCGCCACACGCGACGAGGTCTTCGACACCTCGCGCTGACCCGCACCCCGCTCCCGCACCACCACCCACACCCACCCCGTCCCGCCCTTGGGAGACCTCGCCATGCCCGGAAAGTCCAGGAAAGTCATATCCTCGATGTCCCGCCGGTCCGCCGCGGCCCTCGCCGCGTCCGCCTCCCTGGCCCTGCTCGCCACGGCCTGTACGGGCTCCTCGGAGGCCGGCGCGCACGACGACCCGAACGCGCGCTCCACGATCACCTTCTGGCACGGCTGGAGCGCGCCCGCCGAGGTGAAGGCGATCCAGGCGAACGTCGACGCGTTCGAGAAGGCCCACCCGAACATCACGGTGAAGGTCGTCGGCAACATCAACGACGACAAGCTCAACCAGGCGCTGCGCGCGGGCGGTTCGAACGGACCCGACGTGGTGTCGTCGTTCACGACCTCCAACGTCGGCAAGTTCTGCTCCTCCGGAGCCTTCCTCGACCTCAAGCCCTTCATCGAGAAGTCGAAGCTCGACCTCGGCAAGCTGATCCCGAAGCCGATGCTGGACTACACCCAGTTCGAGGGCACGCGCTGCGCCCTGCCGCTGCTCGGCGACGCCTACGGGCTCTACTACGACAAGGACGCCTTCGAGAAGGCGGGCATCGAGTCCCCGCCGAAGACGTGGTCGGAGTTCGCGAAGGTCGCGAAGAAGCTCACGAAGACCAAGGGCGACGGCTACGAGCAGCTCGGCTTCATGCCGACGTACCACGGCTACGAGACGGTCGTGGACCACTACATGGCGCAGTGGGACCACGCCTACTTCGGCCACGACGGCAAGTCCTCCGTCGCGAAGGACCCGGCGTTCGCCGAGATGTTCACGTACCAGAAGAAGCTCGTCGACGACCTCGGCGGCTTCACCAGGCTGGAGAAGTACCGCAACACCTTCGGCGACGAGTGGGGCGCCAAGCACCCCTTCCACACCGGTCAGGTGGCCATGCAGCTCGACGGCGAGTGGCGGCTCGGCATGGCGAAGGACGCCGGCGCGGACTTCGAGATCGGCACCGCGCCGATGCCCGTGGCCGACGACGAGGTGGACGAATACGGCAAGGGCTTCCTCTCCGGCACGATCATCGGCATCGCCCCGCGCAGCGAGAAGCAGAACGCGGCCTGGGAGCTGGTGAAGTACCTGACGACCGACACCGCGGCCGTCGTGTCCTTCGCCAACGCCATCCACAACGTGCCCTCCACCTTCGAGGCGCTGAAGTCGCCCGATCTGAAGGTGGAGCCCGGCTTCAAGACCTTCCTCGACATAGCGCAGAACCCGCACTCCAACACCCCGCCGGCGTCCGTCAACGGCTCGACCTACCAGACGACGCTGCAGGACTTCGGCTTCCAGTACGAGTCCGGCAAGGTCACGGATCTGAAGGCCGGCCTGGAGAAGACCGCCCGGCAGATCGACCGCGACATCGAGCAGGCGAAGTAGCCCCCGATGGCGACGCACACACTCCGCGCGAAGCGCCGCAGGTCGGCGCTTCGGACGGTGGCCTTCCTGTCACCGTGGCTCATCGGGTTCGGCGTCTTCTTCGCCTATCCGCTGGTGTCCACCGTGTACTTCTCGCTGATGAAGTACGACGGCTTCGGCACCCCCGTGTTCCGGGGCCTGGACAACTGGTCCTACGTCTTCCAGGACTATCCGATGTTCTGGCCGGCGCTGCGCAACACGCTCTGGCTGGTGCTGGTCATGGTGACCTGCCGGGTGGTGTTCGGACTGGGCGTCGGGCTGCTCATCACGAAGATCAAGACCGGTGTCGGGGTCTTCCGCACCCTGTTCTACCTGCCCTACCTCGCCCCGCCGGTCGCCGCGACGCTGGCCTTCGTCTTCCTGCTCAACCCCGGCACCGGCCCGGTCAACTCCGTGCTCGGCGACCTCGGTCTGCCGGCGCCAGGCTGGTTCACGGACCCCGCCTGGTCCAAGCCGGCCCTCACCGCGCTCGCGCTGTGGGGGGTGGGCGACCTCATGGTCATCTTCATGGCCGCCCTGCTCGACGTGCCGAAGGAGCAGTACGAGGCCGCCGAGCTCGACGGCGCCTCGGCCTGGAAACGGTTCCGCTACGTGACCCTGCCGAACATCTCGCCGATCGTGATGTTCGCCGTCGTCACCGGCGTCATCCAGACCATGCAGTACTACACACAGCCGCTGGTCGCCGGGAAGGTCGCCTCCGGTGTCATCGGCGGCTCCGGCCAGCAGTTCGAGCCGGGCTACCCCGACAAGTCGACGCTGACCCTTCCCCAGCTCGTCTACAACCTCGGCTTCCAGCGCTTCGACTACGGCTCCGCCTGTGTGGTCGCGCTCGTCCTGTTCGCCCTCGCCATGGCGTTCACCGCGCTGCTGATGCGGCGCCGGGGCGGACTGATCCAGGCAGGTGACTGACCATGACCCAGGTGCTGGAACGACCGGTGCGGCCGGCCGCCCCGACCGCCGCCGAACGCACCGCGCGCCGCCGGGCGGTGCTGGAGTGGATCGCCGTGCACTCCCTGGGCGTCGCGGCCGCCCTCTTCTTCGTCCTGCCGTTCGTGTTCGTCGTGCTGACCTCGCTGATGAGCGACCAGCAGGCGCTGACCCGGGACCTGATCCCGCGGACCTGGGAGTGGGGCAACTACGCCCAGGTCTTCGACACCCCCGGCTTCCTCACCTGGTGGCGCAACACGCTGCTGTACGCCGGGCTCGGCACGGTCCTCACCGTCGTCTCGTCCGTCCCGGTGGCGTACGCGCTCGCCAAGTTCCGCTTCCGGGGCCGGAATCTGACGCTCATGCTGGTCGTCTCGATGATGATGCTGCCGCCGCAGGTCGTCATCATCCCGATGTACCTGTTCTGGGCGAAGCAGCTGGACCTGTCGGGCACCCTGTGGCCGCTGATCATCCCCATGGCGTTCGGCGACGCCTTCTCGATCTTCCTGCTGCGCCAGTTCCTCACCACCATCCCCGACGAGTACCTGGACGCGGCGAAGGTCGACGGCTGCGGCGAACTGCGCACCCTGCTGCGGGTGGTGCTGCCCATGGCGAAACCGGGTATCGCCGCAGTGGCCCTCTTCCAGTTCTTCTACGCCTGGAACGACTACTTCGGGCCGCAGATCTACGCGTCCGAGAACCCGGGCGCCTGGACCCTGTCGTACGGACTGGAGTCGTTCAAGGGGGCGCACCACACCGACTGGAACCTCACGATGGCAGCGACCGTACTGGTCATGGCCCCCGTGATCCTCGTGTTCTTCTTCGCCCAGAAAGCGTTCGTAGAGGGCGTCACGCTCACCGGAGTAAAGGGCTGAATCTCAAGTGAAACTCACCGTGGTCGGCGGAGGCTCGACCTACACGCCGGAACTCATCGACGGCTTCGCGCGCCTCCGCGACACCCTGCCCATCGAGGAACTGGTCCTGACGGACCCGGCGACGGACCGTCTGGAGCTGGTCGGCGGCCTCGCCCGCCGTATCTTCGCCCGCCAGGCCCACGCCGGGAGGATCACCACGACGACCGACCTGGACGCGGCCGTCGACGGGGCCGACGCGGTCCTGCTCCAGCTGCGCGTGGGCGGCCAGGCTGCCCGGCAGCAGGACGAGACCTGGCCCCTGGAGTGCGGCTGCGTCGGCCAGGAGACGACCGGTGCCGGCGGCCTCGCGAAGGCCCTGCGGACCGTGCCGGTCGTCCTGGACATCGCCGAGCGGGTCCGGCGCGCCAACCCGGGCGCCTGGATCATCGACTTCACCAACCCGGTCGGCATCGTCACCCGCGCCCTGCTCCAGGAGGGGCACCGGGCGGTCGGCCTGTGCAACGTGGCGATCGGCTTCCAGCGCAAGTTCGCCGCCCTCCTCGGCGCCTCCCCCGCCGACATCCACCTCGACCACGTCGGCCTCAACCACCTCACCTGGGAGACCGGGGTGCGCCTGGGCGGCCCCGAGGGCGCGGACGTCCTGCCGAAACTGCTCGCCGAGCACGGCGACGCCCTCGCCGCCGACCTGCACCTGCCCCGCGTCCTGCTGGACCGGCTGGGCGTGGTCCCGTCCTACTACCTGCGCTACTACTACGCCCACGACGCGGTCGTCCGGGAGATGCGCACCAAGCCGTCCCGCGCCGCCGAGGTGGCCGCGATGGAGCGCGAACTGCTCGCCCTGTACGCCGACCCGGCGCTCGACGAGAAGCCGGAACTGCTGTCCAAGCGGGGCGGGGCGTACTACTCGGAGGCGGCGGTGGACCTCGCGGCCGCCCTGCTGAACGGCGCCGGCAGCCCCTACCAGGTGGTGAACACCCTCAACCGGGGCACGCTGCCCTTCCTCCCCGACGACGCGGTGATCGAGGTGCAGGCGGCCGTCGGGCAGAACGGCCCGGCGCCACTGCCCGTGCCCCGCCTCGACCCGCTGTACTCGGGTCTGATGGCGCAGGTGACCGCCTACGAGGACCTGGCGCTCTCCGCCGCCCTGCACGGCGGCCGCGACCGGGTGTTCAAGGCGCTCCTCGCCCACCCCCTCGTCGGCCAGTTCGAGTACGCCGAGAAGCTCACCGACGAGCTGATCGCACACAACCGGGAGCACCTCGCGTGGGCATGACCGCACGTGTCCTCGCCGTCGACGCGGGCAACAGCAAGACCGACGTCGCCGTCGTGGCGGACGACGGCACCGTCCTGGCCACCGCCCGCGCGGGAGGCTTCCGGCCGCCCGCCGTGGGCGTCGCGCAGGCGATGGACACCCTCGCCGGGGCCGTGGAGGAGGCGTTCACGGCCGCCGGCGTCACCTCCGTCGACCACGTCTCGGCCTGTCTCGCCAACGCCGACCTGCCGGTGGAGGAGGAGACCCTGGCGGCCGCGCTGCACGCACGCGCGTGGGGCACCCGCGTCGAGGTACGCAACGACACCTTCGCGATCCTGCGCGCCGGGGTCACCGAGCCCCGCGGGGTGGCCGTCGTCTGCGGTGCCGGCATCAACTGCGTGGGCATGCGCCCCGACGGGCGCACCGCCCGCTTCCCGGCGCTCGGCCGGCTCTCCGGGGACTGGGGCGGCGGCTGGGGCCTGGCGGAGGAGGCTCTGTGGCACGCGGCCCGCGCGGAGGACGGGCGGGGCGCGGCCACGGCCCTGGCCGGCACGCTGCCCGCGCACTTCGGGCTGCCCTCCATGTACGCGCTGATCGAGGCCCTGCACCTGGGGCACATCGCGGAGCGGCGCCGGCACGAGCTGGCCCCGGTGCTCTTCGCCACGGCCGCCTCCGGCGACCCGGTCGCACGCTCCCTCGTCGACCGGTTGGCCGACGAGGTGGTCACCCTGGCGACGGTCGCCCTGACCCGGCTGGGCCTGCTCGGGGAGGAGACCCCGGTCCTGCTGGGCGGGAGCGTCCTGGCGGCCCGCCACCCCCAACTGGACGACGGCGTACGGGACCTGCTGGCTGCCCGCGCCCCCAAGGCCGTACCTCGGGTGGTGGCGGCGCGTCCGGTGCTGGGCGCGGCCCTGCTCGGGCTGGACGCGGTGGGCGCCCCCGAGGAGGTGCACGCCCGGCTGCGGCGGCACTTCGAGCGGTAGCCCGTGTTCCGGGGGGGGCGCTTCCCCCGAGCGCTCCCGGGGCACGCCCCCGCACTCCCCGGCCGCCCGGCGCGACGAGGTGGAACCGAACCGATTCCCACGGCGTTCTCATGGGCAGGGGGTGGTGCGGGGGCGTGTTCGGCGGTGCCGGGAGCCGGGGCCGCCGCCGTGACCGGACCAAGATCGGGCGAGGCCGGTGCGGATGCCGTTCCGGGCGGCGATACTGGCCCGCGACGGATGGCCATGGGGGAGGTCAGCATGACACGGACACCGGGCGGCAGCGCGCCGCCACCACCGGGCAAGGACCCGGCCGCGCGCGTGCCGACGCTGCCGTCCGTGCCGGCCCAACCGGGGCCTCCCGCGCCCGAGTCGGCGCCCGCCCCCGCCGCGCCCGCGTCCGTCCCGCGCGCCCGCCGCACCGCGTTCGCGGAGGGCTTCGACCAGCTCCGGGCCGCCGCGACGACCGAGCCGGGCCGGCTGCGCATCCTGGGGGCCGTCCTCGCGCTGCTCGTGGTCGCGTTCGGCGCCGTCGCCGCCTGGCAGATGACGGAGCGTACGGCCGCCGCCGACGACGTCCTGAACCGCAGCCAGCCGCTCAGCTCCGACGCCGCGGACATCTACCGCTCCCTGGCCGACGCGAACACCGCGGCGGCCAGCGGCTATCTCGCGGGCCTCCAGGAGAAGCCGGCGACGCGCGCGACCTACGAGAAGGACATCCGCACGGCCGCCGCGAAGCTCGTCACCGCCGCCGCCAACTCCGAACCGGGCTCGGCCTCGGCCGGGACGATCGCTTCGCTGAGCCGGCTGCTGCCCGAGTACAAGGGCCTGGTGGAGACGGCGCGGGCCAACAACCGCCAGGGCTACCCCGTGGGCGGCGCCTATCTGCGCGCGGCGAACGAGATGATGCAGCAGCGGATGCTGCCGGCCGCCGAGAAGCTGTACCGCACGGAGAACCAGCGCCTGGGCGCCGACTACGCGGACGCGCGGTCCTTCCCGTGGGCCTCGCTCGGCCTCGGCGTGCTCGCGCTGGCCGCCCTGGGGTGGGCCCAGCACCGCACCTACCGGCGCACCAACCGGGTCCTCAACCACGGTCTCGTCACGGCGACGGCGACCGCCACGGTCGGCCTGCTGTGGCTGACGGTGAGTCACACCGTGGCCCGCGCGGGCCTGGACGACTCCTACGAGCACGGCGTGCGCTCCCTGACGGTGCTGCACGAGGCCCGGATCGCCTCCCTGACCGCCCGCAGCGACGAGAACCTCACCCTGGTCCGCCGCGGCGCCGACACCCGTGCCCTGGAGGACGGCAGCGTGGCGGACGCCTACGAGTGGGGCTACGACCATCAGATCGACGCCCTGCGCACGGCGCTCGCGCGCGCGGCGGACCTCGCCGACGACGCCGCGGGCGGCAAGCCCGTCCGGGACGCGAACGGCTTCATGAAGGTCTGGAAGGACCGCCACGACCTCGCGCGCGCGGACAACGACTCCGGGAACTACCAGGCGGCCCGCGACCGCGTCATCGGCGCCGCGAAGGAGCCGACGAGCGTGTGCTTCGACAACGTCGACAAGGCACTGGCGACCGCGCTCACCCACGAGCAGGGCGAGTTCCGGCGGGCCGCGGGCGGCGGCCTGGACGCGCTGACGGGCGTTCCGGCCGGCGCCGCCGTCCTCGCGGTGCTGGGCACGGCGGGCGCGGTCCTCGGCATCGGCCGCAGGCTGTCGGAGTACCGGTGAGAGGGGGCGGGACGATGAACGCACACGCCGGCGCCCGTGACGGCTCCGCGCAGCCGTGGCGGCGCCTGCGGGCGGGTCTGCGCGGCTGGGGCGGCGTCGGCGCGATGGCCCTCCTGTGCGCCCTGGCGGTGACCGTGGCGCTGCTGCTGCCCCTGTCCCAGCCTGCGGGCGACAGCGACCCGGCCGGGCACCGCGTCACCCACGCCGGGCAGGCCAGGGCGGAGAGCTGCGAGGACCCGCAGGACCGGAGCCTGTCGCCGTCCGGCGGCGGGAAGAGCCCGGTCGTCGACGCGATCAAGGCCCGCGAGGACCGGCGTCTGGTCGTCGGCGTCGACACCAACAGCTACCGCTGGGGCTACCTCGACCCGAACAACCCCTCGGGCGAGCTGGAGGGGTTCGACATCGACCTGGTCCACCGGATCGCCGAGGACATCCTGGGCGACCGCGACGCGGTGCGGTTCAAGGCCATCCCGACCAGCCGGCGGATCGAGGCGGTCCAGAAGGGCGAGGTCGACATGGTCGTGCGCACCATGACGATCACCTGTGCCCGGCTGGACGAAGTCGCCTTCTCCGCGCCCTACTTCGTCACCGGCCAGCAGGTCCTCGCGCCCAAGGCCTCGCAGATCACCGGGTTCGACAAGTCCCTGGCGAACCGCAAGGTCTGCTCCGCCGAGAGCTCGACCGCGTACGACAACCTCGAAGCGGGCAGGAAGGAAGGCGTCCTGCCCGCCTCCACCGACATCCGCACCACCGTCCCCAACCAGCTCGACTGCCTGGTCAAGCTGCAGCTCGGGGAGGTCGACGCGGTCGTCACGGACGGCGCGCTCGCGGCGAGCCAGGCGGCGCAGGACCCGGCCGTCGAGCTCAAGGGCGGGCTGTTCACCGACGAATACTACGGAGTGGCGATGAAAAGGGGATCCGACGATCTGGTCCGCCGGGTCAACCGGATCCTGGAGGACTACGTCGAGGACGGCGGCTGGGCGGCGTCGTACGAGAAGTGGCTCCACCCGACCATGGACACGGACGGCAGGAAGTCGGCGTCGGCGACCCCGCCGGAGGCCCACTACGCGTAGGCGGCCCGCGGCGCGGGACGGCACGGACGAGCGACTGACGGAACTCAACGCAGCGAGAGGTGATCGATGGGCGTCACGGACCCCGCCGGGCCGGTGATGGACCGGGACGAGGTGGACCGTGCGCTGGCGCGGCTCGGCCAGGAGCACGAGGCGATCGAGACCTCGCTGCTCGCACTCCAGGACCACGCGGGCCGCAGACTCCTCGAAGGGGCCGAGCTGACCGGCGTGACCAAGGAGCGCTGGACGTCCGCGGAGGCGTCGATCACGCTGCTGTGGGCGTACTTCGACGCCTACACGGGAGCGCTGCGCTCGGCCCGGGAGATCCGCTCCCGGCGCCGCTGGTCCAGCCGCGAGGACCTGGCGGAGCTGACGGAGCTGCTGCGCGGCGAGTGCGTGACGGTGGCCGGCCAGGCCGCCGCGGCCGCCGGCGCGCCGACCCCGCACGGCGGTCCGGGCCGGCTGAGCGAGCGGTTCTCGCTGGCCGCGCTCGTGGACCGGATGAACGAGCTGTACGCGACCTCGCTGGACATGGTCGTGGCCGCCGACGCCGTCTGGTCCGCGCTGCCCGCCCGGATCGATTTACTCGCCGCCGAGCTCCAGCGCACCCGCCGGCTCGCGCACTCCGTCGGGGTGCGCCCCGGCGAGCATCCGGCGGGCGACGACCTGGAGCGGATCACCCGCACGCTGACCCGGCTGCGCGCCGAGGTGGTGTCGGACCCGCTGGCCTACTGGGTGCCCACGAAGGGCAGTTCGGCGCCGGGCGGCGGCCGTCCGGACACCACCGTGTACGACCGTGAGGCGCGCGCACTGGAGGACGTGCGCCGGGAGATCGACGCGGTACTGACGGTCCGTCAGGACGCGGAGCAGCGCCTGGTGCGGCTTCGGGACGTGCTCTCCCGCGCGGACCGCACGCTCGCCGAGGCCCGTACCGCGCGCGGCGAGGTGCTGGCGAAGATCGCCGCGACCGAGGTCCCGGTCGTCAGCGGTCCCCCGACGGTGCTCCAGGAGCAGCTGGCGACGGCCGCCGAGTACCGCCGGCAGGCCCAGTGGCACCGGCTGTCGCCACTCCTCGAGTCCCTGGAGCAGAAGGCGGAGGACGAACTGCTGCGCGCGCGCGAGTCGTTGACGGCGGTCACCGCGCCGCTGGCGGTCCGCGCCGAGCTGCGCGGCCGGCTCGACGCGTACAAGGCGAAGGTGGCCCGGCACGGCCTCGCGGAGGACCCGCTGCTGGTCGAGCGCTACGACGCGGCGCGCCGCATGCTGTGGAGCGCGCCCTGCGACCTGCGCGTCGCCGAGCAGGCGGTCCTGCGCTACCAGCAGGCGGCGGCCGAGCTGCTCGGCGGCGGCGGTGGCCGCATCCCGGGTCCGCGCACCCCCGAGGACGGGCCGGGGAGCGGGGCATGAGGGGCAGGGGGAGGACATGAGCCAGGCGGGGCAGACCTGTCAGCGCCCGGACTGCACCGGGTCGTACGAGGACATGGGCGGCGGCGAGCTGTACTGCGACACCTGCGGCCTGGCCCCGGTCGTCTCGGCGACCGGCACGGTCGGCTCGCCGCCCACCGGGGCCGCGGCGGGCGGCAAGGGCGCCTCGGGCAGCGGTGGTTCACGCTCCACGGGCCGGGGCAGCTCGCGCGCGTCCTCGCAGTCGTCGCGGTCCTCGCGGTCCCGGCGCTCGGTGTCGGGGCGGCTGTCGCGGTCGGTGTCCGGGCGGTCCACGGGCCGTTCGGTGTCGGTGCGCAGCTCGGGTTCCACGGCCGGCTCCAGCGGGCGCGGCCGGCTCGGCGCCGGGCTGGTCCAGGTGCCGGACGTGCCACGTCCCGACCCGCGCGCGATGGTGCTGGAGAACGCGGAGGTGCCGGAGCGCAAGCGGTTCTGCTCCCGCTCCGACTGCGGCGCGCCCGTCGGCCGGGCGCGCGGCGACCGGCCGGGCCGTACCGAGGGGTTCTGCACGAAGTGCGGGCACCCGTACTCGTTCGTGCCCAAGCTGCGCGCCGGGGACATCGTGCACGGTCAGTACGAGGTCGTGGGCTGTCTGGCGCACGGCGGGCTGGGCTGGATCTACCTGGCCGTGGACCGGGCCGTCTCGGATCGCTGGGTGGTGCTCAAGGGCCTGCTCGACACCGGCGACCAGGACGCGATGGCGGCGGCGATATCGGAGCGGCGCTTCCTCGCGGAGATCGAGCACGCCAACATCGTGCGGATCTACAACTTCGTGGAGCACCTCGACCAGCGCACCGGCTCCCTCGACGGCTACATCGTGATGGAGTACGTCGGCGGCAAGTCCCTGAAGGAGATAGCGAACGCGCGCCGCACCGAGACCGGGCGGCGCGATCCGCTGCCGGTGGAGCAGGCGTGCGCGTACGGCATCGAGGCCCTGGAGGCCCTCGGGCATCTGCACAGCCGCAACCTGCTGTACTGCGACTTCAAGGTCGACAACGCCATCCAGACCGAGGACCAGCTCAAGCTGATCGACATGGGCGCGGTGCGCAGGATGGACGACGACGAGTCGGCCGTCTACGGCACGGTCGGCTACCAGGCGCCGGAGGTCGCGGAGGCCGGCCCGTCGGTCGCCTCGGACCTCTACACGGTCGCCCGCACCCTCGCCGTGCTGGCCTTCGACTTCCAGGGCTACACGAACGTCTACGCCGGATCGCTGCCCGACCCGGACCACATCGAGGTGTTCCGCCGGTACGAGTCCTTCTACCGGCTTCTGGTCCGCGCCACCGACCCCGAGCCGGCCCGCCGGTTCGCCTCCGCGCAGGAGATGGCGGAGCAGCTGACGGGGGTGCTGCGCGAGGTCGTCTCCCTCCAGTCGGGCCGGGCGCGGCCCGCGCTGTCCACGCTGTTCGGACCGGAGCTGCGGGTCACCGACACGGTGCTGTTCCCGGCGTCCGCCGGGGAGGTCTCCCGGCTGGGGGCGCGCCCGGTGCCGGCTCGCGGGGGCGCCGCCCGCCGGACGCCGGCCGTGACCGCGCCGCCCCCCGCACGGATCGTCAAGGAGGCCGACGCCCCCGCCGCCGCGCTGGCGCTGCCCGTCCCCCACGTCGACGCCGCGGACCCGAACGCCGGTTTCCTCGCGGGCCTGCTGACCACCGCCCCGGCGGAGCTGCTCGGCGCGCTCGCCGCGGTGCCGGCGCCGTCGACGGAGTCCCGGCTGCGCCAGGTGCGGGCCCGGCTGGAGGGCGGCGACCCGGGTGCCGCGCACGAGGCCCTGCTGGAGTTGGAGGACGAACGCCCCGACGACTGGCGGGTCGTCTGGTACCGGGGTGTGGTCGCGCTCGTCACCGGTGACCACGAGGGCGCCGCGCTCGCCTTCGACGCGATCTACGACGCCTTTCCCGGGGAGCCGGCCCCGAAGCTGGCGCTCGGTCTGTGCGCCGAGGTGCTGGGCCAGTTGGACAACGCCGCCGAGTACTACCGTCTCGTCTGGACGACCGACCCCAGCCATGTCAGCGCCGCCTTCGGCCTGGCCCGCGTCCAGCTCGCGACGGGCGACCGCCGGGGGGCCGTGGCGACCCTGGAATCCGTCCCGGAGAGCTCGATCCACTACACGGCGGCGCGCGTCGCGGCGGTCCGGGCCCGGCTGCGTCAACGCACGGCGGTCGCCGGCGACGTACCGTTCCTGGACGACCTGACGGCCGCGGCGGGGCAGGTGGAGGCGCTGGACGCGTACGGCCTGGACCCGGCGCGCCGGGAGGAGTTGTCGGCGGAAGTGCTCGGTGCGGCGCTGGACTGGATACTCTCCGGTGGCCAGGGTTCCGCCCCGTCCGCCCCCGGAGGACGGACGCTGCTCGGCAGTGGCCTGGACGAACGGGGACTGCGGTTCGGCCTGGAGCGCTCGTACCGCATGCTGGCCCGGCTGGCCCCGGGCGGCGAGGAGAGGATCGACCTGGTGGAACGTGCAAACCGTTACCGCCCCCGGACGTGGGTGTAGTTGATGTCGCAGATGCCCCAGTTGTCCGCCTGCCCGAGCTGCGCCTGGCCGCTCGACTCGGGTGACCGTTTCTGCGGTGCGTGCGGATACGACCTGTCCACCGTGCCCGCACGGCCGGACGACCACCCCACGATCGCCCTGAACGGTTCGGCCGCCCAGGGCACCGGGACCGGCGGCCACGGCCTGCCCCCGGGCACGCCTCCCCCGCCGCCGGTGCCGCCGCCCGGCATCCCGGCTCCCGCCGCGCCCGAGCCCGGCCCGCCCCCGTTCCCGGCACAGGCCGGCGAGAGCGACCCCGCACCGCGCACCCCGACCGTGCCGGACGGCGTCCCCGTCCCGGCGGAGTCCCCCGACGCGCCGTCCTCCGGCGTACGCCTCGACCGGCCGGCCGAGCCCGACGCGTACGCCCTGCAGGCCCCCGACCCCCGGGTGAGCACCGGAGCGCCCACCCCGCCGGAGGGCGTCAAACTGTGCGTCGCCTGCCGCGCCGGCCGGGTCGACCGCGACGGCTACTGCGAGAACTGCGGCCACGCCCAGCCCCGCGAACGGGACCACATGGAGCAGGAGGCCGGCCCGGTCGCCGCCGTCAGCGACCGCGGCCTGCGCCACCACCGCAACGAGGACGCGTTCGCCGTCGCCCGCACCACCCTGCCCGACGGACGTCCGGCGACCCTGGCGATGGTCTGCGACGGGGTGTCCTCGGCGACCCGCCCCGACGACGCCTCCCTGGCCGCGGCCCGCGCCTCCATCGAGTCGCTGCTGGCCGCGCTGCCCCGCGGCACCCATCCGCAGCAGGCCCTGCACGAGGCGATCGTCGCCGCGTCCAACGCGGTCAACGCCCTCGCCGCCGAACCGGCCACGGCCCGTGAGCAGGCCCCCCACCAGAACGCCCCGGCGTGCACGATCGTCGGCTCCGTCGTCACCCCCGACCTGCTGGTCGTCGGCTGGGTCGGGGACAGCCGCGTCTACTGGGTCCCGGCCGACCGCTCCGCTCCCCCGGCCCGGCTCACCGAGGACGACTCCTGGGCCGCGCAGATGGTCGCGGCGGGCCTGATGAACGAGGCCGAGGCGTACGCCGACGAACGCGCCCACGCCATCACGGGCTGGCTCGGCGCGGACGCCTACGAACTGGAGCCGCACACCGCGTCCTTCAAACCCGACCGCCCGGGGGTCGCCGTGGTCTGCACGGACGGCCTGTGGAACTACGCCGAGGCCGCCGAGCACATGGCCGAGATCGTCCCGGCCGACGCCGCCGCGCGCCCCCTGCACGCCGCCCGGGTGCTCGTGGGTCACGCCCTCGACGGCGGCGGGCACGACAACGTAACAGTGGCCGTCCTGCCGTTCCCGGCACCGCCGGCAGGGGCAGGATCGGCCTGAGGCCTGCCGCGGGGACGGCCTCAACGGACCGGAGGGGACCGGTCCGTCGGCAGCCATGACCCCAGTGCGGGGTCGTCCAGGGGGATTTGAATAGAAATGGCCAATTTTTCGAAGCCAAGCGTGCCGCGGTTCTCGGTGGACGTGTACCAGAACGAGTACCTGCCGGAGGGCGGCAGCGAGGTCAACGCGATCGTGACGGTCACCTCCACGGGGGGCGGCACCCTCGCCGGCGCGCCCGGCGCGACCCGCTCCGCCGGACCGGACACGGACGCGGCCGTCGCCCTCATGGTCGACTGCTCCGGCTCGATGGACTATCCGCCGACCAAGATGCGCAACGCCCGCGACGCCACGGCCGCCGCCGTCGACACCCTGCGCGACGGCGTCCACTTCGCGGTGATCGGCGGCACCCACGTGGCCAAGGAGGTGTACCCGGGCGGCGGCCGCCTCGCCGTCGCCGACGCCACCACCCGCGAGCAGGCCAAGCAGGCGCTGCGCAGGCTCAGCGCCGGCGGCGGCACCGCCATCGGCACCTGGCTGCGCCTCGCGGACCGGCTGCTCTCCTCCGCCGACGTCGCCATCCGGCACGGCATCCTGCTGACCGACGGCCGCAACGAGCACGAGTCGGCCGAGGACCTGAAGGCCGCGCTGGACGCGTGTGCCGGGCGGTTCACGTGTGACGCACGGGGCGTGGGCACCGACTGGGAAGTGAAAGAAGTCACATCGATCGCATCCGCCCTCCTCGGCAGCGCCGACATCGTCGCCGACCCGGCCGGTCTCGCCGCCGACTTCACGCGGATGATGGAGAACGCGATGGGCAAGGAGGTCGCGGACGTCGCCCTGCGGGTGTGGACCCCGGTCGGCACCACGATCAGGTTCGTGAAGCAGGTCGCGCCCACCGTCGAGGACCTGACCGGCCGCCGCACCGAGGCGGGACCGCGCGCCGGCGACTACCCCACGGGTTCCTGGGGCGACGAGTCCCGTGACTACCACGTATGCGTGGAGGTCCCGGCGGCCGGCCTCGGTCAGGAGATGCTCGCCGCCCGGGTCTCCCTGGTCGTGCCACAACCGGACGGAAGTGCTCAGAACCTGGGCGCACAAGGTCTCGTACGGGCCGTATGGACCGACGACATGACCGCTTCGACGTCGATCAACCCCCAAGTCGCCCACTACACCGGCCAGGCCGAACTGGCCCAGGCCATCCAAGAAGGGCTGGATCTCCGCAAAGCGGGCGATATCGATGGAGCAACGGCCAAACTGGGCCGCGCCGTTCAGCTCGCCGGGGCCTCCGGAAACGCGGATACGGCGAAACTCCTTGCGAAGGTGGTGGACGTGGTCGATGTCGCGGCGGGTACTGTGCGACTGAAGGCGAAGGTCGCGGAGGCCGACGAGATGACACTCGAGACGCGGTCGACAAAGACTGTTCGTGTAAAGAAGTGACCAGCAGGACCCAGTAGAAGCATCGAGCCTGGCCCCTCGGGGTGGGAAGAAATCCGGTCGGGAACGACCGGAAAGGAGAGGGGGAAGCGCCGACATGCCGACCTGCCCGAACGGACACCAGTCGGGTTCCGACGACTGGTGCGAGGTCTGCGGTCACCGCATGGCCGGTGCCGTACCTCCCCCTCCGCCGCCGCCCCCGCCCGCCGGCGGCTACGGCTTCCCGCCGCCCGGCGGTCCCGGCGGCCATGGCGGTCCCGGTGGTCACCCCGGCCAGCAGGGTGGGCGTCCGCCCATGCCCGGCGGCCGGGAGCCCGAGCTCTGCCCGCAGTGCCGCACGCCCCGCGAGGGCGGTGCGCCCTTCTGCGAGGAGTGCCGGTGGAACTTCCTGACCAACACGGCGACCTCGTACACGCCCGCCGCCCCGCGCCCCCCGGCGCCCGGCGGCCCCGGCCTGCCCTCGCACTTCCAGCAGGGCCCCCCGCCGTCGTTCGGCGGCGGTGACTCCTACGACTACCAGGGCTCGCGCCCGTCCCAGGTGAACCGCCCGGCCGAGCCGATCCCGCCGTTCGGCGCGGACCCGCAGGGCCCGGGCGGTCCCGGACCCGGCCAGGGCGGACCTGGCGGACCGGGTGGACCGGGCGGTCCTGGCGGCCATGGTGGACCCGGCGGCTTCGGAGGCGGTCCCGGTGGCCCCGGTGGCGGTCCGGGCGGTCCCGGTGGCTTCGGCGACCCCTCGCGGCAGGCTCCCCCGCCGCCCGCTCCCACGCAGCCCGGTCCCGGCGCCGGCGCCCCGCAGGCGTTCCACCCGGCCGGTCCCGGCCCCTCGGCCCCGCAGGCCCCGCCCGGCTTCCCGCAGGAGGGCAACCGCCCCCAGCAGGGCGGCCCGTCCTTCGGCGGCGGCGGGGACGACTGGGTGATCCCGCCTCCGTCGGGCGGTCCCGGGCAGGGCGCTCCTGGCGGCCCCGCACAGGGCGGCTACGGCTACCCGCAGCCGGGCCCCGGCCAGGCCCCGCCGCCCGGCCCCGGCTACCAGCAGCAGCCGGCGACCTGGACGGCGACCATCGGTCCGGACCGTGAGTACTTCATGGCGATGATGCAGCGGTCGGGCCCGGAGGCCGCGGGTCTGAACCTGCCCGCGTATTCGCCCGAGCAGCAGCGCACGCTCACCGGCAACCAGGTCACCATCGGCCGCCGCCGGCACTCCACCGGCGAGTCCCCCGACATCGACCTGTCGGTGCCGCCGGAGGACCCGGGCGTCTCGCACCAGCACGCGGTACTGGTCCAGCAGCCGGACGGCACCTGGGCGGTCGTCGACCAGAACTCGACGAACGGCACCACGGTGAACAACTCCGAGGACCCGATCCAGCCCTTCGTCCCCGTCCCGCTCCAGGACGGCGACCGGGTGCACGTCGGGGCCTGGACGACGATCACGATCCGGCGCGGCTAGCTCGCGCGCCCAGCGCTTAGAGGGGCGGTCGTACGGCTTGGAGGCCGTACGGCCGCCCCTTCGCCCTGTACCCGGGTCAGCCGGGCAGCGGCCAGGCGTACGGTCCCTCGGGATCGTCCAGCCAGGCCCACGCCCGCTCGCCGCGCACGGTGATCCCGTACCGCTCCCGTGGCGGCCGGCCCTCCCGCTCCCAGAGCGCGTACGCCTCCTGGGGATCCAGGCCGCCCCGGGTCAGCGCCAGCAGGAAGCGGAACAGCTCGTGGTCCCGGGCGCCGCGCGGCAGCCCGCCGACCTGGACGGGCTCCGGCTCGGGCCGGGACGCCCCGCGCAGCGGAACGAAGTAGGCGGGCGTCGCCAGGAAGCGGCCCTCGGCGTGCCCGGCGTCCGCCACGGTCAGCACGACCAGTCCGGTGGCGAACGGCGTCAGGACGCGCGCGCCGGGGCGGCACTGGTCCAGCCAGGCGCGCGGGACGGACGGCAGTGTGCAGGTCGCGATGATCCGGTCGAAGGGGGCGCGTCCGGGCACCCCGCGCGCCCCGTCGCCCGTCACCACGACGGGACGGTGGCCGGCGGCCTCCAGATGCCGTCGCGCCGACTCGGTGATCTCGGGCTCCAGGTCGATGGTGGTGACGAGGCCGTCGTCGCCGAGCCGGTGCGCGAGCAGGGCGGCGTTGTAGCCGGTGCCGGTGCCGATCTCCAGCACCCGGTGCCCGTCCGCCACCTCCAGCGCCACCAGCATCATCGCCATCAGGGACGGCTGACTGCTGGAGGAGAGGAGTTCGCCGTCGCGCAGCCGGGTGGCCAGTGGGATGTCGGCGTACGCCCCGCGCATCCAGCGGGTCCGCGCGGCCGGGTCGGGGCTCTCGCCCCAGCGCCGCTCGTAGCCGCCGGCGACACCGACGTAGTAGTACGGCACGAACAGGTGCCGGGGCACCTGCTCGAAGGCGTCCCGCCACACCGGGTCGGCGTCCCACGCCCCGCTGCGCTCGATGACGCGCACCAGCGCGGCCCGCTCCGGGACGGAAAGCCCGTCGAGGTCGGCCGAGTCGTCCAAGTCGTCCGGGTCGTGGTCCGAAGCCTGCGCGCTCATACGTCCACTGTCCTGCGGAAGCCGCCCCGCGGCGACCGCCCCGGGCCCGCCCGGGACGGCTGGTCCTAAGCCTGGAGTCCTCCGTCTCCGCGTCTGAGACCATGGACGATGTGAATGAGATTCGGCGCGGCACGCTTCAGGAGCAGACCTTCTACGAGCAGGTCGGCGGGGAGGAGACCTTCCGCCGCCTCGTCCACCGCTTCTACGAGGGTGTGGCCGAGGACCCGCTGCTGCGGCCCATGTACCCCGAGGAGGACCTGGGTCCGGCCGAGGAGCGTCTGACCCTGTTCCTGATCCAGTACTGGGGCGGCCCCACCACGTACGGCGAGAACCGCGGCCACCCCCGGCTGCGGATGCGCCACGCCCCGTTCGCCGTGGACCGCGCGGCCCACGACGCCTGGCTGAAGCACATGCGGGTCGCCGTCGACGAGCTCGGCCTCTCCGAGGAGCACGAGCGGACGCTGTGGAACTACCTGACGTACGCGGCGGCGTCCATGGTCAACACGGCTGGCTGACCTCGTCCCTGTGCCCGTGATCAGCGGACGCCTGCGCCAGCGGCCCCGTGATCAGCGGACGCTCACGTCCAGCGCCCCGAGTCCCGCCCGTCGTACGGCGACCGATCCGAAGGGTGTGCGCAGCCGGAGCCAGGCGCCCGACGAGAAGAGCCCGATCGCCCGCTGGTCGGTCTGCGACGCGCCCGCGCGGCCGCGCAGGAAGCCCAGCGACTGCGCGGCGTGCACGGCCCGCACCGGCAGCCCGGTGTCGCCGACCGTGCGGGACCAGATCTCCCGCCCGACGCGGTCGAGTTCGGCCCGGGTGCGCCGCTCGGGCGGCAACTCCCCGGTGCGGGAGCGGAACTCGGCGACCGCCGCGCCGACGAGGGCGTGCAGCGCGTCCGGCGCCGGCAGCCCCTGCTCGCGCCGCCAGCCGCCGCGCGGGGGCAGCACCCCGGCCCAGGGCGGACCGGTGACCGCCGCCGGTACGCCTGCCGTCGCCGCCGACTCGTCGACGCACTCCAGCAGTTCACCGGCCGAGACGGTCACGTCCAGCGTGACGTCCAGGCCGTTCTCGTACGGCTTGGCCAGCCGCACCGCGCGGATCGCCAGCACCTCGAAGGAGGGCGGCCGCCCGAACACGGCGAGGGCCGTACCGGCCGCCTGGAGGCGGACGGCGGCGCCGCGGTCGTAGTGCAGCAGCCGGGAGAGGAAGGCCGCGAGATCCGCCGCCTCCCCCTCGTCGGCGAGCTGGAGCACCGTCATGCGGCGACGGCCTCCTCCTCGCCGGCCTTCTCCCGGCCGTCGTCCGTGTACTCCTGGAGGAACTCCCGCTCCTCCGCGGTGATCCGGCGCGGCCGCTGCGCCTCGAAGTCGAACGGCACGATCACCGTCGACGCCCGGACGTAGACCACGTCCCCGTCCTTCACCTCGTAGGTGAGGGTGAAGGACGCGGCCCGGATCTCCGTGACCCACAGCTCGATGTCCACCGGGGTGTGCCGGTGGACGAGCTGCCGCTTGTAGTCGATCTCGTGGCGCGCCACCACGGACCCCTGCTTGAAGTCCTTCTCCGGGCGGAACAGGAAGTCGATACGGGCCTCCTCCAGATAGCGGAGGAACACCACGTTGTTGACGTGGCCGTACGCGTCCATGTCCGCCCAGCGCAGCGGGCAGCGGTAGAGGTGCCGCAAGATCGATCAGCCCCGGGTCAGCTTCTTGTAGGTGGCACGGTGCGGACGGGCGGCGTCCGCACCGAGCCGCTCGATCTTGTTCTTCTCGTACGACTCGAAGTTGCCCTCGAACCAGAACCACTTGGAGTCACCCTCGTAAGCGAGGATGTGCGTGGCCACACGGTCCAGGAACCACCGGTCGTGGGAGACGACCACGGCGCAGCCGGGGAACTCCAGCAGCGCGTTCTCCAGGCTGGAGAGCGTCTCGACGTCGAGGTCGTTGGTCGGCTCGTCGAGGAGCAGCAGGTTGCCGCCCTGCTTCAGGGTGAGCGCGAGGTTCAGGCGGTTGCGCTCACCGCCGGAGAGCACACCGGCCGGCTTCTGCTGGTCCGGGCCCTTGAAGCCGAACGCGGAGACGTACGCCCGCGACGGCATCTCGACCTGCCCCACGTTGATGTAGTCCAGCTCGTCGGAGACGACGGCCCACAGCGTCTTCTTCGGGTCGATGTTCTCGCGGCTCTGGTCGACGTACGAGATCTTGACGGTCTCGCCGACCTTGATGCTGCCGGAGTCCGGCGTCTCGAACCCCTGGATCATCTTGAAGAGCGTCGTCTTGCCGGCGCCGTTCGGGCCGATCACGCCGACGATGCCGTTGCGCGGCAGCGTGAAGCTCAGGTCGTCGATGAGCAGCTTGTCACCGAAGCCCTTGGTGAGGTTGTTGACCTCGACCACGACGTTGCCCAGGCGCGGACCCGGCGGGATCTGGATCTCCTCGAAGTCCAGCTTCCGCATCTTGTCGGCCTCGGCGGCCATCTCCTCGTAGCGGGCCAGACGCGCCTTGGACTTGGCCTGGCGCCCCTTGGCGTTGGACCGCACCCACTCGAGCTCTTCCTTGAGGCGCTTGGCCCGCTTGGCGTCCTTCTGGCCCTCGACCTTGAGACGGGTCTGCTTGGTCTCGAGGTACTTGGAGTAGTTGCCCTCGTAGCCGTGCAGACGGCCGCGGTCGACCTCGCAGATCCAGCCCGCGACGTTGTCCAGGAAGTACCGGTCGTGGGTCACGGCCACGACGGTGCCCTCGTACTTGGCGAGGTGCTGCTCCAGCCAGTTCACCGACTCGGCGTCGAGGTGGTTGGTGGGCTCGTCGAGGAGCAGCAGGTCGGGCGCCTCGAGCAGCAGCTTGCACAGCGCGACGCGGCGCTTCTCACCACCGGAGAGGTTGACGACCGGCCAGTCGCCGGGCGGGCAGCCCAGGGCGTCCATGGCCTGCTCCAGCTGGGCGTCGAGGTCCCAGGCGTTGGCGTGGTCGAGCTCCTCCTGGAGCTTGCCCATCTCCTCCAGCAGCGCGTCCGAGTAGTCGGTCGCCATCTGCTCGGCGATCTCGTTGAAGCGGTCGAGCTTCCCCTTGATCTCGGCGACACCCTCCTGGACGTTCTCCAGGACGGTCTTCTCCTCGTTCAGCGGGGGCTCCTGCAGGAGGATGCCCACGGTGTAGCCGGGAGACAGGAACGCGTCACCGTTCGACGGCTGCTCGAGGCCCGCCATGATCTTCAGAACCGTCGACTTGCCGGCGCCGTTCGGGCCGACGACGCCGATCTTCGCACCAGGGAGGAAGTTCAGGGTGACGTCGTCGAGGATCACCTTGTCGCCGTGCGCTTTGCGCGCCTTGCGCATGGTGTAAATGAACTCAGCCAAGAGAAACCGTCCGGCAGCTTGAAATCAGGCAGTGGGCAGATACACCCCATCTTGCCGCACCGCCACCCCTGTGCGGAAACGCGTATACCGGGGCGCCGCTGACCTGGGGATTTCCCATCGCCCCAGGCGACCCCACCGTCACAGCGGACGCTCACGCCGCGTAGGACGCCCGTCGACTCCGGGGGATCATGACCAGAACACGCATGACCAGAACACGCTGCGTGAGGTGTACGGGGCCTCTGGAGTGTGCTGAGGACGCGCTGTGACTGTGACTACGGGGTGGCCACCCGCCGCATCCGTCCTCGGAAGGGCCCGTCCACCTGGGCCCGGCGGTCCGCCGGCCTGCGTTCCCCTGGGGGCGCAGGCCGGCACCCGGGCTCAGCCCTGCGTCCGGGCTTCCCGCTTGCGGATGATGACGAGCACCGCGCCGCCGATCACGACCAGGCCGATCGCGAGGCCCGCGATCAGCGGGGTCATGTCCGAGCCGCCGGTCGCGGCGAGGTTGGTGTCGTCGGACGGGGAGCCGACCGTGACGGGGCTGGGCTCGCTCAGGGTCTGGGTGGTGCTGCCCGCCGCGTCGGCCTCGCCGGCCCGCGTCATGCAGTCCAGCACGCCCGCGAACCGCTTCTGGAAGCCGCCCGGCCCCTGGATCGTGAAGTCGTACGCCTGGTCCTCCTGCAGCGGGACCGTCACCGTGCGCGACTCACCGGCCGCGATGGTGTACTCGATCCCGAGCAGTTCGAAGGTGAACGCCTCGGTGCCCTTGTTGGACGCGGTGATGTCCACGCCGCCCTTGTCGCAGTTCTCCACCGCGGACAGCGCCGGTATGGCTCCGGTCTTCGCCCAGGTCGCGCTCGCCGTCGCCGAGACGGTCGACTCGCTGGAACCGGCGAGGATCTGCGTCTGACTGCGGTTGTCCGCGGCCAGGGCACGTCCGACCGGCACGGTCGTCGAGGCCTGCACGGTCAGCTCCGCCTGGCCGGCCGCGGCGTCCGCGGGGACGTCGAAGAACAGCTGGCTGCCGTCCACGGCCGAGGTGACGGCCCGGCCGTCCCGGTCCACGATCCGCACACCGCTGGTCGCGGCGTCCGCGGGCGGGGCCACGGACACGCTGGCCGCGTCCGTGCGCACCGTCACCGGGCCGAGCCGCTCACCGGGGTGACCGGAGACCGCGGGCGGGTCGAGCGTCAGGGACGCGCGGGGTTCGGCCGTGTTCCGCGCGTTCGCCTCCAGATAGTCCGCGAGCCGCTCGGCCTGCGGGTCCACGGCCTCGACGTCCACGCCGTCCGAGTAGCGCCAGATGGCGACCTGCGTGCCGGCCGCCGCGTCCTGCTGGGTGAGGACACCGTCCACCCCGGCCCGGCCGGCCAGCGCGGCGAGATCGTTCACCTGCGGGTAGGAGTTCCGCAGGATCCAGCGGATCCTGCCCGCGTCCTTGTTGGCGCCCAAGGAGGTGCTGCTCCACGGGGTCTCGTGGTATCTCGCGTCGCGCTGCGTGGGGTTGTGGATGTCGATGCAGTACGTCTGGAGGGCGCCACCGCCGTCGACGGACATCTCGAACAGGCCCGCCGAGAGCTGCTGGTCCCCTGTGTCGGTGTGCACGACCGCGGCGCCGTACGTCTTCAGGCCGCCTATGGTGGCGATCGCCCCGCCCTGGTTCAGCGTCGCACCGTCGGCCGCGGCGGTGCCGGCGCCGACCGCGACGGAGGCGGCGACCAGTCCGGACACCAGGGTCGTGGCGGCGAAACGGGCCGCCCCTCGCCCGCGCACCGACAGCGCGGAGAACGCAGCAAACACTAAATTCCCCTTCGAGCAGGACCCGTTGACGTGGGGGGTACGGTCCCACCAGCAGAATCAGAAGCCCCGTGAGCTATGCCCGGCATCCTAGGTACGCGGCGCACCACGCTTCCCCGGGATCCCTCCGGACGGCCGATCCGACTCGTAATCGTTATCGCCAAGATCCATTGCGGGCAGGGCTTATCGACAAATCCACCGGGGTCGTTCGGCGCGCATTCGCCGATAAGCCGCAGTCCGGTCAGCTCGGGCCTGTGACTGACCTCACGTCACCGCGACGGTGTCTTCCGCCTGTTGACTCTCCGGCACCGCGGACGGCGGTGTCTCCCACTCCGGTTCCGGCTGCGCGGTCGCGGCGGCGGCGCCCGGCTCGGGCCTGGACGCCCGCCGGAACGCCGAGGTGCCCCGCGCGAGATCGTGTCCGATCGCCGTCGCCTCCAGGTCCGCCGACATCCAGCTCTGCCCGTCGCGCACGTCCGACCGCACCTTCAGCCGGCCCTGCACCACGACCGGGTCCCCCACGTTCAGCGACGCGGCCGCGTTCGTGGCGAGCTGCCGATTCGCCCACACCGTGAAGAAGTTGGTGTGTCCGTCGGTCCACTCGTTCTTCGCGCGGTCCAGGTACCGCGAGGTCACCGCCAGCCTGAACCGCGCCGACGGCCCCGTCGGCAGCTCCCGGTACACCGGCTGCGTCGCCACGTTGCCCACCGCGCAGATGATCGTCTCGTTCATCTCGAACCCCTCCCCGGCCCGGCCCCTGTGCGCCGGGCCGAAACGCGTACGGGCCCGTCCCGTACGGCTGCGTCCGGCCTGCCGGCCGCAGCGCCCCGTACATCCGGGGTGCGCGGCCGGCGCCGCGGCCGATCGCGACCGAACTCGTCCGTCGCGATCGCCGCGGAGCCAGACTGCCTCCGTCGGGCCGAGCCCGCTGAGCCCTGTGGACCATGGCCGGACCTGTGGATATCTCCGGCACTCGTGTGGGTGACCCTCACGCCACCATCGGTCCGCTCAGCCGCGTCACCTCGCCGGTGACCCCACCCCCATCACCCTCCCGTACTGCTCCCGGACCTCCCGGTACCGCAGCAGCTCCGCCGCCACCGGATCCAGCACCCGGGCACGCCCGCACCCGGCCGCCGCCTCCCGCAGCCGCCGTTCCGCCTCCTGGCCGTAGCGCCGCGCGGGCCCTCGGGCCGCCATCCGGCACCCCCACTCGACGAGCGGCCCGCCGATGATGCCGGCCACCATCAGCAGCACCGGCACACCCAGGTTGGGCGCCATGACGCCGATGATCTGCGCCCCCAGCCAGAGCCCGCCGAGGACCTGGAGGACCGTCATCGACGCCTGCACCAGCACGGCCGCCGGCCACCAGCCCGGCCGCGGCGGCCGCCCGGGCGGCAGTCCGGCCCGCGCCCCCAGGTCGTCCAGCGCCTCGGGCAGTCCCTGGGCGCCGCGTACGGCGGCCTCCCGCACCGCCTGCGCCCACGGCGTGGGCAGCCCGGCCGAGGCCTGCTCCGCCACCGTCCGCACCGCCTGCTCGACCCGCTGGCGCGCCGTAGCCTCCTCGTCCGCCTGCACACGGGGGGACAGCCGTCCGGTCGTCGACTCGCCCCGGTCCTGGTACCACCGCCACAGCCGCAGCCAGGGCGTCCCGCAGGCACGGTTGGCGTGGCGCAGCCACGCCCGCTCGGCGGCTTCCCCCGCCGCGGTCGCGCCGATGGCGTCGGCGAGCCGGGCGGAGAACTCGTCCCGCGCCTCCTCGCTGAGCCCCGTCCGCCGGCTCGCCGCGTACACGGGCCGCAGCCGCAGCCCCGCGGAGTCCACGTCGGCGGCGATCCGGCGCGCCGCGGCACCGCGTTCGGCCACGAACTGCCCGAGCGCCTCCCGCAGATCGCCGACGCCCTCCCCGGTCAGCGCGGACAGCGCCAGGACGACGGCACCCGGCTCGCCGTGCTCGCCGAGTGCGATGCCGTCCTCGTCGAGGAGCCGCCGCAGATCGTCGAGGACCTGGTCGGTCGCCTCCCCGGGCAGCCGGTCGATCTGGTTCAGGACGACGAACATGATCTCGGCGTGTCCCGCCATGGGCCTCAGATAGCGCTCGTGCAGGATCGCGTCCGCGTACTTCTCCGGGTCGACCACCCAGATGACCGCGTCCACGAGTCCGAGCACCCGGTCGACCTGCTCCCGGTGCTGGACGGCAGCCGAGTCGTGGTCCGGCAGGTCCACCAGCACCAGTCCGCGCAGCTGGCCGTCCGCCGCCGCGTTCTGCGCCGGCCGGCGGCGCAGCCGGGGCGGAATGCCGAGGCGGTCGATGAGCCCCGCCGCGCCGTCGCTCCAGCTGCAGGCGAGCGGCGAGGCGGTCGTCGGCCGCCGTACGCCGGTCTCGGAGATCGTGACGCCGGCGAGGGCGTTGAACAGCTGGGACTTGCCGCTGCCGGTGGCGCCCGCGATGGCGACGACCGTGTGCTGCCCGGACAGCCTGCGCCGGGCGGCCGCCTCGTCGAGGACCCGTCCGGCCTCGGACAGCGTCCGGTGGTCGAGCCGCGTACGCGACAGACCGACGAGTTCGCGCAGCGCGTCGAGCCGGGAGCGCAGCGGGCCGTCGTAGGCGAGCGGCGTCACGGCGTGCGGCGCCACGGACACGCGGGGCTCCACGATCGCGGTCTGCTCCGCGGCGGTCGTCTCGTTCACACGCCGCGCGATCAGCCCGTCGTCCCAGGGCGTCGAGGACTCCGTACCACCGGAGGACGTGTCGGCCGAGGAGCCGTCGGCCGGCGCGGGCGCCGAAGAGGATCCGCCACCGGCGGCGGTACGACGGGACGGGCCGCCGCCCTCCCCCGCTTCCCCACCGCCCCGCGCGGGCCTCGTCTCCGCCTCCTGCCGACCTCCCGGCTCGGGTACGCCGACGGGGTGGCCGGAGGCGTCGTCGGGCGCCGGCGTGTCGGCGGCGGTACGACTCCGTGCCTCGGCGGCGGTCCCGCGCGCGGGATCGCTGTCGGCCGCCACACGCGTGTGGCCGTCGTCGGCGGGCCCGCCGCCCGCCGGGACCTCCCGCTTCGGGGGCTTCCTCCAGAGCTTGCGCCGCTCCGTCTCGTGGCCGACGGCGTCGTCCGCACCGGGCTGGTCCACCGCGCGCACACCTCCCGCCGGGAGGCCGTCCGCCGGAGAGCCCCCGCGCCGGGCGCTGTCTCCGGGGACGCCGCGGCCGCCGTCCTCCTGCTGATCGGCGTGTTCCGTGTGGTCCTGGTCAGTGACGGCAGTCACCGGTCACCTCTCCTTCTGCAGTACGGACAACGCGGCGATGAGTTCGGCCTGGGGGTCGGGATGGACCTCCAGGGCGTCGAGGGGGGCGAGCCGGCGCTCACGTTCGCTGAGCATGACCCGGTCCAGGTGCTCGTTGAGCAGCCGTCCGGCACGGTCGCGGAGCCGCAGCGCCCCGTGGGCCCCGATCCGCTCGGCGAGCCCCTCCCCGGCGGAGCGTGCCCGCCGCCCGCCGAGCAGTGCCGTGGCGACGAGCGCCGTGACGACCTCGGGGTCCGGGGCGACGCTGCGGTCGAGCTCGGCGACCTCGTCCTCGGCGTACTCCTCCAGCTCCCGGCGCCATCGCCGTACCGCCACGCCGATGCGGTGCTCCACGCTCTCGGGCCGGGGGTCCCGGACCGTCAGCTCGGGCGTGGCAGCCGCCGGTTCACGCCGCCAGGCGTCGTCGACGCGCTCGTCGGCGGCGGTGACGGCGCACAACAGCAGGGTGCTGAGGCTCTCGACCAGCGAGTCGAGGAGTTCCCCCGCGGTGCAGTCGAGGGGGAAGGCCCGCCACCGCTTCAGGGCGTCGCCGGCGAGCACGGCACCGGCCTGGAGCCGGCCACGCACGCGTGCGTACTCGCTGTCGTACGCGGCGTCGACCGCGCCCGTCAGCCGGAGTGAGGCGGCGTACTGGGCGGCGGCGGCACCGGCCAGCTCGGGCATGCGGGCCTTGAGGGAGTCGAGCAGGCCGTTGGCCGTACGGGCCATGGCGTGCGTCCTGGCCGCCGGGTCCTGGACCTGATGGGTGAGCCAGGAGCGCAGCGATGCCACGGCGGTCGCCGGGAGCAGTCCGCCGCCCCACGCCGACTCGGGCAGTTCCGGGACGGTGAAGCGCGGCACCTCGCCCAGTCCGGCCTTGGTGAGCAGGGCGCCGTACTGCCGGGACACCTCGGAGACGACCTGGTGGGGGACTCGGTCCAGGACGGTCACGAGGGTGGCGTCGTACTCCTTGGCCGTGCGCAGCAGGTGCCACGGCACGGCGTCGGCGTACCGGGCGGCCGTCGTCACCATGATCCAGATGTCGGCCGCGCAGATGAGCTCGGCGGCCAGGGCGCGGTTGTCCGCGATCAGGGAGTCGATGTCGGGCGCGTCGAGGAGGGCGAGGCCGGCCGGGAGCGTGTCCGCGGTCTCGATCCGCAGGACGCGCTCGGCCTCCTCACCGGGCGGCATCAGCTCCTCGGCCGGATCCTGTTCGGGGGCCCACACGCGCGTGAGGTCGGGTAGGACACGCATTCCGCTGAACCAGTGATGGTCCTCCGGATGGCAGACCAGCACCGGGGTGCGTGTCGTCGGTCGCAACACCCCCGCTTCGGTCACGCGCCGGCCCACGAGGGAGTTGACGAGTGTCGACTTGCCGGCGCCGGTGGACCCGCCCACCACGGCCAGGAGCGGCGCTTCGGGCTCTTTGAGGCGGGGCACCAGATAGTCGTCGAGCTGGGCGAGCAGTTCGTCACGGTTGGCACGCGCGCGTGGCGCCCCTGCCAGGGGCAGCGGGAAGCGTGCGGCCGCGACACGGTCGCGCAGGGCGGAAAGTGCGTCGAGCAACTGAGGCCGTACGTCCAAGGTCACCACATGCGAAGAATGCCCAATTTTAGGGGATTTCTGAAGCATATGGCCATGTCTGCGTGCCGATAGGACACAAGGGACGGAAGGGACGACCGGGACAGAGGCATAGTCCAGGCATAACGAGTGCACAACACCCGGTGCGCGAGAGGCCAAAAGCAGTGCACGATTCGTACCTGCCTGCGATTATCAGGACCGCTTCACCGAACCTCCACATCGAGCCACGGAGGCGAAGCGACAGGGACACGGATGCGGGAGCCCTATCCTTGTCCCCGGCAACGTCACGGAACGGCCCACACCCGGGCACCACGAACGAGGCCACCACAACCGGCCCCCGTAGCTCAGTGGATAGAGCAGGCGCCTTCTAAGCGCTTGGCCGCAGGTTCGAGTCCTGCCGGGGGCGCCCAGTCTCCGCCCTCCCTCGGGAGGGCGTTTTTGCTGTTCAGAGCAGGTACAGCCCGACATGACGAAGCCCCGGGCACTCCCCTGCCGATCATGGGGAGACTCCGGGGCTGTCCGGCTGTCACCGGGTTTCTGCGGGTCGCTGTGTCGAATACGTGTCGAAGTCCTACGCCGGCGGACGGCTCAGTCGGCGCCGGGCAGGTCGGGCAGATCCCCTGCGGCTTCGAGCCGCCTCTTCAGGTCCGGAAGCTGCCCTTCGACGCATCGTGCGTAGGTGGCGAGCAGCACAGGCACGCTGTTCCCGGCCCACTCGGCCACCTGAGCGGGCGGAACCCCGTCGTTGAGCCACTTGGTCAGGCGAGTGTGCCGGTTGTCGTACACGCGCTTACCGGTCGGCGACTCGAAGACGTGGGGAGGCAGTGTCGCCCTGCGAGCACTCCGCCAGGCCCGGCGAATGACGGAACCCGCCAGGATGCCGCCGTTCTCCCCCTGGAACAGGAGATCACCCGGCTTGAGTCCCTCGTCCTCGATGTGCTGCCGCAGAATTCGAGTCAGCGCGGGATGACCCGGCACGGTACGCGTGTCCCCCTCGGCCCGGCCCTTGAGGTCGCGCTCCTCGTGGATCTCTCCTGTGTCGGTCCACTGCTTCCCGACTTCCGGAGTCGCCGTGTGGATCATCAGTTCGCACCACTGATCGTCAGCCTCGGCCCGCGCACGGCGCGGGCGCGCGCCGCCTCTGCGGCGCGGCCTGCCTCCTGTCTTCGCCCCGGCTGGCCGCGCCCGGCGGCGCGCTCGGCGGCTGCGGGCAGAAGGTAGGAGACACCCTCTGTGGCTGGGGCGGTCGGCTCCACGGCTTTAGGCAGCCACTTTGGGGCGAGCCTCTAAGATCATGGCCCCAACGTCGTGCTTTAACGGGCAGGTCCACAGACTGCCCGACTCGCCGGAAGCTTAAGGGGCCATGATCACTCGCCCCAAAGCAGCTCCAGCCCAAAGCCGCTCCGCCGACCTACGCGTCAAGCTGCGTCGGTCACTCTACAAATTCATCGAATCCCACTTGTCGCGCAGCAGTTGGTAGTATTCAGGTTTGCTGAGCTTCAAACTCGTTCGAGCGAGCCCTACTCGCGAGTAGAGGCCATTATCTGTTTCTCCAGGTTGGGCGATGGGAGGATCTTCCGATTCATCCTCCAGGGCAGCTGCTAGCCCGGCTTCAATATCCGCACTCAGGGTCCCGAGATCCGCATATCCGAAACTGACGACCTCTTGAACGAAGTCAGAGATGTCGTATGCGTCGCTTTCTTCGCGATCTCCGAATAGCTTCATGAGCAATGCCGCAACTGTATCGGCGTTAATTTCTGATACGGTCTGACCTGAGTGCACGATGTCGTTCTCCGCGCTTGCCGCGTACTGCGAGGATGCGCGCGCGAGCGTTTCGAACTGGCGATCTGCCACGTACAGCAGGCCGCTCATGGCATGGAAATCTCTGGTGACATCCTGAGGGATGCTGTCCTCGTTTTTATAGGAAAGGTAATGTGAAATATTGGCCCAGCGTCCATCAGGATGGTGCGGACTTGGATCTCAAACTTCAAATCTGAGATGTGGTCATAACGGGGGCCCGAATGCCCGTCTGAAAGCTTGCAGATGTAATGTTGAGACATGTATCCGAACGTGGCGGCATCGCCATCTTGGACCTTATCTTGGCGACTAATGACCTGAAATAGGCTTTCGATCACGGCGCGGATTCGGTCCAAGTCTGACATGAAGAGGCAGACCACGCGAGCAGCCGCGAGATCCTCGCACTGCGTAAATGGCTCGGTGTATTTTTTGCGATCCACTTTTCCGAGGAAGCTTTCCAGCGTTTTAGGGCGGCTGGATACAGAGTGAATCTTTACTCCGGCGACATTAATGCCCTGTTCTAGGGAATAGCTGACTTCGCCGCAAAGGTCGGTATATCTGCCCAGCATGGAATTGAATGCCGCGGTCAGCTCCTGACGGTTCCTCATGTATGACACCCTAGGGTCTGTGCGCCACTGACCGGCAAGAAATGGCTAAAGCGCTGTTGTGGCTCGGGCCGACCCCCGCCGTGCAGAGTCTATCGATCACCCTTTCAGGGCGCTGTGGATGCGGCTGGGTCCACGGTGACGTGGCGGACGTGATCGGGATCCCGGGCCGTCCCTGGGCCGTCCGAGGCTCCCGAGGCCACTCGGTGACACCCGGCAGTGACAGTCGAGCCACTGTCGTCAACCGCGAACGCCCAGGTCACGGGCCCGCGCCGATACGGGTTACCACCCGAGGGTGGACCTCAGGCAAGATGGGGTGTTTCTCGCCCTGGCACCGAGCTGCAGTGCTCAGTCCATCGAGTGATTGTGGGCACTGCGCCGGCGCTGTACGTTCCCGCTCACAGATGGATGTAGCTCAGGGGGCGGGATGACTGGATACGGCCGCGCGGACAGTGAATGGGAAGAGCTGGTACATGCCGGTCGTGGCTTCCTCATCGAGCGAGCGAAGCTGGGCAAACTCACCTCGTACACCGAGCTCAACGTGACTCTGGCCAGGCGAACAGGCTGCCGTCCGTTCGACTTCGAGCGTGCTGACGAACGGGCCGCGATGGGGCATCTGCTCGGGCTGATCGTGGAACGAGACCAGGAGGTCGCGCCCTCAGACCCGCCTGTCATGCTCTCGGCCCTAGTGAACTACCTGGGTGCCAACGACGCTGGCTCCGGCTTCTATCAGTTGGCCAAGGAACTCCAGCTTCTGCCCATGAGCGCGTCGGCCGATGAGAAGTTCGGCTTCTGGGTCAAGCAAGTGAAGCAGCTCTATGAACGTCATGGAGCTGGTCCAGCGGTCGCCTGAGATCAAGCACTCTGAGTGTCTAACTGCGTGACAACGCCGACAAACAGCGGCGGACACCTGCACACATCTGCGGACCATCGCAGCAGGTGACAGGCGCACCATCACAAGGTCGAGCCCCCACCTAAGTTGCTTCGGGACGAAGAGGTCATGACCCCGCTAATCAGTACGGCCGAGGGATCTCGTGCTGCTGCAGTGCGTCCTCGTAACGCGTCAGCAGAGCGTCGAGGCCCACCAGGAGCAGGCCGGCTGAGTCCCGCGCTTCGGCCAGGTCGCCCCGCTCGCACGCTTCCACCACCTCGGCCAGGTCACTACGAAGGATGTGAAGGGAGTCGCCCTGCATCAGCACACCCGGGAACTTCCGGCCGGGCAGGCGAACCACAGCATCGTTGCCACCATCAGTGAACAGCTCTGCCTCAACGCGCTCCATCACACCATCCAACCTGACATCACCACCCGACATCAACGACGGCGTACACAGGCAGCCTTGAGCGACCGAACACGCCGGACGGGCGAGCGCGTTGAAGCTCCAGGGTGGCCGATGGATCGAACTCCTAATGCGGTGGTCACAGGGCAGCATCGCTGACGGCAGCGACACTCAGCAGCCCAGCACGGCGCCGGCATAGGCCGATCGGATTGACCTACCAAGGCTTGCCCGCATCTTCTAAGCGCCGGCTCGGGTGCTGTACAGCGAAGCACAGCAACCACCGTAACCGCAGCCGACCGACATTGGCCCCGGACGACCGACTGAGCTCAGCGACCGTCCCGCCCGTAGTTCGCATCGAGCTGGTCGTCATCAACGGCAACCAGCTCGGCAATCTTGGTGGCAATTACTGCCATCGAATCATCCGCCGTGTCCAACCCGTTTCGAGATGCCAGCAAGGGGCTAACGTCACGGAGTTCGCCGTAGGTCGTCTCGTGGATAACAGGGAGCAGCAGGTCACGCGCAAGGAGCTCCGAGAGTTCCTTGTCAGAGACGCCACCGCGCTCGAGGCGTCTCAGTAGCGCAGGGGTGACCAGGACGAGACCCGTACGCGACCTCGCCAGGCCCCTGTCGATTTCCCGCATGAACGGTAGGCCGAGCGCGATGTCCTTCTCACTGAACCAGACCGAAACGCCCTCTGCTTCCAGTAGGCCGCACAACTCCTTGGCAGCACCACGCCGGTCATCCCATGCGTGGCAGAGGAAGACATCGCGAAGGTCTGGCTGTTGACGCGCGCGCAACACGGCCGCGTCGCGAACAGGAGCCAACCCCTTCACCTCGGCAGGCGTGTAAATCATGGAAGAGGTACTCGGGGACCAAGGCGCCCGCGTTCTGCCGGTACTGGAGCTGCTCCCACTGGTCGCGCCGCCCCCTCCACTGCTCCGCAACGTGTAAACCGGCGGCGGGTAGTAGGGCCGGGGCGATGAGTACCCGTAGCCTCCGCCGCCGCATGCGGGGCACGCCGCACGTCCGCTGGCGGTCCGGTGCCCCTGGCGTGGGGCCGTACAACGACTCATAGCCGCATGGTATTCGTGTGACTGCGGCTAGTGACCTGAGTCAGAGATTCGTCGGCAGTATGCGGCGACTTTGTCGAGGATCTCGTCGGCGGTCTTCGTCCAGACGAACGGCATTGGGTGCTCGTTCCAGTCGGTGAGCCAGGCTCGGATGTCGCGTTCGAGGGCCTGGACCGAGCGGTGGACGCCGCGCTTGAGCTTCTTCTGGGTCAGCTCGGCGAACCACCGCTCGACCAGGTTCAGCCAGGACGCGCTGGTCGGCGTGAAGTGCAGATGGAACCGCGGGTGAGCCAGCAGCGACTTCTTGATGTCGGGTGTCTTGTGGGTCGCGTAGTTGTCCAGGATCAGGTGAATCCGCAGGTCGTCCGGGACTTCCTTGTCGAGCTTGCCCAGGAACTTCCTGAACTCCGCCGCCCGGTGGCGGCGGTGGAGAGAGCCGATGACCTTGCCGGTGGCGACTTCGAGGGCGGCGAACAGGGTCGTGGTGCCGGCCCGGACATAGTCATGGCTGCGGCGCTCCGGAACACCGGGCATCATCGGCAGGACCGGCTGGGAGCGGTCCAGGGCCTGGATCTGCGACTTCTCGTCCACGCAGAGCACGAGCGCCTTCTCCGGCGGATCTAGATACAGACCGACGACGTCGCGGACCTTGTCGATGAACAACGGATCGGTCGACAGCTTGAACGTCTGCGACCGATGCGGCGCCAGGGCGAACGCCCGCCAGATCCGCGAGATCGCCGACTGCGACATGCCGGTGGCCGCGGCCATCGACCTGGTCGACCAGTGGGTGGCGTTCTTCGGCTTCTCCTCCAGCGTCTTGATGATCACCCGTTCGACGTCGGCGTCGGTGATCTTCCTCGGGACGCCGGGCATGGGGTCGTCGCACAAGCCGTCCAGGCCGCGCTCGATGAACCGGCGCCGCCAGGTGCGGACCGTGTCCGGAGCGATCCGCAGCCGGCGCGACACCTCCATGATCGAGTGCCCCTCAGCGCACTCCAGCACGATCCGCGACCTCTGAGCCAACGCCTGGGCCGTCGTCCGGCGCCGAACCAGCCTTCCAGCACAGCCCGCTGGGCATCAGTGACCGACAACGGCGGAATCTTCGGCCCCGGACGACTCATGCCCGACTAACGACGAATCTCTGACTCAGGTCACTAGGTTGCGTTATCGGGATGAAAGATGGCTGGTCACCGAAGGCCCTGCCGCGACATCCCGAGCTGCCGCTCCCACACAGACCTACGGTGTTGGCATGGCTTCCGCACTGGGTGAGTTCTGGGAGCATCTGCGCTCCGAGTGAACGTCGAAACTAACGGCCTCCAAGGGGGAGATGCAGGCCACGGAGGATGGGCCGAGGTCGAGATCCGATTCTTGACCGGCGCCAGCTTCGTAACGCCGGACGGAGGTCACACCGGGGGCACCGGCCAAGAGGCCCCGGACCGATCATGGTCCGGGGCCTCTGACATCCACTTCTGATATCAACGGGGGCGGTCACTCGCGGATGGGGCGTCTCCTGAGCAGACGGTCCATGTGGCTCATGGCTTCGCGCTGCGTGTCCTGGACGACGTGGGTGTAGACGTCCATCGTGAAGCTGATCTGGCTGTGCCCGAGGATCTCCACCACAACGCGGGGCGCGGCTCCGGTCGCCGTGAGCAAGGTGGCGTTCCATGGCGAGCGCCGTGCAGCCGGATCACACGGAGGCTGGCGGACGACGCGGGTGAAGGACCCGGTAGACATTCCGCGGCTCGACCGGGCGACCGGCCCGGATGGTGAAGACGTAGTTCGATTCCTGCCAGCTCTCCCCGGCCTTGGCGGGAGCGTCCGCCTGCCGCAGGCGGTGCCATTACAGGGGTTCGATGCAGAGAGCGGCCAAGGCATGGGCACCAAACACTGGCGCTGCTGCGGCAGTTCGACGTGGCCTGCAGCAGTGCCGAGGACTTGGAAGCAGCCACCACTGCCGCCTTCGCCACCCACTAGGACGCCGAGATCATCACCCGCTTCCCCGGCCTCGGCCTCGTCACCGGCGGCCGCGTCCTGGCGGAACTCGGCGACGACCACACCCGCTTCACCGGCCCACGCGCCCTGAAGGCCTACGCCGGATCCGCCCCCCATCACCAGATCCTCCGGACGCAAACCACCGTCCTGGCCCGGCACATCAAGAAGCAGCGTCTGGCATCAGCCGACTACATCTGGGCAGTCCCCAGTGCCGCAGGAATAGTGGTGCTCGCTCACTTTCGTACCCGCGCGTTCGCGGACCTAGGGCTTGCAGCAGACCAGGAACACGGTGGCGGGCCGCCCCGACAGTCGTTAGGAACACCGCACAAGGCAGACAGCTTTGCTCCGTCGGAACCGTTGAGCGCGGCCACCGCTCCCGCACAGAAACACGATGGGGGTAGATCTTTTCACGTCGGTACCCCGCGGTCAGACCCCGCGTTGGTATATCTAAGTGGCAGTAGGGGGTGGCTGGCCACTTCCGCCGTGCCGGAAGGTTAGGCATCTTGAATACCGCACCCATATGCGGTTACTGCCGCCAGGTCGTCCAACTCAGGAGCGGGATCATCATCCCGCATTGGAGAGAGGGCTTCTCTTCTTCTCTGTGTCCTGCGTCCTACCGTGAGTCCGCCCAGGTCCGCTGGCTGAGGGGCGAAGAGTTAGAGCACTACCAGCTCAACTGGGCGAGGAAGGCCAACCGTCGCAGCCAACAGCTTCGAGCCACCCACGACACTGTTCGCCGCGCCATGAACCCCTACGATGACGACCCGGTTCCAGCGCCTGATTTGCTCCCCATGTACGAAGGTCGCCTCTACGTGGCCGTCATGCTTCCCGGCTCGGGCCCGGCAGATGTGTGGCTCCCAGGCAAGACCCGAGGGGAACAGCGGCGTTTCATCGGCCGCTTCCTGCCGAGCACACACGGCCTAAGGTGGAACGAGGAGCGGGGCTGCTGGAGTGTGCCTACCCGTCACTTCCTAGAGCTGGCTCGTCACCTGCTGCGCTATGACCAGGTGATCATGCTTGGGCGTGAGTTCAACCCGATCGAGAAGTGCAACGGGGCCTGCCGTCACGCAGCACGGCCCGACTGTCAGTGCTCATGTCGAGCGAAGTATCACGGTCAAGGGCAATGGAAGGCAGGATGGATCGAGGTGACCGAGTTCGACACCGACTACCACGGGGACTCTTGGCACTGGACCATCTTTAGCCGCGATACCGACATGCGATAGCACCTCGGGCCGACTGAACATGTGGGACTGCCCTGACGTCGCTTAGATCCCATGCCGTACCCGGGCCGCCCAGACAGAGTCGGGGATGCAGCTGCTCTGTTGAGCTGGACACCTCTGGAACCAGCCGCGCTTGCGACCCTAGCCGTGAGCACTGACAACAGTCCCCGCGAGTTCGACCGTTGCTCCGTGCGGCTCGCACCACAAGCGCACCAGATCGAGCGGGGAACAGGGGGGAATCACGGTGAAAGTGGCCAGCCCGACGATACCGCTCAACGGCCATCCGCCCTGATCAGAGCCCGAACCGGCCCCAAATGCCCACAGCTTCCCAAGCTGAGAGGTTGGCCAGCACCGCAGGCCAGGCGTGCTGGGTAGGCTTTGCAGGGTGCGATACCTGACGGAGGCTGCCATTGCTGGGGCGCTGAAGCGAGGTCGTCCGGTGGAACAGTTCCTCGGTCCGGTAGGTGCTCCAGGTCGGATCGGAGTCAGCTACGTCGAGGTCCGCCCAACGAAGGCGTCGTATGAGGTCTACCTCCATACCGTTGAGGACGTCGGCCATGAGAGGTCCTTCGACCTGGTGGAGTTCCCACCATTCGCCGCCGACCAGGACGAAGAGGAGTTCGGCCGACTCGTTGCCACGGCTGAGGAACCGTCTAACGCACTGACTGCTGCCAAAGAGGCCACGGGCGCAGTGCCGGGGAGGTGGGTCAACGAAGGCATGGTCCAGGACGAGTACGCCGACTTCGTTCGAGCGGGGCGGCATGCGGACCAGTCTCCCGATGGGCGCCCCTGGCCAAGTCGCTTAGCCCGCAGCTGACATGCCGCAGCACTGAGTGTCTAACTGCGTGACAACGCCGACGAACACCGGCGGACAACTGCGGACGCCTACGGACCATCAGCGCAGGTGAGGGTCACACCAGCCCAGGGCAGAGCCCCCATCCAAGTTGCTTCGAGACGAAGAGGTCGCGTGGCACAGTCCAGGTTGTGGTGGCCAGCGACGAATCTTCGTTGTCCTACAGCCCTGGACGCACCATCCTCATCGTATGCCGATCTCCCCTGACACTCGCGGCCTCTGCCAGTCCGTGTTCGGGCCGGGCCTGGTAGAGCTGGCCGTCATGGCTCTGGAGACCTACACGGGGCCAGATGAGGCGTGGGTCCACCAAGCAGCGATCAGGCTGAGCGAAGGGAGGCTTAACCGCCTGGCCCGATGGTTGACCTCCGCCGAACGAGAGCTAGACACCTTCCGCTGGTACGCCGGTGCAGCCACGGACGTTTCAACCGAGTCGCACCGGTTCGCAGTCGAGTTCGTTAACGGGCTGATCGACAAAGAAGCCCCCAGGCCACCAGAGACACGGTAATCGCGTGCCAGATCCGTGCCAGGTCGTGCGGGGAACCACGGGGAATGGCGGGGAACAGGAAGTCGGCCTGCCAGGTCGTACAGCCGCTTCGCCGCTAGTCAGCCCCACAACCGCCCTCCGAAGCCCCAAGCTTCCCAAGCTGATGGTCTACCGCCCGTCTTGACCTCGTGGGTACGCCCTGATCGGCTGGTCCCGTGGCCACCGACCCGAGCGAGTACGACAAGGCGATGCCGATAGTGGCGGCCCATCTGGCGAAGGTCGAGCGGGCAGTCAGCCGGACCCGTTCCTCTCACGCCGGGCGGCCGTACGCGACGGTCCGGCAAGCCCTCCTCGAAGCACTACGGCAGGAAGACGCCCAACGAGTCGTACCGCAGGTCGTCGACGAGTTCGCCCGGCGGATCCCTGAGGAGGCAGAACAGCTCCCGTTCTGACATCCACAGCTGACATCAACGACGGTGGATAGCAGCAGCCCTGAGCGGCTGACGACGGCCTCCCGTCCCGCCGTTCCAACTGCTGTAAGGCCCCGGTGATCGAACTCCTAAAGCGGGTGTCGCACGGCAGCAGTGTCAACGGCAGTGACGGCAACGACGGCGGACGGTAGCGGCACTCAGCATCCCAGCATGGCGCCATGCGTAGGTCGTTCAGGCGGCCCCACCGAGGCTTGCCCGCATCTTCTAAGTGCCTGGTCGCACGGCTAGTTTGCCGTCATGACGGATGACGTTGTGCTTCGACTGGACCGCGCCAGTGCCGAGGACCTGCACGAAGTGCTCTGGCTAGTGGGCGAGCACCTCGCCGCCGGCGGGACCATCCCGCCGCTGCCTCACGAAACGAACGAGCGGTTGGGGCGGGTGATCAGCACCCTGGGTCGCTCACTGGGCAAGGCTATCCCCTACTGCTGATGCACGGCTGGGCCGTCCCTGGGCCGTGCGAGGTCGCCCGAGGCTGACCAACGGCAAGCAACAGTGACAGGTGAGCCCGCGCCGCTACTCAGGAAGCCCCAGGTCAGATCCCCGGACCATACGGGTTTCCCCCCAGGGGTAGCGGTCGGGCAGGGTGTATCTCACCCCCTCCGTCCTCTGCCCAAGATTCTTCGCCGAGGCGGAGGCGCCGAGACGGTCATTCGTGGCGACTCAACCTCCAGCACTCGCCGCCACAGAAGATCAGGGACTGTCGGCATGCGACCGACGCCCTTGCGTCGCCATTCGAGCAGAGCATTGACGACCTCTTCCAGGTACAGCGTTGTGTCCCCGAGGATCTCATCGGCATCCACAGCGGCCACAGGCGTCGGATTGTCACCTGCCTGTCGCCTCAAGATCCAGAGAGCGTCGTAGACCATGTTGTAGATCTCCGCCACAGCGCGAAGGAGATGCACTTCCGACAAGGCTGCGTTGCGGACCACACACACGTCGCCGAACTCATCGGCAGCCCTCCATAACGCCATCCAGTCGCCGCGCTCCCCGTTCCAGGGCGGTGGGCTGAGAGCCGCCTCCAGATCAAGCAAGGCTCGCGCGATGTCCTCTGCTGCCTGATAAGCCAACTGCTCTCGCGCGCTCTTCCGCTCGTGCCACCGCGTAGCGTAGAACGTTCCCACGGCGAGCAGGCCAGAGAGCGCAGAGCCAACCAGGGCTGACCCGCTGCCATCCCAGAAGGTCCCCGCCGCGTCCATAATCCCTCCCCCAGAGCTGGACACAGGCCTAACAGTGTGACGCCCTCCAAGAGCGGACGGAAGTGGACTACTTGTGGACCCGTGCTCGCGCATTGGTCGGCCACGAAGCCCTGACCAGCGCATACCTCTGGGACCGTAAGGCCCTCCGGAGCCGGGTGCGAATGGCTGTCGAGCGGGTCTCCCAGAGACGCGCACGCTCGCTGCGGTCAGACCTTCCGCTGGCTTTCCCAGATCGCGTGGTCTAGCTCCCACGGTGTGCACCTCGAGCGTGCCGCAGCCTCAGTGATGAGGCCGATCGCCTGGGCCGCGGTCACCGTGCGCTGCAGCACTGTTTGCAACCATCGAAGAACCATGCGGTCCGGCTTGATGCGGCTGTCGTCTCCCAAGAGCATCCACAGGTAGGCGAGACGTGCGCCTGATCCGTGGCCGGCCACCCCCGCGAGGTCACGCTCAACGGCCTGCAGCTTATCCAAGTCAGCGAGTAGCGCGTTGGCATCAGCAAGGGTTGCGATGCCGTGGGATACCAGGATCTCGGCGTACTGACGGGCGGCCTCCGCCTTCAGTGGGGCTTCGCGGTTTGCCCGTGTGCGCTGCCTGTTCTGCAAGACCTCGGAAGAGAAGGCCGCTGCTCCGTGGGTCTGGATGTGCGTAACGAAGCCCTGAAGCGGTTGCTCGTCGGGGACAGGGAGCTGCGCACTTCCTGACAGCGGAACTGAGATGCCAGCCCAGGCCGCGTAGCGGTGGCAGGTCGGGACCGTGTGCCGCTCGTAGTGGGCGTTGATAGAGAAGACGGCGTCCAGGACACACAGGGAGGCATGGGCCCACCGAGGGCCTCGCGGTTTGAGTGCCAGGTGCCCAGCGGCAACGACTACTCGTTCTATCTCGTCCATCGATTCCCCAATGATGAAGCAGCGAGACAGTGTTGCATCCGGCACTGACAAGGCAGTCAGGTTCGTCCGCATGCGGCGAGGGCGTCGGCAGGGTTTGGGTGCCCTGTCGAATGCGTGTCGAGGCTCTTCGACGAGCACTCGGTAGGCTGCACAACTGTGCAGCTCAGGCGCCTGGCGAGGCTAAACCGACAGTGCGCCTTCTAAGCGCTTGGCCGCAGGTTCGAGTCCTGCCGGGGGCGCCCAGTCTCCGCCCTCCCTCGGGAGGGCGTTTTTGCTGTTCAGGGCAGGTTCAGCCACACGCTGCCGTTCCACGCATCGGGCGTAGATGGCGAGCAGCACAGGCACGCTGTTCCCGGCCCACTCGGCCACCTGAGCGGGCGGAACCCAATCCTCGCGGCGCTTGATCAGGCGAGTGTGACGGTTGTCGTACACCCGCATACCGGTCGGCGACTCGAAGACGTGGGGAGGCAGTGCTGCCGCGCTAGCGCCCCGCCAGGCGCGGCGCATGACGGAACCAGCGAGGATGCCGCCGTTCTCACCCCTCTGGAACAGAAGATCACCGGCTGTCCCTTGCCTGAACCGCTTCGCGGACACCTCGCCACCCGCCGGCCGTCAGTAGCGGTGGCCGGGCCAGTGCGGATCCATGTAGCGGTCCATGCCCGTGAGGCCGAGCAGCCGTATCCGGTGCTGGAGATCCGCCGAGGCGCCCGACTCGCGAAGCCGGACGGTGGCGGGGCCGAGGAGCCAGGCGACCAGTTCGACGCGCGTCGCCTCCTCGTCGTGCTCGTACCAGTCGACGTGCCATGGCAGACCGTCTCCCAGAAGCTCGTACTCCCATTCCGCGGCCGCCTCGGCGAGACGTCGGTCGCTGAGGTACCCGGTCTCCTTCTCCCAGTCGGCAAGCCAGGGGCCGACCGTTCCGGAGGCCTCGGCGCACATGGCGAAGACCTGGTGTGCCGGCACGGCGGCGTCCGGATCGGTGAGGCTTTGCAGCCACCATGCGTGCAGGAACTCCCGTACCGGATCGGCGTGCTGGTCGGGCCACTGCTGCCAGCGGGCGCGGGCGAAGGAGTACCCGGCCTCCTCCAGCCCGAACAAGGGCTCCACGCGACCGGCGACCAGGGCCTTGGCGAACTGCGGCAGGATGCGACGCAGCACGGCCGAGTGGTCGGACCAGTCGGTCGCCCGCCAGGTCCGGTGCAAGAGGTCCGGGTCCAGTTCCACGTCCGGCGTCTTCAGGAGGGACAGTTCCTCCGGACTTCCCCAGTGACACTCGCAGTTGTGCTCGTCCGGACGGTCGGTCATGCCGCGGAAGGTGACGGAGAGCTTGTCCAGGGCGGCGCCGAGACGGCGGCGTGCCGGGTGGTCGGCCATACGCATGATGTGCCTGGCTTTCGAGGACTCCGTACGGCTTCCGCCGGCCGAAGATCGACACCTTACCCGGCGAAGTCCGAAGCCTCTACACCGTCCAGGACGAGGGTTCGAATCCGGCGGACCGGTCGAGGTGGAACGGGGGCCCTGGTTCCGTCGGCGCCCACCCCGCACGCAAGGCAAGGCGAACGGCCGCGGCAACGGCGGACGGCAGTACCGGGCGAGCCTCGTGGTCGAGCCAGTTACTGGGATGGGGTTGGTCGGTGGTAACCACGAGCGTCATGCCCGCGGTGTCCGCGTGCCCGACCGCGAACGTGCATGGCGACCAGCCCAGTCCCTGGGAGTACGTCGGCCTCCCGCGCAGCCTCCAGCGATAGGCCGTGCCGTCGATGACGATCCGTCGTGATCCCTTGCGGACCAGTGCCACAGCTCCGCCTCCGAGTAGTGGGTGCACAACTTGCCTTACGTGGTTGTGAGGGTGGTCCAAGGACCGCGGGCCCTGTGGGGAAGTTGCCCTGTCGTACCCGGCCGTGAGGCTTGAGCAGCTTGTGGAAGGCGGTCCCGTGGGACGAGGCCTCCGGGTTCGCCGTGGCCGGTGGCGGACGGGAAGCTCCGGCACGCGTGTCCTCACAGGTCCGTCCCCCCACTCACCTCCACGTACTGCCCGGTGATCCAGCGTGAGTCGTCCGACGCCAGGAACGCCACCACGTCGGCCACGTCGGCCGGGGTGCCGATCCGGGCGAAGGCGGAGCGGGAGGCCAGGGACGCGCGGGCCTGGGGGGTCGTCCTGCGGCGCGCGTTCATGTCGGTCTCGATGAACCCCGGGCCGATCGCGTTGACCGTGATCCCGCGCGGGGCGAGTTCCTTCGCCAGGGCCAGTGTCATCGTGTCCAGCGCGCCCTTGGACATCGCGTACGCCAGCGATTCCGGGAACGCCCGCCGGGAGGCGAGGGACGAGATGTTGATGACGCGGCCGCCGCTCCGCAGCCGTGGCAGGGCCTGCTGCACCAGGAAGAAGGGCGCCTTCGCGTTGACCGCCATCATGCGGTCGAAGATCTCGGGCACCGCCTGCCCCACCGGGCCCGAACCGCTCACCCCGGCGTTGTTCACCAGGATGTCGAGCGCACCGCCCTCGGCGCCCTCTTCTTCCTTCAGCCCCGCGTCGAACGCCTCGAACACCGCCTCCGCGTCCCCCGGCACCCCCAGCACCGCCCTCACCGTGAACGCGCGCCCGCCCGCCTCGCGTATCCCCGCGACGACGTCCCGTGCCGCGGCCTCGCTGTGTCCGTAGTGCACGGCGACCAGTGCCCCGTCCCGGGCCAGCCGTCGGGCGATCGCCGCGCCGATGCCCCGGCCCGCTCCCGTCACCAGCGCCACCTTGCCCGTCAACGGGCGTACGGCGGCCTTCACGGCGTTCCCAGGCAGGAAGCCACGGAGACGTCCGCGGTCCCGGTCCCGTTCCCGGTCCCGGGCACTGCTCCCCACCACTCGTCGTCCGCGAACCAGTGGTCCACCGCCAGCATGTCCAGGTGGTGCAGCAGTCGGGGCTGGTCCCGCAGGGTCGCGCGTGCCTCCTCCACCGTGAGCGGCGCGCCCGGCAGGGGCAGGGCGAGGTGCCTCGAGATCGCCTCCAGCAGCTCCGACGTGCGTGCCGGGCGCGGGTGGTTCACGTGATGCGCGCCTGTCAGGGCGGAGTCCGGCAGCCCCTCCGACAGCCCCACCGACGACCTCTCCGCCAGCCCGACGGTCACTACCGCCTTCGCCAACGCCGTCACGGCCACGAACGAGTGCCGGGCCTCGCAGTCCTTCAAGGGCGCCCCCAGTGCCCCCAGCAGGGCCGCCACACCCGGCACCACCCATCGGTCACCGGTGCCGAGCACCAGGTGGGGGCGCAGGACCACGCCACCCGCGTCCAGCACGTACCGTTCGGCGGCCGCCCGGGCACGGCTCGTCGGGGAGGTCGGGGCCGGTGACAGGTCGGCCGGAACGGCGCGCGTGAAGGGGCCCCGGCCGTACACCGCCGCCGTGCTCACGTACACGATCCGCCGCACCCCGGCCCGCACCGCCTCCGCGACGAGTGCACGCGTGCCGTGATCGTTCACCGCCCGCGTCAGCCGTTCGTCGGAGCCGACGTGCGAGGCGCAGTGCAGCACGACGTCGACGCCGTCGCAGACGCCGCGCAGCGTCTCCGGGGCGGTCAGGTCCGCCCGTACCGCCTCCGGCCCGGGTGGCGTATCCGGATCAGCCCGTACCGCCTCCGGCCCGGGTGACGGTTCCGGCGCGCTCCGCACCAGCAGCCGGATCTCAGGCCCGCCACCTCCGGGGTCCCTCAACTCCCGCAGCGACGCCGCGACATGGCCTCCGACGAAGCCGCTTGCCCCGGTGACGAGTACGCGTGGTGACACGGTGTCCCTCCCTGACGATCACCGGTGATCACCGTACAACCGCCGGTCCCGGCACCCCCTTCCGTAGAGTCCCCTCATCGGAACCGATGGAGGAGTGATCCCGTGCGTCTGCGCTGTGCCCTGCTCGACGACTTCCAGGACGTGGCCACCGGCATCGCCGACTGGTCGCCGGTCGCGGACGAGGTCGAGGTCGTGCCGTTCACCACGCACTTCCCGGACGAAAACAGCCTCGCGGCGGCGCTCGCGGACTTCGACATCGTGGTCACCCTGCGCGAACGGGTCCCCTTCCCCGCCTCCCTCCTCGCCCGGCTCCCCCGGCTGAGGCTGCTGGTGGCGTCCGGCATGCGCAACTCGGTCATCGACTACGCCGCCGCAGAGGCGCACGGCGTCACGGCGTGCGGCACCGCCAGTTCCTCGACGCCGCCGGTCGAGCTGACCTGGGCGCTGCTGCTCGGCCTCGCGCGCGGGATCGTCGAGGAGAGCGGGTCCCTGCGGTCCGGCGGGCCGTGGCAGAGCACGGTCGGCTGCGATCTGCACGGGCGGCGCCTCGGGCTGCTGGGCCTCGGCAAGATCGGCAGCCGGGTGGCCCAGGTGGGCCTCGCCTTCGGGATGCGGGTGACCGCCTGGAGCCAGAACCTCAGCAAGGAGTACGCCGACGAGGTGGGCGTCCATCTGGCCGCGTCCAAGGAGGAGTTGCTGGCCGACAGCGACTTCGTGTCCGTGCATCTCGCGCTCGGCGACCGTACCCGGGGGCTGCTCGGCGCGTCCGAACTCGCCTTGATGAAGCCGACGGCGTACCTGGTCAACACGTCCCGCTCGGCCATCGTCGACCAGGACGCCCTGCTCGCCGCCCTGCACGAGGGCCGTATCGCGGGTGCCGGTGTGGACGTCTTCGACGTCGAGCCGTTGCCCGCCGATCATCCGATGCGCACGGCTCCCCGGCTGCTCGCCACCCCGCACCTCGGGTATGTCTCGCAGGCCAACTACGCCACGTACTACGGGCAGGCCGTGGAGGACATCCGGGCCTGGCTGGACGGGTCTCCGGTGCGGCGGCTTCCCTGAGGCCGGCCGGGGGGCGTGTCAGGCGGTCCCGTCGCGCGGGGGTGCGGGCGGGCGCCGGTAGACGCCGTCGCCGCGGTGCAGATGGTGCAGGTCCACGAGGTAGCGACGCAGGGTCACATGGTCGATCTCGCCGCTGTCCTCGCACCAGGCGCGCAGCTTCGCGTCGACCGCGCGCTCGGGGTACTCCACACCGGGCTCGAACGTCTGCTCGGCGATGTGGCGCAGGACGAGCTTCTTGCGGGTCCAGCGCGCGGGCAGCCGTACGAGCCGGCCGTCGCGTACGAAGGCGCGCAGGACCATGTCGGTCTGCCCGGTCACCCGTTCGCCCGTGCCGGGTTCGGTCCGGGTGTCCGCCCGGGCCCGCGCGCGGAACACCTCGTAGGCCACGCGCAGATCGCCGTCGTCGCCCGTGGTGACCGCGCCCTGCTCGCGCAGGCGCCGGAGCGCCGCGGCCGTCTCCCGCGGGGAGAGGGCGGCGGTCCGCGCCACCTGTTCGGTGGTTCCCGCTCCGAGTGCCACGGCCGCGAAGGCGCGGGCCCGGCTCTCCTCGGCGAACAGCCGGACGAGTTGTTCCGCGGACTCGGGTTCGGTGGCCATGCGGGGAGGCTAGTGCGCCCGGCGGGGCCGTGCCGAGCGAATTTCCGGCGACCGGGGGCAGGCGCTACGCGTACTTGTAGATCGTGGAGACGTCCTCCAGGTCGTCCGGGGTCACGTCCCACGGCGGCAGCTTCTCGTTCCGGGAGACGATCCGCCGGTACTGGTCGCTGTCCTTGCCGGGCGGGCGGGCGGGGAGGTAGCGGTGCTTGCGGTGGCGTTGCTGCCAGCGCTGCCACTGCAGGTCGATGAAGGCGTGGACCAGCCAGAAGACGGGGTCGTTGACGGACGCGCCGCCGACCATGTGCCCGCCGACCCAGCGGTGCACGCGGTTGTGGTTGCGCCACGAGTCGCGGCCCCGGCCCCAGCCCTCCAGCTTGTTGCGGAAGCCCCGCGGGGAGGTGGAGTTCCAGGGGGCCACGTCGTAGACCGGGTCGTCCAGCGCCTGCTGGAGGTCGGCCTTCGTGGGCAGGTCGATCGGTCCGCGGGAGCGGCCCAGGTCGCGGGTGAGGAACACGCCGTCCGAGACGCCCGCCCGGATCGTCCAGTGGCCGCCGCGGTAGGCGAACGGGCCGGTCATCACCTGCCGGTCGCCGGGCCGGCCGTTCCCGCCCAGCAGGTCGTCGGTCCAGGGCACACCGGTGGTGCCGCGGTGGCGCGTCCAGTCCCAGTACGGCACCGTCACCGAGGAGTCGACGCGGCGCAGCGCGTTCTCCAGGTCGAGCAGGAACCTGCGGTGCCAGGGGAGGAAGGACGGCGTCATGTGGGCGGCGCGCAGGCCCCGGTCGCCGTCGCCGACGAAGTGCGTGATGTGCAGCCGTACGAACTCGTCGTACACGCCCCGCCGTTTGACCTCGAGGAGCGCCTCGACGAACCGGCGGCGCTCGGCGCGGGTCAGCCGGCTGACGTCCTTACGCACGTACGCCATGCTGTCCCTCCCCGTGCGGGTGCCCGCCGTGGAGGGGGCCGGGGGCGAGGTCGCGCAACTGGCCGCGCGGGCCCAGTTCGTCGACGGCCGCGCGGGTCGCCTCCAGCGGGGTCCGGTACCAGCCGTAGTGGTCGACCATGCTCAGCCAGGAGCCGTCGGCGCGGCGCATCAGGTGCAGGGGCCGCCCGTCGACGGTGACCCGCCATTCGAGGACGGGGGCGGCCCGGCTGCCGAGGGCGACCGGCGCGCCGCGGATACGGCGGCCCAGGTAGGTCTCGTCGAAGGGGGCGTCGGCGCCGGGCACGGGGGCGTCGGGGCCGGTGGGGTGCGGACGGGACGCGGTGATGAACGGGGCCAGCGTCACGACGGCGGAGGCCAGCAGCCAGCGGCCCGCCTCCCTGCGGGTCCGTGACACCGGTTCACCGGTCGCGCAGGTGTCCGTCCGCCGTGCCCTCGACGATTCCCGGCCCGCGCTGAAGTCCATGGCTCACCCCTCGTACTGGTCGGCTGTTCGTACGAGTAACAGTCCGGGTCGCCGCGCGGTCACCTCCGGCGCCCGAGGGGGGCCGTGTCGCCCCGAGTGCAGCAATGGTCAGCTTGTCCAGAAATCCCACCAGCGGGTGAGGACGAGCATGCCGACGACGCCGACGTGCAGGACCGGCAGGACCCAGGTGAAGTCGGCGAGGAAGGACCGCACCGGGGCGGGGGCGGGCAGGAGGCCGGCGCGGACGACGAAGGACGTGACGTACCAGAACAGCGTGATGGTGGCGATCCACGCCAGGCAGCACCACAGGCACAGCGCGTTGATCCGGTACAGGGACTCGAACTGCAGCCAGGAGACGAACCCGACGCCGAAGAGGCAGCCCGCCCCGAACGTCAGCCAGTACCAGCGCGGGAACGCGGCCCCGGCGAGCAGGCTCGTGCCGACGCAGACGACGACTCCGTACGTCACCAGGCCCAGCATGGGGTTGGGGAAGCCGAAGACCTGGGCCTGGTCGCTCTCCATCACGCTGCCGCAGGACAGCACCGGGTTGAGGCTGCAGCCGGGGGTGAAGTCCGGGTCCTCCAGCAGTTTGAACTCGTCGAGCGTGATGACCCAGGAGGCGAGCAGCCCGGCCGCTCCGCACAGGACGAGCAGCAGGGCGAACGGGCGGCTGCCGCGCGCCCTCGTGTCGGTGGCCATCGCGCGACCCTACCGGCGGCCTGGCGGCGGTCCGGCCCGCGCTCACCCGGCCGGCCGACCCGGTTCGGGCCGGCCGCCCGATCGAGCGAAGCCGGGGTCAGCGGTGGACGCGCACGTAGTCGACACCGAAGGTGATGGGCGCGGGGCCGCAGGGCGGCGGGTGGTGCTCCCCCGCGCACAGCGACAGGTTGAGGACCAGGTACGCCGACCAGTCGGGGCCGACGCCGGTGCCGTCGGCGTAGACGCGCTCGCCGTTGACGAACCACTCGACGCAGCGTTCTCCGTAGGTGGTGCCGATGGTCACCCAGGTGTCCGGGGCGATGGTGCGGCCGTCGGTGTGGTAGCTCGTGGCGTCGCGGACGTGGTTGGACAGTTCCAGCAGATGCGGGTTGTCCGGGTGGTACTCGAAGGTGTCCACCTCGTTGGCGCCGTCCTTCCACGTCCACAGGGCGGGCCAGGCCCCGGTGGCGGAGGGCAGCAGGACCCGGGTCTCGATGTGGTCGCCGGTCCTGACCTGGAAGCCCTCCTGGGAGTACTCGGTGGTGAGCAGGCCGGTGCGCCAGGCGGGGAGGCCGTTCTCCAGGGTGCGTCCGCACGGTGCGGCGGCGAAGGTCGCCACGGAGCCGGAGACGGTGACGCAGTGCGGGTCGAGCCAGTCGAGCTTGTTGTCGTCCGGGTTGTGGTCGCAGTAGCGGTAGGCGCTGGTCCGGTCACCGACCCATCGGGCGCCCCAGTCGAGGGGGGCGTCGAACTCCTCCGCCCAGACGAGGGTCCGGTCGGGGGTCCGGGGTGCCGCGAACTTGACACCCTCCGTGATCATGGTGGCGAGCGCGCTGAAATTCAGCTTTCCGATCATGCACGTGGTGTACCAGAACTAGGGGCACCATACGATGAATTGATTCGCGGACCAGATGCCAATCCCTCCGAATGCCTCTGCGTATTGCATTCTTCACCCCGACCGGTTTCACGCGTATGGAGCAACGGGCCGCATTTTTGCCGCAGAGGGACTGCTATGTTCTCCCACCGTTGGATCAGAGGAACTTTCATGCGAGGTGAATCATGAAGAAGGCAGTTTTCACCACTGCGGCGTTGGCTATCGGTGCGGGTCTTGTGGGCGGTTCGGCCGTCGCGGCGTCGGCCGCCACGGGGGGTGCGGGCTCGTCCACGGGTCCGCTGGGGCTGGCGTCCCCGACCAAGGTGTCCCCGGCGGTCCTGCCGGCCACGGATGTAGTGACGCGGCTGGCCAAGGAGGGCAAGGTCGCCAATGGCACCGCGTTCGACCAGAAGTCCGGTTCGGTGTCCGGCATCTACCTGGACGGCATGGACCCGAACGCGGCCAAGCGGCCCACGATCCCGGTGAAGAACCCGGCCGGCAGCGGCTCCGTCGAGGTGCACCCGCTGAAGGCGCCGACCTCCGCCGGTCTCGGCACCCTGCTCCCCAAGAAGTGACGGCCCGGCCTTCTCACGCGTCGGCAGGCCGGCGAAAGCCGGCTCCGGAATTTCCGAGACTCTGATCCGGTTCTCGGCGGCCGAAGCGCGGCGGCAGGCCCGGACGCTGGATCCGGACCCGCAATTCCAGCTCCGTGGACGACGGGCCCGCCGGCCGACCGGCACCCCGTGAACCAACTCTCCGGCCCACCGGCCCTCCCCTTGCCGGTGGGCCGGACGCATGCCGCCCGACGGGCCTGAGCGGAGCGCTATTCGACCCTCGGTGGTAATAGCACGGACGACCCCGGAATGAGCCTAAAGCGGTCCGTGCCGCACGGCGCGCTCATTGAGCCATCCGAAGGAATCTCTGCGCGTTTGATTGTTCTCGCCGTGACTTATGCCTGCATATACGGGTTTCCTTTTCGTAAGCGTGCGCAACCGTGAATTCAGGAAGGAACCGAGTTGCCCAGGAAGTTCGCGGTCATCACGGCCCTCGCCCTCAGCACCGTCGTCGGCAGCGCCGGCATCGCCTCCGCCGGCGGCAGCTACGGCGGCGACGGCTCCACCAGCTCCAGCACCACCGTCAAGGGCGGGAGCGGCTTCTCCTCGTCGCCGGTCGTCGTGAACGCGCCGCAGCAGGGCGTTCTGATCGCCAACGGCACCCTCGTCGACCTTCGCTGCGCCGTGCCGTGGTCCAACGGTGCCGCCGTCATCGCGGCCGCCGTCGCGCCCGACTCGCACTACGTCGGCTGCAACACCGGCAAGGTCGAGCAGGGCCGCAAGGCCGTCCACGGCGGCGGCCTGCTCTTCTGACTCCTGCTCCGACCGCGTCGCAGCAGGTAAAACCACAACGCAGCCAGGAAAGGCTCAGCACATGCGCAACAAGGTTACGGCCATTTCCGCGGTCGCCGCGGGCATCGTCCTCGCCACCGCCGGCTCCGCCGCGGCCGACAACGACACCACCACCGTCAAGGGCGGCAGCGGCTTCTCGTCCTCCCCGGTCGTCGTGAACGAGCCGCAGCAGGGCGTCATCGTCCTCAACGGCACCGCTGTCGACGGCCGTTGCATCGCCCCCTGGTCCAACGGTGCCGTCCTCGGCGCCGTCATCGCCCCGAACTCGAAGTACGTCGGCTGCAACACCGGCACCGTCGAGCAGGGCCGCGGCTCCTTCCACAAGGGCGGCCTCCTTTTCTGACCCCTGCTCCGAGCAATTCGCAGCAGGTAAACCCACACGCAGCCCGGAAAGGCTCAGTACATGCGTAACAAGGTTACGGCCATTTCGGCCATCGCCGCGGGCATCGTTCTCGCGACCGGCGGCTCCGCCGCGGCGGACAACGACACCACCGCCGTCAAGGGCGGCAGCGGCTTCTCGTCCTCCCCGGTCGTCGTGAACGACGCCCAGCAGGGCCTCGCCGTCGTCAACGGCACCCTGATCGACGGTCGTTGCATCGCCCCGTGGTCGAACGGTGCCGTCCTCGGCGCTGTCATCGCCCCGAACTCGAAGTACGTCGGCTGCAACACCGGCAAGGTCGAGCAGGGCCGTGACTCGGTGCACCTCGGCGGCCTGCTGTTCTGAGCGGTCCGTTCTGAGCACAGCGTCGTCCGATGGCGGTCCCCGGTTCTCCGGTGGGCCGCCATCGGCGTGTCCGGACGCTGCCCGCACCACCCCCGCACATGCCGAAGGGCCGGCCCCGTCGATACGGAGCCGGCCCTTCGCGTCGCGCCGGACGACGCGGCGACGTCACCTGTTGATCGGAAGGCCACCGAGCAACTTGCCGTCGACCGGGTTCGGCAGGGTGCCACCGAAGACCGGGGTCTTCACGACGCCGGAGTCCTGGACATTGGCCTTCACCTTTTCCGCCGTGCGCTGCACGTTCTTCGTGGCGGAGGGAAGGCTCCGGGTGACCGCCGTGCCGTTGTCGGCGAGGCCGCTCCCGGGCATGCTCACGGCGGAGGCGGGAACAGCGGCGCCGGCGATCGCGAGCGATCCGGCGACCACGGCAGCGGCCTTCAGATTCTTCATCATGTGCCTTTCCAGGTGAATCCATACGTCGTTCTCCTGGGCTAACGACACGGGAACTCGCCGGAAACCCCGGGGTCGTCAAGTTCCCGGAACTCATACGAAAAGACCCGTCGGGCCGGCGGGGGCCGGACCGACGGGCCGTGGAATCGGCGGCTGCTTCGCCTCAGGCACCGGTCCCGGTCTCGGTGGACGGCAGGCCGGGCAGACTCGTGGCGGGCAGGCCGCGGTCGAGCAGGGTGGCGACGGATACGTCCACGAGCTTCTTCACCACGTTGTCGGCCGCCGGGTCCACCTGCCCGGTCCCTCCCGACAGCAGGGCGGCCAGGAGGTCCTCCACGGCCTTGCCCAGGCCGTCGAGGGCGCCCGGCGTGAGGTTCGAGGCGGTGGTCCCCGTGTCCACACCGGCCTCGGTGAGGGCCTCCTCGCGCGCCTCCGCGGCCTCCTTGCGGGCCTGTTCCGCCTGCTCACGGGCCTGTTCCGCCTGCTCGCTGGCGGCCGCCAGCTCCTTCTCGGCCTCGGCCAGCGCCTCCTCGCGGGCCTGGGCGACGGCCTCCCGGGCCGCCTCGGCGAGCTTCTTGGCCTCCGCCGCGGTGAGCGGGTCGTCGTCCGCGGCGAGCGCGGCGTCCAGCAGGCGGGTCACGGGTGTCAGGACGGTGCCGAGGCCGGCCAGCGCGCCGGTCTGGCCCCGGAGCACCGCCCGCTGGTCCGCGGCGGCCGTCCGGGAAGCGGGGCGGGTGTCGTCGGGGCCGGCGGCGAGGGCCGGCGCCACCGCACCCAGGAGGAGAGCCGTGCACAGGGCCGAGGAGGCGATGTGCCGTGTGGTCGGAGCACGCAATGGAGTTTCCCTCCGGCGAGTTTCGGGTCGTGCGATCACCGTCTCCGCCCTCGACCGGGCTGTCGAATTCGGGGATACCGAACAGGGCACGGGGCCTGCTGATCGGGTGGACGCGGGAAACCACCCAGGACCACGGCTCCAAACGGGTGGTCCGGCAGGGGAAACCACTCGGGAAACGGGTCCGCTCCACGATCGCCGACCCTATCGGCGATAAATATGGATAAGTGGCTGGTGCTGTTCATCTCATGTGTCCAAAAGGCCGTTTGGACCACAGAGCCAGGTGAACGGGTGCGGAATCTTACAGCGGGGACGCGCGCCACACATCGTGTTGCTGGTTCGGACTCTTTTCTGCGGAAGGGCAGCCTCGGTCATGCGTGTTGCGCCGCACATCCTGCATGTCGCCCAGCCCGTCGAGGGCGGTGTGGCGCGGGTCGTGGCGGACCTGGCGGCGGCTCAGCTCGCCGTCGGCTGGCGGGTGACGGTGGCCGCGCCGCCCGGCGGCACCCTGACGGACACGCTGACCGCGCTGGGCTGCGCCGTACGCCGCTGGGACGCGACCCGTGCTCCGGGACCCCGGCTGCCCGGCGAGGTGCGGCGGCTGGCGCGGCTGGTGCGCGAGGTGCGGCCCGATCTGGTGCACGCGCACAGCGCGAAGGCGGGGCTCGCCGCCCGGCTGGCGGTGCGCGGCGCCCTGCCGACGGTGTTCCAGCCGCACGCCTGGTCGTTCGAGGCCGCCGGTCCCGTCGTGAACCGGGTGGCGCTGGGCTGGGAGCGGTGGGGGGCGCGCTGGGCGGCCCGGGTGGTGTGCGTGAGCGAGGCCGAGCGGCGCACCGGGCGGCGGCGCGGGATCGGGGCCGAGTGGCGGGTGGTCCCCAACGGGGTGGACACCGCGAGGTTCCGGCCGGAGGGCGGGCGGGCGGACGCGGAGGGCGTGCCGCTGGTGGTGTGCGTGGGCCGGCTGTGCCGTCAGAAGGGGCAGGACGTGCTCCTCGGCGCCTGGCCGGAGGTGGTGCGGCGGGTGCCGGACGCCCGGCTGGTGCTGGTCGGTGACGGTCCGGACGGGGAGCGGCTGCGGCGCGGCGCCCCCGGCTCGGTGCGGTTCGCCGGGGCCGTGGCGGACGCCGCGCCCTGGTACCGGGCCGCCGACGTCGTGGTGCTGCCGTCCCGCTGGGAGGGCATGGCGCTGGCGCCACTGGAGGCGATGGCGTGCGGCCGGCCGGTCGTGGTGACGGACGTGGACGGGGCCCGCGAGAGCCTGCCGTCCGCGGCGCGTGCGGCCTGTCTGGTGCCGCCGGACGACCCCGCCGCGCTGGCCCGGGCGCTCTCGGCGCTGCTGCTCGACGCGCCGCTGCGCGCGGAACTCGGCGCGCTGGCCCGGGCGCACACGCTCGCCGCCCACGATCTGCGGCGCGCCACGGACGCCGTGACCGACGTGTACCGCGAGCTGCTCGGTGGTCCCACCGCGCCGGTCGTCGGACCTTACGAGGGCAGGAAGTGCATCACCTCATGACCGCGGAAAGCTTCGTCGCCTCGCCCGCGGGGCAGCATCGGGCGCCCGAGGGCGCCCTCTCCGTTCCGGCCCCCGGCGGGCTCCCCGGCGGACGGGGGCCGGCCGCCGGGCGCGGGCCGCGCCGCCGCCGGCCGGACGCGCGGCTGTCGCTGTGGCTCGCCGACGGCGTCGCGGTCCTGGCGGGGGCGCTGGCGCTGCCCGCCGCGCACCGGGATCCGCTGGTCCTCGCCGTCCTGGCGGTCGGGGTCTTCGCACTGAACCGGTGGGCCGGGCTGTACGACACCTCGCTGGTACGCGGGGCGCTGGACGACGTGCCGGCCGTCTGCGGCCGGATCGCGGTCGGCTGGGCGGTGGTGGCGGCGCTGTCGCCGTGGTCGCTGTCGCCGTCGGCCCTGGTCGCCGTCGTCGCCGTGCACGGTGCGGCGGCGTGCGCGGGCCGGGCGGTGGTGCAGGGGCTGCGGCGCCGGGCGCTGCGGCGGCGGCCGTCGCCGGCGCTGATCGTCGGCCCGGTCGCGACGGCCCGGCAGGTGGCCGCCGCACTGCTGCGCCGCCCGGGGTGCGGGGTGCGGCCGGTCGGGCTGGTCGCCGAGGGCATGGACGCGCCCGGTGACGTGGCCGACGAGACGGGGCTGCCGGTGTTCACGACGGCTCTGGAGGCGCGCCGGGCGCTGGCCCGCGACCGGGTGGGGGCGGTACTGGTCGTGGGGGCCGCGACCCGGGTGGAACAGGCGGCGGTGCTGCGGGGGCTGGCCGCGTCGGGGTGCGCTTTGTGGGAGCTGGACGCCGACTCCGGGCCGTACGGCCTGGGCGGGCGGACCGGGCATCTGGCCGGCTTCGCGCGCAGGCCGCTGCGGCAGGAGGACGGGCGGCGGCCCGGCGCGGGCCTCAAGCGGCTGCTGGACGTGCTGCTCTCGGGCGCGCTGCTGGTCCTGACCGGCCCGGTGCTGCTGGGGTGCGCGCTGGCGCTGCGGGTCATGGACGGGCCCGGCGTCGTCTTCCGGCAGGAGCGGATCGGGCGCGACGGGCGGCCGTTCACGATGCTGAAGCTGCGCACGCACCGGCCCGCCAGCGAGCACGAGGCGGCGACCCGCTGGAGCGTCGCGAACCAGCAGGACATGAGCCGCTTCTGCCACTTCCTGCGCCGCACCTCCCTGGACGAGCTGCTCCAGCTGTGGAACGTCTTCCGCGGGGACATGAGCCTGGTCGGCCCGCGGCCCGAACGGCCGTACTTCGTGGACCGGTTCAGCCAGGCGCACCCCGGCTATCCGGCGCGGCACCGGATGCGCACCGGGATCACCGGGCTGGCGCAGATCAACGGGCTGCGCGGCGACACCTCGATCGAGGACCGGGCCCGCTACGACAACGCCTACATCGACGAATGGTCGCTGTGGCAGGACGTCTGCATCCTGCTGCGCACGGCGGCCCAGTTCGTCCGGCCGACGGGGAGCTGAGCCCACGATGACGACGTCCCCCGCGGTCCTGACCCGGACCACGCCCACGCTGCCCGTGCCGCCCCGGCTGCGCCCGGTCCTGCCGCTGCTGCCGGTGCTGCCGGTCGTGGCGATCGTCGTGCTGCTCGGTCTCCCGGTCCGGGCGGGCGGTTCCGTCACTCCGGCCGACGCGGCCTCGGCGCTGGCCGTGCTGTGTGCCGTCGGGCAGGCGGTGGTACGCGGGCGGCGGCCGCTGTCCCGGACCGCCGTGCTGGTGCTCGGGCTGCCGGTGGTGGGCATCGCGCTGGCCGCGACGGGCGCCGCGACCTCCGGGGACGCGCTGACCGGACTGGCCCGGCACCTCCAGGTGTTCGTGCTGATCCCGGTCGCGGTGACGCTGCTGGTGCGCGACCGGCGCGGGGCGCGGCTGCTGCTGTGGTCCCTGGTCGGCCTGGCGCTGTGGCAGGGCGGGATCGGCGTCAAGCAGTACCTGACCGGCACCGGGGCGTCGTACCAGGGAGCGTTCGTCCGGGCGGTGGGGACGTTCGGGCCGTCCGACGTGATGGGGATGGCGAACGTCGTGGCGCTCGGCGTGGTGGCCGCGACCGGGCTGGCGCTCGGCACGCGGTCGGTGCGGCAGCGGCTGGTGGCGGCCGGGTGCGCGGCGGTGCTGCTCGTGCCGCTCGCGGTGTCGTTCAGCCGGGGCGCGTGGATCGCCACGGCCGTGACCTGCGCAGTGGTCCTGCTGCTGGCCGGGGTGCGGCGGGCGGCGAAGGTGTTCGCGGCCGTGGTCGCGGCGGCCGTGGTGCTGGTGGGCGGGTTCGGGGTGGGCGCGGCGGCGCTGGAGGAGCGGCTGACCAGCATCACGCAGGTCACCGACGCCCCTGACCAGTCGGTCGTCGACCGGTACACGATGTGGGCGGCCGCCACGGACATGTGGAGCGCGCACCCGCTGACCGGTGTCGGTCTGAAGGGCTTCCCCGCGCACCGCGACGGGCACGCCTCGCTGGCGCTGTCGTCGGGCAGCGACACCGAGGGCGCCGGGCAGGCGTTCGTGCGGCAGCCGCTGCTGTCGCCGCACAACATGTATCTGCTGCTGCTGAGCGAGCAGGGGCTGCTGGGCCTGGTCACGGTCGCGGGCAGCTGGCTGGCACTGCTGGTGTGCGCGCTGCGCCGGCTGCGGCGCGGTGCGGGCCGCGTCCGGGACTGCGCGCTGGTGTCCTGCGGACTGCTGCTGTGGCAGCTCGTCAACTTCCTGTACGCCGACATCGGCGGGCCGTCGACCGTGCTGACGGCGGTCTGCCTCGGGCTGGCCGGCTGGTGGGCGCTGTCCGGGGACGCGGCCCGGGAAGCGGGGGCCCGGTGAGGTCCCGCGCGGAGGAACGCTCGGACGCCCCGGCGGGGAGCGGGGGCGCTGCGGCGGGCGACGGTGTCCCGCGGCCGGCCGGTCCCGCGCCGGACGCCGCGCCCCGCGCGGCGGGGGTCGTGTCGGGGCGTTTCCTCGCGCGGGCGACGCTGCTGTCGGCCGCGCTGTCGATGGCGGCGGCGGTGCTCGGGCTCGGCCGGGACCAGACGCTCGCGCATCTCTTCGGCGCCGGGGCGGAGACCGACGCGTTCCTGGTGGCCTGGACGGTCCCGGAGATGGCGTCGACGCTGCTGATCGAGGACGGCATGGCGTTCGTGCTCGTACCGGCGTTCAGCCTGGCGCTCGCGCGGCGTGGGCGCGGGCCGGCCGGTCCCGACCCGGTGCGGGCCCTGGTGGCCGCCTCGCTGCCGCGGCTGTGCCTGGCCCTGGCCGGCGCGGCCGCCCTCCTCGTGCTCGGGGCGCCGCTGCTGGTCGCGGTGCTCGCGCCGGGGCTGTCCGACGCGTCGCTCGCGGTGGACTGCACCCGGCTGACCGGGACCTGTGTGCTGAGCTTCGGTCTGGCCGGGTACTGCAGCGCGGCGCTGCGCGCGCACCGCAGCTATCTCGCGCCGGGCGCCATCTACATCGCGTACAACGCGGTCATCATCGCGACGATGTCCGTACTCGCCGCGCGCTGGGGTGTGCGGGCGGCGGCGCTCGGGGTCGCGCTCGGCGGGTGCGCCATGGCGCTCGCGCAGGCGCCGTCGCTGTGGCGGCGCCTCGCGCGGCGGCCGGCCGGGACCGGTGCCCCGCGCACACCCGGTCAGGACCGGGACGGTGTGCGGGCCTTCACGGTGGGCCTGGTGTGCGCGGTGCTGCTGTTCGCGGTGGGCCGGCAGTCGCAGGTCCTCATCGAGCGGTACTTCGCCTCCGGGCTGCCGGCCGGTGCCATCTCGCACCTCAACTACGCCCAGAAGGTCGCCCAGTTGCCGATGTCGCTGGCGATGATGGTGTGCGTAGTGACCTTCCCGGTGGTGGCGCGGGCCGTCGCCGAGGGCGACGTCCGGCGGGCGCGGGACCGGGTCGAGCGGGACCTGGTGCTGATGGCCTGCGTGGTGCTGTTCGGCACGAGCGTGGTGGTGGCCTGCGCGCCGGGGATCGTGCAGCTGCTGTTCCAGCGGGGCGCGTTCACCGCCGGGGACACCGCCGCGACCGCCTCGGTCATGAGGGTGTACGCGCTCGGGCTGCTGGGGCACACCCTGGTGGGCGCGCTCGTGCGGTCGTACTTCTCGACGGGCCGCACCAGCTGGTACCCGCCGGCCGTCATGGGCATCGGCGCGGTCGCCACCATCGGGCTGAGCGCCTGGGCCGTGGGGCCGTGGGGGGCGCGCGGGATCGCGGCCGCGAACGCGGCCGGCATCACCCTGACCGCGCTGCTCCTGCTGCTCGGGCTGGGCCCGCAGTCGGTGCCGGTGCGGGTCCCCCGGGTCGCGGGGGCGCTGGCCCGCCCGGTGGCTGCCGCCGTGGGCGCCACCCTCGCCGGGCTGTTCGGCGCCGGTCTGGCCGACGCCCCCGCGCTGTCCGCCGCCGCCGGCTGCGCCTGTGCGAGCGCCGTGTTCGTGGCGCTGGCGTGGCTCCTCGACGCGGCGGGCGTCCGCTCCCTGCTGCTTTCCCTCCCGCATTCCGTCCGCAGCCCTCTCACACGAAAGCTCCGTCATGGTCGCTGACATCTCCGCCGCGCCGCGCGTGGCCGAACCCGTGCCCCAGCCCGTCGTGGGGGGCCGCCGCAGGCGGGACTCCGCCGCCTGGGTGGCCATGTACCACTCGGTCTCCACCGACCCCGACGACCCGTACAACGTGACCGTCACCCCGGCACGCCTGGAGCGGCAGCTCGCCTGGCTGGCCGGGCGCGGGCTGCGCGGGGTGAGCGTGCGCGAGCTGCTCGCGGCCCGGGACCGGGGCACCGAACGCGGCCTGGTCGGGCTGACCTTCGACGACGGCTACACCGACTTCGTCGGCGAGGCGCTGCCCGTGCTGCGCCGCCGCGGCTTCACGGCCACGGTGTTCGTGCTGCCCGGGCTGCTCGGCGGCACGAACGTGTGGGAGCCGACGGGCCCTCGCAAGGCGCTGCTGGACGAGGACGGGGTGCGCGAGGCGGCGGCGGCCGGGATGGAGGTCGCCTCGCACGGGATGACGCACCTCGATCTGACCCGCGCGCCCGACGAGGTGCTGCACACCGAGGTCGCCGAGAGCCGGCAGCGGCTCGCCGCGCTCGTCGGCGACGACGTGGTCGGGTTCTGCTACCCGTACGGCTACCACGACGCGCGGGCCGTCGACGCCGTGCGCCGGGCCGGCTACCGCTACGCGTGCGCGATCGCGCCCTCCCCGCCGGCCCGCGGCGACTTCGCGCTGCCCCGCATCCACATGGGGCAGGCCGACAACTCGGTGCGGCTGGAGCTCAAGCGGCGGCTGGCCCGCGTCTACGGCCGGGCCCTGGAGGCGGCGTGAGGGTCCTGCACGTCATCACCGGTCTCGGCGTCGGCGGCGCGGAACAGCAGCTGCGGCTGCTGCTGCGGCATCTCCCGGCGCGCTGCGACGTGGTGACGCTGACCAACCCCGGACCGGTCGCCGCCGGTCTGGCGGCCGACGGGGTCCGGGTCGCCCACCTCGGGATGGGCGGCAACCGGGACCTGGACGTCCTGCCCCGGCTGACCCGGCTGATCCGGGGCGGCGGCTACGACCTGGTGCACACGCATCTGTACCGGGCCTGCCTGTACGGGCGGCTCGCCGCGCGGCTGGCCGGGGTGCGGGCCGTCGTGGCAACCGAGCACTCGATCGGCGCGACCCGGCTGGAGGGGCGCCCGCACAGCCCCGGGGTGCGGGCGCTGTACCTGGCGGGCGAGCGCCTCGGGCGCGTCACGGTCGCCGTCTCGCCGACGGTGGCGCAACGGCTGCGGCGCTGGGGTGTGCCGGGGCAGCGCATCCGGGTCATCCCGAACGGCATCGACGCGTCCCGGTTCTCCTACGACGAGGTGCGCCGCAAGGAGGCGCGCGCGTACTACGGGCTGCCCGAGGACGCGTACGTCGTCGGCGGTGTGGGGCGTCTGGCCCCCGGCAAGCGGTTCGACCTGCTGGTGGCGGCGCTGGCCCAGCTCCCGGACGACGTACGGCTGCTGCTGGTCGGCGGCGGGCCCGAGGATGCGGCGCTGCGCCGCGCCGCCCGGGAACGGGGCGTCGATGCCCGGCTGGTGCTGACCGGTGAACGGCCGTACCTGCCCGACCCGCACGACGGCGCGCCCGATCTGCCCGCCCTGCTGTCCGCGATGGACGTGCTCGCGTCGCCGTCGCCGGAGGAGTCCTTCGGGCTGGCGGTGCTGGAGGCGCTGGCCGCCGGGCTGCCCGTGCGGTACGCGAGCTGCCCGGCCGTCGAGGACCTGCCGGCGCGGGCGGTGCCCGGCGCGCGGCGGGTCGTCGGCGGGGCCGGGGCGTACGCGCGGGAACTGCTGGCGCTGCGGGCGGTCGGGCCCGCCGAGCGGTGCGCCCCGGACGTGGTGCGGCACTACGACATCGCGCGGACCGCGCGGCAGCTGATGGATCTGTACACGGCCGCTTCGGCCGGCTCGAACCTGGAAGTGAGTCCCTCATGACAGACAACCCCGCTGAGCGCGCTCCGCTGTGGGACCGGGCCCGTGCCCGGCTCGGACGGCTGCCCGTGTGGGCGCTGGTGCCCGCCACCGCGCTGACCGGTGCCCTGGCCGGTGGCGTGTACGGGCTGGTGAAGCCCCCGCAGTACACGGCGACCAGTTCCGTGGTGGCCGTGCCGAACGGCACGACCGAGGCCGACTGCACCGACGCGCTGGGCTTCGCGCAGGCCTACGGCCGGGTCGCCACCCAGCTCGCGGTGCTCGGGGACGCCCAGATGTGGGCGAATGTGCCGGTGTCGACGCTGCGCGAGAGCGTGGAGGTGGCCACGTCGCCGGACGCGCCGATGGTCGCGGTCTCGGCGACCTCGTCCAGCCCCGGGCAGGCCGTCGACATCGCCAACGCCGTGTCCCGCGCGCTGGTCACCGAGGCGGGCTACGCCAAGGACCGGACCGGCATCCGGCTGGAGAACCTGTCCCGTGCGCTGCGCCCGGGCGAGCCGTCGTCGGCGTCGCCGGGGCTGACCGCGCTGGTGGGCGCGAGCGCCGGCGGGCTGCTCGGCGGTCTGGCGATGCTGGCCCGGCCGCGCCGGCGGTCCGGTGGGCCGGGCGCGGAGGAGGACCTGGGCCGGGCGTCGGTGCCGGGTCCCGCCGGGGCCGCCGACGTCCAGGAGACCCGCGGATGACGGCGTCCGCACGGCGGCTGACGGCGGAGGTGTGCACCGACGAGCACGCCTTCGCGGGACTCGCCGAGGCGTGGGGCCGGCTGCACCGGGCCTGCCCGTCGGCGACGGCGTTCCAGAGCCACGCCTGGCTGCACTCGTGGTGGCTGTCGTACGGCAGGCCGGGCCGGCTGCGGCTGGTCCTGGTGCGCCGGGGTGACGAACTGGTGGCGGCGGCGCCGCTGATGCGGGTGCACGGCCCGCTGCCGGCGCTGGTGCCGCTCGGCGGCACCATCACGGACTTCTGCGACGTGCTGGTCGACGAGGCGGCGGGCGCGCCGGCCGCGGCGGCGCTCGCGGACGCCCTGGCCGACCTGGCCCGTACGGCCCTGGTGGACTTCCGCGAGGTGCGGCCGGGCGGCGCGATGGAGCGGGTGTTCCTGTCCTGGCGCGGTCCGCGGCAGCGGCTGCGCGACTCGCTCTGCCTGGAACTGCCCGCGCTCCCCATGGAGGAGCTGGTGGGGCGGCTGCCGACGGGCCGGGCCCGGCGGATCCGCAGCAAGGTCAACCAGCTGTCCCGGCTCGGGGTGCAGTGGCGGGTCGTGCCCCACGAGGACACGGAGGCCGCGCTGCGCCGGCTCCTGGAGCTGCACCGGCTGCAGTGGCAGGGCCGGCAGGTGTCGCCCGAGCATCTGCGGCCGCGGTTCATGGAGCACCTGGTCCGCGCGGCGGTCCCGCTGGCCCGCTCCGGGGAGGTGGCGACGACGGAGTTCGTGCTGGACGGCTCGGTGGTGGCGGTCAACATCTCGCTGCTGTCGGGCGCGCTGGCCGGCATGTACCTGTACGGCTTCGACCCGCAGCTGCGGCAGCGCCGGGTGGACGTGGCGACGATGCTGCTGCACGGGGCGACCGGGCATCTCGGGTCGGACGGGCTGCGCACGCTGAGCCTGCTGCGGGGCGCGGAGCCGTACAAGTACCGCTGGCTGCCGACGACGGTCGTCAACCAGCGGTTCCTGCTGGCCCGGCGGCGCACCGCCCCGCTCCTGGGGGCCGCGGTCGCGGAGGCGGCCGCGCGGCGGCGGGCCAAGGAGGTGCTGCGCCGGGACGCCGCCGAGCCGGCGGCTCAGCGGTAGCGCTCCGCCCAGTCCAGGCACGCGGAGAGCCGGCCGCCGAGCTGCTGCTCCAGCCACTTCTCCAGGTCCAGCAGGGTGCAGTGCGGGGCCTGCGGGGTGGTGGGCGCCGGGGTCGGGGCCGGTGTCGCCGCCCCGGCCGGCTCCGGCGTGGCGGGGGGTGTCGCCGGGGCCGGGAGGGTGGCCGGGGACGGGGTGGCGTCCGGTGTGGAGGGGGCCGGCTGGGGG